>CAWGVK010000002.1:0-994609 GCA_963825985.1 uncultured Actinomycetota bacterium | reverse complement strand
GGCCGAGAAGTCGCCGTTCGCCCACCCGTACGTCGCCGACCCCGACCACCGCTCGCTGGTGATCGGCACCATCAACTTCGACGACTCCGTCGACGCCGCCGCCCTCGCCAAGACCCTGCGGAGCAACGGGATCGTCGACACCGAGCCGTACCGCAAGCTCGGCCAGAACCAGCTGCGCGTCGCCATGTACCCCGCCGTCGACCCCGCCGACGTCGAGGCCCTCACCCACTGCATCGACTGGGTGGTCGAGCACGCGTCCTGACCACTACCCCGCCAGGGCCCGCTCCACCAGCTCGAACGTCGACCGGCCGAAGGCGACGATCCGGGCCTCGGAGACGTGGGTGGGCGTGGCGCGGAGGGTGTCGACCGCGGCGGCGACGGCGTCGCGCTTCGGCCAGCCGTAGACGCCGGCCGACACGAGCGGGAACGCCACCGAGCGGGCGCCGAGCTCGTCGGCCACCGCGAGGGCTCGCGAGTAGCACGACGTGAGCAGCGACCGGTCGGTCTCGCCGCGGGTGAAGTTCGGCCCGACCACGTGGATCACCCACCGCGCGGGCAGGTCTCCGGCCGTCGTCCAGCCCGCGTCACCGGTGGCCAGGCCGTCGGGAAAGCGGCGCCGGCAGTCGTCGAGCACCGCCGGACCGCCCGCGGCGTGGATGGCGCCGTCGACCCCGCTCCCCCCGCGCATCGCCCGGTTGGCGGCGTTCACGACGGCGTCGACGTCCTGCTCGGTGATGTCACCCTCGACCACGGTGATGTCCATCAGCCCACTGTACGAATCAGCCGGAGCGTCGCGCGCTCGAGCGCGGCCTGACGCTCGTCCGGGGTGTCGTGGCGGCGCCGCGTGGTGCCGCGGATCGTCAGACCACGCTCGTAGGCCTCGATCACCCGCGGATCGACGTACGACGAGCGCGCCAGGGTGGGCGTATTTCCCAGGAACTCCGAGACCTCCCTCATCGCGCCGGCCACCGCCCGCTTCCGCGACGCCTTCGTGTCCCCCGGCTCCGAGGTCTCGGCCAGCGCCGCCGCGGCCAGCACGGTGGCGTGCCACGTGCGGAAGTCCTTGGCCGTCGCCTCGAGCCCGGTGCTCTCGCGCACGTACTCGTTGACCAGGTCGGGGATGATCGAGCGCCACGACCGGCCCTGCTGGTAGGCGAGCAGGCTCGGGTCGCCCTTCGAGCGGCGCCGCCGCATGATCTCGACGGCCTCGATCACCGTCGCATCGTCGATCTCGACCCGGTGGTCGACGCCCGACTTGCCGGTGAACGCGAACACGAGCCGGTCCTGGTGCCGCTTCACGTGCCGCCGCTCGAGCGTGGTCAGCCCGAACGAGCCGTGCTCGTCGGCGTACACGTCGTTGCCGATCCGGAAGTACCCGAGGTCGAGCAGCCGGACCGCGGCAGCACACGCCCGCTCGAGCGGCATGCCCTCGCGGCCGAGGTCGGTGAGCACCAGCTCGCGCGCCTTGACCAGCCCCTTGGCGAACTCGAGCATCCGGTCGAACTTCTGCGCGTCCCGCCGGGTGCGCCAGTCGGGGTGGTAGAGGTACTGGCGCCGACCGGCGTCGTCGGTGCCCACTGCCTGCAGGTGCCCGTTCGGGTACGGCGTCACCCACACGTCACGCCACGCGGGCGGGATCACCAGGTCCTTGACCCGCTGGGCGTCGTCGTCGGCCAGCCGGTCGCCGTCCTCGTCGAGGTAGACGAATCCCTTGCCGGCCCTTCGGCGGGTCCAGCCCGGCTGGTCGGGCGACGTCCGCCGCAGTCTCACCACGACGTCACCCTAGGAACAACCGGAGGCGCCCGGCCTCACCCGCGCGGACGGAGCGAGCGCACCAGGACGCCGAGCATGGCGACGCCGACGACTCCCCCGACCAGCCACGGCCAGACCGGCCGCTCCTGGCCCGCCAGGCCCTCCTCGTCGGCCTGGGGAGCCGGCCGCGGCTCGGCCGTCTGCTCGGGAGGCTCCGCGGGAGCCACCGGCCGGACGGCACGTCGCACCTCCGCGGGCAGCCTGATCCGCAGCACCGGGGCCAGGGCGCCCTCGCTGCTGAGGAACACCGTGCGGTCGGCGCGGACGGCGACACCCTCGCCCTGGTCCTGGTCGGGCAGCTCCCACCGATCGACCTCCGCGAGGCCGGGCCACGTGTAGACGGCCGCGCGGCCGTAGCTGCGCACGATGAAGTGGCGGCCGTCGGGGAAGAACGACCCGTCGGTGGCCACCCCGATCGCGGTGCCGACCAGGCGCATCCGGTTGGGCCGGTCGCTGTCGAGCGTCGCGGGAGCCACGAGGACGTCGCCGCCGAAGATGCCCTTGGTCACGATCACGAGCCGTCGGGTCTGCGGGTCGACCATCAGCGTCTCGGCGTCCTGGGCGCCGCCCGGGTAGACGAGGTCGTACGTCGGCACCGGCCCGCTCCGGTCGCCCCGGCCGAACGGCAGCCGCGCCACGGTGACCGCCGACCGCGCCGCGCCGTTGTCGCCGATGTCGCCCACCCACACCTCGCCCCCGCCGGCGGGCGCCAGCGCCTCGACGTCCACGGGCTCTCGCGGCCAGGTGGTGACGCCGACGGTGTCTCCGGTGTCGGGGTCGACCGTGAAGATCCGGCCGGTGTCGCCCGAGTCGTTGGCGGTGACGAAGAGGCCGTCGGCGAAGACCAGCGCGCTCGACTCGACGATCGCGGGGTCGGTGAAGGTGAAGGCCACGCGCGCCGGCGGTGCGGCCGAGGCCGAGGCGAACCCGATGACGAACGGCACGATGACGCCCAGGGTGAGCAGTCTCTGCACCAGCGTCTGGTTCATGCGTCGAGCAGCTCGGCCAGGCGGGGCCGGAGGCCCCACGTGGTGACGAGCTCGTCGTACTCGGCGCGGACGTCGTCAGCCGGCGCCCCCGTGCGCACGGCACGCAGCATGGTGTTGCGCGGCGTGTGCTTGCTCTCGACGAACTGCATCACGTCGACCCGGTAGCCCTGCAGCCGCATCAGCGAGGCCCGCAGCCCGTCGGTGAGGGTGTCGGCCAGCCGCTCGCGCAGGATGCCGTGCCGGGTCAGCTCGGCGTACGACGGCGGGGTCGGCCCGCGTCGCAGCTGGCGGGCGATGTCGTGGTGGCAGCACGGCGCGGCCAGCACCAGCGACGCGTCCCACTCGACCGCGCGCGCCAGGGCCTCGTCGGTGGCGGTGTCGCAGGCGTGCAGGGCCAGGACGACGTCCGGCGGCGGGTCGAGCCGGACGTCGGCGATGCTGCCCACCACGAAGGCGGCGTCGACGTCGAGCTGGCCGGCCAGGGCCGTGTTGTGCTCGCGGGACTGCTCGCGCACGTCGACCCCGGTGAGCCGCACCGACAGCCCGCGCTCCGACGGTCAGGAAGCGCTGCGCCGCGAAGGTCAGGTAGGCGTTGCCGCACCCCAGGTCGGCGACGCGCAGCGGCTCGTCGGGCGTGGGGGCACGCAGGTGGCCCTTGCGCGATCGCCTCGGTCAGGCTGGTGTCGAGCAGCCGCAGGAACTCCTCGACCTGGCGGTACTTCGCCTGCCGGCTGGGCTTGATCCGGCCCTCGGCGTCGCTGAGCCCGAGCGCCCGGAAGACCGGGTCGTCCTCGGGCAGGAGCCGGGCCTTGTCGCGGTCGTGGCCGTGGTCGGTCACCACGGGGCCCGGTCGGGCGGCCTGTGCAGGACCGCCCCGCCCCGCTTGGTCACCCGCACCTGGTGGGTCTGGGTCGTGGTCTCGACGTGCCAGTTGCCGAACGGCTCGGCCAGCAGCTCGTCGACGGCCTCGCCGCCTCGGCGCCGACGGCGTGGTTGGCGGTGTGGGCCTGGGTGTCGTCGTACGCCGTCACCTGCAGCCGCCGGCCCGCCTTCAGGTCGACGTAGCGCAGCTCGACCCGGCGCCACGACTGCCGGCCCTGCTGTCGCCCGGCCCCGACCGCGCGTACCAACGTGTCGGGGTCGAGCAGGTCCCGCGCACCAGCGACTCGTCGGGGTCGTGTCATTGAGCACCGCCGCGACACCACGATCAGCAGCAGGGCCAGCAGCGCCACGGGGGCGGGATCACCGCGATCCTACCGAGGGCGCCCACAGCCGCCGGCCAGCCAACGTCCGGGGTGAGGAGCTGGTAACGTTCCCAGGCATGCTCCTGCGCCGTTGTGACGGCGCAGGAGCATCACGGAGGGCCCGTTACCCGCAGAGCACGCAGCCAGTCGGCGTCCGGCGAGCGACTCACCAATGCTCCATCGAGCCGCGGAACACCCCGGCCAGGTCGTCGCCGGTCACCGGCTTGGGCGCCGTGGCCAGCAGCCGCTCCTGCTTGAGCGCGCCCTCGACGAGGTCGTCGACGTCTGCGTCGCCGTACCCCACCTCGGCCAGGCCGTTCGGGATGCCGACGTCGCGCATCAGCCGGGACAGGACGCTCGGGCAGCACGTCGGGGCCCGTCGCCCCGGTCGGGAGGGTGGGGTCGAGCAGCCGCGCCGCATGCAGGTGCCGCTCGGGGGTGGCGTCGAAGGTGAACCGGAACGCCTCCGGTGCGGTCAGCGCGACCGCCATGCCGTGCGGCACGATCGCCTCGTCGGGCGGGTAGCCGTCGGGGCGGTACTCGCGGACCCGGCCGGCGATCGGGTAGGCGTTCGCGTGCGGCACGTGGACGCCGGCGTTGCCGAAGCCGAGCCCGGCGAACGTCGCCGCCATCGCCATCCGCTCGCGCGCCCCGCCCTGGTCGCCGTCGTCGCCGTCGCCGCTGACCGCCCGGCGGAACGACTCGGCCAGCAGCCCCATCGCCCGCTCCGACCACATGTCGGCGATCGGGTTGGCCCCGCAGTAGGGCACCCGCTGCTCGGGCTGCTTGGCGTCGAAGTCGGCGAACCAGCGCGCGGTGTAGCTCTCGAGGGCGTGGCAGAGGATGTCCATCCCGGCCGCCGCGGTGACCATCGCCGGCTGGGTGGCGGTGAGCAACGGGTCGACCACGGCGAGCGTGGGGCGCAGCGCCACGTGGCTGATGCCCGTCTTGACCTTGAGCGAGAGCACGTCGAGCACGCAGATCGTGGTGCTCTCGCTGCCGGTGCCGGTGGTGGTCGGGATCGCCACCAGCGGCAGCAGCCGGTTGACCGGCGCCAGCGCCTTGCCGACCGGCGCGTTGATGTAGTCCATCAGCTCGCCGGGGTTGGTGCTGAGCAGGTTGACGGCCTTCGCGGTGTCGATCGACGACCCGCCGCCCACCGCGACGACGGCGTCGAAGGGTCCGGCGTCGCGGGCGAAGTCGATGGCCTCGCGCAGCGAGTCGTCGGTCGGCTCGCAGTGCGCCCGGTCGTACGTCGTCACCTCGAGGCCGCGCGCGGTCATCTCCTCCGCGATCCGGGCCGGGTGGCCGGTCGCGGCCACGCCAGGGTCGGTCACCAGCAGCACGCGGCGCGCGCCGTACCCGAGCAGGTCGTGGCCCACCTCCGACGATGCCCCCGACCCGAACTTGAGGGCAGGGGCGGCGTAGGTGAACACGGTCTCGGCCATCCGGTCACTGTAGGGCGCGGGCGGCGAGAGCGGTCGAAACCCCCGCCCCAGCAGGGGATTTCGGGCAACTAGTGGCACATTCGACGACAAGTTCGGGCAGGTCGGTGAAGTAACAGCCCTTGTTACCCGGCCATGGTTGAAGACTGTCGCTCACCCGTGTCTACTGCTCCCTAGATCGTTCCCGAGATGGCCGTCGTGTCGTCTCGGAAACGTCAGGGGGGCTCACATGTTGGTTCGGACCACTGCGGCGCGCCCGGCGGCCAGGTCCGTCGGCGCGGCGGTAGTCGGCCTGCTCGTGACCCTCGCGACGTTCGTCGTGGCGATCCTGGCTTTCGTCGTGGCACCGCTGCTCCTGCTGGCCGCCGCGCTCCTGGCCTACGCCGTGCTCCGCCCGCGCACCGGCCGGGCGCCGGGGGCCTCCTCCGGCTCCGGGCTCGCGACCCACGGGTTCGGGGCAGGGGCGTCGTGACGGCCACCATCAGCCACTCGTTGCCGCGCCTCCAGGACGGCATCGACGACGTCCTGCGCCACGCCGTCCCCGAGGGCATCTGCCGCACGTTCCGCGTGATGCCCTACGCCCACCACCAGGGCACCGTGCTGGTCGCCGCGGCCGACGCCGACGACTCCATCACCGAGCACGTCGTCGCCGAGCGCCTCGACCGGCCCGTCGTGCTGGTCCGCCACACCGCCAGCGAGATCACCGAGGTCGTCGACGAGGCCTACCCGCGGGTCGCGGCCGAGGTCGAGTCGGCCGAGTCCCGCCGCACCCGCATGCAGATGACCCAGATGCTCACCCGCAGCGGCCTGGTGAGCTCCGAGCAGCTGCAGCGGGCGATGCTCGAGTACGCACGCACCGGCGACCCGCTCGGCGACATCCTCGTCTCCCACGGGTCGCTCGCGGAGGACGTGCTCGTCGCCGCTCTGTCCGAGATGCACCAGATCCAACGGGTCGGCCTGACCGACTTCGAGCCCGACTACACCATCGCCCGCCGGCTGCCCGAGCGGCTCGCCCGCACCCTGCGGGCGCTGCCGCTCATCGAGAGCGAGGGCATCGTGATGCTGGCCGTGGCCCGCCCGCTGGCCGGCGAGGACGCCGTCGCCGTCGAGGAGGCCCTGGGCCGGCCCTACCGCCAGCTCCTGGCCAACCGCACCGACCTCGACCAGCTGCTCCAGCGCGTCCACACCACCCGGTACGCCGAGGTGGCCGTGCACGACCTCGTGACGAGGTTCCCGGAGCAGTCGGCCCACGTGGTCGTCTCGCCGGCCCAGAAGGCGGTGCTGCTCGTGGCGGCGGTCGTGCTGACCGTCGGCGCGGTGGTCTGGCCGACCGGCACGGCCGTCGGCGTCGTCGCGCTCTGCAGCGCCCTCTACCTGGCCGTGGCGGCGTACCGGGTCCGGCTGACGATGCGCGCCCTCGGCGCCCACCTCGAGACCGACGTCACCGACGAGGAGGTGGTCGCGCTCGACGAGCGCACCCTCCCGGTCTACACGATCCTGGTGCCGCTCTACCGCGAGGCCGGCATCGTGGCGCGCCTGGTCCGCGACCTCGACGCGCTCGACTACCCGCGCACCCGCCTCGAGGTGCTGCTGCTGTGCGAGGACGACGACGCCGAGACGATCGAGGCGATCGACGACCTCGCCCTGCCGCCGCACTACCGGCTCGTGGTCGTGCCCGACGGCCAGCCGAAGACCAAGCCGAAGGCCTGCAACTACGGGCTGCAGCTGGCCACCGGCACCTACTGCGTGATCTACGACGCCGAGGACCGGCCCGACCCCGACCAGCTGAAGAAGGCCGTGCTCGCCTTCGCGGCCGCGCCCGACGAGGTCGTGTGCCTGCAGGCCAAGCTCAACTTCTACAACCAGCACCAGAACCTGCTGACGGCGTGGTTCTCCACCGAGTACTCCATGCAGTTCGAGCTGGTGCTGCCGGCCATGGCCGCAGCGGCCGCGCCGATCCCGCTGGGCGGCACCTCCAACCACTTCCGGACCAGCGCGCTGCGCGAGCTCGGCGCGTGGGACCCCTTCAACGTCACCGAGGACGCCGACCTCGGCATGCGCCTGCACCGCGAGGGATTCCGTACCGGCCTGCTCGACTCGACGACGCTCGAGGAGGCCAACTCCCAGCTGGGCAACTGGGTGCGGCAGCGCTCGAGGTGGAGCAAGGGCCACTACCAGACCTGGTTGGTGCACATGCGCCACCCGCTGCGGCTGCTGCAGCAGACCGGCGTGCGCGGCTTCCTGTCGTTCAACCTGACCATGGGCGCCGCCTTCGTCCTCCTGCTCAACCCGGTGTTCTGGGCCCTGACCACCGTCTTCTGGCTGACCGAGTGGTCGTTCATCTCCGAGGCCTACCCGGGCCCGGTGTTCTACGTCGCCGCGCTGATGCTGTTCGTCGGCAACTTCGTCTTCGTCTACCTCAACGTCGCCGGCAGCCTCCAGCGCGGCGAGTTCGGCCTGACCCGGACGGCGCTGCTCTCGCCGATCTACTGGGGCCTGATGAGCTACGCGGCCTGGAAGGGCCTCCTGCAGCTCTTCACCAGCCCGTTCTACTGGGAGAAGACCGAGCACGGGCTGGACGTCGAGCGACCATGACCGTGCTCAGCCCCCCATCCACGACGCCCCGCGTCGTCCAGTCCGTCGGGCGACGTCCCGCCGACATCACCCGCCGCCCGTGGGAGAGCGTCGCGATCTTCGTCGGGTTCGCCGTGCTCTACTCCGTCGTCGGCCACTGGCTGGTGGTCGAGATGCACGTGGTGGGCTTCGAGACCCTCGACCGTTTCGGTCGTGGGCTGATGGTCTTCCACAACGACGCTCCGACGCTGGCGGCGATCGGGTTCGACTACCCGCCGCTGGCGGTCTTGCTCGTGGCGCCGTTCACGGTCGTGCCGTCCCTGACCAGCTCGCTGGCCGTGGTGCCGGTCGTCTCCGCGATCTTCGCGGCCCTCACCCTGGTCGTGGTCAACACGATGATGCGCCGGGCCCGGGTGACGCTGACGCTGCGGCTGAGCGTCCTGGCCGCGCTCGGCCTCAACCCGCTGGTCGTCATGTACGCCTCGGTGGGCGCACGCAACTTCCTGTGGCTGGCCTTCGTCGTCGCCGCGGTCGGCGCACTCTTCGCGTGGTACGTCACCGCCGACATCCGGTTCGTGATGCTCGCGGGCCTGGCGTTCGCCGTCGCGGCCCTCGCCGGCTACGGCAGCCTGCTGTGGTTCCTGGTCGGTCTGGTGATGGTGGTCGCGATCCTGGGTCGGCTCGGCGCCGACGGCACCGAGGTCGAGGGCACGGCGGTCGGCTTCGCCTCCCCCGCCGTGTACGTCGTCACGCTCTGGACGGCGTTCAACCTCACGCTCCTGGGCCGACCGTTCCACTGGCTCACCGAGAGCAGCGACACCGCGTCGCCGGGTGCGCTCGACGGCCTCTCGTTCCTCGACGTCGTCCGCGGCACCGGCGACCTGGTGCTCCACGGCGCCCCGATCGCGATCGTGGTGCTCCCGGCGCTGCTCCTCGCCGCCATGACCCACCGCAACGGGTTCGCCCTGTGGCTGGGCGTGCTGCTGCTGGTCTCGATCCTCGCGCCGGCCCTGGCGGTGCTCACCCGGCTGACCGACTCGCCGATGGTGATGAGCAACGCGCTGCCGATCCTCCTCGTCTCGGTGGTCGGCGCGATCTGGCTGGCGCGTTCGGCGGCCACGGGCCCGACCCTGGTCACGGTGGGCCTGGTCGGCGGCCTGCTCCTCAGCATCCCGTGGACGTTCAACGCGATGGAGACCTTCCGGCACCAGGGCATCGAGCGGGCCTTCCACGACGCCGTCGCCACCGGCGACAGCCAGGAGGGCGCCACGACCGTCGACGGGTCCGTGGTCGGCTACGACAACGAGCGCGCCATGGCCGACTGGATCGTCGCCAACGTCGACCGGCCCGGCTCGGTGCTCACCGACAACGCGCAGACCTACGGCGTCATCCTGCTCACCGGCGACCCGTCGCTGTTCTTCGACCGGGTCGACCGCTCCGACGGGCCGTGGCTCAGCGCCGCCGTCGACCCCGACGCACACGTCGACTACCTGCTGTTGTCGACCAACCCGGCCCTCGACCTGCTGAGCCGGCGCTACCCCGACGCCGCCACCGGAGCCGACCCCGTGCTCCGGCCCGTCGCCGCCACCGACCGCTACGTGCTGGTCGCGGTGCCCGACGGCTACGAGTACGGCGAGGTGCCGACCGACGCCGCCGCCGACCCCGAGCCCGACGGTCTCGACGAGCTCGGTGGCGTCGACGGGGTCATCGGCGAGAAAGGCACACCATGAGCGAGCAGCCGTTCCTCCTCGAGGACGCGCCGTCGATCGGCGACATCGTCTCGGCCTCCGGCCGCGTCGGCACCGTCGACTTCAGCGCGCCTCCCGAGCCCGACGCCGAACCCGACGCAGCGCCGCCCACGACCGGGCTGTTCGACACCGACGACGACCCGTCGGAGGCCGAGGAGCTCGCCCTGCTGGTGTCCGCGACCAACCGCCGACCCGAGCTCGGCGACGCCCGCGCCTCGACGCGTTCGGTCGCCGAGGTGGCCGCGGCGGTGACGGAGCGGATGCGGGCGGTCGAGTCGGCCCACGAGCGCCACGTCGAGGCCATCGAGCTCGAGGCGGCGCGGCGCTGTGAGCTGCTCACCGCCCAGGCCGAGCTCGATGCCGAGCTGATCCGCCTCCACGCCCGCCGCGAGGCCCACGCCATCATCGCCACCGCGCGGCAGTCCGACGGCGACGAGCTCCTCGACGAGGCCGCGCAGCTCGAGGAGATCGGCGAGACCTTCTCCCGCTTCGCCGAGAGCATCGAGGTCACGG
Source organism: uncultured Actinomycetota bacterium (assembly GCA_963825985.1). Classification (GTDB taxonomy): domain Bacteria; phylum Actinomycetota; class Actinomycetes; order Propionibacteriales; family Nocardioidaceae; genus Nocardioides. Next base: position 984,284 of record CAWGVK010000002.1, on the reverse strand, counting down.
TCAGCTCCGCGCCACAGACACCCGACTCCGACCGGTGGTCATGAGCCCCACCTGCCACCGCCCGTTGCTGCGCGCGGCAGTCCTGAGCGCGCTCGCCACCCTCCTCGTGGCCGGCTGCGCCGCCGACGCCCGTAGCCCCGATGCCGCCTCGGTCGCGCCTGAGCCTCCGGTCCGACAGGCGAGCAGCCCGTCGGTGGTGGTCGACGACGTCTTCAACGTGCTCTCGCCCTGGAACACCCCGATCGGCGACCGGCCCGTGCAGCCCGACTCGGCGGCCCTGCTCACCAGGTCGAGGGGCGCCGACGACGGCAGCATCGTGGTCGGCTCGGCGCAGCCGGTGCCCGTGGTCGCGGGCGGCGTCCCGACGACGCTGACCTGTCGGCAGGCTCAGTGCGGCGACGGCGCCGGCGACCTGGTGCTCGACGTGCCCGCCGACGTCGACCCTGACCCGCTCGACGACGGACGGTTCACGGTCCTCGACCCCGACGCGCGGGTCGGCTACGACTTCTGGCGGGCCCGCCGCGAGGCCGACGGCACCATCTCCTACCACTTCCTGCGGGAGTGGGACCTCGACGGTCCCGGCTTCAACCAGCCCTACGTCGACGGCGTCCGGGGCTCGGGGCTGCCGCTGTTCGCGGGCCTGGTGCGCCCCGACGAGCTCGAGCGCGGCCGGATCGACCACGCCGTCGCGATCGGCCTCCCCGTGACCGCCGGCGGCTACTTCGTGCAGCCGGCGTCGGCCACCGACCAGACGGGTCGGTCCGACGCCGCGGCGGTGCCCGAGGGCGCGCGGCTCCGGCTGCGCGACGACGTCGAGCTCACTGCGCCGGTCGACCCGGAGACCGGTGCGCCGTTGCCGCTCGACGCCGACCAGCGCCGCCACGCCGACCACCTCGTGCGCGCCTTGCAGCAGTACGGCGCGATCGTCGTCGGTCGGGCCGCCGTCCCGACGCTGTACGTGCAGGCCGGTGCGCCCGACGGGCCCGCGCCGCTGGCCGGCTACGCCCTGCAGGGCCTGAGCCTGGCCGACTTCGAGGTGCTCGACCACGGCGACCTGACCCGGTTCCCGGCCCGGCGGAGCGCCCCGTGACGCGCCGGAGCCTCCTCGTCGTGGCGGCACTCGTCGTCGCCCTGTCGGCCTGCAGCGCGCAGGGCGCGTCGCCCGACGACGCCGGCGGGGCGGCCTCGATCAACCGCAGCGGCCTCGAGCCCGGCGGCGACGAGCCCACCGACGCCGCCAGCCCGCCGCTCCGGCTCGGCACCCGGCCCGACCCGGTGCCGGGGGTGGTGCGGCTCGACGGCGGCTCCGAGGCGCTGACCGAGCTCGCGCTGGCCGGGTTCGCCGGCACCGCGACCGACGTCCGCGTGACCCAGGGGTCCGGCGGCGAGACCCGCGCCTTCGAGCGGCTGTGCTTCGGCGAGGTCGACGTCGTCGACTCCGCGCGGCCGCTGACGGCCGAGGAGTACTCCCACTGCCGCGCCAACGGACTCGACGTCGTCCAGCTCCGGGTCGCCGCCGACGCCGTCGTGGTGGCCGTCGGCAGCGGCACCGACGTCGGCACCGACTGCCTGTCGACCGACCAGCTGCGGGCCGGCTTCGCGGCCGGGTCGTCGGTCGAGACCTGGGCCGACCTGGGTGACGACCTCGGCGACGTGCCGTTCGTCGCTGGCGGTCCCTCGGTCGACCTCGACGTCGCCCGCGCGTTCGGTCGCGACGTCCTCGACGACCCCGAGCCGCTCGCCTCCTCGTTCCGCGCCGACTACCTCGCCAGCGGCACCGAGGACACCACCCGCATCGTCGTCGGCGGGGTCGCCAGCGACGCCGCCCTCGTCGGCACGCTGGCGGTCCTCCAGCCTCAGGTGGGCGCGATCAGGAGTCGCCTCGCGCAGGCGTGGGCCGTGCGTGCTCCAGGCGCCCGACCCGGCCGCCAAGCGCGCCGCGTCCGTGGCCGTCGACCGGCTCAGAGACCAGCTCGCGCCGGTCGACGAGCGCTACCAGCGAGCGCTGGCGGCCCGCCAGCGGCTCGCGTCGCTCACCGGTCGCGTGGGCCTGTTCAGCCAGGGCTTCTACGCCAGCCACGACCGGGTGCTGCGCCCGCTCGAGATCGAGTTGTCCGACGGCGACGACCGGCGCGGCTGCGTCCTGCCCGACGCGCAGAGCGTGCTCGACGGCAGCTACCCGCTGTCGCGACCGCTGCTGCTGACCGTCAGCACCCGGTCGCTGCAGCGGCCCGAGGTGCGCGAGCTCGTCGGCTACCACCTCGAGAACGCCGTCACCCTCGCCGACCGCGCCGGCGTCGTCCCGCTGCCGGCCGACGAGGTCGCGCGGCAGCTCGCGTGGCTCACCGACGGCACCTTCCCGCAGTTCGGCCCCGGCGCCGGCGGTGCGCTCGAGGAGCAGGCCGACGAGCCCGCGACCGAGGCGCCCCAGCCCCCGGACGTCGAGGTGCCGGCCCGCTAGAGGTGCAGCGCCGCCCGCACCGTGCCGACCACCGGCACGGCGCCGGCGGCGATGTCGGCGACCGGCACCCAGGCGACGGCGTCGGTGGTGCCGCCGTCCTCGACGACGAACGTGTCGGTGCCGTCGGGCACGGTCGCCGCGTAGATCAGCCCGACGCCCTGCAGCTCCTCGTCGCGCCCGTTGGGGGCGGTGCCGCGCACCACCTCGGAGTGGGTGGTCAGCAGGTCGCCGAGCACGCACGCGAGGCCGGTCTCCTCGGCCACCTCGCGCACGGCCGCATCGGCGGGGTCCTCGCCGAAGTCGACGCCGCCGCCAGGCAGGTTCCAGAGCCCGGTGTGGAAGCCGCGGGACGACACCCGGGCCAGCAGGACGGCGTCGTCGGGCGTGCTCCGCCGGATCAGCGCGTACGCCGCCACCCGCTGCCGCCGGAAGGGCCGGTAGGCGTCGAGCGCCTCCTTGACCATCGACACGGTCGGCACGGCGCCCGCCAGGATGTCGGCCACCGGCCGCCAGGCCGCCTCGATCGTGGAGCCGTCGACCTCGACCACACGCGGCTCGGGCGAGTCGTGCGGCACCCAGCCGTCGTACACGATCCGCAACGAGTGGGCGTCGACGCGGCGCCCACGGCGCCAGGTGTCGGGCAGGTGCAGCGAGAAGGTGCGGGCCACCTCGCCGATGGTGACGTCGAGCCCGGTCTCCTCGTGCACCTCGCGGACGACGGCGTCGCGCGGGTCCTCGCCGTGGTCGAGGCCGCCGCCGGGCAGCGTCCACAGCTCGGTGCGGGAGACGCGCGGGGCCAGGCGGCTGAGCAGGATCTGCCCGTCGCGCACGATCACGGCGTACGCCGCCACGCGCTGCACCTGGTTGCTCACCCGGCAACCCTATTGAATGCGCCTACGTTTCGGCCGGACCCCACGTGGGCGTGACCGCCGAACGCGGCATCCCGTCCAGCGCGTACGACGCCTCCCGCTCGACGGCGTGCCCACCCAGGTGGGCCGGGTACCACGGGGCGTACTCGCCGGGGCGTGGTCGGTGCTCGGGCAGCCGCTGCAGGGCCTCGAGACCCTCCTGCAGCCGCTGCCCCAGTCGCCGGGTGGTCGCGACCAGGTCGGCGTCCGGCGGCACCGTGATCGGCTCGCCCAGCCGGACGTCGACCAGCCGGCCGCGGCTCAGGACGGGCCGCGGCAGCGGCTCGTCGAGCGACCGCTTCTGGGGCCACAGCCGCTGGCCGCCCCACACGGTGACGGGCACCAGCGGCGCCCCGGTCTCGCGCGCCAGCGCCACCGCGCCGGGCATCATCGCGCGCACGACGTACGCCGCCGAGATCCCCGCCTCGGGGAACGCGCACACCACCTCGCCGGCACGCAGCAGGCTGCGCGCCTGGAGGTACGCCGCCGCCGGAGCCTCACGGTCGACCGGCACGTGCCGCATCGCGTCCATCGCCCGCCCGACCGGGGAGTCCCAGATGTCGGCGCGGCACAGGAACCGGACCAGCCGGCCGGTGCCGAGCAGTGCGTCGCCGACGAAGAGGAAGTCGGGGAACGACACGTGGTTGCTCGCGAGCACGACCGGGCCGGTGGTCGGCAGCCGCTCGGCGCCCTCGGCGCGCACCTGGAGGCGCAGGGCCCGGAAGGCGACCTTGCCCCCGGCGATGGCGCCCCGGTAGACCAGCTCGCTCACGCGAACGGCGGGCGGTGGTCGCGCGCCAGCGACCGTCGTCCGGCCCAGCGCCACACGCGCGCCGCGCGGTCGCGGTCGTCGTCGGTGACCAGGTTGCCCATCCAGCGCAGCGCGAGCGTCATCAGCCAGTCGGAGCGCATGCCGGCCGGGCCGAACGCGGGCAGCACCCGCGGCACGGTCACCAGGCCGGCCAGGCGGCGCGCGATCGAGAACGCCTCGCCGTAGTGATCGGCCAGCAGTGCGGGCCACGCCGCCGAGAGGTCGTCGCGCTCCCCCATCAGGTCGACCAGGAGGCGCCCGGTCTCGAGGCCGTAGTCGATGCCCTCGCCGTTGAGCGGGTTGACGCAGGCGGCGGCGTCGCCGATCAGCGCCCAGTTCGGCCCGGCCACGTTGCTGACCGCGCCCCCCATCGGCAGCAGCGCCGAGGTGGGCGCGCGCAGCGCACCCGACAGGCCGAACTCCTCGCGCCGTTGGTCGGTGTAGTACGACATCAGCGGCTTGACCGCGATGTCGGTGGGCCGCTTGGCCGTGGCCAGCGTGCCGACACCGATGTTCACCTCACCGTTGCCCAGGGGGAAGATCCAGCCGTACCCCGACAGGATCTTGCCGTCCTGGCCGCGCAGCTCGAGGTGGCTGCTGATCCACGGGTCGTCGGCCTCGGTCGAGGCGATGTAGGCCCGCCCGGCGACGCCGTACACGGTCTCGCGGTGCCACTCGCGACCCAGCATCCTGCCCAGCGGCGAGCGGACGCCGTCGGCCACCACCAGCCGCCGGCAGGCGATCTCGAAGGTCTCGTCGCCCTCCCTGAACACGACCGCGGCCACCCGGTCACCCTCGCGGCGGACGTCGACCGCACGGGCCCCGTCGATGCCGGTCGCACCGCTCTTGAGCGCGGTCGTGCGCAGGTGGTCGTCGAGCTCGGTGCGGGCCACCGCGCTGCCCCAGTCGGGCAGGCTGCCCCCGGGCCACGGGAGCAGCAGCGTCTGGCCGAACCCGTGGGCGCGCAGCCCCCGGTTGACGGTGTGGGCGCGCAGCCAGTCGTCGAGGCCGAGCCGGGTCAGCTCGCCGATCGCGCGCGGGGTGAGCCCGTCGCCGCAGGTCTTGTCGCGGGGAAAGACCGCGGCGTCGGCCAGCACCACGTCGTACCCGGCTCGGGCGGCCCAGGCGGCCGCCGCCGACCCGGCGGGCCCGGCGCCGACGACGAGCACGTCGGTCTCGAGCGGGCGCGCAGTCACATCCTCATTCTCTCAGGTGGGGGTATGGACTCAGCGGTAGGGGCGGTGGCCGATCAGGTGCACGGCGGCGTTCGCGCAGCCGGTGGTGCGGTGCTTCACGAACTGCGACCTCGTGGCGTTCGGCACGTGGACCCGGAACCCGTCGACCGAGGTCTGCCTGCAGCGCCCCCTCGAGGACGACGGTGTGTTCCTCCAAAAACACGCTGACCCGTCCCCCATGAGGGACGGGTCAGCGTGGGTGTGGGTGTGGTGACCGTTGCCGTTCACCTACCTGATTTCGAGACGCTAGTTCTGCTGGTACGACCCGAAGTCGAAGTCGTCGAGCGCGACCGCCTGACCGGAGCCGGCGGTGCCGAACTCGTAGTCGTAGGAGTCGTAGCCGGTGACGGAGTACGCCGCGGCGCGGGCCTCCTCGGTCGGCTCGACCCGGATGTTGCGGTACCGCTCCAGACCCGTTCCGGCCGGGATCAGCTTGCCGATGATCACGTTCTCCTTCAGGCCACGCAGGCTGTCGGAGCGACCGTGGATCGCCGCGTCGGTGAGCACCCGGGTGGTCTCCTGGAAGGAGGCCGCCGAGAGCCACGACTCGGTGGCGAGCGAGGCCTTGGTGATGCCCATGAGGACCGGGCGACCCGAGGCGGGCTTGCCGCTCTCGGAGACCACGCGACGGTTCTCCTCCTCGAACTTCACCCGGTCGACCAGGTCGGACGGGAGCAGGTTCGTCTCGCCGGACTCGATGACCGTGACCCGGCGCAGCATCTGGCGCACGATGATCTCGATGTGCTTGTCGTGGATCGACACGCCCTGGCTGCGGTACACGCGCTGCACCTCGTCGACCAGGTGCTCCTGCGCCTTGCGGACACCCAGGATGCGAAGCACGTCCTGCGGGTCCTCGGTACCGACGATCAGCTTGCGGCCGACCTCGATGTGCTCGCCGTCGGCGACCAGCAGCCGCGACCGCTTCGAGACCGGGTACTCCTGCACCTCGGAGCCGTCGTCGGGCGTGACCAGGACCTTGCGGGCCTTGTCGGTCTCGTCGATCTCGACCCGGCCGGCGGCCTCGGAGATCGGCGTCTTGCCCTTGGGCGAGCGCGCCTCGAACAGCTCGACCACGCGGGGCAGACCCTGCGTGATGTCGTCGGCCGAAGCGGAGCCACCGGTGTGGAAGGTACGCATCGTCAGCTGCGTGCCGGGCTCACCGATCGACTGGGCGGCGATGATGCCGACCGCCTCGCCGATGTCGACGAGCTTGCCGGTGGCCAGCGAACGGCCGTAGCACTTCGCGCAGGTACCGGTCTTGGCGTCACAGGTGAGCACCGAGCGGACCTTGACGCTCGGGATCCCGGCCGCGATCAGCTCGCCGATCTTGACGTCGCCCAGGTCGCCGGCCGCCTCGACCAGCACCTCGCCGGTCTTGGGGTGCACGACCTCGGACGCCGCCGAACGGGCGTACGCCGCGGTCTCGGCGTTGTCGTCCTTGCGGACGACGCCGTCGTCGCCGACGACACCGATCACCTTGGGCAGACCGCGCTCGGTGCCACAGTCGTCCTCACGGATGATGACGTCCTGCGAGACGTCGACCAGACGACGGGTCAGGTAGCCCGAGTCGGCCGTACGCAGCGCCGTGTCGGCCAGACCCTTGCGGGCACCGTGGGTGGCGATGAAGTACTCGAGGACCGTCAGGCCCTCGCGGAAGTTCGACTTGATCGGCCGCGGGATGATCTCGCCCTTGGGGTTGGCCACGAGACCACGCATGGCGGCGACCTGACGGATCTGGTTCATGTTTCCGGACGCGCCGGAGTCGACCATCAGGTAGATCGGGTTGGTGCGGTCGAAGTTCTTCTCCATCGCCTCACCGACCTTGTTGGACGCCTCGGTCCAGATCTCGATGAGCTCCTGGCGACGCTCCTCGTCGGTGACCAGACCGCGCTCGAACTGCTTCTGGATCTTCGCGGCCTTGTCCTCGAACTCGGCCAGGATCGTGGCCTTGTCGCTCGGGGTGGTCACGTCGTCGATCGAGACCGTGACGCCCGAGTGGGTGGCCCAGTAGAAGCCGGTGTCCTTGAGGGCGTCGAGCGAGGCGGCTACCTCGACCTTGGTGTAGCGCTCGGCGAGGTCGTTGACGATCGTGCCGAGGGCCTTCTTGCCGACCTCGTAGTTCACGAAGGCGTAGTCGGCCGGCAGGGTCTCGTTGAAGAGGGCCCGGCCCAGCGTCGTCTCGAGCGTCAGGGTGACCGGCTCACCGGTGTGGGCCTCGTGGTCGAGCGGCGCGACGACGTCGTCGAGCCGGATCCGGATCTGGCTCTGGATCGAGATCTCGCCCTTGTCGTAGGCCATGATCGCCTCGGCCACCGACGAGAACGCCCGACCCTCACCCTTGCCGCCATCGCGGTCGGAGGTGATGAAGAACAGGCCGATGATCATGTCCTGGGTAGGCATGGTCACCGGTCGGCCGTCGGACGGCTTGAGGATGTTGTTGGTCGACAGCATCAGGATCCGGGCCTCGGCCTGCGCCTCGGCCGACAGCGGCAGGTGCACCGCCATCTGGTCACCGTCGAAGTCGGCGTTGAACGCCGTGCAGACGAGCGGGTGGATCTGGATGGCCTTGCCCTCGATCAGCTGGGGCTCGAAGGCCTGGATGCCGAGGCGGTGCAGCGTGGGTGCGCGGTTGAGCAGCACCGGGTGCTCGGTGATGACCTCCTCGAGCACGTCCCAGACCTCGGGACGCACGGCACGCTCGACCATCCGCTTGGCGGACTTGATGTTCTGCGCGTGGGAGAGGTCGACGAGCCGCTTCATCACGAACGGCTTGAACAGCTCGATCGCCATGTTCTTCGGCAGACCGCACTGGTGCAGCTTGAGCTGCGGACCCGACACGATGACCGAGCGGCCCGAGTAGTCGACGCGCTTGCCGAGCAGGTTCTGACGGAAACGACCCTGCTTGCCCTTGAGCATGTCGGACAGCGACTTCAGCGGCCGGTTGCCCGGGCCGGTGACCGGACGACCGCGGCGGCCGTTGTCGAACAGCGAGTCGACGGCCTCCTGGAGCATCCGCTTCTCGTTGTTGACGATGATCTCGGGCGCGCCGAGGTCGAGCAGCCGCTTGAGGCGGTTGTTCCGGTTGATGACGCGGCGGTACAGGTCGTTGAGGTCGGACGTCGCGAACCGGCCACCGTCGAGCTGCACCATCGGGCGCAGGTCGGGCGGGATGACCGGGACGGCGTCGAGCACCATGCCGCGCGGCTCGTTGCCGGTCTTGCGGAACGCGTCGACGACCTTGAGCCGCTTGAGCGCGCGGACCTTCTTCTGGCCCTTGCCGTTGGCGATGGTGTCGCGCAGCGACTCGACCTCGGCCTCGATGTCGAAGCCCTCGAGTCGCTTCTGGATCGCCGTGGCGCCCATGTGGCCCTCGAAGTACTTGCCGAACCAGTTCTTCATCTCGCGGTAGAGCAGCTCGTCGCCCATGAGGTCCTGGATCTTGAGCGACTTGAACGTGCTCCAGACCTCCTCGAGCCGGTCGAGCTCGCGCTGGGCGCGGTCGCGCAGCTGCTTCATCTCGCGCTCGGCGCCGTCGCGCACCTTGCGGCGCTGGTCGGCCTTGGCGCCCTCGGCCTCGAGGGTGGCGAGGTCCTCCTCGAGCTTCTTGGTGCGGTCCTCCAGCGAGCCGTCGCGACGCTTCTCGAGCATCTCGCGCTGCTGGGTGACCTTGGCCTCGAGCGAGGTGAGGTCGCGGTGGCGGGCGTCCTCGTCGACGGCGGTGATCATGTACGCCGCGAAGTAGATGACCTTCTCGAGGTCCTTCGGGGCGAGGTCGAGCAGGTAGCCCAGCCGCGACGGCACGCCCTTGAAGTACCAGATGTGGGTCACGGGAGCGGCGAGCTCGATGTGGCCCATCCGCTCACGGCGGACCTTGGAGCGGGTCACCTCGACGCCGCAGCGCTCGCAGATGATGCCCTTGAAGCGCACGCGCTTGTACTTGCCGCAGTAGCACTCCCAGTCCCGGGTGGGACCGAAGATCTTCTCGCAGAAGAGGCCGTCACGCTCGGGCTTGAGCGTGCGGTAGTTGATGGTCTCCGGCTTCTTGACCTCGCCGTGGCTCCACGTACGGATGTCGTCCGCGGTGGCCAGGCCGATCTTGAGCTGGTCGAAGAAGTTCACGTCGAGCACGATGGCTGCAACCCTTCGGTAGTTCTAAGGAAGAAAATGAAGTTGGGGGGCGGAGGGTCTCGTGACGCTCCCTAGCGGGAGCTCCTCGACCACCGTGCGGTGGTCGAGGAGGTTGCGCTGGCAACCGTCACGAGACCTCACACCTCTTCGACCGAGCTGGGCTCGCGGCGGGACAGGTCGATGCCGAGCTCCTCGGCGGCGCGGAAGACGTCTTCCTCCGCGTCGCGGAGCTCGATCTGCGACCCGTCCTGGCTGAGCACCTCGACGTTGAGGCAGAGCGACTGCATCTCCTTGACGAGCACCTTGAACGACTCGGGGATGCCCGAGTCGGGGATGTTCTCGCCCTTGACGATCGCCTCGTAGACCTTGACGCGTCCGGGGACGTCGTCGGACTTGATGGTCAGCAGCTCCTGCAGGGCGTAGGCGGCGCCGTAGGCCTCCATCGCCCAGACCTCCATCTCGCCGAACCGCTGGCCACCGAACTGGGCCTTACCGCCCAGGGGCTGCTGCGTGATCATCGAGTAGGGGCCGGTCGAGCGGGCGTGGATCTTGTCGTCGACGAGGTGGTGGAGCTTGAGGATGTACATGTAGCCCACCGACACCGGGTCGGCGAACGGCTCACCCGAGCGTCCGTCGAACAGGCTCGCCTTGCCGGTGCCGTCGATCATCCGGACGCCGTCGCGGTTGGGGATCGTCGAGCCGAGCAGGCCGGTGATCTCGTCCTCGCGGGCACCGTCGAAGACCGGGGTCGCGACCTTGGTGCCGGGCTCGGCCTTGTCGGCGTGGATGTCGATCAGCCGCTGCTTCCAGTCGGCCTTGCCGGGCTGGTCGCTCAGGTCGAGGTCCCAGCCCTGCTTGGCGAGCCAGCCGAGGTGGAGCTCGAGGATCTGACCGATGTTCATCCGGCGCGGGACGCCGAGCGGGTTGAGGACCACGTCGACCGCGGTGCCGTCCTCCATGAACGGCATGTCCTCGATCGGCAGGATCTTCGCGATGACGCCCTTGTTGCCGTGACGACCGGCGAGCTTGTCGCCCACCGAGATCTTGCGCTTCTGGGCGACGTAGACCCGGACCAGCTGGTTGACGCCGGGGGGCAGCTCGTCGCCGTCCTCGCGGTCGAAGACGCGGACGCCGATGACCGTGCCGGACTCACCGTGCGGCACCTTCATCGAGGTGTCGCGCACCTCGCGGGCCTTCTCACCGAAGATCGCGCGCAGCAGCCGCTCCTCCGGGGTCAGCTCGGTCTCGCCCTTGGGCGTGACCTTGCCGACCAGGATGTCGCCCGTGGTGACCTCGGCGCCGATCCGGATGATGCCGCGCTCGTCGAGGTCGGCCAGCATCTCCTCGGAGACGTTGGGGATGTCGCGGGTGATCTCCTCCGGGCCCAGCTTGGTGTCGCGGGCGTCGACCTCGTGCTCCTCGATGTGGATCGAGGTGAGGACGTCCTCCTGCACCAGGCGCTGGCTGAGGATGATCGCGTCCTCGTAGTTGTGACCCTGCCAGGGCATGAACGCGACGAGCAGGTTGGTGCCCAGCGCGATCTCGGCCTTGTCGGTGCACGGTCCGTCGGCGATCGGCGAGCCGACCTCGACCCGGTCACCCTCGGCGACCAGCGGGCGCTGGTTGATGCAGGTGCCCTGGTTGGAGCGACGGAACTTGGCCAGCTTGTAGGTGGTGTAGGTGCCGTCGTCGTTCATCGTCTCGATGAGGTCGGCCGACACCTCCTTGACCACACCGGCGGTGTCGGCCACGACCACGTCGCCGGCGTCGACGGCGGCGCGGTACTCGATGCCGGTGCCGACCAGGGGCGAGTCGCTCGTGATGAGCGGCACGGCCTGGCGCTGCATGTTGGCGCCCATCAGCGCGCGGTTGGCGTCGTCGTGCTCGAGGAACGGGATCAGGGCGGTCGCGACCGACACCATCTGGCGCGGCGAGACGTCCATGTAGTCGACGTCGGCGGCCAGGATCTCGGAGACCTCACCGTCGCGCTGGCGGACCAGCACGCGCTCCTCGACGAACTTGCCCTTGGCGTCGAGGATCTGGTTGGCCTGCGCGATGACGTAGCGGTCCTCGTCGTCGGCGGTGAGGTACTCGATCTGGTCGGTGACCGAGCCCTTGACGACCTTGCGGTACGGCGTCTCGACGAAGCCGTAGGGGTTGATCCGGCCGTAGGAGGCCAGCGAGCCGATCAGGCCGATGTTGGGACCCTCAGGGGTCTCGATCGGGCACATCCGGCCGTAGTGCGACGGGTGGACGTCGCGGACCTCCATGCCGGCGCGGTCACGGGACAGACCACCCGGCCCGAGCGCGTTGAGACGACGCTTGTGCGTCAGCCCGGCGATCGGGTTGGTCTGGTCCATGAACTGCGAGAGCTGCGAGGTGCCGAAGAACTCCTTCAGCGCCGCGACCACGGGCCGGATGTTGATCAGGGACTGCGGCGTGATCGCCTCGACGTCCTGGGTCGTCATCCGCTCGCGGACCACACGCTCCATGCGGGCCAGGCCCGTGCGGAGCTGGTTCTGGATCAGCTCGCCGACCGTGCGCATCCGGCGGTTGCCGAAGTGGTCGATGTCGTCGGGGCCGACCTCGATGGTGCCGCCCGGCGCCTCGGCCTGCTCGCGACCGTCGTGCAGCAGCACGATGTACTTGATCGCGTTGACGACGTCGGAGATGGTCAGCGTCTGCTTGTCGAAGGCCTCGACCAGCCCGAGCTTCTTGTTGATCTTGTAGCGGCCGACCTTGGCGAGGTCGTAGCGCTTGGGGTTGAAGTAGTAGTTCTTCAACAGCGTCAGCGCGGCCTCACGCGTCGGCGGCTCGCCGGGACGCAGCTTGCGGTAGATGTCGAGCAGCGCGTCGTCGGGACCCTGGGTGTGGTCCTTCTCCTCGGTCAGCTGGATCGACTCGAACTGACGCAGCTCGGCCATCACGGCCTCGTAGTCGTACTCCTCGCCGATGTCCTCGGCGACGGCCTGGAGGGCCTTGAGCAGGACGGTGACGTTCTGCTTGCGCTTGCGGTCGAGACGGACGCCGACCAGGTCGCGCTTGTCGATCTCGAACTCGAGCCAGGCCCCGCGCGAGGGGATCAGGCGCGCGGTGTAGATGTCCTTGTCGGACGTCTTGTCGGCGTTGCGCTCGAAGTAGACGCCCGGGCTGCGGACCAGCTGGGACACGACGACGCGCTCGGTGCCGTTGATGACGAAGGTGCCCTTGGGGCTCATCAGGGGGAAGTCGCCCATGAAGACCGTCTGGCCCTTGATCTCACCGGTGTCGTTGTTGGTGAACTCGGCGGAGACGTAGAGCGGGGCGGAGTAGGTGAAGTCCTTCTCCTTGCACTCGTCGACCGAGTACTTGGGGTCGTAGAAGACCGGGTTCTCGAACGAGAGCGACATCGTCTCGGAGAAGTCCTCGATCGGCGAGATCTCCTCGAAGATCTCGGTCAGGCCGGACTTGCGAGAGGTGTCCTCGCCGGCGGCGAGACGGCGCTCGACGACGGCGTCCCAGTTCGCGTTGCCGACGAGCCAGTCGAAGGCGTCGGTCTGCAGGGAGAGGAGCTTGGGGATCTCGAGCGGCTCGTCGATCTTCGCGAATGAGATGCGGCGCTGGTGGGCGGTGTTCGGGGAGGTGCTGGTGGTGCTGGTGGCAGAGGTGCTGCGCGCGGCCAAGAGACGTCCTTCGACTTCAAAGGCGGAGAGCGTCGGACCACCACAACATCGCCACCGGGCAGGCGGATGCGTATTTGAGGGCAGACGCAAGGCGCCACGATACCTGATCGGAGGGCGCGCCGCAATGGCAGCGTGCGCCGACTCGACGAGCGTGCACCGATGATGAACCTCCCAGCGCCCCGGGTCAAGCACCACGGCCCGGAATCAGGGGGTCTGCTGCCAGCTCAGGCGTCGCACTTCGCGCCGGGCTGGTCGATCAGGCACCCCACCAACCACGTGCCGTCGGCCTGCACCATCCGCGCCGTCACCTGGACGCGGTACACGTCGTCGCCCTCGCGGTTGCGCGTCGGCTGGTTGACGAACAGCAGGACGTCGACCCGGTCGACCCCCGTCCGCACCACCCCGGAGGCCACCAGCTCGGTGGTGACGATCGTCTGGGTCGTGGGGGCGTTGGGCAGCACGTACCCCTCGAAGTTCGCGCGGTACTCCTCGGCGAACTCGGGCGTCATGTAGGTGACCGCGGCCTCCTTCGACTGCTCGAGATTGCGGTAGTCGAAGGACAGCACCGGGCCGATCGCGGCCTCGGCCGCCGTCACCGCCGCCTCGATGTCGCGGGCGGCGGGCAGGTTGCTCGCCGAGGACGCCGCCCGGCCCGACTCGTCGCCCTCGTCGTCGCCGGTGTAGGCCAGCACCGTGATGCCGGCGAGCAGGACGGCGACCAGGCCCAGGACCGCCGCCACCAGCACCGCACCCCGCGGCGGCTGCGCCCCCGGCACGTCGGGCGTGGCTGCCGAAGCCGGCTCGGCGACCGGCTCGTCCTGCTGGTCGGTCTTCCCGGGCTTGTCGAGGCTGACCACGGCCGACCCCGGGGGCACGAACGCGTCGTCGTCGGGCTCGTCGGGCTCGACGGGCTCGACGTCGTCCGGGTCGTCGTCGGGTTCGCTCGCCGCCAGCTCGGCGTCGTGGGCGGCTCGCCGATCGGGGTCGAGCAGCGTCTCGGCCGCCCGGTTGCGCTGCCGGAAGCGGCGGTCGGACGGGTCGAGGTCGGCGATGGAGTCCTTCCACGCCGCCCGGATCTCGTCGGCACCGGCGTCGTGGTCGACCCCGAGCACGTCGTACCAGCTGGGGTTCACTGACCGCTCCCCTGGCTCGGCGGGGTGCTCGGCGGGGTGCTCGGCGGGGCTCCCGGGTCGGGCTCGTCGTCGCCGGTCAGCGCGGTCTGGTCGTCGACCAGCCACTCGCCGTCGACCTGGACCAGGGCGACCCGGTAGCGGAAGGGCCGCGGCTCGACCTCCACCCGCCCTTCCTTGGCGGGGTCGGGGTAGGAGCCGGTGAGGAACCCGGCCACCAGCACCGACGCCCGGCCCTCGGCGAGCGACTCGAGTCCGGTGGCCGACAGCTGCGCGGCCCGGGCGTAGCCGGCGCCGGAGACGGTCTGCTCGGCGAGCGTCACGCTCTCGTCGAAGCTCACCGCCAGCTTGGGGGTGATCACCTCGTGGACCCGGCCGACGTACTCGGGCATCTTGTTCTGCTCGTCGAGGTCGCCCGGGCCGTAGGTGTTGACCCGGAGCACGAACTGGTTGGCCTGGCTCAGCACGAGCTCACGCGCCTTGGAGTCGTCGGCGACGGTCTCGCCCGCGCCGCCACCACTGCCGCCGTCGTCGCCTCGGGCGACGTCGACGACGAGCAGCACACCGCACACCACGATCACGAGCGCGAACGCACCCGAGAGAACCGTGAGGAGCGTGAGCGCGCGGGAGCGGAGACCTACTGACCCGTCAGGGGTTGGAGGTACAGCCACTTCCACGTCTCCCTTCCGAGCGAACGAGGAGCCAGGCTACCCGCGGTGGTCTGCGACCGGTCGACGTCGCCCCAGGTCAGCTCGCCGCTCTCCGGGTCGAACGACGCGACCACGGGCGGTTGCGGGTACGTCGTGCCCGCGCGGGGCAGGTTCTGCGAGCCGCGGGGGTTGCTGGCCGAGGCCGGGTCGGTGCACCGGGCGTTCTCGTTCATCCCGGGGTCGGTGAACCGGTCCTGCGGCGAGCGCCGGTCGGTGCCCTCGTAACCGTTGGTGCAGGGCTCGGTGCTGCTCAGGACCATGCCGAAGTGCGCGTCGTACAGACCGGTGTCGGGGTCCTTCGAGGCGACCGTGAAGCCGCCCTCGACGATGTAGGGGTAGATCACCAGCACCTGCTCGATCCCGGGCAGGTTCTTCACGACGATCTCGCCGGTGGTGTTGAGGTTGTTGAGCAGCGAGCCGAGCTCGACCCGGTTCTCCTCGATGAAGCCGCGCAGCTGGTTGGCCGCGAACGAGCCGTCGTCGATGACCTTGCGCAGGTCGGGGTCGGCATCGGCGAGGCTCTGGCTGAACAGCGCGAGCTGGTCGGCGAAGGTGCGCAGCGAGCTCTCGGAGGCCAGCTGGCCGTTGAGCACGGTGTTGCCGTCCTCGATCAGCTTGGTGGTGACGTCGAAGTTCTCGTCGGCCGCCTCGATGAAGGAGGTGCCGGTGTCGATGATCTGCTGCAACGACTCGCCGGTGCCGTCGAAGGCCTCACCGAGCTCGGACACGGTGGTGCGCAGGGCGTCCTTGTCGACCGACTCGACGGTCGTCGACAGGTCGGCGAGCAGCGTCTCGGTGGCGATGGGGGTGCGGGTGTCGACGTTGGCGATCTCGGAGCCGTCGTCGAGCACCGGGGCGCCCTCGTCGTCGCCGACCTTCGGCTGCAGCTCGACGTACTGCTCGCCGACGGCGGAGCGGTTGCCGACCAGCGCGATCGTGTCGGCGGGGATGTCGTCGTACTCGTTCTGGATCTCGAGGACGACGTCGACCCCCTCGTCGGTGAGCTCGAGCCGGTCGACGGTGCCGATGCCGACGCCGCGGTAGGTGACCTCGGCGCCGGCGAAGACGCCGCCCGCCTCGGAGAAGTGGCCGGTGACCTCGTAGGAGTCGTCGCGCACCACCCGGTCGAGGCGCGCGTAGCGGGCGCCCACGAAGGTGACGCCGACCAGCGTGATGATCACGAAGATCAGCAGCTGGACCTTGGTCCGACGGGTGATCATCGCAGCACCATCCCGGGGGTCAGCAGGCTCACGAGAGCCGGGTCGTAGGCCGCCGACAGCTGCCCCATCGTGACGCCGCCGTCGGTGCCGCCGACGGCGGGTCGGTTGAGCAGGCCGTCGAGTCCGCCGAGGGGCAGCTCGGGTAGGCCGGGCAGGTCGGGGCCGCCGTTGCCGCCGTTGCCGCCGTTGCCGCCGTTGCCGCCGCCCAGGCCACCCAGCCCGCCGAGGACGCCACCGAGGACGTCGCACAGCGGCAGGTCGGGGGTCGCCTCGCACACGACCTCCTGGAGCGCAGCAAGGCAGCGACGGGTGAAGTCGTCGATGCACTCGGCCAGCGCGTCCTGGGCGCCGTTGCAGAGGTCCTCGAAGTCGGGCAGCGGGCCGGTGTCGGGGATCTGGTTGAGCGGCGTGCAGGGGATGCCCGGGACCTCGGGGATCGTGTCGGGGCTGCGCAGGTCGAGGTCGAGCTGGATCGAGAGGTTGGTGTAGTCGCCCATGTGCAGGTTGCGGGCGACCTGCGGGTCGCGGCCGACCACCTCGTCGACGAAGGGGAAGGTCAGGATCACGTTGAACGAGTTGACCAGGTCGTCGCCGGAGTTGGCCAGCTCGGTGAGGGTCGGCTGCAGCTGCCTGAGGGAGGCGATGGTGTCGGCCTTCGAGCGCTTGATCACCCGGACGCCGACGTCGCCGAGGCGGTCGAGGGCCTGGAGCATCTTCACCAGGTCCTCACGCTGCCGGTCGATCGACGTCAGCGCGCTGGGCAGCTCGTCGAGGGCGTCGTTGATGCTGGGCTGCTGCTTCTCGGCCGCGACGGCGAGGCCGTTGAGGGAGTCGATCGCGTCGACGATGTCGTCCTTGTTGGCGTCGAGCTGCGACATCAGGCTCGAGACCTGTGTCAGCACCGACTTGACGGAGTCCTCGCGACCCTCGAGGGCGAGGTTGACCTCGCTGGCGATGGTCTTGATCTTCGCGATGCCGCCGCCGTTCAGCACCAGGCTGAGCGCGGCCAGCACCTCCTCGACCTCGGGGTTCTTGCCGCTGCGGTCGAGCGGGATCACCGCCTCGTCGGCGAGCAGCTTGTCGGAGGCTCCCTCGTCGGGGGCCGACAGCGACACGAACTTCTCGCCGAGCAGGCTGGTCTGGCGGATCTCGGCGACGGCGTTGGCGGGCAGCTCGGTGTCGCCGCGCACCTCGAGGGTCACCACGGCGGTGTAGCCCTCGAGCTCGACCGAGGTCACCTTGCCGACGCTCACGTCGTTGACCTTCACGCTCGACTGGGGCACCAGGTCGAGCACGTTCTCGAACTTCACCGTGACGGTCATCGGGTCGTCGCCGACGTCGGTGCCGCCGGGCAGCGGCAGCTCGTAGACGTCGAAGTCGCACCCGGACAGCACGACGCTGCCGAGCACGACCGCCACGAAGGCGCGCAGGAGGCGGTTGATACGGGGTCCCCGCGGCGTTGTTCGGCGGAGGAACGAAGCGGGGGAAGGCGAGGAACGTCGTGGGGCGTTCATGTCGTGCCTCCGGGGGTGCCGGCGTCGGGGTCACCGAGGATCCAGCCCAGGCTGGGGCCGGCCCCGGGGCCGAAGGACGACCCGGTGCCGGGTCCGAACGTGGCCGAGCGGGGCAGCGGGAGGCTCTCGATCAGGTCGCAGAGCTTGCCGTCGTTGTCGTTGGCGCTGACCAGCGCGCAGAGCACGGCCGACGGGTGCTCGGTGAGCTCGGTGACCAGGTTGCCGATGTTGGCGTTGGTGTCGAGGGTGCCGGTGTCGGGGTTGTAGGTCAGCTGGAGGTTGTTGAGTGCCAGCGGGGCGACCCGCAGGGTCTCGTTGAGCGCGTCGCGCTGCTTGACCAGGACCTTCGCGACCCGGTTCAGGCCGCGGATGTCCTCGCCGAGGACGTCGCGGTTCTCCTGCACGAACCCGCCGACCTCGTCGAGCGCGACCGCGAGGTTCTTCAGGGACCCGGCAAGCTCCTCCCGTTCACCGGCGAGGAGGGTCGAGACCCGGCCCAGCGAGTCGTTGAACCCGCGCACCGTGTCGTCGTTCTCGGCCAGGGTGGTGATGAACTTCTGCAGCTCGGCGGCGGAGCCGAACAGCTCTTCCTTGTTGTCGTCGAGGGTCTTGCTCAGCCGGCCGAAGTTCTTGATGGTCGTGTTGAACTGGTTGCCCTGGCCACCGAAGTTGTCGGCGGTGACCTGAAGCAGGTCGGTGAGGGCGCCCTCGGCGTTGGCGCCGTTGGGTCCGAGCGCAACCGTGAGCCGGTCGAGGCTGGAGTAGATCTGGTCGAGCTCGAGCGGGATCTGCGAGTCGGCCGCGATCTCGGCGTTGTCAGGCATCACCTTCTCGCCGTCGTCCTTGAAGGCGGGCGTGAGCTGCACGTAGCGGTCGCCCACGATGGCCGGCGAGATGATCACGGCCTTCGCGGTCTCGGGGATCTCGACCTCACGGTCGTAGCTCATCTCGACGCGGACCCGGTCGCCCTCGGGCGTGATCGACTCGACCCGCCCGACGGGGACGCCGAGCACCCTCACGTCGCTGCCCTCGTAGAGCGAGACGGTGCGCGGGAAGAAGGCGGTGACCTTCTTGTCCCCCTCGCCCCCGGTGAACGTGACCAGGAACGCGGCGACCACGAGGATCGTCAGGACGAGCGGCACGGCGGCGCGCTGGACGTTTCTCATCGGGGCAGCCCCAGTCCGCCGAGGGCCGGCAGGGTCGGGACCGGCGGCAGGTTCTGGATGTAGGTGTCGAACCACGGGCCCGTGCCGAGAGTGTTGGCGAAGACCCGGTAGAAGGGCGCCATCAGCCGCAGGCTGTTGTCGAGGTTGTCCTCGTTCTTGTTGAGGACGTCGAGCACGCTGTCGAGCTGGTCGAGCGCCGGCTTGAGGTCGTCACGGCTCTGGCGCACCAGCAGGGTCAGCTCGCGGGAGAGCGTCGAGGTCGAGACCAGGAGGTCGTGCAGCTGCTGGCGGCGCTGGAGCAGCGCCTCGAACAGCACGTCGGCGTCCTCCATCAGCTTCACGATGTCCTGGTCGCGGTCGTCGAGCACCGTCGAGACCCGCTTGAGGTTGACCAGCAGCGAGTTGATCTGGTCGTCGCGGGCCGCGAGGTTGCTCGAGAGCCGCGACAGCCCGTCGAGGGCGCCGCGGAACTCCTCGGGCGTGTTGCGGGTCAGGTCGGCCAGCACGCTCAGCGACTCGGCGAGCTGGTCGGTGTCGATGCTGGCCTCGGTCTCGCCGTTGCCGATCGTGTCGGCGAGCCCCTCGAAGGCGTCGACGACGTCGAAGGGCTGCTCGGTGCGCTCGACCGGGATCTCCGAGCCCGCCTCGAGCTGGTCGTCGCCGGCCGGCTCGAGGGCGAGGTACATGGCGCCGAGCAGGGTCTTGATCCGGATGGCGGCCCCGGTCTGGTCGCCGAAGTCGGCGTCGGTGTCGATCCGGAAGGTCACCTTGACCTGCCCGTCGTCGAGCTCGATGTCCTCGACCTTGCCGACGCGGACGCCGGCCAGGCGGACCTCGTCGTTGGCCTTGAGCCCACCGCTCTCGGCGAACATGGCGTAGTAGGTGTCGCCGCCGCCGATCAGCGGCAGGTCCTGGGCGCGGAAGGCACCGACCAGGAGCAGCACCATCACCAGGATGCTGGCGGCGCCGATCACGACGGGGTTGCGCTCGCGGAACGGCTTCATCGGGGTCCTCCCGGAAGCGTGCTGCACACGAGCGCGGCGAGTCCCCGGCGCGGTTTCGTGGGGTGGTTCATCCGAGATCACATCTCTCCGCGCCGAGGGGGATGTCGAGCGGGATCGTGGCGCCGGGCACGCGCACCCGGCCCTTGAAGTCGCACAGGAAGAAGTTGAACCAGGAGCCGTAGGCGGCGGTGCGGCCGACCTTCTCGAGCTTGATGGGCAGCACCTGCAGCGCGCGGTCGAGCTCCTGCTTGTTGTCGTCGATGTTCTTGGTCAGCCGCCGCAGCTGCTCGATGTCCTCGACGAACGGCGGGCGGACGCCCTCGACGAGGTCGGCCGTCTGCACCGACAGCTGGGTGATCTGGTCGAAGGAGTCGAGGATCGCCTGACGGTCGCCCTTGAGGCCCGCGACGAGCTTGCGGAAGTTGACGATCAGCGCCGAGAGCTGGCTGTCGCGGTCGGCGATGTTGTCGAGGACGGAGTCGAGGTTGTCGAGCAGCTGGCCGATGACGGCGTCGCGGTCGGCGAGGGTGTCGGTGACCGACGCGGTGCTGCGCAGCAGCCCCTCGAGGGTGCCGCCCTCGCCCTGGAAGACCTGGATGACCTCGTACGAGAGCTTGTTGACGTCGTCGGGCGAGAGCGCGGTGAAGAGCGGCTTGAACCCGTTGAAGAGCTCGGTGAGGTCGAGCGCCTCCTCGGTGCGGGTCTCGGGGATGGTGGAGCCCGCGTCGAGCACCCCGGTCTCACCGACCCGCTGGCTCAGGGCGATGTAGCGCTGGCCGACCAGGTTGCGGTAGCGGATGGCGGCGTACGTCGCCTGGGTCAGCTCGGTGCCCTCGTCGACGGTGAAGGTGACCTCCGACATGCTGCTGCGGCCGTTGCCGTCGTCGTCGAGCTCGCCGCCCTTCTCGACGTCGACCTCGACGATCTCGATCTCCTTGACGGTGCCGACCTTGACGCCGGCGACGCGGACGTCGTCGCCCTTGACCACGCCGGTGACGTCCTGGAACACCGCCTTGTAGTCGCGCGTCGCGTTGAAGCTGAGGTTGCCGATCAGCACCACGAGCAGGCCGGTGGCCATGATCGTGACCAGCATGAAGATGGACAGCCGCACCAGGTCGCCCGAGGTCTTCTTGTCGAGGATCTTCATCGCAGCGTCACCTCCGCCCCGCGGGCCATCGGGGCCAGGAGCAGCGGCCCGATCGCGCCGACCTCGTCGGGCGCGGTGCCCAGGCCGGGCGCGAGCAGCTCGCGGTAGAGGTCGAGCTCGGCCGTGCTGCCGGCGTACCCCTCGCCGTCGCGCATCAGGTAGCCCGTGGCCGCGCGCGACGTGCCCTTGTTGGTCGTCTCGTCGACGCCGTCGTTGAAGTCGGGGACGCGCTTGACGGGGTTCTCCTGGCTCCAGGGCGGGTTGGGCAGGTTGAGGCAGGTGGGGCCGCGGTTCTCGGCGATGCGCGGCACGTCCTGGGGTCCGTAGGGTCTCGGCTGGCGCGGCAGCGTCTCGAGCACGATGTGGAGCTTGAAGTTGCGGAAGGCCTCAGCCTGGTTGGCGCCGGCCTTGACCAGGCCCGCGGTCAGGCAGGGGAACTCGGTGGCGTAGCGCGACAGCACCCGCAGCTGGGCGCTGCTGAGCTCGCCGAACCGGATGATGTTCTCCTCGTTGTCGGCCAGGAACGTGCGCGCGCTGTCGGAGAAGCCGGCCACGTCCTTGAAGAGGTCGTTGAGCTTCTGCTCGCGGTCCTCGAGGGTGCCGGTGGTCTTCACCGTGTTGTCGAGGACGGTGGCGACCTCGGGCAGGATCTCGGCGTACACGTCGGAGACGTCGGCGGTCAGCCGCAGGTCCTCGATCAGCTCGGGGATCCGGGGGTTGAGCCGCTTGAGGTAGGAGTCGAGCGTCTCGAGGCTGTCACCGAGCTGGTCGCCGCGGCCCTCGAGCGCCATGGCCAGGGCGGTGAGGGTCTTGTTGATCTCCTCGGGCTGGACGGTGCGCAGCAGCGGGTAGAGGTCGGAGAGGACCTCCTCGACCTCGGTCGAGACCTGGGTGCGGTCGAGCTCGTCGCCCGCCTCGAGCGTGCCCTTCGGGGCGTCTGGGACCACCAGCGAGACGTACTTCTCGCCGAACAACGTCTTCGGCACGATCGAGCCGGTGACGTTGGCCGGGATCTGGTCGATCTGGTCGGGGTAGATGCCGAGGGTGACCGTGGCACCCGCGGCGTCGGCCTCGTAGTCGAGCACCTCACCGACGATGACGCCGCGGACCTTGATGTCGGCGCGCTGGGGCAGCTGGAGCCCGATGTTGGTGGTCTGGAGGGTGACCTCGTCGTAGGCGACGAACTTCTTGGTGAAGATCGCGTAGGTCAGGAACACGGCGCCCACCAGCATCGCGAGGAACACGATGCCGAGGACGCGGGCGTGCAGGACGATGCCCTTCATCGGCTCACCCCGCCAGTCTCACGGTCGTGGTGGTGCCCCAGATGGCCATCGACAGGAAGAGGTCGATCACGTTGACGGCCACGATGCTGGAGCGGACGGCGCGACCGACCGCGACGCCCACACCGGCGGGACCACCGGAGGCGTTGTAGCCGTAGTAGCAGTGGATCAGGATCACCACGACGGCGAAGACCAGCACCTTTCCGAACGACCACAAGACGTCGCCCGGTGGCAGGAACTGGTTGAAGTAGTGGTCGTAGGTGCCGGAGCTCTGGCCGTAGAACTGGGTGACGACCAGCCGGCTCGCGACGTACGACGACAGCAGGCCGACGACGTAGAGCGGGATGATCGCGATCAGGCCGCCGACGATGCGGGTGGTGACGAGGAACTGCATCGAGGGGATCGCCATCACCTCGAGGGCGTCGACCTCCTCGGAGATCCGCATCGCGCCGAGCTGGGCGGTGAAGCCGCAGCCGACGGTGGCGGCCAGGGCGATGCCCGACACCAGCGGGGCGATCTCGCGGGTGTTGAAGTAGGCCGAGACGAAGCCGGAGAACGCGGCGGTGCCGAGCTGGTTGAGCGCGGCGTACCCCGACAGGCCGACCTGGGCGCCGGTGAAGAACGTCATGCCCAGGATCACGCCGACGGTGCCGCCGATGACGGCCAGCGAGCCCGAGCCGAGGGTGACCTCGGCCAGGATCCGCATGATCTCCTTGGGATAGCGGGTGATCGAGCGCGGTGTCGCCGCCAGGGCGCGGCCGTAGAAGCGCAGCTGCCCGCCGAGGTCGTCGAGCGACTCCATCGGCTTCTGGTAGACGGACTTGAGGTTGGCCATGGTCAACCCGTCTTCGGCGGCACGAGCTGCAGGTAGATCGTGCTCAGGACGAAGTTGACGACGAACAGCAGCAGGAAGGTGATGACGACGGACTCGTTGACGGCGTCGCCGACGCCCTTGGGCCCGCCGCCGGCGTTCATGCCCTTGTAGGAGGCGACGATGGCGGCGATCAGTCCGAAGATCGCGGCCTTGACCAGCCCGATGTAGAGGTCGGGCAGCTGGGCCAGGGCGGTGAAGCTGGCGATGTAGGCGCCGGGGGTGCCGTCTTGCAGGACCACGTTGAACACGTATCCGCCGGCGACGCCGACGACGCTGACCAGGCCGTTGAGGAAGACCGCGACGAGCATGCAGGCGAGCACGCGGGGCACGACCAGACGGTGGATCGGGTCGATGCCGAGCACCATCATCGCGTCGAGCTCTTCGCGGATCTTGCGGGCACCGAGGTCGGCGGCGATCGCCGACCCGCCGGCGCCGGCGATGAGCAGCGCGGTGCCGATCGGTGCCGCCTGTTGGATGACGGCCAGCACCGAGGCCGAGCCCGTGAACGACTGGGCGCCGAACTGCTTGATCAGGCCGCCGACCTGCAACGCGATGACGGCGCCGAAGGGGATCGCCACCAGCGCGGTCGGGATGATCGTCACCGACGCGATGAACCAGGCCTGCTGGATGAACTCCCGCAGCTGGAAGGGACGCCGGAACAGTGCTCGGAGCACGTCGAGGGCGAAGGCGAAGAGATTGCCTGCGGCCCCGACGGGCGCGAGCACGCGCGACGTCGTGAGTGATGCCACTGACCAGACCCCGTTACCCGGTCGTCATGTTCATGTTGGCCTCGAACGAGCCGGGCGGCGGGGTGACGCCGTTCTCGCGGCACCAGGCCCCGGCCTCGCGCTGGCTGCGGCGCGGGACGCCGTTGGAGGGCTCCTGCTGCAGCGGGATCGGCGGCAGCGGCGGCAGCTCCATGCCCGACTCGGCGGCCAGGTCGTCGGCGTCCTTCTCCTCCGACATGCCGATCGGGCCGATCGTCTGGGCGTTGAGGAACTGCCGCACCACCGGCTCCTCCGAGCTGAGCAGCATCTCGCGCGGGCCGAACATCGCCAGGTGCCGGTGGTAGAGCAGCCCGATGTTGTCGGGCACGGTGCGGGCGGTGTTGACGTCGTGGGTGACGATGAGGAAGGTCGCGTCGATCTGGGCGTTCAGGTCGATGATCAGCTGGTTGAGGAACGACGTACGGACGGGGTCCAGGCCCGAGTCGGGCTCGTCGAAGAGCACGATCTCGGGGTCGAGCACCAGGGCGCGGGCCAGGCCGGCGCGCTTGCGCATGCCGCCGGAGATCTCGCCGGGCAGCTTGTCCTCGGCGCCGAGGAGCCCGACGAGGTCCATCTTCTCCATGACGATGTCGCGGACCTCGGACTCGGACTTCTTGGTGTGCTCGCGCAGCGGGAAGGCGACGTTGTCGTAGAGGTTCATCGACCCGAACATCGCGCCGTCCTGGAACAGGACGCCGAACAGCTTGCGGATCTCGTAGAGCTCGCGCTCGGGGCACGAGGCGATGTCGGTGCCCTCGATCATGATCGTGCCGGTGTCGGGCTTGAGCAGCCCGATCAGGGTCTTGAGCAGCACCGACTTGCCGGTGCCGGAGGGGCCGAGCATCACGCAGATCTCGCCGGCGGGGACGGTGAGGGTGACGTCGCCCCAGATCAGCTGCTTGCCGAACGACTTGCTGAGGTTGTCGATCTTGATCTCAACGCCCATGTCAGTCCCTCTCTACCCTCGATCAGCCTCGCGGCCGCAGCACCCGGGATCCGAGCGTCTACTCCCCCATGCGGAGTCCTGTCGCTGCTACCGCACTCGTGAGTAACAACGCGCTCGTCGCCGCGAGGTTACGCGGGTTTGTGCGTGACGTCACGTTCATCCACATCACGGTACCGAGCCGTGACGCGGGCCCCGAGGAGGCGTCTGGACGCAGCAGAGGCGGCCACCCCGGAAGGGGTGACCGCCTCGCTGGTGGCGGGTCCGTTCAGGCCGGAGACCCGCCGTTGATCACTTGAGGGTGACGCTGGCGCCGGCGCCCTCGAGGGCTTCCTTCGCCTTCTCGGCCGCGGCCTTGTCGACCTTCTCGAGGACGGCCTTGGGGGCGGCCTCGACCAGCTCCTTGGCCTCCTTGAGACCGAGCGAGGTCAGGGCGCGCACCTCCTTGATGACGTTGATCTTCTTCTCGCCGGCAGCCTCGAGGATGACGTCGAACTCGTCCTGCGCGGCGGCCTCCTCGGCGGCCGGGGCACCCGGGGCGCCCGCGGCGGCGGCCACGGCGACCGGGGCGGCGGCGGTGACGCCGAAGGTCTCCTCGAACTGCTTCACGAACTCGGAGAGCTCGATCAGGGTCATCTCCTTGAAGACATCAAGGAGCTCGTCGGTGCTGAGCTTCGCCATGGTGGCGGTTCCTTCCATTCGGTGGCCTGCCGCCGGTGGGCGGTCGGCCGGGTTTCAGGTGGTGGGGTGAGCCTGGGATCAGGCGTCGGTGGTCTCGGCTGCCTCGTCGGTGGCCTCGGGGGCGTCCTCCGCGACAGCGGGGGTCTCCTCCGTGGCCTCCTCGGCGGCAGCCGGGGCCTCCTCGGCGGCGGCCTGGCCAGAAACCTGGCTGTCGGCACCACCTGCGAGGATCGAGGGGTCCTCCTCGGCCTTCGCCTCCAGGGCGCCGGCGAGCCGGGCGACCTGGGCGAGCGGGGCGTTGAAGAGGTAGACGGCCTGGGAGAGCGAGGCGAGCATCGCGCCCGCCAGCTTGCCCAGGAGCACCTCGCGCGACTCGAGATCGGCCAGCTTGGCGATCTCCTTCGCGTCGAGGATGTTGCCGTCCAGAACGCCGCCCTTGATGACGAGGGCGGGGTTGGCCTTGGCAAAGTCACGCAGACCCTTGGCCGCCTCGACCACGTCGCCGTTGATGAAGGCGATCGCGGTCGGGCCGGTCAGCAGGTCGTCGAAGCCGCTGATGCCCACCTGGTTGGCGGCGATCTTGGCCAGCGTGTTCTTGACCACGGCGTAGTTGGCGTTCTCACCGAGGGAGCGGCGCAGTTCCTGCAGCTCCTTGACGGTCAGACCGCGGTACTCGGTCAGCACGGCGCCGTCGGCGTCGTTGAGGGACTCAACGATCTCCGCGACGGCGGCCTGCCTGTCTGCCCGCGCCATGGGTCTCCTTCCGGACTGGGAGACCGCCCCCGGTGGCCGGGAATGACGAACGCCCCGAGCACAGGCTCAGGGCGTGGTGCGGATCCGGGGATCCTGCTCTGAATCCTGCGCGGGCCGTCCGCATTGCTGCGGCACCTTCGGTCGAGCTGCATGCACAGCCTGACAACCGGCGGTCTCTGGTTTCGAGTGGAACTGTACGGGTCACCCGACGACCGCGACAAATCCGGGTCGGCCACGAGAATGCAGCTGACCCGTCGCAGGTCTGCGACGGGTCAGCGTGGAGATGCAGGTCAGGCCTGGGCGTCGTCGTCCAGGCCGGTGACGTTGCGGGTCCGGTTCGGGTCGATCTGGACGCCGGGGCCCATCGTGGTCGAGAGCGTGACCTTCTTCAGGTACCGGCCCTTGGAGCTGGCCGGCTTGAGCCGCAGCACCTCTTCGAGGGCGGCGGCGTAGTTGTCGGCCAGGGCGGCCTCGGTGAACGACGCCTTGCCGATGATGAAGTGCAGGTTGGCGTGGCGGTCGACGCGGAACTCGATCTTGCCGCCCTTGATGTCGGTCACCGCCTTGGCCGGGTCGGGCGTCACGGTGCCGGTCTTCGGGTTCGGCATCAGGCCGCGCGGGCCGAGCACGCGGCCGAGGCGACCGACCTTGCCCATCATGTCGGGGGTCGCGACGACGGCGTCGAACTCGAGCCAGCCACCGCTGACCTTGTCGATCAGCTCGTCGCCACCGACGACGTCGGCGCCGGCCTCACGGGCGGCGTCGGCCTTGTCGCCGTTCGCGAACACCAGGACGCGGGAGGTCTTGCCGGTGCCGTGCGGGAGGTTGACGGTGCCGCGGACCATCTGGTCGGCCTTGCGCGGGTCGACCCCGAGTCGCATGACGACGTCGACGGTCTCGTCGAACTTCTTCTTCGAGCCGGACTTGGCGATCTTGATCGCGGTCAGCGGGGCGTGGAGCTCGTCCTTGTCGAACGTGTCCGCGGCCGCGCGGTAGGTCTTGCTGCGCTGCATGGGTTTCTCTTCTCTGCTCAGGGAGGTGTGGTC
This sequence comes from uncultured Actinomycetota bacterium, assembly GCA_963825985.1. GTDB lineage: Bacteria > Actinomycetota > Actinomycetes > Propionibacteriales > Nocardioidaceae > Nocardioides. The sequence continues at coordinate 956,844 of CAWGVK010000002.1, read as the reverse complement.
GTTGTGAGCCAGCGCGGCTCTGCCACAGGTGCTGTGCTGCGGGAGGGTGCGGGAGGTCAGTCGGTGGTGATGCCCATGGAGCGGGCGGTGCCCTCGACGATCTTCATCGCGGCCTCTTCGCTGTTGGCGTTGAGGTCGGGCATCTTGGTCTTGGCGATCTCGCGCACCTGGTCCTTGGTCAGCTTGCCGACCTTCTCCTTGTGCGGGACGCCGGAGCCCTTCTGCAGTCCGGCAGCCTTCTTGATCAGCTCGGCCGCCGGCGGGGTCTTGGTGATGAAGGTGAACGAACGGTCCTCGTAGATGGTGATCTCGACGGGGACGACGTTGCCGCGCATGGACTCGGTCTGGGCGTTGTAGGCCTTGCAGAAGTCCATGATGTTGACGCCGTGGGGACCGAGGGCGGTACCGACGGGCGGCGCCGGAGTGGCGGCACCGGCCTGCAGCTGCACCTTGACCAGGGCAGCGATCTTCTTCTTCGGGGGCATGCTTCTCTTCCTGTTCTCGTGGTCATGACGAGGGCGTGTCGCCCCCTGCCACCTGGGTGTTGCTGCTTCAGCCCTTCTCGATCTGGCTGAAGCTCAGCTCGACCGGGGTCTCCCGGCCGAAGATCTCGACGAGGGCCTTGACCCTCTGGGACTCGGCGTTGATCTCGGTGATCGTCGCGTGCAGCGTCGCGAACGGGCCGTCGACCACCTGCACCGAGTCGCCGATGTCGAAGTCGGCGACCTCGATGGCCTTCTTCGTCGCCACGCCACCACCGGACGGCGACGGCGCGCCGGCGGCCGCCGCGGCGATCTCGGCCGCGGCCTGGACCTCGGGGGCGAGCATGTTCTCGACCTCGTCCATGCTCAGCGGCACCGGCTGGTGGCTGTTGCCGACGAAGCCGGTGACCGACGGCGTGTGCCGCACGGCCGACCACGACTCGTCGGTGAGGTCCATCCGGACCAGCACGTAGCCGGGCAGGGCCGGCTTCTTGCGCGTGCGGCGCTGGCCGTTCTTGATCTCGACGATGTCTTCGATGGGGACCACGATCTCGTGGATGAAGTCCTCCATGTTGAGGGAGACGATGCGGTTCTCGAGGTTCGACTTCACCCGGTTCTCCATGCCGGAGTAGGTGTGCACGACGAACCAGTCACCCGGCTTGGCCCACAGCTCGCGGCGGAACGCCTCGAGCGGGTCCTCGGCGACGACCTCGACCTCGTCGGTGGCGACGGCCTCGTCGTCCTCGGCGTCGACGGCCTCGTCGGTGAGCTCGGCGGCCGCCTCGTCGGCGACCTCGCCCTCGGCCTCGACCAGGTCGGCGACCGGCTCGTCGGTGGGCTCGTCACCCAGGCTCGCCTCGACGTCGTCGTCGGTGTCGGCATCGACCGGCGCGGTGCCCTCGGCGGCACCCTCGGTGGACTCGACGACGTCGTCGTCGAACGACGGCGTCTCGACGATCTCGCTGGCGTCGGTCTCGGCGGTGTCGTCGGCGGGGTCGACCTGCTCGCCCGGCTCGACGGTCTCGACCGTCTGGTCGGCCTCGTCGGCCTGGTCGGTGGGCTCGTCGTACTGCTCAGACACGTGCTGCTCCATCACTTGCTGTTCGTGGGTGGCCTCGGCGGGGCGGCCCCGCCGGGGCTCAGATGTCGTCGCCGCCGGTGAAGATCGCGAAGGCGAGCTTGCCGAAGCCGAGGTCGAGGCCCGCGACGATGGCCATCATCACGATGACGAAGATCATCACCACGAAGAAGTACGTGACCAGCTGCTCCTGGGTCGGGTAGACGACCTTGCGCAGCTCGGCGACGACCTGTCGGTAGAACGTCGGGATGCTCGTGCGCTTGGGCGAGTCACCGGACCTGTCCCCCCGGGAACCGCGGACCGCGTTGCTGTCCGACACGCCACTCACCTCTCGCCGTACGTCATGTTGCTCTCGATGTCGCTGTTGCTTCTCGCTGTGTTGCAGGGCACGAGGGACTTGAACCCCCAACCTTCGGTTTTGGAGACCGATGCTCTGCCAGTTGAGCTAGTGCCCTCCGGGTGGAGTCCTGGTGCACGCCGACCCGCTCGCGGGCACGGCAAAGCATCGGAGAGATCCACCGTCGGGTGAGTCTACGGCCAAGAGGAAGGGTGCGTCCAAACGCCCTCAGGCGTCGACGCCCTCGGGTCGGGTGCGTGAGCCGAAGAGGGTCTCCACCACGAAGAGGACGACGCCGAGCGCCAGCAACCCGCCCACCCAGAACAGCGAACCCGGGTCGTCGACGACGACGTAGACCAGCAGCACGACGTTGCCGACCAGTCCGGCGACCAGCAGCGCGGTCGGGGCGTGGTAGTTCTCCACGGTCTCGGCCTGACCGCGCAGCTTGAAGGCGGCCAGGATCACCAGCGAGTAGATGAACAGGGTGAACACGACCGTGACGGCGGCGAGGCGGCCCACCACGTCGATGCCGGCGCCCGACTCGTTGAGCACCCAGCCGACGAGCAGCAGCCCGCAGACGACGGCGCCGCAGAACATGAGCGCGAAGACGGGGCTGCGCCGGCGGCTGTGCAGCTGGGCGAACGCGCCCGGGACGACGTCCTCGTTCGCCATGCCGTAGAGGATGCGGGACTGGGTGACGACCGAGACGAGCGTGGTGTTGGTGATGGCGACCATGGCGATGACCGCGAACACGACGCTGAGCACCGCCACCGAGATCGGCAGGACGCCGGACTCGACCACGTCGAGCAGCGGCGCCTTCGACTTCGCGAGCTGGGTGATGTCGACGACCAGCGCCGCCGACATGGCCACCAGCACGTAGATGACCCCCGCCGCCACCATGCCGCCGACCAGGGCCCGCGGGAAGTGCTTCGCGGGGTCGATGACCTCCTCGGCCACGTTGGCGGCGTTCTCGAACCCGGTCATGGCGAAGAAGGCGAGGGCGACGCCGGCGACGATGGCGAAGATCTCGTTGCCGTTGGTGCTGAAGTCGGTGAGGCGGCCGAAGTCGGAGTCGCCCTGGCCGGTGTGGATGACGGCGATCAGCAGCACCACGACGAGACCGGTGATCTCGACGACGGTCATCACCAGGTTGGCGATCACCGACTCGGTGATGCCGAGGAAGTTCACGATGGTGAGCAGGACGATCAGCGCGAGGGAGATCAGGACCGCGGGCGGCAACGACCAGACCGTGTCGAAGTAGGCGGCGAAACCGGTGGCGAGCGACCCGGAGGCGGCGAAGCAGGCCGAGAGCATGCTCACCGTCACGAGGAAGGTGACGACGCGGTTGCCGAACGCCTTGTTCACGAACAGCGCGGCGCCCGCGGCCTGGGGGAACTTCGTCACGAGCTCGGCGTAGGCCATGCCGGTCACGGTGGCGATCGAGACGCCGACGAGGAAGGCGACCCAGAACGCGCCTCCGACCTCGCCCGCGACGAGTCCGATGAGCACGTAGATGCCCGATCCGAGGACGTCGCCGAGCACGTAGAAGAAGAGGAGGCGGCCGGTGATGGTGCGCTTGAGGCCGGCGTCCTCCTCGTCGAGGTCGGCGGAGGGCTTGGTGTCGGTCATGGCGGTCTGCTTCCTGTTGCGTTCCGAGACATGCAGCGCCTGACTAGCACGAGCCGCCCGGCCCCTACGATGAGCCTATGACTTCGAGCCCCCGCGACAGACGAGTCTCCCGACGCATCGGCGGCATCGCCGAGTCGGCCACGCTGAAGGTCGACGCGAAGGCCAAGGCGCTGAAGGCGGAAGGTCGTCCGGTGATCGGCTTCGGCGCCGGTGAGCCCGACTTCCCCACGCCCGACTACATCGTCGAGGCCGCGGTCGAAGCGTGCCGCGACCCCAAGAACCACCGGTACACCCCCGCGGGGGGGCTGCCCGAGCTGAAGAAGGCCATCGCCGCCAAGACCCTCCGTGACAGCGGCCTCGCCGTCGAGCCGACGCAGGTGCTGGTCACCAACGGCGGCAAGCAGGCGATCTACGCGGCCTTCGCCGCGATGCTCGACCCGGGCGACGAGGTGATCGTGCCCGCGCCGTACTGGACGACGTACCCGGAGGCGATCCAGCTGGCCGGCGGCGTGCCGGTCGACGTGCTCGCCGACGAGACCCAGGACTACAAGGTCACCGTGGAGCAGCTCGAGGCGGCGCGCACCGACCGCACGAAGGTGCTGCTGTTCGTGTCGCCGTCGAACCCGACCGGGGCGGTCTACACCTCCGACGAGATCCGCGCGATCGGCCAGTGGGTCGAGGACCACGACCTGTGGGTGCTCACCGACGAGATCTACGAGCACCTCGTCTACGACGACGCCGACACCGGCTCGATGCCCGTGCTGTGCCCCTACCTGCAGGACAACTGCGTCGTGGTGAACGGCGTCGCCAAGACCTACGCCATGACCGGCTGGCGGGTGGGCTGGATGATCGGCCCGGCCGACCTGGTGAAGGCCGCGACCAACCTGCAGTCGCACGCGACGTCGAACGTCGCCAACGTCGCCCAGCGCGCCGCCATCGCCGCCGTCGAGGGCGACCTGACGGCGGTCGCGGAGATGAAGGCCGCCTTCGACCGGCGCCGCAAGACGATCGTGGCGATGCTCAACGAGATCGACGGCGTCGTGTGCCCGATGCCGGGCGGCGCGTTCTACGCCTACCCGTCCGTGAAGGGCCTGCTCGGCAAGGAGTACGGCGGCACGCAGGTCGACACCTCGGCCCAGCTCGCCGAGTACCTGCTCGAGGCGGCCGAGGTCGCCGCGGTGCCGGGCGAGGCGTTCGGGTCGCCGGGCTACCTGCGCTTCTCCTACGCCCTGGGTGACGACGACATCGTCGAGGGGATCGCGCGGCTGCAGAAGCTGCTGGCGTAGTGACGTGGTGCATCGCGACCTCCGACGCACTCCCCAAGGCGCACCTGCACCTGCACTTCACGGGGTCGATGCGGCACGAGACGCTGCTCGAGCTGGCCGCGCGCGACGGGATCTCGCTGCCTGACTCGCTGGTCTCGGAGTGGCCGCCGCAGCTGAGCGCGCCGACGAGAAGGGCTGGTTCCGGTTCCAGCGGCTCTACGACGTGGCGCGCTCGGTGCTGCGCACGCCGGCCGACGTGCGCCGGCTGGTGCTCGAGGCGGCCGAGGACGACGTCCGCGACGGGGGCCGGTGGCTGGAGATCCAGGTCGACCCGAGCGGGTACGCCGCGAGGTTCGGCGGCATCACCGCCTTCACCGACCTGGTGCTCGACGCCGTGCGGGACGCCGGCGAGCGGACCGGCCTCGGCATCGGCGCTCGTGGTCGCCGCCAACCGCACCCGCCACCCGCTCGACGCGCGCACACTGGCCCGACTGGCCGCGCAGTACGCCGGCCGGGGCGTGATCGGCTTCGGCCTGTCCAACGACGAGCGTCGCGGTCGCACCGCTCGACTTCGCGCCGGCGCCTCCGCGATCGCCGAGCGGGCCGGCCTGCTGCTGGTGCCGCACGGCGGGCGAGCTGCGCGGCCCCGACCACATCCGCACCTGCCTCGACGACCTGCACGCGGGGCGGCTCGGGCACGGCGTCCGCGCGGCCGAGGACCCGGACGCTGCTCGACCGGATCGTCGACGCCGGCGTCGCGCTCGAGGTGTGCCCGGTCTCCAACGTGGCGCTCGGCGTCTACAGCGACCTGACCTCGGTGCCCCTCCCCAGCTGCTGGACGCCGGCGCGACGGTCGCCCTCGGCGCCGACGACCCGCTGCTCTTCGGCTCGCGGCTGGCCGCGCAGTACGCCACCATGCGCGCCGCGCACGACCTCACCGACGAGACCCTGGCCGAGCTGGCCCGGATGTCGCTGCGCGCCTCGCAGGCTCCGGCCGACCTGCGCGACACCGCGATCGCCGACATCGACGCCTGGCTCCTGACAGAATCCCGGCCATGACCCAGCGTCCCGAGGAGCCGGAGCCGACCCACCCGTACCTCGCCAAGCCCGTCTCCCCCTCCGGCCCCGAGGGCGACAGCGCTCCCCCGCCGCCGCCCCCGACGCCGTACCAGCCGTACGCGCCGTACGGCGCGGTGCCGGGCTACCCGTTCGCCCAGGCCCACGGGGGCGCCAACACGGCGATGGGGCTCGGGATCGCCAGCCTGGTGTGCGCCGTGGGTGCGTTCGTCGTGTGCATCACGATCCCGGGGGTGCTGTGCGGGCCGTTCGCGATCGCGCTGGCGATCCAGGCCCAGCGCGAGATGAAGGCCAACCCCGGCCGCTACAACAACGAGGGCGCCGCCACCGCCGGCCTGATCACCGGCATCATCGGCACCGTGATCGGGATCGCGGCGATCGCCCTGGTCGTCTTCTTCTTCGGGTTCCTCCTGAGCGTCGGCTGACGCCGCCTACAGCGAGCAGCCGACCAGCACCGGCTCGTTGACCAGCGCGATGCCGTAGGCCGCCCGGACGCCGTCGCGGACCTCGCGCGCCAGGGCGAGCAGGTCGTCGGTGCTGGCCTCGCCCCGGTTGGTGAGCGCGAGCGTGTGCTTGGTCGACAGCCGGGCCGGCCCGGCGCCGTACCCCTTGTCGAAGCCGGCGTGCTCGATCAGCCAGGCGGCGCTGGTCTTGACCAGCCCGTCGGTCGCCGGCCAGGCGGGGGCGCCGTCGGGCACGCTGATCGGCCGCCACGACCGGGTTGGTGAAGAACGACCCTGCGCTCCACGTGTCGTGGTCGGCGGCGTCGAGCACCATCCCCTTGCCACGGCGCAGGCCGAGCACGGCCGCGCGGACGTCGGCGAGCGGGGCGCGCTGCCCGGGCTCGACGCCGAGGGTGCGGGCCAGCTCGGCGTAGCGTGACCGGTGCGCCGAGGGTGCCGTGGGCGAGCTGGAAGGTGACGTCGAGGACGACGTGGCGGGAGGGGTCGCGCTTGAAGCGCGACGTCCGGTAGCCGAAGCCGCAGTCGGGGCCGGCGAAGGTGCGCACGCCCCTCAGGGTGCGGTCCCAGCACGCGCACCCGGGCGACGGTCTGGGCGACGTCCTGGCCGTAGGCGCCGACGTTCTGGATGGGGGTCGCGCCGACCGCGCCGGGGATGCCCGACAGCGCCTCGACGCCGACCCAGCCGCGCGTCGACGGCGGTGGCGACGAAGGCGTCCCAGTCCTCGCCCGCCGCCACGGTGACCATCGCGCCGCCGCAGGCCGGGCCGTCGGTGTCGGTGTCGGCGCTGACGCCTCGGGTCGCGACGTGCACGACGGTGCCCGCGAAGCCGGCGTCGGCGACCACGAGGTTGCTGCCGCCGCCGAGCACGAGGAGCGGCTCGCCGGCGGCGTCGGCGCTGCTGACGGCCTCGACCAGCTCGGCCTCGGTGGTGGCGCGTGACGAACGCGCGCGCGGGCCCCCCGAGGCGCAGCGTGGTGTGGTCGCGCAGGAGGCGGCGCGGTCTCAGGCACGGAGCGACGCCTTGGCACCGCCCGAGCACCTTGACGCCCTCACAGGTGACGGTCACGGCGACGTGGTGCGCCGTCGTCGGCTCTTCACCAGGCCGGCGACCACGACGTCGACGCCGTCGTCGCGGGCACGACGACCGGCTTGGTGAACTTGGCGCCGATCGTGGCGATCCGGCCGGGCTCGCCGGCCCAGTCGTCGACGGCGCGGGCGGCCAGCGCGAGGGTGTACATGCCGTGCGCGATGACTCCGGGCAGGCCGACCGAGACGGGCGACCTGCTCGTCCTGGTGGATCGGGTTGTGGTCGCCGCTGGCCTGCGCGTAGGCGACCAGGTCGGCGCGGGTGACCCGGAAGGTCGCGGGCTGGGCTCTCGCATCAGGCACCGCCCCCGGTGCACGAGGGTGGCGGTGCGCGGTGCAGACGAGGGCACCGTCGGCGTCGGTGACGGCGCTGGTGGTGCCGATGATGTCGTTGCCGCCGATCTGGCGCAGCGTCGCCACCGTGAGGGTCGACGGTGAGGACGTCGCCGGGCGCGACCGGCCGCTGGTAGGCGAAGCGCTGCTCGCCGTGGACGACGCGGGACAGATCGATCCCGCCTCGGCGTCGAGGAACGTCATCATCGCGGTGAACGCCGACCACGATCGGGAAGGTCGGCCGGGGCCGGGCCTCCGTCGTAGGTCGCCGCCGGTGGCCTCGACGAACGCGCGGACGGCGTCGTCGGTGACCGGGTAGGGCTCGGCCGGCGGGAAGGTGCGGCCGATCAGGGACTGGTCGACAGGCATGCAGGTCAGCCTATGGCGTCGGATCGTGGCGCAACGAAACGACCCGTCGCCTCGGATCTCCGAGTCGACGGGTCGTGCGGTGGAGCTGGGTCAGCGGGTCTCGCGGTGCGAGGTGTGCTTGCGGCAGCGCGGGCAGAACTTCGCGAGCTCGAGCCGGTCGGGGTCGTTGCGGCGGTTCTTCTTGGTGATGTAGTTGCGCTCCTTGCAGTCCACGCACGCGAGCGTGATCTTGGGGCGAACGTCGGAGCTCTTGCTGGCCACGGGATTTCCTCTGTTGTCGCTGCTGGCTGGTGCGGTCGGATCTGTGCTGGTAGCGGGGGCGGGACTCGAACCCGCGACACCACGATTATGAGCCGTGTGCTCTAACCACCTGAGCTACCCCGCCAGGGGTGGGGTCCCTGCTCACGGTCGAACGCTGCGATCGTGGACCCAGAGCCCCTTTACGGAATCGAACCGTAGACCTTCTCCTTACCATGGAGACGCTCTGCCGACTGAGCTAAAGGGGCAACGACGAAGAACGATACACAGGGGTGAGTGGATTGGAGAAATCGGTTCAGGGGGCGCATTTCTACCGGTCGGAGGGCCCGTCGGCAGGCGGCTTCGAGACCTTCGAACCGCTGCCCACGACGGCCGGTCCCTGGTCGACGACGGCCCAGCACGGCGGCCCCCCGGCGGCCCTGCTCGCCCGCGCGATCGAGCACCTCCCGGAGGCCACCGGGGCCGTGGTCGGTCGGTTCACGATGGACCTGTGGGGCCCGGTCCCGATGACTCCCGTGCGGGTCCGCGCGGTGCTGCTGCGACCCGGGCGGTCGGTCCGGCTGGTCGAGGCCGAGCTGGTCGACGTGGCGCGCGACCGGGTGGTCGCCACCGCCCACGCGTGGCTGTTCCCGGTCACCGACGCCGGCCCCGCGCCGGTCACCGACCCGCTGCCGCACGGCCCGGCCGACGGCGTACGACGTGAGCGACCGCGGGGCTGGAGCGGCGGCTACCTCGACGCGATCGAGTGGTCGTGGATGTCGGGGCGGCTCGACGCACCCGGCGCGGGCGTGGTGTGGATGCGCTCCCCCGACCTCGTGGAGGGCGAAGCGATCTCACCGGTGCAGCGGCTGCTGGCCTGCGTCGACTCGGCCTCGGGCGCCGGCGCCGCGCTCGACGTCGCCGAGTGGAAGTTCCTCAACACCGACCTGACCGTGCACGTGCTGCGCCCGCCCATCGGCGAGTGGGTCTGCCTCGACGCGCGGACGACGCTCGGGCCGGGCTCGGTCGGCATCGCGACCTCGGACGTGTACGACGAGGTGGGGCTGGTGGCCCGCTCGACCCAGGCGCTGCTGGTGGCTCGCGCCCAGGTTTCGTGACGGCCGTGGCCGGCCTCCTCAACCACCGATGTGAGTGAAGGGGTGGGCTTCCTCGAGCTCGTAGGCGAGCCCGAGGAGCGCGGCCTCGTGGCCGGCCGGGCCGGCGAACATCATGCCGACCGGCAGTCCCTCCGCCGAGGTGGCCAGCGGCAGCGAGATGGCCGGGTCGCCGGTGGCGTTCTGCAGCGGGGTGAACGAGACCCACTCCATCAGCCGCTCGATGACGGTCTCGTAGGGCTGGGTGGGGTCGAGGTGGCCGACCCGCGGCGTGACCTGGCCCAGGGTGGGCGTGAGGACGACGTCGTACCGCTCGTGGAAGGTGGCGGTGACGGTGCTCGAGCGCCGCAGCCTGCGGACGGCGCCGGGCAGCCGGTGCAGGTTGCGGGTGGCGTGGCGGGCCAGGCCGAGGGTGAGGTGGTCGAGGCGGGTGGGGTCCCACGAGCGACCGTGCCGGCGCCGTCCGGTGCGCAGGAGGAACAGCGCGAGGCTGGCCCAGTAGAGGAGGAAGTCGTCGCGGAAGCTGTCGGGCACGGGCGCCTCGACCTCCTCGACGCGGTGGCCGAGCTCTTCGAGGAGCGCAGCCGTCTTGAGCGTGAGCTCGGTGACCTCGGGCGAGGCGCCGACCCCGCCGGCGCCGCTGGTGTTGAAGGCGACCTTGAGCCGCTTGCGGCCGGGCCGGGTGATGTCGCCGATCGGGGGCAGCGACAGCGTGCGGTAGACGAGCTCGGCCTCGCGGAAGAACGCCGCCGTGTCGCGCACGCTGCGGGTGACGACGCCGTCGGAGACGATGCGCACCGGCATGTCGCGCATCGTCCTGTCCTGCGCGAGCCGGTCGCGGGTGGGCTTGAGCCCGACCAGCCCGTTGACGGCCGCCGGGATCCGGATCGAGCCGCCGCCGTCGTTCGCGTGCGCGATCGGCAGCGCTCCGCTGGCCACCAGGGCGGCCGACCCGGCCGAGGACGCACCGGCCACGTGGTCGGTCGACCAGGGCGAGCGGACCGCGCCGAGCCGTGGGTGCTCGGCGGCCGCGGAGAAGCCGTACTCCGACAGCTGGCTCTTGCCCAGCGGGATCAGCCCGGTGGCGAGGTACATCCGGGCGAAGTCGCCGTCGTGGCGCGCCGGTCGCGGCGTCCAGGCGTCGGTGCCCTCGCGGGTCGGCATGCCGACGACGTCGCAGTTGTCCTTGACCACGGTCGGGACGCCGGCGAAGAACCCGCCGCGCGGGGCCCGCGCCTCGACCTTCGCGCGGTCGTAGGCGGTGAACGCCATCGCGTTGAGGTCGGCGTCGACCCGTCGGACGCGCGCGACCGCGGCGTCGACGACGTCGGCCACCGACACGCGCCCGGTCTGCAGCGCCTCGACCAGGCCGACGGAGTCGTGGGAGCCGAGCGCGTCGTCGTCGTTCGTGGCGCTGATCCGGGTCATGGCGTCAACGCTACCGACGCAGGACCGCGCCGGGGTTGAGGATGCCGGCGGGGTCGAGTGCGTCCTTGACCCGCTGGTTGAGCGCCAGCACGTCGTCGCCGAGGTAGGCGCCCAGCCAGTCGCGCTTGAGCCGGCCGACGCCGTGCTCGCCGGTGATGGTGCCGCCCAGGGCGATCGCGAGCTCCATGATCTCGCCGTAGGCGAGGTGGGCGCGCTCGCTCATGGCGGCGTCGGTGGGGTCGAAGACGATCAGCGGGTGGGTGTTGCCGTCGCCCGCGTGGGCCACCACGGCGATGGTCACCTCGCGCTCGGCCGAGATCGCGGCGATGCCGTCGACCAGCTCACCGAGGGCGGGCAGGGGGACGCCGACGTCCTCGAGCAGGAGCGAGCCGGTCTCCTCGACGGCCGGGATCGCCATCCGCCGGGCGACGACGAACTGCTCGCCCTCGGCGGCGTCGTCGGTGGAGAAGACCTCGGTGGCGCTGCGCTGCTCGCAGATCGCGGTGATCAGCTCGATCTCCACCGCGGCCTGGCCTGCGGGCTCGTCGGACTGCACGACCAGCATCGCGGCCGCCTCGCGGTCGAGGCCCATCTTCGTGAGGTCCTCGACGGCGTTGATCGTGGGCCGGTCCATGAACTCGAGCATCGAGGGCCGCAGCTGGCGGGTGATGTCGAGGACGGCGCCGGTGGCGTCGTCGAGGGTGGCGAAGACGGCCACCAGCGTGGCCGGCGGCCGCTGCGCCGGCACCAGCCGGAGCGTCACCTCGGTGATCACCCCGAGGGTGCCCTCGCTGCCGACGAACAGCTTGGTGAGCGAGAGGCCGGCGACGTCCTTGAGCCGCGCGCCGCCGAGCCGGACTGCCGTGCCGTCGGCGAGGACGACGGTCATGCCCAGCACGTAGTCGGTGGTGACGCCGTACTTCACGCAGCACAGGCCGCCGGCGTTGGTGGCCACGTTGCCGCCGATCGAGCAGATCTCGAACGACGAGGGGTCGGGTGGGTACCAGAGTCCGTGCTCGGCCGCGGCCGCCTTCACCGCGGCGTTCATCGCGCCCGGCTCGGCCACCACCGTGCGGGTGATCGGGTCGACGTCGATGCGGGTCATCCGCTCGGTCGAGATGACCAGGCAGCCGTCGACGGCCGACGAGCCGCCGGAGAGTCCGCTGCCGGCCCCACGTGGGACGACGGGCAGGCCGTGCTCGGCCGCGAACGCCACCGCCGCTTGGACGTCGGCGGTCGAGCCCGCCCGCACCACCGCCAGCGGGACGCCGGCGTCGGGGTCGTGGGCGCGGTCGTAGCGGTAGCCCGCCATCCGGTCGGGGTCGGTGACCACGACGTCGTCACCGAGGGCGGCCACCAGCTTCTCGAGGTCGGGCATGCTCTGCATCCTCCCCCCGAATCGTCAGGCGCGGTACTCGGGGACTCCTGCGTCGATGCGGGTGCCTGTGCCGCGGCGGAAGCAGCCGACCAGGTGCGGGTCGAAGACGCCGATCGCCTCCATCAGGGCATACATCGTGGTCGGGCCGACGAACGCGAACCCGCGCTTCTTCAGGCCCTTCGACAGCGCCTTGGAGTCCTCGGACGTGGTCGCCATCTCGTCGGTGTCGGTGGGCTCGGGCGGGTGCTCGGGGGCGTGCGACAGCACGAACGCCTCGAGTCCCTCGGCGTTCCTCAGCTCCAGTGTGGCTCTGGCATTCGTGACGGCGGCCGCGATCTTGAGCCGGTTGCGGACTATCCGGGCGTCGTCCATCAGCCGGGCCTGGTCGGCGTCGTCGAACGCCGCGATCTTCTCGGCGTCGAAGTCGTGGAACACCTCGCGGAACGCGTCGCGCTTGTTGAGGATCGTCGACCACGACAGCCCGGACTGGAACGCCTCGAGCGTGAGCCGCTCGAGGTAGGCCGCCTCGCCGTGGACCCGGTTGCCCCACTCGGTGTCGTGGTAGTCGCGCATCACGCCCGGCCCGCCCGCCCAGGGGCAGCGGGTGATGCCGTCGTCGCCGGTGACTGGTCGCATGTCGGCATCATTCCTGGTGGTGGTGACAGTGCAACCGCGCCTGCTCGGCTTGGGTGGCCGCGCGCTTAGCATCCCGGGTCTCGCCCTCAAGGACCTCCGCTGCGCTCCGGCCGCTGCGCGGCGGCCTTCGGCCGTCCTTGACCGCGAGCCTCTCCCGGGATGCTTGGGGGCGCCCGAGGGCGGGCAGCAAGCTGCCGCCCTCCGCTGCGCGGCCACTCCATCGGTCCTTCTCGTTGGTCGAGGAGGTTCCGCTAGGAACCGTCACGAGACCGCCCCTTCCCCCCTCGCAGGTCGAGGAGGTTCCGCTAGGAACCGTCACGAGACCCACACTCGACCGAACCTCGTTGGTCGAGGAGGTTCCGCTAGGAACCGTCACGAGACCCACACTCGACCGAACCTCGTTGGTCGAGGAGGTTCCGCTAGGAACCGTCACGAGACCACCTCTGCCACGGGGTCGGTGTGGCCGCGCGCTTAGCAGGCCGGGTCTCGCCGTCAAGGATCGCCGCAAGCGGCGCCCGGCAAGCCGGCGCCTTCGGCGTCCTTGACCGCGAGCCTCTCCCGGCCTGCTTCAGGGCGCACGAGGGCGGGCAGCAAGCTGCCGCCCTCCGCTGCGCGGCCACCCCTCGTCCTTCTCGTTGGTCGAGGAGGTTCCGCGTAGGAACCGTCACGAGACCGCCTCACCGGGCCTCGTTGGTCGAGGAGGTTCCGCTAGGAACCGTCACGAGACCCGCCTCTCCCACGGGGTCGGTGTGGCCGCGCGCTTAGCAGGCCGGGTCTCGCCGTCAAGGATCGCCGCAAGCGGCGCCCGGCAAGCCGGCGCCTTCGGCGTCCTTGACCGCGAGCCTCTCCCGGCCTGCTTGAGGGCGCACGAGGGCGGGCAGCAAGCTGCCGCCCTCCGCTGCGCGGCCACCCCGAGACGCATGGGAACGAACATGTTCTAATAACAGTCCAGACCGTGGTAGAATCTGACGCCATGCCCACCACCGCCACCCGATGCGCCGACCCGGCGCTGACCGCGGTGCGTGCGGAGAAGTCGGCGGTGCGCGACGCCGAGGTCCGACTCCTGTTACGGGTCCTGGACTGGGCGACCGAGCACACCACCGACGCCGACCCGCACACCGTGACCTTCGGGGAACGGCCCCTGATGCTGGGCGGCATCGGGTGCCCGGTGATCGAGGAGTTCGCCGCCTACGACCTCGCCGCCGCGCTCGGCATGTCCACCGACTCCGGGCTCGCCTACCTCGCCCGAGCCCTCGAGCTGCGCCACCGGCTGCCGCGCCTGTGGGCCGCGGTCACCTCCGGCCGGTTGCCGGTGTGGAAGGCCGGCCGGATCGCTGATGCCACCATGGCCCTCCCCGTCGACGGCGCCGCCTTCGTCGACGCCCGGTTGGGACAGGCGGTCTCGACGATCTCCTTCGCCCAGGTCGACCGCCTCGTCACCGAGGCCCTGGCCCGATTCGACCCCGACCAGGTCCCGGTCCCGGAAACCCGCCACGTCCACATCGACGGCCAGCGGGTCGAGGCGGTCCTCGACCTGCCCGACGCCCTCGACCTCGAAGACGCCCTGCGTGCCGGCGCCACCCGGCTCGCCGAGGCCGGGTGTGACGAGTCGCTGGACGTACGCCGCTCCATCGCCCTGGGCGACCTCGCCCGCGGCGACCAGACCCTCCCGCTGTCGACACCGGGCCGGGACCTGGTGGTCCACGTCCACCAGGACTCACCCCAGATGGCCCGCTGCGAGACCACCCGCACCCCGATCACCGTCGAACAGGTCCAGTCCTGGTGCGCCGCCTTCACCAAGGTGATCATCAAGCCGGTCATCGACCTCAACGACCACGTCCACGTCGACGCCTACGAAGCACCCGACCGACTCCGCGACCAGATCCTCCTGCGCGACCTGCACTGCGTCTTCCCCAACTGCACCCGACCCGCCTCCGGCTGCGACCTCGACCACGTCATCCCCTGGGACGCGGGCGGCCAGACCGCGTCCGACAACCTCGCCCCACTCTGCCGGCGACACCACCGCGCCAAGACCCACAGCACCTGGCACTACGACATGGTCACCCCCGGCACCTACCACTGGACCAGCCCGTCCGGACTCACCTACCGACGCGACCACCGAGGCACCCACCCCCTCGACGAACCCTGAACGTACCGCGCCCCACACCCCGCCAGACCGGCGGGGCCATCGGCATGCCACGGGGTCCAACGGTGGTGAGTGCGTGGACGTCACTCGGCGGCAAGAGCACCGAGCGCCGGCCACGGCGGGCCGTTGCGGAGCAAGGTCAGGATGTGTCGACCATGGTCGTCCCCGTTCGGGAACTCGTCGCGGATGTCGTGGCGCCAGGCGGCGACCATCGCGAGAACGAGCCGGCGGCACTCCTGCAGCAGCACCCGGTCGACACCTGGGTAGTGCGCGCCGACCTCGTCAGGCAGGTGCGCGACGTCGAACCCGACGGGCCCACGGCAACACGTCTCGAAGTCGATGAACAACAGACCGTCCCGAGTGCTGAGGAGGTTGCCTGAGTGCGGCTCACCGTGCAGCAGCTGCTCGGCCGCTCCGTGGCTGTGGATCTGTCGGCCAGCATCGTGCAGCGTGTCGGCGAGGAGATGTCGGTCGCCGTCAGAGAGTGCGGGCGTCTTGCGTCGGTTCGCGACCAGCTCCTCAGCCTCTGCGACTCGTTCCATGAAGTGCGGCGCCGCGACCTCGACACCTCGCATCCCCTTGTGCAGGCGCTGGAGCGCGGCTGCGTGGTCGGCCGGCGAGAAGCGGTCAGGAGTCGCCTCGTAGTAGGTCCAGAAGGTCACCGCGAAGCCGTCGCGTTCGTAGACCCCCGGCTCGACCCGAGGCTCGAGCGCCGCCACGGGGCTCGCAAGCGCAGCCAGCCGCCGAGCGAGCTCGACCTCGAGCGCGAGGACCTCGTGCCCCAGCAGTGCTATCCGAGCGAAGACGTCACACGGCAGGAGACGTAGAGCGAGCTTGTTCGAGCTGTGGATGACGACCGCGTCGTCGACCGGCAGTCCCAGCTCTCCGGCAAGTGAGGTCGCCGCTGCCGTCGCACGCGAAACAGGCGCTGCCTCCACGAGTGGATCCTGGCACGCGCTCGCTCGTCGGCGCCCTGTCTAGGCTGCACCCCGTGACCAGCCTGGGGACCGGTGTCTGCGCCGTGGCGGCGGTCGTGGCGCTCGCCATGACCGGCTGCTCCGGCGACGACGGCGGCGGCGAGGCGGAGCCGGCCGGCGCCAGCCCGACAGCCGTGGGCGACGCAGCCTTGGTGCGGGTGCTCGAGGCGGGCGGCGAGCCGCGGCGGGTGCTCCGGCTGGCGGTCGAGGACGGCGACCGGACGACGTCGGCACTCGTGCTCGACCAGGAGATCGAGAACGACGGCCGGGTGAGTGACACGCCACCGATCACGTTCCCGTTCGACACCGAGGTGACCGACACCAGCGACGACGAGATCACGGCCACGCAGACGTTCGGCGCGGTGGAGGTCGACAGCGCCGAGATCGAGGACGCCCTGGCTGCGGTGGCCGGCGTCACCGGGTCGCTCACGCTGCGGACCGACGGCACCGTCGTCGCCAGCACGCTCGACCTGGCCGACGACGCCCCCGCGGCGGCAACGCTGGAGGAGGTGCGCAACCAGGTGCGGTCGTTGGTGCCGGTGTTCCCGGGCGACGAGGTCGGCGCGGGGGCGACGTGGACGGTCGGGTCGGTGGTCGACGTCGACGGTGCCACCGTCGACCAGACGGCGACGTACACCCTGGACTCGATCGAGGACGACGCGTACGTCGTGGGCGTGACGGTGACGCAGGAGTACCGCGCGGGCACGGTCGACGGCGTCGAGGTCACCCGGGGTGGCGCCTCGTGGTCGGGTCGGTTCGCCGGCAGCCTCACCGCCGCGCTGCCGAGCGAGGCGAGCCTCGACGCCACGACGAACGTCACCTACGCGGTCGGCGACTCGGTCACCGAGGTGCGGACGACGATCGCGGCCCGGCTCACCGAGGCGCCGCCGGGAGCGGCAGCACGACCGTGAAGGTGCTGCCCCGGCCGGGCTCGCTCTCGACGTCCAGGGTGCCGCCCATCAGGTCGACCAGCTGACGCGAGATCGACAGTCCGAGGCCGGTGCCGCCGTACTCGCGGGTCACCGAGGAGTCGGCCTGCCGGAACTTCTCGAACACCAGGCCCTGCTGCTCGGCGGTCATGCCGATGCCGGTGTCGCTCACGGCGAACCGGACGCCGACGACCCCCGCCTCGGACGACGCCTGGGTGACGTTCAGCTCCACGCGACCCTGGTGGGTGAACTTGGTGGCGTTCCCGATCAGGTTGGTGAGCACCTGGCCGATCCGCTCGGGGTCTCCGACAACACGGCAGGGGAGCGCCTCGTCGACGGAGCTCGAGAAGCTCAGGCCGCGGGCGGCGATCGAGCGACGCACCATCAGCACGGTCTCGTCGACGAGCTCGACCAGCCGGAACGGCACCGCGACGAGCTCGGCCCGGCCCGCCTCGATCCGGGAGAAGTCCAGCACCTCGTTGACCAGCCGCAGCAGCCGCTCGCCCGACCGCTCCATCACGATCACCAGCTGACGCTGCTCGGGCGTCAGCTCGGTCTCACCGAGCAGCTCGGCGGACGCGAGCACGCTGGTGAGCGGCGTCCTGATCTCGTGGCTCATCGTCGCCAGGAACGCCGACTTGGCGTCACTGGCACTCTCGGCGGCCCGGCGGGCGTCGGCGAGCATCTGCTGGAACTGCTTGCGCTCGCTGATGTCCTCGGCGATGCCGTAGAGCTCGGTGACCTCGCCGTCGACGACGATCGGCAGCCCGATCACCTCCAGCTCGCCCGTGCTGCCGTCGTGACGCCGCAGCCGGACCTCGAAGGTGCGCGGCTCCCCCTGGAGCAGGGCGGTGAAGTGCTCGAAGACGACGGGCACGTCGTCGTCGAAGAGGAGGTGCACGAAGGAGGTGCCGATCAGCTCGTCCTCGGCGTACCCGCCGCTCTGGAGCAGCGCCTCGGAGTTGACCGAGGTGAAGTGCCCCTCGAGGTCGAGGGAGAACACCCCGTCGGGATGGAACTCGACCAGCGACCGCAGCCGTGCGGTGACCTCGCGCAGCGCGCGGGCCGGATCGGGATCCGGATCCGGATCCGGTTCGGTGGTCATCGCCGCTCGCGCAGCCTGACGTGGGGCAGCTCGGGGGCCGGGATCGGCGGCAGGTCGTCGCCGACCGGGACGCCGAAGTGTCCCTCAGCGAGGCCGTCCGGGCCGACCTGTGCCTGCCACTGCTCGCGGAACGCCACGACCTCCTCGTGGCTGCGGCCCACGAAGTTCCACCACATGACGATGGCCTCGCCGAACGGCGGTCCACCGAGGAGCAGCACCCGCGCCGGCGCGTCGCCGGCGGCGAGGTGGAGCCGGTCGGAGCCGGGCGGCAGGTAGACGAGGTCGTGGGCGGCGGCCGGGTGGCCGCCGACGTGCGGGTTGCCGAAGTCGACGAGGACGCCGTGCTCGAAGGTCTGGTCGACGTCGAGCTCGACCGCGGCGCCGGCGTCGAGCAGCAGCTCGGCGCCGAGCAGCGGCGTCGCGGTGGCGACCGGCGAGGTGTCGCCGAGCAGGGAGCCGAGGAACACCCGCGCCTCGAGCCCGTCGCGGCGTACGGGCGCCGGCGCGTGGTGGACGAAGCCGGGGTCGCCGTGCCGCGCGTCGTCGGGCAGGGCCACCCAGAGCTGCGCGCCGTGCAGCACGGCGCTGTCGGCGGTCGAGACCTCGGAGTGGCTGATGCCGCGGCCGGCGGTCATCAGGTTGACCTCGCCGGGGCGCACCATGGCGTGGTGCCCGGCGCTGTCGCGGTGCTCGATCTCGCCGGTGAACAGCCAGCTGACCGTCTGCAGGCCCGTGTGCGGGTGCGGCGCGACCGACATCGTGTGCGAGTCGGGGCCGTAGTGGTCGACGAAGCACCAGGCGCCGACCAGGCTGCGCTGCCGCGAGGGGAGGGTGCGGCGCACGGTCATCGCCCGCGGACCGCCGAGCGGCACGTCGCGCGACGCGATCACCTCGACCCCGGCCGCCGGTGCGGCGGTGCAGGTCACCTCGTCTGGCCGCTCCTCCAGGTTGCTCACGGCATCAAGTGTGGCTCAGCTCTGCTGGATGGGGTCGGTGGCTCGCTTGTGGCCGTGCTCCTCGTCGGTCTCGGCGGCCTTGGTGACCCCGGCCTTGCCGCCGCCCGGCGCCTCGAGCCGCACGACCACCGACTTCGACGTGGGGGTGTTGCTGCCCTCGGCCTTCGAGTCGAGCGGGACCAGCGGGTTGGTCTCGGGGTAGTACGCCGCCGCGCAGCCGACCGGCTGGTCGTAGGGCACGATCCGGAACCCGGGCGCGGTGCGCTCCGAGCCGTCGTCCCACTCGCTGACGAGGTCGACCAGGTCACCCTCGGACCAGCCGAGGTGCCGGATGTCGTCGGGGTGGACGAACACCACCCGGCGTCCGCCCTTCACGCCGCGGTAGCGGTCGTCGAGTCCGTAGATCGTGGTGTTGAACTGGTCGTGGCTGCGCATCGTCTGCAGCAGCAGCCGCCCGTCGGGCACGTCGACGACCTCGAGCGGGCTGACCGAGATGATCGCCTTGTCCTTCGCGGTCGGGAAGGTGCGCGAGTCGCGCGGGGGGTGCGGCAGCACGAAGCCGCCGGGCCGCTCGACCTTCTCGTCGTAGGCCCCGCAGCCGGGCACCACGTTGGCGATCCGGCGCCGGATCGTCGAGTAGTCGGCGCGGAACTCGCCCCACGGGATGTCGTAGGCGTCGCCGAGCGTCGCCTCGGCCAGCGAGCACACGATGTCGACCTCGGACCTCAGGTGCTCGGAGGCCGGCTCGAGCGGACCCTTCGAGGCGTGCACCGCCGACATGGAGTCCTCGACGGTGACGCGCTGCTCGCGGCCACCGGTGAGGTCCTTCTCGGAGCGGCCCAGCGACGGCAGGATCAGCGCCTCACGCCCGGTCACGACGTGCGACCGGTTGAGCTTGGTGGAGACGTGCACGGTGAGGTCGGCACGGCGCAGGGCGTCCTCGGTGACCTCGGTGTCGGAGACGGCGGAGGCGAAGTTGCCGCCCATCGCGAAGAAGAACCGCGCCTTCCCGTCGCGCAGCGCCTTGACCGAGTCGACGGTGTCGAACCCGTGCTCGCGCGGCGGGTCGAAACCGAACTCCGCCTGCAGGGCGTCGAGGAACGCCGGCTTCGGACGCTCCCAGATGCCCATCGTGCGGTCACCCTGCACGTTGGAGTGGCCGCGCACCGGGCACAGGCCAGCGCCCGGCTTGCCGATGTTGCCCTGCATCAGGGCCACGTTGACGATCTCCTTGATCGCCGCCACCGAGTTGCGGTGCTGGGTCAGGCCCATCGCCCAGCAGTAGACGGTCGCGGACGACGCCGCCAGCATCGCGCCGGCCTCCTCGATCTGCGCGCGGGTCAGCCCGCTGGCCCGCTCGATCTCGGCCCAGTCGACCTGGCCGATGTGCTGCACCCAGGCCTCGAAGCCGTCGGTGTGGGAGTCGACGAAGTCGTGGTCGACGGCGTCGTGATCGAGCAGGTACGCCGCCAACCCCTGGAAGAGCGCCAGGTCGCCGTTGATGCGCACCGGCAGGTGCAGGTCGGCCAGCGCGGTGCCGGGGCCGACCATGCCGCGCGGGGTCTGCGGGTTCTTGAACCGCACCAGCCCGGCCTCGCGCAGCGGGTTGACCGAGATGATCTTCGCGCCACGCTTCTTGGCGACCTCGAGGGCGCTGAGCATGCGGGGGTGGTTGGTGCCGGGGTTCTGGCCGGCGATCACGATCAGCTCGGCCTCGTGGACGTCCTCCAGCGACACCGACCCCTTGCCGATGCCGATGGTCTCGGCGAGCGCCACCGAGGTGGACTCGTGGCACATGTTCGAGCAGTCGGGCAGGTTGTTGGTGCCGAAGGCGCGCACGAACAGCTGGTAGGCGAACGCGGCCTCGTTGGAGGTCTTGCCGGAGGTGTAGAAGATCGCCTCGTCGGGGCTCGCCAGCCCCCGGAGACGCTCGGCCATCAGCGTGAACGCGTCGTCCCAGCTGACCGGCTCGTAGTGGGTGGCGTCGGCGCGCTTGACCATCGGCTCGGTGATCCGGCCCTGCTGGCCGAGCCAGTAGTCGGTCTTGGTGGCCAGCTCGTCGAGCGGGTGCGCGGCGAAGAAGTCGCGGCCGATGTGGCGCCGGGTGGCCTCCTCGGTGACCGCCTTGGCGCCGTTCTCGCAGAACTCGGCCGTGTGCCGGTGCGCCGGGTCGGGGTCGGGCCAGGCGCAGCCCTGGCAGTCGAAGCCGTCGACCTGGTTGAGCTTCGTCAGCGTCCGCGCGGTGCGGACCGGGCCCATCTGCTCGATCGCCCGCTTGAGCGCGACCGCCACCGCGGTCTTTCCGGCGGCCGCGTGGGCCTCGCCGCCGACCTTCAGGTCCGCTTCGTCGATGTCTTCACGGGGTGCGCGCCGGAACATGCCCCCATCCTGAACCCGTGCCCGCCACCGAACCACACCCGGGTGAGCGGTGCGTCGCTACGTTGGTCCGATGACGACATCGGAGACCTGGCACGGCTTCGTGGACGACGCCGCGATCTTCCCGCCCGGCGAGGCGCCCCTGCACGAGGCGACGGCCGCGTACGCCGCGCGCCCGGCGGCGGATGCGGAGTACGTCGGCAGCTTCGTGCTCCGCGACACCGACCTGCCGCTGGTGCGCGGGTTCGACGCGCCGCTCGCGGTCGTGGTGACCGGCGGCGCGGGCCAGCTCGCCGGGCCGGTCGGACTGTCGGCCCGGCTCGGACTGCGGCTGTCCGGCCTCGAGGTAGCGCTGCGCGACCTCGACGACCTCGCGGGCAACGCCCGGCGGGTGGTCGCGGCCCTCGACGCTCTCGATGACGACGTCCCGGTGCACGTCGAGCTGCCCGTCGTCGAACCGAGCGCCTCGTGGATGGCGGCCGCCGACGAGATCGCCGGGGCCGAGCTGGCGCTCAAGCTGCGCACCGGCGGCCTCACCGCCGACGCGTTCCCGGCCCCCGAGGTGCTCGCGGCCTGCATCGACGCGGCGCTCGACCGCGAGCTGCGGTTCAAGTGCACCGCCGGCCTGCACCGGGCCCTGCGCCACACCGCCGACGACGGCTTCACCCACCACGGCTTCGTCAACGTGCTGCTCGCCACCGGGCGGGCCTTCGACGGCGCCGGACGCGACGAGGTGACAGCGACCCTCGCCGCCACGGATCCGGAGATCGACCCCGGCGTGCTGGCGACCGGACGCCGGTGGTTCACGTCGTTCGGCTGCTGCGGCGTCGACGAGCCGATCGCCGACCTGCGCGCGTTGGGTCAGGCCTGAGGGCGCATCGAGTCGGCGGCCGCGACGTCCTTGTGGAACCGCTTGTGCACGTAGAGCGGGTCGCCCAGCGACTGGCACTTCCACCACAGTCCGCTGGCCGGGCCGATCTGGGTGCTGCGCGGCAGCTCGGCCGCGATGCTCTTGATCTTGGTCTGGCTCATCTTCGTGCCGTGGAAGACGAGGATGCGTCGGTCGGTGGCGACCACCGTGCGGTACTCGTTGGCGAAGAGCAGGATCAGCACCGACAGCAGGAGCCACCACTGGCTGATCTTCTGACCGCCGAAGATCGCCTGCACCTGCTCTCCCGGCTGCAGGTGCGGTTGTACGGAGCTGACCATCTTGTCGCGCAGTGCCATCGTTGCTCGTCCTTCGTCTCGGGCTGGGCCGGGCAGACACTAACCTCTTCCGGGTGCAGCTAGGGCAGTATCCGGATCCTTCCCACGTCGTCGCCCACCTCAGCGACCCCCACGTGCTCGCCGGCGGGCGCCTGCAGTACGGCGTCGTCGACACCGAGGCGGGGCTGGTGCTGGCGCTCGAGCGGCTGCGCCACGTCGACCCGCCGCCGCAGGTGCTGGTGTTCACCGGCGACCTGGCCGACAAGGCCGAGCCGGCGGCGTACGCGCTGCTGCGCGAGCTGGTCGGGTCGGCCGCCGCCGCGATCGGCGCGCAGGTGGTGTGGACGATGGGCAACCACGACGAGCGGGCGGCCTACGCCCGCGGGCTGTACGACGAGGATGGTGACGGGCCGCAGGACCGCGTCCACGAGGTCGACGGGCTGCGGGTGGTCGCGCTCGACACCAGCGTGCCCGGCTACCACCACGGCTCGCTCGAGCCGAGCCAGCTGGCGTGGCTGGCCGACGTCCTCGCGACGCCGGCGCCGCACGGCACCGTGCTGGCGATGCACCACCCGCCGATCCCCGTGCCGATGCTGCCGGCCGCCGCGCTGATCGAGCTGGCCGACCAGCACCAGCTGGCCGAGGTGCTCACCGGCACCGACGTCCGGGTCATCGTCGGCGGCCACTTCCACTTCTCGACGTACTCCACGTTCGCCGGGATCCCGGTCTCGGTCGCCTCCGCCTCGTGCTACACCAGCGACCCGGCGCCCGACGGCCGGTTCGTGTCGGGGGTCGACGGCCACACGGCGTTCACGATGATGCACCTGTACGACGACCGGGTCGTGCACACGGTCGTGCCGCTCGCGCCGGCACCCGAGGTCACCGGCTTCCCGTCCGACGTGGCCTCCCAGCTCGTGGCCCTCTCGTCCGAGGAGCGACGCGAGATCCTGTCGCGCAAGGACTCCGACTTCAACCTCGACCTCGAGGGCCCGTGAGGGCTACGCCGAAGGTCTCGCGGATGCGCCAGGTCACCGACGCGGTGGCCGCCGCCGGCCGCGGTGTGCTGGCTGGTGTCGGGTACGACGCGCTCACCCTCGAGTTGGTCGCCACCGAGGCCGGCGTCGAGCCCGACCTGGTGCGCCACTACTTCCCCGACCGCGACGCCGTCGTCGACCTGGTGCTGGAGCGCTGGGACCCCGCAGACCCGCTGCTCCCCGTGGTGCGGGCCGAGGTGCTCAGGAGTCGGACGTAGCGCTGCGGCGCGAGAGCCACAGGCCGAGGCCGACGGCGACGGCGCACAGGAAGCCGAGCACGGCGAGGTCCATGAGGTAGTGGTCGGCGCCGGCGAGGGCGATCCAGTCCTCGTCGTCCTTGACGTCGCGAGCCCGGTCGAAGCCCATCGCCGAGGCGGCGGCGGCATAGCCCCAGCGGGACGGCGAGAGCCAGGCGATCTGCTCGAGCAGCGGGCGCCCGGCGATCGGGAAGAGCGATCCGGACAGCACCAGCGAGACCATGATGATGCCGACCAGGGCGGGCATGGTCTGCTCGTTGCTGGTCACGATCGCCGAGATGCACAGCCCGATCACCGCCATCGTGAACGCGAGCGCGCCGATGGCGAGGGCCACGCGCACGGAGCCGACGCGGCCGTCGGGCCCGGGCAGCCCCACGGTGGCCAGGAAGGTGACCAGGACGCCCTGCAGGAAGGCGGCGCAGCCGAGCACCACGATCTTGCTGGTCAGGTAGATGCCCGGCGAGAGGCCCACGGCGTACTCACGACGGAAGATCGGCCGCTCCCCCACCAGCTCGCGGATGGCGATGGCGGTGCCCATCAGGCAGGCGGCCACGATCAGCACGATGATCCGCTGGCCGGCCTCCTTCGGACCGTCGCCGCTGCGGATGGCCTCGTCGATCGACAGCCCGTTGTCGCCCGGCACCAGCCGGCTCAGCCCGCCGAGCACGACGGGGAGCGCGAGCAGCATCGTGAGCAGCAGCCGGTCGGAGACGACGACGGCAGCGTTGCGGCGGACCATCGTGGAGAGCTGCTTGGTGTACGACTGCCGCGGCGGCGCGGGCACCGGCGCGGCGATGGCCTGGAGCCGGCCGGTCTCGGTGGACGGCGGCGGCGCGGCGATCCGCGACCAGAGGTCGGGCTCGTCGAGGAGGTCGAAGACCTGGGGGTAGTTCTGGACGCCGAAATGTGCCAGGACGCCGGCGGGCGGGCCGAAGTAGGCGATCCGACCACCCGGCGCGAGCACCATCACGTTGTCGCAGACGTCGAGCGCGAGCACCGAGTGGGTGACCACGACGACGACCCGGCCGTCGTCGGCCAGGGTGCGCAGCTGCTTCATCACCTCGAGGTCGAGCCCGGGGTCGAGGCCGGACGTCGGCTCGTCGAGGAACAGCAGCGGCGGGGCGGTCAGCAGCTCGGTGGCGATCGAGACCCGCTTCTTCTGCCCGCCCGAGAGCTGGCTGCCGATCCGGTTCTCGAGCCGCTCGTGCAGCTGCAGCTGGCCGGCGACCGTCTGCACCCGGTGGGCCCGCTCCTGCGGGCTGGTGTCGGGGGGCAGCCGCAGCTCGGCGGCGTACCCGAGAGCCTGGCGGACCTTGAGCTGGGGGTGCTGGATGTCCTGCTGCGGCACCAGCCCGATCTGGAAGCGCAGCTGGTCGTAGTGGGCGTAGAGGTCGTGGCCCTGCCAGATCACCCGCCCGTGGGTGGCCGGCCGCAGCCCGGTCAGGGCGCCGAGGAGCGTGGACTTGCCGGCACCCGACGGCCCGATCACAGCGGTCAGCGACGACGGGTCGAGGGTGCAGGAGATGTTCTCGAGCAGCCGCTTGCCGCCCTTGACGACGACCGAGAGGCCGTCGGCGTACAGCGTGAACTCGTGCTGGGTGGCCGACGACAGCAGCTGGCCGCCGTCCCAGCGGAAGGTCTGGTTGCCGACGATCACCTCGCAGCCGGGCTCGAGCCACGCCGAGCCCTGCACCCGCTGGCCGTTGACGAACACGCCGTTGAAGCTGCCGAGGTCGTGGATGACGGTCGGCTGGCCCAGCTCGAGCCGGCCGTGGAACCGCGACACGAGCGGGTCGTCGAGCACGATGTCGTTGGACAGGTCGCGCCCGATCGTGAGCGCCCGCCCGGACATCGCGTGCGCGGGCAGCATGGTCTGGCCGTGCGCGAGCTGGCCGGGCGGCAGCACCTGCTGGGCGACGACCGGCGGGTTGGCCGACGGCGGCGGTGGCGGAGGCGGCATCCACGGCGACGGCTGCGCGTACGCCGGCTGCGGCTGCTGGCGCGGAGGCGGCGCGGGTTGGGGAGCCGGCACCGTCGTCCACGCCGTGACGACCTCGCCCCGGGGGTCGCCGAGCGCGAGCTGCGTCGGCCCGGGCGCCAGCGGGTGCCGGCCGATCCGGACGCCGGACACGTAGGTGCCGCCGCTGCTGGAGTCGACGGCGTACCAGGCGTCACCCTGCCGCTCGAAGGTCAGGTGGTGCCGCGAGGCGCGCGGGTCGGAGATCACGAGGTCGCAGGTGTGCTCGCGGCCGACGACGACGCGGTCCTGGTCGAACTCGCGCTGCCCCGCGGCGGTCTGCACCTGGAGACGTGCTCGGCTGTGGTCGCTCATGGTCCTCGCGGGGTCGGTCGCTCGTCGCGGTCACCCTAATGGAGGCGAGGGGCCGCGCCGCGTCACCCGTCGGAGGGAACTCCGGTGACGTCGCCGATGCGGTTGACCTCGTGGCTGATCGCGGCCGCCGCCGCCTGCAGGACGGGCGCTGCTCCGCGGACGACGTCGTCGCTCATCCGCGGCAGCGGCCCCGACATCGACAGCGCCATCGGCTGCGGTGCCCCCGGCACCATGACGGCGACACAGCGCACGCCGACCTCCTGCTCGCCCTCGTCGGTGGCGAAGCCGCGCTGACGCGTCTCGGCCAGCGAGGCCAGGAACTGCTCGGGCTCGGTGAGGGTGTGCTCGGTGTGCCGCGGCATACCGGTGCGTCGCAGCATCGCGACCACCTCGTCGTCGGGGCGGTGCGCGAGGATCGCCTTGCCGACCGCGGTCGAGTGCGGGAAGGTGCGGCGTCCGACCTCGGTGAACATCCGCATGAAGTTGGCCGACGGCTGCACCTGGGCGACGTACACGATCTCGTCGCCCTCGAGGACGGCGAGGTTGACCGACTCGCCGAGGGCGGCGACCGCCTCGTTCATGGCCGGGCGGGCCCAGGTGGCGATCCGCTTGGCGCTGGCGTCGGCCAGCCGCATCAGGCGCGGGCCGAGGGAGTACTGGCGCGAGGGCTCCTGGCGCACGTAGCCCAGGTCGACGAGGGTTCGCACGAGCCGGTGGATGGTGGCCAGCGGCAGGTTCACCTTCTCGGCGAGCTGGGAGAGGCCGATGATGCCGCCGGCGTCGGCCATCGTCTCGAGGATGCCGAAGGCGCGCTCGAGCGACTGGACCCCGCCTGCCCCACGCTGGGTGGTCTCCTTGACCTCGACGGTCATCAGTGCCCCTTCGTTGAAATTCCGCTTCCGTAAGGCGGAAGTCTAGCGGGTGGCCGTGATCTGCTCGCCGGCTACGTAGACGCTCGCGACGTCGGCCGGCGTGCCCATCGCGAAGGCCTTCCCCACGGCCTCGCTCGGGCCCGCGGCCTGGCGGAGACCGACGTCGAGGGGGGTGCCGTCACCTGGTCGCAGCCACAGCGCGTCGAACTGCCGGCCGACCGAGAAGTCGCCGACGTCGTCGCCCAGGCCGAGCATCACGGCACCGGCCCGGGTGGCGAGGTGGAGCAGGTGGGCCGGGGTCAGCGGGAGGCCGCGCTCGCCCAGCAGCTGCTGGAAGAAGTAGGCCTGGAGGCCCTCCTTGAACAGCGAGAAGCCGGTGCCGCCGCCCACGTCGGAGCCCAGTGCGACGGGAACGCCGTGCTCGACGTGCTCGCGCAGCGGGAACATCCCGCTGCCGAGGGCGGCGTTGCTGGTCGGGCAGTGGGCGATGCCGGCGCCGTGCTGGCCGAGGACGGCGAGCTCGCCGGGCGTCGCGTGCACGTTGTGGGCGAAGACGCTGCGGCTGCTGACCAGACCGTGACGGTCGTAGGAGGTCAGGTAGTCGTCGCACTCGTCGAACAGGTCGCGCACCGCGGCCACCTCGGCGAGGTTCTCGTTGATGTGCGAGGTGAACCACGATCCCTCGACCGCGTCGAGCAGGGCCGCGCAGGAGTCGAGCAGCCCCTCGGTGCACGACAGCGAGAAGCGCGGGATGACGGCGTAGCGGTTGCGGCCCACGCCGTGCCAGCGCTTCGCGAGGGCCAGCCCGTCGTCGTACGCCGTCTGGGGCGAGGTGTGCAGGTCGGCGCGCAGGATGCGGTCGCTGACCACGAGACCGCTGGTGATCCGCAGCCCGACGTCGGCCGCCCGGGTGAACAGCACGTCGACCGCGGCCGGGAAGTGCGCACCGAAGACCAGCGCGGTGGTGGTGCCGGCAGCGCGCAGCCCGGTCAGGAAGTCGGTGGCCACGTCGCCGGCGTACGCGGGGTCGGCCAGCCTGGCCTCCTCGGGCAGCGCGCTGTGCTCGAGCCACTCCAGCAGCGGCCGGCCCAGGGCGCCGATCATCCGCACCTGCGGGAAGTGGACGTGGGTGTCGACGAAGCCCGGCAGCACCAGGCCACCGGACAGGTCGACGACGTCGTCGTCGGGATGGGCGGAGCGCAGCGCGGCGGCACTGCCGCGCTCGACGATCGCGCCGTCGCGCACCAGGAGTGCCCCGTCGACGGTGCGCAGCGCACCGCCGGTGAACGGGTCGTCGGGGGTGTCGACGAACGTGCCGAGGAAGACCGTCACCGCTGGTGCACCTCCGCCTGCGCGGTCTGGTGGCTGCGGAGCAGGGCGGCGGCGACGCCGACGGCGATCACGGCCGGCTGCTTGCCGGTGAGACCGGGGGTCCCGATCGGCGTGGTGATCCGGGCGAGCGCGGCCTCGTCGTGTCCCTCGGCCAGCAGCTTGGCCCGGAACCGCGACCACTTGGCCCGCGAGCCGATCAGGCCGATCGTGCCGAGGTGCGACGAGCGCAGGGCGGCGTCGACGAGGGCGGCGTCCTCGGCGTGGTCGTGGGTCATCACCAGGACGTCGGTGCCGGCCGGCAGCTCGCCGAGCACGAGCTCGGGCAGCACGGGCACGTGGTGGGTGTGCACGCGGGCGACGGCGTCGTCGAGCACGGCCAGCACCTCGGGGGTCAGGTGCTCGGGGCGCGAGTCGACCAGGTGCAGGTCGAGGTCGTGCCGGGCCAGGATGCGGGCCAGCTCGAGGCCCACGTGGCCCATGCCGAAGATCGCCACCGCGGGCAGCACGGCCAGCGGCTCGAGGAGCACCGTCACCTCCCCGCCGCAGCACTGGACGCCGTGCTCGACCGGCGCCTTGTCGTTGAGCTCGGCGGTGAACGACTCCGGCGCGGCCGCCCCGCCGGTGAGCATGGTTCGGGCCCGCTCGACCGCGCGGGCCTCGAGGTTGCCGCCCCCGACGGAGCCCCACGTGTGGTCGTCGCCGACCACCATCTTGGCGCCGGCCTCGCGGGGGGCGTGGCCGCGCACGCTCGTGACCGTCACCAGCACGCCCGCCTCCCGACGGGAGCGCAGGTGCTCGACGGCGCTGAGCCAGTTCATGTGGGCCACTTCATGTCGTGCTCAGGTGCGGGACGACGGTCTGCCCGACCTCGGACTCCGGAGTGCGCACGGGCGCGTCGGGGTCGGCGGGGTCGGGGTGCTGCCCGTTCTCGCCCTGCACGACGTGACCCGACTCGTGACCCTGGCGAGCCTCGTCGAGCGCCCACCAGACGGCCTCGGGGGTGGCTGGCGAGGCCAGGTCGACGCTGGTGCCGGCCGGGCCGAACGCGGCGGCGGCCTGGCGCAGCGCCTCGCGGACCGAGAAGGCCAGCATCAGCGGCGGCTCGCCCACGGCCTTGGACCCGTAGACGGCGCCGTCCTCGTGGGCACGCTCGAGCAGCGCGACCCGGAAGTCGGCGGGCATCTCGGAGAAGCTGGGCAGCTTGTAGGTGCTGGCCGCCTGGGTGGCGAGCCGGCCGCGGTGCGGGCCGTCGCTCTCGTCCCACCGCAGGTCCTCG
Organism: uncultured Actinomycetota bacterium; assembly: GCA_963825985.1. Taxonomy (GTDB): domain Bacteria; phylum Actinomycetota; class Actinomycetes; order Propionibacteriales; family Nocardioidaceae; genus Nocardioides. The sequence continues at coordinate 927,131 of CAWGVK010000002.1, read as the reverse complement.
AGCGTCAGCCAGCCCGCGCCCTGCACGAAGCCGCCCTCGATCTGCCCGATGTCGACCAGCGGCGAGAGGCTGTCGCCGACGTCGTGCACGATGTCGACGCGGCGGGTGGTGTAGGCGCCGGTGAACCCGTCGACCTCCACCTCGGTGGCCGCCGCGCCGTACGCGAAGTACTTGAACGGCGAGCCCTGCATGATCGAGGAGTCCCAGTGCAGGCCCTCGGTGCGGTAGTAGCCGGCCGCGGAGAGCTGGACCCGCTGGAAGTACGCCGTCCGCACGACCTCCTCCCAGGAGATCTCGGCGTCGCCGTGGCCGAGGGCGGTGACCACGCCGTCGACGAACCGGACGTCGGCCGCGGCCACCCCGAGGCCGCCGGCGGCGACCTGCTCGAGCCGGCCCCGGATCTGCTCGCACGCGTTCTTGACCGCGCCGCCGTTGAGGTCGGCGCCCGACGAGGCCGCGGTGGCCGAGGTGTTGGGCACCTTGTCGGTGCGCGTCGGCGCCAGCCGCACCTTGCGCAGCGGGATGCCCGAGCGTGGTGGCGGCGACCTGCAGCATCTTGGTGTGCAGGCCCTGGCCCATCTCGGTGCCGCCGTGGTTGATCAGCACCGAGCCGTCCTTGTAGACGTGCACGAGGGCGCCGGCCTGGTTGAAGGCGGTGAGGTTGAAGGAGATGCCGAACTTCACCGGGGTGATCGCCAGGCCCCGCTTCACGTGCGGGTGCTCGGCGTTGAACCGCGCGACCTCCTCGCGGCGTCGGTCGAGGTCACCGGTCTCGTGCACCTCGGTCCACACGTCGCTGATCCGCTCGGCGTGCCGCACCGGCTGGCCGTACGGCGTGGTCTGGCCGTCGCGGTAGAAGTTGCGCCGGCGCAGCTCGGCCGGGTCGAGGCCCAGCAGCGGCGCACAGCGGCCCAGGATGTCCTCGATCACGAGCATGCCCTGGGGGCCGCCGAAGCCGCGGAAGGCGGTCTGCGAGGTCTTGTTGGTGCGCGCGATCCGGCCGTTGACCAGGATGTGCGGGATCCAGTAGGCGTTGTCGATGTGGCACAGGGCCCGGGCCAGCACCGGCTCGGAGAGGTCGAGGCTCCAGCCGCCGTCGGCGGTGAGGGTGGCCTCGAGCGCCTGGATGGTGCCGTCGTCGGCGAAGCCCACCCGCCACTGCGCGTGGAAGCCGTGCCGCTTGCCGGTCATGGTGAGGTCCTGCGTGCGGTTGAGCCGCAGCCGCACCGGTCGCCCGGTCAGGATGCTGCCCAGCGCGGCGATGGCGGCGAAGCCGTGCGGCTGCATCTCCTTGCCGCCGAACGCCCCACCCATCCGCAGGCACTGCACGGTGACCTCCGAGCTCGACCGGCCCAGCACGTGGGCGACGATCTCCTGGGTCTCCGAGGGGTGCTGGGTGCTGCTCTGGATGAAGACCTGACCGGCCTCGTCGACCTGCGCCAGGGCGCAGTGGGTCTCGAGGTAGAAGTGCTCCTGCCCGGCGAAGTCGATCTCACCGCTGAACACGTGCGCGGAGGCCGCGACCCCGGCGTCCAGGTCGCCACGGCTGACCGTCGGCTGGGCACCGTGGAACTCCCCCGCCGCGATCGCCTCGCGGACGGAGATCACCGCCGGGAGCGCCTCGAGCTCGAGCACCACCGCGGCGGCGCCGAGCCGGGCCGCCTCCTGGGTCTCGCCGAGCACCCAGCACACGGCGTGGCCGTAGAAGCGCACCTCGTCGGGGAAGAGCGGCTCGTCGTGCTTGACGCCGGCGTCGTTGACGCCGGGCACGTCGGCGGCCGTGAGCACCCGGACGACGCCGGGCACGGCGTACGCCGGCTCGACGTCGAGGCGGGTGATCCGCGCCTTGGCCTGCGTGGCCTGCACCGGCCACGCGTGCAGGCAGTCCTTGGTGCGCGCGACCAGGTCGTCGGTGTAGAGCGCCTGACCGGTGACGTGGAGCGCGGCCGACTCGTGCGGGATCGCGCGGCCGACCTCGAGCACGTCGGCGGGGACGTCGGGCAGCTGGGAGAGGTGGCTCATGATTTCGCCTCCGGCGTGCAGCTTGAGCAGGGCCTGGCCGAGCATCGCCGAGCGGTAGCTCGCGCTGGCCCGGTGGTCGTCGAGGGGAGTGCCCTCCCGGGCCATCACCGCGGCGGCCTCGCGCACGGTCTGGTCGGTCCAGGGCCGGCCCAGCAGGGCTGCCTCGGTGTCGCGGGCACGGATCGGGGTGGCGGCCACGCCGCCCAGCCCGATCACGGCACGGCTGACCACGCCGTCGGTGACGTCGAGGGCGAAGCCGACGGCGACGCTGGAGATGTCGTCGAAGCGTCGCTTGGCGATCTTGTGGAACGCCGTGACGGCGGCGAGCGGACGCGGCACGACGACGGTCCTGATCAGCTCGTCGGGCCGGCGCACCGACTCGCGGTAGCCGGTGAAGTAGTCGGCCAGCGCCACGGTGCGCTCGCCGTCGGGCCCGGCGAGCACCAGCTCGGCCTCGAGGGCGAGCAGGGCCGGCGGGGCGTCGCCGATCGGCGATCCGGTGCCGAGGTTGCCGCCGAGGGTCGCTCCGTTGCGGATCAGCCGCGACGCGAACTGCGGGAACATCTCGCCGAGCAGGGGCACCAGCCCGTCGAGGCGGCGCTCGATCTCGGTCAGGGTCAGGGCGGTGCCGAGCCGGATCTGCTCGTCGTCGACGGTGAGCTCGCGCAGCTCGGGCAGCCGGTCGACGGCCACCACCAGGGGCGCCCGGACACCGCGGAGGTTGACCTCGACGCCCCAGTCGGTGGAGCCGGCCACCAGCACGGCGTCGGGCCGCTCGGCCAGCAGGCTCAGGGTCTCGGCGAGGTCGGCGGGCCGCACGAACTCGGCGTCCTCACTGGTGATCCGGGTGGGCCGCGCGGCCGGCGGCGCCTCGGTACGACGACGCGCGACGGCGTCGTCGGGGTCGGGGTCGCCGAGGGCGAAGGCGGCGTCACGGATCGGGCGGTAGCCGGTACAGCGACACAGGTTGCCGCTGAGCGCGTGCAGGTCGAAGCCGTTGGCGCCGTGCTCGCCGTCGCAGTGCTCGGCGTCGGTCTGGGTGCGGCCGGCGCGGTAGAACTCCGCGGCCATGCTGCACACGAAGCCCGGGGTGCAGTAGCCGCACTGCGAGCCGCCGCGCACCGCCATCTCGTGCTGCACCGGGTGCAGGTCGCTCGGGCGAGCCGAGGCCCTCGGCGGTGAGCACCTCCTGGCCGTCGAGCGAGGCGGCCGGGATCAGGCAGGCGTTGATCGAGACCCACTCGGTGGACTCGTCACCGGTGGTCGACGGGCGCGCAACCATGATCGCGCACGCGCCGCACTCCCCCTCGGCGCAGCCCTCCTTCGACCCGGTGAGCCCGCGCTCGCGCAACCAGTCGAGGGCCGTGGTGTGCGGCGCCGTCGTGTCGAACGTCGCGCTCTGCCCGTTGACCGTGGCCTCGGGCGTGCTGGTCACTGCCGTCATCCGGCGGCCCTCCTCTCCTGGTCGTCGCCCGATCCTACGCTCGCGGGGACCGTCGACGGAAGTGGTTTTGGAAAGCCATTTCCACAAAGTGGATGCTAGGCGACGGGGCTGCCGAGCCTCATCTGGCGGTGCATGTCCTTGTAGATCAGGTAGCGGAACTGGCCGGGGCCACCGGCGTAGCAGGCCTGCGGACAGAACGCGCGCAGCCAGAGGAAGTCGCCGGCCTGGACCTCGACCCAGTCCTCGTTGAGCAGGTAGACCGCCTTGCCCTCGAGCACGTAGATGCCGTGCTCCATGACATGGGTCTCGGGGAAGGTGATCGCGCCACCGGGCTCGAAGGTGACGATGTTGACGTGCATGTCGTGGCGGACGTCGTCGGGGTCGACGAACCGCGTGGTGCACCAGGTGCCGTCGGTGTCGGGCATCGGTCGCGGCGCGACGTCGCGCTCGTTGACCACGAACGCCTCGGGAACGTCGAGGCCCTCGACCCGCTCGTAGGCCTTGCGCAGCCAGTGGAACTTCGCCAGCGCCTGGCCCGGGTTGTGCGCGGTCCAGGCGGCTCCCGGCGGCAGGTAGGCGTAGCCGCCCGGCTCCATCAGGTGCTCGACGCCGTCGACGGTGAGCAGCAGGCCGCCCTCGAGCACGAACAGCACGGCCTCGGCGTCCGGGTTGCTCTCCGGGCGGTTGCTGCCGCCGCTCGGCCCGACCTCCATCAGGTACTGGCTGAACGTCTCGGCGAAGCCCGAGAGCGGGCGCGCGAGCACCCAGAGCCGGGTGTCGTCCCAGAAGGGCAGCCGGCTGGTGACGATGTCGCTCATCGACCCGCGCGGGATCACGACGTAGGCCTCGTTGAAGACCGCCCGGTCGGTGGTGAGCCGGCTGCGCGGGGGCAGACCCCCCTCGGGTGCGTAGTAGCTGCTCATGATTGTCGCTGTCCTCTCTCCAGAAACTGACCTTGTGGCTGATCTCCGGTGACGAGTGTGCCCCGCAGCCAGGTGCCACGGACGACGCCGGAGAGGCGTCGACCGGCGTAGGCGGAGACCGGGTTCTTGTGCGCGAGCCGGGCGACGTCGACGTCGAACTCCTCGTCGGGCGCGAGGACGACCAGGTCGGCGTCCGCCCCGACGGCGAGGCGGCCCTTGTGCGTCAGGCCGACCCGGTCGGCGGGGGCCTGCGCCATCCACCGGACGACGTCGGCGAGCGAGTGACCGTGCGCGCGGGCGGCGGTCCAGACGGCGGGCAGGGACGACCTGCAGGGAGGCGATGCCGCCCCAGGCCTGCCCGAAGTCGCCGTGCGCCGGGCCGCCGGGCGCCCACTTGAGCTCGGCGGTGCTCGGGGAGTGGTCGGAGACGACCAGGTCGATGTCGCCGTCGGCGAGGGCGGCCCAGAGCTGCTCGCGGTTGCCGGCCTCGCGGATCGGCGGGCAGCACTTGAACTCGGTGGCGCCGTCGGGGACGTCACCGGCCTCGAGCACCAGGTAGTGGGGGCAGGTCTCGACGGTGAGGTCGGCTCCGCCGGCGCGGGCGCGGCGCAGGGCCGGCACCGCGTCGGCGCTGCTGAGGTGGAGCAGGTGGGTGCGCGCGCCGGTGCGCTCGGCCTGCGCGACCACCTCGGCGACGGCGGACTGCTCGGCGGCGGGCGGTCGCGAGGCCAGGAAGCCGGCGTACGACGGGCCGGCGGCCCGGCTGTCGTCGACCTGGTCGGCGTGCTCGGCGTGCACGAGCATCAGCGCGCCCAGCCGGGCGACCTCGTCCATGGCCTCGGCGAACCCGTCGGAGTCGAGGTGGGCGAACTCGTCGACACCGGAGTGGATGAGGAAGCACTTGAAGCCGAACACGCCGGCCTCGTGCAGCTCTGCCAGGTCGGCGAGGTTGCCCGGGACGGCGCCGCCCCAGAATCCGACGTCGACGACGATCTGGTCGCGGGCGACGTCCTGCTTGGTGCGCAGCGCCTCGAGCGTGGTCGTCGGCGGTACGGAGTTGAGCGGCATGTCGATGATCGTGGTGACGCCGCCGGCGGCCGCGGCCCGGGTGGCGGACGCGAAGCCCTCCCACGCGGTGCGGCCGGGCTCGTTGACGTGCACGTGGGTGTCGACCAGCCCGGGCAGCAGCACCTCGTCGTCGGCGAGGACGATCTCGTCGGGGGCCTCGACCTCGGCGTCGTAGGCCTCGATGGCCACGATCCGGCCGTCGCTCACGACGACGCTGCACGCGGTCTCGGCGCCGTCGACGATCGCGCGGCGGGCGCGCAGCACCAGGTCAGGGGTCATGAGGCCGATCATGTCGTGCCGGGCGATCCGCGCGCCGACGCGCTCGAGCAACGGCCCCGGCGCGTCGAACGACTCGCCGTCGTACGACGCCAGGTCGGTGAGGGCGTGGACGGCGCCGAACCCGGCCGCGCGCAGGGTCGCGGCGTCCAGCACGCACCGCCCGGCCACGGCCACCACGGGGACGCCGGCGCGACCCGCGGCGGCCGCCACGCCCGCAGGAGCCTTGCCGTGCAGGGTCTGTGCGTCGAGGGAGCCCTCGCCGGTGACCACCAGGTCGGCGCCGACGAGCGCCGCCTCGAGCCCGGTCAGCTCCTGCACCACGTCGGCACCCGCCCGCAGCTCGGCCCCGAGCACGGCCACGGCACCGAACCCGACGCCACCGGCTGCGCCGGCCCCCGGCGCGTCGCGCAGGTCGCGGCCGGTCACCCGCGCGACGACGTCGGCGAACCGGCCGAGCTCGGCGTCGAGCTCGGCGACCTGCTCGGGAGACGCGCCCTTCTGCGGGTCCGTAGACGGCGGCCGCCCCCGTCGGGCCGGTGAGCGGGTTGTCGACGTCGCAGGCCACCGTGATCCGGCACCGGGCCAGGCCCGGGTGCAGCCCGACCAGGTCGACGTCGCCGTCGCTGATCCGCGCACCCAGGGCCCGGAGCATCCCCGCGCCGCCGTCGGTCGAGGCGCTGCCGCCGATGCCGAGCGTGATCTGGTCGCAGCCCGCGTCGAGGGCGGCCGCGATCACCTCGCCGACGCCGCGGCTGGTGGCCGTCATCGGCGCGAGCACGCCGTCGGCCAGCAGGCTCAGCCCGCAGATCTCGGCCAGCTCGACGACCGCCTCGTCGCCACGCCGGGCGTACGACGTGTCGCGCACGTCGCCGGTGGGGCCACTGGCCCGCACCGCCACGGCCACGAACCCGGCCCGGCTCGCGGCGTCCAGCAGCCCGTCGCCGCCGTCGGAGACCGGCACCACCACGAGGTCGGCGTCCGGGCACACCGAGCGGATGCCGGCCCCGAGGTGGGCGGCGACCTCCGCGGCGGTGAGGGTGCCCTTGAACTTGTCGGGAGCCAGGACGACGCGCATCAGTCCAGGTTGGCGTAGACCGCGGTCGGGGCGTGCTCGCCGGACTCGGCGAGTTCCTCGAACTCGGTGACGGCGTCGATGTCGAGGCCCATCGAGACGTTGGTGACCCGCTCCAGGATCACCTCGACCACGACCGGCACCCGGTGCTCGACCAGCATCTTCTTGGCCTGCTCGAGGGCGGGCAGGATCTCCTCGGGGTCGAAGACCCGGATCGCCTTGCAGCCCAGGCCCTCGGCGACCTTGACGTGGTCGACGCCGTAGCCGTTGAGCTCGGGGGCGTTGATGTTGTCGAAGGAGAGCTGCACGCAGTAGTCCATCTCGAAGCCGCGCTGCGCCTGCCGGATCAGACCGAGGTAGGCGTTGTTCACCAGCACGTGGATGTAGGGGATGTTGAACTGCGCCCCCACGGCGAGCTCCTCGATCATGAACTGGAAGTCGTAGTCGCCCGACAGTGCGACCACGGTGCCCTCGGGGTCGGCGGTGGCCACGCCGAGCGCGGCCGGGATCGTCCAGCCGAGGGGCCCGGCCTGGCCGGCGTTGATCCAGTGCCGCGGCTCGAAGACGTGCAGCAGCTGGGCGGCCTGGATCTGCGAGAGGCCGATCGTGGAGACGTAACGGGCATCCTTGCCGAAGGCCCGGTTCATCTCCTGGTAGACCCGCTGCGGCTTGACCGGCACGTTGTCGAAGTTGGTCTTGCGCCACATCGAGTGCTTGCGCGCCCGGCACTCCTCGGCCCACGCCGACCGGTCGGGCAGGGTGCCGGCGTCCCGTCGCTCGCGGGCGACCTCGACGAACAGCTCGAGCGCCAGCCGGGCGTCGGAGACGATGCCGAAGTCGGGCGCGAAGACGCGGCCGATCTGGGTCGGCTCGATGTCGACGTGCACGAACGTGCGGCCCTCGGTGTAGGTGTCGACACTGCCCGTGTGCCGGTTGGCCCAGCGGTTGCCGATGCCGAGCACGAAGTCGGCGGCCAGCATGGTCGCGTTGCCGTAGCGGTGCGACGTCTGCAGGCCGACCATGCCGGCGTTGAGCGCGTGGTCGTCGGGGATCGTGCCCCAGCCCATCAGGGTCGGCACGACGGGCACGCCGGTCAGCTCGGCGAGCTCGACGAGCAGGTCGGCGGCGTCGGCGTTGACCACGCCGCCGCCGGAGACCAGCAGCGGTCGCTCGGAGGCCACCAGCATGTCGAGCGCCTTCTCGACCTGGGGTCGCGTCGCGCGCGGCTGGTACGTCGGCAGCGACTCGTAGGTCTCGACGTCGAACTCGATCTCGGTCATCTGCACGTCGATCGGCAGGTCGATCAGCACCGGCCCAGGGCGTCCCGACCGCATCAGGTGGAACGCCTGCGCGAACACGCCCGGCACCTGGGCTGCCTCCAGCACGGTGACCGCCATCTTGGTCAGCGACGAGGCGATCGTGGCGATGTCGACGGCCTGGAAGTCCTCCTTGTGCAGCTTGGCGACCGGCGCCTGGCCGGTGATGCACAGGATCGGGATCGAGTCGGCGCTCGCGGAGTACAGGCCGGTGATCATGTCGGTGCCGGCCGGGCCGCTGGTGCCCACGCACACGCCGATGTTGCCGGCCTTGGCGCGGGTGTAGCCCTCGGCCATGTGGGAGGCGCCCTCGACGTGACGGGCCAGCGTGTGGTGCAGGCCGCCGTTGGTCTGCATCGCCTTGTAGAAGGGGTTGATCGCCGCTCCGGGCAGCCCGAAGACGTGGGTGACGCCTTCCTTCTTGAGGATCTCCACCGCGGCCTGGGCCGCCGTCATCCTGGCCATCAGACGCTCCTGCTCTCGTGGGTGCGGCCGGACAGCCGCTCGACGCCGCGCAGCAGCGCGGAGTGGTCGAGGCCGCCGTCGCCGTTGGCGCGCGCGGAGGCCATCAGCTGGGCGGCGATCGCGCCCAGCGGCAGCACCACGCCGGCCTCGCGGGCCGCGGAGGTGACGATGCCCATGTCCTTGTGGTGCAGGTCGATCCGGAAGCCGGGCTCGAAGCTGCGCCCGAGCAGGTTGGCCTTCTTCTGCTCCAGCACCTTCGAGCCGGCCGAGTCCGCCGCCCAGCACCTCGAGGGCGGCGTCGGTGTCGACGCCGTACGCCTCGAGGAAGACCAGGGCCTCGGCGACCACCTCGATGTTGACCGCGACGATCAGCTGGTTGGCGGCCTTGACGGTCTGCCCCGAGCCGCTCGGACCGACGTGCACGACGGTCTTGCCCACCGTCTCGAGGATCGGCCGGGCCTCGTCGAAGTCGGCGGCGCTGCCACCGACCATGATCGAGAGCACCGCGTTGACCGCGCCCGCCTCGCCACCGGACACGGGGGCGTCGAGCATCCGGAAGCCACGCTCGGTCGCCTGCCGCGCGAGGGCGGCGGTGACGTCGGGGCGGATGCTGGAGAAGTCGATGATCAGGGTGCCGGGCTCGGCGTGCGCGAACACGCCGTCGTCGCCGGTGAGCACGCCCTCGACGTCGGGCGAGTCAGGAACCATCACGGCGACGACGTCGGCGCCCTTGACCGCCTCGGCGATGGACGACGCGGCGCGGCCGCCCGCCTCGACGAGCGGCTCGAGGCGCTCGGGCGAGAGGTTGACGCCGCACACCTCGTGGCCGGCGCGCTGGAGGTGGACCGACATGGGCTGGCCCATGATGCCGAGGCCGATGAATGCGATCGTGCTCATGACGAAGAGCTCCTTCGTGAGGTGGGCAGCCAGGCGAGGCTGGCTTCGGTGTCGCCTGACGTGGTGGTCGGCTTGTACTCGAGGCCGACCCAGCCGTCGTAGCCGCGGGCGACGAGGTCGCCGAGCAGACCGTCGAGGTCGAGGTCGCCCGTGCCGGGCTCGCCGCGACCGGGGCAGTCGGCGATCTGCACGTGCGCCACGAGGTCGGCGTACGTCGCGATCGCGGCCGCGACGTCGTCGCCGTTGTTGGCGAGGTGGAACAGGTCGCAGAGGAAGCCGACGTTGTCGTGGCCGGCCTCGCGGACGGCGGTGACGACCGCGGCCGCGTCGGCGGCGCTGCGCAGGGGGTAGGGCTTGGGCCCGCTGACCGACTCGACCAGCACGGTCGCCCCGATGCCGGCGGCGGCCTTGGCGGCCAGGCCGAGCTGCTCGCGGCCGAGCTCGTCCTGCTGCTCGGGCGAGACGCCGTCGACCCGGTTGCCGTAGAGGGCGTTGAAGCCGGAGACACCCAGCTGCTCGCCGATCGCCACGGTGACCTCGATGTTGTCGCGGAACTGTGCGGCCCGCTCGGGGATCGACAGGACCCCGCAGTCGGGCCCGGCCAGGTCGCCGGCGAAGAAGTTCAGCCCCACCAGCTGGACGCCGGCGTCGCGCACGGCGCGCACGAAGCCGTCGACCTCGGCGTCGGCCGGCACCGGCTGCTCGGGCCAGGGCCACCAGAACTCGATCGCGTCGAAGCCGGCGTCGCGCGCCGCCTGCGGGCGCTCGAGCAGGGGCCGCTCGGTGAAGAGCATCGAGCAGTTGGCCAGGTAGGTGAGCCCGTGATCCGCCACGTGGTTTTTCCGTTCTGTGGAAGTTCTTTTCCGTTCAACGAAACTGTACGCGGAACCGCCTGACCACGTCAAGACGCCGCCGGGCCCCGGACGGGGCCCGACGGCGTCGGGTGCGGTTCGGCTCAGCCGAAGCGGGATCGAGTCAGACGTCGAACCGGTCGAGGTCCATGACCTTGGTCCACGCGGCCGCGAAGTCGCGCACGAACCGCTCGCGCGAGTCGTCGCTGGCGTAGACCTCGGCGAGGGCCCGCAGCTCGGAGTTGGAGCCGAACAGGAGGTCGACCCGGCTCCCGGTCCACGTGACCTGGCCCGAGGCGTCGCGGGCCTCGAAGCTCGAGGAGTCCTCCGACGTCGGCGTCCACGTCGTCGCGAGGTCGAGCAGGTTGACGAAGAAGTCGTTGGTCAGGCGACCCGGCGTCGCGGTGAGGACGCCGACGTCGGACCCGTCGTAGTTGGCACCCAGCACGCGCAGACCGCCGACGAGCACGGTCATCTCGGGTGCGCTGAGGGTCAACAGGTTGGCCCGATCGATGAGCAGGTACTCCGCCGGCAGCCGGTTGCCCTTGCCGAGGTAGTTGCGGAAGCCGTCGGCAGGCGGCTCCATCTCGGAGAACGAGTCGACGTCGGTCTGCTCCTGCGAGGCGTCGGTGCGCCCCGGCGTGAACGCCACCTCGACGTCGAAGCCGGCGTCCTGGGCCGCCTTCTCGACGGCCGCGGTGCCGGCCAGCACGACGAGGTCGGCGATCGAGACCTGCGCGCCGCCTCGGGCGTTGAAAGCCTGCTGGATGCCCTCGAGGGTGCGCAGGACGGCGGCGAGCTGGTCGGGGTTGTTGGCCTCCCAGCCGTTCTGCGGCTCGAGACGGATCCGGGCACCGTTGGCGCCGCCCCGCTTGTCACTGCCGCGGAACGACGCGGCCGAGGCCCACGCGGTGGCCACGAGCTGCGAGACCGAGAGGTCCGAGGCGAGCACCTGGCCCTTGAGGGTGGCGACGTCGTCATCACCGAGCGGCGCGCCGGTCGCGGCCGGCAGGGGGTCCTGCCACAGCAGCGTCTCGGACGGGACCTCCGGGCCCAGGTAGCGCTGGATCGGGCCCATGTCGCGGTGCGTCAGCTTGAACCACGCCCGCGCGAAGGCGTCGGCGAACTCGGCGGGGTTCTCGTGGAAGCGCCGCGAGATCGGCTCGTAGATGGGGTCCATGCGCAGCGACAGGTCGGTGGTCAGCATCGTCGGGGGACGCTTGGCCGAGCCCGCGTCGGGGCCGGGCACGGTGCCCGCGCCGCCGCCGTCCTTCGGCTGCCACTGGTGCGCTCCGGCCGGGCTGCTGGTGAGCTCCCACTCGTAGCCGAAGAGGTTGTCGAAGAAGCCGTTGTCCCACTGGGTCGGCGCGGAGGTCCAGGTGACCTCGAGGCCGCTGGTGATCGCGTCGGCGCCCACGCCGGTGCCGAAGCTGTTCTTCCAGCCGAGGCCCTGGGCCTCGAGCCCCGCGCCCTCGGGCTCGGGGCCGACGTACTCGTCGGGGTCGGCCGCACCGTGGGTCTTGCCGAACGTGTGACCACCGGCGATCAGGGCCACGGTCTCCTCGTCGTTCATCGCCATCCGGCGGAACGTCTCGCGGATGTCGCGGGCGGCGGCGACCGGGTCGGGGTTGCCGTTGGGGCCCTCGGGGTTGACGTAGATCAGACCCATCTGGACGGCGGCCAGCGGGTTCTCGAGGTCGCGGTCACCGGAGTAGCGCTCGTCGCCGAGCCAGGTGGTCTCGGGGCCCCAGTAGACGTCCTCGTCGGGCTCCCACACGTCGGCGCGGCCGCCGGCGAAGCCGAAGGTCTCGAACCCCATCGACTCGAGGGCGACGTTGCCGGTGAGCACGATCAGGTCGGCCCAGGAGAGCCTCTGGCCGTACTTCTTCTTGACCGGCCACAGCAGCCGGCGGGCCTTGTCGAGGTTGCCGTTGTCGGGCCAGCTGTTGAGCGGCGCGAAGCGCTGCTGCCCGGCGCCGGCGCCGCCGCGACCGTCCTTGACCCGGTAGGTGCCGGCGCTGTGCCACGCCATCCGGATCATGAACGGGCCGTAGTGACCGAAGTCGGCGGGCCACCAGTCCTGCGAGGAGGTCAGCACCTCGTTGATGTCCTGCTTGACCTCGGCCAGGTCGAGGGTCTGGAACGCCGCGCCGTAGTCGAAGTCGTCGCCGAGCGGGTTGGCGACGGCGGGGTTCTTGGCCAGGATCTTCAGGTTGAGGTGGTCGGGCCACCAGCCTCGGTTGCCGCCGCCCTCGGTGGGGTGGGGCGCGCGGCCGTGGACGACGGGGCACTGGCTCGCCTTCGGCTCACCGGCCTCCTCGTTCATCTCTCCGACAACGGCATCGTGGTGCTCGGACATCAGGAACCTTTCGGGGTGGGGACGGACGGTCAGGCGGTCAAGAGCTGGTGGTGGCGCAGTCGGGGCACGTGCCCCAGTAGACGACCTCGGCCTCGTCGATCACGAAGCCGCGGTCGTCGGACGCGGTCAGGCACGGGGCCTCGCCGACGGCGCAGTCGACGTCGGCGATCGCGCCGCACGACCGGCACACGACGTGGTGGTGGTTGTCGCCGACGCGCGACTCGTAGCGGGCCACCGAGCCGGTGGGCTGGATGCGGCGCAGCAGTCCGGCGTCGGTCAGCGTGCGCAGCGAGTCGTACACGGCCTGGTGCGAGACGGCGGGCAGCCCGCGGCGGACCGCGCCGATGATCGAGTCGGTGTCGGCGTGCGGATGGGCGTACACCGCGTCGAGCACCGCCAGCCGTGGGCGGGTCACCCGGAGCTCGGCTCCGCGCAGCAGCTGCTCGAGCTCCGACGTCGCGACCACGTCTCGCAGTCTCGTCCCTTTTCTTGAACGAGTCAAGAATCTGGGCGCGTCAGCTGCCCCGGTAGGTGGAGTACGCGAACGGGCTGAGCAAGAGCGGCACGTGGTGGTGCGCGGCCGGGTCGACGACCGCGAAGACCAGCTCGACCACCGGGTAGAACGTGGGCGTGCCGGTGCGATCGAACCAGGCACCGGTCTCGAAGACCATCCGGTAGGTGCCGCGCTCGAGGGTGAGCCCCTCGGTCAGGTCGGGGCAGCGGCCGTCGGCGTTCGTCGTACCGCTGCCCACCACGGTGCCGTCATGGCGCTCGAGCCGGAGCGCCAGGCCCGCGGCCGGGGTGCCGTGGGCGGCGTCGAGCACGTGCGTGGAGATGCTCACGCCGATTCCTCGAGCAGCTCGGTGAGGCGGAGCCGGGTGATCCGGGCGAGCTCGCGGCGGACGACGTCGAGCTCGACCCCGGGGTCGTTGCCGAGCCGCTCGTGCAGGAGTGCGAGCAGCTCGTCGGCACTGCGGCCCGCCGCCGCGACCAGGTAGATCCGGCCGAAGCGGGCCTCGTAGTCGGCGTTGCCGCGCGCCATCGCCTCCTGCACCGACGCGTCGGCCTGCGACATGCCGGCCTGCTCACGGGCCGAGCGGGCCGCCGACTCGTCGTCGAGCCCGGCCGACCGCTCCCCGATCCGGGGGTGGCCGGCCAGCGCCGCGTCGACCTGCGACTCGGACAGCGCGACCACCAGCACGTCGGAGGTGTCCAGCAGGGCGTCGAGGTCGGCGTAGGGACGACGCGCGATCAGCGGGTCGGCCCACTCCGGCGCCGCCGTGAGGGCCAGCAGCCGCGGCCGCAGGTCGTCGACGGCGGCGCCGTTGAGGTCGTCGATGCTCACGTCGTCAGCATGCCCACGTCAGTGCAGCCTGACCAACGTCGCCGCGCGGGACGAGCCCATCGGCGTGGTGTCCTCGACGACGTCCTCGAGCCGGTGGTTGGCGATCTTGGCGATCTCCAGCAGCGCGGCGGCGTGCTCCTGCGTGGCCGAGTTGTCGAGGCGCTCCCAGGCCTGCTGGAGCACCTGCTCCGACGACAGCTCGCGGGCCGCCACGATCAGCGGGAACCCGAACTTCTCGCGGTAGGCCGCGGTGACCTCGGTGAAGGCGGTCTGCTCGTCCTCGCCGAGGAAGGTCAGCCCGGCCGCGGCCTGGTCGACGAACGAGTAGTCGGTGTGGTCGATCTCGTGCAGGGCCGGCCCGGCGAGGTCGGGGTAGGTGCGCATCAGCACCACCTGCTCGTCGCGGTCGAGGGAGAAGAGGTGGTCCTGCATCGCCGCCCGCAGCCCGTTGGCGTCGGCGAACGGCCGCTGGTCGGCCACGGCCTCGGCGATGCCGGAGTCCCCCTGGTACGTCGGGGCGACGAGGGCCACGAACGCGTCGCGTGGCATGGCGTTGAGCGACCTCACGTCGACCTTGGCCGCGCTCACGTCGGCGTGGTCGGGTCGCCCGCCGAAGTGGTTGAGCAGCAGGTTGAGCAGGATCGCGGTGACCGACCCGGTCGTGATGCCCGAGTTGAGGAACGCCTGCACGTTCTGGGGCAGCTCGACCAGGAACGCCGAGGTGCCGTCGACCTGCGGGAGACCGACCGGGATCATCGCGACCGCGATGCTGACCGCGACGACCACGACGTTGCGGTGGCTGTTGAAGTCGACCCGGCCCAGGGTCTGGATGCCGACCGCGGCAACGGTCCCGAACATGACCAGCGCGGCGCCGCCGAGGACCGACGGCGGGATGCTCGCCACGATGGCTCCGGCCTTGGGCAGCAGGCCGAGCACGATCATGATCGCGCCGGCGGTCGCGACCACCCAGCGACTCTTGATCCGGGTCAGCCGCACCAACCCGACGTTCTCGGCGAAGCACGTGTAGGGGAACGAGTTCATCACCCCGCCGAGGAAGGTCGCGAGGCCGTCGGCGCGCAGGGCGGCCGCGATGTCGCGCTTCGCGATCGGCTTCTCGACGATCTGACCGGTGGCGTAGACGTCGCCGGTGGTCTCGACGGCCGTGATCAGCATGACCACGATCATCAGCAGGATCGGGACCACGGCGAACTTCGGTGCACCGAAGTGGAAGGGGCCGGTGAACCCGATCCAGTCGGCGCCGCCCACCGAGTCGAAGGTGGCGACCCGGCCGCCGGAGCCGTCGCTGACCAGGGCGGCCACGGCGGTGCCGATGACGAGGCCGGCGAGGACGGCGACCGTCTGCACGAAGCCGCGTGCGAAGCGGGTCAGACCCAGGATCACCAGGATCGTGAACGAGGCCAGGGCCAGGTTGGTGTAGCTGCCGAACCGCAAATTCTCCGGCACCAGGTCGGGGTTGAAGAACGCGAACTGGCCGCCGCCGGCGTCGAAGGCGGCGACCGGGATCAGCGTCACGCCGATGATCGTGATCACCGTGCCGGTCACCACGGGCGGGAAGAAGCGCACGAGCTGGGAGAAGAACGGGGCGATCAGGAGGGTGAACAGCCCGGCGACGATGACGGCGCCGTAGATGTAGACCAAGCTCGGCGCGCCGCCGCCGTTGTCGAGCCCGATGATGATCATCGGGGTCACCGCGGTGAACGTGACGCCCTGCAGCAGCGGCAGCCGGACGCCGATCTTCCACACGCCGACCGACTGCAGGATCGAGGCGATGCCGCAGGTGAAGAGGTCGGCGTTGATCAGGTGGATCAGCTGTTCCTCGTTCAGCCCGATCGCGCCGGCCAGCAGGATCGGCACGATCACGGCACCGGCGTAGAACGCCATGACGTGCTGGAGTCCGTAGACCGCGAGCTTCTGCGGCGGCAGGATCTCGTCGACGGGGTGGACGGCGGGCTTGCGCGCACCTGAACTGTCGGTGGTGGCTGTGCTCATCTCGGACCTTCTCTCAGACGAAGCCGGGCACGGTGTGCCAGGCGAGGCCGGGCTCGGTGGAGTCTTCGCGCGACAGGGTCGCCTCGATCAGGCCGTAGGGCCGGTCGGCGGCGATGAAGACCTCGCCGTTGTTCTCGAGGTCGAAGGGAGCGAGGTCGACCAGGAAGTGGTGCTTGTTAGGGGCGGAGAACTTGATCTCCGCCACGTCGGGGTGGGCCTCCAGCACCGCCTGACCCATCAGGTACAGCGTCTCCTGAAGGGCCCGGCTGTGGGTGGTGGCGAACGTCGACATCATCAGCGCCTTGATGTCGACGTACTGCTTGTCCCAGTCGGTGTCGCGGGCAGCAGAGGTGCCCTCGTGGCGCCAGCGGGCCGTCAGCGAGGTGGCCATGACGCGGTCGTCGGTCTCCGGCAGGGTCGTGTACTCGTCCTTGAGGAAGCCCTTGAACTCCGAGCCCGTCGACTTCAGCACCACCAGGTCGGTGAAGCCGGACACGACCCAGACCTGCTGGTCGTCGCCGCGTCCCTCCACCGTCACCATGCAGGTGCGGACCTCGGTGCCGCGCCGCACGAACGAGTGGTCGTGGCCCGCGCCCGCGACCGGGATCCGGTCCCAGGCGTGCTCCTCGACGCCGACCTTCGCGCCGGTGGCCGGCGCGGCGGCGTCCAGGAAGTGGGTGCCGAGGGCGATCGCGTAGTCCTCGGGCGAGGAGATGCCGTGCTTCTTCGCGAGCGCGAAGCAGGTGTTCTTCTGAGTGTCGGTCGGGAGCACCTTGGCCTGGTCGCCGGTGACGTGGGCGTCCTCGAAGTCACCGCGCAGCGCGGTCGAGACGTTGAGATCGCGGATCGAGTGCCGCTCGGTGTCGCGGTAGACGCGGACGACGCGGTTCTCGGCCTTGCCGTACTGGTTGGCCCCGAGAACGATCTTGCTCGGGCTCATCGGCTGCTCATCTCTCGCACACTCTCCCCTGCATCGCTGTCTTCCGCATAACGGAAGATTGTTACCGTTAGATGGAATAGTAGGAGTCATCCCGCCCGACGTCAATGGTTTCGGGTGACCTCCGTCACCCGCGCCGCGGACGCGCCAGGTCGATCAGCGTCGCGGCGTCCACGCCGGCGGCCGCGGCGACCTCGTCGGCCGACACGGCGCCGCAGTCGATGCCGCGCACCACGAAGTCGGCCAGCGCCCGGGCCGTCGCGGGCTCGTCCATGACGGCACCCCCGGTCTGCTGCAGGTAGTTGCGCAGCCGGAGCGCGGCGTCGTCGAACCCCTCGCGGTAGAAGGCGTACGTCGCGGCGAAGCGGGTGGGCAGCTGGGCGGGGTGCAGGTCCCAGCCCTGGTAGTAGCCGCGCTCGAGCGAGCGACGCACCAGCCGCGCGTGCAGCTGCCAGCCGTGGCGTACGGCGGCCTCGTCGCCGATCGGCAGGATGTTGGTGGACCCGTCGGAGAGCCGCACCCCGGTGCCGGCCGCCGCGGCCTGCATCACCAGCTTGGCGTGGTCGGCG
This sequence comes from uncultured Actinomycetota bacterium, assembly GCA_963825985.1. Lineage (GTDB taxonomy): Bacteria > Actinomycetota > Actinomycetes > Propionibacteriales > Nocardioidaceae > Nocardioides. Next base: position 909,574 of record CAWGVK010000002.1, on the reverse strand, counting down.
ACCGGGTGCTCCATCGACTGGTAGGCCGCGGGGATGCCGCAGAACGCCGAGTAGTCGTAGGTGCCGTAGTGCAGCGCGGTGACCCGCCCGGCCCCGGCGTGGATCATCGGCGCGACCAGGGCCGCGCCCGACGGCCCCAGGATCGACTGCGGCGTCTCGATCTGCAGCTCGAAGCGCAGGGCGTGTGGTGTCGAGTCCGAGGGAGTGCTCCAGCTGCTCGGTCAGCCCGGCCATCGCCTCGACCTGGTCGACGCTGGTGATCTTGGGCAGCGTCACCACGAAGTCGGCGAGCGTGCCGCCCTCCTCGAGCAGACGGGAGACGAACATCGTCAGGGTGCGCACCCCCCGGTGCCGGGTGGGCGCCTCGAGGCTCTTGAACCGGATCCCGCGGTACGGCGCCGCAGTGCCCGCGCGTTCGGCCTCGGCGAGGGCGTCGGCGGCTGCGAGGACGTCGGCGTCCTCGACGTCGTCGCCGCGGTCGCCGTACCCGTCCTCGAAGTCGAGGCGCAGGTCCTCGATCGGCTCGACGCCCAGCTTGTCGCGCACCCGCGCCACCAGCTCGTCGCTGCCGGCGAGCTCGGCGAAGACGGCGGCCTGCTCGTCGACCGCCGCCAGCGCCGCCCCGCCCCATGTGGGCACGAGGTCGGACCGGTAGCGATCGGCGCTGACGTATACCGTGTGCACGGGCTGCCGGGCAGGGGTGTCGCCCGGGTAGCCGGCGGTCAACGCCGCGTCGGCCGCGGCCAGGTGGGCGTCGGCCTGTGCGGCCAGAGTCGCGGCGAGTGCCGCCGCGTCGGGGGTCTCGGTCACGGGCATCCCTTCGTTGATTATTCGCATGACGGACGATATCTTCCGTATATCGGAAGTCAATGGCTGTCGGGAGGCTGCAAGATGTCAGGACGCGTGCGCGTCGGAAGTCTCAGCGTGGCGGAGTCGCTCCACGCGTTCATCACCGAGGAGGCGCTGCCCGGGTCCGGCGTCGATGCCGACGCGTTCTGGGCAGGCGCCGAGGCGATCATCGACGAGCTGACACCGCGCAACCGCGAGCTGCTCGCCCGGCGCGACGCGCTGCAGGCACAGATCGACGACTTCCACCGGGAGCGGCCGGGAGCGCCCGACCCGCAGGAGTACGCCGCCTTCCTCACGCGCATCGGCTACCTCCTCGACGAGCCGGAGGACTTCCAGGTCACCACGGCGGGCGTCGACCCGGAGATCTCCGACCAGCCCGGGCCTCAGCTCGTGGTCCCGCTGCTCAACGCCCGCTTCGCGACGAACGCCGCCAACGCGCGATGGGGCTCGCTGTACGACGCCCTCTACGGCACCGACGTCATCCCCGACACCGGCGACCTCGCCCGGGGCGCGTCGTACAACGCCACGCGTGGCGCGGAGGTGATCGCCCGCGGCCGGGCCCTGCTCGACGAGCACTTCCCGCTCGCGGGTGGGTCGCACGCCGACGCCACGGCGTACACGGTCGACGCCGACGGGCTCGCGGTCGCGGTGGGGGGCGACGTCCTGCGGCTGGCTGATCCGGCGCAGCTGGTGGGCTACCGCGGGTCTGCCGACGCGCCGGAGGCGGTGGTGCTCGTGCACCACGGGCTGCACGTCGAGATCGCGGTCGACCGCGACGACTCGATCGGTGCGGTCGACGCCGCCGGCGTCAAGGACCTCGTGCTCGAGGCCGCCGTCTCCACGATCATGGACCTCGAGGACTCCGTCGCGGCGGTCGACGCCACCGACAAGGTGGTGGGCTACCGCAACTGGCTGCAGCTGATGCAGGGCTCGCTCGCCTCGGAGGTGACCAAGGACGGCACGACGTTCACGCGGGCGATGCACCCCGACCGCACCTACGTCTCCGCCGCCGGCGAGCCGGTGACCCTGCACGGCCGGGCGCTGCTGCTGATCCGCCACGTGGGGCACCTGATGACGACCGACGCGGTGCTCGACCGCGACGGCAACGAGGTGCCCGAGGGCATCCTCGACGCGCTGGTGACCACGCTCGGGAGCGCGCACGACCTGCGCGGCGACGGCGACCTGCGCAACACCCGCTCCGGGTCGATGTACGTCGTCAAGCCGAAGATGCACGGTCCCGAGGAGGTCGCGTTCACCTGCGAGCTGTTCACCCGCGTCGAGGAGGCGCTGGGCCTGGCACCGCTCACGATCAAGGTCGGCATCATGGACGAGGAGCGGCGCACCACCCTGAACCTGAAGGCGTGCATCCGCGCCGCGAGCGACCGGGTCGCCTTCATCAACACCGGCTTCCTCGACCGCACCGGCGACGAGATCCACACCTCGATGCAGGCCGGGCCCGTCGTCCGCAAGAACGACATGCGCGGCGAGGCGTGGATCAGGGCCTACGAGGCGAGCAACGTCGACGTCGGCCTGCGCTGCGGACTGCAGGGCCGCGCCCAGATCGGCAAGGGCATGTGGCCGGCGCCCGACAACATGGCCGACATGCTCGCCACCAAGGGCGACCATCCACGCGCCGGCGCGACCTGTGCGTGGGTGCCCTCCCCCACGGCCGCGACGCTGCACGCCATCCACTACCACCAGGTCGACGTCCACGAGCGGCAGCGCGAGCTGGCCGGCGGCACCCGCACGACCCGCGCCGAGCTGCTCACGATCCCGTTGGGCGACCCGTCGACGTGGACGGCCGACGAGCGGCAGGCCGAGCTCGACAACAACATCCAGGGCACGCTCGGGTACGTCGTGCGCTGGGTCGACGCGGGCGTGGGTTGCTCGAAGGTGCCCGACATCGAGGGCACGCCGCTGATGGAGGACCGCGCCACCTGCCGGATCTCCTCGCAGCACGTCACCAACTGGCTGCTGCACGGCGTCGTCACCGTCGACGAGGTCGAGGAGACCCTGCGGCGGATGGCGGCCGTCGTCGACGAGCAGAACGCCGGCGACCCTTCGTACGTGCCCATGGCTCCGGCTTACGACGGCGAGGCCTTCCTCGCCGCCCGCGACCTGCTCCTCCAGGGGCTGACCCAGCCCAGCGGCTACACCGAGCCGATCCTGCACCGCCGCCGGATCGCAGCGAAAGGCAACCAGGCATGAGCATCGACCTCGACACCGCGCGCCGGCTCGTCGCCGCCGCCCGCGCCCACGCCCTCGACACCGAGAGCAAGCCGATGACCGTCGTCGTCCTCGACGACGGTGGCCACGTCGTCGCCGTCGAGCGCGAGGACGGCTCGTCGACCAAGCGCTTCGAGATCGCCTTCGGCAAGGCCCACGGCGCCATCTCGCTCGGCATGGGCTCGCGCGCGCTGATGGCGCGCGCCGAGCAGCAGCCCTACTTCGTCGCTGCCGCGACGTCCGCCATCGGTGGCGCGCTGGTGCCGGTGCCTGGTGGGGTGCTGGTGCGAGACGGTGACGGCCGGTTGTTGGGCGCCGTCGGCGTCTCGGGTGATGCCTCCGACCGTGACGAGGCGGTTGCCGTCGCCGGCATCGAGGCGGTCGGGCTGACCGCCGAGACGGGGTAGTCGAGACCGGGCATGCCGATCGTCGAGATCACCTACGGCCCCGCGGTCGGGGACGAGGCCTTGCGCCGGCTCTCACAGCGCATCGCCCACGCAGTGTCGCTCGCCGTCGCCTGCCCCGAGGAGCCGTACGACCACGCGCTCGAGCCCGGTGATGTCGACCTGCGGTTTCGTGCTCGCGGCCCCTTCGACGCCGGCGGCCTCGACGTCGTCGTGGAGGTGCGCTCGAAGTGGTTCGCGAGCCGGGCCGAGTCTCGCCAGGAACGCAGTGACCGGCTCCGCGACGCCGTCATCGCCGAGGTGGGAACGTGCAGCGTCGGGGTCTACCTGTCGTTGCCGGTGGCCTCCTGGTCGCAGAGCGAGTAGCGCAGAGCTGAGCGCGTGCCGATGACCCCCGCCCGGGTCGGGCGGGGTGAGCGAGCTTGGTGGTCAGGGTTCGGTGGTGCGGTCGACCAGGTAGGTCAGGCCGGCGGGACTGGTCCAGGCATAGGCGCCGGGTCGGGTTGCGGTGTAGCGCCAGCCTCCGAAGGTCTTCGCGCGGTGGTGGCGTCGGCACAGGGCGGCCAGATTGGACGTCGCGGTGGGGCCGCCGGCGTCGAAGGGCACGATGTGGTCGAGGTCGACGCGGCGTCGGGTGCAGCGGGGGAAGACGCAGTGCCGGTCTCGGAGCAGGACCTGCTCGCGCAGCCGGCCGGTGGGCTCGTAGGAGTCGGTGGCGAGGTCGGTGTTGAGGTCGATGACCGGCTTGATCGTGATGTGGGTGCCGGCGTTGCGGCACCACTGCTCGACCTGGGCGACCAAGGCGGGGGCGACGGTGTTGTCGATGGTGGCGATGTCGGTGCCGTCGAGGTGGGCGTAGATCGTCACCCCACGACCCGGCCCCGAGGTGTCGAGGTCGAGGGTGAGCTGGTGTCGGGCCAGGTCGCCGGCCGCCATCGAGCGGCGGACATTCAAGGGTTCGGTGGAGCCGAGGTCGGCCAGGCGTCGGGCGCCGTCACGGATCGCCTGGTCGAGGTCGAGGGCGTCGGCCAGGTCGAGGCAGCCGTCGACGTAGACGACGCCGTCGGTGCCGGCGTGGTCGAGGCCGATATCGAAGCGGCGGCGTTCGGCGGCAGCAGCGCGACGGCGTTCGGCATCAGCGGGGTCGAAGCGCGCCAGCGCGTCGTCGGTGGTGCGCTCGATCTGGGCGAAGGAGCACACGTCGGCGACCGGGGCGAGGTGCTGGTCGACGTAGTCCGCGCCCGGGGGTGAGAGGAGGAGGGTGCGCTCGGCGACCCGGAACGCCTTCCACACCGCCACCTCGAGAGCCACGACCCGAGCCCACAGCCGCGGCAGCCGGTGCCGCAGCTCGAGGGCCTTTCCGAGCCAGACGGCACCGGCGTCGCTCGACATGCCCAGCGCGAGTGCCACCTCGTGGACCGCGAACTCCCCGATCTCAGGACACCCCGGACCACCCAGCCCCAGCCCCGTCTCACCGAACACGTACCCCTCGTCGACCGGCCCGTGCGCCAGAGCCCAGTCGAGGGCCGCCATCACCAGCGCGACATCGGCCTCGTCACGCGCCCGCTTGCGTGCGCACAGCACGCCGAGCGCCGGGTCGGCGCTACGAGTGCGAGAGACGATGGACATGGCCAGATTCTAGACCCGTTGGCATCTAATCGGAAGTATGTTCGTATCTCTGTGGAGAAGTCGTGCGGACGCAGATGCGAGGGTTCGGGTCCGGGCCCACCTCGAGGCACGCGCCCGGTACGAGGCGACCAAGCGCGAGCTGTCCGAGCAGAACGCCGGCAAGCCGGACTACGACGAATCACACCCGCGGCAAGACCGCGTTCTTCGACGAGGTCCAGGCCACGTTCACCGCGTGGGGCAAAGCTCACTCGACCCGAAGCTGAGCGGCTTCGTCAGCCCTCGGCCGCCTTCGCCAGCCGCAGCCACGTCGGCACGACGGTGTCGGGGTTGAGCGACATCGACTCGATGCCGCGGCCGAGGAGCCACTCGGCGAGGTCGGGGTGGTCGGAGGGGCCCTGGCCGCAGATGCCGACGTACTTGCCCTGCTTCTTGCAGGCGGTGATGGCGAGGTCGAGCATGTGGAGCACGGCGGGGTCGCGCTCGTCGAATCCCTCGGAGACCAGGGCCGAGTCGCGGTCGAGGCCGAGGGTCAGCTGGGTCATGTCGTTCGAGCCGATCGAGAAGCCGTCGAAGTGCTCGAGGAACTGCTCGGCGAGGACGGCGTTCGAGGGGACCTCGCACATCATCACGACCTTGAGCTCGTTCTCACCGCGCACGAGTCCGTGCTCGGCGAGCAGCGAGATGACCCCCTCGGCCTCGCGGATGGTGCGCACGAACGGGATCATCACCCACACGTTGGTCAGGCCCATCTCGTCGCGCACGTGGCGGATCGCCTCGCACTCCATCGCGAAGCACTCGGCGAAGTCGGGCGAGAGGTAGCGGGCGGCGCCGCGGTAGCCGATCATCGGGTTCTCCTCGTGCGGCTCGTAGGCCTCACCGCCGAGGAGGTTGGCGTACTCGTTGGACTTGAAGTCCGACATCCGCACGATCACCGGGTACGGCGCGAACGCCGCCGCGAGCATGCTGACGCCCTCGGCCACGCGCTGCACGAAGAACTCGCGCGGCCCCGGGTACGCCGCGATGATCGACGTGACCTCGTCGCGCAGCGACTTGTCGAGGCTGTCGGGGTCGGCCGCGAGGTCGAGCAGCGCCTTGGGGTGGATGCCGATCTGCCGGTTGATCACGAACTCGAGCCGCGCCAGGCCCACGCCCCGGTGCGGCAGCTGGGCGAAGGAGAACGCCTGCTCGGGCGTGCCGACGTTCATCATGATCTTCACCGGCAGGTCGGGCATCGACGACAGCTCGGTGCGCTCGACGTCGAAGTCGAGAAGACCGTCGTAGACGAGGCCGGTGTCGCCCTCGGCGCAGGAGACGGTGACCTCGCGACCGTCGGCCAGGTCGCGGGTGCCGGAACCCGAGCCGACGACGGCCGGGATGCCGAGCTCGCGGGCGATGATCGCGGCGTGGCAGGTGCGGCCGCCGCGGTTGGTCACGATCGCCGAGGCCCGCTTCATGATCGGCTCCCAGTCGGGGTCGGTCATGTCGGCGACGAGCACCTCGCCCTGCTGGAACTCGTGCATCTCCTCGATGGTCTTCATCACCCGCACCGCCCCGGCCCCGATCTTCTGGCCGATCGCGCGACCCTCGACCAGCACCTCGGCGCCGGCGGTGGCCGACTTCTCGATCGAGAACCGCTCGAGCGCTCCGGTACGCCGCGACTCGACCGTCTCGGGCCGCGCCTGGAGCACGTAGAGCTGGCCGTCGACGCCGTCCTTGCCCCACTCGATGTCCATCGGCCGGCCGTAGTGCTCCTCGATGACGAGGGCGTGCCGGGCGAGCTCCTCGACCTCGGCGTCGGTGAGGCTCAGCAGCCGGCTCTCGGCCGGGGTCACGTCGATGAACTCGGTGGTGCGTCCGACCGTGGTGTCGGAGGTGTAGACCATCTTCGTCGCCTTGCCCCCGACGCCCCGTTTCAGCACCGCCGGGCGCCCGGCCCGCAGGGCCGGCTTGTAGACGTAGAACTCGTCGGGGTTCACCGCGCCCTGGACGACGCCCTCGCCGAGGCCGAACGCGGAGGTGATGAAGACGGCGTCCTGGAAGCCCGACTCGGTGTCCATCGTGAACATCACGCCCGACGCGCCGACGTCGGAGCGCACCATCCGCTGCACACCCGCGGACAGCCCGATGTCGGCGTGCGCGAAGCCGTGGTGCACCCGGTAGGCGATCGCGCGGTCGTTGTAGAGCGAGGCGAAGACCTCGCGGATCGAGAGCAGCACGGCGTCGATGCCGCGCACGTTGAGGAAGGTCTCCTGCTGCCCGGCGAACGACGCGTCGGGCAGGTCCTCGGCGGTGGCCGAGGAGCGGACGGCGAACGACGGCTCGTCGGCGGCGTCCTGCTCGACGAGCGAGTCGAAGGCGGCGCGGACGTCGGCCTCGAGGTCGTCGGGGAACGGCTGAGCCACCACCGCCTCGCGGATCTCGCGGCCGACCTCGGCCAGGCGGCGCACGTCGTCGGTGTCGAGGCCATCGAGCAGGCCGGCGATCCGTTCGACCAGGCCGGTGTCACCGATGAAGCGGTGGAAGGCCGCGGAGGTGGTGGCGAACCCGTCGGGCACCCGGACCCCGAGGTCGGTCAGGTGCGAGACCATCTCGCCCAGGGAGGCGTTCTTGCCGCCCACCTGGTCGAGGTCAGCCATGCCCAGGGTGGAGAACCAGCGGACGTTCGGGCTGTCGTTCACGGTGTGGACCTTCCGGGTTCGTTCGACTTGTGGGTCTGCAGGATCATGGTCGCCATCTCCTCCACCGACTTGGCGGAGGAGTCGATCACCGGGACCCGGTGGGCAGCGTAGATCTCCTGGGCCCGGCGCAGCTCCCACCGGCACTGCGCCACCTCGGCGTACCGCGATCCCGGACGACGCTCGTTGCGCACCCGGCTGAGCCGGTCGACGGTCGTGGTGATGCCGAAGCACCGGTCGGCGTAGGAGCGCACCGGGCGCGGCAGCTCGGACGACTCGAGGTCCTCGTCGACGAGCGGGTAGTTCGCCACGAACAGGCCGTGCTGCAGGGCCAGGTACATGCTGGTCGGTGTCTTGCCGCAGCGGGAGGGCGCCAGCAGGATCACGTCGGCCCGGTCGAGGGCGCGCACGCTCTGCCCGTCGTCGTGCTCGATCGTGAACTCCACCGCCGCCATCCGCGAGTTGTAGCGCTTGATGTCACCGACGCCGTGCAGCCGGGCGGCCTCGCGCATGCCGCGTTGACCGAGGATGCCCTCGACGCGGTGCATGTGCATCTCGAAGAAGTCGATCAGGGGCGCGGTCGTGCGGCGCAGCTCGTTGCGGATCTCGTCCTCGGCGGTCGTCGTGAAGACCAGCGGGGTCACCGGGCCCCCCATCGCCTCGTCGAGGATCGCCACCACCTGCTGGGCGACCTCGACGGTGGAGATGAAGGGGATCGTCCTGCGCTCGAAGACCAGGTCGGGGAACTGGATCAGCAGCGCGTTGCCCATCGTCTCGGCGCTGATCCCCGTGGAGTCGGAGAGGAAGAAGACGGGGACGACCGAGGACATGCGTGCATGTTCCTCCACCGGACCCCGGAGGTCGAGCCTCAGCGTCGCCGGAACGAACGCAGCGTCAGCGCCGCCCGCACCCGGCGTGGCCGGGTCACCGAGGCCGACATGGTGCGACGCTCGGCGTCGACCAGGTGCCAGTACGACGCGGCGACCGCCTCGTCGGGGTCGGCCGGGCCGAACACGAGTCCGTCGGCGTGCCGGGCCAGGTCGGGCGCGGCCGGCGAGTCGACGTGGGGCGCCTGCTCGCGGCGGGTCAGGGCGGCACCGACCGGCACCGGCCGGCCGAGGTCGCGGGCGTGGTCGACGAGCTCGCGCCACCCGCCGACGACGCGGGCCGAGGCGCGCGCGGCCGAGCGCCGACGCCGGCGACGCAGCGCCTTGGCGAGCAGGATGGTGCCGATCACGAGCAGCGCCAGCAGCAGCGGCCCGCCGACGTAGATCAGCACGTAGCGCAGCCACGCGGAGCCGGCGCCGTCGTCGGACTCCTTGTCGCGGTCGACCTTGCGGGCCTCGAGCTCGGCGTCGTTCTGCTCGGCCAGGGTCGACGGCGGCGGGATCGGCGCGGGCGGCGGGACGACGGTGCCGCTCATCTCCTGCTCGGCCAGCGGCGGCTGCTCGGCCGGCCGGTCGTAGTCCATGAACGCGTCGGTCGGCAGCGTCTTCCAGCTGCCGTCGGCGACCTGCAGCTCGACCCAGGCCGACACGTCGCTGCCCTGCACGACCCCGTCGTCGGGCACGACCGCGCCCATCACCACCCGCGCCGGCACCCCGACCTTGTTGGCCAGGAGCGCCATGATCGCGGCGTACTGCTCGTCGTTGCCGACCGGGATCGGGAAGTTGGCGAACTCGTCACCGAGCCGCTTCTGGTGGTGGCCGGGATGGTGGATCTTCTCGGCCTCGATGACGCCGTCGGAGTACTTGCCCTCGGTCTTGAGGTACTCCGCGATCGCGAAGACGCGCTCCATCGGCTGCGAGGCGCCGGCCGACCACTGCACCGCCTGGGTGTCGAGGAACGAGGCCGCGAAGGTGGCGTCGGTGACGACGTCGGACGGCGGGTCGGCGGCCGTCACGGTGTCGTCGGGCCGCACCGCGCGGAAGTGGTAGACGTCGCCGGGGTGCACGCCGGTCGGCACCACCGCGGTCGAGCTCGCCAGGTTGTAGCGCCAGGAGTCCTCCTTGGCTGCGACGTCACCGTCGTCGAACTCCATCGCCTGCAGCGCCCCGACCGTGGGCAGCCACACGGCGTCGTACCCGTCGCCGACGGTGACCTTCACGTCGACCTCGTCACCGTCGACCGGGTTGTCGATCGTGCTCGACACCCGCTGGAAGGCATCGGCGGTGGTGGAGGGGTCGGTGTCCTCGGCTGCGCCCCACACGATGCCGTCGTAGGAGTCGAGCGCGGCGATCCGCAGCCGCGTGCCCGCGGGGGCGCCGGTGACGGTGAACAGCGTCTCGTCGAAGAGGTTCTCGGGGTCGACCGGCTCGGGCTCCTCGACGTAGCGTCGGAACGACGCCAGCGGTGAGGGGTACTTCCCGATGTCGAACGGCGGCCGCACCTGCGTGCGCAGCACCACCCGAGACTCGTCGCCACCGCCGGCCGCCGACGTCACCGGCATCGCCAGCGCGCCGGCGCCGGCCACCAGCACGACCCCGGTCACCGCGCGCCGCACCCTGCCCGCGCCGCCCTGCACGGGAGTCTGGCCGCGCACCTCGCGGACGGCGACCCAGCCGACCGCCAGCACCGCGAAGGCCATGCCCTGCAGCCACAGCGACTGCGGCCGCTGGACGCCGAGCAGGATCACCGCGCCGAGCAGCAGCACCGGCGCGACCACCGGCAGCGCCGCCCGCAGCACCACCGGACCCGACCGCACCCCGGTCAGCAGCCCGCCGAGGAGACCCGTCACCAGCCCGAGCGCCCACGGCAGCACCAGCACCGGACCCGAGCCCTCGACCGGCGGCAGCGTGGTCAGCAGCTCCTTCCAGCCGCCGACGACCTGGTCGGCGACGTTGTCGAGCGAGGTGCCGAGCGACCCGCCGGCCAGCAGCGCACCGACCCCGAAGAACACCGGGATCGCGATCGATGACCGCGGCGATGCCCGGCCAGCCCAGGGCGCGCACGCACCACGGTCAGCCCGAGCCCGAGCGCGACGCCGCCCATCGCGACGACGAGGAAGCCGATGCCCGTGAACGTCGTCGACAGCCCGACCAGGGCGACCAGCGCGAGCACCACCAGGAACGCGGCGTCGACGACCGCGGCGCGCCTCACCGCACGCTCCAGCGCAGCAGCCCGGGCAGCTCGTCCTTGTCGCCCAGCCGGAGCACGGCCAGGCTGCCGACCTCGCTGACCCCGGGGGTGACGCCGTCGGAGACCAGGATCGCCAGCCGGCGTACCTCCGGCGGGAAGACCGCCGCCGCCCGGAGCACCGACTCGATCGGGGTGTCGCCACCGGCCAGCAGGAACAGCAGGCTCGTGTCGGGCGCCAACAGCGCGGCCTGCCGCGTCGCCTCGACCAGGCCGTGGTCGCCGGTGACGGCGCGGCACACGGCGTCGAGGGCGACGTTGCCGTCGGTGCCGGACGACGCCGACCCACCGCACACGAACGACGTCTCGAACTCGTCCATCACCGCGCGCACCAGGATCGAGGCCCCCGCCGACATGGCGGTCTCGAACTCGTCGACTCCCCCATCGGCCCCGCCGAAACCCACGAGCCGGTCGTCGACGACGACGGTGGCGTGGCTGCGCCGGGTGTCGAGGTACTGCCGCACCAGCAGCTGCGACTCCCCCGCCGACGCCATCGCCTTGGCCGACGAGCGCCAGTGCACGTGCCGGAGGTCGTCGCCGGGCACGTACTCGCGCAGCGCGTGGAACGCCAGGTCGCTCTGCGAGATCGCGTCGGTCTCCACGCCCTCGAGGTCGCGCAGCAGCCCGGCGCCCATCGCCTCCAGCGGCACCAGCGGCGGCCGCACCAGGATCTCCTGCACCGGCGCCCAGACCGAGTCACGCGAGAACAGCCCGAGCGCGTCGCCGCGCCGGGTGAGCGCCGGCCCGACCTCGATCACGCCGCGCCGCTCGGTGCGCACGGTGAAGGACTCCTCGCTCGTGGCACCCGCCGCCAGGGCGGGGACGCCGTACCGGTGCACGGCCGCGCCCACCGGCAGCTCGAGCAGGGTCGGGAGCATCCGGCGCCCCGAGGTGTTGGTGACGTCGACGCCGGCCGAGACCGACCCGCCGGCCACCACCCGCGACGGCTCGAGCGAGATGACGACGCGCACGCGGGTGCGACCGAGCAGGAAGGGCAGGCACAGCGCGAGCAGCAGCAGGCAGGTCGCCCAGCACCACCAGCTCACGCCAGTGGGTCTCGCGGGCGACCACGAGCGCGAGCACGCCGAGACCCAGGAGCAGCCAGCCCAACGGCCGGACCACCCCCACGACGTGGCGTGCCAACGCAACCACCGTCATCCGGGGTCCCCGCGGCGTTGTTCGTCGGAGGAGCGAAGCGGGGGAGACGAAGAACGTCGTGGGGTGTTCATGCGGTTGCCACCCGGTCGGTGGGCGGCGCGACGGCGTCGAGCAGCCGCGAGATCACGGTGTCGACGGTGACACCGGTGAACTGGGCCTCGGCGTCGAGCAGCAGCCGGTGGCACAGCACCGGCTCGGCCAGCGCGCGGACGTCGTCGGGGACGACGTGGTCGCGGCCGTCGGCGGCCGCCCAGGTCTTGGCGACCCGGATGAACGCCAGGCACCCGCGCGCCGACAGGCCGAGCTTGACGTGCGGGCTGGCGGCGCGACTCCTCGGCCAGCTCGGCGACGTACCCGACGACGGCCGGGTCGACGTAGACCTCGTCGGCCAGGCTGCTCATCTGGGCGATGGTCGCGGCGGTGATCACCGGGCGACCGAGCGAGGCCCGGTCGCGGACCTTGGCGTTGACCAGCAGCTCGATGGTGGCCGCCTTGTCGGGGTAGCCGACCGAGGCCTTCATCAGGAACCGGTCGAGCTGGGCCTCGGGCAGCCGGTAGGTGCCGGCCTGCTCGATGGGGTTCTGGGTGGCGATCGACCATGAACGGGCGGCCGACGTCGTGGGGGCGGCCGTCGACGGTGACCCGGCCCTCCTCCATCACCTCGAGCAGCGCCGACTGCGTCTTGGGCGAGGCGCGGTTGATCTCGTCGGCCAGCACGATCGTGTGGAAGATCGGGCCGGGGTGGAACTCGAAGGTGCCCTTGTGCTGGTCGTAGACCGTGACGCCGGTGACGTCGGAGGGCAGCAGGTCGGGGGTGAACTGGATCCGCGCGTGGCTGCCCTGCACCGTGTTGGCCAGGGCCCGCGCCAGCATCGTCTTGCCGGTGCCGGGCACGTCCTCGAGCAGCAGGTGCCCCTCCGACAGCAGGCAGGTCAGCGTGAGCCGGACGACGTGCCGCTTGCCGAGCACGGCCTTCTCGATGTTGTCGGTGAGCTGGTCGAAGGTCTGCCTGAACCAGGCGGCCTGCTCGTGGGAGATCGTCATGCGGTCCTCTTCATTGGTGGTCAGTACCAGTTCAGGTGGTTGCTCTCGACACCGTCACAGATCACCCAGACCGACCTCGCCGGGTATCCGTAGTAGGGGCCGGGCTCGTAGGTCCGGTTGGTCTGGACGTTGCGGGTCAGGTACGCCGACCCGGGAGAGTTGGAGTCGTAGAACCCGCAGCTCATCGTGTTGGGAGCGCCGAGCCAGGTGCTGTCGAAACGAATCCGGGCGCAGGAGTCGTTGGTGCACGGGACGCCGCCGCCGGCGCCGTCGTAGCGGCACGGGGTGTTGGTGTTGTCGTTGCACGCCGAGCCCTTGGCGAGGGTGATCGTGGGCACCGGCTCGTCGTCGGTCGGCGGCGAGGTCGCGGTGCGGGTCCCGGAGCCGCGGTTGGGCGCGGCGTCCGACAGCGTCACCGTGATGGTCTCGGTCGTGGAGTAGCCGATGTCGCGGAACCGCGTCGTGAACGAGAACGTGTTGACCCCGGTGGTCTGGTAGGTCTCGTTGCGGCCCCGGTTGCTGGTCACGCGCACGGTCGCGGGGTCGCCGTTGTTGTCGACGGTGATGTCCCACGCCATCTCCTTGTTGGGCACGATGTCGCCCCGCCGCGCGCTGACGCCGGTGATCTGGGCGCTGGTCAGCGGGCCGTAGGTCTGCACGCTCTTCGGCGCGGACGGCGAGCAGGCCTCCTTCTCGTTGCACACCTCGAGGCGCACCTCGTGGGCCCCGTCGTTGTTGGGCGTCGGGATCACCTCGGAGCGGGCGCCCGTGCCGTTGAACTCGCTGACGACGCCACTCCCGACGTAGATCCGCACCCGCGACTGGGCTCCGTTGGAGTCGGGCACGGTGAAGTCGGCGCGGGCCTGGTTGTTCTGCCCGGTGGGGGTGACCGACCAGTCGGCCCACGGCTCGGGCTCGCCGACCGCGTCGAAGCTCGACGCCGGCCCGCTCGCCGTCCTGCCCTGGCCACCCTTGTTGGTGGCGCGGACGGCGTAGTTGTAGCGGGTGCCGTCGTACTGGATGCCCGGGTCGACGCACTCGGTGGCGGTCTTCTCGGTGCAGTTGGGCAACGGAGAGCCGTTGCGCAGCACGGTGTAGCGCACCGGGTCGGGGCCGTTGGGATTGACCGCGGGCCAGGTGACCACGACGGCGGTCTCGTCGCTGCTCGTGCGGTTCTCGGTCAGCGTCGGGGCCGCGGGAGCCTCGGGGGTGCCGACGGACTGGTACTGCGCCGACGTGCGGGGCTCCCCGGCGTCGAGGTCGTTCACGGCGGTGACCGTGAAGGAGTAGGCCTGGTTGTTGTCGAGGTCGGACGCCGTCACCTCGGGGCGGGTCGTCGTGGTGCTGCCGCCGTCCTGCCAGGTCACGATGTACTGGCGGATCGGCGAGGTCTGGGTCGTCGGCGGCGTCCAGCGCAGCTTGAGGAAGGTGTCGCCCTCCTTGACCAGCTCGATCGGCCCGACCCGGCCGGGCTTCGCGTCGGGGGTCGCGACCGCCGACGTCGCGCTCCAGTCGGACCAGCCGACGGCGTTGTGGGCGCGCACCTCGAACCGGTAGTCGCGGCCGTTGGTGAGACCGGTGAGCTCGCACGTCGTGCCCCCGCACTCGCGGCCGGCACCGCCGTTGCCGCGCACCTGGTAGCGGTCGATCGGCGACCCGTTGGCCTCCGGCGCCCGCCAGCCGAGCGCCACCTCCTGGTCGCGGACCGTGCGGCCCGGCACCGGCGCCGTCGGTGCGTCGGGGACGTCGAGGATCTCGAGGGTGAGCCGGCCCTCCACCTGCCGCTCGGCTCCGGTGGAGCCGGCGACGTCGCTCATCACGACGCGGAACTCGGCGCGTCCGGACACCTCGTCGCCGGTGCGCAGGGTCACCTCCGACCCGTCGCTGGTGGCCTGGACGTCGAGCCCCGTCTGCTGCTCGATGCTCACCACGGTGGGCTCAGGGCTGCTCACGCCCGGCCGCAGGTACGGCGCGAGGTCGAGCGTGCGTGACTCGCCCGCCCGCATGTCGCCCAGCCGGATCGGGCTCAGCGACGGCGGCGGCGACTTCACCACGACGATCTCGATCGTGCCCGGCTCGCTGCCGCCCGAGGTCACCTGCAGCTTGGCCCGGCTGCCCGGCTCGGTGTTGCCGGCGGCGTTGACCGAGATGGTCGACCCGCTCGGCTCGACGATGGCCAGGCCGTCGACCGACGTCGCCCAGTCGGCGTCGAACGACAGCCCACCACCGTCGGGGTCGGGGTTCCAGACGTGGCACAGGGAGGCGATGTCGAGGTCGAGGGTGCGGTCCTGCGCGATCCGCACCGGCTCGTCGGGGCAGCGCAGGATCGGTTCGGACCTGCCCACCTGCACCGGCACCGACAGCACCGCCTCGATGCCCTCGGGGTCGTCGACCGACGTGCCCGTCGTGACCTCGAAGACCACCGCGCCGGGGCCGGCGTACCCGTCGTCGGCGGCCAGCTCGAAGGCCCGGTCGCCGGTGATCCGCGGCTGGAGGCTCACCACCGGCGACGTCCAGATCCGGTCCTGCAGGGTGAACTGCACCGGCCCGCCGGACGGGTTCGCGACGTAGTCGGTGAGGTCGAGATCCCCGGTGGCGCCGGGCTCGACCTCGATCATCGAGCCAGGGATCACGTACGGCGCACCGCCGGCCACCGGCGGCACGAACACCGACGCGGTCGCGGAGCCGCCGTCGGCGTCCTTGACCCGGAACGGCACCACCAGCGGCTGCTCACCGCGGGCGACGGTGACCTCGTCGCCGTTGATCTCGGCCTCGACGCCGCGCGGGGCGAACACCTTGGTGACCTGCAGGTCGGAGGCCGCGCCGTCGGGGTCGTACGCCGTCTCGAGCACGTCGACGGTGACGGTGGCGGCGTCACCCGCCCCGTCGACCTCCTCGTCGGGGTCGACCGCACCCGTGTCGGCGGGCGTGCCGAAGGCGTCGAACACGACAGGCGGGTTGTTGAACGGGTCGGTGACCCGGAGGGTGACCGTCGACTGCGAGTCGTCGATGCCGTTGGTGACGCGGTAGACGACCTCGACGTTGCGGCCGTCGGCCTCGGCGGGGGCGTCGAGGAGGATCGGGCCCTGCGGCGACTCGAGGGTGACGCCCTCAGGGTCGCCGACCAGCTCGATGCTGACGCGGTCACCGGCGGCGACGTAGTCGTTGGCGAGCGGGTCGACCCGCACCGTGCGCGACGGCTCGGAGGTCACCGTGTCGGGCACGGCGAGCGGCGCCTGCGGCGTGCCCGGCGACACGACGGCGATCCGCACGGTGCCCGTGCCCTGCGCTCCCTGCGGGTCGGTGACGGTGTAGGAGAACTCGTCGGTGCCGGCGCTGCCGGGATAGGCCTGGTACTGCAGCGAGCTGGCGCCGTACTGGACGACCCGGCCGAGGGTGGGGGCCGAACCGAGGCCGGTCAGCGTGACCGGGTCGCCGTCGGGGTCGACGCCGACGCCGGGCACGCGCAGCTTGATCGTGTCGCCGGCGACGGCCCGGCCCTCGAGCACCGGCGGCTCGGGCGCCTCGTTGCGGCGGTCGCCGGGCACCACCTGCACCTCCAGGATGCCGGGGGCGCGTTGCCCGGCCGCGTTGGTGGCCAGGTAGCGGATCGTGAACGTCTCGGCGTCGTCGAGGGCCGCGGGCGCGACGTAGCGCACGAACCGGTCGGTGACGAAGGCCTGCCCGGTCGGCACGGCCTCGTCGCCGGGCGGCTGGACGGCGAGCACGCCGGCGTCCTGGTCGGGGACGTCGGCAACGAGGTCGAGCTCGTCGCCGGCCGGGCTGAAGTCGTTGTCGAGCACCGGTACCGACACCGCGGCCCCCGCCCGGACGACGACGCGGTCGGTCTCGGTGACCGGCGTGTTGTCGGGCGGCGCCGGTCTCCAGGTGACCACCACCTCGCCCCGCACTCCGGAGCGGCTGCCGTTGCTGATCGTGTAGCGCACCAGCTGCGGGGTCGGCACCAGCTGGCCCTGCCGGGCGCCCAGGCGCAGCCACCGACCCTCGACCACGGCCACGTCGAGCTGGTTCTCCTGGTCGGCGCTCGCCCCCTGGACGACGAGCAGCCCGCCCCCGGGGTCGATGTCGTTGGCGATCACGTCGACGAGCGTCGCCGACTGGCCGTAGAGGGTGACGCTGTCGGGCATCGCCACCGGCGCCTTCGACGCCTTGACCGGAGCCTCCACGTCGACCCGGATCCGGCCGGGCGCGAACGGCGCGTTGCCGTAGCGCAGGTCGTAGTCGAGGAAGTAGGTGCGCGGCTGGGTGGCCCGGAAGGAGATGGTGCCGTCCACCAGGTCGGTCTTCACCTCGGCTCCCCCGACCTGGGCGATCTTGCCGGCCAGCTGCACCTGCGCGGTCGGCGTGACCGGGTCGGAGCCGGGCAGGTCGTTGCCGAGCGGACGGATCGTGACGGTCTTGCCGGCCTCGCCGGCGACCACGTCGGGTTCGGCGACACCCGGGTAGGCCTTGCGTTCCTTGGGGTCCTGGACCCGGAACTCCAGCTCGTCCTCGACCGCTTCGCCGATGCCGTCGCTGACGGAGTACTTCACGGTCACCACCCCGCTGCGGACCGGGGCGGTGAACCGGACCCGCCCGGCGGACGTCGTCCGCGCGACGGCTCCGGTGCGGTCACCGCCCACGGCGACCGCGGTGGCCAGCGACAGCGGGTCGCCGTCCTGCTTGTCGCGCCAGTCGGGCAGCACCGGGATGTCGAGGGAGCCGCCTGAAGGCACCACCCACACGGTCGGCTCGAAGCCCTCGCGCAGCTGGGGCGGGGCGTCGGCGGCGTCGGTGCGCGGGGTGACCGAGACGGTGGCGGTGTCCGAGAGCCCGCTGCGGCCGTCGTCGATGGTGTAGTCGAACCGGGTGGGGCCGGCGCCGCTCGGCAGCTCGATCTGGACCGTCTGCCCGTCGGGGCTGATCGTCACGTCGGCCTCGGACCCGGAGACGCCGCCCACGCTGGCGATGGCCAGCAGCCGGCCCTGGGGCGCGGTGTCGTTGTCGAGCGGGTGCAGCACGGTGGTGCGGCCGAGCCGAGCGCCGAGGTCGTCGTCCTTGGCCTCGGGCGGTCGCCGGTCGCCCTGCTCCTCGTTCTCGTTCTCGTTCTTCTCGTTGTCGTCGTCGGGCTTGAGCTGGAAGGCGTCCCAGTTGTCGAGGCGGGTCGGCTGGTCGGAGTCGACGTTCCACACCGCGCCGGTGGTGCGGTCGTTGAGCACGATCTCGTCGCGGTTGACGCGGAACACGAGGTCGGTCGTCTCGGTGCCGAGGTCGCTCGCGGTCGGCTCGGCGCCGTCACACGCGGTGACCACGGCACCGAACCCGCCCGACCACGCGCCGTACACGCAGGCGCCGAGGCGGACCGGGGCGCTGGGCCGGCCGGAGACGTCGCCGGCCACCTCGGTCTGCTCCCCCGTGCCGAGGTCGATCGCGACCAGCGCGTCGGGGGTCGCGACGAGGACGGCGTCGGCGTCGGGTCCCGGCACCTGGAGGGTCGAACCGGGCGGGACGTCGGCCTCGGGGCCTCCCACCACCTGCAGGGCACCGGACTCGACGTCGAGCGCGACCGGCGTCGCACCCACGGTGGTGAGCGTGACCGCTGCCCCCACGTCGGCCCCGAGGTCGGTCTCGGTCACCGCGCCGAACGCGGCGCCGGAGCGGGGGAAGGTGCGCAGCACGTCGTCGGTGGCCGAGGCGACGAGCACGTCGCCGTCGACGGTCACGGCGAGCGCCGAGTCGTCGCCGACGGTCGCCAGCGGGTCGACCTGGGAGTCGAGCGCCGCCACGGGCGGGACGCCGACGCGGGTGTCGACCCGCTGCGCCCAGACCCGGCCGTCGGCCGGGTCGAGCACCGCCACGCTGCCGCCGGCGAGCTGCACCTGCGCCGCCGCGGGCAGCTGCGCGGTCTCGCCGTCGGGCAGCTCGACCTTGCCGGGGTCGATCGTGGTGAGGACGCCGGCCGAGACGTTGAGCCCGATCACCGCGGCGCCGTCCTGGACGACGTCGAGCTGGGTGTCCTGCTCGGCGAAGGCGACGCCGTCGAGCTGGCCGATCGGCTTGTTGAGGCGCCCGTGGAAGCCGTCGCGGCCGTTGGTGACCCAGATCCCGCCGTCGTTGAGCTGGGCCTCGTGCTTGCGGAAGCCGTCGGCCTGGGTGGCCACGACGACCACGCCGGCGACGGCTGCGAGCAGGGCGAGGTTCGACGCGATCGCGACGCGATGACGCCGCATCGACCCCGAGCTGAGCACGACGATCTCCCATGGTGGCCGGGCCCTGGCGGCCGGTTGCCCCCAGGCTAGGAGCCGTGGTGGCCCGCGACAACTCGCGGGGTGAGCGGGACCATGGGTGAGAATGGCCCGCGTGGAGGTCACCTACACCCCCGGCGCCGGGATCCTCGTGGGCGCCGGCAGCCGGTGGCTGCTCCTGGGCGCCGACCCCGGGCCCGACACGAGCGACGAGCTGTGGGCGCTGCTGACCGGCCCCCGGGTCGAGGCGAGCCGGGTCGTCGAGGTCGTCGAGGCTGCCTGCGGCGACGTCGCGCTGGTGCTCGTCGACCTCACCACCGGCGCGCAGACGTCGCTCACCCGCGGCTCGGGTCGCCACCTGACGCTGGACGGCGTCCACACCCTGACCCTGGGCGACGACCCGGGCCTCGAGCTGCGGCTCGTGGGCGGTGTGGTGGCGGCGTCCGTGGCCCGGCTGCGTCCGGTCGCGGCGCCGTCGGCGCCGACGCTGGTGGGTGCGCCCGCGCCGGAGGTGGTGCCGGCACCCGACGGCCTGATCGACGGCATCCCGCCGGAGATCCTGGCCGCCCGCGCCCCCGAGCCGACGCCGCCGGCCCCGCCGGTGCCGGTGCAGACCGACGAGCCCCCGGGCGAGTCGCAGCGGCGGATCCTCGAGCGGATGGGCAACACGGTGCGCCGGACCTCGACACCGGGCTTCACATCGAGCACCGTCGACTCCGACCACGACGGGCACACGACCTACCGCCCCGAGCTGCCGGACGCCGCGCTGCCCGAGTCGGGCACGCACCTCAGGCAGACGACCGCCGAGACCGTGCTGGCCGTGCACTGCCCGGCCGGGCACGTCACCGCCGCCTACAGCCCGCGGTGCCGGGTCTGCGACGAGCCGGTGCCCGAGCAGGAGCCGCACCGGATGCCGCGGCCGCGGCTCGGGGTGCTGCACCTGCCCGACGGCGAGCGGGTGCCGCTCGACCGGGGTGCCGTCTTCGGGCGCCAGCCCGACGTCGTCCCCGGCGGCGCCGACTGGCCGCACCTGGTGCGGCTGCCGCCCGACTCCACCTACGTGTCGCGCTCGCACCTCGCCGTCGAGCTCGACGGATGGCTGGTGCTGGCGACCGACCTCGGGTCGCGCGGCGGTACGACGCTGCGGGTGCCGGGCCGCGCGCCGCAGCGGATCCGGGCGCACGAGCGGTACGTGTGGGAGCCCGGCCAGGTGCTCGACCTGGCCGACAGCTACGAGATCGTCTACGAGGTCACCGCGTGAGGGCGGGCTGATGGCCGGCGCTCCCGACATCCCGGGCTACACGTTCCTGCAGCACCTCGGCAGCGGCGGCTTCGCCGACGTGTTCCTCTACGAGCAGCAGTGGCCGCAGCAGCGGGTGGCGGTCAAGGTGGTGCGGCCCGACGTCGCCCTCACCGACCGCGAGAAGGGCCTGTTCACCGCCGAGGCGAACGCGATGGCCAAGCTGGCCGACCACCCCTACATCGTCTCGGTGATCACCGCGGGGATGACGCCAGACCACCGGCCCTTCCTGGTGATGCGCTACTGCCCGCCGCCCGACCTCGGCGTCCGGGTGCGGCAGTCGCCGATGCCGGTGGCCGACGCGGTGAGCACCGGCATCAAGCTGGCCAGCGCCGTCGAGACCGCGCACCGCGCCGGCATCGTGCACCGCGACATCAAGCCCAGCAACGTGCTGGTGACGACGTACCACGAGCCGGCGCTGACCGACTTCGGCATCGCCGGCTACCTGCACGAGGTGGGCGGCGACGACGAGGTGCGGATCTCCTACCCCTGGTCGCCGCCCGAGCTCCTCGACGGTCGGTCCAACGGCTCGGTCGCCTCCGACGTCTACTCGCTCGGCGCGACCATCTGGAACCTGCTCAGCGGGCGGTCGCCGTTCGCCGTCCAGCACGGCGACAACACCCCGCGGGCGCTGTCGGCGCGGATCCTGCACAGCCCGGTGACGCCGACCGGCCGCCCCGACACCCCGGCGGCGCTCGAGTCGCTGCTGGCGCAGTGCCTGGCCAAGGTGCCCGAGCACCGGCCCGGCTCGGCCCTCGAGCTGGCGCGCGCGCTCCAGCGGATCGAGTCGCAGGCCGGCTTCGCGCGCACCCCCATCGCGGTCGAGGGCGACCGGCCGGCGGCGGACGCGGCGTCGTCAGACCCGGCCCGGGGCCCCGACCCCGACGCCACCTACGTCAAGCCGATCACGGTGATCCCGGCCTCCGGACCCCGCGCCGCCCGGATCGAGTCGGACTCGACGCGGGGCGGCGCCACGCCGGCGGCGTCGCGCGGCCGGGCCGGTCTGGTGTGGGCCGTGGTCGGCGTCCTGGCCGTCGCGGCCGTGGTCGTCGTGCTGGCGCTGCGCGGCGGTGAGGAGCAGCCACCGCCGGCGTCCGACCCCTCGACCCGCACCCCGGCGCCGGTCGAGCAGGGATCGCTGCAGCTGCCACCCGAGGTCGAGGGGGTACGCCGCGACGCGCGGGTCGCCTTCACCTGGCGCGCCCCCGACCGGACCCGCGACGGCGACACCTGGGAGTGGCGGCGCACCGACACCGGCGAGACCGCCCGCACCCCCGAGCGCGAGCTGACCGTCCGGGCGTCCGAGCGCGTGTGCCTGCAGGTGCGCCTGATCCGCGGCTCCGACGCCTCGCCGTACACCGAGCGCTGCGTCGACTGACTCGACTGAACGAGCCGGAAGTCTCCGCCGCCGCGGGTAGAGACGAGCGCCCGACGCTCGCCCTAGCGTTGCTGCCGACCCCAGGTTCTCGGGAACGGCAGGAGAGGAGGCGCGCGATGACCGGACTCGTCGGCGCCGACGTCGAGGCGCTCGAGCGGCTCGCCACCGATGTCGAGAGCGGCGCGGCCGAGCTGCGTGAGCTGAGCAGCCGGCTGGCCGGATCGATCGACGCCGCCCACGACTGGCAGGGCCCGGACGCCGTGCGCTGCAAGGAGGAGTGGGGCACGTTCGCCCAGGAGCGGATGACCGGTGTGTCCGACGCGCTCGCGGCGGCCGGCCGGCTGCTCTCGCAGAACGCCCAGGAGCAGGAGCGCGCCAGCGGCGCCGAGTCGGGCACCACCGCGGCCGGCTACGGAGTGCTGCGCTTCCTCGGCGACCTGCGCACCCTCAAGGACTTCGTGAGCAAGCCGGTCAGCGCGATCATGAAGGCCAAGTCGCTCTTCGACTTCGTCCGGCTGCTGCGCGTGGCCAACCTCGGCGAGCTCGCGTCGTCGGCCCGGCTGATCGAGGCGCTGGGCGTATTCATGAACGGCAGGGCCACCGGCGGCGTGCTCGGAGCCCTGGGGCTGCCGGCGCTCGGCCGGCTGCTGGGCAAGGCGTTCCTGCCACTGACCGCCCTCAGCGGGGTGGTCGACGTGTTCACCGGCGGCGGCTACGAGGGCTGGCGCGGCTGGGCCACCCGCGGCTTCGGCCTGGCGGGTGCGGCGGGTGCCGCGACCCTGCTCCTCGGCGGCGCGGCCCTGGTGGCCTCGGCGCCGGTGACGGCCACGGTGGCGGCGGTCGCGGTGGCTGCGTACGGCCTCTGGAGCGCCGGCAACTACGTCGCCGACCACTGGGGCTCGATCCGCGACACCGCCTCCCGCGCGACCACCGCGATCGGCGACGCCGCCGGCCGGGTGTGGGAGGGCGCCACCACCGGCGTCGACTCCGCACTGACCTGGGCCCGCGGCCTCCTCGGCGGCGGCCCCCGACTCGTAGGAGCAGGCACATGACCGACACCGCCACCGAGGTCCAGACCATCGCACTCGAGGTCCTCACCGACGAGGAGCTCTCGGTGCTGGTGGCCGACCAGGGGGTCGTCGTCTCTCCCGTGCTGGCCGAGGTGCCCGACGGCGAGCGCGACGTCGTCCGCCGGACCGCCTTCCGCGGGCTGGTGGCCCGCGGCATCGTCGACCCGCCCGAGCCGGACGCCGTCGCGGCGGCGTTCGGCACCAAGTCCACGACCGGCGACGTCGGCGTCGACCTGCGGGTCCGCAACGACGTCCTCTCGGCGCTGACCCTGCGGCAGAGCGCGTCGGCCGTCGTCGCCGTCGCCCGCACCAGCGCCACCCAGCAGGACTTCTGGTACGCCCACGTCGTCGAGGAGGTCGTGCTCCTCGAGGAGGTCGGCACCGACGGGCTGCACCGCTTCGCCCTCGGCCACGCCCGCGACCTGCCGGCGCTGCTGGTCGCTGCTGCCGTCCATCCGGAGGCGGCCGACGCGGGCGACACCGACGACCTCGAGCTGGCCGTCGCCCCCGACTCGGAGGCACCGGCCGAGCTCGTCGAGCGGCTCGGCGAGGCCTACCTGCGCGCCGACGTCCTGGTGGTGACCCGCGAGGCCGGCGCCGCCGTCGAACGGCCCGACCTGACCGGCCTGTTCACCGGCCCCCTCGGCTCGTGGTCGATCCTCGCCCGGCCCGGGTCGCAGCGGGCCTGGGCCCGGGCCGAGACCGTCGCGTCGATCACCGCACGCGCCCACGACCTGGTCGCGGGGGTGGCCGCATGATCTACGGGATGGACACCGAGAACGTCTCGGCCCTGGCCCAGCAGCTGGCGGAGGTCGCCGAGCGGGTCCGCGCCATCGAGCAGCGGCTCACCGCCAACCTGGCCGGCACCGAGTGGGTCGGCCTCGACCGCACCCGCTTCGAGTCCGACTGGACCGCCCAGCACGTCGTCGCCCTCCGTCAGGCCGCCGAGGCCCTCGACGAGGCGTCCCACGTCGCCACCGAGAACGTGCGGGAGCAGGAAGGCGCGAGCGCCTAGTCGCCGCCGTACGGCGCGCCGACGTCGGCCAGCGCCGCGCGGCCGCCGTCGAGGGCGGTCAGCACCCAGGCGCCGTCGGGGGTCAGCGTGAACGTGTGCTCGACGTGGGCGGCCCACGAGCCGTCGGTGGTCACGACGGTCCAGTCGTCGTCGAGCAGGTCGGTGTCGGCGCTGCCGATCGTGACCATCGGCTCGACGGCCAGCGCCATGCCCTGCACCAGCCGCGGCCCGCGGCCGGGGCGCCCCACGTTGGGGACGTCGGGTGCCTGGTGCATCGCCGACCCGATGCCGTGACCGGTGTAGTCCTCGAGGATCCCGTAGCCGCCGGCCGCGCGCACGTGCTGCTCGACCGCGGCCGAGATGTCGCTGAGCCGCCCCCCGAGCCGGGCCGCTGCGATGCCCTGCCACAGGGCTCCCTCGGTGACCCGCATCAGCTCGCGGACGTCGTCGGGCACCTCGCCCAGCGCGAGCGTGACCGCGGCGTCGCCGTGCCAGCCCTCGACGACGGCCCCGCAGTCGATCGAGACCAGGTCGCCCTCGGCGAGCACGCGCGGCCCGGGGATGCCGTGCACCACCTCGTCGTTGACCGACACGCACACCGACCCGGTGAAGCCCTGGTAGCCCAGGAAGGACGGCGTCGCGCCGAGCTGCCGGATGTGGGTCTCGGCCGCGGCGTCGAGCTCGCCGGTCGTCAGGCCGGGGCGTACCAGCTCGGTGAGCATCTCCAGCGTGCGCCCGACGACGACGCCGGCGCGGCGCATGCCGTCGATCTGCTCCGGGGTCTTGATCGTCCCGCGGCGGTTGCTGAGGAGGGCGCTCTGCGCCCGTCTCGAGGTGTCGCGCCAGCCCATCAGCTGGTCATCCGGAGGCTAGGACTCGGGAATGATGTCGAGCGCGGCGAAGATCCGCTCGGTGACCTCGGCGACCTCACCCATGCCGTCGACCTCGACCAGGATGCCGCGGGCGCGGTAGAGCTCGATCAGCGGCTCGGTCTGCTCGGCGTAGACCTCCTGGCGGCGGCGGACGACCTCCTCGGTGTCGTCGGCGCGTCCCTCGGTCTCGGCGCGCTGCACCAGGCGGTGCACGAGCTCCTCGGGGTCGACGGTGAGCACCACGGCGGCGTCGAGCTTGTGGCCGGTGAAGGTGATCATCCCGTCGAGCTCCTGGACCTGCGCGGTCGTGCGCGGGTAGCCGTCGAGCAGGAAGCCCGGCTCGGCGTCGGGCTCGTCGATCCGGTTGCGGACCATCTTGTTGGTGATCTCGTCGGGCACGTAGTCGCCGGCGTCCATGTAGCGGCTCGCCTCGATGCCGAGCGCGGTGCCCTTCGACACGTTGGCGCGGAAGATGTCACCGGTGGAGATCGCGGGGATGCCGAAGTGGTCGGCGATGTGGGAAGCCTGGGTCCCCTTGCCGGCTCCCGGGGGGCCCATCAGGATCAGCCTCATATCAGCGCAGGAATCCTTCGTAGTTGCGCTGCTGGAGCTGGCTCTCGATCTGTTTCACCGTGTCGAGGGCGACGCCGACCATGATCAGGATCGACGTACCTCCGAACGGGAAGTTCTGGTTCGCTTCGATCAGCACGAGTGCGATCAACGGGATCAGGGAGATCAGACCGAGGTAGACGGCTCCTGGCAGCGTGATGCGTGACAGGACGTAGGACAGGTAGTCCTCGGTCGGCTTTCCGGCCCGGATCCCGGGGATGAAGCCGCCGTACTTCTTCATGTTGTCGGCCACCTCTTGCGGGTTGAAGGTGATCGAGACGTAGAAGTAGGTGAAGAAGATGATCAGGGCGAAGTAGGTCGCCATGTAGTACGGGTGGTCACCGCGCACGAAGTGGGCGTCGATCCAGTCGACGTAGCCGGGGCGGGCGCTGCCGTCGGTGGGCTGGTTGAACTGCACCGCCATCGCGGGCAGGTACAGCAGCGAGGAGGCGAAGATGACCGGGATGATGCCGGCCTGGTTGACCTTGAGCGGGATGTAGGTCGAGCTGCCGCCGAACATCTTGCGGCCGACCATCCGGCGGGCGTACTGCACCGGGATCCGGCGCTGCGCCTGCTCGATGAAGATGACCGCGGCCACGATCACCATGCCGATGACCAGGACGACGCCGAAGACCCACCAGCCCTGGCGCTTGCCGACCTCCCACAGCGCGGTCGGGAAGGTCGCGACCACCTGGGTGAAGATCAGGATCGACATGCCGTTGCCGACGCCGCGCTCGGTGATCTGCTCGCCGAGCCACATGATGACGGCGGTGCCGGCGGTCATGGTGACCACCATGACCACGAACGTCGACAGGTTGTCGTTGAACAGCAGCGGCTCGGGGCAGTTCTGCAGCAGGCCGCCCGACCGGGCCAGCGCCACGATGCCGGTGGCCTGCAGGACGGCCAGGCCGAGGGTCAGGTAGCGGGTGTACTGCGTGATCTTGGCCTGCCCCGACTGACCCTCCTTCTTCAGCGCTTCGAGCCGCGGGATGACCACGACGAGCAGCTGCAGGATGATGCTGGCGGTGATGTAGGGCATGATCCCCAGCGCGAAGATCGTCAGCTGGAGCAGCGCGCCACCGGAGAACAGGTTGATCAGGCTGTAGACGCCCTCGCTGTTGGCCTGGTCGCCCAGGCACGCCTGCACGTTCGAGACGTTGACCCCGGGGGCGGGGATCTGGGAGCCGGCCCGGAAGATCACGATGATCAGCAGGACGAACAGCAGCTTCTTGCGCAGGTCCGGGGTACGGAAGGCGTTCACGAACGCGGTGAGCACGTTTCCTCTTTCTGCAGCAGATGAGGCCCGGACCCGGTCGTCCCGGTGCCGGAGCACGACCGTGGGGGCCTGGGAAGCCTAACAGGCGCGTGAGGGGCGTCCCTACGTGAGGGACGCCCCTACCAACGCCGTGTGAGTGGGTCAGGCGACGGTGACCGAGCCGCCTGCGGCCTCGATCTTCTCCTTGGCCGAGGCCGAGAACGCGTCGGCCGTGATCGCGACCTTGACGTTCAGGTTGCCCTGGCCGAGCACCTTGACGGGGTGGCCCTTGCGGACCGCCCCACGCTCGACGAGCGAGGCCACGGTGATGTCGCCGCCCTCGGGGTACAGGTCCTTGATCCGGTCGAGGTTGACGACCTGGAACTCCACCTTGAACGGGTTCTTGAAGCCCTTGAGCTTCGGGAGCCGCATGTGGAGGGGCATCTGGCCACCCTCGAACGCGGCCGGAACCTGGTAGCGGGCCTTGGTGCCCTTGGTGCCGCGACCGGCGGTCTTGCCCTTGGAGCCCTCACCGCGTCCGACGCGGGTCTTGGCCTTCTTGGCGCCCGGAGCCGGGCGCAGGTGATGCAGCTTGAGCGTCATGTCACTCGACCTCCTCGACCGTCACCAGGTGACGGACGGCGTGGACCATGCCGCGGATCTCCGGGCGGTCTTCCTTGACGACCACGTCACCGATGCGCTTGAGGCCCAGCGAGCGAATGGTGTCGCGCTGGTTGGCCTTGCACCCGATGGTGGACTTCTTCTGCTGGACCTTGAGCTGTGCCATCAGGAGGTCACCCCTGCGGCGGCCTCGGTCGCCTCGCGGCGGCCCTCGGCCTGCGCCTTGAGCAGCGCCGCCGGGGCGACGTCCTCGACGCGCAGGCCACGACGGGCCGCGACGGCCTCGGGCTGCTCGAGCATGCGCAGCGCCTCGACGGTCGCGTGCACGATGTTGATCTGGTTCGACGACCCGAGCGACTTGCTCAGGACGTCGTGGATGCCGGCGCACTCGAGGACGGCGCGCACCGGGCCACCGGCGATGACGCCGGTACCGGGCGAGGCCGGCCGGAGGAAGACGACGCCGGCCGCCTTCTCACCCTGGACGGGGTGCGGGATCGTGCCCTGGATGCGGGGGACGCGGAAGAATGCCTTCTTCGCCTCCTCGACACCCTTGGCGATCGCCGCGGGCACCTCCTTGGCCTTGCCGTAGCCGACGCCGACCATGCCGTCGCCGTCGCCGACGACCACGAGGGCGGTGAAGCTGAAGCGTCGCCCACCCTTGACGACCTTGGCGACACGGTTGATGGCGACGACGCGCTCGAGGTACTGGCTCTTCTCAGCGCCCTGCCCGCGACCACCGTCGCGGCCACGGCCCTGACGGTCGCCGCCCCCGCGCTGTCCGCGCTGCGGTCCACTCATGAGTCTGTTCTCCCTGTTCGGTGTTGGTCGCTGGCTCTAGAACGTGAGCCCGCCGGAGCGGGCCCCGTCAGCCAGGGCCGCGATCCGGCCGTGGTACTTGTTGCCGGCGCGGTCGAAGACCACGGTCTCGACGCCCTGGGCCTTGGCCCGCTCGGCCACGAGCTCGCCGACCTTGGTCGCCTTGGCCGTCTTGTCGCCGTCGAAGGACCGCAGGTCCGCCTCCATCGTGGAGGCGGAGACCAGGGTCTTGCCGACCAGGTCGTCGACGACCTGGACGGTGATGTGCTTGCTGGAACGCGTGACGACCAGGCGCGGCTTGTCGGCGGTGCCGGAGATCTTCTTGCGTCCCCGGACCTGACGACGCAGGCGCGACTTGAGCCGCGCGGACGCGTGCTTCTTGTGCTGGAGGGTGATGGCCATGACTTACTTACCAGCCTTTCCGACCTTGCGGCGGATGTGCTCACCGGAGTAGCGGACGCCCTTGCCCTTGTACGGCTCGGGCTTGCGAAGCTTGCGGATCTTGGCGGCGACCTCACCGACGAGCTGCTTGTCGATGCCGACGACGCCGAGTCGGGTGGGGCCGTCGACGGTGAAGGTGATGCCCTCCGGGGCGTCGAAGACGATCGAGTGGGAGTACCCGAGCTGGAACTCCAGCTGGGTCGGGCCCTTGGACAGGACGCGGTAACCGACGCCGACGATCTCGAGCTTCTTCTCGTAGCCGTCGGTGACACCGACGACCATGTTGTTGATGAGAGTGCGGCTGAGCCCGTGCAGCGACTTGCTGATCCGCTCGTCGTCGGGGCGCTTGACGTCGAGGACGCCGTCACCCTGCTCGACGGTGATCGGCGCGGCGACGGCGTGGCTCAGGGTCCCCTTGGGGCCCTTGACGGTCACCAGGGCGCCGTCGATCGCCACGTCGACACCGGACGGGACCGCGACGGGGAGCTTGCCAATGCGCGACATGCTGTGTTTCTCCTTCTCGGTCTCAGGTCACCAGACGTAGGCGAGGACTTCTCCGCCCACGCCCTTCTGGTTCGCTTGGCGGTCGGTGAGCAGGCCCTGGCTGGTCGAGATGATCGCGACGCCGAGGCCGCCCAGCACCTTGGGCAGGCCGGTGTGCTTGGCGTAGACGCGCAGACCGGGCTTGCTGATGCGGCGGACGCCGGCGAGCGAACGCTCCCGGTTGCGGCCGTACTTGAGGGTGATGTGGAGCGTCTGGCCCACACCCTCGTTGTCGGTCACGTCGAAGGCCTGGATGTAGCCCTCCTGCTTGAGGATCTCCGCAACGCCCTGCTTCAGCTTGCTGTAGGGCATGGAGACGTCGTCGTGGAACGCCTGGTTGGCGTTGCGCAGACGGGTCAACATGTCTGCGATCGGGTCGGTCATCGTCATGAAGGTAGTTCTCTCTCTTCTGTGGTTTCCCCGGAGGGACCTTCAGCGGTTCGTGTGGCTGGTGGTTACCAGGAGGACTTGGTCACGCCGGGCAGCTCGCCGCGGTGGGCCATCTCGCGCAGGCAGATCCGGCACAGGCCGAACTTCCTGTAGACGGCCTTCGGGCGGCCGCAGCGCTGGCAGCGGGTGTAGCCGCGGACGGCAAACTTGGGCTTGCGGGCAGCCTTGACCCTGAGCGCGGTCTTCGCCATGTCAGTTCTCCTTGAAGGGGAAGCCGAGCTGCTTGAGCAGCGCGCGACCCTGGGCGTCGTTGGTGGCGGTGGTGACGATCGTGATGTCCATGCCCCGCTGGCGGTCGACCTTGTCCTGGTCGATCTCGTGGAACATGACCTGCTCGGTCAGGCCGAAGGTGTAGTTGCCGTTGCCGTCGAACTGGCCCGGGTTGAGACCGCGGAAGTCGCGGATGCGGGGCAGCGCGATCGACAGCAGCCGGTCGAGGAACTCCCACATCCGGTTGCCGCGCAGGGTGACGTGGCAGCCGATCGGCATGCCCTCGCGCAGCTTGAACTGGGCGATCGACTTGCGGGCCTTGGTGACGGCCGGCTTCTGGCCGGTGATCGCGGTGAGGTCGCGGATCGCGCCCTCGATCAGCTTCGAGTCACGCGCGGCCTCGCCGACACCCATGTTGACCACGATCTTGGTCAGGCCGGGCACCTGCATGACGTTGGCGATCTCGAACTCGGTCTTGAGCGCGGGGAGGATCTCCTCGCGGTAGCGCGTCTTGAGACGCGGCGTGACCTTCTCAGCCACTGCTTCAGTGGTGTCGGTGGTCATCTCAGATCTCCTTGCCGGTCTTGCGCGAGATGCGCACGCTGCGCGTGCCCACGTAGGTCGAGCCGTCGGGGCGGCGCTTGGTGACCTCGTCGCGGCGGAAGCCGATCCGGGTGACGCCGTCACCCTCGACGAGCATCACGTTGGAGACGTGGATCGAGGCCTCGGCGGTGATGATGCCGCCGGTGTTGCCCGCGCGACCGCCCTGGTTGACGACCTTGGTGTGCCGCTTGATCCGGTTGACGCCCTCGACGATCACGCGGTCGTCCTCGCGGAGCACCTTGATGACCTTGCCCTCGGCGCCCTTGTCCTTGCCCGCGATCACCTTGACGGTGTCGCC
This sequence comes from uncultured Actinomycetota bacterium, assembly GCA_963825985.1. Taxonomy (GTDB): domain Bacteria; phylum Actinomycetota; class Actinomycetes; order Propionibacteriales; family Nocardioidaceae; genus Nocardioides. The sequence continues at coordinate 878,728 of CAWGVK010000002.1, read as the reverse complement.
CTTCTTGATGTTCACGGTCGGCTTCTTCTGCGCCGGCTTCTTCTGGGTCATCACAGCACCTCCGGGGCCAGCGAGATGATCTTCATGAAGCGCTTCTCGCGCAGCTCGCGGCCCACGGGGCCGAAGATGCGCGTTCCGCGCGGCTCGCCGTCGGCCTTGAGGATCACCGCGGCGTTCTCGTCGAAGCGGATGTAGGACCCGTCGGCGCGACGGCGCTCCTTGACGGTGCGCACGATGACGGCCTTGACGACGTCACCCTTCTTCACGTTGGCACCGGGGATCGCGTCCTTGACGGTCGCCACGATGACGTCGCCGATGCCGGCGTAGCGCCGACCCGAGCCGCCGAGCACGCGGATGCAGAGGATCTCCTTCGCACCCGTGTTGTCGGCGACCTTGAGTCGCGACTCCTGCTGAATCACTGTCTTCTCCTTGTCGCCCGGTTCTCACCTCGCGGTGAGCCTGGGGGAACCGTGTTGGTGGGCTTACTTGGCCTTCTCGAGGATCTGCACGATGCGCCAGCGCTTGGTGGCCGACAGCGGCCGGGTCTCCATGATCAGGACCCGGTCGCCGACGCCACAGGCGTTGGGCTCGTCGTGCGCCTTGAGCCGGCTGGTGCGGCGCAGCACCTTGCCGTAGAGGGGGTGCTTGACGCGGTCCTCGACCTCGACCACGACGGTCTTGTCCATCTTGTCGCTGACGACCAGACCCTCGCGGGTCTTGCGGGCGTTGCGCTCGACGGTCTCGGTGGTGGTCTCGGTGGTCTCGTTCGTGTCGCTCATGCCGTTGCCTCGTCAGTCGAGCCCGGAGCGGTCCGGATGCCGAGCTCGCGCTCACGCACCACGGTGTAGATCCGGGCGATGTCCTTCTTGACCGTGCGGAGCCGGCCGTGGCTCTCGAGCTGGCCGGTCGCGGCCTGGAAGCGCAGGTTGAACAGCTCTTCCTTGGCCTCGCGCAGCTTCGACTCGAGGTCGATGTCGTTGAGCTCGTCGAGCTCGTGGGCCTTGGTGTCCTGACTCATCAGAACTCACCCGCCTCTCGCGTGATGAAGCGGCACTTCATGGGGAGCTTGTGGATCGCGCGGCGCATGGCCTCGCGGGCCGTCACCTCGTCGACACCGGAGAGCTCGAACATGACACGGCCGGGCTTGACGTTGGCGATCCACCACTCGGGCGAGCCCTTGCCGGAACCCATGCGGGTCTCGGCGGGCTTCTTGGTGAGCGGGCGGTCGGGGTAGATGTTGATCCACACCTTGCCGCCACGCTTGATGTGGCGGGTCATGGCGATACGGGCCGACTCGATCTGTCGGTTGGTCACGTAGTGACCCTCGATCGCCTGGATGCCGAAGTCACCGAACGCCAGCGTGGTGCCGCCCTTGGCCGCGCCGCGGCGGTTGGGGTGGTGCTGCTTGCGGTGCTTGACGCGACGAGGCATCAACATGGTCAGGCCTCCGTTCCAGGAGCGGCGTCGGCGACCGGAGCAGCCGCCGGAGCGGTCGCGGGAGCGGTCGCCGGGGCCTCGGTGCCACCCTCGCGGTCGGCGCGGGTCGGGCGCGAGCCACGGCTCGGACGCTCGCCACCGCGGGCGGGGCGGTTGCTGCCGCCACGGCCGGGGACGCCGGCGCGGGCAGCGGCCTGGGCCTGACGCTCGGCACGGGTGCCGGCGACCTCGCCCTTGTAGATCCAGACCTTCACGCCGATCCGGCCGAAGGTGGTCTTGGCCTCGTAGAAGCCGTAGTCGATGTCGGCACGCAGCGTGTGCAGCGGGACGCGGCCCTCGCGGTAGAACTCGGTGCGCGACATCTCGGCGCCGTTGAGGCGGCCCGAGCACTGGATCCGGATGCCCTTGGCACCCGAACGCATCGTGGTCTGCATGGCCTTGCGCATCGCGCGACGGAACTGCACGCGCCCGGCGAGCTGCTCGGCCACACCCTGGGCGACCAGCTGGGCGTCCATCTCCGGGGCCTTGACCTCGAGGATGTTCAGCTGGACCTGCTTGCCGGTGAGCTTCTCGAGCTCGCCGCGGATGCGGTCGGCCTCGGCGCCGCGGCGGCCGATGACGATGCCGGGACGGGCGGTGTGGATGTCGACGCGCACGCGGTCACGGGTGCGCTCGATCTCCACCTTGGAGATGCCGGCCCGCTCCATGCCCTTGGAGAGCAGCTTGCGGATGGCGACGTCCTCGCCGACGTAGGCCTTGTAGAGCTTGTCGGCGTACCAGCGCGACTTGTGGTCGGTGCTGATGCCGAGGCGGAAGCCGTTCGGGTTGATCTTCTGGCCCATCAGGCCTTCCTCCCCTTCTTGTTGGCGGAGACAACCGAAGCGGGCTGCACCACGAGCGTGATGTGGCTGGTCCGCTTGTTGATCCGGGTGGCGCGGCCCTGGGCGCGGGGGCGCCAGCGCTTCATGGTGGGCCCCTCGTCGACCATGGCGACGGAGACGACCAGGTCGCTCGCGTCGAGGCCCTCGGTGGTCTCGGCGTTCGCGATGGCGCTCTCGAGGACCTTGTAGACGGTCTCGGAGGCCGACTGCGGCGTGAACTGCAGCAGCGACAGGGCGTCGTCGACGGCCATGCCGCGCACCATGTCGACGACCCGGCGGGCCTTCATCGGCGTGATCCGCGTGAAGCGGGCGCTCGCGAACGCTCCCGGCTGGTCGCCCAGCAGGGTGTCGCGACGCGCGCTGATGCGGTGGCGGTCAGTGGTAGGCATCAGCGACGCCGTCCCTTCCGGTCATCCTTGACGTGCCCGCGGTAGGTGCGGGTCGGGGCGAACTCGCCCAGCTTGTGACCGACCATCGAGTCGGTGATGAAGACCGGGACGTGCTTGCGACCGTCGTGGACGGCGATCGTGTGGCCGATCATGTCGGGGACGATCATCGACCGGCGCGACCAGGTCTTGATGACGTTGTGGCTGCCCTTGTCGTTCTCGGCGTCCACCTTCTTCTGAAGGTGGCCGTCGACGAAGGGGCCCTTCTTGAGGCTGCGAGGCATCTGTCTTCTTCCCTATCAGCGCTTGTTCTTGCCGGACTTGCGTCGGCGAATGATCTGGGAGTCGGACGCCTTGCGCTTGCGCGTGCGACCTTCGGCCTTGCCCCAGGGGGACACCGGGTGGCGACCACCCGAGGTCTTGCCCTCGCCACCACCGTGCGGGTGGTCGACGGGGTTCATGACGACACCGCGGACGGTCGGGCGCTTGCCCTTCCAGCGCATCCGGCCGGCCTTGCCCCAGTTGATGTTCGACTGCTCGGCGTTGCCGACCTCGCCGACCGTGGCCCGGCAGCGGACGTCGACGAACCGCATCTCGCCCGAGGGCATGCGCAGCGTGGCGCGCGAGCCCTCACGGGCGACCAGCTGCGCGCTGATGCCGGCGGAGCGGGCGATCTTCGCGCCGCCGCCGGGACGCAGCTCGACGCAGTGGATCGTCGTACCGACGGGGATGTTGCGCAGCGGCAGGTTGTTGCCCGGCTTGATGTCGGCGGTCGGGCCCGACTCGATCCGGGTGCCCTGCGTGAGGTCCTTCGGCGCGATGATGTAGCGCTTCTCGCCGTCGGCGTAGTGGAGCAGGGCGATCCGGGCGGTGCGGTTGGGGTCGTACTCGATGTGAGCGACCTTGGCCGGAACGCCGTCCTTGTCGTAGCGACGGAAGTCGATGATGCGGTAGGCGCGCTTGTGGCCACCACCCTGGTGGCGGGTGGTGATCCGGCCCTGGTTGTTGCGGCCGCCCTTCTTGGGGAGCGGACGCGTCAGGGACTTCTCGGGCGTCGTACGCGTGATCTCGACGAAGTCGGCGACCGACGAGCCACGACGGCCCGGGGTGGTCGGCTTGTACTTGCGGATAGCCATCAGGAAACCGGTCCTCCACGATGTTGGATGTCTTCGGGGCGGCCTGGGCCCGTCTGCAGCTGCGGCGCCGTCATGAGACCGGCCCCCCGAAGATGTCGATGCGGTGGCCCTCGGCCAGGCTCACGATCGCGCGCTTGGTGTCCTTGCGCTTCCCGGTGCCGCTGCGCGTGCGCCGCGTCTTGCCCGGGCGGTTGAGCGTGTTCACCGAGGTGACCTTGACGCTGAAGATCTTCTCGATCGCGATCTTGATCTCGGTCTTGTTGGCGTCGGGGTGCACCAGGAAGGTGTACTTGTTGGCGTCGAGGAGGCCGTAGCTCTTCTCGGAGACCACGGGCGCGATCAGGATGTCGCGGGGGTCCTTGTGCAGCGTGCTCACTTGTCGCCCTCCTCGGTCGTGCCCTTGGTCGCGGAGCTCTTGGTCTGGGAGGCCACGAACGCGTCGTAGGCGCCCTGGGTGAAGACCACGTCGTCGGAGGCCAGCACGTCGTAGGTGTTGAGCTGGTCGACGGCGACGATGTGGACCTCGGCAGCGTTGCGCAGCGAGAGCCAGGTGACGACGTCGGTGCGCTCGAGGACGACGAGGAACCTCGTGCGCGGCGCGAGCTCGGTCAGCGCGACGAGGGCCGCCTTGGTCGACGGCACGTCGCCGGAGACCAGGGAGTCGACCACGTGGATCCGCTCGTTGCGGGCCCGGTCGGAGAGGGCACCGCGCAGGGCGGCGGCCTTCATCTTCTTGGGGGTGCGCTCGGAGTAGTCACGCGGCTTGGGGCCGTGGACGACGCCACCGCCGGCGAACTGCGGCGCGCGGGTCGAGCCCTGGCGGGCGCGGCCGGTGCCCTTCTGCTTGTAGGGCTTGCGGCCACCGCCGCGGACCTCGCCGCGACGCTTGGTGGACGCGGTGCCCTGACGAGCGGCAGCCTGCTGGGCGACGACGACCTGGTGGATCAACGGGATGTTGACCTCGACGTCGAAGATGGCGGCCGGGTAGTCGACCTTCTTGGTCTTGGTAGCCATGTCAGGCCTCCTTGCCCGAGGTGACGGAGTGCTTCGCGGCCGAGCGCAGCATGATGACGCCGCCCTTGGGGCCGGGGACGGCACCCTTGAGCAGGATCAGGCCCCGCTCGGTGTCGACGGCGTGCACGGTGACGTTCTGGGTGGTGACGGTGTCGGTACCCATCCGGCCGGCCATGCGGACGCCCTTGAACACGCGGCCGGGGGTGGCGCAGGCGCCGATCGACCCGGGCTTGCGGTGGTTGCGGTGCGCACCGTGCGAGGCGCCCACGCCGTGGAAGCCGTGGCGCTTCATGACACCGGCGAAGCCCTTGCCCTTGCTGGTGCCGGTGACGTCGATGACGTCGCCCGCGGCGAAGGTGTCGACCGAGAGCTCCTGGCCCACGGTGTAGGTGGAGGCGTCAGCGGTGCGGATCTCGACCACGTGGCGGCGCGGCGTCGTGCCGGCCTTCTCGAAGTGGCCGGCCTGCGGCTTGGTGATCTTGCGACCCTCGATCTCGCCGAAGCCGACCTGGATGGCGTTGTAGCCGTCGGGCTCGGGCTGGCGGACCTGGGTGATCACGTTGGTGCTCGCGGCGATCACGGTGACGGGGACGATCTTGTTGGCGTCGTCCCAGAGCTGGGTCATGCCGAGCTTGGTGCCCAGCAGGCCCTTCACGTTGCGTTCGATAGTCATGGGTCCTGTGTCTCCTGCCCCGACTAGAGCTTGATCTCGATGTCGACGCCGGCCGGCAGGTCGAGCCGCATCAGCGAGTCGACGGTCTTCGGCGTGGGGTCGATGATGTCGATGAGGCGCTTGTGGGTGCGCATCTCGAAGTGCTCGCGGGAGTCCTTGTACTTGTGCGGCGAGCGGATGACGCAGTACACGTTCTTCTCGGTCGGCAGCGGCACGGGGCCGGCGACCTTGGCACCCGTGCGGGTGACGGTGTCCACGATCTTGCGCGCCGAGGTGTCGATCACCTCGTGGTCATAGGCCTTGAGCCTGATGCGGATCTTCTGTCCCGCCATAGGTCTCTCTCGTCCTTTACTCGTCAGTCTGTGCCGCGTACGTGTCCGGCGTCCTCGGGCTTGAGTCGGTCCGGCCCTGCTGTTCCACCACCCTGTCCAACCGACCCCCGCGGTCGGGCGTGTCGTGAACTTTCCACACACGCGTGCCGGGGCCATGCTGTTTCTTACGGGGGGCGCCCGACGGTTCGTCAGGCTGATCGGGTCTCCTGGTTCGGTACGACGCACCCGCGCCTGAACCCTCATGCCACGACGCCCTCGGGCGTCGAGCGGGAGAACCGATTCAGGAATCAAGATGTGCCGCACCCCGGCAACCCGCCGGAGCAACCTGGATATCTTGGCAGAGATCGGCAGACGGGCCAAATCGGACGGCGAGCGGCGTCCCGCCGAGTCACCCGTCCGGCTGAGCCGTTCGCGACAACCTGACAGGATGGCCGTCCCCGTCAGCCCGTCTCGAGGAGCGCCTGACCCATGTCGGACCAGTACCCACCCCCGGGTTCGCCTCCGCCGCCGGGCTCCCAGCCCGCGCCTGGGGGTCAGCAGCCGCCGCGGTGGGGCCCGATGCCGCCACCCCCGGGCCCCGGCGTGCCCCCGGGCGCTCCGCCGCCCGGCTGGACTCCGGCGCGCGGCATGCTCGGCGCCGCGCACAAGCCCGGCGCGATGCCGCTGCGCCCCCTCTCGCTCGGGGAGATGTACGACGCGGCGTTCCGCATCATCCGGTTCAACCCGAAGACCACGGTGGGCTCGGCGGTGATGGTGGCTGCGGTCGCGATGGCGATCCCGGTGGTCGTGATCGCCCTGCTCACCTGGACCGTCGGCGTCGCCTACGACCCCAACAGCTCCGACGCTGCGACCATGGACGACGTCGCGGGCCTGGTCGGCGCCTACGGCGTGCTGCTCCTCGGCGGGGTGCTGCAGAGCATCGGCCTGATCTTCGTCACCGGCATGATCGCCCACGTCACCGCCGCGGCGGCGATCGGCAAGCGGCTCAGCCTGGGCGAGGCCTGGGCGGCGACGCTGGGCAAGCGGTGGCGCCTCGTGGGGTTGGCCTTCCTGCTCGGACTCGTGACCACGCTGCTGATCGCGGTGTACGTCGTCCTGTGGGTGCTGGTCATCGTGGTCACCGGCGAGGTCCTGCTGGTCGTGCTGTGGGGGCTGGTCTCGGTACCGGCGTTCCTGGCCTTCATGTGCTGGTTCTGGATCCGCGTCTACTACCTACCGGTGCCGGCGCTCATGCTCGAGCCGGTCGGCGTCCTCGGCGCGATCGGGCGGGGGTGGCGGCTGACGTCCCGTTCCTTCTGGCGCACCTTCGGCATCGCGCTGCTCACGGTGCTCATCGCCGGCGTCGCCGGGCAGATGCTGGCGTTCCCGGTCTCGCTCATCGGCACCCTCGGCTCGCTGGCGGTCGACGTCGAGTACGCGCTGCTCGTGACCACCGTCGGCACCGCCCTGGCGCAGGTGGTCTCGACGGCCTTCGTCGCGCCGTTCAGCGCGACGGTCACCTCGTTGCAGTACCTCGACCAGCGGATGCGCAAGGAGGCCTACGACGTCGAGCTGATGTCGCAGGCCGGGGTCCTGCGCTCGTGAGGTTGCCCGACCCGCCGCTCGACCCGTCGGGTGACGAGGCCCGCGACCTGCTGCGGCGCGAGCTGACCGACCCTGACTACTACGACGACAACATCGTCCAGCGGCTGCTCGACTGGCTCGGTCGACGCGTCGACGGCACCGTCGAGGGAGCGCGCGGCGTCCCGTCGCTCACCTGGTTCGCCGCCACCGTGATCTTCCTGGCCCTGGTCGCCGCGGCGGTCTTCCTCGTCTCCCGCGCCCGAGGCACCGCGCGCCAGAAGGGCGAGCGCGACAAGGCGGTGCTCACCGACGAAGTGGCCACGGCTGCCGAGCTGCGGGCGCGCGCCGAGCGGGCGATGGTCGAGGGTCGGTACGCCGAGGCGGTGGTCGACGGCTTCCGCGCCCTGGCCCGGCGCCAGGTCGAGCGCGGCCGGCTCGACGACTCCCCCGGCGTCACGGCCCACGAGGTCGCCACGGTCCTGGCCGCCGAGTACCCACCGCAGCGGGAGCGGACCGCTGCCGGCGCCGACCTCTTCGACGCCGTCATGTACGGCGACCGACCGGCCACCCGCGACCAGGCAGCCGCCGTCCTCGACCTCGACCTCGAGCTGGCGGGCGCCCGATGACCGACACGATCGCGGCGCCACCGACGAGCACCCCGTCCCGGTGGCGGCGGCACCGCAGCACCCTGCTCATCGTCGGTTTCCTCGTGCTCGCGGTCGTGGTCGTCATCGCGCTGGGAGGTGGCGACGCCGGCCGCACCGAGGCCTACGACCCCCGCAACTCCGGCGAGGACGGCGCCCAGGCGGTGGCCCGGGTGCTCGACGACGAGGGCGTCGAGGTCGACGTGGTGCGCTCGGCCGACGCCTTCGACGACGCCGACGTCGACGCCGGCACGACGGTCGTCGTCTCGTCGGTCGAGCAGCTCGGGGAGAGCACGGTCGAGCGGCTGCTCGACCACGCCGCCGGCCAGGCCGACCAGGCCACGGTGGTCGTCGTCGACCCCGGACCGCGGCTGCTCGAGCTGCTGGACGTCGACGGCCCGACCCTGGGCGTCGACACCGGCGACCCGATCGCGGCCGGCTGCGACGACCCTCGCTTCGCCGACCTCGAGATCGAGGTCGACGACGCCACGTCGATGCCCGGCTCGGGTTGCTTCGGCGACACCTTGGTGGTGCGCGACGATCTGGTCCTGCTCGGGTCGCCACAGCTGCTGACCAACGACCAGGTGCTGCGCGCCGACAACGCCGCGGCGGCGCTGCGGCTGCTCGGCCAGAGCGACCGGCTGGTCTGGTACGTCGCGTCGTACGACGACCTGGTCGCCGACGACGGCGTCGACTTCTGGTCGCTGGTACCCGACTGGATCGTGCCGGGCGCGTGGCTGCTGCTGGTCACCGTGGTGCTGCTCGCCCTGGCCCGCGGACGCCGCCTCGGACCGCTGGCCACCGAGCCGCTGCCGGTCGTGGTGAAGGCCATCGAGACCACCCGCAGCCGGGGCCGGCTCTACCGCAAGGCCGGCGACCGCACGCATGCGGCGTCCGCGCTGCGGGCCGCCGCCCGCGACCGGGCCCGCGTCCGGCTCAAGGTCGGCGCGCACGTCGACGAGCACGCGCTCGTGCGCGACGTGGCCCGCCACGTCGGGCGCTCCGAGGCGGAGGTGGCCGACCTGATCGGCTCCCAGGGGCGGCCGCCGACGTCCGACCGTGATCTGATCGCCCTGGCCAACGCCCTGGCCGCTCTCGAGGAAGAGGTACGCCGCGCATGAGCACCCCCGTGACACCGTCCCTGGACAAGTCCCCCGACGCGCGCGAGCGGCTGGTCGCCGTGCGGCACGAGGTGGCCAAGGCCGTCGTCGGCCAGGACGCCGCCGTGTCGGGGCTGCTCGTCGCGATGCTCTGCGGCGGTCACGTGCTGATGGAGGGCGTGCCGGGCACCGCCAAGACGCTGCTGGTGCGCACGCTGGCGGCGTCGCTGTCGGTGGAGACGCGGCGGGTGCAGTTCACCCCCGACCTGATGCCCGGCGACATCACCGGCTCGATGGTCATCGACTCCCACCAGGGTGAGCTGTCGTTCCGGGGCGGGCCGGTCTTCACCAACCTCCTGCTGGCCGACGAGATCAACCGCACGCCACCCAAGACGCAGTCGGCGCTGCTGGAGGCGATGGAGGAGGGCCAGGTCTCGGTCGACGGTGTCACCCACCAGCTGCCGCGGCCGTTCCTGGTCGCCGCGACGCAGAACCCCGTCGAGTACGAGGGCACCTACCCGCTGCCGGAGGCCCAGCTCGACCGGTTCCTGCTCAAGGTGGTGCTGCCGATCCCCGAGCGGGCCGCCGAGCTCGAGATCCTCGCCCGCCACGCCGCGGGGTTCGACCCGCGAGACGTGCACGCGGCCGGCGTCACCGCGGTCGCCTCCGGCGACGACATCGCCGCGGGCCAACGGGCCGTGCAGACCGTGCAGGTCTCGGCCGAGGTGACGGCGTACATCGTCGACATCGCCCGGGCCACCCGCGAGTCGCCGTCGCTGTCGCTGGGCGTGAGCCCCCGCGGCGCGACCGCCCTGCTGCGCGCGGCGCGCGCGTGGGCGTGGCTCTCGGGCCGCGACTTCGTGACCCCGGACGACGTCAAGTCGCTGGCGCACGCGACGCTGGTGCACCGGCTGGGGCTGCGCCCCGAGGCCGAGCTCGAGGGCGTCGACGTCGCCCAGGTGCTGGCCTCCGCGCTCGGCTCCGTGCCGGTCCCCCGCTAGCGCGACGACGATGGCGATCACCGGCCGGCTGCCGCTGCTGCTGCTCCTGGGGCTCGTCCCGGTGCTGCTGCGCCCGGTCGCGGGCACGGTGTGGCTGTGGCTGCTGCTGGTGCTCCTGGTCGCGGTCGCCGACTTCCTGCTCGCGCCGAAGCCGTCGACGCTGTCGTTCGCCCGCCGACCGACGCCCGCCGTGCGGATGAACCACCCCACCGAGACGATGCTGCTGGTGGCCAACACCTCGACGCGCACGGTGCGCGGCGTCGTCCGCGACGCGTGGCAGCCGACCGCCGGCGCCGTCGACAACCGACACCGGCTCCGGCTGTCGCCCGGCGACCGGGCGGCGCTGGTGACCCGGCTGCTGCCGCGCCGGCGCGGCGACCTGCGCGCCTACGGGGTGACCGTGCGGCTGCCCGGGCCGATCGGGGTGATCGCGCGCCAGCGCACCGTCGAGGTGACCGGCAGCGTGCGGTCGCTGCCGCCGTTCGAGTCGCGCAAGCACCTGCCCTCGCGGCTGGCCAGGCTCCGCGACCTCGACGGTCGCTCGGCGGTGCGGGTGCGCGGGCAGGGCACCGAGTTCGACTCGCTGCGCGAGTACGTGCGCGGCGACGACGTCCGCTCGATCGACTGGCGGGCCTCGGCGCGCACGTCCAACGTCGTCGTCCGCACCTGGCAGCCCGAACGTGACCGGCGCGTGGTGCTGGTGCTCGACACGTCGCGCACCTCGGCCGGTCGGGTCGAGGACGTGCCGCGCCTCGACTCGGCGATGGACGCCGCCCTGCTGCTGGCGGCGCTGGCCGCGCGCGCCGGTGACCGGATCGACTTCGTGGCCGGCGACCGGCGGGTGCGCTCCCGGCTGCGCTCGGCCGGCGCCCGCGAGGTCGCGGCCCGGCTGCAGGACGCCATGGCCGACCTCGAGCCGGTGATCGCCGAGGCCGACTGGGACGCGCTCGCCGGCGCCGTCCAGGGCTTCGGCCGGCAGCGGGCGCTCGTCGTCCTGCTCACGCCGCTGGAGCCGTCGGCGGTCGAGGAGGGCCTGCTCACCGTGCTGCCCACCCTCACCCGGCACCACCGCGTCGTCCTCGCCTCGGTGAAGGACCCCGAGCTCGAGCGCCTCACCACCGCGCGCTCCACCGTCGACGAGGTGTACGACGCCGCCGCGGCCGAGCAGGCCGGCTCCCGCCGGGCGCGCACCGGCGAGCTGCTCAAGCGGCTGGGCGTCGACGTGGTCGACGCCGACGCCGAGCGGCTGCCGCCGGCGCTGGCCGACCACTACCTGCACCTCAAGGCGCAGGGGCTGCTCTGAGCCGACAGCTCAGGCCTGGGTCGCGACCTTGTCCTCGAGCAGGTCGGCGGACAGGTCGCCGGTCTGCCCCTCGAGCACTGCGCGGCGTCCGAGCACGAACACGTAGGCGAAGAAGACCAGCTCGGCGAGCACGCCGATGCCGACCCTCGCCCAGGTCGGCAAGGGGGACGGCGTCACGAACGCCTCGATGATGCCGCTGACCAGCAGCACCACGACCAGGCCCAGCGAGACGGTGATGGCGGTGCGGCCCTCGCGGGCCATCGAGGCGGCGCGGCTGAGCTGGCCGGGCTCGATCCACGACCAGAAGAGCCGCAGACCGAACCCGCCGGCGACGAAGACCGCGGTGAGCTCGAGCAGCCCGTGCGGCAGGATCAGGCCGAAGAACACCTCGCCACGGTCGTTGTTGATCATGATCGAGCCGATCACCGCCACGTTGAGCGTGTTCTGGAACAGCACCCACACGACCGGCAGCCCCAGCACGCCGAACCCGATGCAGAGCGCGGCCACCCAGGCGTTGTTGAGCCAGACCTGCGCGGCGAAGCTCTGGGCGGGGTTCTCGCTGTAGTAGCTCTCGAAGTCGCTGTTGACGAGCTGGTCGACCTCCTCGGGCGAGAGCAGCGACTGCTCGACGCTGGGGTTCTCGAGCAGCCACAGCATCATCACCGCCATCAGCACCACGTTGGCGACCAGGCAGCCGATCCACCACCACCGCAGCCGGTAGAGCGCCGCCGGGAAGCGGTGGGTGAAGAAGTGCGCGAAGCCCGCCCAGGTGCTGACCCGAGTGCCGACCAGCCGGATCCGCGCCCGCGCCAGCAGCGAGGACAGGTGGGCGATCAGGTGGCCGTCGGGCGACGAGGTCCGCACCACCGACAGGTGGGTCGCCACCTGCTGGTAGCGCTCCACCAGCTCGTCACTCTCGGCGCCCGAGAGCCGGGACTTCGCGACCAGCTGCTCGAGCCGGGTCCACTCGTGCGCGTGCGCGAGCACGTACGCGTCGAGGTCCACGCCGACACCCTAATCTGCGGCCATGGACCACACGACGCTCGCCGACGGACGTCGCGCCCAGCTCTGGCTCGGCGGCGCGGACGACGGCCCGCTGGTGCTGTTCTTCCACGGCTGCCCCGACACCCGACACGTCGCGATGACCGGCCACGACGCGGCGGTCGCGGCCGGCGTCCGGCTGCTGTGCGTCAACCGTCCGGGTTACGGCGCCTCCGACGCTCACGCCTCGACCCAGGGCTCGGTCGCCGACGACGCGGTCCAGGTGGCCTGGTCGGTGGGACACGAGAGGTTCGCGGTGCTCGGCATGTCGATCGGCTGCTCGTACGCGCTCGCGACCGCCGCCCGGCACCCCGACCGGGTCACCGCGCTGGGCCTCGTGGCGGCGTCGTACGGGCGGCTCGAGCCGGGGTCGGTCGACGAGCAGGTCGCGCGCTACCGGCCCGGCTTCGAGGAGTACGTCGCCGGTGTCCGCCCCGACGACTCCGACGACGCCGCGCTGGCCGCCCGGTTCCTGGCCCGGCTGCCCGAGGCGGACGCCGCGCTGCTGTCCAGGCTGCCCACCTCCGAGGTGGCGGCGTCGGTGCGCGAGGCGCTCGTCGTCCACGAGGGCTACCTGCGCGACGCGGCCCTGGCCTTCTCGCCGTGGGACCACCAGCCCGGGGAGGTGCGCTGCCCGGTGCGGCTGTGGTTCGGCGAGCTCGACGACCGCGCGTCGGCGTCCGCCGCCATGCCCCTCGTCGACCGGCTCCCCGACGCCGAGGTGACGGTCCGCCCCGCGACCACCCACCTGGCCACGCTGGTAGCCCACTGGGCCGACGTCCTCGCCGCGCTCCGAGACCTAGACTGAGCGCCGATGGCCGCCCCCGAGTTCGCGACGCTGACCAGTGACGACCTCGTCACCGGCGAGGCGGTCGCGCTCGACCTGCCGCCGGCCAGCCTCGGCGCCCGGATCGCGTCGGGCCTGATCGACATGGCGGCCACGTTCGCGCTGCTGATCGTGCTGGTCATCCTGTTCGCGATCGCCTCGCTCAACACCGACCCGGCGCTGGCCCAGGCCGGCGTCATCCTCGCGACCATCTCGGTGTTCGTGGTCATCCCGACGACGCTCGAGACCCTCACCCGGGGCCGCTCGCTCGGCAAGCTCGCGCTCGGCCTGCGCACCGTGCGCGACGACGCCGGCCCGATCTCGTTCCAGCACGCGCTGATCCGGTCGCTGGTGGCGTTCGTGGAGGTGTACTCGCTCTTCGGCGTCCCGGCGTTCTTCTCGATGCTGCTCAGCTCGCGCGGCAAGCGGCTGGGCGACTACGCCGCCGGCACGTACGTCGTGCGCACCCGCGTGCGGCTCTCGCTGTCGCCGCCGCCGATGATGCCGCCACACCTGGGCGCCTGGGCGGCCCGCGCCGACATCACCTCGCTGCCGACCGGGCTCGCGCTCGCCGTCCGCGCCTACCTCGGGCGGCAGCGCGACCTCGACCCCGTGTCGCGTGCGTCGGTGGGTGCCCGGCTCGCCGACGAGGTCAGCGAGTACGTCGCGCCCCTCCCGCCCGCCGGCACCCGGCCCGAGGACTTCCTGGCCGCCGTGGTCTGCGCGCGCCGCGACCGCGACCTGGGTCGGCTGCGTCGCGAGGCGGCGTTCCGGCACCGGCTCACGTCGCGCTCGTGAGCGAGCGCCCGCGGGCACCGGGCGTGCCTGGCGGAGGTGGCCGGTTTCAGCGCGTTCCACCTCCAGCGGCTCTTCACCGCGACCTACGGCGTCTCCCCCGCGGCGTAGGTGTCCGAGCGTCGGGTCGAGCGCGCCCAGGACCTGCTGCGCGCCACCAACCTCACCGTGACCGAGGTGGCGTCGAGGCGCTGGCGCGCGACAGCTCCGGCGACTGGATGGTGCTGGTCGAGCCCCGCGAGGACACCGCGGCCGACATCACATCGAGTCAGTGACGGGCTCGACCGGCTCGACGGACCGACTCGGTTGCGACGGCGGGATGGCGAGCACCGCGAACGCCGCCAGCACGCAGAGCCCGCCGGCCGTCATCCAGGCCATGAAGTAGTCGCCGGTGCCCTGGCGGATGAACCCGGCGAAGCTGGCGGCGACGCCGGCTCCGACCATGTGCGCCGCGAACACCCAACCGAAGACCACCCCGGCCTTCTCGACGCCGAAGTGCTCCCGGCACAGGGCGACCGTCGGCGGCACGGTCGCCACCCAGTCGAGACCGTAGAACACGATGAACACGAACAGGCTCGGGTGCACCACCTCGGCCAGCAGCCAGGGCACCGCCAGGAGCGAGAGCCCGCGGAACAGGTAGTAGACGAACAGCAGGTAGCGGCTGTCGACGCGGTCGGTCAGCCAGCCGCTGGCCACCGTGCCGACGATGTCGAAGATGCCGATCAGCGCGAGCAGCGAGGCCGCGGTGGTCTGCGGCAGGCCGTGGTCGTGGGCGGCGGAGATGAAGTGGGTGCCGATCAGGCCGTTGGTCGACCAGCCGCAGATCCAGAAGGTGCCGAACAGGATCCAGAACACCTTCGACCGGGCGCTCTCGCGGAAGGTGTCGATCGCGGTGCGGGCCGCGCCGCGCAGGACGACGGGCGCCTCGGGCGGCGGCTTGTCGGGGTCGGCGCCGTACGCCGTGGTGCCGACCGCCGCCGGTGAGTCGGCCAGGAGCAGCAGCACCAGCGGCACCAGCAGCAGCGCGAAGACGGCGACGAGGCCGGCTGCCCAGCGCCACCCCGGCCCGTCGGCGAGGTGGGCGATGGCCGGCAGGAAGACGAGCTGGCCGGTCGAGCTGGCCGCCGAGAAGACGCCGATCACCACGCCGCGGTGCCGCACGAACCAGCGGTTCGCGACGATCGCGCCGAAGACCAGCGCCAGCGACCCCGTGCCGACGCCGATGGCGAACCCCCACAGCAGCCACAGCTGCCAGGCCTCGGTCATCACCAGCGTGAGCCCGGAGCCGACCGCGACCAGGGTGAGCGAGGCTGCCACGACCCGGCGGATCCCGAAGCGCTCCATCAGCGCGGCCGCGAACGGCGCCGTCAGGCCGTAGACGATCAGGTTGAGGCTGACCGCGCCGCTGGTCGTGCCCCGCGACCAGCCGAAGTCGTCCTCGAGGGGCTCGAGCAGGGCACCGGTCGACGACCGGAACCCGGCGGCCGCGATCAGCGCCGCCATGGTGACCGCCGCGACCCACCAGGCGCGGTGCACCCGCCGCGTCCGCAGTGGCGGCTGGGCGGTGGCGGTCACCGCTTCACTGTAGGGAACCGACCGCCCCGCGCACCGCGCGTCCACCGCCAACCTTGGGCGATCCCCGGACAGACCACCGCCCGCCGGGGTTACCGGCGGGCGGCGGCCTTGAGTCGGGTGAGGCTCAGGGCACCCGTCGGTAGGCGAGGTCGGTGATCGACCGGCCGACGGCCAGGCCCTTGCGCTCGAACTTCGTCACCGGACGCTCGTCCCACCGCTCGACGACGCCGCCGTCCAGCAGCGGCTCGGCGTCGAGCACCTCGACCATCCGGTCGGCGTACTCGGCCCAGTCGGTCGCCAGCCGCCAGGTGGCACCCGGTCGGAGCCGGCTGGCGGCGACGGCGGCGAACGGTCCGGCGACCAGCCGCCGCTTGCGGTGCGGCGTCTTGGGCCACGGGTCGGGGAAGAACGTCCACAGCTCGACCAGCGAGTCGGGGGCCACCAGGTGCTCCATGGACCAGACGGCGTCGACGCCGCAGAACCGCACGTTGGTGAGACCGGCCGCCGCCACGCGGGCCAGGGTGTCGGCGATGCCGGGACGCCACACCTCGAACGCCAGCACGTTCAGCTCGGGTCGCGTGGCGGCCAGCGCGGCCGTGGCCTCACCGACGCCGGACCCGATCTCGACCGCCAGCGGCGCCTCGCGGCCGAACACCTCGGCCCACGAGAAGCCCGGCCGCTCGACCGCCTCGTCGGGCACCACCCACGCCTCGTGGTGCGCCTGCCAGGCCGCCGCCTGGGCGGGCGTGAACCGGTTGCCCCGCCGGGAGTAGCTGAGCACCTCGCGCGCCCGCCGTCCGTCGGGGGTGAGCCGGCGGTGCGGCCGCGGGGGGCGAGCGGCGTCCGCGCCCGTCACTCGTTGCCCGAGGAGACGGCCAGCGCCAGGGTACCGAGCACCAGGAGGGCGATCCCCACCACCAGACACGTCGCGACGATGCCCAGGATCATCCCGAGGTTGGCGTTCGAACGCCCCCCGTAGGCGCCGTTGGACGCATCGATCTCACGCTTGACCCGCGCCCCCATCACCCACGCCACGATGCCGAGCACCTGGCACACCGCGAAGCTGAGGATGCCGAGGATCAGCACCGTCGTGGCCTGCGGGTGCTCGGGCGGCGGGCCGTAGGGCACCCCGCCGGGGCCGACCTGGTACGGCGGGTACGGCGGGGCGCCGTACGGGTTCTGGTACGGGTTCGCGCCGGGGTGGCTCCCCGACTCCTCGCTGGGCCCCTTGTCGAGGTTCGGCGGCAGGTCGCTCACGGGCTGATCCTCTCACTCGGGGTCGCGGGGGGCTGACCCAACAGCAAGGCCCCCCTGCCTCGCGGCAGGGGGGCCTCACGGATGCTTCAGACGATCACTTGGTGATCTTGGTGACCCGGCCGGCGCCGACGGTGCGGCCACCCTCACGGATCGCGAACCGCAGACCCTCGTCCATGGCGATGGGCTGGATGAGCTCGACCGACATCTCGGTGTTGTCACCCGGCATGACCATCTCGGTGCCCTCGGGGAGGGTCACCACGCCGGTCACGTCCGTCGTCCGGAAGTAGAACTGCGGGCGGTAGTTGTTGAAGAACGGCGTGTGTCGGCCGCCCTCGTCCTTCGAGAGGATGTAGACCGAGGCCTCGAAGTTGGTGTGCGGGGTCGTGGTGCCCGGCTTGATGACGACCATGCCGCGCTCGATGTCCTCGCGCTTGGTGCCACGAAGCAGGAGACCGACGTTCTCGCCGGCCTGACCCTCGTCGAGCAGCTTGCGGAACATCTCGACGCCGGTGACGGTCGACTTCTGGGCAACGGTGCGGATGCCGATGATCTCGACCTCCTCGTTGACCTTCACGATGCCCCGCTCGATGCGGCCGGTGATGACCGTGCCGCGACCGGTGATCGTGAAGACGTCCTCGACGGGCATGAGGAAGGGCTTCTCGGTCTCACGCTCGGGGGTCGGGATCGACTCGTCGACGGCCGCCATGAGCTCCATGATCGACTCGCCCCACTTGGCGTCGCCCTGCAGCGCCGGGAAGGCCGCCACGCGGACGACGGGGATGTTGTCGCCGTCGAACTCGTAGTCGGAGAGGAGCTCGCGCACCTCCATCTCGACGAGCTCGATGAGCTCCTCGTCGTCGACCATGTCGCACTTGTTGAGCGCGACGACGATCGCCGGCACGCCGACCTGACGAGCGAGCAGCACGTGCTCCTTCGTCTGGGGCATCGGGCCGTCGGTGGCCGCCACGACCAGGATCGCGCCGTCCATCTGCGCCGCACCCGTGATCATGTTCTTGATGTAGTCGGCGTGACCGGGGCAGTCGACGTGCGCGTAGTGGCGCGCCTCGGTCTGGTACTCGACGTGCGCGATCGAGATCGTGATGCCGCGCTGACGCTCCTCGGGAGCCTTGTCGATCTCGTCGAACGCCGAAGCCTCGTTGAGCTCGGGGTGCTGGTCGTGCAGGACCTTGGTGATCGCCGCGGTCAAGGTGGTCTTGCCGTGGTCGATGTGACCGATGGTGCCGATGTTGACGTGCGGCTTGGTCCGCTCGAACTTCGCCTTAGCCACTGGGGCTCCTCCTGGTTGGGTTTGTACTGAACTCGTGGGTATGGAAGGGGTGCTGCTGGGCCGAGGGCCCGTGGCGACTACTCGCCGCGAACCTTCTTGACGATCTCTTCGGCGATGTTCGTGGGAACCTCGGCGTACGAGTCGAACTCCATCGAGTACGACGCCTGGCCGGAGGTCTTGGACCTCAGGTCGCCAACGTACCCGAACATCTCGGAGAGCGGGACGAGGGCGTTGATGACCATGTCACCGTGACGCTCCTCCTGGTTCTGGATCTGACCCCGCCGGCTGTTGATGTCGCCGATGACCGTGCCGAGGAACGACTCCGGCGTGGTCACCTCCACGGCGAACATCGGCTCGAGCAGGACCGGCTTCGCCATGCGGGCGGCCTCCTTGAAGGCCTGGTTGCCGGCGATCTTGAACGCGAGCTCGGAGGAGTCGACGTCGTGGTAGGCGCCGTCCTCGAGGCTGAACTTCACGTCGACCATCGGGTAGCCGGCGAGCACGCCGAACTCGAGTGCGTCCTGGCCACCCTGGTCGACCGAGGGGATGTACTCCTTCGGGACGCGACCACCGCTGACGTTGTTGACGAACTCGTAGCCCGCACCGACGCCCGTCTCGGGGTCGATGTTCGGGCCCAGCGAGATGACGACCTTCGCGAACTGGCCCGAGCCACCCGTCTGCTTCTTGTGGGTGTAGCTGTGCTTGGTGACCTCGCGGCGCAGGGTCTCGCGGTAGGCGACCTGCGGCTTGCCGACGGTGGCCTCGACGCGGAACTCGCGCTTCATCCGGTCGACGAGGATCTCGAGGTGCAGCTCGCCCATGCCGGCGATGATCGTCTGGCCGGTCTCTTCGTCGGCCTTGACCGTGAACGTCGGGTCCTCGTCGGACAGGCGCTGGATCGCCGTACCGAGCTTCTCCTGGTCGCTCTTGGTCTTGGGCTCGATCGCGACCTCGATCACC
Source organism: uncultured Actinomycetota bacterium (assembly GCA_963825985.1). Classification (GTDB taxonomy): domain Bacteria; phylum Actinomycetota; class Actinomycetes; order Propionibacteriales; family Nocardioidaceae; genus Nocardioides. The sequence goes on along the minus strand of CAWGVK010000002.1, from coordinate 859,516 downwards.
GGGGCCGGGAACGTCATCGACTCGAGGATCACCTGGTTCTGCGGGTCGGACAGGGTGTGTCCGGTCTTGGTCTCCTTGAGGCCCATGACGGCCACGATCTGGCCGGCGCCGACCGACGCGATCTCCTCACGCTTGTTGGCGTGCATCTGGTAGACCTTGCCGATCCGCTCCTTGCGGCCGTTGACCGAGTTGACCACGGTCGAGCCGGCCTCGAGCTTGCCGGAGTAGACGCGCACGTAGATCAGCTTGCCGAGGTGCGGGTCGGTCGCGATCTTGTAGGCCAGGCCCGAGAACGGCTCGTCGTCGGACGGGAGGCGCTTGATCTCGACGGTCTCGTCCTTGACCGAGTGGCCGATGATCGCGTCGATGTCGAGCGGCGAGGGCAGGTACTTGACGACGGCGTCGAGCAGGGGCTGGACGCCCTTGTTCTTGAACGCCGTGCCGCAGAGCACCGGGTTGAGCTTGTCGGCCAGGGTGGCGCGACGGATCGCGGCCTCGAGCTCCTCGACGGTGAACTCGCCCTCGTCGAGGAACTTCTCCATGATCACGTCGTCGGCGTCCGACAGCGTCTCGAGCAGCTTCTCGCGGTACTCGGCAGCCTGCTCGGCCAGCTCGGCCGGGATCTCCTCGACCTCGTAGTCGTCACCGATCGTGGTCTCGCCGCGCCACACGAGCGCGCGCATGCCGACGAGGTCGACGACGCCGATGAAGTCGCTCTCGGCGCCGATCGGCAGCTGGAGGACCAGCGGGGTGGAGTTGAGGCGGTCGACCATCATGTCGACGCAGCGGAAGAAGTCGGCGCCGGTGCGGTCGAGCTTGTTGACGAAGCACATCCGCGGGACGGCGTACTTGTTGGCCTGGCGCCACACGGTCATCGTCTGCGGCTCGACGCCCGCGACACCGTCGAAGACCGCGACGGCGCCGTCGAGGACGCGCAGCGAGCGCTCGACCTCGGCGGTGAAGTCGACGTGCCCGGGGGTGTCGATGATGTTGATCTGGTGGTCCTTCCACCAGCAGGTGGTCGCGGCGGACGTGATCGTGATGCCGCGCTCCTGCTCCTGCTCCATCCAGTCCATCGTGGCCGCGCCGTCGTGGACCTCACCGATCTTGTAGCTGATCCCGGTGTAGAAGAGGATCCGCTCGGTGGTGGTGGTCTTGCCGGCGTCGATGTGCGCCATGATGCCGATGTTGCGGACCACGTTGAGGTCCGTCGTGATGTTGACAGCCACTGTTGTCAGCGTTCCTTAGAGGTCTGAAGTGGACCGGTGGGTGCACGGAGGCGCGGGTCGCGCGCCCCCGTGACGGGTCACCAGCGGTAGTGGGCGAAGGCCTTGTTGGAGTCGGCCATCTTGTGCGTGTCCTCGCGCTTCTTCACCGCGGCACCGAGGCCGTTGGAGGCGTCGAGGATCTCGTTCATGAGGCGCTCGTGCATGGTCTTCTCGCGACGCTCCGCGGCGTACCCGACGAGCCAGCGCAGCGCGAGCGTGGTGCCGCGGGTGCCCTTGACCTCGATCGGGACCTGGTAGGTCGCGCCACCGACGCGGCGGGACTTGACCTCGATCGCCGGCTTCACGTTCTCGAGCGCCCGCTTCAGCGTGACGACCGGGTCGGTGCCGTTCTTCTCGCGGCAGCCCTCGAGGGCGGTGTAGACGATGCGCTGGGCGACCTGCTTCTTGCCGTCCTGCAGCACCTTCGAGACGAGCTGGGAGACCAGCTGCGAGCCGTAGACCGGGTCGATGTCGATCGGCCGCTTGGGGGCCGGACCCTTGCGGGGCATTAGCTCTTCTCCTTCTTGGCGCCGTACTTGCTGCGGCCCTGCTTGCGGTTCTTCACGCCCTGCGTGTCGAGCGAGCCGCGGATGATCTTGTAGCGGACACCGGGGAGGTCCTTCACCCGGCCGCCGCGGACGAGCACGATCGAGTGCTCCTGGAGGTTGTGGCCCACGCCCGGGATGTACGCCGTGACCTCGACGCCGCTGCTCAGACGCACACGGGCGACCTTGCGCAGGGCGGAGTTCGGCTTCTTCGGGGTGGTGGTGTAGACGCGGGTGCAGACACCGCGGCGCTGCGGGGATTCCTTGAGGGCAGGTGTCTTGTTCTTCGACACCTTGTCCTGACGGCCCTTGCGGACCAACTGCTGAATGGTGGGCACCTGGTGGTTCCCTTTCGGTTTACTCTCAGTGTCCGGCGACCTGCCGGGCACGCGGATGTTGCTCTGTGTCGTGCCGAGATGTTGTGCCTGACCCGAGTCGGTCGTGATGAGGGCACACGCGAGCATCTGGATGCACCAGACACAAGGGTCGAGGCTACCGGCCGCCCCGGGGGCGGGCAAATCGCCTCAGCGGGCCTGGACGGCCTCCGGGACGGGTCCTCGACCGGGCGGCTCCCGAGGGAGCGCGACTCGGTGACCAGCGAGCGCCACCCGCCGGTCATCCGGGCGTAGACCGCGACCGCCAGCGCCACGCCCACGAGGGTCAGCAGGCCACCGATCACCAGCGTGTAGCGGGGTCCGAAGTGCTCGCCGACCAGGCCGATCAGCGGTGAGCCGATCGGCGTCCCGCCCATCACGATCGTCATGTAGAGGGCCATCACCCGACCGCGCAGCTCGGGGGCCGAGCTGAGCTGGATGGTCGCGTTGGCCGAGTTGAGCATCGTGATCGTGCAGAACCCGATCACCGGCGAGAACAGTGCGAACGCGGTGTACGTCGGCAGCGCGGAGGCCACCAGGAGCGCCACGCCGAAACCGACGCCGGCCAGGACCAGCAGGCGCAGCCGGATGCGCACCCGCCGGGCCGCCATCACCGCGCCGGTCAGCGACCCGACCGCGAGGGCCGAGCCGAGGACGCCGAACTCGCCGGCGCCCTTGCCGAAGGCCTGGGTGGCCATCAGGGCGGAGGTGATCATGAAGTTCATGCCGAACGTGCCGGCGAAGAACACCAGGATCAGGATCATCACCATCCGCGGCTGGCTGCGGACGTAGCGCACCCCTTCGAGCAGCGCTCCCGGCCGTCGTCCGGTGGGGGCGGGCGAGTGCAGCAGGGCGAGGTTCATCCGCTGGAGCTGGCCGATGATCGCCAGGTAGGACACGGCGTTGACCAGGATCACCCAGCCGGTGGCCGACGTACCGTTGCCGAACGCGTGGATCAGCAGGCCCGCGAGCGCCGGGCCGATGATCCGGGCGAGGTTGAAGGACGCGGCGTTGAGACCCACGGCATTGGTCAGCTCGTCGCGGTCGACCATCTCGGAGACGAACGACTGGCGCGCCGGGGCGTCGAACGCCGAGCCGATGCCGAAGGCGAAGGCGATCACGTAGACGTGCCAGGTCTGCGCCACCTCGGTGACAGCGAGGACGCCGAGCAGCAGGGAGGCGAGCGCCATCGTGCCCTGGGTGACCTGCAGCAGCCGACGCTTGGGGAAGCGGTCGGCGATGACGCCGGCGTACGGCGAGAGCAGCAGCACCGGCAGGAACTGCAGGCCGGTGGTGATGCCGAGGGCGGTGCCTCCACCGCCGAGGGTCAGGACCAGCCAGTCCTGGGCGACGCGCTGCATCCAGGTGCCGGTGTTGGACACCAGCGTGCCGGCGACGTACATCCGGTAGTTGGGGTTGCGCATGGCGCGGAACGTGGGACTCAAACCGTGGCGAGCCTTTCGAGGATGGGGGCCGCCTGGCGCAGGACGGCGCGTTCGTCGGGGGTCAGTGCGCGCAGCTGCTGCGCGAGCCACTCGTCGCGTCGGCGACGGTCGGCGAGGAGGGTGGCGCGGCCGTGGTCGGTGAGGCTGACCACGACCTGGCGACGGTCTGTCTCGTGCGGGCGACGGCTCACGTGACCCTCGCGCTCGAGGCAGTTGATTGTGCGGGTCATGCTCGGCGGCTGGACCCGCTCGCGCTGGGCCAGCTGGCCCGCCGACAGCTCGCCGTGGCGGTAGAGCGCGCCCAGCACCGCCATCGCGTTCATGCTCAGCTGGTTGTCGGGGTCTCGCTCGTTGGCCAGCCGGCGGCGCAGGCGCATGACCGAGAGCCGGAGCTGCGGAAGCCAGGCCGGCGTCGGTGCGGGCGGCCTTCTCGACGGTGGGCATATCGTTAGCGTAACTCATTACCCTTGCTAAGCATTCCTCGGGTTGGTGTGGCTCGGGCCAACGCGGGGTCGGCCCGGGTGGGCGGTGAGCCAGTTCCCGTTTCGCTCGACGATTCGGTACCCAGGTCACCGCCGGTCGGGGTCGGCCCGGGTGGGCGGTGAGCCAGTTCCCGTTTCGCTCGACGATTCGGTACCCAGGTCACCGCCGGTCGGGGTCGGCCCGGGTGGGCGGGACCACCGTGGCCCGAGCAACCAGAGGGCCCCGAGGTGCTCGTGGGGCTCCGTCACCAGGCGCCCGCACAGTCGAGCGGCACGAGGTCAGGTCAGCAGGTCGGTGATCGGGTTGATCAGGAAGTAGACGACGAACAGCCCGGCGACGACCCAGAGCAGCGGCCGGACCTCGGTCGCCTTGCCCTTGACCAGCTTGATCAGCACGAAGGACAGGAACCCGGCGCCGATGCCGACGGTGATCGAGTAGGTGAACGGCATCAGCACGATGGTGAGGAATGCCGGGATGGCGAGCTCGAGGTCCTGCCAGTCGATCTGGGTGACCTGCTGCATCATCAGGAAGCCGACCAGCACCAGCGCCGGGACGGCGGCCTCCGACGGGATCATCTCGACCAGCGGGGCGAGGAAGATCGTGAGCAGGAAGCAGACGCCGGTGACGATCGAGGCCAGACCGGTGCGGGCGCCCTCGCCGACGCCGGAGGCCGACTCGATGTAGGAGGTGTTCGACGAGACGCCGCCCAGGCCGCCGGCGGCAGCGGCGACGGAGTCGACGACCAGGATCTTCTGGGTGTTCGGCGGGACGCCGTCCTCGTCGAGCAGACCGGCCTCGGCACCGACGGCGGTCATCGTGCCCATCGTGTCGAAGAAGTCGGCGAGCATCAGGGTGAACACGAGCAGGATCGCGACCACGACGCCGGCGCGGTCGAATCCGCCGAGCAGGTTGAACTCGCCGAGCGTGCCGAAGTCGGGTCCGTCCCACGAGTCGGGGAAGGCCGGCACGGTCAGCGCCCAGCCGGTGGGGCTCTCGAAGCCGGGGCCGAACTCCCCGACCGCCTCGACCACGATCGCGACCGCCGTCGTCGCCACGATCGAGATCAGGATCGCGCCCGGCACCTTGCGCACCCACAGCACGACCAGCAGCACCAGGCCGAGCACGAACAGCGCCACCGGCCACCCCGCGAGCTGACCTGTCTGACCCAGCTGCACCGGCACGGTGGTCTGAGCGATGTCCGGGATCCGGCGGACGAAGCCGGCGTCGACGAACCCGATCAGCGCGATGAAGAGTCCGATGCCGACCGAGATGGCGACCTTGAGCTGCCGCGGGACGGCGTGGAAGACCGCCTCGCGGAACCCGGTCAGCACCAGCACCAGGATCAGGACGCCCTCGATCACGACCAGGCCCATGGCGTCGGCCCAGGTCATCTGCGAGGCGACGGCGACCGCGAGGAACGCGTTGAGGCCGAGACCGGTCGCGATCGCGAGCGGGAAGTTGGCGACGGCGCCCATCGCGATGGTGAGGACGCCGGCGACCAGCGCCGTGCCGGCCGCGATGGCGGCAACTCCGCTGCCGCGCACGTCGCCACCACCGAGGTACATGCCCTCGACATCGGGGGCGAAGCCCAGGATCAGCGGGTTGAGCGCCACGATGTAGGCCATCGTGAAGAAGGTGACCAGGCCGCCGCGGACCTCGCGGGCCAGCGTGGATCCACGCTCGGTGATCTTGAAGTAGCCGTCGATGCCCGACGCGGCGGGCTGGGTGCTCTTCGTCGTCATGGCTGCATCCTGGCAGCGCGGTACCGTGAACGCGTGGAACTCCGCGACGACCAGCCGATGCAGCACGAGTTCAGGAACAAGACCTACGTGCTGGCCGACGTCGAGCCGTTGGACGTCGACGGCGTGCGCACCGTCGAGGTCGGGACGGCGGTGTTCTTCCTGGGCTTCCTCGCCCTGCTGCCCTTCTACGGGCGGCTGCAGGAGGACGGACACACCTGGTGGCTCTGGACGTGCCTGGCCGGGATGGGGCTCGGGCTGTTCGGGCTCGAGTACTGCCGCCGGCGACGGCGCGCACGTCAGGAGCGGGACGCCGAGCGAGAGGCCTGAGACCTCGTGGCCTAGAAGCTCTCGAACTCGTCGATGCTGAGGGTGTCGAGCACGTGGTCGGGCATCGGCAGCGGCTCGTGCTTCTTGGCCAGCCGCACCTCGGAGTGGGCGCCGCAGCCGTGCTGGAACGCCACGACGCGGCCGTCGTCGTTGGCGTCGCCGTTGGCGCAGACGCCGAAGGTCTCGGCGAGCGGGCCGGAGATCCGCAGCAGGAAGCCGCACGTCGAGCAGGGCTCGGGGGCGGCCTGGGCGAGAGGCGCGTCGGGGCCGGCGTCGCCGTCGTACCAGCGCTGGGCGGCCGCCTCGCGCCCCTCGGGCGAGAGGGTGCGGATCCGGCCGAGGCCGAGGTCCTTGGCGACGGTGCGGACCTGTGCCTTCTCGTCGGCGTCGAGCGGGTCGTCGCCGAAGGAGTACGTCGGCACCAGGCGCGGGTCGTCGTCGGCCACGGGCAGCAGGTCGCCGGGTGAGAGGTCGCCGGGCTCGATCCGCTCGCGGTAGGGCAGCCACTCGGGGGCGGTGATCGCGGACGTGCCGGGCACCAGCACGACCTCGGCGACGGTGACGAGCTTCTGCCGGTAGGCGCGGACGACGGTGACGGCCCAGCGCCAGCCGACGTAGCCGGGTCGTCTGCACTCGAACAGGTGGGTGACGGTGCGCTCGACCTCGGCCTCGGCCTCGACGCCGAGGTGGTCGCCGACCTCGCCGGCCGGCACCTCCTCGAGCAGGGCGGTCCGCGCTACGTCGACCGCCTTGGCGGCGACGCCGTCGGGCTGGTTTCGGACGAGCGTGGTCACGGGCGACAGCATGACTCATCGGCCCCCCAGGTGTCAGGTCGGGGCGGGTCACCGCGTGGATGTGGGAGGCACGGGGCAGGATGGGTCCATGAGTGCCGGCCCTCCCGAGTCTCCGCCCCCGGGCGGGCCCGGTGGCCACCACCCCGGCCCGTATCCCGGCCCTTCCGACCAGGGTCCCGCGTACGACGAGCAGCACGACCCGAGCTCCGCCGAGCGGGCCCGCGCGGTCGGCCAGGGGCTCGGCACGGGCGCCAAGGCCACCGCCCGCGGCGTCAAGGCCACCGCACGGGTCACCGGCCGGTTCGGCCGGTTCGCCGTCGGCCAGGCGAAACGGGCCGCCAACGCCCAGGGCGCCGAGCAGTCGGGCCTCAACCGCCTCATCTACCTCCACGCAGCGAACGCCGCCGGCGACGCCGCGGTCGCGATCTCGCTGGCCACCACGGTCTTCTTCGCCGGCGCGACCAGCGAGGCACGCGGCCAGGTGGCGCTGTTCCTCGGCCTGACGATGCTGCCGTTCGCGATCGTCGCGCCCCTGATCGGGCCGTTCCTCGACAAGTTCAGCCACGGCCGGCGGTGGGCGATCGGCGCGACCTTCGCGCTGCGGGGCTTCCTGTGCTGGGTGCTGGCGAGCGCCGTGGCCGACGAGTCGGCCCTCCTCTACCCGGCCGCGTTGGGCGTGCTCGTGTCGTCGAAGGCGTACGGCGTCACCCGCGCGGCCGCCGTCCCCCGGCTGCTTCCCGAGGACTTCACGCTGGTCAAAGCCAACGGGCGGGTCTCGCTGGCCGGCGTCGTCGGTGGCGCCCTGTCGGCGCCGATCGCCGGGCTCGCCGCGACCGTCGGCGCCGAGTGGTCGCTGCGCTACGCCTTCCTCGTCTTCATCGTGGGCACCGTCGCCGCGATCCTGCTGCCGAGCCAGGTCGACTCCAGCGAGGGTGAGCAGCAGGTCTCGTTCCGCTCCGAGGACTCCACCGGCCCGCGCCGCGGCACCCACATCCCCCCGCAGGTGGCCTACGCCCTGCGCGCCAACCTCGGCCCGCGGTGGCTCTCGGGCTTCCTCACGATGTACATGGCCTTCCTGCTGCGCGACCATCCGCTGGAGGGCTGGGAGGACAAGCAGACCCTGCTTCTCGGCATCGTGATCGGCGGTGCCGCGGCCGGCAACACGCTCGGGATCCTGCTCGCGTCGGTGCTCAAGCGGATCAACCCCACGGTCACGGTCACCTTCGCGCTCCTCGCGGACGCCGGCATGGTGCTCGCCGGCACGCTCTTCTACGGCGTGCTGGCGCTGGCCGGCCTCGGCCTGGCCGCCGGCCTCGCGCAGTCGCTGGCGAAGCTGTCGCTCGACTCGACGATCCAGAGCGGCGTACCGGTGCACGTGCAGGCCAGCGCCTTCGCGCGCAGCGACACCACGCTGCAGCTGTCGTGGGTGATCGGCGGGTTCGTCGGCATCGCGATGCCGCAGGTCCCGCGGCTCGGGCTCGGCATCGCGTTCGGCGTCCTGGTCGCGTGGACCCTGTTCGTGCTGTCGTCACGCCCCCACGGACGCCGGCGCCCGGCCGGGCCGCCTCCGCCGCCGGAGTACCGGAAGACCTGAGTCTCGTGACGGTCGCAGAGCGACCTCCTCGACCACCGAAGGGTCAGAGCTCGAGCTCGTCGGCCAGCGCGCGGAGCAGCTTGGCGACCGGCTGCGCGGCCTTGGAGTCGGGGTAGCGACCCCGCCGGTAGGACTCGCCGACGCCGTCGAGCACGCGGATCAGGTCCTCGACGATCGGGGCCATCTCCTCGGGCTTCTTGCGGCGGGCGTGCGACTGGTTGCGCGACACCGAGGCCGGCGCCTCGAGCACCCGCACCTGCAGCGCCTGGTCGCCCTTGCGGCCCTGGGCGATGCCGAACTCGACCCGCATGCCCGGCTTGAGGGCCGTGGTGCCGCTCGGGAGGGCGTCGGCGTGCACGTAGACGTCGGGCCCGCTCTCCTGCGACAGGAACCCGAAACCCTTGTCGACGTCGTACCACTTCACCTTGCCGTTCGGCACTGCCGTTGCCTTCCTCGTCACGTCGTGGCCACGGACCTCACCGGCCCGAGCGACGGCCACCCTATGCCACGTGGGAGTCGAGCCACGACGGGAAATGCGACAGGTCGTCGAGGACCACGTGGGTGCCGGCGGCGAGCAGCTCGTCGCGGCTGCACCCGCCGGTGAGCACCGAGACGCTGAGCACCCCGGCGGCCAGGGCGCCCTCGACGTCGTGGACGTGGTCGCCGACGTACATCGAGGCGCCCTCGCGGCGCAGCACGTCGGCCTTGCCGACGCCCCACACCCAGCCCTCGAGCAGGTCGACGTCGAGGCTCAGGTGGTCGAGGTGGAGCCGGGCGTTGGGCGCGTACTTGCCGGTGACGACGACGACCCGGCCACCGTGACGGCGGACGGCGGCCAGCGCCTCGGCAGCACCGGGCAGGAGCGGCACCGACGCGACGGCGTGCTCGGGGTAGAGCGCGCGGAAACGGTCGCCCGCCGCGGCGACATCGGCGGCAGGCAGGTACGGCGCGAGCAACAGGTCGAGCGGCGGCCCCAGCGCGGCGGTCATCTCCTCGACCGGGAAGTCGACGCCGAGCTCGCCACCCAGCTCTCGGAGCACCGCACCGAAGCCCGGCACGGTGTCGATCAACGTCATGTCGAGGTCGAAACCGACGACGAGCGGGGCGGGCACGGCACCAGCGTAGAAGGCCACCGAGAGCCTCCAGGTGCGACGGGTGGGGTTCGTGCGCCAGAATGGACGACTCCGGACGTCGGGAGGGCACGAGCATGTCGAGGGGTCGAGGGGTCGTACGCGCCTGGGCGCGGCGCCTCGTCGTGGCCGGCGCGGTCGGCTCGACGCTGGTCGCGGGTGTCGTCGCGCCTCCCCCTCAGGCCGCCGCGGACGACGACTTCGCCCCCGTCGACGGCGAGACGCGGCTCTACCTCGTCACCCTCCACGAGGACGTCGGCGCGACCGGCGGGACGGTGTCGCGACTGCTGAGCGACCTGCGCGCCCGGCACCGGCAGGACGCCGTCCTCGACCTGCTCGGCGGCGCCGAGCCCGTCTACCGGTGGACGTCGGCGCTCAACGGCTTCGCGGTGCGGCTCGACGACGACCAGGTCGACACGCTGGCCGGGCTGCCCGAGGTGGCGCTGGTCGAGCCGAACGAGGTGCGCCCCCTGGCCGGGACGCCCGCCGACCGGCCGCTCGGGCCCACGGGCCGCACGCGTGGCGGCGGCGGTGTGGTGATCGGGGTCGTCGACACCGGACTGGCCCCCGACAACCCGTCGTTCGCCCAGCGGCAGTCCGCCGGCGGTGGTGTCGGCGACTTCGGCGGTGCGTGCGTCGGTGGCGACGACTGGGACGACGCCGAGTGCAACGGCAAGGTGGTCGGGGCCCGGTGGTACGTCGACGGGTTCGGTGCCGACTCCCTGCGCGCCACGGCTGTCCTCTCGCCCCGCGACACCGACGGCCACGGCACCCAGATGTCCTCGATCGCGGCCGGCAACGCCGGCGTGCCGGTGCGGGTCGGCGGTGAGCGGCTCGGCCGCTTCGGCGGCCTGGCCCCGGAGGCCCGGCTCGCCGTCTACAAGGCGTGCTGGAGCGCCCCCGACCCCGAGCGCGACGGCTGCGCGACCGCCGACCTGGTGACCGCGATCGACGACGCGACCCGCGACGGCGTCGACGTCCTCAGTCTCTCCGTCGGCGGGCCGCCCGAGATCGACACCGTCGAGCTGGCGCTGCTCGGCGCCACCGAGGCCGGCGTCGTGGTCACGGCGGCGGCCGGCAACGACACCGAGGGCGACGGCGCGGTCGCCGCGCACCCGGCACCCTGGGTCACCACCGTCGGGGGCGCCAGCGGCGACGCCCGGCGCGGCCGGGTCGTGTTCCCCGGCGGCCGGCGGCTGGCCGGCGCCATGCTCTCGCAGCGCGCGGTCGGACCGGCGCGGGTGTGGCTGGGCGCCGACGTCCGCTCCGCCGGCGCTCGTCGCGCCGATGCCCGCGTGTGCGCCCCGGGCAGCCTCGACGCTGCCCGGGTCTCGGGCGCGGTCGTGGTGTGCGCGCGCGGTCGGGTCGGGCGGGTCGACAAGTCGCGGGCCGTCGCCCTGGCCGACGGGGCAGCGATGGTGCTGGTCAACCGGCGGCACGGGCTCGTGGCCGCCGACATCCACAGCGTCCCGACCGTCCACCTCGACAAGCGGCCTGGCCGTCAGCTGGTCCGCTGGGCCCGGGCCCATCCCGGTGGTCGGCTGCGGCTGGAGCCGCAGGGCACGGTGTCGCGTCGTCCGCGCGTGGCCGAGTTCTCCGCCACGGGTGTCGTCACCGGTGGCGTGGTCAAGCCCGACGTGCTGGCGCCCGCCAGCGGCGTGCTCGGCGCGGTGCCGTCGGGCTCGGGCGGCTCCGGGTGGGGCTTCGTGAGCGGGACGTCGGCCGCCACCGCGTACACCGCCGGGGTCGCCGCCACCCTGCTCGGCCGCGGATCCACGGCCGGTGAGGTGCGCTCGGCCCTGGTCACCACGGCCCGACCGATCCGCAGCAGCCCGGTCCTGCACGGCGGCGCCGGCAGTGTCCGCGGCCACGACGCCCGCCGGCCGGGACTCGCCTACCTCGTCGCTCCCGGCGCCTACCGGGCGTGGTTCGAGGGGCGGCGGACCGGCCTCAACACCCCGTCGGTCGTCCTCACCGACGGCTCCCTCACGGCGCGCCGCACCGTCACCAACGTCACCGGACGCCGGCTCTACTTCTCCTCCTCGGCCCGCGGCTTCCGTCGCGACGTGGTCGTCACCCCCGCCGCCGTCCGTCTCGGTCCCGGCGAGAGCGTGACCTTCCGCGTCCGCGTCTCCGGTCGTGGGGGCGCCCGCCTCGACGACGGGTACGTGGTGTGGCGCGGCGCCACCGGCACCGTCACCCGGATCCCGGTCGTCGTCGCCCGCTAGCCCGCCAGGTGCGGGCGCGACGTGGGCGCGCAGTGATCCGCGCGATTGCGTCGTTGGTGCAGTCCGGGAGAGGAGTTCGACGATCAGCCCAGCCCGAGCTCGGCCGTCGACTTCTCGCGCATCTCGACCTTGCGGATCTTGCCGGTCACGGTCATCGGGAACTCGTCGACGACCAGCACGTAGCGCGGGATCTTGTAGTGGGCGAGCTTGCCGGTGGTGTAGGCGCGGACCGCGTCGGCGTCGAGCGGCTCGGCGTCGGCCTTCATCTTGACCCAGGCGCAGAGCTCCTCGCCGTACTTCTCGTCGGGAACGCCGACGACCTGGACGTCCTCGATGTCGGGGTGCTGGTAGAGGAACTCCTCGATCTCGCGGGGGTAGATGTTCTCGCCGCCGCGGATGACCATGTCCTTGATCCGGCCGACGATGTTGCAGTAGCCGTCGTCGCGCATCTCGGCGAGGTCGCCGGTGTGCATCCAGCCGTCGGCGTCGATGGCGTCGGCGGTCTTCGCGTCGTCGTCCCAGTAGCCGAGCATCACCGAGTAACCGCGGGTGCAGAACTCTCCCGGCTCGCCGCGCGGCACGGTCTCGCCGGTGCCCGGGTCGACCACCTTGATCTCCACGTGGGGGTGGGCGCGACCGATGGTCGCCGTACGACGGTCGAGGTCGTCGTCGGCGCGGGTCTGGCACGACACCGGCGAGGTCTCGGTCATGCCGTAGGCGATCGACACCTCGCTCATGTGCATGTCGTCGATGCAGTGCTTCATCACCTCGACCGGGCAGATCGAGCCGGCCATGATCCCGCTGCGCAGCGACGACAGGTCGCGCTCGGCGAACCCCGGCGAGTTCTGCATCGCGATGAACATCGTCGGGACGCCGTAGAGCACGGTGCAGCGCTCGTCCTCGACCGCCTGCAGGGTCACGGCGGGGTCGAACGCCGGGCCGGGGATCACCATGGTGGCGCCGTGGCTGGTGCAGCCGAGGTTGGCCATCACCATGCCGAAGCAGTGGTAGAAGGGCACCGGGATGCAGAGCCGGTCGTCGTGGGTGAGGTTGATGGTCTCGGTCGTGAAGTAGCCGTTGTTGAGGATGTTGCGGTGGCTCAGGGTCGCGCCCTTGGGACGGCCGGTGGTGCCCGAGGTGTACTGGATGTTGATCGGGTCGGACGGCGCCAGCCCGGCCATCCGGTCGGCCACCGCGGACGCCGGCAGCCACTCCCCCGCGGCCACGAGCTCGGCCCAGTCGTCGGTGTCGACGAAGACCGTGCGCTCGAGGCCAGGGCACTCCGACTCCACGTCGCCCACCATCGCCCGGTAGTCGCTGGTCTTGAACGCGCTCGCCGACAGCAGCATCCGCATCCCGCTCTGGTTCACGGCGTACGCGAGCTCGTGGGTGCGGTACGCCGGGTTGACGTTGACCAGCACGATCCCGACCTTCGCGGTGGCGAACTGCGCGATGGTCCACTGCGCGCAGTTCGGCGCCCACATGCCGACCCGGTCGCCGACCTCGAGCCCGGCCGCGACCAGTCCGCGGGCCACGGCGTCGACGTCGCGGTCGAGCTCGGTCCATGTCCAGCGCCGTCCGGTGGCGACCTCGACCAGGGCCTCCCGGTCGGGATGCGCCGCGACCGTGCGGGCGAAGTTCGCCCCGATCGTCTCCTCGAGCAGCGGCTGGTCGGTCTCACCCTGGGCGTAGGACTCCATGGACCCGAACGTAACGGGCGTCACGCGGGGAGAACAGAGGCCCGGGCCGGCGCCACGGCACCTCCGGAGGCACGCCCCTCAGGGAGGCTGGCGTAGATTCCCTGTCGTGCCAGATGACGACGAGCCGCGCCGGCCCGCCCTCGAGAAGCAGCCCGACGCTTCCGACGCGACCCCGTCCGAGACCACCGCCGTCACCGGCCACGACGAGCCGGCCGACGACGACGCCGACGCCGAGGACGCCACCGAGGGCACCGGGCACAAGCGCCGGGCGCCGCTGTGGCTCGAGACCATCGTGCTGCTGGCGGTGGCGCTGGTGATGGCGCTGCTGATCAAGACCTTCCTGGTGCAGGCCTTCTACATCCCGTCGGCCTCGATGGAGCCCGGCCTGGTCAAGAACGACCGGATCCTGGTGCAGAAGGTGTCGTACTGGTTCGGCGGCTCACCCTCGCGCGGCGACGTGATCGTGTTCGAGGACCCGGGCGGCTGGCTGCTCGGCCCCGAGGCCGGCCCGCAGACCGTGCTCGCGAAGGGCCTGGCGAAGATCGGCCTCTACCCGACCGGCGGGCACCTGGTGAAGCGCGTGATCGGGACGCCGGGCGACGTCATCAAGTGCTGCGACGACGAGGGCCACCTGATGATCAACGGCGAGGCGATCGACGAGGACGGCTTCATCCAGCCCCAGCGCGACTGCGACGGCCCGATGGTCAACCAGTGCGCCGAGGACTGGGAGGTCACCGTGCCCGCCGACCGGCTGTTCGTGATGGGCGACAACCGCGCCGCCTCCGCCGACTCCTCGGCCCGTCTGTGCGGGCCGAGGGCCAAGCAGTGCAACCCCGACAAGCCGTTCGTGCCACTCGACCTCGTGGTGGGCAAGGTCTTCTCGCTGGTGTGGCCGCTCGACCATGCCGAGTTCATCGGCCGCCCGGACGTGTTCGACTCGGTGCCCGACCCCCAGTAGCCGTAGCCCTACGGGGTCGTGACGTCCTTGACGACGGTCATGGTGCGGTCGCCGAAGCGGACGGTGTCGCCGTCGAGCAGCGTCGAGGGACGCCCGGCGGTGAGCGACTTCGACACGCCCTTGCGGACGACGACCGAGCCGTTGGTGGAGCCGCGGTCCATCACGACCAGCGCCCCGTCGGGCACGACCTGGAACTGGGCGTGCGTCTTCGACAGCGACATGTCGGAGGAGCGGAGCGGCACCAGGTGGCGCACCGGCTCACCGGCCCGCGGCTCGGGGCGCCGACCCACCAGCGCCAGGCCCTCGACCAGGAACGACTCGCCGGTGTCGAAGCTGACCCGCCACCGGGGCAGCGGCCCGGCGACCGGGTCGGGGTCGGGACGGCGCACGGTCGGACCGCTGAGCGGGTCGTCGACCGGCACCACCGTGGCCTGCTCGGACGGCTGCGGGGGCGACGGCTCGACGGGCCGCTCGGTCGGCGGGGGCGACGGTGCCGGTGGGGTCGGAGCCGGTGGCGCGGCCGGGGCCGGTGGCGTCGGTGCCGACGGCGGCGAGGGAGCCCGGACCGCGGGGGTGGGACGCGCGGGGGTCGGGATCGGCGTGGGCGTCGGGGGCTGGACGGGGGCCACGACCGGGTCGGGTGGCGGCGAGGGCATCAGCCGCATCGCGGTGAGGTTGACGATGGCGCGGGGCCGGTCGTCGTCGTCGGCGTCGGCGGCCGGCACCGGCCGGACGTCGACCACGACGGCGTCGGTCATCCGGTCGTGGCCGCCGCGCCGGCGGCCGCCGGGGTCCATCACCGCCGTCCACGCCAGGGTGGCCACGCCCAGGCCGACGGTGGGCAGCGTGAAGATGCCGAGGACGGCGGTGCGCACCAGCGCCTTCGAGACCCCGATCGGGCGACCGTCGCTGTCGCGGACGACCCGCAGGCCGACCAGCGCCTTGCCCGGGGAGAGACCCGCGACGCCGAGCAGGACGGCGTACGCGACCGAGACCAGCACGACCGTGCCGGCGATCACCCCGATGCCGGCGGCGACCTTGTCGTCGTCGAAGAAGGAGCGCCACACCAGGTAGCCGACGCCGGCGAAGATGCCCCAGGCGATCAGTCGGTCGATCGCGAAGGCGTAGAAGCGGCGGTCGAGCTCTGCGGCGGGGTAGGTCACCGCCTCCCCGGATGTGGGCGGATTCATCAGCACTTTCTCGGTGTCAGGGGTGGGTGACCTGGATCGTGACGCCGTCACCGAGGTTGATGATCGCCCCCGGGATCAGCTGCACGGCGATGCCAGGCTTGAGCTCTTCGGGCGCCAGGCCCGGCTGGACCAGCACGGTGCCGTTGGTCGAGCCCATGTCGGTCACGACGGCGCTGCCGTGGTCGGCACCCGAGCCCGGACGGATCTCGACGTGGGTCGAGGAGATCTCGTGGAGCGGGCTGGGCACGGTGACGAGGACCGGCTGGTCGGTGGTGGTGAAGCGGCGCGCCTCGGGGGCGCGGCCCACCAGCACGACCCGGTCGACCTCCACCGTGTCGCCGTTGGAGATGACCAGCTTGGCGACCGAGCGGCCGATGCTGGGCGCCATCGGCTGGCCCGGGATGCCCGGCTGGGGGCGCGAGAACTCCTCGGGGTCGACGCCGGCCTGGGTCAGGCCGTCGTGGTCGGGCCCGGGCCCGACCGTCGTCGGCGGGGCCGGCGGCGGCTCGCCGGGTGGGTCGGTCAGCGGCTGCGGCAGGACGTCGGAGGCCTCTTCCGGCGGCATCTCGGACGGCGGCAGGCCCGGCGGTGCGAACGGCGGCGGCGGGGGCGGCGTCGGACCGTCGCTCGGCCAGGCCGGGGCGCTGGGCGGCCCCGGCGGGAGCGGGAGCGAGGGTCGGGGCGTCGACACGGGTGAGCCCATGTTGCTGGTGTCGCCGTCGTCGTCGAGCGGCGAGGACTCCTGGGCCGGCTCGTCGGGCTCGACGGTCTCCATCAGCTCGGTGCCGTCGGGCTCGGGCTCCTCGGCCGGCTTGTCGAGCTCGAAGGCCGGCGGGACGGCGGGCTCGACCTCGGCCACCGGGACACGGTCGTCGTCGTCGGGCGTCGGCGCGGCGTACGGCGGGTGGTCGACCCGGCCGACGCGCACCAGCCCGCCGTGGATGGGCAGGTCGTCGGTCGCGGCGTCGCTGTCGGCGTCCCCGCCATCGACACTGCCGTCGACGGTGACCGTGAGCGCCGTGACGTCGGGCAGGGTCCGCTCGACCCAGGTCGTGACCGTCGAGCCGTCGAGGACGACGTCGTCGTCGGCGGTGGTGACGGTGGCCCGCACCGACGCGCCGCGCACCAGGATCTTCGTCGGTCCCTCGCCGCTGCCGATGAGCACGAAGCCCGGCAGCACCCCGAGGCCCGACTGCAGCAACGCGTCGAGGACGTCGTCGAAGCCGGCACCGTCGTCGATCCGCGACCACAGGTCGCCCACCCGGGCCTTCTCGGAGGCCGGCAGCAGCAACGTGGTGGCCGCGCCGAACACACCGAACCACGATCCGGGACGGTAGGACCAGGTGCCGGCGTTCGCCTGCTCGGTCATGGCAGCGCTCCCAACTTCTGCTCGAGACTCACGCGCTGCGCGTCGGAGTCGTACGGTCGGTCGTCGACCAATCCCACCACATCGACGACCACGGCCGTGGCGTTGTCGCGCCCACCGGCCGCCACGGCCGCCGCCACGACCTGGTCGGCGGCGTCGCGCGGGTCGGACGTCGTCGCCAGGATCTCGCCGATCGTCTCGTCGTCGATCATGCCGCTGACGCCGTCGGAGCACAGCATCAGCCGCTCGGCCCCCGACAGCGGGAGCACGAAGTAGTCGGCCTCGACGCTCCCGCGTCCGCCGAGGGCGCGGGTGATGATGTGGCGCTCGGGATGGGAGGCGACGTCGTCGACGGTGATCACGCCGGCCTCGACGAGCTCTTGCACGACACTGTGGTCGACGCTGACCTGCTCGAGGCTGCCGTCGTTGTAGCGGTAGATGCGGGAGTCGCCGAGGTTGGCCAGGAGCCACTTCGGCTCGGTGGACTGCTCGATGAGCAGGGCGACGACGGCGGTGGTGCCGGCCGCGAAGTCGGCGGCGCCGATGGCGCGCTGCCCGTCGTCGTACTCGGCGATCCGGGCCTGGCACTCGCGCAGGGTCTCGGCGATGATCTCGGGGCCGCGCTGGGGGTCGTAGCCGGAGTCGGCGAGCCGGGCGAACTCCTCCACGACGATCCGGCTGGCGACGTCGCCGCGGTCGTGGCCGCCCATGCCGTCGGCCACCACGAAGACCGGAGGCGCGACGAGGAACGCGTCCTCGTTGATCTCGCGGACCCGGCCGACGTCGGTGGCGGCGCCGTGGTGCAGCTCGACACCCGTCACGCGCCGCTCCGCCCTACCACTAGCGTTGGTGGGATGGTCACCAGGGCAGCGGGCTTCCGCTCGTTCGCGGACCAGCTGCGCAGCTGGCCGGACGAGCGTGTTGCCGGGCTGCTCATCGCCCGCCCTGACCTGACCACACCCGCCCCTCACGACTTCGGACAACTTGCCTCGCGAGCCGCGGTCCGCGCCTCGCTGTCGAGGGCACTCGACGCACTGACTCGGCTCGAGCTCTCCGTGCTTGATGCCCTCGTCGTCGCCGGTCAAACCACGCCCTCCGACGTGCGGAGCATCATCCACGCCTCGGCCGCCGCTGTCGACGGTGCCCTCGGTCGACTGGTCGATCTGGGGCTCGTCTGGGAGTCCACCGGCGGCCTGCGAGCCATGTCGGGCGTGGCCGACGCCCTGGGTGCCGGGCCGGGCACGAGCGGCCTGCGGCCACGCTCGGCGGACGCCGCCGCGCCGGCCGAGGTCGCCGCCCGCGTCGCCGAGCTGTCGGAGCCCGCCCGGGCCCTGCTGGAGCACGTCGTCGACAACGGCGGTGAGGCGACGACGGGCACGGCTCGTCACACCGTGCTGCCCGAGGACGCCGCCACGCCGGCCGAGGAGCTGCTCGCGCGGCGCCTGCTGGTGCCGCGCACCGGCGCGGTGGTGGTCCAGGCGCCGGGCGAGGTGGGCCTGGCGCTGCGCGGCGGCCGGACGACGACCGAGCCGGTCGACGTCGTCCCGCCGGTCGCGACCAGCGAGCGCTCTCCCGCCCTCGTCGACCGTGCCGCGGCCGGTGCCGCTTTCGAGATGGTGCGGCGAGTCGAGCTGCTGCTCGACCACTGGGGCGCCCACCCGCCGGGGGTGCTGCGCAGCGGCGGGCTCGGCGTCCGCGACCTCAAGGCGGCCACCACGCTGCTGCAGGTCGACGAGGCGACGGCGGCGCTCGTGGTCGAGACCGCGTCGGCGGCCGGGCTGCTCGGCCACCGCGCCGACGCCGACGGCGACCCCGTGTGGGTGCCCACCGACGCCTTCGACGTGTGGACCGGCGAGTCGCCCGCTCAGCGCTGGGTGACGTTGGTGCGGGCGTGGCTCGACAGCCCCCGGCTCCCCGGCCTGGTCGGCTCCCGCGACGCGGCCGGGAAGACCTGGAACGCTCTCGCGCCCGAGCTGGCGTCGTACGCGATGGCCGAGGCGCGGGCCGGCACCCTGGCGGCGCTGGCCGGGCTGGCGCCGGGCACCACGCTGGCGGCCGCCACGGGGCTGCCGTCGCTGGTCGAGCAGGTGGCGTGGCACCGGCCGCGCCGGCCCCGCTCGCGCTCCCAGCAGGTGGCGTGGACGATGACCGAGGCCGCCGCCATGGGTGTCACCGGGCTCGACGGGCTGGCGTCGTACTCACGGCTGCTGCTGGAAGACCAGGACCCCACCCCTGCCCTGGCCGCGCTGCTGCCCGAGCCGGTCGACCACGTGCTGATCCAGGCCGACCTGACCGCGGTCGCACCCGGTCCGCTCGAGTCGGCGCTGGCCCGCACCCTGCAGCTGGTCGCCGACGTCGAGTCGCGCGGCGGGGCGACGGTCTACCGCTTCACGTCGTCGTCGGTACGCCGGGCGCTCGACGTCGGCTGGACCGCCGTCGAGCTGCACGACTTCCTGGGCTCGGTGTCACGCACGCCGTGCCGCAGCCGCTGACCTACCTCGTCGACGACACGGTGCGCACGTTCGGGACGGTGCGGGTCGGGCACGCCGAGGCGTTCCTGCGCGCCGACGACGAGGCGGCGCTGAGCGAGCTGCTCCACCACCCGAAGGCCCGCGCGCTCGGCCTGCGCCGGATCGCGCCGACGGTGCTGATCAGCACGATCCCGGTCGACGTCCTCCTCCCCCGGCTCCGCGAGCTCGGAACGGCACCGGTGGTCGAGGCCGCCGACGGCTCGGTGCAGGTCACCCGGCCCGACGCCCTGCGCGCGCGCCCGCCGCGCGAGCGCCGGCCCTCGATGCGGTCGGTGCGGGAGACCGCGCGGGTGGCGTCGGTGGTCACCGCGATCCGATCGGGCGACCGGGCCTCGGCGGCCCGGCCGGCCACCCCGGCGACGCCGCTGACGCCGTCCGGCTCGATGGCGGCCCTGCGCGAGGCGATCGAGGCGGGCGCGACCGTGCTGATCGGGTACGTCGACAACCAGGGCGTCTCCTCCGACCGGGTGGTCGACCCGATCTCGATCGAGGGCGGCTCGCTGACCGCCCGCGACCACCGCGCCGACGACGTGCGGTCGTTCGCGGTGCACCGGATCACGACCGTACGCGCCTTGACGAGCTAGAAGCCCGTCGTGCAGTAGGGCTCCGGGCCGACGTCGGCCATCGCGGCCCAGCGCGCCACGACGTCGGGCGTCCCGCGGAGCCGACCCGCGGCTGAGAGGACGTCGGTGTGGACCCCGCCGAGGTAGAGCGCTCCGAGGGTGTCGGCCTCGAGGGCCAGGTCACCGGGATCGTCGGTGGCGCACACCCTGGCTGCGCCTCCGGACACCTCCACCCGCCAGCGTCCCGCAGCATGGCCGAGCGGGTCGGCGACGTCGAGCACGACCGAACCGTCGACTCCCCACGCCCGAGCCTCGAGAGCGGTGGCGATGTCGAGGACACGAACCCACAACATGTCGGCCACCTTGGTGGTCGCCACGACGCGCGGGTCGGTGAGCGCCCAGTCGAGCGGGAACGAGAACGGCGCCCGCCGCCAGCGCGCCTGCTGCACGAGGTCGATGTCGGCGAGGTGGCGCCACAGTCGCAGCTGGACGTCGGGGGTGAGGCCGACGAGGTCGACCACGTCGATGGTCTGCAGACCGTCGACCTCGCCGACGGTCTCGTAGAGCACGTAGCCGTCGGCGGCGCCGGCGGGAGACAGGTGCACGACCGCGCGCAGCTTGCGGTTGGCTCCGCCGCCGTCCCAGTCGAAGGACCCCGTGAGGATGGACTCGTAGAACTGCGGCCGCGCCACCGACCCTCGGGTGGCGGCGTGGTGCGCGGCGAAGACCTCCTGCACGTGCGGCCAGGCCACCTGGGGGTCGACCAGGACGAGCGTGCCGTCGCCGTCGCTCGGACGCCGCAGCCCGAACCGGCCGGTCAGGTCGACAGTGACGTGCCGCTGGCGGGTGGCGACCCCGAAGCCGAAGCGGCCGTAGATGCTCCCGTCGGAGACGGTGAGAGCGGCCACCGGCCGACCCTGATCGACCGCATGGGCGAGGTCGTCGCGCATCAGGGTGCGGGCCAGTCCCTGCCGGCGATGGGTGGGCGCCACGGTGACGTCGGTGATCATGTGCAGGGGCAGCGACCGGCCGGGCGCGACGGTGAGCGATCCCTGCCAGCTCGCGAACGTCGCCACCGGCACCTCCGCCCCGGGCAGCGACGAGTCGGTCCGCCACACGCCCACCACGCGAGCGTCGTGGGCCCGCCCGTTGTCGATGAGTCGCTGGACCCGCTCGTCGTCGGGCCGGGGCTCGAGGAAGCTCCGGTGGAGTGCCGCGCTCCATGCGTGCAGCCTCGCGACGCCGGCCGCCGACCCGTCGTCGAGATCCAGGACGTCGTAGGTCAGCGGCTCGCTCACCCGACCGACCCTAGGGGCGGGCCGGTGAGGTGGTCACCCGGATTCCGGGCTCAGGGGCAGCGGATGCCGGCCAGCTGGAAGAGGCCGCAGGCGCCGTCATGGGTCAGCAGCCACTCGCCGTCGACGAGCACGAACGCCGTCGGCGGCCCCTCGAACCGCTCGCCTTCGCTGAGCACCTTCACGCTGGCCACGCCGTCGGCGCCGGCGACGCGCGCGTCGAGCACCCTGAACTCGGTCTCGAACCCGGCGAGCTGGGTGTCGATCTCGCGCAGCAGCGGCGCGAGGTCGGCGCCCTCGTCGACCTCGTTCGAGCCGGTCGGCGGGCGCGACCGAGGGGTCGATGAGGGTGTCGAGGAGCTCGACCCAGTCGTCGGCGGCGTCGGCCTCGACAGTGCCCGGCTCGGGGGTGGCGGGTGCCTCGGTGGGTTGGGTGGGCTCGGTCGGGCTCGGTGGGTCGCCGTCGACGTCGGGGGCGGCTCGGTCGACTCGGACGTCGGCGGGGCGTCAGCGTGGCCGTCGTCGTCGGCGCCGCAGGCGGTGAGCGCGAGGACCAGGACGAGCGCGGTCAGGGCGAGCATGCTGCGTCGGATCATGAGCGGGTCCTGCCATGGCTCCGGGTGCGCGAAGCTTGATGGGTGACCGAGGACCACCGATGGAGCCACACCGTGCCCCAGCACGCGAGGCGCCCGAAACTCACGGTTCTGGTACGAAACTTCGTACCAGAACCCGGAGTTTCACCGGTTAACCGGTGAAACTCACAGCCGGGAGCACGGACCCGGCACGCCAGCCACCTCGACCTCGCCGTGGAACTCGCGTGACCGCTCCTCCGTAGACTCGGCCGGTGAACGACGGCCCCCTGATCGTCCAGTCGGACAAGACCCTCCTCCTCGAGGTCGACCACGCGCAGGCCGCCGAGTGCCGCAAGGCGATCGCGCCGTTCGCCGAGCTGGAGCGCTCGCCCGAGCACATCCACACCTACCGGCTCACGCCGCTGGGCCTCTGGAACGCCCGCGCGGCCGGGCACGACGCCGAGCAGGTGGTCGACACGCTGCTCGACGCTACAGCCGCTACGCCGTCCCGCACGCGCTGCTCGTCGACGTCGCCGAGACGATGGCCCGCTACGGCCGGCTCCGCCTCGAGAAGCACCCGGTCCACGGGCTGGTGCTGGTCGAGCACCGACCGGCCGGTGCTCGAGGAGGTGCTGCGGGCCAAGAAGGTCGCCGGCATGCTCGGCGCCCGGCTCGACGACGACACCGTCGTCGTGCACGCCTCCGAGCGCGGCAACCTCAAGCAGGCGCTGCTCAAGCTCGGCTGGCCGGCCGAGGACTTGGCCGGGTACGTCGACGGCGAGGCCCACCCGATCGCGCTCGACGAGACCGACTGGACGCTGCGCGACTACCAGCGCGACGCGGCCGAGTCGTTCTGGCACGGCGGCTCCGGCGTCGTCGTGCTGCCCTGCGGCGCCGGCAAGACGCTGGTCGGCGCGGCCGCGATGGCGCACGCGCAGGCGACCACGCTGATCCTGGTCACCAACACCGTCAGCGCCCGGCAGTGGAAGGACGAGCTGCTCCGGCGCACCTCGCTGACCGAGGAGGAGATCGGCGAGTACTCCGGCGTCGGTCAAGGAGGTCCGGCCGGTCACCATCGCGACGTACCAGGTGCTGACCACCGCCGGAAGGGCGTCTACACGCACCTCGAGCTGCTCGACGCGCGCGACTGGGGCCTGATCGTCTACGACGAGGTGCACCTGCTGCCCGCCGCCGATCTTCCGGATGACCGCCGAACCTGCAGGCCCGCCGCCGGATCGGCCTGACCGCGACGCTGGTCCGCGAGGACGGCCGCGAGGGCGACGTGTTCTCCCTGATCGGGCCGAAGCGCTACGACGCGCCGTGGAAGGACATCGAGGCGCAGGGCTGGATCGCGCCGGCCGACTGCGTCGAGGTGCGGGTGACCCTGCCCGACGGCGAGCGGCTGGCCTACGCGACCGCCGAGCCGAGGAGCGCTACCGGCTGGCCTCGTGCACGCACGCCAAGACCCAGGTCGTGCCGAGCAGCTGGTCGCGCAGCACGCCGGGCGAGCCGACGCTGGTGATCGGGCAGTACCTCGACCAGCTCGACGAGCTCGCCGACGCACCTCGGCGCCCCGGTGATCAAGGGCGAGACCCCGGTCAAGGAGCGGGAGCGGCTCTTCGAGGCGTTCCGCACCGGCGAGATCGGGCTGCTGGTGGTCTCCAAGGTCGCGAACTTCTCCATCGACCTGCCCGAGGCCGCGGTCGCCATCCAGGTCTCCGGGTCCTTCGGCTCCCGCCAGGAGGAGGCCCAGCGCCTCGGCCGGCTGCTGCGCCCCAAGGCGGACGGCCAAGACCGCGCACTTCTACACGATCGTCTCCCGCGACACCGTCGACGCCGACTTCGCCCAGAACCGCCAGCGCTTCCTCGCCGAGCAGGGCTACGCGTACCGGATCGTCGACGCCGATGACCTGCCGGCCTAACGGGCGTCGCGCACCGTGACGGTCCGGCGGACGCGCTCGTTGCCGACGTAGAGCCGCACCGTGAGCCTCTCGACGCCCTCGCGCCGACGGTCGGTGCGGGTCGGGATCACCAGGTCGACGGTCCGCTTGCCGGCGCGGATCTCGCCTCCCACGTAGATGCCGCTGCGCCACAGGGGTCGGTTCGGCACGATGTCGTCGCCGAGGATCCGCTTCAGCCAGGGGCGGGGGACGTCGGCGGCACGGAGGTCCTCGCCGGGACCCTTGACCACCTCGAGGTTCGCGGAGCTGTCGTAGCCGACGGGGCCGGAGAGGCTGACCCGGAACACGATCCGCCCACCCTCACGCACGGCCCTGGTCGTGACCCGCACCTGCGGGCTCGGGTCGTCGTCGCTGATCGAGAGGGTGCCGAGGTAGTCGTCGGTGGTCAGGCCGCTGACGGGCCAGACGCTGAGGATCGTCTGGGCGTCGTAGTCGTCGAGCCGGTCGACGCTGTAGGCGACCGGGATGGTGCCGGAGGTCTGGCCCGGGGCCACCTCGATGGTGAACCGGTGCTGGCTGCCGAGCTCCTGGCCGGCGGTGACGACGACGAACCGCGACGGCCGGGTGACCTCGCCGGCGATGGTGAACGGGACGCGCGCGACCCGGCGTGCCTCCTCCTGGTCGCCGGCCGGGTCGCCCTCGACCAGCTCGAGGTCGCCGAGGTTGACCTGCGGCAGCCGGATGTCGGGCACGGCGGCCAGGCCCGCCGGAGCGGCGGCCAGGTCGGTCACCCACACCCGGCCGCGGGCACCGCCGCCGACGAGCTCGACGGAGCGGATGTCGGCGAGGTCGACGCCGGTGGCACCGGTCGCGTCGACGAGCACGGGTTGGGCCCACAGCTTGGTGAGGTACTGCGCCGTCAGGAGCGGTTCGACGACCCGGCCGCCCTCCGGGTCGAGGGTCGCGCTGGCGCCGTTGCCGTCGGTGACCCGTACCTGCAGGTCGACCGCGCCCGCGCGCGGGTCGACGATGGTGCGCAGCTCGAGCCGGTCGCTGGTGAGGTCGAGCGGGCGGTCGAAGCGGAGCCCTCCGACCGCGCCGGGCCGCGTCCACGCCATCTCGAAGAACCTCCGGCTCGGCGCGCCCTCGCCCCGGAGGATCCAGTGCGGCGCGATCTCGGTGCGCACGTCGCGTCCGCAGCTGCCGAACGAGCCGGCGTCGCCGGAGACCACGCCGCTGCACAGGCGGGTGTCGGCGCGGGCGTTCGGCACGGTCGGCGTGGCCTCGAGGCCGGGACGCCGCTGCGCGCGGCCGCCGCCGATCGCGTGGCTGCGCACGTCGGCGTCGCCGATGGAGGCGACGGTCACCGGCGAGCCGTCGAACAGCGGCAGGTAGGCGTCGTCACCGGCGAAGAGCGGCACGGCACCGGCGATGTAGGCCTTGCCCACGGCCCGCTGCTGGCCGGCCTTGAGCCGCCCCGGGTGCTTCCGGCCGCACGGCTCGTCGGGCTTCGCCGCCCCAGTCGTCGAACGACGGAGCGGCCGCGGTTCCGGGCGTCCACTCGGTGTTGAAGAAGTTGTGGTTGGCCCCCATCACCAGCACCGAGCTCTTCGAGCGAGGTGTCGCCGGCGACCAGGTCGCGGCCGGTGTCGGTGAACCTCTGGCCCTGGATGTCGGAGACGTCGCCGTCGCAGTAGGGCAGCACGGTGACGGTCGGCACGTACGGCGCGGTGTGGGAGGCGAAGTCGGTGGGGGCGAGGAGCACCTGGCCGGCGATCCGGTACGGCGCGGAGAGCGGGATCTCGATGGCCGCCCGGTCGACGCCCTCGCCGCCGCGGCTGTGGCCGACGAGCACGACCTGGTCGAGGTCGACCTGGTGCTCGGCGGCCAGGCCGACCCAGTGGTCGAGGTGTCGGCGCGACGATCGCGGCCCGGGCGTCGGCGCCGCCGTCGTCGAGCCGGTAGTCCTGGGCGTTGATGCCGTTGACCCGGATCGAGACCGTCGCGTAGCCCTGCGAGGCCAGCAGCTGCTGCGATGTACACGTAGCCGAGGTGGCTCGGGATCTCCTCGAACGCCCCGGAGCACGGCCACTCCTCGGTGTAGGCGTCGTCGTCGGTGGGGTCGTAGCAGACGCCGTGGCGGCCGTGCAGGAACACCACGAGCGGCCGCGGGCCGGTGGCCTGGTCGGGCGCCGGCTCGACGACGTGGCCCACCATCTCGATCTTCCGGGGCATCTCCGGCAGCTTGACGCCCGGCAGGGTGTAGTCGCTGCTGACGGTCGTGAACGGGCCCGGGACACCGGGGTCGGCGGCCGGCAGCGGCGTGGTCGGCGGCGCCAGGGGCTGCGTCCCGCCGCTGCGGGTGGACGGGTCGTCGCCGCTCTCGTCGAGCCGGTCCCCCGAGAGGACGACGTCGAGGTCGGCCGGGTCGGGAGGCCGGACGGCGGTCACCACCGCCTCGACCGTGCGGGCGTCGCCGGCGACGGTCGAAGGGCCGAACCGCAGCCCGGCGCCGCCGATCGTGGGCCGGTCGGAGTTGAGCTGGAGGTCGGTCGGCGACGTCCACGACACCCGGTAGCGGCCCTCGCCCAGGGGCGCGACGTCCCAGCGACCGACGTCGGTGCCGGACGGCGCGGCCACGCGACCTGCGGTGGGGGCGGCCGACGACGGGGTGGCGGGGGCCACGGTCACGGCGAGGGCGGCCGCCAGCAGGACGCCGAGCAGGCGGACGGGCGAGGGCAGGCGGGAACGGCGGGTGACCATGCCCGAGAGACGCGCCGAGCGGGCGAAAGGTTGCCTCGCGGGCTCAGCTCGTCGCCGGCACGCCGTCGTCCACGGCGAGCACGTCGACCTCGAACCATCGGTCGGCGTGGTCGGCGTGCGCTGGCCCGGCCGGCCGCAGCTCGACGACGACGCCGGTGCCGACGTCGAGGGCGACGTGCCAGCCGTCGGGGTAGACCACGTCGGGCTTCTCGGCCCGCACGGTCGGGCCGCCGATCACCTGCTCGTCGACCTCCGAGATCTCCGACCAGAGCAGCGCGCAGCATCCGCAGCGGGGCTCGTAGCCCGGCGCGGCCCAGACCCGGGCCCGCCACACCGGACGGCCCAGCCGCTCGCCGGCCTCGACGTCGGCGACCGTGACGTGGTGGCTGAGCTCGACCGGGTCGAGCATCGCGACCCACTGGTAGTCGTCGTACATCGGGTCGTCGTACTCGACCGCAGGGTCGTCGGGACGGCGTGCGACCAGGCCGTCGGGGCGCAGCTGGGGACGGCGTCCTGCGCCTCGACCGGCACCGGCTGCGAGACCGCGTGGTCGCTGACCGAGACCCACCCGCCGCTGTAGGGGGCGTGGGTCTCGTGGGTGTCGCCGTGCTCGGGGTGCCGCACGGTCAGGTCGCCGGGCCGGCGCAGCCAGGCCTCGACCTCGCGGGCGGGGTCGCGGTGCCGGAAGTGGAGCGCGGTGAACCGCCACGGCGAGCTGCGCGCGAGGGCGAGGAAGTCGTCGGCGGTGGGCACGTCTCGAGCGTAGGTCGTCAGCCCCGACCGAACAGCCTGCGCCGCTTCGTGGGCGCCGGCGGCTCGGGAGTGCCGGGCACGTCGAGCACCACGAACCGCGCCCCCTCCAGCTCCTCGTCGAAGCGCAGGCCGGCCACGCCGGTGAGGAGGTCGAACAGGGCGTCCTCGTCGAGCCGGTCGACGTCGGTCTCCGCAGGGTGCGGCTCGCCCTCGTCGACCTGGAGCTCGTAGGCGGACCACGCCCAGGTGCGGCGGCGGTCGGGCCCGACCATCCGCCACTCGTAGGTGTCGGTGACGGACTGGAAGAGGGCCGAGCACACCGGCCCCACCGCCGAGAGCCGTTCCGCCTGCTCCTGCAGCTCCAGCCCGCCGCTGGCGATCACGACCCGCTCGTCCTGGACCCAGGCGGCGAAGCCCTCGTTGTCGAGCGTCGTCGCCGTCTCCCAGTCGAGGGTCACGCCGGTGACCCGCCACCCGATGCCGGCGAGGTCGTCGAGCGTGGCGCCGTCGACGACGGCGATCGTGCAGTTCCATCCCATGCGGAGGGTGCTACCCACTTCCGCGCGGAACCCAACCGCCTAGGTCGTGGGCGCGAAGAGGGCCTTCGCGTGCTCGCTGAACGCACGCATCTCCACGACCGGCCCGACCTCGATGAACTCGACCGACTCGTCGGTGACGCCCGTGTGACCGGCCGGCCAGTGGTAGACCTCGCCGGCGCTGGCGGTCTCACTGGTGCCGTCGGCGTGGTCGATGCGGATCGACCCCTTCAGGACGATGCCCCAGTGCGGGCTGGGGCAGCGGTCGTTGGGCAGGCCCTGGAGGACCGGCCCCATGTCGGTGCCGGCGGGCAGGGAGCAGTGGCGGATCGCCATCTCCCCCAGCTCGAGGTAGCGGGTGACCAGGTCGCCCTGGGCGACCTCGACGGGCATGGACTGGACTGAGGTGCTCATGATGGTGCTCCTTCTCGTGGGATTCCGATGGTGCGGTGTCGTCGTCGCGCTGCGGCTCAGCCGGGTGGAGCCGGCCGGCCGCCCGTCGCCACCCGCGGTCGTCGGCGGGCCCGTGGAGGGCCGCGTCGCGCACGGCGCGCGCCTCCTCCGGCGCGAGGACGCTGATGACGCAGAACTCGTTGCCGAACGGGTCCTGGGCGACCGCCCAGTCGATCCGCGCCGGCTCGTCGCCGTAGGAGCCCGGGCGGGGGTAGATGCTGGGCTCCCGCTTGAGCCGGCCACCGATCTCCTCGATCTCGATGAGGGCATGGTCGACGTCGGCCACCCAGATGTCGACGTGGGCGCGGTTGGTCTCCGCCTGCTTGGGCTCGTCCACCAGGTGCAGGATCACCTCGTGGCGCCACGGGTCCGCTTGTCCCAGGTAGGAGTAGCGCCCCGGAAAGACCGACTCGATCACGGGAATCCCGGTCAGCGTCGACCAGAACCGCTCAGCGACCTCCAGGTCGTCGACGTCGACGACCACGCACTTGAGGGTTCCGATGCCTGACATGCCCGACCTCCTGTCCGGAAACTACTCGCAATGCGAGTAGTCTGCAAGGATGATCTCGGCGTCGACCACGACCTACGCACTTCTGGGGATGCTGGCGACCCGGTCGTGGACCGGCTACGACCTGACCCGCCAGCTGCGCCGCAGCCTGCGGTTCGTGTGGTCCCTCTCGGAGGGGCACCTGTACCGCGAGCAGACCCGCCTGGTGCAGCTCGGGTGGGCAGTCGTGGAGGAGGAGGCGGCCGGTCGGCGCTCCCGCAAGCGCTATGCCATCACCGACGCCGGGCGCCGTGCACTCGACGACTGGGTCGCCACCGAGCCGGAGGAGCCCCGGTTCCAGGTCGAGGGGATCGTGCGCGCCTTCTACGGCGACCTCGGCAGCAGCGAGGACCTCCGCACGACGCTGCGCGCGAGCGCCACCTCGTCCCGGGCCATGCTGGAGGAGATGGTGGGCTTCGTCGAGGAGTACCTCGAGGACGGCGGCCCCGTCGACATGCTCGAGGGTCGCGTCCCGACCGACGAGTTCCACGGGCGGCCGATGTTTCCCGAGCGGCTGCACTCGGTGGCGCTCGCCATCGACGTGACCACGCGCATGCTGTCGACGCTCGAGGAGTTCTTCGACGAGGCGGACGCCGAGCTCGCCGACTGGCCCTCGCCGCGCGACCCGGCGGTCACGCCGTACACCCGGGCCCGCCTCGAGGGCGTGCTGCGGCGTCATCGGGCCCGTCTCGAACCCACCACCGGGGACGGGGCGGGCCCGACCGCTCCGTAGGCTTCTCGCTCGTGAAGGCACTGCTGCTCGAGAACATCCACCCGGTCGCGGTCGAGACGCTGGAGCGTCGCGGGTTCGAGGTCGAGCTGCGGACGGCGGCGATGAGCGAGGACGAGCTCGTCGAGGCCCTGCCGAGCGTGTCGTTGCTCGGCATCCGGTCGAACACGACGATCAGCGCGCGGGCCCTGGACGCCGCCCCCGACCTGCTGGCCGTCGGGTGCTTCTGCATCGGCACCAACCAGGTCGACCTGCCGGCGGCCGCCGAGCGCGGGGTCGCGGTGTTCAACGCGCCCTACTCCAACACGCGCAGCGTCGTCGAGCTGGTGATCGGCGAGATCATCGCGCTCGCTCGCCGGCTCACCGAGAAGACGCAGCGGATGCACGACGGGGTCTGGGACAAGTCGGCCAAGGGCAGCCACGAGATCCGCGGCCGCACCCTCGGCATCGTCGGGTACGGCAACATCGGCACCCAGCTCTCCAACGTCGCCGAGGGTCTCGGGCTGCGGGTGATCTTCTTCGACACCGCCGACCGGCTCGCCCACGGCAACGCCCGCCGGATGCACACCCTCGACGAGCTGCTCGCCCAGTCGGACGTCGTCTCGCTGCACGTCGACGGGAGGCCCGGCAACGCCGGCTTCTTCGGCGCCGAGCAGTTCGCGATGATGAAGCCGCGCTCGATGTTCATCAACGCCGCCCGCGGGATGGTCGTCGACACCCACGCGCTGCGCGAGCAGATCCTGGCCGGCCACATCGCGGGTGCCGCGCTCGACGTGTTCCCGGTCGAGCCGAAGGCGCAGGGCGACGAGTTCGAGTCGCCGCTGCGCGGGCTCGACAACGTCATCCTCACCCCCCACGTCGGTGGCTCGACGCAGGAGGCACAGGAGGAGATCGGCTGGTTCGTGGCCGGCAAGCTCGCCGGGTTCGCGCTCGAGGGGCGCACGGAGCTGTCGGTCAACGTGCCCGCCGTCCTGGCCCCGCAGCTGCAGGTCGGGTCGCGGGTCGGGTTCCTGCACGTCAACGTGCCCGGCGTCCTCGCCGAGCTCAACGCCACGCTGGCCGACCAGGGCGTCAACGTCACCGGCCAGTACCTCGCCACCCGCGGCGAGCAGGGGTACGTCGTCACCGACGTCGCCGAGCGGGTCTCCGAGACCGCCGCGGCCGCGCTGGCCTCCTCACCCCAGACCATCTGGCTGCGTTCCTGGTCGTCCTGAGCGGTCTCGTGACGGCCGTGGCCGGCCTCCTCGACCACCGAGGGCCCACTGGGGTGTAGTGCGGGTCCGTAGGGTCGAAAGCGTGATCGACACGGTGCGGGGGCGGCTGGGGCAGGCACTGTTCCTGCGCGTGGCCGGGCCCGACGGGCCCGAGAAGCGCGACCGGATCCACGGCACCGAGGGGCCGCGCTGGTTCGAGCCGGGCAGCCCGATCACGACCGTGCACGGCGACGCCTCGATGTTCGTGGGCGGCATCCGGGCGCTGCTGCTGCAGACCCTGCACCCCGCGGCGATGCGGGCGGTGTCGGAGCACTCCGGCTACCGCGGCGACATGTGGGGGCGGCTGCACCGCACCAGCACGTTCCTGGCGACGACCACCTTCGGGGCCGAGGCGGACGCCGAGCGGGCGGTCGACATCGTGCGCTCGATCCACGGGCGGGTCGTCGGCACGATGCCCGACGACACGTCGTACTCCGCCTCCGACCCGCACCTGCTGCGGTGGGTGCACGTGGCCGAGGTCGACAGCTTCCTGCGCGCCCACACGGTGTACGGCAAGCAGCCGCTCGACCAGGCGGGCCGCGACGAGTACGTCGCCCAGGCCGGCCAGGTCGCGCTGCGGCTCGGGGCCACCGACGTCCCGGCCACGGAGGCCGAGCTCGCCGACGCGCTGGCGTCGTACCGCCCCGAGCTCCGCGGCACCGCCGAGGCGCGCGAGGCGGTGCGCTACCTGCTGCTGCGCCCGCCGCTCCCCCTGGCCGCCCGCCCGGCGTACGGCGTCCTGGTGGCCGCCGCGGTGGGGCTGATGCCGCGCTGGACCCGCTCGCCGCTGCGGCTGCCCTGGCTCCCGGTGGCCGAGCGCACCGTCGTCCGCGCCCTCGGGTCGGCCGCGACCGGCACGATCCGGTGGGCGATGACCCCGCCGGTAGACGCGCAGCCTTGAGCCTTTCTTGACCGATCGGAGGATGCCGCCTTGAGGTGCGCTGCCTAGCGTCGGCGACATGATCACGACACGGGTGAGAGGCACCGGCGCCGCACGCGTCCGGGTCCGCGTCACCCGCGACGGGCGCCCGGCCCGCTTCGCGCACCTGACGGCTGCGGACGCCGACGGCGGCCAGCACGACGTCCGCGCCGACGGCCACGGCCGGGTCGACCTGGGCGACCTCGCCCCCGGCACCTGGACCCTCACCGCCCGCGACCCGCGCGGCCTGCGCTGCTCGGAGCCCCTCTCGCTCACCGTCGACCCCGACCGCACGGTCGACGCCGACCTCGACCTGACGACCGAGACGGCGCGGCTCCTGGTGCGGGTGCGCGGCGCCGACCGGCGTCCGGTCCGGGCTGCCGAGGTCGTCGTCGTCGACGCCTCCGGACGCCGGGTCACCGCTCCCCTGCGCGACGGCCTCGCCGACCTCCGCGGGCTCCAGCCGGGCCCGCTGACGCTCCTCGTCCCGCTCTCGCTCGGCCACCTCGGCGCCCGGGTCGAGCTGCCTCCGGTCGCTCCCGGAGCCATGGCCACCTGCAGGACGGTCGTCGCGATCGGCGCGACGCTCGCCGGCCGCGTGGTGCAGGGCCGCCGGGCGCAGTACGCCGCCGGCGTCGCGCTGCTCGACGCCGACGGTGTCGAGATCGAGCGCGCCCGCACCGACCGCGACGGACGCTTCGAGCTCGGCACCGGACTGCGCACCACGGCCGGCCTGACCGTGGTCGCGACCAGCGGGCCGGAGACGCTGCACGTCACGCGGGCCGCCTGCGCCGACGTCCAGGTGTTCACCGGCGTGCGGCACCACCTGGGCGACCTCGTGCTGCCCGTCGCCGGTCTCCGCGCCGTGTGGACCGCCCTGACGCCCCCGGTCTCCGGCATGACCCACCCGTCGACGCGCGTCTGACCCACGCGTCTGATCCAATGGGCGGGTGCCCGACCCTGCTCCTGCCTGGCCGCTCGACGGCGGCGCCGACGTCCGCGACGAGCTGCTGGCGGCCTACGCCGACCCGGCCCGCGGCTACCACGACACCCTGCACCTGACCGAGGTGCTCGCCCGGGTCGCCGAGCTCGGTGCGGCCGGAGAGCCGTTCGACCGGACGGCGGTGCTGCTGGCGGGGTGGTTCCACGACAGCGTCTACGACGGCGAGCGCGACGCGGAGGAGCGCTCCGCGGCGTGGGCCGAGGAGGCGCTCCCCGCCCTGGTCGACCCCACGACCACGGCCGAGGTGGCGCGCCTGGTACGGCTGACCGAGACCCACCGTCCCGACGACGGCGACGCCAACGGCTGCGCCCTCTCCGACGCCGACCTCGGCATCCTCGCCGCGCCGGCCGACCGGTACGCCGCCTACGTCGCCGCCGTGCGCACCGAGTACGCCCATCTCGACGACGCGACCTTCACGGCCGGACGACGTGCCGTGCTCGCCGACCTGCTCGGCAAGCCCCGGCTGTTCCACACGGCGTACGCGCTGCAGCGGTGGGAGGACACCGCCCGGGCGAACGCCTCGGCGGAGCTAGCGGGTCTCTGAGCGGCGCCGGCGCAGGCCGGCCGCGATCAGGCGTCGCACCAGCTCGCGGGAGGTGACCGGCTCGGCGCCGGCGGCGACCACGTCGTCGTACCACTCCGAGGGGACGTCGTAGTGGTCGCGGTCGAAGCCCCGCTCGGGGATGCCGAGGGTGCGGGCGAAGGCGTGCAGCTCGTCGTAGGAGCTGTCGCTGGCCAGGTGCGACCACAGCCGGCCGTGCGCCGCGACGAGCGGCGGGTCGACGAGAACGGTCATGGGGTGCGCGCTGAGCGGGTGGTGACGGCGCCGTCGAGGAGCAGCCGCCACGAGCGCACCAGCCCGGCGTCGACGTAGGCCTTCGCGGTGCCGCCGGGTCGCACCTGGGGCCCGACCCGGAACTGCCGGACCCCGGCCCGCACGAACCACGGCACCTGCTCGGGCTCGAGTCCGCCGGTCGGGAGGAGCAGCCGGGCGATGTCGGGTGAGGAGGAGGCCAGCGCCAGGAGGTCGTCGTAGCCCTGGGCCAGGCCCTGCGGGGAGCCGCTGGTCGCGACCGCGGTCAGGCCCGGCAGGTGCAGGAGCCGCCGCCACGAGCGGCGCGGGTCGAGGGTGGCGTCGACGGCGCGGTGGAAGGTCCACGGGATGCCGGGCAGCGACTGCGCCAGGGCGGTCGTCGTGGCGACGTCGACCTCGAGGTCGGCGTCGAGGAACCCGAAGCTCACGCCCTCGGCGCCGAGCGCGACGTACTCCTCGGCGAGGCCCACCAGCCGCACCAGGTCGCCGCCGGTGGTGGTGAACGTGTCGTCGAGCCGCAGCATCACCCGCACCGGCAGGTCGGTGGCCCGCAACACCGACGCGGCCGTCGGGAGGTCGGGCGAGCGGCCGTCGACCTCGAGGGCGAGCCGGTCGGCGCCGCCCTCGACGCAGCCCGGCACGTCACGTGCGTGCAGCACGGCGACCTCGAGCAACGACATGTGTCCAAGTTAGTGCAGCACGGCCAGCATCTCGGGGAGGTCGAGCAGCGTCTCGAGCCGGTCGCGCTGCTCCCGAGCCCAGGCGTCGACCTCGTCGTGCATCGCGAGCAGCCGGTCGACGATCTCGAGCGCCCGGCGCGCGTCGTCGATCAGGTCGGTGAACGCGTCGAGGCCCTGGGTCGCCACCTCGACGGCGAAGACACCCCAGCCCAGCGGGCCGGAGACCCGCGCGAGGAGCTTGCGGACGAGTCGGCCGAGCACCTCGCCGAGCTCGACGACGAGCTCTTCGACCTCGACGGTGAGCCGCTCGCAGACGTCGGCGATCTCGTCGAAGACCGGAGCGGCCCGGTCGACCAGCTCGGCCAGCCCCCGGGTCACGAGGGCCCGGCCGCCGAGGTCGACGACGTACGCCGCCCCGGCCCGGCCGCCCCACCGCGGGTCGGTCCAGGCGGTCAGCAGCGCCTGGTTGCCGGCCACGGTGACCAGGGCGTCGCGGACGGCGTGGCACGCCTGCGCGTTCTGCCGGATCGCGCCGTGGTCGCCGGTCAGCGGCTCGACCAGGTGCTCGCGCAGGCTGCCGCCGGGCAGGGGGGTGATGTCGGCGCCGATCTTGTTGAGGGCGTGGATGCCGCGGTTGGCCAGGTCGCGCAGCCCGCTGACGGTGCGGTCCCACGCCTCGAAGGTGGGGTCGTGCCGGATCGTGTCCTCCCCCTCGGGCGGCGGCGCCAGCTCGGGCTCCGCGAGGGCCAGCAGCCCGCCCATCTCAGGCCGCGACGGTTTCGAGGGACGGCGTGCGGTCGGCTGCCCGCACGTCGCTGCCGTGCAGGTCGCGCTTCGCGAGGACGACTCCGTCGCGGAGCCGCTGCCAGTCGTCGGCGTAGCGGCGTCCGGCGACGGTGAACGCCTCGCCCACGCGGTCCATCACCTCCGCGAGCGGCCGCAGGAGGCAGGCCGGGCTGGTCGCGAACCCGTCGCGGCGGCACATCCACGCGACGGCGTACCGCACCGTGGCGTCGACCTGCGCGCCCACCTCGTCCATGCGAAGGTCGAGTCGGTCGAGGTCGGCCCAGTCGTCGATCTCGAGGTGGTTGCTGCCCATGAGTTGCCCCCTGAAGTCGCTGTTTCGTCGGGACTGCGCAGTGCCCGCCGGGGACGTCCCTTGAAACACCCGCACAATGGACCTGTGGACGACCGCCTGCTGCTCGATGCCCGAGCCCGCGTGCTGGCCGACCTGACGGCTCGGCACCAGGCCACCGCGACCGCCGTCTCGGCGCTCGACGAGGCCTGCGCCTCCCGCGAGTGGTGGGCGGCCCAGTGGCCCGAGGGCGCCACGTACGTCGCGGGGCTGGTCGCCCAGGACGTGCAGGACGCGCTCTTCGAGGCCGTCGGTCGCTGGCCGATGTGCCTCGACTGCACCGAGGGGCCGATCCACGCGCTCTACATCCAGCCCGACCTCGGCGGCCCCGACCCGGTCTGGGTGTGCGAGGAGACCGGCGCGGTCGCCGCCGCCCTCGGTTTCCTGCACCGCCCGCGCTGACGCGTCCGGGGTCGGCACGGGGCGGCGGTGAGCCAGTGACCGAACCGCGCACACCTTCGGTCACCACCTCACCGCCCACCGGGGTCGGCACGGGGCAGCGGTGAGCCAGTGACCGAACCGCGCACACCTTCGGTAACCACCTCACCGCCCACCGGAGTCGGCACCGGGCAGCGGTTCAGTCGTCGTTGCCGAGCTGGATCCACATCGTGAAGCGGTCGGCGCGGTAGACGCTGCGGGAGACCTCGACGATCTTGTCGCCGACGATGCCGCGACGGGAGTGGCGCAGGACGACGGTGCCGGGGTCGATCTCGAGGAGGGTGGCCTCCTCGTCGCCGGCGACGTCGGCGGAGATGGAGTCCTCGGCCCAGGTGGGGCGCAGGCCGCGGGCGTCGAGGGCGTCGTACAGGCTGGTGGGCATGCCGGTCTGCAGGAAGCCGGGCAGCAGGACCTCGTTCAGGTAGGCGTCCTCGAGGCACACGGCAGCGCCGTCGCCGCGGCGCAGGCGGCGCCAGTGGATGACGGCGTCACCCTCGGTGAGGTTGAGGGCGCGCGCGACGCCCGGGCCGGCCTGCTCGCGGCGGGCCAGCAGCGTCTGCGACTCGGCCTGCAGGCCGCGGCGTCCCATCTCCTCGGTGAAGCCGGTGATGCGGGTGGCGACCCGACGCGGTCGGGCCACGAAGGTGCCGCGACCGGGGATCCGCTCGAGCAGTCCCTCGGTGACCAGCGCGTCGAGCGCCTGGCGCACCGTCATCCGGGCGACACCGAAGCGGTGGACCAGCTCGCGCTCCGACGGCGCCGGCGAGCCCGGTGCGTTGCCGGCAACCAGACCGCGGACGTACTCGCGGACCACCACGTGCTTGAGCGCGCGACCGTCACTGACCAGCACGTCCTCCACAGGATGAAGAGTAGGCAGGAGAGCCCCTGCACGTCAGCCGATTCGGCCATTCGTCGCAGCCTTTACCTCACCCGGGTGAGGCCCTACTCGGTCGCGATCGCGCGCAGGACGTCGAGCCGCGCGGCACGTCGCGCGGGCAGGATGGCGGCCACGACGCCGATCACGATCGACAGTGCGAGGAAGACGACGAGCTGTCCGAACGGCACGCTGATGACCTCCAGACCCTCCTCGCGCACGGCCCGCATCAGGGCCACGCCGAACCCGATGCCGAGCACGACGCCGAGCACGGCACCGAGCAGCGAGATCACCACCGACTCGAGCGTGATCATCCGCCGCAGCTGCCGCCGCGTGACACCGATCGCGCGCAGCAGCCCCACCTCGCGGGTGCGCTCGATCACCGACAGGGCCAGGGTGTTGACGATGCCGAGGACGGCGATCAGCAGGGCCAACCCCAGCAGCGCGTAGATGATGAGCACGAACTGGTCGATCGGCTCGCGCTGCTCCTCCGCGAACGCCACCTGGTCCTTGGCCGTCACGATCGGCTGGTCGACCAGCACCTCGTCGAGCCGCTCCTGCAGCCCGGTCGCGCCGTCGTCGGCATAGACGATCAGGCCGCTGTCCTGCTTCTCGTAGCCGGCGGCCTCGTAGGTCTCCAGGGAGATCACGAAACCGCCGCGGGCGAGGAGGGCGTTGTTGGCGAAGGTGCCCGCGACCCTCCAGGTGACCTTGCCGTTGGCCGCCTCCAGGGTCACCTCGTCGCCCACCGAGAGCCCGTTGTCCTCGGCGAACGCCTCCCCCAGCAGCACCGTGCCGGGCGTGAGGTCGTCCGGCGACCCGGTCACGAAGGTGACGCCGATCCGGTCGAGGTCCTCGGGGTCGGTGCCGAGAACGCCGGCGAAGTCGCCGTCGTACTCCGCGAAGCCGAAGCGCTGCCGCACCACGTCTGACACGCCGTCGACGTCCTCGAC
This sequence comes from uncultured Actinomycetota bacterium, assembly GCA_963825985.1. GTDB lineage: Bacteria > Actinomycetota > Actinomycetes > Propionibacteriales > Nocardioidaceae > Nocardioides. The sequence continues at coordinate 821,659 of CAWGVK010000002.1, read as the reverse complement.
CCGGTCGGCGATGCTGGGCGAGAAGGGGCCCGAGAAGATGCTGCTCACCACGAAGTCGCCGGTGAAGCTCTCCTCGACCGACTTGTCGACGCTGGCCTTCGCGGAGTCGCCGACGATCGCCATCGTGCACGCGAGCGCGAGGCCGATCATCAGCGCCGAGGCGGTGGCCGCGGTGCGGCGCGGGTTGCGCAGCGAGTTCTGGCCGGCGAGGTTGCCGACGGTGCCGAAGACCCGCGCGTAGACGGCGCGGGCGGCCCGCAGCAGCGGCCCGGCCAGCACCGGGCTCATCGCGGTGACCCCGAGCAGGATCGCCAGGACGCCGCCGCCGGTGAACCAGCCGCCGTACGCCGATGTCGACGATGTCGGTGAGCCCGACGGTCAGCGAGGCGCCGCCGAGCAGCGTGAGGCCCAGGCCGAAGCGGAAGCGTTGCCGGATCGACGACTCAGGCAGGGCGATGTCGTCGCGCATCGCCTGCACCGGCGAGATCCGGGACGTCCGGCGGGCCGGCAGGTACGCCGCCGTCATCGTGACGATCACGCCGACGGCGTACGCCGCCAGGAAGCTGCGCGGGCGGAACACCAGCGACTGCCCGGACAGGTCGAGCCCGAAGGTCGCGAACAGGGCCCGCAGCGCGAGGGCGAGCAGGATGCCGAGACCGGCGCCGACCGTCGCGCCGAGCACGCCGAGCACCAGCGCCTCGAGCTGCACCGACCGCACGATCTGCTTCTTCGACGCGCCCAGGGCGCGGAGCAGGGCGAGCTCGCGGCTGCGCTGGGCGACCAGGATCGAGAAGGTGTTGACGATGATGAACGACCCGACGACCAGGGCGATGCCGGCGAAGATCAGCAGGAACGTGGTGAGGAACGAGATCGCCTCGAGCAGGTCGCTGGCCGACTCGTCGGCGGCCTCGTCGCCGGTGACCGCGTGGTAGCCGTCTGGCAGCACCTCCTCCACCTGGTCGAGCAGCTCCTCCTGGCTGACGCCGTCGGCGGCGGTGACCCACGCGGAGTTGTAGACGTCCTTGCCGTCGAGGAACAGGTCCTGCGCGACGGGAGTAGCGAACGCGGAGAAGGTCGCACCGTTGAGCGAACCGCCCTCGGGGAAGCCCGCGATCCCGACCAGCTCCGCCTCGAGGGTGGCGGTGTCGCTGGAGGTGTTGAAGGGGACCTGGTCCCCCACGGCGTACCCGGCCTTCTCGGCGGTGGCCTCGTCGAGCACCACCTCGTCGGGCCCGGTGGGTTCCCGGCCGTCGACGATCTGGAGCCCGGGCAGGCCGTTGCCGGCCGGAGCGTCGGACCAGTTGCCGCCGATCGACGGCGGGCCGAAGCCGCCGACCGGCTTGCCCTTGTCGTCGACGACGTACACGCCGAACGTGCCGATCTGCCCGTCGGCGCGGGCTGCGCCCGGCACGTCGGCCAAGTCGGCGACGAGGCCGCCCGGCACGGTGCGGTTGGTCGGCTCGCCGCCGCAGCCCTCGCCCGTGTCGGGGCACACGACGACGTCGCCGACCGTCGAGGCGAACAGCGCGGTGAAGCTGCGGTTCAGCGTGTCGGAGAAGATCAGGGTGCCGACCACGAACGCGACGCCGAGCACGATCGCGAACGTGCTCATCAGCAGGCGCACCTTGCGCCCGAGCAGGCTCTTGAGGGCCGCGCGGATCATCGGTTCGTCACCGGACGGCGTCCGTCATCTTGGCCATGATCTCGAGCACCGACTCGCGGTCGGGCCGGAGCAGCTCGTCGACGACCTTGCCGTCGGCGAGGAACACCACGCGGTCGGTGTAGGCGGCGGCGATCGGGTCGTGGGTGACCATGACCACGGTCTGCTGGTGCTCGTCGACGCTGGCGCGCAACAGCTCGAGCACCTCCGCGCCCGAGCGGGAGTCGAGGTTGCCGGTGGGCTCGTCGGCGAAGACGATCCGCGGCCGGCTGACCAGGGCCCTGGCCACCGCCACCCGCTGCTGCTGGCCGCCCGAGAGCTCGTTGGGCTTGTGGGAGAGCCGGTCGCCGAGCCCCACGGTGGCGACCACGGAGTCGAACCACGCACGGTCGGGCTTCTTGCCGGCGATCGAGATCGGGAGGGTGATGTTCTCCTCGGCGGTCAGGGTCGGCACCAGGTTGAAGCTCTGGAACACGAAGCCGACCTCCTCGCGCCGCAGCAGCGTCAGCTGCTTGTCGCTCAGGCCACTGATCGACCGCTCCCCGATGAACACCTCGCCGGCCGAGGCCGAGTCGAGCGCCGCGCACACGTGCATCAGGGTCGACTTCCCCGAGCCGCTCGGGCCCATCACCGCGGTGAACTCGCCGGAGTACAGGTCGAGGGTCACGTCGTCGAGGGCACGGACGACGGCCTCGCCCTTGCCGTAGGTCTTGGAGAGTCCGACGACGCGCGCGGCGACCTCGCGGACGCCCGCCGCGGGGGTGGGGGTGGTCATGCAGACAGCCTTGCCGGTAGGTGGTCGCCTGCGCCACAAGGAATCTCCCTGAGCCACCCCCGAGGAGGGAGCCGGGCACTCGTCGTCGCCGTAGGTTCGGGCCATGCATGTCGAACGCACGTTCAGCGTCGCGCGGCCGGCGGCCGAGGTCTTCGCTGCCCTGGGCGACTTCACCAGCACCAACGAGTGGGACCCGGGCACCGTGACGACCACCCGCACCTCCGGCGACGGTGGGCTGGGCACGACCTACGCCAACACCTCACAGTTCATGGGCCGCAAGGTCGAGCTGACCTACGAGACGACCACCTACGACTCGCCGTTCCGGCTCCAGTTCCGCGGCGTCAACAAGTCGGCGACGGCCACCGACTCGATGAGCTTCACCGCCACCTCCGAGTCCGTGACGCAGATCCACTACCGGGCCGACTTCGAGTTCCACGGCGTCCTGAAGTACGTCGCGCCGCTGCTGATCAGGCGCAAGCTCGACACGCTCGCCGACGACACGGTCGAGCAGATCAAGCGCTTCCTCTCCTGAGCGGCCGCACAGGTCAAGGGACTTCCCTCACCGCAGCAGGGTTGCCGCCCGCCTGAGCCCGGGCGAGGCTGGGTGTCCGAGCTCGGGATCGAGGGAGACGTCTGTGTCCGTGTCACGCTGCTGGACCGTCCTGCTGGCGATCGTCGTCGTCGCGCTGGGGGTGGTGGCCGTCCCCGCCCCGGCCCAGGCGGCCGACTTCCCGACGTACGGCTCGGGGGTGCGGGTGCGCGCCGACGCCACCACGCAGTCGGGCGTCGTCGGCACCCTGGCGCCGGCCGAGACCATCTCGGTCGACTGCCAGAAGCGCGGCGAGCTGGTGGAGATCGACGGCGCCTCCAGCGAGTGGTGGGCGCACGTGCCGTCGAAGGGCGGCTACGTGACGGTCGCCTACGTCGACATCCCCGAGAGCCAGCTGCCCGGAGTGCCCGAGTGCGGCGGCGGACCCGACCCCGAGCCGGGCGCCGTCACCTACGCCGACCTCACCGCGATGTTCCCGGGCAAGGTCGGCGACCAGGCCACCGTCGAGACGGGGCTGGCCAGCATGAACGCCGAGATGGTGGCCGCGGGCATCACCACGGCGCCGCGCCAGGCGGCGTACCTGGCCACGATCGCCAACGAGAGCACGTTCCGCTACAACGCCGTGCAGGCCGGCGGGGCGACGTACACGGGCCGCGGCTACATCCAGCTCACCGGCGACTTCAACTACTCCGACGCCGGCGCCTACTTCGGCATCGACCTGCTCGGCAACCCCGGGCTGGCGGCCTCGTTGGACTACAGCGCGGCGATCTCCCGGTGGTACTGGACCGTGGCCCGCGACATCAACCCGCTGGCCGACGCCCTCGACATGGGTGCCGTCGACGCCGCGATCGGCTACGCGCGCGACCCCGCCGAGGACGTCCAGCGCTGCAACGACTTCAAGTCGGCCCTGCAGTACCTCACCGGCTCGGTGCCGGCCGGGATCAACTGCGTGCGCCCGGGCCTGGCGGGGTCGAAGGCCGGCACGATGGGCCAGTCCCGCGCCCAGTTCGCCGACGAGATGCGTACGCTGAAACGGATCGCGGCGCACCGCTGAGCCGGCGGTGAGTCGGTCACCCTTCAGCCCCCCGGACGGTGACCGGCTCGCCGTCCTGCCCTGTCGAACAGATGTTCGATCTCGGGCTATGCTGGGGCCATGGACTTCCAGGGCAGTCTCTTCGAGGCCCCGGCGAGCGGCGTCGGTGACTTCGCGCGGATCGAACGACGTCCGCTGACCCGCGGCGCGTGGGTCGACGTGCTGCGCACGTGGGTGCCGGCGGCCGACGACGTGTTCGAGACGCTGGTGCGCGAGGTGCCGTGGCGCGCCGAGCGCCGTCAGATGTACGACCGCGTGGTCGACGTCCCGCGCCTCGTACACACCTACGTGATCGACGAGCCGCTGCCGCACCCGCTGCTCACCGAGGCGCGCGAGGCACTCTCGGCCCACTACGCCGACGAGCTCGGCGAGCCGTTCCGCACCGCGGGCTGCTGCTACTACCGCGACGGCCGCGACTCGGTGGCCTGGCACGGCGACACCATCGGCCGCGGCTCCACCCACGACACGATGGTCGGCATCGTCTCCTTCGGCGACCCGCGCAAGCTGCACCTGCGCCCGCGCGCCGGCGGCGACTCCATCGCGATCGAGATGGGCCACGGCGACCTGCTCGTCATGGGCGGCACGTGCCAGCGCACGTGGGAGCACGCCGTCCCGAAGGTCGCGCACGCCGGGCCGCGGATCTCGGTCCAGTTCCGGCCGTTCAACGTCTTCTGATCCGTCGGAGCCTGCGACGACGGAACTCAGAAGAGGTCGAGCAAGCACCGCGTGTCGAGACCCAGTCACCTACGAGGACGTCTGACCTTGCAGGTGGTCCCCGGACGGCACCGCGGGGGCTAGCGTCGACGGCATGAGCGAACCGCCGCCGCCCGTCCGCGGCCCCCAGGAGCCGGCCGACACCTCGACCTCCCCACCCCCACCGCCCCCTCCTGCGACAGGGCCTGCGACAGAGCCTGCGACGGAGGCTCCACCCGAGCGGCCGCGCGACAACCCGCTGCGCAGCTCACGCACGAGCGGCGCCTGGGCCGGCGTGATCGCCGCCGGCGTGCTCCTGGTGCTGCTGGTCGTGTTCATCGTGCAGAACACCGAGTCGACCGACATCGAGTTCCTCGGCTTCGACGGGTCACTGCCGCTCGCCGCCGCGCTGCTCATCGCCACCGCGGTCGGCATCGCCGTCACCGCCGCCGTGGGCAGCCTGCGCATCCTCCAGCTGAGACGACGGGTCAAGAGGGACCAGAAGCGTGGCCGCGCGTAGTTGACTGGCCCCATGGAGTCCTCAACAGCCACCGCCACCATCGGACTGACCGGGCTGGCGGTGATGGGCCGCAACCTGGCCCGCAACATCGCCCGCCACGGTCACACCATCGCCGTCCACAACCGCACGACCGCGCGAATGACCGCGATGCTCGAGGAGGTCGGCGACGAGGGTGACTTCGTGGGCGCCGAGAGCCTCGAGGAGTTCGTGGCAGCCATCGAGAAGCCCCGCGTCGTCCTGGTCATGGTCAAGGCCGGCGCCCCCACCGACGCCGTGATCGACGACCTGGTGCCGCTGCTCGAGGACGGCGACATCGTCGTCGACTGCGGCAACGCCCACTACAGCGACACGATCCGGCGCGAGGAGCAGCTCAAGGAGCACGGGCTGCACTTCGTCGGCACCGGCGTCTCCGGCGGCGAGGTGGGCGCGCTGAACGGTCCGTCGATCATGGTCGGCGGCACCGACCAGGCCTACGAGCGGCTCGGCCCGATCATGGAGTCGATCGCGGCGCACGTCGACGGCGACTCCTGCTGCGCCCACGTGGGCGTCGGCGGGGCCGGCCACTTCGTGAAGATGGTGCACAACGGCATCGAGTACGCCGACATGCAGCTGATCGCGGAGTCCTACGACCTGCTGCGCTCGGTCGCCGGCCTCGAGCCCCCGGCGATCGCCGACGTTTTCGCCGACTGGAACGAGGGCGAGCTCGAGTCGTTCCTCATCCAGATGACGGCCGACGTGCTCCGTCACACCGACGCCGGCACCGGCAAGCCGTTCGTCGACGTCGTCGTCGACGCCGCCGAGCAGAAAGGCACCGGTCGCTGGACCGTGCAGAGCGCCCTCGACCTCGGCGTCCCGATCACCGGCATCGCCGAGGCGACGTTCGCGCGCAGCCTGTCGGGGCACGCCGAGCAGCGCGCTGCGGCGCGCAAGGTCTTCTCGACCACCCCCGACGCAACCGATCCGGGCGAGGGCTTCGTCGACGACGTCCGCGCGGCGCTCTACGCCTCGAAGGTGGTCGCCTACGCCCAGGGCTTCGACCAGATCGCGGCCGGCGCCGAGGAGCACGGCTGGGACGTCGACCTCGGCCAGGTCGCCTCGATCTGGCGCGACGGCTGCATCATCCGGGCCCGCTTCCTGGGCCGGATCACCGAGGCGTACGCCGACGAGCCCGACCTGACCACGCTGCTCACCACCCCGTTCTTCGCCGACGCGGTCAAGGACGGCGTCGACGCCTGGCGCCGAGTCGTGGCCATCGCCGCCCAGGCGGGTGTGCCGACGCCGGCGTTCGCGTCGTCGCTCTCGTACTTCGACGGGCTGCGTCGCGAGCGCCTGCCGGCCGCCCTGATCCAGGCCCTGCGCGACAACTTCGGGGCCCACACCTACCAGCGGGTCGACCGCCCCGGCACGTTCCACACCACCTGGGCCGGCGACCTGGCCGAGAGCGAGCAGTAGCACGACCTCGGACGCCGAGGAGGCCGGCCCCGGCCGTCGGGACGGTCGCAGAGCGACCTCCTCGACCAACGAAGCACCCGCAGGTCGAGGAGGTTCCGCTAGGAACCGTCACGAGACCCCACCGCCAACCATCAACCGGTCTCGTGACGGTCGCAGAGCGACCTCCTCGACCAACGGAGCACCGCAGGTCGAGGAGGTTCCGCTAGGAACCGTCACGAGACCCCACCGCCAACCATCAGCCGGTCTCGTGACGGTCGCAGAGCGACCTCCTCGACCAACGAAGCACGTGACGGTCGCAGAGCGACCTCCTCGACCAACGAAGCGCCGCAGGTCGAGGAGGTTCCGCTAGGAACCGTCACGAGACCCCACCGCCAACCATCAACCGGTCTCGTGACGGTCGCAGAGCGACCTCCTCGACCAACGAAGCACGTGACGGTCGCAGAGCGACCTCCTCGACCAACGAAGCGCCGCAGGTCGAGGAGGTTCCGCTAGGAACCGTCACGAGACCCCACCGCCAACCATCAGCCGGTCTCGTGACGGTCGCAGAGCGACCTCCTCGACCAACGAAGCACGTGACGGTCGCAGAGCGACCTCCTCGACCAACGAAGCACGTGACGGTCGCAGAGCGACCTCCTCGACCAACGAAGCACGTGGCGGTCGATGAGGCGACCAGGAAACCCGGTCGAGGACTGTCGGTGGTGGCTGACAGACTCGGCCGGTGATGAGCAGCGCGACGAAGGGTCCCGGCCTCGCGTCGTTCTGGAGCGACCTGCCGCGCGAGGGTCGGCTGCTGCTGTCGATCGTGGTGATCGAGTTCGTCGGCACCGGGCTGGTGCTGCCGTTCCACGTCGTCTACCTCCACGAGGTGCGCGGCTTCGCGCTGAGTGACGTCGGCCTGCTGCTGGCCCTGCCGCCGCTGGCGGGTTTCGTGCTCACCGGTCCCGCCGGGGCGGCGATCGACCGGTTCGGGGCGCGGGTCATGCTGCTGGGCACGCTGCTGCTGATGTTGTCCGGCAACCTGGTGCTGGCCTTCTCGGAGACGATCCCGGTCGCGGCCGTCGGCCTGGCCCTGACCGGTGTCGCGTTCGGCATCTCGTGGCCGGCGGTGCAGAGCCTGATCGCCGGCGTCGTGCCTCGCGAGATGCGGCAGCGCTACTTCGGCGTCAACTTCGCCCTGCTCAACCTCGGCATCGGCATCGGGGGCATCGCCGGCGGCTTCCTGGTCGACGTCGCCTCGACCCCCTCGTTCCAGGCGATCTACCTCGCCGACGCCGCGAGCTACCTGCCGGCGCTGGTCCTGCTGCTCGGGCCGCTGCGCCACGTCGCCGGGCGGCCGGTGCACGACCCCGAGGTGGCCGCCGAGAAGGTCGGCTACCTCGCGGTGCTGCGGCGGCCGGCCGTCGGCTCGCTGATGGCGCTGAGCTTCGTGAGCTCGTTCGTCGGCTACGCCCAGCTCAACACCGGCATGCCGGCGTTCGCGCGGGCTGTCGGCGAGGTCTCCACCCGGGGGCTCGGCCTGGCCTTCGCCGCCAACACCGCGGTGATCGTGGTGCTGCAGCTGCTCGTGCTCCGCCACATCGACGGGCTTCGTCGTACCCGCGTGATCGCCGCGATGGGCGTGGTGTGGGCCGGATCGTGGCTGCTGCTCGGCGCCTCCGGCCTGGTGCCCGGCACCCTCGGCGCCACCATGCTGGTCGCCGCCTGCGCGTCGGTGTTCGCGTTCGGCGAGACGCTGCTCCAGCCGACGATCCCGGCCCTGGTCAACGACCTGGCGCCCGACCACCTGCGCGGGCGCTACAACGCGCTCAGCTCGGCCTCCTTCAGCCTGCCCGGCATCATCGCCCCCGCGTTCGCCGGCGTGCTGATCGACCACGACCTCGGCGAGGTCTACATCGGCACGCTGGTGGCCGGCTCGCTCGCCGTCGGCTTCATCGCGGTGCTCGTCGTCGAGCCGCGACTGCCGGCCGGGGTCAACGGCATCCGGATGCCCGAGCCCGAACCGGCACCGAGCGACGGCCCGCTGCGCATCTGAGTCGGTCGACGGCAGGGCATCCTCCCGAAGTCGACGAGCACCCCTACCGACGAGCCCGACGTCCGTCTTCACGTCGGATGTGCTCCGCCGCTCCCCCGCGCACGATGGACGACGTGCCCGCGACTCACCGCGGCTCCGACGACACGGGAAGCGGGACGATGGTCAAGAAGCTCAGGCAGCGCTGGCAGCTCGGCAGGGTCCGGCCCGGTGACGGGAGCGACCTCAAGGAGTACCGCGGCTGGCAGCTGTTCTCCCGCTCGCTGTACTTCCTCGAGCTCGCCGACCCTCCGGGGAACGGCCACGTCTACGCGGTCGACGTCCGCCACCTCGCCGACGCGAAGACCAAGAAGGAGCACGAAGGCGCGACCGCGAGGAGCCCGGCCGCCCTCTACCGCGACGGAACGCAGGTCTACCGCGCCAACCTGCCGACGACGTTCCCCGTGCCGGGGGGCGTCATCGAGGTCGCCACCAGCGCGATCGGGCTGAAGCGCATGCACTACGTGTCCGAAGCCGGCCACGAGTACGTGCTACGGCCCCATCGCCGTTCCCAGGAGGGACTACGGGCGCGGTTCGCCCAGCGGTTCCCTCGCGCGAGCGCCGCCATCGGCACGACGTCCCTCGTCGTCCTCGTGACCGTGCTCGTGGTCGGTCTGATGTCTGCCGCCGAGTCACTCACCCGGAGCCCCGCCGTCGCCGAGCAGGTGGGCACGTTCACCTCGCCCGTGAGTCTCCCGACATGGGCCAAGGTCGCCCTGGTCACCGCCGGACTCCTCGCCGCCGCGGAGCGCGCCCTGAGGCTCCGACATCACTGGCTGATCGACGGAGCCGCAGCCTGATCACCGCAGCTCGCGGCGCAGGAACTGGACGCTGCGCCGGATCGAGGCCTCCCACTGCGCGTAGAACGTGTGCCCCTCGCCGTCGTAGAACTCCAGGGTCGAGTCGACGCCGGCGCGGCGCATCAGCCGGTCGGTGTCGCGCGCCCAGCGCGGCGGGCAGGTGTCGTCGACCGCGCCGTGCAGCGACAGGACCGGCTCGGTGATCCGGTCGAAGTAGCTGCGCGACGAGAGGCCGTCGTAGAACTCGGGGTTCTCGCGCGGCGTGCCGAACCGCTCGTAGTAGGCGTTGAGCTCCTCGGGCCGGTTGGGCTCGGTGAACTGGCGCAGGTTGTCGACGAAGCTCGAGCTCACCGACGCGTAGACCACCGCGGCGTCCACGAGCCCCGGGTAGGCGACCAGCACGTTCTGGGTCACGCCACCGCCCATCGAGCGACCGAGCATCCCGATCCGCTCGCCGTCGACGTACCTCTCGCGGCGCAGCGCACGGACCGCGTTGGCGGCGTCGCGCGCATAGCCGAGCCGCGACTCCATCTGCACCGGCGCGACGTCGTCGGAGCCCGCATGCCCCCGGTAGTCGGTGTGCAGGACGACGAACCCGGCGTTCACCAGCCAGACCTGCTCGCGGGCCAGGCCCTGGCCGGTCTCGTAGTACGCAGGGTCGATGTAGCCGTGGTTGAGCACCACCGCCGGGAACGGCCCGGGCCCGTCCGGGCGGAACATCTCCCCGGAGATGGTCAGTCCGTCGCTGCGGTAGGTGACCTCGGACTTCGTGTAGCCCGCGGCCTCCTCGACGGTGCGGGTGACCCGCAGACCCCTGCCGTTGAGCGGCTCCCGCATGATCTGGGGCAGCGAGATCGAGTTGGTCACCGGAGGCAGCGGCTCCTCCGTCGGCTCCGGCTCCGCCGGCGGTTCACTCGTCTCGGGTGTGGAGTCCGGGGTAGTCGCTGCGGACGTCGAGGTGTCGTCCTCGGGCGGCGGACTGCTGTCGTCGTCCGCATCCGAGCAACCGGCCGCGAGCAAGGTGACGATGGTCAGGAGGGTCAGAGCCCGGCGCATGCCTCGACGGTACGGGCTACCTGGGTGCCCGGCGGCAGGACTCGATCTTGGACACCGCACGGGCACCATGGGGGCATGGATCGCCCCGAGAAGACATGCGCCTCCTGCGGACGCCGGATCGAGTGGCGCAAGAAGTGGGAGCGCGACTGGGACGACGTCCGCTACTGCTCGGATGCCTGCCGCCGACACAAACCCTCCGCCACCGATCGCGCTCTGGAACGCTCGATCCTCGACCTGCTCGACGCCCGGGGTGCCGGCAAGACCATCTGCCCCTCCGACGCGGCGCGTGCCGTCGGCGACGCCGACACCTGGCGCGACCTCATGGAGCCTGCCCGCCGGGCCGCCCGACGACTGGTTGCGGCCGGCGACGTCGAGATCACTCAGGGTGGCCGCGTCGTCGACCCCTCCACCGCCCGCGGGCCGATCCGCATCCGGAAGGCAGGCTGACCACCGCAGGCCAGGCCGTCAGCAGCTGTCGTCGAACAGCCACCGGCTGGTGTCGGGGCCGCAGGCGCGCAGACCCAACCCGACCAGCGACAGTCGGGCGGGCCAGCGGGTCAGCGGCGGCGGAGGAACCGGATGACGAGCGCGACGACGACGAGGCCGGCCAGGGCCTGCTTCCAGTAGCCCTTGGCGAGCACGGGCAGGACGGCGGCGCCGAGGTCGAGGGCGTTGTCCTGCTCGGGCCGGGCGGGTGGCGTCGGACGCGGCGGGGGTGCCGCCGCGCGCGGCGTGGCCGAGGCGGCGTCGCCGATCGGCGTCGGCTCGGGCGGTGGCTCCGGCTCTGGCTCGGGGTCGGCCGTGAGCCGGTCCTCGAGGCAGGAGACGAACTGCCCGAGCAGCTTGTCGGAGACGTCCTGCATCACGCCGCGCCCGAACTGCGCGGGCTTGCCGGTGATCGCCAGGTCGGTGAGCACCTCGACGTCGGTGCCGCCGTCGGCGCGGTCGGTCATCGCGAGGCTGACCTTGGCGCCGGCGGTGCCGTTGCCGCGCTTGTCCTTGCCGTTGGCGTCGACCTTGAAGGTGTGGGCGGCGTCGTCCTTCTCGACGAACGTGCCCGACCCGTTGTAGACGAGCGCGATCGGACCGAGCTTGACCTTGACCGAGCCGGCGAACGAGTCGGCGTCGGCCGAGGTCACCGTGGCGCCGGGGAAGCAGGCGGCCAGCGCCTCGATGTCCTGGAAGTGGGCCCAGGTCTCCTCGACGCCGGTGGGGACCGAGAACCGGTGCTGGAGATCCATCAGGCCCCTGCCGCCGCCAGCACCGCGCGTCGGGTCAGCACCGTCGCCAGGTGGCTGCGGTACGCCGAGTCGCCGTTGAGGTCGGACGGCGGGTTGGCACCCTCGGCCGCCGAGGCTGCCGCGGCCCGCACCGCCTCGTCGGTGGCCGGCTGGCCGGTGAGGGCCGCCTCGACCGAGCGCGCCCGCAGCGGCGTCGAGCCCATGTTGGTCATGCCGACCCGGGCCTCGGTGATGGTGCCGCCGTCGGTCTTGACCGTCGCCGCGATCGCGACGATCGGCCACTGGTGGGCGACCCGCACGAACTTCTCGTAGTGCGCGCCCCAGCCGGTGTGCTTGGGCACCCGGACCTCGGTAAGGATCTCGTCGTCGCCGATCGCGGTCTCGAAGAGGTCGACGAAGAAGTCGTCGGCGTCCACGGTGCGCGTGCCGTTCGGCCCCTGGATCACGAACTGTGCCCCCAGGGCCAGGGCCGGCGCGCCCAGGTCACCGGCCGGGTCGGCGTGCGCGAGGGCACCCCCGAAGGTGCCGCGGTGCCGGATCTGGACGTCGGCGAGGTGCTCGACCGCCTGGTGGATCAGGTTTGCGTGCTCGGCGACGAGCGGGTCGTGCTCGACCACGGAGTGCAGGGTCATCGCCCCGATCACGATGGCGTCGCCGTCGTCGCGGATGCCGCGCAGGGAGTCGATCCGGTTGAGGTCGATGACGACCTCGGGGGCGTTGAGCCTCATCCGGAGCACCGGGAGCAGGCTCTGCCCGCCGGCCAGGATCTTGGCGTCGTCGCCGTGCTCGGCCAGCGCCGCGAGCGCCTCCTCGACCGACGTGGGCGCGAGGTAGTCGAACTGGGTCGGGATCACCGGCCGTCTCCTTCCGTGCTGTTCTGACCGGGTTCGGACTCGTCGAAGTGAGGCGCCGCGGCACCCTCGGTCTCGCCGCCCTTGTGCACGCCCTGGAGCGCCTTCCACACCCGCTCGGGCGTGCACGGCATCTGGACGTCGTTGACGCCGAGATGGCGGATCGCGTCGACGACGGCGTTGACGACCGCCGGGGTCGAGGCGATCGTGCCCGCCTCACCGACCCCCTTCGTGCCGAGCGTGTTGGTCAGCGACGGCGACGTCGTGTGGTCGATGTCGAAGCTGATCGTGTCGGCCGCCGTCGGCAGCAGGTAGTCGACGAACGACCCGGACACCAGCGTGCCGGCGTCGTCGAACACCGCCTCCTCCCACAGCGCCTGGGCGATGCCCTGGACCAGGCCGCCGTGCACCTGACCGGCCACGATGAGCGGGTTGATGATGTTCCCGATGTCGTCGCAGCAGGCGTACTTGCGCATCTTCACGCCGCCCGTCTCCGTGTCGACCTCCATGGCACACAGGTGGGTGCCGTGCGGGAAGTTGAAGTTGATCGGGTCGTAGGTCGCGTCGGAGTCGAGCGAGGGCTCCACACCGTCGGGCAGGTTGTGCGCCGCGAACGTCGCCAGCGCGATCTCGGCGATCGCCAGACCCTGGTCGGTGCCCCGGACGCTGAAGCGCCCGGCGGAGAACTCGATGTCGTCGACGGACGCCTCGAGCAGGTGCGCCGCGATCGGCTTGGCCTTCTCGATCACCTTGTCGGTCGCCTTGACCAGAGCCTCACCACCGACGACCAGCGACCGCGAGCCGTACGTGTCGAGCCCCTTGGGCGCGACCTGCGTGTCGCCGTGCAGGACCTCGACGTCCTCGAACGCGACCCCGAGCCGGTCGGCGACGATCTGGCTGAACGCCGTCTCGTGGCCCTGCCCGTGGGCCGAGGCGCCGGTGACGATCTCGACCTTGCCGGTGGCCAGCATCCGCACGCTCGCGTGCTCCCAGCCGCCGGCCCCGTAGTCGAGCGACCCGAGCACCCGCGAGGGCGCGAGGCCGCACATCTCGGTGAAGGTCGAGACGCCGATGCCGAGCTGGACCGGGTCGTTGGACTCGCGGCGGGCCTTCTGCTCGGCCCGCAGCTCGTCGTACCCGAGCATCTCCTTGGCCCGCGCGGTGGCTGCTGCGTAGTCGCCCGAGTCGTACTCCATGCCCGCGACCGTGGTGAACGGGAACTCGTCGGCGTTGATCCAGTTCTTCTCCCGGATCTCGAGCGGGTCGACACCCAGCTCGGCGGCGAGCTCGTCCATCATCCGCTCGATGCCGAAGGTGGCCTCCGGTCGGCCGGCGCCGCGGTAGGCGTCGGTCCAGGTCGAGTTGGTGAGCACCGTCTGGACGCCGAACCGGTAGGCCGGGAACTTGTAGATCGAGTTGAACATGAAGGCACCGAGGACCGGCACGCCGCCGCCGACGATCGCGACGTACGCACCGAGGTCCGCCAGCAGGTCGACCTTGAACCCGGTGACCGTGCCGTCCTTCTCGGCCGCCAGCGTGAGCGTCTGCCACTGGTCGCGGCCGTGGTGGGCGCTGACCAGGCTCTCGCTGCGGGTCTCGGTGTACTTCACCGGCTTCATCAGGCGGCGCCCGACCGCCCACGCGATCCACTCCTCGGGCGTGGTCTGGAGCTTGCCGCCGAACCCGCCGCCGACGTCGGGTGCGATCACCCGGATCTTCGACTCGGGCACGCCTGTGGTCGCGGCGAGCGCGAAGCGCAGGATGTGCGGGATCTGGGTCGCCGACCACATCGTGATCTGCTCGCCCGTGGGGTCGACGACGACGGAGCGCGGCTCCATGAACGCCGGGATCAGCCGCTGCTGGCGGAACTCCCGCTCGATCACGATGCCGTCGCCGCGCGCCTTCTCGATCGCGGCGTCGACGTTGCCGCCGGTGCCGGCCTCCTCGCTGTCGAACTTCCAGTAGGCCGACTTGTTGGTGCCGAGGTCGGGGTGCGCGAGCACCTCGTCGGCCGCGGCGCGCTTGAGGTCGAGGATCGCCGGGAGCACCTCGTAGTCGACGTCCACGAGCTCGGCGGCGTCGCGGGCCTCTGCGGCCGTGCGGGCCACGACGCAGGCGACGATCTCGCCGGCACAGGCGACGCGCTCGATCGGCATCGGCAGGTGGGGCGCCGAGACCTGGTCGGGGGTGATCGGCCAGGCGTTGATGTTGACGCCCTGGCCCTCGCCGAGGTCGGCACCGGTGATCACCTCGACGACGTTGGTCGCGACCTTCGCGGCCGAGGTGTCGATCGCGACGATCTTCGCGTGGGCGTGCGGGCTGCGCACCATGGCGATGTGCAGCATGCCGGGCAGCACGATGTTGTCGGTCCAGCGGGTGCGGCCGGTGATCAGCCGCTGGTCCTCCTTGCGGCGCCGGTCGCGGCCGATCTCCTTGGCGACGTCGGGGCGGTCGTCGACGGCGGTCATGAGGTGGCCCCCTGACCGGCGGCGTGCTGCACGGACTTCACGATGTTGTGGTAGCCGGTGCACCGACACAGGTTGCCCTCGAGCCCGAGGCGGATCTCCTGCTCGGTCGGGTTCGGGTTGTTGTTGAGCAGGTCGATGCTCTGCATGATCATGCCGGGCGTGCAGAAGCCGCACTGCAGGCCGTGGCACTCGCGGAAGGCCTCCTGCACGGGGTGCAGCTCGCCGTCCTTGGCCAGCCCCTCGACGGTGGTGACCTCGCTGCCGTCGGCCTGGACGGCCAGCACGTTGCACGACTTCACGCTGACGCCGTCGAGGTGGACCGTGCAGGCACCGCAGTTGCTGGTGTCACAGCCGATCACGGTGCCGGTCTTGCCGACCTTCTCGCGCAGGTACTGCACGAGAAGCATGCGGGGTTCGACGTCGTCGGACACCTTTGCGCCGTCGACGGTGAGGCTGATCCGGGTCATGGACTCTCCCTTGGGGCTGGCTCGCGGGACCTGTGATGCCGCTCACGCTAGGGCGACCCGGTTGGGCGAAGGTTGGGGGCAGGCAGGCCGGGCCCGCACCCCGTGACGTTTCGTGCCCCGACCCGGGGAAACGGTGCTGCTCATGACCCTGCTGATCGCTCTCCTGTGGCTGGTGACCCTCGCCGCGGTCGGGTTCGCGTGCTACGGCCCGCGCCGGTGGCACCGCGCCTTCACCACCCACGTGCGGCCCGGCGCCGAGGAGCCCAGCCCGCGCGGCTTCCAGCTGCTCGCCTGGCGCAACTGGCTGTTCGCGCTGACTGCCGTCGCCGTCTGCACCGCCGCCACCTTCGCCACCGTCGTCGTCACCGAGGACGAGCTGTACGAGGCCGCCCTGTCCGCCATGGACCAGCCACCCGGCACCTTCACCACGGTCGACGGGGTGATCGCTGCGATCGAGGACGACATCGGGCGGGACGTCTCCTACGTGGAGATCGAGACCGACGACACCACCTCGCGCCGGACCTTCGAGCTGAGCACCCCCTGGAGTGGTCTCGGCACCGTGTGCCTCGACCTCGACCCCACGCCCGACGGCGGTCTCGAGGCACAGGGCGCGAGCACCGGCGGCTGCGTGTCCTGACCGGCTCGCTCAGGTGCCGGCGGCGGCAAGCCTCCCCTTGAGCAGCGGCTTGGCCGCGTGCGCTCCGTTGCCCAGGACGGCCAGGCAGTGCTCGACCACCGCCGTGTCGTACGGCGCCAGCTCGGCGTAGCGGAGCACGGCGTCGGGGTCGGGGTCGGCCAGCAGCGCCTCGCGCACGGCGACGGCGACGTACTCGCCGAGCTCTGCCAGCGCCGGGGAGTTGGTGCCGGGCAGCAGGTCGCCGCCGTAGGCGTCGACGGCCGCGGCGACCAGGCCGCGGCGCAGCAGCTCGAGCACGTGGTCGACGTCGGTGGCGACCGGCATCAGCAGGCGGTAGGGCCGCGAGGAGAGCTGGCCCCCGAGCGCCGAGCGCAGGTGGGACACCTCGGCCTTCAGCGTGGAGAACGTCACCGCCTGGTCGCCGTACACGAGCGCGTGCAGCTGCTCGAGGGAGAGGCCCTCGGGGTGCAGGGCGAGCAGCGCCAGGACCTCGGTCTGGCGCCGGTTGAGCAGCAGCCGCTGCCCGTCGAAGCGGATCTCGGCGGTGCCGAGCAGCGTGAGCACCAGGCCGGGGTCGCCGGTGTCGTCGTCGACCAGCGCCGAGGGGTGGTACGCCGACCGCGGCAGCGCCGTCTCGATCAGCCGCGCCATCACCCGGGCGGTCGCGAGCCCGATCGGGTGGCTGCGGTCCCACGTCGTCGACAGGTCGATGACGCCGAGCTGCCGACCGCTGGTGGGGTCGACCACGGGTGCCGCCCAGCACACCCACTGGTGCACGAAGGGCGCGTAGTGCTCGGCGCTGAACACCATCGACGGCTCGGCGAGCCGGTTGGCGAGGTCGAGGGCATTGGTGCCGACCGACTCGTCGTCCCAGCGCCCGCCGGGCACGAAGTTGACGCTCTCGGCCTTGCGCCGCATCACCCGCCCGCCGTAGGTCCACAGCACGCGGGTGTCGGCGTCGGTGACGGCGAGCACGAGGTCGCCGTCCTCGGCGGTGCGGCGCAGCTCGGCCTCGACGCTCTCGACGGCGACCTGCAGGGGCGAGTCGCGCCAGATCGCCGTCGTCTCGCTCTCGTCGGCCAGCGGCGCGGCGGTCAGGTCGGGGGTCACCGCGGCCTCGGAGCGGGCCCAGCTGGTGAGGATCTCGGGCCGCACCAAGGGGGCGGCAGCGTCGCCCTGCTCGACGAACGTGGTCCAGGCCTGCAGGCACTCGCGCTTGCGGTCGTCAAGATCGTGCTGCATGGCGTCATTCCCTCATCGAGTGGTGCTCGCCACGTTACCCGCCGGTGTGAGAGCGGTCACGGGTTCGTCGCACACGGACGACGGGCAGCAGCGCCCGCACCGACCCGGCCCGCGCGGCGCCCCACCACAGGCCGGCTCCGTAGGCGAGGTCGTCGAGTCGGTGCGCGACGACGTACGGCGTCACCCCGAGCCGCGAGCCCACCCGGCGCCGGTCGGCGACGCCCTCGAGCACCGCCGCCGCGAGCAGCGCCCGGCGTCCGCGCCGCGACCGGACGGCCCAGATCACGGCCAGCGGCCAGTGGTGGCGGGTCAGCGCCGAGCCGGCCTGCCAGGTGGCGGCCACGGCACCCTCGGCGGTGAGCGTCGCCGCCGTGGCGACCGGGCGGTCGCTGCGCTCGAGCCGCCGCGCGGACGACGTCGTCGCCGCCACCAGCGCGGTGGCCGCGAGCGGAGCCGACCAGCGGCGCTGGGCGAGCAGGGCGACGGTCCAGACGACCGTCCACGGGGTGGCCACGAGCGGCGCGACCGCTCCAGGGTGCCGGGCCGCGAGCGGCGCCGCCGAGGTGCCGTAGAACGCCTTGCGCCCCAGCCACGCACCGAGCCGGGTGCGGTGGTCGTGGCGCACCCGGGCGGCCGGCTCGTAGCGCACCCGCCAGCCGTCGCCGAGCAGCCGCCAGACCAGGTCGACGTCCTCACCGGAGCGCAGCGCCTCGTCGAACCCCCCACCCAGGGCCGCACGGCGCACGAGCAGGCAGGCGCTGGGCAGGTACGACACGGCCCCGTGCACCCGGACCGCGGCCGGCGTCGGGCCCAGGTCGAGCGAGGACCGGTCGTGCTCGTAGCGCTGGACCCACGAGACCTGCCCGTCGTCCAGGCGGCCGAGGACGCGCGGCCCGACGACGGCGACCGACGGGTCGTCGAGGTGGCGGCGCAGCACGCCCAGCCAGCCGGGCTCGGGGCGCACGTCGGAGTCGCAGAAGGCGACGTACGGCGTGGTGGCGGCGCGCAGGCCGGTGTTGCGGGCGGCCGCGGGGCCGCGGTTGTGGTCGTGCCGCACCAGTCTCGCGCCGTGCGCGGAGGCGACCGCGGCGAGGGCCGCCGGGTCGGCCGAGCCGTCGTCGACGACCACGACCGGCAGGTGCGGGGGAAGGGACGCGAGAAGCGCCGCCACACCCGCGGCGCGGTCGCGGGTCGGGACGACGACGGTCACGTCGCCCACGTCGGCGTCGGCCGGGGGCGGGGTCGGCCACCAGGGGTCGACCAGCCCCCGGTCGAGCAGCAGCCGGGCCACCTCGCCGGCCACCGCGTCGTCGCCGACGGTCAGCGGCGCCCGGGCGACGACCGCGGCAGCGGCGGCCGAGAGGTGGACGACGCGGCCGCCGGTACCGACCAGCGACCGCCCGGCGTCGCGGACGTGGGTGCGCGGCGACAGCGCGAACCCGACGGTCACCGGGTGCCCTGAGCAGGCTCGACCTGGCGCAGCCGGCCGTGGTCGCCGACGTCGATGTCGTCGAGCTCGGCGACGAGGCGGTCGACCATCTCGCCCAGCAGCCGGGTCCCGAGCTCGCGGCTCGCGGTGGTCGGGTCGCCGAGCACGCCGCTGGGCGACACGGCCCGCACGCCCTGCGTCCGCAGCCGCGGCATCAGGTCGGCGATCGGGTCGGTGCAGCCCGGGGCGAGCCGGTCCTCGGCCACCGTGTCGGGCGCCAGCACCATCATCAGCGAGGTCTCGGCGCGCCCGGCGTGGGCGTCGGCGCCCTCGGTGCGGCACGCCGTCCACGCGACGTCGCGTCCCTCCTGGCGCAGCTGGGTGGTGGCGTCGACCAGGGTCGGCACGTTGCCGCCGTGGGCGTTGACGAACACGACGCCCCGCGCCCACCGGCAGGCCGAGCGCGCCAGCTCGACCAGCAGGAGGCGCAGGGCGTCGTGCCCGATCGAGACGGTGCCGGGGAAGCCCTCGTGCTCGCCGCTGGCGCCGTACGACACCACCGGGGCCACGAGGAACCGGAGGCCGTCGTCCCTCACCGCCAGGCGGGCAGCGGCGCGCTGCGTCACCGCCGAGGCCACGACCGCGTCGGTCGCCAGGGCCAGCGCGGGCCCGTGCTGCTCCAGCGACCCGACGGGCACCAGCAGCACCGGCCCCGTGGCGTCGCCGTCGGACGACGCCACGTCCGGCCACCGCAGCCGACCCAGCAGCTGGCTCATCCCAGCGATCGTCCCGGCACCAGCGGACTCTCGTCGCACGCGCCCTTGGGTGCGTCGGTGCGCGTCGGCAGCAGCGTGAGCCCCACCGGTGCGTTGCGGACCGCACCCGCGTGCGAGTGGTCCTGCGAGCTGCCCGGCCGGGTCCGCTCGCCGGCCAGCGCCGCCTCGCTGTTGCCCTTGACGCACTCGGGGTCGGGGCCGTCGAGGGGCAGACCGGTGAAGAACTTCGCGGCCATGCACCCGCCCCGGCACGAGTCGTAGGCCGAGCACGTCGTGCACGCGCCACCGGTCTGGGGGCTGCGCAGGTCGAGGAACAGCTCGGAGGTCTTCCACACCGTGTCGAACCCGCCGGTGGAGCGCACGTTGCCGGCCAGGAACTGCTCGTGGATGGCGAACGGGCAGGCGTAGACGTCACCGACCGGGTCGACCAGGCACACGACCCGACCCGCGCCGCAGAGGTTGAGCCCGGGCAGTGCGTCACCAAACGCCGAGAGGTGGAAGAACGAGTCGCCGGTGAGCACGCCCTCGCCGTTCGCGACCAGCCAGTCGTAGAGCTCGCGCTGCTGCTCCGGCAGGGGGTGCAGCTCGTCCCAGACGTCGGCGCCGCGGCCCGACGGGCGGAGCCGGGTCAGCCGCAGCTGGGCGCCGTACCGGTCGGCGATCTGCTTGAACTCGTCGAGCTGGCCGATGTTGTGACGGGTGCAGACCACCGACAGCTTGAAGTCCCTCATGCCGGCGTCCTGCATGTTGCCCATGGCGCGCATCGCCGCGTCGTAGGTGCCCTGGCCGCGGACGGCGTCGTTGACCTCGACGGTCGCGCCGTCGAGGGAGATCTGCACGTCGACGTAGTCGGTCGCGGCCAGGCGGGCCGCCTTCTCCGGCGTGATCCGGAAGCCGTTGGTCGAGAACTTCACGCCCACGTGGTGCTCGACCGCGTAGTCGAGCAGCTCCCAGAAGTCGGGTCGCACGGTCGGCTCGCCGCCGCCGATGTTGACGTAGAAGATCTGCATCCGCTCGAACTCGTCGATCAGCGCCTTGCACTCCTCGGTCGTCAGCTCGTCGGGGTCGCGGCGTCCGGACGACGACAGGCAGTGCAGGCACGACAGGTTGCAGGCGTAGGTGAGCTCCCAGGTCAGGCAGATCGGCGCGTCGAGGCCGAGCTCGAACTGGTCGACGAGCCGGCCGCCCTGGGGACGCACGACGGGCGGGCGTTCGGGGGCGAGGGTCATGCGCGCTCCTGGATCAGGCCGCCGCGGGCGAGCTGCCCGAGTGCGGTGAGGTACGCCGTCCGCTCGGCGGCGCCGACACCGGCGTCCGTGAGCGCCTCGCCCACGCTGGCGCTGGTGCCGAGGCGACGCACGACGTCGACGAGGGTCGGTGTCTTGAGGAAGCTGAGCCGGCGGGTGTGGAAGTCGTAGGCCAGGGCGCCGAACGGCTCCGGGCGCAGCTCCACCGAGCCGCTCAACGTCCAGGCGTCCTGCTCCCCCACGCTCGCAGGGGCCGTCGTCATCAGTAGACGCCGCACATGCCGTCGATGGACACGTCCTCCACGAGGGCGTCGACCGCGAGCGGCTCCTGGGCGACGGCGACCTCGGCCGAGGAGTCGGTGGTGTCGGTGGTGTCGGTGGGGGTGGTCTCGTCGGGCTGGGCCATGGGGTCCTCCTGGGCGCGGTGGGATCGGTCGAGCCCACCGTAGGAACTGTGGCGTCCGGCGTATACCCCCGCTCCGACCGGCTCAGCGGTGGATGCGACCTTCACGGCCGGCGAGCCGCTCACCGGTGCCGCCCCAGCGACCGGCGATGAACTCGGCGGCGATGCTGATCGCGGTCTCCTCCGGCGTCCGGGCGCCGAGGTCGAGGCCGATCGGGCTGGAGAGGCGGGCCAGCTCGTCGTCGGTGAGGCCCGACTCCTTGAGCCGGGCCATCCGGTCGTCGTGGGTACGCCGCGAGCCCATCGCGCCCACGTAGGCGACGTCCGGCAGCCGCAGCGCGACCTCGAGCAGCGGCACGTCGAACTTGGGGTCGTGGGTGAGCACCGTGACCACGGTGCGCCCGTCGATGTTGCCGGCGTCGCGCTCGGCCTCGAGGTAGCGGTGCGGCCAGTCGACGACGACCCGGTCGGCCGCGGGGAAGCGGCTCGCGGTGGCGAAGACCGGCCGCGCGTCGCAGACGGTGACGTCGTACCCGAGGAAGCCGCCGACCTTCGCGACGGCGGCCGCGAAGTCGATCGCGCCGAACACGAGCAGCCGCGGCTTGGGCGCGAACGCCCACACGAACACCCGCATCCCCTCCCCCCGCCGCTCCCCGTCGGGCCCGTAGGTCAGCGTCGCGTTCGCCCCCTGCGCCAGCAGCCCCAGCGCGTCGTCCGTCACCGCGTCGGTCGAACGGTCGGACCACAACCGGGATAGTCCCGGCTGTTTGGGCCCCTCAGAGACCTGATCGGGGGCCCAAACGGCCGGGACTATCCCCCCGTCCGGGTCGGGCCGGACGACGAGGCGGGAGCCGAGGCGGGAGGGGTCGGGGTGCTCGATGACGGTGGCGAGGGCGACGGGGCGGCCGGCCTCGATGTCGGCAGCGATCTCGCCGAGCTCGGGAAAGGTGTCGCGGGAGACCTGCTCGACCCAGACGTCGAGGATGCCGCCGCAGGTGAGGCCGACGGCGAAGGCGTCGTCGTCGGAGACGCCGTAGCGCTCGAGCACCGGCGCGCCCGACTCGACCACCGTCTGCGCGAGCTCGTAGACCGCGCCCTCGACGCAGCCACCCGAGACCGACCCGACCGCCGTCTCGTCCGGGCCGACCAGCATCGAGGCGCCGGGCGGGCGCGGCGCCGACCGGAACGTCGCCACCACGGTGCCGACGCCGACCGTCTCGCCGGCCTCCCACCACTTCATCAGCTCACTCAGCACGTCACGCACGAGCCACCACCTCCACCAGCTCCGCGTACGTCGCGAGCGTGTGCCCGGCGACCAGGTCGTCGACGTGCGGCAGGACGGCGACGATGCCCTGCTGCACCGGCGCGTAGCCGTCCTTGCCGCGGTGCGGGTTGACCCACACCACCCGGTGCGCGACCGCCCGCAGCCGGCGCACCTGCTCGCCCAGCAGTGCCGCGTCGCCGCGCTCCCAGCCGTCGCTGAAGATCACCACGACCGCGCCGCGGGCCAGTCCGCGGCGTGCCCAGCGGTCGACGAACACCTTCATCGTCTCGCCCAGCCGGGTGCCGCCGGACCAGTCGGGCACGGCATGGCCGGCCGCGACCAGGGCCCGCTCGGCGTCACGGCTGCGCAGCGCGCGGGTCACGTGGGTCAGGCGGGTCCCGAGGGTGAACGTCTCGACCCGGCCGCCGCGGACGCCGAGCGCCTGGGTCATCGTGTGGGCCAGGCGCAGCAGCGCGTCGGCGTACGCGCTCATCGAGCCGGAGACGTCGACGAGCAGCACCACCCGCCGCGGGCGCAGCCGACGGTGGCGCCACACGATCTCGCCCGGCTCGCCCAGGCGTCGCATGCTGGCGCGCAGGGTGCGTGACGCGTCGACCCGCCCGCGCCGCCACGGCTCCTGCCGCACCGTGCGCCGCAGCGGCGGTCGCGGGCGCAGGGTCGCGAACATCGCGGCCAGGCGGTGCTTCTCGGCGTTGCTCATCTCCGCGATGTCGCGGTGCCGGAGCACCTCGGTCTCGCTGGCCATCGCCCGCACGACGTCGTCGTCGGTCCGGCTGTCGGCATCACCGTCGGTCTCGCTCGCCGCGAGGTCCGAGTACGTGGGGCGGGTCGACGGCGGCGCCTGCTTCTCACGCGGCAGCCCCTCGCGGGCGTTGAAGAACGCCTCGAAGACCTGGGCGTAGCGCACCAGGTCGTCGGGCGAGGAGCACAGCGTGGCCCGCCCGGCGACGTACGTCGCGCGCCGGTCGGCCAGGCCGACCTCCGCCGTGGCCGCCAGGAACCCGTGCGCCCGGTCGTGGGTGACCGGCAGTCCCGCCGCGCGCAGCGCCCGGGTGAAGGCCAGCAGCACGACGTCGGGCTGGTTCATGGACGGAGCATCTGGTCGAGGGCCTGCTTCACGCGGTCGGCGTCCTCGCGGTACTTCACGAGCGCGCCGAGGGTGCGCGCCGAGCTCTCGAGGTCGAGCTCGGTGGTGCCGAGGTGGTGGAGGGCGCGGGCCCAGTCGAGCGTCTCGGCGACGCCGGGCGGCTTCTCGAGGTCGTCGCGCTCGCGCAGCTTCTGGACGACGCCGACTACCTGCTCGGCCAGCGCGGCCGACACCTCGGGGGCCCGCGACCTCACGATCGCGACCTCACGGTCGAGCCCGGGATGGTCGATCCAGTGGTAGAGGCAGCGCCGCTTCAGAGCGTCGTGCAGCTCGCGGGTCCGGTTGGAGGTGAGGACGACGACGGGCGGTGTCGCGGCGGCGACCGTCCCCAGCTCGGGGATCGTCACCTGGTACGTCGACAGCACCTCGAGCAGGAACGCCTCGAACTCGTCGTCGGCCCGGTCGATCTCGTCGACCAGCAGCACCGCGGGGCTCTGCTGCAGCGCGGTGAGCACCGGCCGGGCGAGCAGGAACCGCTCGTCGTACAGCGACTTCTCGGCCTCCTCCACGTCCGCCCCGCCGGCAGCCTCGAGCGCGCGGAGGTGCAGCACCTGCCGCGGGAAGTCCCAGTCGTAGAGCGCCTGCGTGGCGTCGATGCCCTCGTAGCACTGCAGCCGCACCAGCGGGATGTCGAGGCACGTCGCCAGCGCCTCGGCGAGCGCGGTCTTGCCGGTGCCGGGCTCGCCCTCGAGGAGCAGCGGCCGCTGCATCCGCAGCGCGAGGAACGCGACGGTCGCGAGGTCGTCGTCGCAGAGGTACCCCGTGTCACCCAGGCGCGCCGCGACGTCGGCGGCCGACGTCGTCGACTCCACACCCCCAACGGTACGCAGCACCCTGTTGGCCCGAGGTTGGCCGCTCAGCGCGCGTCGACGTCACGGCCCGTCGCCAGGTCGCCGCACTCGACGAGGACGACGTCGTGGGCGGCCAGGTAGGGCTTGGCGCCCGCGTCGCCCGTGGCGGAGTCGGCGATCGCCGCCCAGTGGTCGCGGCCGAGGACGACGGGGTGGCCGGGCGCACCGGCGTACGTGGCCCGCGCGAGGGTGGTCCGGCCGACCCCGTCGGCGACGCGGCGGACGACGTCGGCGGTCACGTCTGGCAGGTCGACCAGGCTGAGCACGACGGCGTCCTCCCCGCCGAGCGACCCCAGGCCCGCCCGCAGCGACGCCGACATGCCCTCCGCCCAGTCGTCGGCCACGACGACCCCGACGCCCTCGGGCACCAGGGCCCGCGCCCGCTCCGCCTCGGCGCCGACCACCACCGTCACCGGGTCGCAGCCGGCGCGCCGGAGCACCTCGATGCTCCGCACCAGCCACGACGTGCCGTCGGGGTCGTGCACCAGCGCCTTGGGCTGCCCCATCCGCGACCCCGCGCCCGCGGCCAGGAGCAGCCCGGCCGGCATCACCCGGGGAACGCCGTCTCGTAGACGCCGGCCAGGGCGTCGGTGTACTCGCCGCTGAACCCGCACAGCGTGACCTGGCCGCCGGTGGCGGAGACGAGGTAGCGCCCGCCCTCCTCGAACCGCACGCCCGCGAGCAGCGCCTGCATGTCGCGGTCGACCGCCCGGACGGTCACCAGGTCGGTCTCGTCGCCGGCGTAGAAGCGCGAGGGCTCGAGGGTCACGATGCCGCCGCTGATCGCGGTGACGGTCCCGTCGAAGACCACGGTCTGCGCGGCGACGATCTCGGGGGCCGCCTCCGGGGCGACGCACCGGCTGGCGGGCGCGTTGCCGTCGAGGGTCAGCCTGGTCACCGTCTCGGCGGTGGGAGCGACGTCCTGGCTCGGGGAGTCGCCCGCGGCGGGCGGCGCCGGGTCGTCGTCGCCCTGGGTGACCGCGAACAGCACGCCGCCACCGATGAGGACGGCGGCGGCCGCGGCCACCAGCCAGGTCAGCCGGCTGCGGTCGTGGGTGCCGTCGGCGCGGGACTCGACGGTCTGCTGGTCGGTCATGGTGTCCTCCAGGAGTCGGGCCACCCGTTGCGGGTCGGCCGCCGGCAGGGAGGCCGCGGGGTCGATGGCGCGCAGGCGGTGTCGCAGCTCGTCGTCGGTCATGGCGTCCTCCCTTCCTTCGACTCCTCATGTCCGGCTCCGACGCCGATCTTTCGCAGCTGGGTCCGCAGCTTCTCTCGCGCCCGGTGCAGCCGGATGCTCGCGGCGTTGGCGCTGATGTCCAGCACGATCGCGATCTCGGCCGGCGTCAGCTGCTCCCACGCCCACAGGCGGAGCAGCTCGGCGTCGCGGTCGGGGAGGGCGGCCAGCGCCTCGCCGACGGCGTCCGCGGCCGGCGACGGGTCGCCCGGGCCGGCCGTCTGGACGGCGGGCGGGTCGACGACGGCGATCCGCCCGGCGACGCGGCGCTGGCGGCGGGCTCCCCGTGCCGCGTTGGCCAGGCACAGCCGGGCCACGCCGTACGCCCACGGCAACGGCTCGTCGGGCACCTCGTCGATGCGCCGCCAGCAGACCAGCAGGGTGTCGGCGAGCACGTCGTCGGCGGTGGCCGCGTCGGTCCGCCGCGCGAGGAACCGGCGCAGCGGCTCGACGATCTCGGGCACGACGGCCTCGAGTCGCTCGCGGCGGGCATCCGAGGTCACGCGCCCACCGTGCCACACGCCCGAGTTCTCGGGTCCTGCGTTTCGGGAGGTCCACCGGCGGATAGGTTTGCGCTGCCGACCGCGCACGACCAGAGGAGCAGACCGTGGCCCGATTCCCGTCCGTGGGCGAGGACTTCGGCAGCTACCGGATCACTCGCCAGCTGGGTCGCGGCGGCATGGGCGTCGTCTTCGCCGCCGAACAGGTCGGCCTGGGCCGCACCGTGGCTCTCAAGGTGCTCTCGCCGGAGTTCGCCGAGCAGCACGACTACCGCACCCGCTTCGCGCGCGAGGCCACCGTCCTGGCCCGGCTCGACTCCCCTCACGTCATCCAGATCTTCGACCATGGCGAGCACGACGGCTGCCTCTACATCGCCACCCAGTACGTCGCCGGTGGCGACCTCAGCGAGGCCCTGGCCAAGCACGGCCCGGTGCCGCCACCGCAGGCCGCCCAGGTCGCGGCCCAGGTGGCCTGGGCGCTCACCGACTCGCACGCCGCCGGGATCGTCCACCGCGACCTCAAGCCGAGCAACGTCCTGCTGCGCGGCGTCAACGCCGAGGTGTTCGTCTACCTCTGCGACTTCGGCATCGCCCAGGACCGCAGTCCCGGGCTGACCGCCACCGGCGCCGTCGCCGGCACGTTCGCCTACCTCGCCCCCGAACGGCTGCGCGGCGAGCCGGCCACCCCGTCCGCCGACCTCTACGCCCTCGGCTGCGTGCTGTGGACGTCGATCATCGGCTCGGCGCCGTACGCCGGCAGCGACGTCCAGATCGGCATGAGCCACCTCAACGCCCCGATCCCGCGGCTCGTCGACAGCTCGCCGGTCGCCTCGGCGGTCAACGACGTGCTGCAGCGCGCCCTGGCCAAGGAGCCCGCCCAGCGCTACCCCGGCGCGGCCGCCATGCGCGCCGACCTGCAGGAGCTGGCCCGGCTCGCCCAGCACCCGCACCCGCCACTCGTGCCGCTCGCGCCGGCAGCCGGCGGGCCGCCCGGACCGCCGCCCGGGTCGCGCCCCAGCCAGTCGTCGTACCCCTCGCAGCCCTCGCACGGCTCGCAGTCCTCGCACCCCTCGAACGCCCAGGGGCCGGTGTTCGCCGGCGGGCCGTCGGGGCCGACGGGGCCGTCGGGGCCGCCTGGTCAGTGGGGTCCCCCGTCGCAGTCGCAGCCGTGGCAGCAGCAGCCGCCGCGGCGGCGCCGCACGGGGCTGGTCGTCGCGGCCGCGGTGGCCGCCGTCCTGGTCGTCGTCGGCGGGGTCACCGCCGTCGTCGTCGCCGGCGACGGCGAGCCCGAGGCCGAGGCGTCGTCGAGCACCACCGAGGCTCCGACGACGACCACGACGGCGCCGACCACCCCACCCACGACGCCGACGACCAGCCCGCCGACGACCGACCCGCCCGAGCCACCCGAGCCGCCCGAGCCGAAGCCCTTCTACCCCGACGTCCCGGCCGCGAAGGGCATCCGGGTCGAGCTGGGCGCCGCGTCGCTGCGCACGCCCACCGGGTGGGGCTCCATCGACAAGGGGAACGTCGACCAGGGCGTCGGTGCCCGCGACTACGGCGACTCCGAGGGCTTCTACTCCTCGGTCTTCATCCGCCGCTCGGTGCCCGCGTTCCCGCTCGACTCGATCGCCCTGCTCGAGATCGCCGCCGAGGCCGCCCCCAAGGCGCTGGACAAGAACGACACGTCGGTCAAGCTCGAGCGCAGCAGCCTGCTCAAGCGCGCCTGGCTCGACGGCCAGCAGGTCGCCCGCGTCGGGGCGTCGTACTACAGCCCCGGCCCCGACCTGTACTTCCGTGAGGAGACCTGGTTCGCCCAGCGCGGCAAGTACCTCTACCGGGTCACCTTCCAGCACAGCAAGATCGACAGCGACGCCGAACGTCGCAGTCAGATCGACCCGATGGTCGTGTCGTTCCGCTGGTCGTCGTGAGTCAGTGCTCGGACCTGACGGCGACCGCCTCGACCTCCACCAGCTGGTCGGCGTAGCCGAGCGCGGCGACCCCGAGCAGGGTGCTCGGTGCGTCGTGGTCACCGAAGGCGGCGCGGACGACGTCCCAGGCGGCGACCAGGTCGGCCCGGTCGCTCGAGGCGACGAAGACCGTGGTCTTGAGGACGTCGGCCAGCGTGCAGCCCGCGGCCGCCAGCGCGACGACCAGGTTGGCCATCACCCGCTCGGCCTGCCCGGCGACGTCGCCCACGGCGACCACCGCGTCGTCGTCGTCCAGCGGGCAGGCGCCGGCGGTGAACACCAACGAGCCGGCCGCCGCGGCGTAGGCGTACGGGACCTGGTCGGTGAGGGACGGTGCGCGGATCAGCTCGACGGGGGGCACGGGCCCATCCCACCAGAGCGGGGCGGTAACGCTCACCCGCTTATCGTCCAAGTACGGGTATGACAGGTACCTACGAACCGCTCACCCGGATCGGGCGCGAGCCGGACGCCTTCGAGGCGTTCTACCGCGACCACCTCGAGGCGGTGCAGCGCTTCGTGGCCCGTCGGGTCGACGACCCGCACCGCGCCGCCGACCTCACCGCCGACGTGTTCCTGGCCGCGATCGACGGCGCCCACACCTACCGGTCCGACCGGGGCCCGGTCATCGCCTGGCTCTACGGCGTGGGACGCAACACGATCGCCGCCGAGGTCCGCCGCCGGAGCAAGGAGCTGCACGCCGCCCGCAAGATCAGCGGCCAGCGGCTCCTCGACCCGGCCTCGCTGGCCCGGATCGAGGAACGCATCGACGCCGAACGCGAGTCCCGCCGCCTCTACCGGGCGATGGCCGAGCTGAACGACGACGACCGGCGCCTGCTCGAGCTGGTCGCCCTCGACGGGCTCTCCGTCGCCGACGCCGCACGCAGCCTGGGGGTGAAGCCGGCCACCGCGCGGGTCCGGCTGCACCGCAGCCGGGCCCGGCTCAGCACCTACTTCACCCACCTGATCCCGGAGGCCATCCCGTGAACGCACCGAACACCCAGCTCGACCCGTTCGAGTCCGCGCTGCTCACCGAGCTGCGCACCCACGTCGCCACCCGCACCCCCGCACGCCGCCCGCGACACGTCCGCCGCTGGGCCGTCGGGCTCGCCGCGGCCGGCGCCGCGGCCACCGCGGTCGTCGTCACCGGCCTCGGCGGCGCCACCGTGGTCGGCACGGCCCCGGCGTACGCCGTCGAGCAGACCGACAACGGCGACGTCGTGGTCACCATCAACCGGTTCGAGGACGCCGCCGGGCTCCAGACCGCACTGGCCGAGAACGGCATCGAGGCCACGGTCGACCTTCGACCCGCAGGACGAGTGGGGGGTGACCAGCTACCCGATCGGGCCCGCCGGGGGCACCCTCGGCCAGGTCGGGATCTACATCAACGAGGACGGACGGCCGTGCGAGCGACTGGCCGACACCGTGCTGCTCACCGCGTTGGACCAGGGTTGGGAGCTGAGGTTCCCCGCAGGGTCCCCCGTGCTCGACCAGCCGGTCGCGATCATCACCAGCGCCGACGAGGCGGTCGCCCTGAGCTACGTGGCACAGGACCCCGAAGCGGTCTGCGTGGTGCGCAAGAGGAGCTGAGCCGCCCGACCACGCACCAGGGCCCCCGCCGGATCGGCGGGGGCCCTGGTCTGCTCAGGAAGCGGCGGGACTCAGAAGTCCATGCCGCCCATGCCGCCGAGTCGCCGCCGCATGGGGGCAGCCTTCTCGGGCTTGTCGGCGATGACGGCCTCGGTGGTGAGGAAGAGCGCCGCGATGGAGGCGGCGTTCTGCAGCGCGGACCGGGTGACCTTGGCGGGGTCGATGATGCCCTCGGCGATCATGTCGACGTACTCGCCGGTCGCGGCGTTGAGGCCGTGACCCGGCGGTCAGGTTGCGCACCTTCTCGGCCACGACGCCGCCCTCGAGGCCGGCGTTGATGGCGATCTGCTTGAGCGGGGCCTCGGTCGCGTAGCGCACGATGTTGGCACCGGTCGCCTCGTCACCGTCGAGGTCGAGCTTGGCGAACGCCTCGACAGCAGCCTGGACGAGCGCCACGCCACCGCCGGCGACGATGCCCTCCTCGACGGCCGCCTTCGCGTTGCGAACGGCGTCCTCGATGCGGTGCTTGCGCTCCTTGAGCTCGACCTCGGTGGCCGCGCCGACCTTGATCACCGCAACACCGCCGGCCAGCTTGGCCAGGCGCTCCTGCAGCTTCTCGCGGTCGTAGTCGGAGTCGGACTTCTCGATCTCGGCGCGGATCTGGTTGACCCGACCCTCGATCTGGCCGGCGTCGCCGGCGCCCTCGACGATGGTGGTCTCGTCCTTGGTGATGACGACCTTGCGGGCCTGGCCCAGCAGCTCGACACCGGCCGACTCGAGCTTGAGGCCGACCTCCTCGGAGATGACCTGGCCACCGGTCAGGATCGCGATGTCCTGCAGCATGGCCTTGCGCCGGTCACCGAAGCCCGGCGCCTTGACGGCGACGGACTTGAAGGTGCCGCGGATCTTGTTGACGACCAGCGTGGCCAGGGCCTCGCCGTCGACGTCCTCGGCGATGATGACCAGCGGCTTGCCGGACTGCATGACCTTCTCGAGCAGCGGCAGCAGGTCCTTGACGTTGCTGACCTTGGAGTTGACGATGAGGACGTAGGGGTCCTCGAGCACGGTCTCCATGCGCTCGGGGTCGGTCACGAAGTAGGGCGAGATGTAGCCCTTGTCGAAGCGCATGCCCTCGGTGAGCTCGAGGTCGAGGCCGAAGGTGTTGGACTCCTCGACCGTGATCACGCCCTCCTTGCCGACCTTGTCCATCGCCTCGGCGATGATCTCGCCGACGGTGGGGTCGGCCGCGGAGATCGACGCGGTGGAGGCGATCTGCTCCTTGGTCTCGACGTCCTTGGCCATGTTGGCAGCTGCTCGGACACGGCGGCGACGGCGGCCTCGATGCCGCGCTTGAGACCCATGGGGTTGGCGCCGGCGGCCACGTTGCGCAGGCCCTCGCGGACCATCGCCTGGGCCAGGACGGTCGCCGTCGTCGTGCCGTCACCGGCGACGTCGTCGGTCTTCTTGGCGACCTCCTTGACCAGCTCGGCGCCGATCTTCTCGTAGGGGTCCTCGAGCTCGATCTCCTTGGCGATGCTCACGCCGTCGTTGGTGATCGTGGGGGCACCCCACTTCTTCTCGAGCACGACGTTGCGGCCCTTGGGGCCGAGAGTGACCTTGACGGCGTCGGCGAGCGTGTTCATGCCACGCTCGAGACCGCGCCGGGCCTCCTCGTTGAATGCGATCAGCTTGGGCATAACTCCTGCGATTCCTCACGATGGGGAGTTGTGGATTCCGGGGTGGTGGGCTGCCCGCGACGGACGACGCCCCTCCCGCGAACCCTTTCTCGCGGTCGTGAGCGCCTCAGCTGGCACCGGTCCGGTTGTCACTCTCGTCCTGAGAGTGCCAGCCTCATGTTTAGCACTCGACACCGGAGAGTGACAACCCGGGTCAACGGAGATGCGCGGTGAGGGCGGCGGCGAGGGCCTCGCCGTTGCCGGGGACGACGTCGAGGTAGAGGCCCGGCTCGGTGATCTCGACCTCGCTGACGAGCAGGGTGCCGTCGTCGTCGCGCAGCAGGTCGACCCGGGCGCAGACGAGTTCGGTGCCGAGGATCTCGGTGGTCGCCGCCACGGCGTCGACCGCCAGCAGGGCGGCCTCGTCGGTGAGCGGGACGGCGGTGGCCGTGCCGCCGTGCTCCTCGTGCACCCGGATGTCGTCGCGACCCGCGACCTTGCGCACCTGGCTGACCGGGTGACCACCGATCACGAACACCGACAGCTCGCCCTCGTGCTGCACCGACCCGAGCAACGGCTGGACGACCCACGGTCCGCTGTCGCTCGGCAGCCAGGTCTCGGGGTCGGCCACGACGTGGACGCCGATGCCGCTGGCGCCCACGCGCGGCTTGACCACGGCGGTGCCGAAGCCTGCCGCCGCGACGCGCAGGTCGACGACGGAGCTGGCGAGCACCGTCGGGACGACGGGCACGGTGCCGCGACCGGCGAGGTCGGTGAGGTAGCTCTTGTCGGTGTTCCAGCGGAACGCGTCGACGCCGTGCAGCAGCCGGGGACCCACGGCGTGCGCCCACCCGAGGAAGTCGTGGAGCCGGGTCTGGTAGTCCCACGTGGAGCGCACGTGGACCAGGGGCGTCGCCGCCCAGTCGACATACGGGTCGTCCCAGACCGCCCACACCCCGCGGACACCGCGGCGGGCGAGGGCCTCGTCGAGCAGCTCGTGGCCGGGCTCGCCCTCGGCGAAGTCGGCGCAGGTCGCGAGCAGGACGTCGGGCACCCCCCGAACCTAACCTGCTCCCTCCGGCGTCCAGTGGCCGAAGGGGACCCCGTCGTGCAGGCCGAGCGCGGTCAGCACCGAGGGCAGCAGGGCCGCCGCCGTCCGCCGGTAGCCCAGGGCACTCGGGTGGAACCGGTCGAGGCTGAACATCTCGTCGGGGTTGGTGATGAAGAACGGCCCGACGACGTGGGCCAGCGACACCGCGTGCGCGCCGGCCCGCACCGCGGCCACGGCCTGGGCCTGGGCCAGCTGGCGCGAGGCCCGCGACCCGAGGGCCCGCAACGGCTGCGGCACCGGCCGCAGCGCGCCCAGGTCGGGGCAGGTGCCGACGACGACCTCGGCCCCGCGCCCGCGCAGCTCGGCGATCGCGTTCTCGAGGTGGCGCACCGACTCGGCCACCGGCACCCGGTGGGTGACGTCGTTGCCGCCGACGACGATGACGGCGACGTCCGGCGCGTAGCCCGGCGGCAGGGTCGCGAGCTGCTCGGCGAGCAGCGAGCTCTCCGAGCCCACGACCGCGGCCGTGGTCAGCCGCACCGCCCGGTGGGTGCGGCGGGCGAGCCCCTTCGACAACCGCCCGCCCAGCGTGTCCTTGCGGCGCTCGGCGCCGAGTCCGGCGGCGATCGAGTCGCCGAGCAGCAGCAGGTCGAACGGGTCGCCGTACGACGACTTCCACACCCGGTCGGCGTCCGGCGCGGCCTCGCCGAGCGGCTTGCCGATCAGCCGCCGCGCCGCCGCCGCCTGCCGGTGCAGCAGCTCGCGGGCGCCGTACGAGCCGCCGAGCAGGCCGGCCGCGACGGCCGACGCGCCGATCGCGAGAAGTCGTCGTCGCGCCACGTCGTCGTGTCTGCCACGCCGACCTGAACGGGTGCCGACGACGAGGCGTGCGTGGGGTGTCGATTTCGCCCGCCCCCGGCCGTCATCACCGTGACAAACTCCGGACCGTCGAGAGGAACCACCATGTCCACCACCTACGTCGTCCTGCTGCCCGGTGACGAGGGCGCCTGGGAGGCCGCGACCCCCGAGGAGCGGCAGAGCACCTACGCCAAGCACGGCGCCTTCGCCGAGGCCCTGGCCGCGCGCGGCCACAAGGTGACCGGCGGCGCCGAGCTCGCGCACTCCCGCGACACCACCCTGGTCCGCCGTACCGGAGACGACCTCGCGGTCACCCAGGGCCCGTACGCCGAGACCGTCGAGCAGCTGACCGGGTTCTACGTGGTCGAGTCCGACGACCTCGACGACCTGGTGCAGTGCGTCGGGATCCTCGCCGAGGCCGGCGACGGCATCGAGATCCGCCAGGCCGTCGGAGGAACCGACGCATGAGCACCCCAGGACATTCTTCGCCTCCCCCGCTCCGCTCCTCCGCCGAACAATGCCCCGGGGACCCCGCATGACGCGCTTCCTGATCCTGATGGCCGAGGACGACCACTTCCGCAAGTGGGACGACGCCGACGAGGCCCTGCGCGAACGGGTCTTCGCCGACTTCCGCGCGTTCACCGCCGCCGTCCGCGAGCGCGGCGCGTTCCGCGGCGGCGAGGCCCTGGCGCATCCGGACGCCGCGCGCACGGTGCGTGCCGGCGGCGGCGGGCCGCGCCCGGTGACCGAGGGGCCGTACGCAGAGACGGTCGAGCAGCTGGGCGGCTTCTACCTGATCGAGGCCGCCGACCTCGACGCCGCGCTCGAGCTCGCGGCGCTGCTGCCGCGTGAGTACGACATCGAGGTGCGCGAGTGCCTCGACGTGGGAGTCCCCGACGAGTGACTGCCGCCGAGCAGACCCTCGACACGATGCTGCGTGACGAGTGGGGCCGCCTCGTGGCCCTGCTCGTCGCGCGGTTCCGCCGGCTCGACCTGGCCGAGGACGGCCTCGGCGACGCGTTCGAGGCCGCCGCCCGCACCTGGCCCGCCGACGGCGTCCCGACCAACCCCCCGGGCTGGCTGCTCACCGCCGCCCGGCGCCGGATCCTCGACCGGCTGCGGGCCGAGGCGGTCGCCGACCGCACCCGGCCGCTGCTGGCCGTCGAGGCCGACCTGACCGAGGAGGCACGACGCGTCATGGCCGACGGATCGGCCCCCGGCGAGCAGGGGGCCGTCGACGAACGACTGCGCCTGGTGCTGCTGTGCGCCCACCCGGCCCTGGCCCCGGAGGCCGCGGCGGCGCTGACCCTGCGGCTGGTGCTCGGGGTGGCGACCGCCGACATCGCGCGGCTCTTCCTGGTGCCCACGGCCACGATGGCGGCCCGCCTGACCCGCGCGCGCAAGCGGCTCGCGCGCGAGTCGTTCGAGGTACCGACGGGTGTCGCCCTGCGCGAGCGAGTGGCCGCCGTGTCCGACATCGCCTACCTGGCCTTCACCGCCGGCTACGCGCCGGGCTCGGGTGCCGACGTCGTGCGCGCGGCCGAGGCCGGCGAGGCGCTGCGGCTGGTGCGGGTGCTGCGCGAGGTCGCGCCGCCGGCGTCCGGCGACGACCTCGACGCGCTGCTGGCGCTGATGCTGATCCAGCACGCGCGCCGCGACGCCCGGGTCTCCGGTGACGGTGGCCTGGTGCTGCTGCCCGACCAGGACCGCTCGCTCTGGCGCTCCGACGAGATCGGCGAGGCCCTGACCCTGCTCACCCCGCTGGCGCGCGCGGCGCCGTCGACGCCGTACCTGCTGCAGGCGCTGATCGCCGCCGAGCACGCCGTCGCCCCGAGCGCCGCCGAGACCGACTGGCCGCGCATCGCCGGGTGGTACGCCGAGCTCGAGGACCTGACCGGCTCACCGGTGGTGCGGCTCAACCGTGCGGTCGCCGTGGCCGAGGCCGACGGGCCGGACGCCGGCCTGCGGCTGCTCGACGGGCTCGACCTGCCCGGTCACCGACTGCCGGCCACCCGCGCCGAGCTGCTGGGGCGCGCGGGGCGCGCGGCCGAGGCCGTGACGGCGTACGACGAGGCGCTGGCCGCCTGCGACAACGACGCCGAACGGGCCCACCTGGCCGCACGCCGGGCCGCGCTCGTTGTGTGAGACACCGAGTCGCGGACATGCCGCGGCGGCCGTAACATCGGCCCACCGCCCTCGTTAGGACGACGTGCTTCTCGTGACCCGCAGCCCGGCCCGTCCCGCCCTCCGCGTCGGCGCCCTGCTCGCGGCGGGGAGCCTCGTGCTGCTCGCCGCCGCTCCTGGCACCGCCGCCGGACCCGTCGCGCAGGCCAGCGCCAGCGGACTCGTGGTCACCGTGGCCGGCACGCCCACCGACTCCGGCACCTACCAGGTCACCCACGACGGCGAGCGCCAGACGGCGTCGGGGTCGACGAGCCGGCGTTCACGGTGTTCGGCGGCCAGTCGAACTTCTCCGGCGGGCTCCTCGCCCAGGACGCGACCACCGCGACGGTCGGCGACTCCGGACGCTCCGCGGCCTGCGCCGGGCTCGCGGGCGACGGCGCCACGCTCGGCGCCGTCGGCGAGGGGCGCTGCCTGACGCCCGGCGACAACGCCTCGGTCTCGGCCGGCAGCATCGACCTCTCCGGACTCGAGCTCGTGCGGTCCGACCTGCTGACGGGCCTCGACCAGGAGCTCCTCGCCGCGCTGGACCCCGTGCTCGGCCAGCTGCAGCCGGCCGCCGAGGACGGCCTCGACCAAGCGCTCGCCTCCCTCGGCGACCTCGGCCTGACGCTCGACCTCGGCGCCATCCAGAGCCGGTGCACCGCCGGGCCCGACTCCGCCGACGGCGACTCGACGTTCTCCGACGTCTCACTCTCCGTCGCGGTGGCCGGTCAGGACGTCGACCTCCTGCGGCTCCCGGTCGACCCGCCGCCCAACACCAAGGTGGCCACCGACCTCGGCGTCGTCGTCACGGCCGTGACCGACGCCGTCGAGGCCCAGTTCGGGACCGCCTTCGACGGCGCCCTGGGCCCGGTCGCCACCCTGGTCGACGAGATCGAGACCGCCCTCAACGACAACGTCGTCTCCGCGATCGCCGAGCAGCTGGCCCCGTTGGAGGAGAACCTGCTCGACGGCACCCTCAACAAGCAGGTCCGCCCGACCCGCGACAGCATCGAGGTGACCGCGCTCGACGTCGAGCTGCTCCCGGCGGCCCGCGACTTCGGCATGGAGGCCCTCACCCTCGAGGTCGGCCGGTCGACCTGTGGCCCCAGCGGCCGGATCGCCGACACCCCACCGCCCGCCCCGAAGCCGAGGCCCGCCCCCGACGTGCCCACCTCGGTGCCGGCCGGCCTCGACCACGTCTCCGGGGTCGCCGGCGGCCCGGCCGCCGACGGCTCGGTCAACGACCGGTGGGCGACGATCACGCTCGCGCTCCTGGCCGGCGTCGCCGCGACCGCCGGCGTGGCGGCGTACCGACGCGCACTGCGCTGATGGCCGACACGACGGGCCGGCTCGACGCCACCCTCGCGGCGCTGACGACGGCGCTGCTCGTGCTCGCCGGCGGCATGGTCGTCGCGGGCGTGGTGGTCCCGAGCCCCTCCGACGACGAGGACCGGCGGGCCGTGCCGGCCGCCGAGCCGCTACGCCTGCGGGTGGCCACCCTCGACATCGACGCCGACGTGACGCCGATCCAGCTCAGCCAGGACGCCGTCCTCGACCCGCCCGCCGACTCCGACGTCGTCGGCTGGTGGGACGGCAGCGCCGAGCCGGGCGCCGCCCGCGGCCAGGTCGTCATCACCGGCCACACCGTGCACACCGGCGGCGGGGCCCTCGACCCGGTCGCCCGCCTCGACCAGGGCCGGGTGAGCGTGGTGACGAGGGCCGGCGTCCAGCGCTACCGGGTGGTCGACCGCGTCGTGCTCACCCGCGAGCAGGTCGCCGAGCGCGCGCAGTCCCTCTTCGGCCAGCACCGCCGCTCCCCCGACGGCGCCCGCCTCGTGCTGGTCACGTGCACCGACTGGAACGGCAGCTACTACGAGCGCAACGTGATCGTCCTCGCCGAGCCGGTCACCGCGTAGATTCCTGCTCCGTGCCCGACCGACTCGTCGTCCATCACCACGGCCCGGCCAACGGGCCGACCCTGCTGCTCCTGCACGGCCTGACCGACTCCGGGCCTGCCTGGGCCGACGCGATCACCCGCTGGCAGGGCTCGTACCGGGTGCTGGCGCCCGACCTGCTCGGGCACGGGGAGTCGCCCCGGTTCACGGCCGCGCAGCTGGCCGAGGCCGATCCCGCCGTCCACCTGCTCGACACGCTCGTCGAGGCGGCCGATGCCGAGCTCGACGGGCCGGTGGTCGTGGTGGGTCACTCGATGGGCGGCGGCCTGGCGGCGCACCTGTCGCTGCAGCGGCCCGACCTGGTGCGGGCGCTCGTGCTCGAGGACCCCGCGTGGCGCGACGCCTCCGTGTGGCGCGAGCGCCACCAGCTCATCAGCGGAGCGGGTCGAGGGCTGCCGGGAGGCCGCCCGCGACCTCGACGCCGAGGTGGCGCGTGGCCGGCTCGACCGTCCGGCCTGGCCAGAGGCCGAGCTGCGTCCGTGGGCCGAGTCGTCGGCGGCGTTCGACCTCGACTTCGGTGCGACCGGACGCGCCGCTCTCGACGTGCCGTGGCGGGACGTCGCCGCGGCCCTCGCCGTGCCCACGCTCGTCGTGACCGGCACCGAGGAGGTCATCATCGACCCGTCGGTGCGCCACGAGCTGACCGCGCTCGCCAACGACCATCTCGAGATCGTGGTCGTGCCCGGCGCCGGCCACTGCGTACGCCGCGACCAGCGGGCCGGCTTCCACGAGGTCGTCGACCCGTGGATCGCCCGGCACGCCGGCTAGCCGCCGGCGACCGCCGGGATCACCGAGATCTGGACGCCCTCGGGCGTCGGCGTGGCCAGGTTGTCGAGGAACCGGACGTCGTCGTTGCCGACGTACACGTTGACGAAGCGGCGCAGGTTGCCCTCGTCGTCGAGGATCCGGCCCTGGATGCCGGCGTACTTGCGCGTCGAGGTCGTCGAGCACCTCGGCCAGGGTGGCGCCCTCGGCGCTCACCTCCGACTCACCGCCGGTGTAGGTGCGCAGGATGGTCGGGATGCGGACGGAGACGCTCACTGTTTCCTCTTCTGCTCAGGTGCTGTCAGGTGCCGAGGCCGGTGGCCGTGAACGCGGCGTACGTCGGGCTCGATGGTCGCGGCCGCGGACCGACCTGGCCGGAGACGGCGTCGAGAGTCTTCAGGCCCATGCCGGTGTTGATGACGACGGTCTCGAGGGTGGGGTCGAGCTGACCGGTGTCGACGAGCTTCTTCAGGACGCCGACCGTGGTGCCGCCGGCGGTCTCGGTGAAGATGCCCTCGGTGCGGGCGAGCAGCACGATGCCGTCGCGGACCTCGTCGTCGGTGATGTCCTCGACCGCGCCGCCGGTCGCCGGCAGATGTCGAGCACGTAGATGCCGTCGGCCGGGTTGCCGATGGCCAGGCTCTTGGCGATGGTGTCGGGCTTGACCGGCCGGATCGCTCGGTGCCGGTCCTTGTAGGCGATCGAGACCGGCGAGCAGCCGGTGGCCTGGGCGCCGTACACCTTGTAGGGCTTGTCCTCGACGAGCCCGAGCGCGATCAGCTCCTGGAACGCCTTGTCGACCTTGGTCAGCTGCGAGCCGGAGGCCACCGGGATCACGATCTGGTCGGGCAGCCGCCAGCCGAGCTGCTCGGCGATCTCGTAGCCCAGGGTCTTGGAGCCCTCGGCGTAGTAGGGGCGCACGTTGACGTTGACGAACGCCCACCCGTCCTCCTCGCCGGCGATCTCGGAGGCGAGCTGGTTGACGTCGTCGTAGTTGCCGTTCACGGCCACCAGCGAGTCGGTGAAGATCGGCGGAGTTGACCTGCTTGGGCTGCTCGAGGTTGCTGGGGATGAACACCACGGTCTTGATGCCGGCGCGGGCGCCGGCCGCGGCCACCGCGTTGGCGAGGTTGCCGGTGCTCGGGACAGGCGAAGACCTTGCTGTGGAACTCGCGTCGCGGCGCTCAGGGCGCAGGCGACGACGCGGTCCTTGAACGAGTTGGTGGGGTTGGTGCAGTCGTCCTTGACCCACAGGTTGTCGATGCCGAGCTCGCGGCCGAGGTTGTTCGGCCTTGAGCAGCCGGGTGAAGCCGGGCTCCGTGTTGGGGCTCTGCTCGATGTCGGTCGGCACCGGCAGCAGCGCCTTGTAGCGCCAGATGTTGCGCGGACCGGCCTCGATCTCCTCGCGGGTCACGACGGGGAAGTCGTAGGCGATCTCGAGCGGGCCGAAGCACTCCGGACATGCGTAGTGCGGGCCGAGCTCGGCCTCGGTGCCGCACTCGCGGCACTTCAGCGCGCGGGCGTTGCCGAAGGCGCCCTCGCGGACGTCGGACGCCGACGTGGCCGTGTGCTCGAGGGACTGGTCGATGGTGGTGGCGCTCATGAGATCCTCCTTCTCATCTTCCCCGGGGCGACCCTCGCGTCCGGGCGGAATTAGCACCGTTTCCACGATCCGTTCCCCGGTCTGCGAGGAGGCGGAGGCTCGTGGCGGTTGCCGGGACTTCACTGGGCCGTTCCCTCAGTCCCTCTTGATGAGCTGGTGATGACCTTACGGGTCGCGTCTCACGATGCGTCACCCGGTCCCGCGATGTGGACGCTCGACCGGCCACGCCAGCCGGGTGCGCCAGGCATCGGGATCGGGGTCGTCGTCCGGACTCCACGTCGTAGATCTCCTCGAGCGGTCCGTCGGTCCCGACGCCTCGGCCTCATCACCCAGCTGCCGAGCAGGGCGTAGGTCAGGTCGATGTCGTCGTGCGGTCCGTGGTGGGTGGCCACGGCCAGGGTGCGCGCGTGGCAGGGTCAGTCGCTCGACGCGTCCGGCAGCGGTGCCGGCCCGGCCAGGGCTGTCTGCGCACGGCGTGTAGCATCAACACCGGGCCGTCGCCCGTGGGTGAAGAGCTCGTGGTCGTAGCGGCCCCCGGGCGGCTCCGTCGCGGTCCGTCGGCGACCACGAGCGCATCGAGCTCGGCCCGCGCGGCGGCGTACCAGTCGTAGGACGTCGTCCTCGGCCACCGACGGCCCGGACGGCCAGCACCGGCTGGGCCGGGAGGGTCGTGGCTGACGACCTCCGTCGTACGCCGGGGCCCGAGCAGGGCCCGTCAGCGAGGTGATCGCCGCGCGGGTGTCGGCGAGCTGCTCCTCGAGCCGGTCGAGGCTGGGCGACCACGATGTCGTCACGTCGGCCGTCGTCGCTGGCGGCGAGGAGCTCGCGGAGCTCGGCGGTCGGGAGCCCGAGGTCACGGAACCGACGTACTGCCTGGGCGAGCGGGACCTGCTCGAGGGTGTACCAGCGGTAGCCGGTCGACCGGGTCGACCATGGCCGGGACCAGCAGCCCGCCGTCGTGGTAGCGACGCAGCCGGCGGATGCTGAGATGGGTGACCCGGGAGAACTCGCCGATGCTGAGCCCGTCGTCCACGGTCCCCATCATCGCGGCTGTCACGGCCGGATCCGTAGTCGCCCGCCACCAGGCCGTCCGCGCTGAAGCGGAACCAGAACCGCAGGTCGACGGGGCTGCCCGGGAACGTCGCCCGCGACGGTCACCGGGACCGACCAGCCTGCCGTCGTCTGCGCGGACGTCGCCGACGCCGTAGGAGACCGCCGGCACGCCGCGACCGCCACTCCCGCACGGCCTCGCGCGCCGGCGAGGCGTGCGGCCGTCGTCCTCGACGACCGCGTCAGCGGCGAAGAGCGCGACGTAGCGTTCCTGGTCGGTGGCGACCGCCGCGTCCGAAGTAGGTCCGGATTCAGCTCGGTCGCATTCGTGGTGTCCATCCCCCGAGGCTGGGTCCTCCCCCGGGGAGAGGGTCGAGCCGGGCGCCTCAGGCGCGCAGGGCGCCGCGTCCTCGGTGAGCTGGGTGAGCAGGGCGAGGACGCCGTCGGGGCCCTTGACCACGACGTCCGAGAGCTCGAGCAGTGCGTTCTCCTCCTCCGAGGAGGAGCAGACGAGCAGCGTCGGCAGGCCGTCGTCGCCGAGCGCCCTGACGGCGTCGAACGCCTCGAGGTCGCCGAGGTCGTCGCCGGCGAACAGGAACCCGCCGGCGTCCAGCTCGTCGACGATCGTGCGCACGGCCTGGCCCTTGTGGACGCCGGGCGAGCGGATCTCGATCACGCTGCGGCCGAGCTCGACGACGAGGTCGTGGCGGGCGGCGAGGTCGCGCAGCTCGGGCAGCAGCCGGTCGAACACCGCGTCGGCGTCGTCGAGGCGCCGGGTGTGGACGCGCGACGGCCAGGCCCTTGTCCTCGACGTGGGCGTCACCGGCGCCGACGCGGCGCAGCAGTCGGGGCAGGTCGCGCTCGAAGGTCGCCAGCCCGTGCGGGGGGCGGGGCCCGACCACCCGGCGGTTGGTGGAGCTCCAGCGCTCGTTGCCGTACTGGCCGAACAGGTGCAGGTCCTTGCCGGCGTCGCCGATCGCGTTGCCGACGGCCTCGAGCCCGCCGAGGTCGAGCGCCTGGCGGGCCGGGCGACCGGTGATCACCGCGACGGCGAGCACCTGCGCGGCGAGGTCGACGAGCACGCGGCCCGCGTCGGGGTGGATGTGGGCCCGGGCAGGGTCGTCGACGATCGGGGCGAGGGTCCCGTCGAAGTCGAGACCGACGACGCTCTCGGCCGCGACACGGACCAGGGCGGCGTACCGCCGTTCACCCTCGGCCGACGTGAAGTCCACGGCTCCACCCAACCACGGGCGGGTCGCGTCAGAGCTCGCCGGTCAGGATGACGGTCAGCCGGTCGAGGCGCATCGCGCCGTCGGCGGGGGCGGTGCGCTCGATGCCGAGGTCGAGGGCGAGCTGCTTGGCCGCCCGCTCGAGCCGGTCGGGGAAGTAGACGGTGTTGGTGGGGATCGAGCCGTACCAGTTGTCGGTGCCGACGACCTTCCAGCCGGCGTCGGTGGCGTCCTGGCCGACGGTGCTCGCGAGACCGGTGATGCCGGAGTTGTTGTAGACCTCGACGTAGACCTTGCCGCGCTCGACCGGCGGCTTGCGCTTCTTCTGCTTCTCGGGCTCCTGCGTCGGTGTCGCCGAGGGGGTCTGCTCCTGGCGGACCTGGGTGGCGACCTCGCGCTCGTCGGGCTCGCTGCCGCGGGTGGCGACGAAGGCGATGGCGGCCATCGCGACGGCGATGATGCTGAGCATCACGACCGGCGAGGGGAAGACCACGCCGCGCTGCCTGGACGGGCTGGACGGCTGGGCACGGGACTCAGACCTCGAAGCCGAGGCGGCGGGCGGAGCGCTGGCGCTGGCGCTCCGAGCGCAGCCGGCGCAGCCGGCGGACCAGCAGCGGGTCGGCCGCCAGGGCCTCCGGGCGGTCGATCAGGGCGTTGAGCACCTGGTAGTAGCGCGTCGAGCTCATGTCGAACTTCTCGCGGACCGCGGTCTCCTTGGCGCCGGCGTACTTCCACCACTGGCGCTCGAAGGCGAGGATGTCGCGGT
Source organism: uncultured Actinomycetota bacterium (assembly GCA_963825985.1). Taxonomy (GTDB): domain Bacteria; phylum Actinomycetota; class Actinomycetes; order Propionibacteriales; family Nocardioidaceae; genus Nocardioides. The sequence goes on along the minus strand of CAWGVK010000002.1, from coordinate 778,541 downwards.
CACGCTCGCTCAGGTCGCTCAGGGACCCGGCGGCCTCCTGGCCGTCCTGGGCATCCATCGTCGTGCCGCTGGGCTTCCATCTCATCTCCCGCGGTCGGGCATCGGTCTACTGGTCACCGCCCACTGTAGACGTCGAATCACAACCATGTCATTCGGCTCGCGGAATCGGAGAGCCGCTCGAGGTACGCCGTGGGTCCTCCAGCGCCCGTTGACCCAGTAGCGCCTAGGCTAGATCCATGCGGACCATCGGCTGGGGCATCCTCGCGACCGGCAAGATCGCGAAGGCGTTCGCGACCGACCTGGCGCTGGTGCCCGACGCCGAGCTGGCGGCGGTGGGCTCGCGCTCGGCGGCGTCCGCGGAGGAGTTCGCGGCGACGTACGGCGGCACCGACGGCGCCGACTGCACCGCCCACGGCTCCTACGAGGAGCTGGTGGCCGACCCGCGGGTCGACGTCGTCTACGTCGCGAGCCCGCACTCCCTGCACCTCGAGCACGCCCGGCTGGCGTTCGAGGCGGGCAAGCACGTGCTGTGCGAGAAGCCGCTGGCGGTGTCGGTGGCCGACGCCGAGACGATGGTCGCGCTGGCGCGCGAGCACGACCGGTTCCTCATGGAGGCGATGTGGACGGCGTGCCACCCGCTGGTCCGCGCGATCGCCGACGGGCTGCGCTCGGGCCGCTTCGGCCGGCCCCGGCACCTGCACGCCGAGCTCGGGTTCCCCGCCGGCCCGGACACGTCTCCCCGGCTGCTCGACCCGGCCCTCGGCGGCGGCGCCCTGCTCGACATGGGCATCTACCCGCTCACCATCGCCCACCTGCTGCTGGGCGAGGCCGAGTCGCTGGTCGCGACCGCCGACCTGTCCGACCGCGGCATCGACCTCGACGTCGCGATCGCCGGGCGCTACCCGGGCGGAGCGCTGGCCACGATGAACGCCTCGGTGACCTCGTGGTCGTCGCGGGCCGGCGCGGTCGCCACCGACCTGGGCCGCGTCGACTTCGTCGAGTTCCACCACCCGTCGTCGGCGACGTTCACGCCGCACGGCGGCGAGCCCGAGCCGATCGTGGCCGACGAGCCGGTGCTCGGCGTCGGCTACGGCAACGAGATCGCCGAGGTCGGGCGTTGCCTGCGCGAGGGGCTCCGCGAGAGCCCGCTGGTGCCGCACGCCCAGACGCTGGCCGTCATGCGCCAGATGGCCGACGTCCTGGCGCAGATCGACGTGTCCTACTCAGCCCGACCGCAGGTAGCGGACGACGGCCAGCACCCGGCGGTGCGCGGAGTCGTCGTCGGGGGACAGGCCGAGCTTGGCGAAGATCCGCTGGGTGTGCTTCTCGACCCCGCCGAGGGTGACCACGAGAGCCTCCGCGATGGCGGCGTTCGAGCGGCCCTCGGCCATCAGCCCGAGCACCTCCCGCTCGCGCGGGGTCAGGTCGGCGAGCGGGTCGTGGCGGCGTCCCATCAGCTGCTTGACCACGAGCGGGTCGAGCACCGTGCCGCCGCCGGCCACGGTGGCGAGCCCGGCGAGGAACTCGTCGACGTCGCCGACCCGGTCCTTGAGCAGGTAGCCGGTGCCGCCGTCGCCGGTGGCGAGCAGGTCGTCGGCGTAGGAGACCTCGACGTACTGCGAGAGCACCATCACCTTGGCGTCGGGCCAGGTCCGGCGCACCTCGACGGCGGCGCGGAGGCCCTCGTCGGTGTGGCTCGGCGGCATCCGGACGTCGACCAGCGAGAGGTCGGGGCGGTGCTCGAGCACCGCCGCGACGAACCCCGGGCCGTCGCCGACCGCGGCGACGACGTCGTGCCCCGCCTCGCCGAGGAGCAGCTGCAGCCCCTCGCGCAGCAGGACCGAGTCGTCGGCGACCACGATCCTCATGCAGCCACCGGTATCACGGCCCGCACGATCGTGGGGCCGCCCTCGGGCGACTCGACCTCGAGGGTGCCCTCGACGCCGGCGAGCCGCTGCTGCAGCCCGGCCAGGCCGGCGCCCTTGCTCGCGTGGGCACCGCCGACTCCGTCGTCGTGGACGACGACCGCGAGCCACCCGTCGGCGTACGAGACCGCGAGCGCGGCCCGCTGGGCGCCGCTGTGCTTGGCGATGTTGGTGAACGCCTCGGCGGCGACGAAGTAGACGGCCGACTCGACGTGCGGCGGCAGGTCGTCGGGGACGTCGAGGTGCGACGTCGTGGGCACGGTGCTGCGCTGGAGCAGCTCCTCGAGGGCGACGCGCAGGCCGCGGTCGACGAGCAGCGGCGGCGCGATGCCGCGCGAGAGCGACCGCAGCTCACCCACGGTCTCGCGGGCCTGGAGCAGCGCGTCGTCGATGATCGCGGCGGCCTTCTCCGGGTCGTCGCCGACCTGCTTGCGGGCGCGGCCGAGGTCCATCGTGAGCCGCACCAGCCGCTGCTGCGGACCGTCGTGGATGTCGCGCTCCAGCCGGCGCAGCGAGTCGGCCTCCGCGAGCCGGGCCGACGCGCGGCTGTCGGACACGCGGCGCACCTCCGACTGCAGCCGCCCCCTGCTCGACAGGAGGACGTCGGCGACGCCGGCGTGCGTGGCAGCGCACGCGCGCACCACCCAGGGCAGCAGCAGCAGTCCGACGACGCCGAGGCCGAGGAGGAGCAGGCTCTCGTCGCGCTGTCCCTCGCCCCACCCGATCAGCTCGACCAGGTTCTCGTCGTCGTTCGGCAGCCACTGCTGCCAGAACCAGTAGCTGAGGCCCCCGAGCACGCCGGCCCACCACGACACCACGACCACGAACGCCGCCGTGCCGGTCACGAACCCGACCAGCCCCCACAGCACGTCGAGCCACGACTGCGGGTCGCGCAGCGGCGTGAGCAGGCGGCGGACCGCGCCGGCTCCGTCGGGCGCGACGGCGTACGACGGAGCCGGGGCGTCCTTGCCCTGGAGGGTGCGCAGCCGGTTGCGCTCGACGTGGGCGAGTCCACGGGCGGCGAGCACGGTGCCGACCAGCACCCCCAGCCCGAGCCACACGACGAGCAGCCCGAGGCCGGCCGCGATCCCGACGACCACCACCACGAACCCCACGACGCAGAGCACGAACGCCGAGACGACGTACGCGGTGTCGAGCGCCAGCCGGTGCAGCAGGCCGGGGCGCTCGTCGCGGCGGCCGTCGGGGCGCGTCGGAGGTCGGCGTGTCGGTCACGGGGAGGGTCAGCGTCTCGGTCATGTGTTCGAGCGTCGTGCGGGCGGGGGGTCGACCGCGATCCTGCCACCACCACACTCTCGGTCGGGCTGGCCCGACACCTGGCCCGACACCGCGGTCTCCCCCGTGAGGGCGGTGCCCGCGACGCGGCCGCGAGACTAGGGTTGGCATGTGTCAGCCGACCTCGTGATCGTCGCCAACCGGCTGCCCGTCGACCGGTGTCACGCTGCCCGACGGCACCGCCGGCTGGCGCCGCTCCCCCGGCGGCCTGGTGTCGGCGATCGAGCCGGTGATGCGCGCCAACGACGGCACCTGGATCGGGTGGCCGGGCGGCGACGAGGGTGACCTCGACCCGTTCGAGGACGACGGCATGAAGCTGGTGCCGATGTCGCTGGACGCCGACGAGGTCGAGCTGCTTCTACGAGGGCATGGCCAACGCGACCATCTGGCCGATCTACCACGACCTCGTGGCCAAGCCCGAGTTCCACCGCGAGTGGTGGGACTCCTACGTGAAGGTCAACCGGAAGTTCGCCCAGAAGGCCGCCGACCTCGCCTCCGAGGGGGGCACGGTGTGGGTGCACGACTACCAGCTGCAGCTCGTGCCGCAGATGCTGCGCGAGCTGCGCCCCGACCTGCGCATCGGCTTCTACCTCCACATCCCGTTCCCGCCGGCCGAGCTGTTCCAGCAGCTGCCCTGGCGCCGGCAGGTGCTCGAGGGTCTGCTCGGCGCCGACCTGGTCGGCTTCCAGCTGCCGGGCGGCGCCGCCAACTTCGTGCGCCTCGTGCGACAGCGGGTGGGCCACAAGACCCACCGCGACCTCGTCTACCTGCCCGACGGCCGCACCGTGAAGGCCGCGGCGTTCCCCATCTCGATCGACGCCAAGGGGTTCGAGGACCTCGCCCAGACCGACGCCGTGGTCGAGCGCGCCAGGGCGATCCGCGAGGCGCTGGGCAACCCGCGCAAGATCTTCCTCGGCATCGACCGGCTCGACTACACGAAGGGCATCTACGCGCGGCTGCGCGCCTTCAGCGAGCTCATCAAGGACGACCACCTCGACGTCGAGGACGCCGTCTTCGTGCAGGTGGCCGTGCCGTCGCGCGAGCGGGTGGAGCAGTACCGCATCCTGCGCGACGACATCGACCGGCTGGTCGGCCGGATCAACGGCGACCTCGGCCGGATCGGCCGCCCCGCCATCAGCTACCTGCACTCCTCCTACCCGCGCGAGGAGATGGCGGCGCTCTACACGGCCGCCGACATCATGGTCGTCACGCCGTACCGCGACGGCATGAACCTGGTCGCGAAGGAGTACGTCGCCTGCCGGCTCGAGGACGACGGCGCGCTGGTGCTCTCGGAGTTCGCCGGCGCGGCCGACGAGCTGCGCCAGGCGTGGCTGATCAACCCCTACGACATCAACGGCATGAAGTCGGCCCTGCTCGAAGCGTTCCGGGCCGAGCCGCGCGAGCTGACCCGCCGGATGAAGGCGATGCGCAAGACCATCCGCCAGCACGACGTCGCCGCCTGGGCCGACGCGTTCATGGGTGAGCTGTCGTCGGTGGAGCACGGCACGCACGCGAAGTCCGTCCGACCCGCCAAGCGGTCGTGAGCGGCGGCGTCCGCATCGAGGTCGACTCAACCGACCTCGACCTCGACCTCGTGCACCGCTGGCTGTCGACCGACGCCTACTGGGCCATGGGCCGCACCCACGACCAGGTCGCCCGGGCCGCCGCCGGGTCGGTCAACCCCGCGGCGTACGCCGGCACCGCCCTGGTCGAGCGGGCCGTGGTCCTGCTGGAGGGCTGGGGTGTGCGCCGAAGCGTCCTGCGCACCGAGGACGCCCCGGCCTCTACGCGCGGTTCGGCTTCGAGCCCGACGACAAGCCCGACCTCTGGATGCTCAGGCGGCAGGGATGAGCGACTGGCGCGACGTCGTGCTGATGTCGGACGCGTCGGTGACGACCATCGCGGTCGTCGAGGCCGGTGACGACCTGGTCGACAGCGACGGGGCCGTGGAGTTCACCGGCGAGAGCCCGGTGGCGCGGCTCGTGCGGCGTCCGGTGCTCGACCGGCTGCTGACCGCCGCCGAGGCGCTGCCGGGCGACCTCCGGCTGGCCCTCAACGAGGGTTACCGGCCGCCGGCGCTGCAGCGCTTCTACTTCGACCGCTACGCCGCGCGGCTGGCCGCGGCGCATCCCGACGCCGACGCTGCGGAGGTGCACCGGCTCGCTAGCCGCTTCGTCTCACCACCGGAGGTCGCGCCCCACACCGCCGGCGCCGCCGTCGACGTCGTGCTCACGACGCCCGGCGGCGAGGTGCTCGACGTGGGCTGCCCCCTCGACGCCAGCCCGGAGGCCAGCGCGGGGCGCTGCTACACCGACCACCCCGACGTCACCGGCGAGGCACTCACGCTGCGCCGCGAGCTGGTGCGGGCGCTGACGTCGGCCGGCCTGGTCAACTACCCGACCGAGTGGTGGCACTGGTCGTACGGCGACCGCTACTGGGCCCACGTCACCGGCTCGCCGCACGCGCTCTTCGGCGCCGTCGACGACCCCACGCTGTCGGACCGGTCGGGGTTGACCCCGCCCACGGCGGGTAGGCCCGAGGCATGCCGGAGCAGCCCGACGCGCCCGACCAGCCGGCCGAGCCCTACGAGCACACCCGATCTCCGGCCACCTCCCCCGGCGTCCCCGCCGACCTCCGCCGGCAGCGTCCCCGCCGCCACCTCCGGCGTGGGCGCCACCGCCGCGCCGGCACCGGCTCCGGCCGCCCCGTGGGGTCAGGCGCCGCCACCGTCGTACCACCCGGGCCCGCCCTCGTTCCCCCAGGGCCCGCCGTCGTACGGCGGCTCGTACCGCCCCACCGTCCCGCTGCCGCCGGGCCCGCCGTCGCCGGGGCGCAACGGCCTGTTCGTCGGCCTGCTCGTCGTGACCGCGGTCGGGCTCGTCTCGGTGCTCGTGCTCGGCGTCCTGCTGTGGACCAACAGCCGCGACGACGACCAGGGCGACCGGGCGAGCGACGACACCAGCCAGAACGACGACCCGGGGGGCGACGGGAACGCCGCTCCGAGCGCAGGCTCGGCGACCGCACCGAGCCTGCCCACACCGTCCGAGCCCCGCCGCCGTCGGAGGAGCCGCCGCCGAGCGAGCCCCGTCGGAGGAGCGTCTCCCGAGGTCGACCCGGCGAGCCCGTTCAGCTACACCGAGTACGGCAACGACTGGGACTTCAAGTTCGGCGACGTCGCGCTGCAGGCGACGTTCAAGCGGGGCTGGGACTACGACAACTGCGGTCCGGTCGAGAACGCCGGCGCGCTCACCGACCTGGGCTGTCGGTGGGCCTCGGAGTGGACCTACCGGGCACTCGGCGGCGACCTGGCCCTGACCCACCTGGTGCTCACCATGGACAGCGCGAAGGCGGCCAAGCGGGCCATCGCCCGCGACCTCATCACGAGCGACTCCTGGAAGGTCCAGGACGACTCGACGCTCCCCGGCCGCGACGGCCGGTGGCGGGCCAACGCCCAGGGCGAGTTCATCGTGCTCACCGTCGAGACCCACGAGCCCGGCGTGCGGCGGGCCAAGAGCGACGAGTTCCTGCAGTACGCCAACGCCGACATCCTCGGCGCCCTCGCCTTCCGCTTCTAGGACGCCGCGGTTACGTTGCGGTGGTGGACCTCATCCCCAAGCCCGACCAGGTCGTCTCGGCCGCCGGCAACCTCGCGCACAAGGTCTTCTACGGCGGCCTCGCCGACCTGCGGCCGATGCCGCGCACCCTGATCGACGACGGCGTCCGCCGCGAGGTCTACCACTACCGGCCGGCGGCGAAGGTGCAGGAGCAGGGCGACCCGGTGCTGCTGGTGACGCCGCTGGCCGCACCGGCCACCTGCTACGACCTGCGCCGCGGCTGCTCGCTGGTCGAGCACTTCGTGGGCGCCGGGCGACCGACGTACCTCGTCGAGTACGGCGAGGTGTCGTTCGCCGACCGCAACCTCGGCATGGAGCACTGGGTCGACGAGGTGGTGCCGACCGCGATCCGCGAGGCCTCCGCCCACGCCGGCGGCCGGCCCGTGCACGTCATCGGGTGGAGCCTCGGCGGCATCTTCTCGCTGCTCGCGGCAGCGTCCGACGCCGATCTCCCGCTCGCCTCGATCACGGTGGTGGGCTCGCCGGTCGACGTCAGCCTGGTGCCGCTGGTCGCGCCGTTGCGGCCGCTGCTCAACTGGGCCGGCGGCCGCGGCCCGATCACCGGGGGCTACCAGGCGCTGGGCGGCGCCCCCAAGCCGTTGGTGAAGTGGGCCTTCCAGCTGTCGTCGGTGCAGAAGCTGGTGACCAAGCCGATCGCCATGGCGACCCACTACGACGACGCCGACTTCCTGGCCCAGCTCGAGGCCGTCGACCGGTTCACCGCGGGGATGATCGCCTACCCCGGTCGCACCTTCGGGCAGCTCTACCACCGCTTCGTCAAGGGCAACGGGCTCGTCGACGGCACCTTCGACCTCGACGACCGCACCGTCTCGTTCGCCGACATCACCCTGCCGGTGCTGGTCTTCGGCGGCGCCACCGACGGCATCGCGCCGGTGCCGGCGGTCAAGGCCGTCGTCCCGCTGCTGAGCGGGTCGCGCGAGGTGCGCTTCGAGATCGTGCCCGGCGGGCACCTCGGCATGCTCACCGGCCGCGCCGCCCGCGGCACCACCTGGGCCGTGATGGACGAGTGGATCACCCAGTGGTCGACCGACGCCGACGACCCGGCCTCCGAGCCGGACGCCGACGAGTCCGGCGAGCCCACCATCGGCACCGCCCGCGCCCGCCGCCACGGCTCGCGCGCCTCCCGCGCCCTCGCCCGCTGACCCGAGGGATATCTCGGTTTCGGGGTGACGGCGGGGCGACGAGGGTGGAGAGGATGCCGTAGCCCTCTCGGAAGGTCGTTCCCATGTCCCGCTTGCGTGTTGCCCTCGCCACCTTCGTGGTCACCCTCGCCAGCCTGGTCGCGGTCACCACCGCGACGACCGTGCCGGCCCACGCCGACGAGTGCTACACGTGGTCGCGCAACCTGTCGTCGGGCGCGTCGGGGGCCGACGTCGCCCAGCTGCAGATCCGGGTCGCCGGCTGGGCGGGGTACGGCGTCAACATGGGCATCGACGGCAGCTTCGGGCCGCAGACGGTCAACGCCGTCAAGGGCTTCCAGGCGGCGCACGGGCTGGGCGCCGACGGGGTGGCCGGCCCGGCGACGTACGCGAAGATCTACGCACTGCAGGACCCTGACTGCACGCCGGCCCACTTCTCCTACGCCGAGGTCGACGGCGGGTGCGGGCAGGGCGGCTACAGCGGCGGCTCGGTGTCGGCCGCGACCGTGCAGGAGAACCTCAAGCGCGCGATGTGGCGCGCCGAGGCGCTGCGCGAGCGGATGGGCAACGTGCCGCTGACCGTCACCTCCGGCTTCCGCTCGCAGGCGTGCGACCGCCAGGTCGGCGGCAGCGGCACCGGCCAGCACACCTACGGCTCGGCCATCGACCTGGTCGGCGCGTCGTTCTGCTCGCTCGCGCAGAACGCCCGCTACAACGGCTTCGGTGGCATCTTCGGCCCGGGCTACCCCGGTCACGACGACCACGTGCACGTCGACATCCGCGCCGGGCGCTCGTGGAGCGCGCCGGACTGTGGCGTGTCGCTCGGAAAGGTGAGCTCGCGCTCTAACCTCGGCGGGTGACCTCACCCGACCCCGCGCCGCTGACCCGCGGCGCGCGGGTCGGCTACGGGTTCGGCTCGGTCGCGACCGGCGCCTTCGGCACCGTGCCGGGGCTGATGCTGCTGCCCTACCTCACCGACACCCTCGGCGTCGCCGCCGTGGTCGCGGGCCTCGTGGTCGTGCTCCCGAAGGCCTGGGACGTCGTCCTCAACCCGATCGCCGGCCGGATCAGCGACCGCACCGTCGACCCGCGCGGACCCCGGCGGCCGTGGCTGCTGCGCGCCGGGCTGCTGCTGGCGGCGTCGTTCGCCCTGCTGTTCGCCGGGCCGGACGTCGGCTCGCGCGTCGTCGAGACGGCCTGGGTGCTGGTGGTGTTCCTCGGGTGCGCGACGGCGTACGCGTTCTTCCAGGTGCCGTTCGTCGCGATGCCCGCCGAGATCACCGACAGCTACGCCGAGCGCACCCGGCTGATGACCTGGCGGGTGGCGATCCTGGCCTTCACGATCCTGCTGGCCGGGGCGAGCGCGCCGGTGATCCGCGACGCCGTGGGTGGGCGCGACGGCTACCGGGTGATGGGGCTGGTGATGGCCGCGCTGATCCTGACCGGGGTCGTCGGCGCCTACCGCGGCACCCGCACCGCGCCGGTCGGGGCGGTCGCCGCCGGCGCCGGCAGCCTGCGCGACCAGCTGCGAGTGGTCGCCGGCGCCCGCGACTTCCGGCTGCTGCTCACCACCTTCGTGCTCCAGGCCCTGGCCACCGGTTGCATGCTCGCCGGCGTCGACTACCTCGCCGACGACGTGCTCGAGAGCGACGGCGCGGCGACCGTGCTCTTCGTGTGCTTCGTCGGTCCGGCGCTGCTGCTCACCCCCGTGTGGTCGGCCGTCGGCGGCCGGGTCGGCAAGCACCGCGCCTACCTCGCCTCGTCACTGGTGCTGGCCCTCGGCGCCGCGCTGGCCGCGACCGCCCGGGTCGCACCGTCGGGCGTGGTGTTCGCCGCGACCGCCCTGGTCGGGGTCGGGTACGCCGGCTGCCAGCTGTTCCCGCTCGCGATGCTGCCCGACGTCGCCGCCGACGACGCGCACCGGACCGGCGAGAACCGCACCGGCGTCTACACCGGCGTCTGGACCGCCGGCGAGACCCTCGGGCTCGCCCTGGGTCCCGGACTGTTCGCGCTCGTGCTCGCCCTCGGCAGCTACCGCTCCGGGACCTCCGGCGACCTCGCGCAGCCCGACTCGGCGCTGACCGCGATCACGCTCGGCTTCTCGCTGCTGCCCGCGCTGCTGACCCTGGTCAGCCTCGCCTGGCTCACCCGCTACCGCCTCGACACGACCGCGAAGGACCCAGCATGACAACGCCGACAAGCGCGCCCGACGACGTCCTGGCCCGCCTGCGCGCGCTGCAGGCCGCCGACCTGCCCGTGCACGGCGGCCGGACGCTCGCCTACGTCTACGACTCCGGGCTCGCCGAGGTCGACCGGGTCGCCCGCGAGGCGGTGGCCGCGTTCGCCGGCTCGAACGGTCTCGATCCCACTGCGTTCCCGAGCCTGCTCGCGATGGAGAACGACCTGGTCGGGTTCGCGGCGCGCCTGCTCGACGCGCCCGACTCGGCGGTCGGCACGGTCACCTCCGGCGGCACCGAGTCGGTGCTGCTCGCGGTGCAGGGCGCGCGCGACGCTCGACGCGACCCGACGCAGGGCCGGGCGAACATGGTGCTGCCCGACACCGCACACGCGGCGTTCCACAAGGCGGCGCACTACTTCGGCGTCGAGGCGAGGCTCGTGGCGACGACCGACGACTTCCGCGCCGACCCGGTCGCGATCGACCGGGCGTGCGACGACAGCACGGTGCTGGTGGTGGCCAGCGCGCCGTCGTACGCGCACGGGGTCGTCGACCCGGTCACCGAGATCGCAGCGGCCGCCGCCCGGCGTGGGATCCGCTGCCACGTCGACGCCTGCATCGGTGGGTGGGTGCTGCCCTACGCCACCCGCCTCGGCCGTGCCGTGCCACCGTGGACCTTCGCCGTCGAGGGCGTCACCTCGATCTCGGTCGACCTGCACAAGTACGCCTACGCCCCGAAGGGCGCCTCGATCCTGCTGCACCGCACCGCGGCGCTCCGGAGGCCGCAGTACTTCGCGAGCGCTGCCTGGCCGGGCTACACGATGCTGAACTCGACCACGCAGTCGACGCGGTCGGGCGGGCCCCTGGCCGGCGCCTGGGCCGTGGTGCAGTCGATCGGTGACACGGGGTACGAGCTCCTTTCGCGCGAGGTCTTCGCCGCCGTCGACGCCATCGTTGCGGGCACCACTGACATTCCGGGTCTGCACCTGGTCGCCGTCCCCGACTCGACGCTCGTGACGCTCGGCACCGACGCCACCTGCGACCCGTTCACGCTGTGCGACGAGATGGCCGCGCGCGGGTGGTACGTGCAGCCCCAGCTCTCGTTCGCCGGCCGCCCGGCCACCGTGCACCTCTCCGTCAGCGCCGCCACCGGACCGCACGTGCCCGAGCTGCTCGCGGCCCTCGCCGACGCGACCGCGGCCGCCCAACAGGCCGGGCCGGTCGTCGTCGACCCCGGCATCGCGGCGTACGTCGCCGCCCTCGACCCGGCCGCCATCGGTGACGACGAGTTCGACGGACTGCTCGAGGCGGCCGGCCTCGTCGGCCACGACAGCGACGGCGGCCTCGCCCTCCCCACCCGCCTCGCCGAGGTCAACGCCCTGCTCGACGTGGCGTCGCCGGCGCTGCGCGAGGCCGTGCTGGTCGCGTTCCTCGACCGGTTGCAGCGGCCTAGCGACGGGCGTACTCGTTGACCACCACGCCCGACTCGTACGGCGTGCTCGCCGTCAGCTCGAACGCACGCGGGTCGTAACCGGCCGACAGCAGCGGGACGCCGTCGCCGAGCAGCACCGGGTTGACCTTGAGCACCAGGCGGTCGATCTCGTCGGCCACCACGCCCGCGAGCACTCCCCCACCGCAGAGCCAGATGCCCGTGCCGGGCTGGGCCTTGAGCCGGCGCACCTCGGCGACCGGGTCGTCGGCGACGAGACGGATGCTGTCGGGCACGTCGTGCTCGAGGTGGCCGCGGGTGAAGATCACCTGCTCGAGGTGTGGGTACGGGTCGACCACGCCGTGCGGAAGCGCGGCGGCGTAGGTGTTCCAGCCCATCACCACCGTGCTGAAGCGTGAGCCGTCGGCAGTGAGCCCCACCGACTCGAGCCCGACGCCGGGCACGGTGTCGCGGTAGTCACGGAAGATCATGTCGATGTGGTCGCCCTGGACGGGAAAGGCCGAGAAGTCGTCGCCGGGGCCGGCGATCCGGCCGTCGAGCGAGACCGCGACGTAGTAGGTGAGCTCACGCATGTGTCGACTCCAATCACAACAGATGTAGTGGTTGCATCAATGTACGACAGCCGTAGTGGTTGGCGCTACTCTGCTTCCATGGCCCGCAACGAGGAACGCCGGCGCGCACTGGCTGACGCCGGACTCGCACTCCTGGCGGAGGAGGGCGCTCGGGGCCTGACCCACCGGGCGGTCGACGTCCGCGCCGGGGTGCCGGGCGGGACGACGTCCAACTACTTCCGCACCCGCGACGAGCTGCTCCAGGGCCTGGTCGGCCGGATCGGCGAGCGCCTCGCGCCCGACCCTGCGGTGCTCGCGCGCCTCGGTCGGCGCAAGCCGTCGCGACGCCTGTTCGCCGACTACCTGCGCGACATCGTGCGCCGGCTCAGCGAGCAGCGCGACGTGACCCTCGCCCTGTTCGAGCTGCGCCTGGAGGCGGCGCGCCGGCCCGAGGTGACCGAGCTGATGGGAGCCTGGCTGCGCGAGGGGTTCGCCGGCGACGTCGCCTTCAACACTGCGGCCGGGCTGCCCGGAGGTCCGCGCGAGGTCGCGCTGTTCCACTACGCGATCGACGGCCTGCTCCTCGACCGGCTGACGACGTCGATCGACCCCGACACCCCGACGGACACCGTGGTCGAGGATCTCGTCCAGGGCCTGCTCCCGTAATCTCCAGGGCCATGAGCGCGCTGGCAGGACTCGTCGACAAGGGACTGATGGCGCCCGACTGGGCCGAGGCGCTGGCCCCGGTCGACGACCGGGTCGCCCGGATGGGCGCGTTCCTGCGTGACGAGCTGGCCGCCGGCCGCGACTACCTGCCGGCGGGCGACGCCGTGTTCCGCGCGTTCCGGGCGCCGCTGGCCGCCGTCCGGGTGCTGGTGGTCGGCCAGGACCCCTATCCCACACCGGGTCATCCGATCGGGCTCAGCTTCGCCGTCGAGCGGCACGTCTGGCCGCTGCCGCGCAGCCTGGTCAACATCTACACCGAGCTGCGGTCGGACGTCGGCATCGTGCCGCCCCGGCACGGCGACCTCACGGCGTGGTCCGAGCAGGGCGTGATGCTCCTCAACCGGGTGCTCACCGTGCAGCCCGGCGCGTCGGCGTCCCACCGCGGTCGCGGCTGGGAGGAGGTGACCGAGTGCGCGATCCGCGCCCTGGTGGCCCGTGCCGAGGCGGGCGCGCCGCTCGTGGCCATCCTCTGGGGCCGCGACGCGCAGTCGCTGAAGCCCCTGCTCGGCCCGGTGCCGTGGGTCGAGTCGGTGCACCCGTCGCCCCTGTCGGCCAGCCGCGGGTTCTTCGGCTCGCGTCCGTTCAGCCGGGTCAACCGGCTGCTCGCCGAGCGCGGGGTGGCCGAGATCGACTGGTCGCTCGACGGTCACACCGCGTGAGCGAAGGAGACCCGGTGGAGACCTTCGACATCAAGAAGGAACGCAAGGACCTGTACGCACCAGGGCCCGATGACTTCGTGCTCGTCGACGTCCCCGAGACGGCGTTCCTCATGGTCGACGGGCACGGCGACCCCAACACCTCGTCGGCCTACCGCGAAGCGGTCCAGGCGCTCTACACGACGTCGTACGCCGTCCGGGCCGTGGTCAGGTCCGACCTGGGGCGGGTGCACACCGTGGCGCCCCTCGAAGGACTGTGGTCGGCCGAGGACCTGGAGGTCTTCCGGACCCGCGACAAGGGCGCGTGGGACTGGACGATGATGATCGCCCAACCCGACTACGTCACGCCCGAGATGGTCGACACGGCGCTGGCCGTCGCGCAGCGGAAGCAGCTGCCCGCGCTCGGCCTGCTGCGCCTCGAGCGCTTCACCGAGGGCAGCAGCGTCCAGATCCTGCACGTCGGCGCCTACGACGACGAGGGCCCCACCCTCGCCCGCCTGCACGACGAGTACCTCCCCGCCAACGCACTGGCGCCCACCGGTCGCCACCACGAGATCTACCTCTCCGACCCTCGCCGGACCGAGCCCGCCCGGCTGAAGACCATCCTGCGCCAGCCCGTCGGGTCAGCCGGTTCTCCGATATAGTTGAATCGTGAACGATCGGATGCCTGCCCTCTACATCGGCCACGGCGCCCCGCCCCTGCTCGACGACCCGGTGTGGTCGGGGCAGCTGGCGGCGTGGGCGGCCGACCTCCCCCGCCCGAAGGCGATCCTGATCGTCAGCGCCCACTGGGAGTCGGCCCCGGTGTCGCTGACGGCCAGCCAGGCGCCGCTCGTCTACGACTTCGGCGGGTTCGACGCGAAGTACTACCGGATGACGTACGAGACGCCCGACGCCACCTGGCTCGCGCAGCGGGTCGCGGCGATGATGCCGAGCACCGAGCCGGTGCACCAGCACACCGCGCGCGGGCTCGACCACGGCGCGTGGGTGCCGCTTCGCATCATGTATCCGGACGGCGACGTCCCGGTGCTGCAGATGTCGCTGCCCACGCACGACCCCGCGACCCTGCTCAGGCTCGGCGGCCGGCTGCGGGCCCTGCGCGACGAGGGCGTGCTGATCATCGGCTCGGGGTTCCTCACCCACGGCCTGCCGTTCCTCGAGGAGTTCCGCATCGATGCGGCCGCTCCCGGCTGGTCGAGCGACTTCGACGCGTGGGCGGCCGAGGCGCTCGCCCGCGGCGACGTCGACGCGCTTGCCGACTACCGCCACCAGGCCCCGGGCATGCCCTACGCGCACCCCACCGTCGAGCACTACTCCCCCCTGTTCGTGACCCTCGGCGCCGCCACCGACCCCGGCACACCCGGCCTGCAGGTCATCGACGGTTTCTGGATGGGACTCTCGAAGCGGTCTCTCCAGGTCGCCTAGAGAGACCCTCAGACCTCCGGGTGTCCGAAGAGACCGGGCAGGCCGCCCGTGTGCAGGAACACCGTCGGCTCGCCGGGCGTGATCCTGCCCTCGCGGACGGCGGCCGTCAGGCCGGCCATCGCCCGTCCGGTGTACGTCGGGTCGAGGACGACGCCCTCGGCGCGTGCGGTCAGGACGATCGCGGAACGCACCTCGTCGGTCAGCCGCCCGTAGCCGCCGCCGACCCGGTCGCGGTCGATCCGCAGCGCCTCCGAGGGCACCTCGCCGCCGCCGGGCATGTCCGTGAGCAGCCGCAGCACGGCGGCCCGCGGGTCGTCGACGGCGCCGGTGTCGACGCCGAGGACCCGCGCCGCGCCGAGCGCCGTCACCAGCCCCGCCATCGTGCCGCCGGAGCCCACCGCCACCACGACGTGGCGCACCCCCGGCACCTGCTCGAGGATCTCGCGGCCGGCCTCGTCGTAGGCGGCCGCGCTCGCGGCGTTCGACCCGCCGTACGGCACGCGGTACGCCGCCGGCAGCGACGCGACCTGCTCGTCGGCGATCCGCTCCGCGTCGCCGTCGCCCGCCCACACGACCCGGGCACCGAAGAGGTCGTCGAGCAGCAGGTTGCCGCGGCGGGTCGGCGGCTCGTCGCCCCAGAGCACGAGCACCACGTCGAGGCCGAGCCGGGCGCCCGCGGCCGCCGTGAGCCGCGCGTGGTTGCTCTGCGCGGCGCCGGTGGTCACGACCGTCGTCGCTCCCTGGTCCAGCGCCGCCGCCATCGTCACCTCGAGCTTGCGCGCCTTGTTGCCGCCGGCCCCGAGCCCGATCAGGTCGTCACGCTTCAGCCACAGGTCGTCGGGCGCCAGGCCGAGCGCCACGGCCAGCCGCGGCGCCGGCTCGATCGGCGTCGGCCGGGGCACGAAGGAGAGGCGCGCGGTCACCGTTCCGCGGTGATCTCGTCGAGCTCGACGAGGTCGGCCTCGGTCGGGTCCCAGCGCAGCGCGGCCGCGTTGCGGCGTACCTGGTCGCCGGACGTGACGCCCGCGATCACCGACGCCACGGCCGGCTGGGCGGCGAGACCGGCGACGGCGACGTCGATGGGCTCGAGGTCGCGGGCGGCGGCGTACGCCTCCACGGCCTCGATTCGGTCCCATTCGGCCTTCTCGAGCCAGGGCGACGGCGCGCTCGCGGCCCGCGACCCTCCGGGCGCCGCCTCGCCGCGTCGGTACTTGCCGGTCAGCAGTCCGTACTCGAGCGGGAAGAACGGCAGGATGCCGAGGCCGTACTCCTCGCAGGCCGGGGTCACCTCGTCCTCGATGCTGCGGTCGAGCAGCGAGTAGCGGTTCTGGACGCTGACGAAGCGCTCGAGGCCCGCGCTGCGCGACGTCCACTCGGCGTCGGCGACCTGCCAGCCCGCGAAGTTCGAGCAGCCGAGGTAGCCGACCTTGCCCTCGTGGACCAGGTCGGTCAGCACGCCGAGCGTCTCCTCGATCGGCGTGACGTCGTCGGGGGTGTGCAGCTGGTAGAGGTCGATGTGGTCGGTCTGCAGCCGGCGCAGGCTCGCCTCGACGGCGCGGCGCACGTAGCGGCGCGAGGCGCGGACGCCGTGGTCCTCGCCGTACGCCCCGCGCATGTTCATCCCGAACTTGGTGGCCAGCACGAAGTCGTCGCGGCGCCCCTTGAGCGCCTCGCCCAGCAGCTCCTCGCTGCCTCCGGGCGGGTCGCCGTAGGTGTCGGAGGTGTCGAGGAGGGTCACCCCGACCTCGGCGGCCGCGTCGAGGATGCCGCGGACGCCGTCGAGGTCGACGCGCCGGCTGAACGCGTTGCAGCCGATGCCGACCGCGCTCACCATCAGGCCCGAGTCGCCCAGAGGGCGGTAGTCCATGTCCGTCATGCCGTCGAGCCTACGGAGGCCTGCGGGGGCCCGAGCAGGTCCCACGTGTTGCCGTACGGGTCACGGAAGACGACCACCGTGCCGTAGGGCTCGTGGCGCGGCTCCTCGAGGAGCTCCACGCCGGCCGCGACCATCCGGTCGTGCTGGGCGGCGAAGTCGTCGACGTGCAGGAAGAAGCCGACGCGGCCGCCGGCCTGGCGTCCCAGGGCGGCCCGCTGGTCGTCGCCGTCGGCCTGGGCGAGCAGCAGTCCCGAGCCACCGCCCGGCGGGCGCACCACCACCCACCGCTTGGCGCGTCCGTCGCCGGTCGTCGACGGGGTGTCCTCGACGAGGTCGAAGCCGAGGGCCTCGGTGAAGAAGGCGATCGCCGCGTCGTACTCGGGTACCAGGAGCGTCGTCAGGTCGATGCGCACACCCGGACGCTAGCTCGTCACACCCAGTAGGTGTCGTGGCGGAGCATGAACTCCGCGCGCTGCTCCTCCGACATCTGCTCGCCCCGGGCCAGGGTCTCGAAGTAGTCCTCACGCGGGCCGCCGGGCGCGAACATCAGCAGCATCTGGGCACCGCCGCCGCCGCGGAAGCCGTGCAGCCCGCCCTCGGGCACGTAGAGGAAGTCGCCGGAGCGACCGGTCACCCAGTCGCTGCCGTCGAAGAGCTGCACCTCGCCCGAGAGCACGTAGAACTGCTCGGAGATGGCGCGGTGGAAGTGCGGGTCGGGGCCGCTCTCGTTCTCGCCGAACGTCCAGCGGTAGAGGCCGAACCGGCCCTCGGTGACGTCACCGGTCGCGAGGTACTCGCAGGTGCCGCCGTTGCGGTAGCTGATGTCGGGTGGCTCGGCCGATCGCCGCACCCACGCCGACACCTCGCCGTCGGTGCCGTGGTAGGTGTCGGGCGGGTAGCTCCTGCCGTGTGGGAGAGACATGACCCCACCCTCCCACTCGTTCGGGTTTGCGGCGTACCCGCGCGTGCCGCGACGATCGCACCGTGAAGATCCTGTCGATCCAGTCCTCGGTCGCCTACGGCCACGTCGGCAACTCCGCGGCGGTCTTTCCCCTGCAGCGCCTGGGCCACGAGGTCTGGCCCGTGCTCACCGTCCACTTCTCCAACCACACCGGGTACGGCGCGTGGCGCGGGCCGCTGCTCGACCCCGACGACGTGCGCGACGTGATCGCCGGCATCGACGACCGCGGCGTCCTCGGCACCGCCGACGCCGTCCTGTCGGGCTACCAGGGCGACCCGGCCGTGGGCCGGGTGGTGCTCGACGCCGTGGCCCGGGTCAAGGAGCTCAACCCCGCGGCGGTCTACTGCTGCGACCCCGTGATGGGCGACCGCGGCCGCGGGATGTTCGTCAGGCCCGGCATCCCGGAGTACCTGCGCGACGAGGTGGTGCCCCGCGCCGACATCGTCACCCCCAACCACTTCGAGCTCGACTTCCTCGCCGGCCGCGACACCTCGACGATCACCGAGGTGCTCGACGCCGTCGACGCCGTCCGCGCCACCGGGCCGCGCGACGTGCTCGTCACGTCCGTGCTGCACGGCGACTCGAGCCCCGACACCCTCGACGTCGTCGCCGTCTCGGACGCCGGCGCCTGGGTCGTCACCACGCCGCTGCTGCCGATCGCGCCCAACGGCGGCGGCGACGTCACCGCCGCCCTCTACCTCGCGCACCTGCACACGACCGGCTCGCCCGCGCGGGCCCTGGAGCTGACGACGTCCGCGGTGTTCGCGGTGCTCGAGGCCACCCTGGCCGCCGGCACCCGCGAGATCCAGCTCGTCGCCGCCCAGGACGCCATCGCGTCGCCGACCTCGCGGTTCGAGGCGCGACGGCTGCGGTGACCGGATGGAGCCGGTGACAGGAGTCGAACCCGCGACATCTTCTTTACAAGAGAAGCGCTCTACCAACTGAGCTACACCGGCGTACGACGTGACATCGTAGTGTCCGTCCCTACCTCAACCACCATTGAACTACGATCGGCCGCATGACACTGACGATCGGGCAGCTGTCCGCGAGGTCCGGGGTGGCGACGAGCGCGCTGCGGTTCTACGAGGAGAAGGGGCTGATCGCCTCCGAGCGCACGACCGGCAACCAGCGGCGCTACGCCCAGTCGACGCTGCGGCGGGTGGCGTTCGTGCGGACGGCGCAGCGCGTCGGGCTCAGCCTCGAGGAGATCGGCGAGGCGCTGACCGAGCTGCCCGACGGGCGGACACCGACGAAGTCCGACTGGCACCGCATCAGCAAGGCGTGGCGGCCGCGGCTCGACGAGCAGATCCGGCGGATCGAGCTGCTGCGCGACCGCCTCGACAGCTGCATCGGGTGCGGCTGCCTCAGCCTGCGCACCTGCGCGCTCAGCAACCCCGGCGACGCGTTGGGCGCACGCGGCTCGGGCGCCGTCCTCCTGGAGCCCTGAGCAGGGTCTACCGTGGCCGCATGGCGTTGCACATCGTCGCCAACCGGCCCGACCCGGCGCTGCTCACGCTGCCCTGGTCGACCCCGTTGGAGGAGTGGACGGCCGACCACGTCGTCCCGCTGCCGCGCGGGCTGAGCCGGCACGTCGTCCGGATCGTGCGCCTGCGCGAGCGCACGTACGCCGTCAAGGAGACCGTCGAGGAGATCGCGTTCCGCGAGTACCGCCTGCTGCGCGACCTCCAGCGGCTCGGTCTCCCGGCGGTCGTGCCGCAGGGGGTGGTGACCGGTCGCGAGGACGCCGCCGGCGAGGAGCTGCCGGCCGCCCTGCTCACCGAGCACCTGCGCTTCTCGCTGCCCTACCGCAGCCTGTTCTCGCACGGCATGACCGTCGACAACCTGCCGTCGCTGGTCGACGCGATCGTGGTGCTGCTGGTGCGGCTGCACCTGGTCGGGTTCTTCTGGGGCGACGTGTCGTTGAGCAACGTGCTGTTCCGCCGCGCGGCCGGCGGGTTCTCCGCCTACCTGGTGGACGCCGAGACCGGCGAGCTGCGCGAGACCCTCTCCGGCGGGATGCGCGAGCACGACGTGACGGTCGCGACCGAGAACATCTTCGCCGAGCTGCTCGACCTCCAGGCCAGCGAGTCGCTGGCCCACGAGGTCGGCGCGCACGAGATCGTCGAGCTGCTGGCCGACCGCTACCACGCCCTGTGGGACGAGCTCACCGTCGTCGAGGAGTTCGGCACCGAAGAGATGTGGCGCATCGAGCAGCGCATCGAGCGCCTCAACGACCTCGGCTTCGACGTCGAGGAGCTCGACATCGTCACCGACCTCGGCGGCGACTCGGTGCGCATCCAGCCGAAGGTCGTCGAGCTCGGGCACCACTGCCGTGAGCTGCAGGGGCTCACCGGCCTCAACGTCGAGGACGCCCAGGCCCGCCGGCTGCTCAACGACCTGGCGTCGTACACCGCCCACTTCGACCTCGGCCGCGAGGACCGCAACCTCGTCGCCAACCGGTGGCTCACCGAGGTCTACGAGCCGATCACCCGCATGGTCCCGGCCGAGGCCCGCGGCAAGCTCGAGCCGGCCGAGGTGTTCCACGAGGTGCTGCAGCACCGGTGGTACCTCTCCGAGCGGCGCGGCGCCGAGGTCGGCCTGTTCGACTCGGCGCGCGACTACGTCGACAACGTGCTGCTGCACAAGCCGGACGAGGTGGTGGCGACGCCGGCTGAGGCCTAGGCGCGCGCCTGGGCGATCGCGTAGAGCGTGACCGACGCGGCCACGCCGGCGTTGAGCGACTCGAGCGAGTTGGCCATCGGGATCGAGACCAGGTAGTCGCAGGTCTCGGACACGAGGCGCGACAGCCCGCCGCCCTCCGAGCCGATCACCACGACCAGCGGGCCGCGCACGAGCTCGGTGTCGGCGACCAGGTCGGGCAGCGACAGCTCACCGTCGGCGGCCAGCCCGACGACCATGCAGCCGTCGTCCTGGAAGGCCTTGAGCTGCCGCACCAGGTTGACGGTCTGCGCGACCGGGATGCGTGACGCCGCCCCCGCGCTGGTCTTCCACGCCGAGGCGGTCATGCCGGCCGCCCGCCGCTCGGGGATCACGACGCCGTGCGCGCCGAAGCCCGCCGCGCTGCGCACGGTCGCGCCGAGGTTGCGCGGGTCGGTGACCTGGTCGAGGACGACGACCAAAGGCTTCTCGGCGTTCCTGTCGGCGAGGTCGAGGAGGTCGCCGGGGTGGGCGTACTCGTACGCCGGGATGCGCGCGGCCAGGCCCTGGTGGACGGCGCCGGACGTCATCCGGTCGAGCTCGCCCTTGCTGACCTCGGTCAGGCTGATGCCCTTGTCCTGCGCCAGCTTGAACGCCTCGCGCAGCCGGCCGTCGCGGTCGGCACCCTCGGCGACGTACACACCGTTGACCGGCACGCCCTCGCGCAGCGCCTCGACCACCGAGTTGCGGCCCGCGACCCACTCGGCGTCGGTGCTCTTGCGGCGCGGGCGGCCGCTGGACGGCGCCCGCTTGGCGGCGTCCTTCTTGTGGGCCTTGTGGTACTCGCGGTCCTTGGCCTTCGGGGTCGGCCCGCGGCCCTCGAGGCCGCGCTTGACCCGGCCCCCCGAGCCGGCGGTGGGCTTCTTGCTCGTCTTGCGGACCGAGCCCTTGCGCTGAGAGTTACCGGGCACGTCAGTGCTCCTTCTTCGGTGGTCGAGGAGCGAGCGCCAGCGAGCGTCTCGAGACCCCTGGCATTACGTCAGACTCCATTTCGGGCCGGCGGGCGTGTCCTCGACGTCGATGCCGGCCGCCTTGATCTGGTCACGGATGGCGTCCGCGCGCGCGAAGTCCTTGGCGGCGCGCGCCTCGGCGCGCTGCTCGAGCAGCCCGGCGACGAGCGCGTCGACGGCGGCGGTGAGCCGGGTGTCGTCGCCGCCCGTGGCCCAGGCCGGGTCGGCCGGGTCGAGCCCGAGGACGCCGAGCATCGCTCGCACCTGCGCGGCGTGCCGGGTGGGGTCGTCGACCCGGTTGCCCTCGCGCACGGTGTCGAAGAGGACGGCGACCGCGGCGGGCGTGCCCAGGTCGTCGTCCAGGGCCGCGGCGAACGCGTCGGGCACCGCGACCGGCTCTGCCCCCGCGGGGATCTTGTCGAGGAAGGTCTCGATCCGCCGGAAGCCGACCGCGGCCTCGTCGAGCGCCTCGAAGCTGAACTCGACGTGGGAGCGGTAGTGGGCGCTGACCATGTAGAAGCGCAGCTCGATTCCGCGCACCCGCTCGAGCACCTTCGGCACCAGCAGCGAGTTGCCGAGCGACTTGCTCATCTTCTCGCCGGCGGTGGTGATCCAGGCGTTGTGCATCCAGTACGTCGCGAACGGGTGGCCGGCCGCGCGCGACTGGGCCTGCTCGTTCTCGTGGTGCGGGAAGCGCAGGTCGACGCCGCCGCCGTGGATGTCGAAGGCGTGCCCGAGGTACTTGCCGGCCATCGCCGAGCACTCGATGTGCCAGCCGGGGCGTCCCGGGCCGTAGGGGCTCGGCCAGGCGGCGGTCTCCGGCTCGGAGTCCTTCTTCCACCCCTTCCACAGCGCGAAGTCGCGGGGGTCGCGCTTGCCGCGGGGGTCGGCGTCCTCGGCCGGCTCCATGTCGTCGACCTTCTGCCCGGTGAGCTCGCCGTAGGCCGACCACGAGCGGACGTCGAAGTAGACGTCGCCCGAGCCGTCCTCGGCGGCGTACGCGTGCCCGCGCGCGATCAGCGTCTCGATCAGCTCGAGGATCTCGGGCACGTGGCCGGTGGCGCCGGGCTCGTAGGTCGGGGGCAGCACGTTGATCGCGGCCAGCGCCTTGGTGAGCTCGCCGAGCATCACGTAGGCGAGGTTGAACCACGGCCGGCCCTGCTCGGCCGCCTTGACCAGGATCTTGTCGTCGATGTCGGTGACGTTGCGGATGAAGCTGACGTCGTACCCGGTGTGCGTGAGCCAGCGGCGCAGGACGTCGAAGTTGACCGCCGAGCGGACGTGGCCGACGTGCGGCTCGGACTGCACCGTGAGGCCACACACGTAGATGCCCGCCTTCCCCTCCTCGAGGGGGACGAAGTCGCGCACCTCGCGGGTGGCGGTGTCATAGAGCCGGAAGGTCACCGCGCAAGTCTAGGAGCGCCGCCGCCCGCGGGTCGCATCGAGCGCGGCCGGCTCTGCGGCATGTAACACGTTGTCTGCTGCTCTTCACGACGGTTGCAACTGTCGTGAAGAGCAGTCAACAACGTGTTACAAGCGGTCGGCCGCCCCCGAACCTGTGACGGATGGGGCAGATGTGACGTACCGTGGATCGGTGCTCCTTCCCCCCTTGCACCTGCGCCGGTCCCTGCCCCTCCTCTGCCTCACGCTCCTCGGCTGTTACCTTGCCGCCGTGAGTGGGGGGAGCGCAGAGGCAGCCGCCCCGGCGCGCCACATCGACTACACGCAGTGGGACTCCGGCCCCGAGCTGCGCGCCGGCCGGCTCTCCGGCGTCAGGGTCGCGCGGGGCCGGGTCGTGCTCGACCGGCCCACGGCCCGCCGCGCCGTCGCCGGCACCCGGTACGACGCCGCGACGTGGGAGTCGCCGTGGGTGCGGCCCGGCTTCGCCTTCGACCAGCTGATCCCGTCGTGGTCGGCGTCCACGCCGGCCAACAGCTTCGTCGAGGTGCGGGTGCGCGGCCGCAAGGCCGACGGGACGACGTCGACCTGGGACCTCCTCGGCCGCTGGACGTCGGGCGACCGCCACCTGAAGCGGCTCACCGACTCGGGCCAGGCCGACGACCTCGCGTCGGTGAACGTCGACACCTGGCAGGCCGCGACCGGCCTGGCGTCGTACCAGATCAAGGTGACCCTCGCCCGCCGCACCGGCACGGCCGCGACCCCGTCGTTCGACGCCGTCGGCGCCGTCTCGTCGCGGCTGCCCGACACGGCACCCGGCACCTCGAGGCCGGGCGTCGCCCGCGGCGTCGTGCTCGACGTGCCCCGCTACTCGCAGATGGTGCACCGCGGCCACTACCCGCAGTGGGGCGGCGGCGGGCAGGCCTGGTGCAGCCCGACGTCGACGTCGATGGTGCTGGCCTACTACAAGAAGCTGCCCCCGCGCTCGGCGTACGCCTGGGTCAAGGGGAGCCACACCGACCCGTGGGTCGACCACGCCGCCCGGATGACCTTCGACTACGACTACGACGGCACCGGCAACTGGCCGTTCAACACCGCGTACGCCGCCCCGCGGGCCGGCAAGGCGTTCGTCACCCGGCTGCGCTCGCTGCGCGAGGCCGAGCGGTTCATCAAGGCCGGGATCCCGCTGGTGGCCTCGATCTCGTTCGGCTCCGGCGAGCTGGACGGCGCCCCGATCGGCGGCACCGACGGTCACCTCCTGGTCATCGTCGGCTTCACCAGGTCCGGCGACGTCGTCGTCAACGACCCCGCCTCGCCCACCCGACGAGGCGTCCGGCGTACCTACGACCGCGGCCAGCTCGAGAACGCCTGGCTCAACGGCTCGGGTGGGGTCGTCTACGTGATCCGCGACGCCGCCCACCCCCTGCCGACGGGATCACCCGGCAACTGGTGACCGTCAGGACGTGCTGAACTCGACCTCGTGCCAGCCGGTGGCGCCGTCGGGCAGCACGTCGGCGACCACGCTGGTCTGCACCAGCCCGTTCTCGTCGGTCGCGCGGACGACGGCGACGTGGTCGCCGGCGTCGAGCTCGACGGCCGCCCGCCACTGCACCCAGGTGTCGTCGCTCGGCACCGCACCCAGGTCGGCCGGCGTCCAGGCGCCGCCGTCGACCGAGACCTCGACCGCGGAGATGCCGGTGTGCTGCGACCACGCCGACCCTGCGATCACCACCTCGCCCTCGGTGTCGGCGGCCGGCTGCGCGACCTCGATCCGCGAGGCGATCTTGACCGGTCCGAGCTCGCCCCAGCCGCGCTGGGTCCAGTAGGCGTCGGTGTCGTCGAAGGTCGTGACCTCCATGTCGACGACCCACTTGGTCGCCGAGACGTACCCGTACAGGCCCGGCACGAGCGTGCGGACGGGGAAGCCGTGCTCGATCGTGAGCGGCTCGCCGTTCATGTAGACCGCCAGCATCGCCAGCCGGCCGTCGGTGAGCGCCTCGAGCGGGGTGCCGCAGGTCCAGCCGTCCTCGGAGGTCTGCAGGACGCAGTCGGCGCCCGCGAGCGGCTTCGCCTCGGCCAGCAGGGGCTCGAGCAGGACGCCGCTCCACCAGGCGTTGCCGATCAGGTCGCCGCCCACGGTGTTGGACACGCAGTTGAGCGTCACCCACGCCTCGGTGATCTCGCGGGAGACCAGGTCGTCGTAGGTGAGGACGATCTCGTTCTCGACCATGCCGTGGATGCGCAGCTCCCAGTCCTTGGGCCGGATGGCGGGCTTCGCGAAGGCGGTGTCGATCAGGTAGAAGTCGGCGACCGGCGTCATCCACGGCTGCGCGCCCTCGACGCCGAGTCGTGCGCCCTCGGGGACCACGGGCGGGTTGACCGGCACCTTGAGCAGGCTGCGGTCCTGCTCGGCCTCGCGGCGGCTGCGCCCCGCGAACCGGGCCAGCACCCCCGAGACCCCGGCCACGGCGGTGACGACGCCGACGATGACGAGGAAGTCGCGGCGCCGGCCGCGCCAGCGGTCGCCGTACAGCTCCTTCTCGGGCAGCGCCTGCAGCCGGCGCAGGCGCTCGGTGAGCAGGGCGAGGGCCGTCGTCCAGGTCGCGAAGCCCACCGCGATGGGCAGCAGGTGGGAGACCGTGCCCCCGTTGGCGGTCACCATCGCCAGCCCGCCGACCACGGCCAACAGGCCGAACCCGGCGACGGGCAGCCACCACGCTCGGCGTCCGAGCCAGCCGAAGAACCCGAAGACCAGGGTCATGATGACCAGGATCGAGATGACGGTCACCGACTTGCTGTCGGTGCCGAGGGAGTCGCGGGCCCAGTTGACGACGCCGGCGGGCATCAGGTCGCGCACCATCTCGGCCACCGCGTCGACCGGGTTCAGCCGCAGCTTCATCAGCTGGGCGACCAGATAGCTGGTCGCCAGGCCGGCGAAGCCGGCGACGATGCCGGCGAGCGACCAGGCGGTCGCGGACCTCTTCATGAACACATTCTGACTCAGGCATGATCACGTGGTGACACCCCACGACATGACGGACCCCTTACGGCTCCCCCGCACCGGTGTCGGCGTCGACGTCCACCGGTACGCCGACGGCGTACCGATGCACCTCGCCGGCCTGTCGTTCCCCGACGAGCCGCAGGGCCTCCAGGGTCACTCGGACGCCGACGTCGCCGCGCACGCGGCCTGCGACGCGCTGCTGTCGGCCGCCGGCCTGGGCGACCTCGGCTCGAACTTCGGCACCTCCGAGCCGGAGTGGGCGGGGGCGGCCGGCGTCGTCCTGCTCGAGGAGACCGCGCGCCGGGTGCGAGCCGCCGGGTTCGCGATCGGCAACGTCGCCGTGCAGGTCATCGCCGTACGGCCCCGCATCGGTGCCCGCCGGCCCGAGGCCGAGTCGGTGCTGTCGGCCGCGGTGGGCGCACCGGTCTCGGTGGCCGCCACGACCACCGACGGGCTCGGCCTGACCGGCCGCGGCGAGGGTGCGGCCGCCGTCGCCACCGCGATCGTCGTCGCCGTCTGATCAGGCGGCCGCCTGCTTGCGCTGCCCGACCAGCACCACCCCCTCGACCACCTTGACGTCGTAGGCCGGCACCGACACGTGCGCGTCGTCGAGGCACTTGCCGCTGCGCAGGTCGAAGGCGTGCTTGTGCGTGGGCGAGGCCACGAACGGGACGCCGGAGCGGACGCCGACGATGCCCCGCGCGATCATCGAGGCCTTCGCGAAGGGGTCGTGGTTGCCCAGGGCGTAGACGACGTCGTCGTGCGTGCGGAAGATCGCGACCGACTGGCCGTGCACCAGCGCGGCGACGCCGCGCTCGACCTCGAGCTCGGCGATCCGGCAGACGGGAAGCCACTCCTCGCGCGAGGACGACCGGTGCGCCATCCCAGGAACGTAGGTCCGCGTCCCGCACGGAAAGGTTTCGCCGTGTTACGTCTGTGAAAACCCACGGTGGGAGACTGCGGATGTGCCCGCTGCCGTCGTCGTCCTCGCCGCCGGGTCTGGCACTCGAGTCGGCGCCGAGGTCAACAAGGTGCTGCTGCCGCTCGGCGCCGCGCCCGTGCTGGCCTGGTCGGTGCGCGCCGCGCTCGCCCTCGACGACGTCGCCCGGGTGCTGGTCGTGGTGCGCGACGGCGAGCAGGACGCCGTGGCGACCGCGCTCGCGGGGCACCTCGGGTCCGGCGAGGTGACGCTGGTGGTCGGGGGTGCGACGCGGCACGACTCGGAGTGGGCGGCGCTGCGGGTGCTGGCCGACGACGTCCGGGCGGGGCTGGTCGACGTGGTCGCGCTGCACGACGGCGCCCGCCCTCTGGCGCCCGCGGCCCTCTTCACCGCCGTGATCGACGCGGCCCGCGAACGCGGCGGCGCGATCCCGGTCGTCGCCCTGCCCGCCCTGCTCGGCGACGAGGGGGTGGTGCGCGGCGTCGTCGGGGTGCAGACGCCGCAGGCGTTCCGCGCCGGGCCGCTGCTGGCGGCGTACGCGCAGGCCGACGCCGACGGCTTTCGTGGCACCGACACGGCCTCCTGCCTCGAGCGGTACGCCGGCGTGCCGGTCGTCGCGGTCGCGAGCAGCCCGGCCAACCTCAAGGTCACCTGGCCGCACGACCTCGCCTCAGCCGAGACTCTCCAGGCTCTCCAGCAGCCGGACGTCGTCGGGTCCGCCGACCCGCGCCGCGGTTGACGGCGCCTCGACCAGCTCGACGGCGTACCGCTCGCGCAGGCCGGCCACGAGATCGGTGAAGTCGCTGGTGGGCAGCCCGTCGAGGGCGGCCACCACGGCGGCCGGCAGCACCACCGGCGAGCAGACCGTCACCAGCGCGTCGCGGTCGAGCGTCTCGCCGACGAGGCCGTCGGCGACCCGCTTGACGGTGTCGGTGACCGGCCGCACGCCCACGACGACCGCTCCGGTGGCGCGGGTGCGCTCGACGCACGAGGCGATGAACGACGGCGGCGTCAGCGGGCACAGGCTGTCGTGGAGCACGAAGGGCAGCTCGGCCTCGACGAGCGCCTCCCACGGGGTACCCAGGTCGACCAGCGTCACCCCGGCCTCGCCCAGCGCCCACGCCGCCGAGGTCACCAGCGCCTCGCCGTGCACCAGCAGGAACGGCAGCGACCCGCGGTCGTCGTCGACCACCGTGCCGAGCGCCGGCGTCTCGTCGTCCTCGTCGTACACAGGTCCACCGTAGGGCCCGGGTACTGCGCGCGGTCATCCACAGGCGAGACAGACGACGGGCCCCCGGCGCAGTGCCGGGGGCCCGTCGAAGGAGTGGTGAGGACCTCTACGAGGCGAGGACCTCGTCGAGGATGGTCTCGGCCTTGTCCTCGTTGGTGTGCTCGGCCAGGGCCAGCTCGGAGACGAGGATCTGCCGCGCCTTGGCCAGCATCCGCTTCTCGCCGGCCGACAGGCCGCGGTCGCGCTCGCGGCGCCACAGGTCACGCACGACCTCGGCGACCTTCATGACGTCGCCGCTGTGGAGCTTCTCGAGGTTGGCCTTGTAGCGTCGCGACCAGTTGGTCGGCTCCTCGACGTGCTCGGCACGAAGGACGTCGAACACACGGTCGAGGCCCTCCTTGTCGACGACGTCGCGGACGCCTACCAGGTCGAGGTTGCACGAGGGCACGCGCACGACCAGGTCCTGCTGGGCGACGATCCTCAGAACGAGGTACTCACGGTCCTCCCCCTTGATCGTCCGCATCTCGATGTCCTCGATGATCGCGGCCCCGTGATTGGGATAGACAACCGTTTCGCCGACGGTGAAAGTCATATGTGATGAACCCTTTCCTAGGCTCCTATCCTAACACGCCTCAGGAAGCTCTCAGCCGACGTTTGTGCAGGTCAGAGGCCCTGTCGGGCCGGGTTCCGTACTTGACAGAATTCGGGTTCTGTGGTGGCGGCGACCTCTCGGACTTGCTTGCGAGTGGCGGACGCCGCCGCGCAGCGCCGTGGACGATACTGCTCGGCATGGCGAAACTGCAGCGCGGCTCCACCGCGGAGGAGCCTGCCGAGAAGCCGTCCGAGACGGCCGAGGACAAGGCCCGGACGGCGTCCCGCCTGCGCCTGTCGATCCTCGACTCGGCCCCGGTCACGCTCGTCCTGGCCGCCCACCCGCGCCAGGTGGTCCTGACCGCACTCGGGATGGCGGTAGCCGCGCTGGCCGCCGACCGCCCGCTGCGTGAGGCGGCGGTGGTCGCGGCCACGGTGGCCGTCGGCCAGACGATCCTGGGCTGGCACAACGACATCGTCGACCGGGAGCGCGACGCCCGCCACGCGACCCCCCGCAAGCCGGTGGCCGACGGTCGGCTCGACGTCGGCACCGCGTGGTACGCCGTGGTGATCGCCGTCCTGCTCGTCATCCCGCTGTCGATCTCGACCGGCGTCACCGCGGGCACCCTCTACCTCGTCTCGCTGGCGATCGGCCTGCTCGGCAACGTGCTGCTGCGCCGGGGCCGCCTCTCCTGGCTGTCGTGGGCGGCGTCGTACGCCCTGCTGCCTGCCTACCTCTCCTACGGCGGTTGGGGCGGCAGCGCCGAGGGCGACCCGCCGGAGGTCGCGATGGTGGTGCTCGCGGCACTGCTCGGCGTAGGGGTGCACGTCCTGCGCTCGATCTGGGGGCTGGTGCCCGACGACGCGGACGGGTGGAGGACCTACCCGCTGCGGCTCGGACGCCGTCTGGGTGCGACCCGGCTGCTGCTGCTGGCCGGGGCCTACACCGTCGTCGTGGTGGCCCTGATCGTGATCCTGGGCGGCACCGTCGGCCTGCGCCAGTAGGACCACTAGTCTGAACGGGCACCGGTCCGTTCCCACAGCGAAGGCCTGACGATGCTCCACAGACCTCACCGTCGCCCCCGACGTCGCCCCCTGCGCGGCACCGCCCTGCTGGCCACGGGCGTGCTGGTCGCGTCACCACTGCTGGCCTCGTGCGGGTTCAACTACCAGACCGACCAGGTCAACACGATCAGCGCCGGCGTCAACGACCGTGAGGGCGACATCGACGTGCTGGGCGCGGTGGTGATCGCGGGCGAGCCCGACGTCGGTCTGTTCGTCGCCACCCTGGCCAACAACTCCCTCGACCAGGCCGACGTCCTCCAGGGCCTGCAGGAGAGCGAGGACCTCGGCCCGCTCGAGCCGGCGACCGAGGCCTCCGGCGTGGAGATCCCCGCGGCCGGCCGGGCCAACCTGTTCGAGTCCGGGGGCATCGCCGTCAAGGGCCTGTTCGGCGCCGGCGACTTCGTCGACGTCACGCTCTCCTTCGAGAACGGCCAGGTGTCTCGGCTCACCGTGCCCGTGGTGACGCCGTGCCACCAGTTCTCCCCCGAGTCGTTCCCCAACCTCGAGCTGCCCGAGGCACCGGCCACCGAGGGTGAGACCACGGTGGAGACCGAGGAGACCGAGGAGGCCGAGTCGGAGTCCGAGGGCCTGCCCGGCCCCTACTCGTGCGAGGCGGCCGAGCCCGTCGAGCACGGCGAGCCCGCCGAGGAGCCGGCGGAATGACGTACACGCTGATCCTGCTGCGCCACGGCGAGAGCGACTGGAACGCCAAGAACCTGTTCACCGGCTGGGTCGACGTCGACCTCACCGACAAGGGCCGCGCCGAGGCCGTCCACGGCGGCCGGCTGCTCGCCGAGTCGGGGCTGCTGCCCGACGTCGTCCACACGTCGCTGCTGCGCCGCGCGATCACCACCGCGCACCTCTCGCTCGACGCCGCCGACCGGCACTGGATCCCGGTGCGCCGCTCGTGGCGCCTCAACGAGCGCCACTACGGCGCCCTGCAGGGCAAGGACAAGAAGCAGACGCTGGCCGAGTTCGGCGAGGAGCAGTTCATGCTCTGGCGCCGCTCCTTCGACGTGCCGCCCCCGCCCCTCGACGACGGCTCGGAGTTCTCCCAGGCCGGCCAGCCGCAGTACGCCGACCTGGGCGCCGAGCTGCCCCGCACCGAGTGCCTCAAGGACGTCATCACCCGGCTGCTGCCCTACTGGGACGCCGACGTCTCCACCGACCTCCGCGCCGGGCACACCGTCCTGGTCGCGGCGCACGGCAACAGCCTGCGCGCGATCGTCAAGCACCTCGACGGCATCAGCGACGACGACATCGCCGGGCTCAACATCCCCACCGGCATGCCGCTGCTCTACGAGCTCGACGACGACCTCGCCCCGGTCACCCCCGGCGGCCGCTACCTCGACCCCGAAGCGGCAGCAGAAGCTGCCGCCGCGGTCGCGAACCAGGGGCGCTAGAGCACCAGCCGCCTCAGCCGGCGACGCTGTGCGGGCTCTCGCCGGTGACCACGAAGACGACGCGGTTGGCGACCGAGACCGCGTGGTCGGCGATCCGCTCGTAGTAGCGGCCGAGCAGCGCGATGTCGACGGCCGCCTCCACGCCGTCGGCCCAGTCGTCGGCGAGCAGCTCGGCGAAGCTGGTGCGGCGCAGCTGGTCCATCTGCTCGTCGTCGCGGCCGAGTGCGATGGCGGCCTCGACGTCGCGGCTGGTGATGATGTCGGCCACGCGCGAGACCATGTCCTCGGCGACGGCGGCCATCTTCGACATCGTGGGCCGGGCAGCCTCGGGGACGGCGACACCGGGCACCCGCAGGCGGGCGATCTTGGCGACGTGCACCGACAGGTCGCCCATCCGCTCGAGCTCGCTGACCATGCGCAGCGCGGCGACGACGGTGCGGAGGTCGCCGGCCACCGGCTGCTGGAGCGACAGCAGCTCGAAGGCGGCGTCCTCGACCCGTTCGCGGGCCCGGTCGATCTCGATGTCGGCACTGATCACCTGCTCGGCGATGACGACGTCACCGGACATGAGGGACTCGGTGGCCCGGGCGACGGCCACCTCGACCTGGCGGCAGATGTCGCCGAGGTCGTCGAAGATGCCTTGGAGCTGGTCATGAAACTGATCGCGCATGCGGCAGAGCGTAGGCGGCGGCACCGCCGCGCCCGGGCGGATCCGGTGAACGCCGGATGAACAGAGGGAAGTCACACGCGCGCAGGAGGGCCACGGCCGCGCGCCGCCGTACGATCAAGCTGTGGATCCGACGACGCAGGCGTTCCTGGCCGCGCTGATCGGGGCAGTCGTGGCAGGGGGGGCCGTGCTGGCCTGGCACATCAGCGACCGCCAGCAGCACGACCAGCCACCGGTCGACGAGCCGGCGGTCCCGCCTGCCGTCGCCGCCGTCCTGTCGGTGCTGCGCAGCAGCGCGGTCATCGTCGACGACTCCGACGTGGTGCTGAAGGCGTCGGCGCCGGCGTACGCGATGGGCCTGGTGCGCGGTACGTCGCTGGTGACCTCCGAACTGGCCACGTTGGTGAGCGAGGTACGCCGCGACGGCCAGATCCGCGAGACCGAGCTGGTGATGCCCCGCGACCACGCCCCCGCGCGGCACGTCACCGTGCGGGTGGCGCCCCTGGGCTCACGCCTGGTGCTGGCCCTGGTCGAGGACCGCACCCGCGAGCGGCGGGTCGAGGAGGTCCGCCGCGACTTCGTCGCCAACGTCAGCCACGAGCTCAAGACCCCGGTCGGCGCGATCCGGCTGCTGGCCGACGCCGTCCACGACGCCGCCGACGACCCGGACGCCGTCAAGCGCTTCTCCGAGCGGATGGTGATCGAGAGCGACCGGCTCACGGTCATGGTCCAGCAGGTGATCGAGCTGTCGCGGCTGCAGGGCGACGAGCCGCTGGAGTCGCCACTGCCGATGGCGCTCGACGAGGTCATCTCCCTCGCGGTCGACACCAGCGCGATCGACGCGGCGACCAAGGGCATCTCGGTCGTGTCCGGCGGCGACAAGGGACTCAAGGTGCTCGGCAACGAGGAGCAGGTGACCACCGCGGTCGCCAACCTGGTCGCGAACGCCGTCCACTACTCCGAGCCCGATTCGACCGTGCTGGTCACGACCCGCGTCGACGACGCCTACGTCGCCA
Organism: uncultured Actinomycetota bacterium; assembly: GCA_963825985.1. Lineage (GTDB taxonomy): Bacteria > Actinomycetota > Actinomycetes > Propionibacteriales > Nocardioidaceae > Nocardioides. Next base: position 745,748 of record CAWGVK010000002.1, on the reverse strand, counting down.
TCAGCGTCGTCGACCAGGGCATCGGCATCCCGTCGGTCGAGATCGACCGCATCTTCGAGCGCTTCTACCGCGTCGACCCGGCCCGGCACCGCTCCACCGGAGGCACCGGGCTCGGCCTCTCGATCGTCAAGCACGTCGCCGCCACCCACGGCGGCGAGGTGCGGGTCTGGTCGGTCGAGGGCCAGGGTTCGACGTTCACTCTCACGCTTCCGCGCGCCGAGGTGCGCGGTCATCCGAGCGAGGCGCAGTCGGCGTCCGCCACAGCACCCCTGCCACAGGAGGAACGCCCGTGACCCGCGTACTCGTCGTCGAGGACGAAGAGAGCTACAGCGAGGCGCTCGCCTACATGCTGCGCAAGGAGGGCTTCGAGGTCGCCATCGCGGCCGACGGCAACACCGCCCTCGTCGAGTTCGACCGCAACGGTGCCGACATCGTGCTGCTCGACCTGATGCTGCCCGGGCTCCCGGGCACCGAGGTGTGCCGCACGATCCGGCAGACCTCCAACGTGCCGGTGATCATGGTCAGCGCGAAGGACGACGAGGTCGACAAGGTCGTCGGGCTCGAGCTCGGCGCCGACGACTACGTCACCAAGCCGTACTCGCCGCGCGAGCTGGTCGCCCGGATCCGAGCCGTGCTGCGCCGTGGCACCGACCCCGACCTGATGCCCGACACGCTCGAGGCCGGGCCGGTCCGCATGGACGTCGAGCGGCACGTCGTCACCGTCGACGGCCACGAGCAGCGGCTGCCGCTCAAGGAGTTCGAGCTGCTCGAGATGTTCCTGCGCAACCCCGGCCGGGTGCTGACCCGCGGCCAGCTGATCGACCGGGTGTGGGGCTCCGACTACGTCGGCGACACCAAGACCCTCGACGTCCACGTGAAGCGGCTGCGCGCCAAGCTCGAGCCCGACCCGGGCGAGCCGAAGTACCTCGTCACCGTGCGCGGGCTCGGCTACAAGCTGGACCTCTAGGCGGCGGCTCGGGCTCCATGAATACCCGGTTCACCGGGTATTCATGGGCTTCTTGGGCATTGCAACACCCGAGAAGCAACGGAAGAAGCCCCGAACCCCAACCCGCGCAGGTCCTGTTCTCAGGCGCTGCGCGCGTTGTCCACAGCTGGTCGGGCACACGGTTTGTCCCCAGCCGTCGCCGGGGCACTCCCGGCTCATGATGCTCCCCAAGCCGCCCCCACGCCCACCTGACGATCCGCGCAACGTCACCATCGCGCTGCGCAAGGAGCTCGTGTGCTTGGGGTTCGACGACCGGGCGATTGCCGCGCTGGTCAAGGCGGGCGAGCTGGAGAAGATCCGTCGTGGTGCCTATACCGACGGCGGGCAGTACCGCACTCTCGACCGGGCCGGTCGCTACGGCGCCCTGACCCGCGCCGTCCTCAAGCAGGCCAAGACGGCAGTCGTGGCCTCGCACGTCTCGTCGGTGCCCGAGTACGACGGGCCACTCTGGGGCTTCGACCTCACGTGCTGTCACGTCACCCGGATCGACGGGCGGACCGGGCGCCGGGAGGCCGGAGTCCAGCAGCACTGCGGCAGCCTCATCGAGGGCGACGTGGTCGAACGCAACGGCATCCTGGTGACGAGTGCAACGCGGTCGGCCTTGGAAGTCACCATGGCGGCCAGCCAGGAGGCGAGCCTGGCCTACGTCAACCATCTGCTGAACCGGGGTTTCACCACGCAGGAGATGCTCGCCAAGCGGTACGCGTCCATGGGTACGTGGCCCCACTCTCTCGGCACCGACATCGTGCTCGGGCTGGCGAACCCTCGCATCGAGTCCCTCGGAGAGAGTCGTACGTACTGGGTGTGCTTCCGCCATGGGGTGCCGATGCCACAGCCGCAGTACGAGGTGCGAGACAGCCGAGGCAACCTGGTGGCGCGCCTCGACTTCGCGTGGCCCGAGTACGGGGTGTTCCTCGAGTTCGATGGCAAGGTCAAGTACGAGAAGCTCCTCAGGCCCGGTGAACGGGTCAGCGACGTGGTGCTGCGCGAGAAGGCGCGCGAAGAGCTCGTCTGCCGTCTCACCGGCTGGCGCTGCCTTCGCATCACGTGGGCCGATCTCGAACACCCGGAGCGGACGGCGGCCATGATCCTCTCGTTCCTCGCCGCCGCGGCCGCCTGACCCATGCTTCGCGGCTTCTTCCGGGGGTTCGCGGGTGTTGCAACACGCGCGAAGCCCATGAATACCCGGTGGACCGGGTATTCATGGGACGACGGGACGTGACGCCGAACCCATGGCGGCAACTCGCGGCACGACGTCCGAAAACCGCGTGGTTGAGGGCGGTCCGGGTCTCTAGGCTCACGTCGTGACCAGTACGACGCCTGCCGCCCCCGACACGAACGCGACTACCGGCCCCCCGGCCTGGCTGCCGCTGGCTGCGGTGGCGACCACGCTGGTGCTGTGGGCGTCGGCGTTCGTGGCGATCCGGCACCTCGGCACCGACTTCTCGGCCGGGCCGCTGTCGCTGGGTCGCCTGCTGGTGGGTGCGCTGGCGCTCGCGGTGGTCGCCCTGGGGCGCGGGGTGCCGCGGCCGACCGGGCGGCAGTGGGTGTCGATCGTGACGATCGGCGTGCTGTGGTTCGGCGTCTACAACGTCGCGCTCAACGAGGGCGAGCAGCGCGTCGACGCCGGCACCGCCGCGATGCTGATCCAGATCTCGCCGGTGCTGATCGCCGTGCTGGCCGCGATCTTCCTGTCCGAGAAGTTCACCCCGCAGCTGGCGCTCGGGCTCGCGCTCGCGTTCAGCGGCGTCGCGGTGATCGGGCTCGCCGGCTCCCCCGACGGCGACCGCGACGTCGTCGGCGTCGGGCTCTGCCTGCTGGCCGCGGTCGTGTACGCCGTCAGCCTGGTGCTGCAGAAGCCGCTGGTCGCCAAGCTGCCCGCCGTCCACGTGACCTGGCTGGCCTGCTCGGTCGGCGCCGTCGCGTGCCTGCCGTTCGCCGGCGGGCTGGTCGGCGAGATCGGCGACGCGCCGGCGTCCTCGATCGTGTGGCTGGTCTACCTGGGGGTGTTCCCGACGGCGATCGCGTTCACGACGTACGCGTTCGCGCTGCGGCACATGAGCGCCTCGAGCCTCGGCGTCACGACCTACCTGGTGCCGGTGCTGACGATCGTGATGAGCCTGGTCTTCCTCGACGAGGTGCCGCCGGGCCCGGCCTACCTCGGGGGTGCGCTGGCCCTGGTCGGTGTGGCCGTCGCCCGTCGGACGGCGCGAACCCGCCCCACGCCCCCGACCTGACTGCCATGCTGCCCGCATGAACATCGTCGCGGGCGTCCTGGTGGGGCTGGTCGCGGCCCTCCACGCGTACTTCCTGGTGCTCGAGATGTTCCTCTGGACCAAGCCGACCGGACGCAAGGTGTTCGGCAACGACACCGAGTTCGCCGAGGCGTCGAAGGTGCTGGCCGCCAACCAGGGTCTCTACAACGGGTTCCTGGTCGCCGGCCTCGGGTGGGGGCTGGTCGCCGACAAGCAGGACGTGACCCTGTTCTTCCTCGGCTGCGTGGTCGTCGCCGGTGTGTACGGCGCGCTCACGGTCTCGCCGCGGATCCTCCTGGTGCAGGCGGTGCCCGCCGTCCTGGCCGGAGCGGCCGTGCTCGTGGCGTGAGCGTCAGCCTCGGAGCACGGCGGCGAGGCTGGTGCGCAGCGAGGCGGTGGCGCGGGTGCGCAGCTGGCTGACCCGCGACTCGGTGACCGAGAGCACCTGGCCGATCTCGCCGAGGGTCAGGCCCTCGAAGAAGTAGAGGGTGATCACGATCTGGTCGCGCTCGGGCAGGGTGCGCAGCGCGGCGAGCAGCGAGCGCCGGGTGTCCTCGTCCTCGAGGGCGGCGTCGACGGCGGGGGCGAGGTCGTCGAGGGCCGCGATCTCGTCGTCCTCGGCGTGGGAGAACGAGTTGGGGCGGTCCTTCAGCTCGCGCAGCTCTTTGAGGGTGATGCCGGCCTCGGCGCAGACCTCGTCGTCGCTCGGCGTGTACGACAGCCTCTGCTGCAGGGCCTCGCGGGCCCGGTCGACGTCGCGCTGGCGCGAGCGCACCGAGCGGGGCACCCAGTCGGCGGCGCGGATGCTGTCGATGATGGCGCCGCGGATGCGCGGGACGGCGTACGTCTGGAACTGCAGGCCGCGGGCGGGCTCGAACTTGTCGATGGCGTCCATCAGCCCGATCACGCCCTCGGAGACGAGGTCGGCGGACTCGACGTTCTGCGGGAGGCCGCTGCGGACACGACCCGAGACGTACTTGACCAGCGGGGAGTACTGCAGCACGAGCTGGTTGCGCAGCTCGGACGAGCCGGTCGCCTTGTACTGCCGCCAGAGGTCCTCGACGGACCCGACCTCGATGCTCAACCGCCCTCCCCAGGGATATCTCGGCCCCCGGAAGACCGAACGCCCGGAACCCTAACGGGTCCGGGCGTTGGTTTCGCTCAAGAAATGCTCAGACGTCGAGAAAGCCCAGGTGGTCGATCAGCTGGTCCGCGTTCACGCGGGGGCGGGGGGCGACGGGGGGCGCGGCCGCCTCGACGAGGGAGGGGACCTCGACCAGGGCCGGGGCGACGAAGAGCGGAGCGGGCTCGGGCTCGACCACGGGCTCGGGGACCAGTGGCGGAGCGATGTCGGTCGCGGCCACCCGGGGGGTGTGGGTGACCGGCGCACCGACACCGAGCAGCACCCGGGTGAGGGCGGCGAGATCTGCGGCGAGGTCGTTCTGACGTCCCGAGGTGGGTCGTGACGTGTGCTCGGTGGTGCTGGGCTCCGAGATGGTCCGGGCGGGGGTGGCGACCTGTTCTGCGTGGGTGTGCCAGTCCTGGACGGTCATGGTTCCTCCTGGGGGGAGTTCGAGCGGTTGGTGTGGGGAGTGGTGGTCCCGAGGGGTTCAGCAGACCTCGCCCGCCGGCAGCAGGCCGCCCGCGTTGGAGTCGTAGTACAAAACATCTTCGGCACCGGGGTTGGTGCCCTTGAGGCAGTAGCCCTGCGGATCTGCGTTCAGGGTCACGGTGATCACGTTGTCCTTCGACTCGGTGAACTTCTCGAGCTGGGTGGTGTCGTTCGAGTAGGAGCCCTTGTCGACGAAGTACGTCTCCTGCAGGGTGGCGACCGACTTGAGGTCGGCCCTGATGCCGGCCTCGACGCCCTTCTGGCGCTGGCTGAGGAACAGCGGGATCGCGATGCCGGCCAGGATGCCGATGATCACGATCACGACGAGCAGCTCGACCAGCGTGAAGCCCTGGTCCTGCTCGTTGTCGCCGTGGTGCACTCGGTTGATCATGTGTGGGGTCCTTCTCCGAGAGGGTGGGGGCCGGCCTCGGTCGGTTGTTACACCTGAGATGTCGGTCGGCTCCGCCACCGTCTTGACGCTGGTCTGGACCACATTTCGTCAATATCTGGCACGTGGCACCGACCGCGTGCCGTTCGGCCCGAAATGCCGAAGGCGGCGCGCCGCACTGTGTGCGACGCGCCGCCCTCAACGCGGGGTGCTACAGGATCAGGGGCACGAGTCCTCGAGCAGGCCGCCGGCCGTCGAGTCGTAGTGCCACGCGTTGTCGGCCTTCGGGCTGGAGCCGTCGAGGCAGAAGCCCTCGACGTCGGCGTCGGCGACGACGACGACGTTCTCGTCGGTGGCGGTGAAGTCGTCCATGACGGCGCCCGCGTACGTGCCGTTGTCGACGTACTGGGTCTCCATCACGGTGGCGAGGCTCTTCAGGTCGGACTTGATGCCGGCCTCGACGCCCTTCTGGCGCTGGCTGAGGAACAGCGGGATCGCGATGCCGGCGAGGATGCCGATGATCACGATGACGACGAGGAGCTCGACCAGGGTGAAGCCCTTGTCCTTCTCGTCCATGGACTTCTGCAGACGCTTGATCATGAGGTGGTTCCTTCGTGTGAGGGGTTCGGGGCCCTGGCCCCGAGACGTGGTTGGCGTTACACCAGAGATGTCGGGCCACACCACCCCCGGCTTGAGGGTGGTCTGGACCACACCGGATTTCTGCGGCGATCTCTCAAGTCGCGCCCCCGGCGTGCCGATGCTCGGTGCGCGAAGGTGTGCCTGGGGAGCAGTGGGTCTCGTGACGGCCGTGGCCGGCCTCCTCGACCACCGAGACGGCGACGACCGTGGCCGGCCTCCTCGACCACCGAGACGGCGACGACCGTGGCCGGCCTCCTCGACCACCGAGACGGCGACGACCGTGGCCGGCCTCCTCGACGTCCGAGCACGCTCGAGCTGCTCGCCCCAACACCGCGAGACCCCCTGGCCGCAGTGCGGGGCCAGGGGGTCTCGTCGATGGTGGGGAGGGACTCGGGTGGTCAGCTGCCGTAGCGGGGTGGCACCTCGCCGAAGACCTTCAGCCCCCACCCCGACTGCACCGGGTCGAGGAAGTACGGCGGTGGGGCGTAGCGCAGCCGGCTGTCGTAGTTGTAGTCCTTGAGGTAGCCCGCCGAGCCGGTGAGGCCCACGGGACCGCGGAAGCGCTGGGCCAGGGAGCCGAAGACCTTGAGCGTGCCGAGCTTGGCGCCGTACTGGTACGACTGCACGCCGAAGCTGTGCTGCAGGGTCAGCACCGCGGCGTGCAGGGTCACGTTGGTCAGCACCGCGCTCTTGTAGGTGAGGTTGGTGTAGCTGTACCTGGTGCAGCGGCCCCTGCTGTCGGTCTCGGTGCACGTCTGCCGGACCGGGTGGTAGATCTTCACCGAGTTCGACGCGATCAGTCCGAGCACGTCGGTGCCGTTCTCACCGCCCTGGTACTGCAGGTTGTTGGTGATCACGATGTTGTTGTCGGCGCTCATCGTGACCCGGCCCTTGAGGGTGCCCTCGACGAAGAGGGTGCCGTAGTAGCACTCGGCCTCGGCCAGAGTCGCGTTGTAGTCGTTGGCGATCGGCAGACCGTCACCGATCGAGCCCGTGGCACAGGCCCCCGAGGGCGGTCGGTTGGTGGTCTTCTGGGTGGAAGGCACGTCCTGGACCATGATCACCTTGTTCTGGGGCACGTTCACCGATGCGCCCGCCGTGCTCTGGAGGTCAGCGGCACTCCCGCACCCGGGGTTGAGCGTCGGCCCGCCGGTGCGACCCGACCACTTGCTCCACACCCGCATCGTCGGCGTGCCGGTGGGCGCCGGGTTGAACACGATCCGGGTCGGGCCCGTGTACAGGCAGCCGAGGGAGGCCGCCGGGGTCGAGCCGGCGGTGACGTACTGCCGGAGGTCGCCGATGCTGGTGGGCAGCGTGATCTCGCCCCGGTAGCTGATCCCCTTGACGAACGTCGGGTTGGTCGAGCCGTTCTTGCGGTAGCACGACGTGGCCGGCCTCGGGACGCCGTTGAGCGGGTAGCAGGCCGAGTACGACGTGGTCGTGGTGCCCTGGAACCTCGGGTTGCCCGAGATCAGCATGGCGTCGTTGGTGTGCATCGGGCCGTTGATCTTGTCGCCGGTGACGAAGTTGATGTCGCCGGGGTCGCAGTAGTCGGTGCGGCTCGGGCTGCCCCAGTAGTACCGGGAGCACTCCGTCTGGGCCTTGGTGTCGTTGACCCCGTAGACCCGCTCGTCGGCGGGGTCGAGGGTCTCGTAGACGGTGTAGTAGAGGAACTCGCCGAACCCGCCACGACGCAGGGTGACCTCGAGCGTGCGGGTCCTGCCCTTGACGCGTCCGGTGGAGCGCAGCTTGACCGTGCCGTCGACCGCCGTGTCGCGCACGTCGACGTCGTAGTGGAACTCGGCGTCCTTCGACCCGACGACCTTTCGCCACCCCAGCGGCGTGCCGGCTCCCCACCCGCACGACGAGACGGTGCCGGTGACGGCGGGGTCGCCCTTGAGGGCGACGTTGCCGCAGTCGGCGCCACGGCTGGGCCCGCTCTGCCAGTAGCCGTCGTCGCGGTTCAGCCGGGCGAGGTAGTCGTCGACCCCGGACTCCGCTGCCTCCAGCGCCTGCTTCCAGTCGGCCGACGTGTCGGCGAACCTGGTGGTGCCCAGGGTCTGCTTCAGTCCGACCGTGACCATCGTGCTGAGGATGGTCATCGTGACCAGCACCAGGAGGAGGGAGGAGCCGACGTCACGCGGACGACGGGCGGAGGACTCGTGGCTCTCGACTGATCTGCTCATGACTCTTCCGTCTGGAGGTTGATCTCGACGTTGGGGAGGCGCACGCGTTGGACGGCGGTGAGCGGGTCCCAGCGGGTCTGGCCGGGCCGCGTCTGCACCGTGATCGTGACGTCGACGCTGGAGATCTGCTCGAGCTGCGCCGCGCTCATGCTCGGCCCCGGCAACGCCGCACCGGCCGTGTCGTAGTAGGCGAACACGAGTGCCGACGGCCAGACCAGGGCCCGGGCCAGGGTCCGCTTGTGCACCACGCAACCCGGGCTGCCGGGGGTGCAGAAGGTGTAGCGACCCTCGGTGAGCGCCTTGGGGTCGATGATCCGTTCCTCCAGGATCGCGGTGCCGGCGACGGCGGGGTCCTGTCGCACCAGGAGCGTCACCAGGCTCGGCCCGACGGTGGTGCGTCCGAGGTTGCCGTAGAAGCTGACCTCGGTGCCGTTGGCCTTGACGACCGCGGTGTCCTCCTGGCAGCCGTCACACACCCGGTCCTCGATCTGCACCGGCAGGACCGCAGTGCGCAGCAGCTTGCTGGAGGCGGAGGAGCCGAGCTCGGCCTGGGTGGCGTTGTCGACACGAGTGGTCACATCGCCCACGGTGCGCGTGGCGATCACGGCGGTGCTGCCCAGCACGACCAGGATCAGGGTGAAGATGGTCATCGCGACCAGCACCTCGGCCAGGCTCATGCCTGCGTCGCGGTCCTGAGCCCCGGTCGTCGTCGCGGGCGCCGGGCGCGCGCTCCTCACGCGGGGCATCACAGCCTCGCCGTCACAGGTCCGCCACCCTTGACCACGGTGACGGTGGCGGACTTGCTGCCGCTGGTGATCTTCCACACCCCGTAGGGCAGGCTGGCCTTGATGGTGCCGCCCAGCAGGGCCGGACCGAGATCGATCTTGGCGCCGTAGGCGTTCGACCCGATCTTGGGGCATCCGGTGTCGGGCACCTGCGTCGCCACGATCGACGTGCTGAGGAGCGGGGCGTTCTCGACCTTGAGCCCGACGAGCTCGACGACGGTCGACGAGGTCAGTCCGGGGTCACTGGTCACCGGTTGGTCGCGGGGCAGACCCGGGAGCTGGCCGGTGCCGGGGTCGGGACGCTGGGGGTCGTTGTCGAGGCACGAGCCCGCCCACACCTGGTAGCCCGACGGGTAGGGCCAGAGGCTGCTCAGGGTCCGCGTCTCGGCGGCACGCAGCATCTCGCCCGGAGGTGCCTCCGCCTCCGCTGGGCGGCAGTCGACGATCTCCCGCGTGCCCGTCCCGGAGAACGACTTCGCACCCGAGGGCAGCAGCCCGCTGTTGCCCAGCGAGACCGGAACTGACAGCGACAGGGGCAGGGGGTAGTCCTCGGGCGGGCAGAGCGCGACCTCGAGGGTCGCGGCCTCGTCGTACGACACGGTGCCCCGCCAGAGCTGGCCGGCCTGGACGGTCGCGGTCAGCGTGCCGGTCGCCGCCCCCTGCTGGGTGACGTAGCCGGCCTTGTGGACGCTGACCGTGTAGCTGCCGGGAGTGACGTTGGCGAACAGCGCACAGCCGTCGAGGCCGGTCACCGCGGCGGTCGCGGAGCCGCTCCTGGTGACGCTCACCCCGGGCTGGGGGGCACCGAGGCGGTCGATGATCTTGACGCCCATGAAGCCCTTCGTCGCGTCGGCGTAGGTGCCCTTCTGCGGGGTCATGACCGTGTCCATGGTGAGCGGCGGACGATCGCCGAGACCCGGCCAGGTCACCGTGACCCGGACAGTGAGGTAGGCCATCTCGGCGGTGGTCCCCTCGTCGCAGGTCGAGGCGGCGGCACTGTCGACGGCTCGCGGGAAGGCCTCGCGGATCACCGTGAAGGGGACGCCGTCGACCTTCAGCGGCTGTCCCGCGGTGCCGCCGGGCAGGGGGTTCGGGTTCTCCACCGCGTTGAACGGGATGGTCTTCGGACCCCGACCCTGGCTGGTGAAGGCGTCGCGGGTGATCTCCAGCTCGCGGGCGGCCAGGTTGGCGGCGACCACGCGCTGTCCGCCGTCGTTGGACGTCTTGATCGTCGCGTTGAGGACGATCATCAACGCCGACGACATCACGGCGAACAACGCGATCGCGACCATCACCTCGACCAGGCTGATGCCGCGGTCGGCGGACAGGGACGCCGACTCGTGGCGTGCGTCCGGTGCTGTGGTTCTCACGTGGGGTTCATCGGCTTTCGGGAGGCGGAACTTGAGGGTCGGTCGGCGACCCGAGATCGCGCTCACCAGTGGTGCGGGCGCGCTCGATCGTCGCCGCGCGGGCGCGGCGACGACGGCATGCTCGAACCACCGACAGGGCCGCATCGCGGCCCTGCCTGTGTCACTGGATCAGGTCGAAGATCTTGAAGATCGGCATGTACAGGGCGATGATCATCGACCCCGACGACGACGCCGAGGAAGGCGATCATCAGCGGCTCGATGAGCGCGGTCAGCGACTCGGTGGTCGCCTCGACCTCCTCGTCGTAGAACTCGGCGATCTTGTTGAGCATCTCGTCGACGGCGCCGGTCTCCTCACCGGAGGCGATCATCTGCACGACCATCGACGGGAACACCTCGTGCTTGCCCAGCGGGCCGGCGATGGACTCGCCCTGCGCACCGACTCGCGGACGTCGTCCAGAGCACGGCTGATGACCACGTAGCCGGTGGTGTCGGCGATGATGTCCAGGGAGGCCAGGATCGGCACCCCCGAGCGGAGCAGGGTGCCCAGGTTGCGGGAGAAGCGGGCCAGCGCGATCTTCTGGAACAGCTTGCCGAAGACCGGCAGCTTGAGCTTGAGCGGGTCGACGAAGTCGCGCACCTTCGGGTCGTTGCCGTGCTTGCGCCACGCACAGCACGCTCGACGATCGTCAGCACGACGAGCACCGGGGCGATCAGCTTCATGCCGTCCGACAGCGTGACCAGGATGCGCGTGGGCAGCGGCAGCGTGCCGCCGAGGTCCGCGAACATGCCCTCGAAGATCGGGACGACGAACAGCAGCATGCCGATGCACATCAGCATCGCCATGATGAACACCACGACCGGGTAGGTCATCGCGGCCTTGATCTTCGCGCGCAGCTTGACCTCGGCCTCGAAGTTGTCCGCGATCTGGCGCATGCGCACGTCGAGGAAGCCGCCGGTCTCGCCGGCCTTCACCATGCTGACCATCAGCGGCGGGAACGTCGTGGTGCTCGTCGTTGGCGAACGCCGCTGGACGAGGCTGTGCCCGCCTCGACGTCCGGCTTGACCTGGCGCAGCACCCGCGCGAGCTCGGGGTTCTCGAGCTGCTCGGCCAGGATCGTCAGCGCCCGCAGCATGAGTCAGGCCGGCGTCGATCATCGTGGCGAACTGGCGCGCGAAGATCGCGAGGTCCTTGAGCTTGACGCGCTTGCGACCGAAGCTGATCTCGCGCTGCAGGCCGGCCGGCGGCCTGCGACCTCCAGGGGCACGTAGCCCATGGCCATCGAGCTTCTCGGCGACGGCGGCCTCGTTGTCGGCCTTGACCTTGCCCTCGCGGAACCGGCCCCGGCGTCCTTGACCTTGTACGCGTACTGGTGCTGGCGCTCATGTCAGGGCTCCTGGGGTGGAGGCAACGCGCCACGGGTCGGACGGGTCCGGTCGGTTGCCGGAGTGGCCGGTCGGCGCCTGGACCGCAGGCCGCGGACGCCGGCCGGCTGGCCGCGGTGCTGCTGCCGCCGAGCAGGGTGATCAAGTCCCCGATGTTGGAGCAGTGCTCCAGGCCCTGGTCCTGGCTGATCCGGCCGGCCCGCACGTGCTCGGCGAGGTGGGCGTTGAGGGTCTGCATGCCCTCCTCGGCGCCGGCCTGCAGGGCAGCCGGGGATCTGCGGCAGCTTGTCGTCGCGGATCATCGCGCGGATGCCGGCGGTGCACACCATGATCTCGACGGCGGCGCACCCGGCCCCGGCCGTCGACCGTACGGCACAGCGTCTGGCAGGCCACGGCCTGCAGGGTGGCCGCGAGCTGGGTGCGGATCTGCTGCTGCTGCTCGGCGGGGAACACGTCGACGACGCGGGTGATGGTGTCCTGCGCGGACTGCGTGTGCAGGGTGGCGAGCACCAGGTGGCCCGGTCTCGGCGGCGGTGAGCGCCACCGAGATGGTGTCCAGGTCGCGCAGCTCGCCGACCAGGATGACGTCGGGGTCCTGACGCAGCACGTGCTTGAGCGCGGCCCGGAAGGCGTGGGTGTCCTGCGCCGACCTCGCGCTGGTTGACGATGCAGCCGCTGGTGCGCGTGCAGGAACTCGATCGGGTCCTCGATGGTCATGATGTGCCCGCGGCGGGTGCGGTTGACCAGGTCGATGATCGCGGCGAGCGTCGTCGACTTGCCCGAGCCGGTCGGACCGGTGACCAGCACCAGACCGCGCTTGAGGCTCGGCGAACGTGCCGAGCACCGGCGGCATGCCGAGGTCCTCGAGGGGCTTGATCTCCCACGGGATCACCCGCATCACGGCGCCGACCGAGTCGCGCTGCCAGAAGATGTTGACGCGGAAGCGAGCCGACGCCGGCACCGAGTACGCCAGGTCGAGCTCGCGGTTCTCCTCGAACACCTTGCGCTGACGCTCGGTCAGGATGGCGTAGATGACTCGCGCAGCTGACGGCCGGCGAGCGGGGTGGTGTCCGAGAGCGGCACCATCGAGCCGCGCACCCGCATGGTGGGGGGTGCGCCGACCGTCATGTGCAGGTCGGAGGCTCCGGCCTGGGCCATCCGGGCCAGCAGGTGGTCGAGGTCGAGCAGGGGTTCGCCGTGGCCGGCGGGACCGCCGGGCTGCGCCTCACCCCACGACACGGAGCACCTCCTCGATGGTGGTGCGGCCCTGGATGATCTTGAGTCGTCCGTCCTCGCGCAACGTCGTCATGCCTTCCTCGCGGGCGAGTCGCCCGATCTCGTCGGTGGAGGCCCGGCGCACGGTCGCGCGCTCGATCTCCTCGGACATGGTCATCACCTCGTGCAGGGCCATCCGGCCCCGGTAGCCGGTGCCGCCGCAGTCGGTGCAGCCGACGGCCCGGTAGATCTGGGGGATGTCCTCGGGCAGCACCATCGCGAGGCTGTCGAGCTCGACCTGCTCGGGCGTGTACGCCGCCCGGCACCGCGTGCACAAGGAGCGGCACAGCCGTTGGGCGACCACGGCGTCCAGGGCCGAGCCGACGAGGAAGGGCTCGATGCCCATCTCGACCAGCCGGGACACGGCGCTCGGCGCGTCGTTGGTGTGCAGGGTGGAGAGCACCAGGTGGCCGGTGAGCGAGGCCTCGATCGCGATCGAGGCCGTCTCGGCGTCGCGGATCTCACCGATCAGCACGATGTCGGGGTCGGAGCGCAGGATGCTGCGCAGGGCCGAGGCGAACGTCAGGCCGGCCTTGGGGTTGGTCTGCACCTGGTTGATGCCGGCGAGGCGGTACTCGACCGGGTCCTCGACCGTGATCACGTTGACGTGCGGCTGGTTGAGGATGTTGAGCGTCGCGTAGAGCGACGTCGACTTGCCCGAACCCGTGGGGCCGGTGACCAGGATCATCCCGTAGGGCTTGGAGTAGGACTCCTTGAAGCGGGCGAAGTTGTGGTCGCTGAAGCCGAGGTCGTCGAGGCCCAGCCGGGTGTTGGAGTTGTCGAGCACCCGGGCGACGACCTTCTCGCCCCACACCGTCGGCAGGGTGGCCACGCGGAGGTCGATCGACTGGTTGCCGTGCATCACCGTCAGCCGGCCGTCCTGGGGGACCCGCCGCTCGGCGATGTTCATGTCGGCCATGATCTTCAGCCGCGAGATCACGCCGTTCGTGATCGCACGGGGTGCGCGGTGGGCGTCCATCAGGACGCCGTCGACGCGGTAGCGCACCCGCAGGTCGCGCTCGGTCGGCTCGAGGTGGATGTCGGAGGCGCGGTCGGAGATCGCCTGGCTGATGAGCAGGTTCACGAAGCGGACGACGGGAGCGTCCTCGGTGACCTCGGTGAAGTGGTCGAGACCCTCGTCGTCGTCGTTGATGTCGAGGTCCGAGCCGAGCGTGGCGAGCTCGCCCTCGGCGCGGTAGCACCGGTTGATGTGCTGTTCGATCTCGGGCCGACCGGCCAGCGCGAAGACGACCCGCGCTCGGGTCAGCCGGGCGATGTCGTCCTTGAGCTCGAGGTCGTCGATGGCGCGCAGCGGCACCGCCACGTACAGCGCACCGTCGCGGCGCGCGTAGGGCAGCACCGACGAGCGCCGGGCGAACTCGCCGGGCAGCAGCGCCGCGGCCGTCGCGTCGACGTGCTCCTCGGTCAGGTCGACGTAGGTCAGTCCCGCCGACTCGGCGGCGAACCGGAGCAGCGCCCCACGCTCGAGCAGGCCGCTCGCGACGAGGGACTCGACCAGGCTCTGCTCGTCGTTGGCGGTCGCCGTGGCGAGCGCCACGTCGTCCGAGGTGACGAGACCGGCGGCGAGCAACGCCTCGATCGTGTCGCCGATGCTTGTCAGCACGCTGCGTCTCCGCTCCTGATCGTGATTGAGGGAGACCGAGGAGGGGGGTCCCGGTCTCTCAGCAGGAGTGTCGGCGGGGTTGGGAGAGGACTTGAGGGGTCCGAGCCCGGAGCGCGCGAGCGTGCTCGCGCGGTCCGGAGAAGCGAGGAGATCGAGGGTCTCGGCGCAGACCGGCGCGCCAGCGACGGGGTGCGCGAGACGTCTCGAGATCTAGGCGTCGAGGATGTCGAGCGCCCGGCTGGGGTCCTGGCGGTAGCGGACGATCAGCTCGGCGGTGGCCTCGTCGATGCGCTCGTGCAGGGCGTGCCGGTAGGTGGTGAGGGTGCGCTCGGCCGAGCCCAGGCGGTCGAGGGCCTCGGCGGTGCCGGCCTCGTCGGTCGGCGTGACCCACACACCGGCCAGGTCGGGCAGGTCGGGCAGCGGGTCGGCGGCCCGGACGCGGTGCAGCGCCGCCCGCATCTGACCGCTGCCGGTGTCGCCCAGGACCCGCCCCAGCGTGTCGGCGTCGATCCGGGTGTCGGAGAGGCTGCCGGCCTTGATCAGGTCGACCCGCGCGTGGATCAGGCGCCGCCAGTAGGAGATCTTCTCCTCCTCGGCGCGCAGCTGCTCGCGGTAGGACCGCAGCTCGGGCAACGTCACGTCGGCCAGGTGCGGCGAGGGCACGGCGTCGGTGATGGTCCGTCGTCCGCCGCTCGGCGGCAGCTGGTCGTCACTCACGGGCGTCACTCTAGTGACTGCCGGGGCCGTCGAGTCGGCTTTCGCGTCGTACGCGAACGCCGACTCAGCGGCCCGGCGGGTCAGACGGCGGCGGTGACGGGGTTCCAGCCGGCGCGGCGGAGCATGACGGCGAGGTCGTGCGGGTTGCTGGCGGCGGCGGCGGCCGCGGCGTCGTTCAGCACGCCGGTCATGACCAGCCGCAGCAGGTGCTGGTCGAAGGTCTGCATGCCGGAGTACTCGCCCGAGGCCAGGATGTCCGGGATGTCGTGGGTCTTCTCGGGGTCGGCCACGGCCTCGGCGAACCGGGCGTCGCGGACGGCGACCTCCATCACGCACACGCGGCCGCCGGTGCCGTCGGAGCGCGGGACGAGCCGCTGGCACACGACGCCCTCGAGGGTGCCCGAGAGGACGGCGCGCACCCGCTGCTGCTCGTCGGCCGGGAAGAA
This sequence comes from uncultured Actinomycetota bacterium, assembly GCA_963825985.1. Lineage (GTDB taxonomy): Bacteria > Actinomycetota > Actinomycetes > Propionibacteriales > Nocardioidaceae > Nocardioides. Next base: position 730,062 of record CAWGVK010000002.1, on the reverse strand, counting down.
CTCGATCAGGCGGTGCACGGTCTCGCGCGAGTCGTTGGTGTGCATCGAGCCGAGCACGAGGTGGCCCGTCTCGGCCGCCGTCAGGGCGGCGTGCACGGTGTCCCGGTCGCGCAGCTCGCCGATCAGGATGACGTCGGGATCCTGACGCATCGCAGCACGCAGTGCGCCCGACCAGTCCAGGGTGTCGCTGCCGAGCTCGCGCTGGGTGATGGTGGCGGTCTTGTCGGTGTGCATGACCTCGATCGGGTCCTCGAGGGTCAGCACGTGGACGGCGCGCTCCTCGTTGATGAGGTCGACCATCGCGGCCAGCGTCGTCGACTTGCCCGACCCGGTCGGGCCGGTGACGAGCACCAGCCCGCGGGACTTGCGGGCCAGGTCGTGGACCGACGCCGGCATGTCGAGGTCGGCCAGCGGCACGGGGCTGTCGCGCACGAGCCGCATGACGCAGGCGTCGGCGCCGCGGGTGCGGAAGGCGTTCGCACGGAACCGGCCGACGCCCTCGACGACGACCGCGTAGTCGGCCTCCATCTTGGCGGCGTACTCGGCCCGGGTGATGTCGCTCATGGACGCGTCGACCAGGTCGCTGACCAGGCCGGCGTCGAGCGGCGCGCTGGTCGCGTTCTCGAGGCGGCCGGAGACGCGGATCTTCGCGACCGCGCCGGGGCGCAGGTGCAGGTCGCTGGCGCCGCTGCGGACGACGAGCTCGAACAGGCTGTGCAGCAGGTCGCTGGCACGGGGGTCGGCCATGAGGGTCCTTTCCTTCGACACCTCTCTTCTCGGCGCACGGAGGGGGTGACTTGACGGTGCATTGATCTCGTGACGGTCGCAGAGCGACCTCCTCGATCACCGAGGTCGCAGAGCGACCTCCTCGATCACCGACGGTCGCAGAGCGACCTCCTCGATCACCGAGGTCGTGGAGCGACCTCCTCGTCACCGAGGAGGCTCAAGTCGGGCGGAGCGGTGGCCGAAGACGTTGATGACTCGGCCCCCTTCAGAATCCCGGAGATCCCCCCATGGCACCCATCGTCGTCGGCCTCGACATCGGCAGCTCTGCCGTCCGTGCCGTGGAGGTCCAGGCGGGCCGGCGCACCGCGAAGGTGCGCAAGGCCGGCCGCGTGCCGCTGCCCCCCGGCGCCGTCGAGGGCGGCCAGGTGCGCGAGCCCGCCGAGGTCACCAAGGCCGTGAAGCGGCTGTGGCACGAGCAGAAGTTCAGCACCAAGAACGTGCGGCTCGGCGTCGGCAGCGGATCGGTGCTCGTGCGCCCGGTCGAGCTCGACTGGATGCCGGCCCAGGACCTGCGCAAGGCCATGCGCTACCTGGTGGCCGACCTGCTCCCCGTGCCCGTCGACGAGGCCAACATCGACCACGTGCTCCTCGAGGACGTCGAGCGCGACGGCAAGCGGATGGTGCGGGTCCTCCTCGTCGCCACCGCCCGCGACGGCGTCGACGAGGTCGTGCGCAGCGTCCGTGCCGCCGGCCTGCGCCCCACCACCGCCGATCTCTCCCCCCTCGCCCTCGTCCGGGCCGCCGCACGCACCCAGACGGGAGCCGACACCACCGAGGCGGTCGTCGACGTCGGCGCCGACAAGATCGCGGTCGCGGTCCACACCCGCGGCCTGCCCCGCTTCGTCCGGGTGATCCCCGGCGTCGGCGGCTCCACCCTGACCCGCGCCGTCGGCGACCTCGTGGGCAACGACCCCGACCACGCCGAGGAGCTCAAGCGCAGCGCCTCGGTCACCGGGTCGGACGCCGCCTCGCTCGCCCTGCGCGACGCCGTGCACCGACTGGCCGGCGAGGTCCGCGACACGCTCCGCTTCCACCGGCTCGCCGACCCCGACCATCCGCCGCAGCAGATCGTGCTGACCGGCCTGGGCGCCAACAACCCGGGCTTCGCCGACGTCCTGAGCGAGGCCACCGGGCTACCGACGCGCCTCCTGGCCCCGCCCGCCCCCCGCTTCCGCCGCCCGCGCGCCGACGGCGCCGACAACGACCTGACCGTCTCGTTCGGTCTGTGCCTGGGAGCCACAGCATGAACACCCCACGACGTTCTTCGCCTCCCCCGCAACGCTTCACCCCACGCAGCTGCGGCCTCCCCCGCTGCGCTCCTCCGGCGCGCACCTCCGCGGGGACCCCAAGCCGCTCCTCCACCGAACAACGCCGCAGGGACCCCGCATGAGCATCCTGACCAAGCCACCGAGCCAGAAGCCGGACAAGCCCCGCAAGCCGGGCAAGCCCGAGAAGGTGAAGAAGCAGAAGGCGTCGAAGCCCCCCAAGGGCGAGAAGCCCGCGAAGGGCGAGGCCAAGCCGACCGGACGCCGCCGCGCCTCGATCACCCACGCCTCGGTCAACCTGCTCTCGCCCTGGGTGCTCGAGGAGATCCACGTCCGCAAGCTGCGGCTGCGCTTCGTGCTCGGCGCGCTCGTGCTGCTGCTGCTCCTGGCCGCGGCCTGGGGAGCCCTGCGCATGAACCTCGCCAGCTCCGAGGAGGACCTGCGGGGTGAGAGCGCCGTCGCCGACGGCCTGAACGCCCAGATCTCGGAGATGGGCGACGTGCAGACCTACGTCGGCGACGTCACGGTGCGCACCACCAAGGTCGAGGAGACGATGGCCGACGAGGTCGCGTACTCGACGGTGCTCCGCACCCTCGACGAGGCCCTGCCCGACGGCGCCTCGTACGAGGCCATCACCCTGACCCTCGCTCCCGACTCGGGTCCGGCGGCCGCGGACTCCGGTTCGCCCGACGACCCCGTGTGCCCCGGACCCGACCCGTTCGGTGCCCGCGTCACGGTCGGCTGCATCGTCTTGTCCGGCACGGCCGACGACCGCGACGACGTGAGCGCACTCGTGCAGGCGCTCGACGAGAGCAACCTGTTCGTCGAGCCGTTCATCGACGCCACGACGACGGACGCCGGCGACGGCCCCCGGGTCACGACCTTCTCGGGGTCGTTGGGTCTCGACCCGGCGACGTTCAGCCACAGGTACGCCGACATCGACGGGTCCGAGGACGACGCGAAGAAGCAGGAGAGCACGCCATGAACCTCAAGAGCGCTCCGGTCACCATCCTGCTCGGCGTCGTCGGCCTCGTGCTGCTCACGGCTCTCGGCTGGGTCGCGCTGATCGGTCCCGCCGTCGGCGCCATCGGTGAGGCCGACGACGCCCACATCGAGGCCGAGGACCGCAACGCCGCCATGTCGGTGCAGCTGTCGAAGCTGCGCCAGCAGGCCGAGGACCTGCCGCGCACCCAGCTGCTGGCGAAGAAGCTGGACACCATGTTCCCCCCCACGGCCGACCAACCGGGATTCTTCGCCCAGGTCAAGGACGCCGTCGCCAAGACCGGGATCGACCCCAACGACGTCACCGCGCTGACCCTGGGCGTTCCGGTGGTCTTCGACCCCTCGGCCGACACCTCGGTGGCCGCCGAGCCCGCGGAGGGCGATGAAGCGCCGAAGCCCGAGGTCGGCGACGTCGCCGTCCAGACGGTGTCGGTCGGCGCCGAGGGCAGCTACGAGGAGCTGAGCGAGCTGATGGGACACCTCGAGACGATGGACCGCGCGTTCCTCATCGGCTCGGTCGACCTCACCCTGGGCAGCGAGACGGACACCGACCTCACCATGACCGTCACCGGCGCCATGTACGTGGCTCCGCCGCTGGGCGACCCGCCCAGCGGGAAGCGGTGACGCTCAGCTCTGGGGGCATGATCGAGGTGGCGGGCTCGGAACGTCACGGTCGGATCGCACGATGGCTGTCACAGCGCTCGCCGCTGGGCGCCAGGACCCGTGACCCGCTCACCGGGCTCGCCGTGCGCGAGGAGCTGCTCCGTCGCGGGCCGGCTCTGCTCGCTCGGGCGGCCGGCGAAGGTCGCCCGGTCGCGCTGCTCGTGCTCGACCTCGACGGCCTCAAGGGCCTCAACGACTCCGCCGGGCACCACGCCGGCGACCGGGTGCTGGCCACGGTGGGCTCCCGACTCGCCGCCGTCTGCGGCCCCGAGGCGCTGGCGGTCCGGCTGAGCGGCGACGAGTTCGCCGTGCTGACCTGGTCGCTGGCGAGCCGGGAGCACGGTGCGGCGCTGGCCCAGGACATCATCGACTCCATCGCGGCCCCGCTCGAGCTCGACGAGCTGACGATCGCGGTCAGCGTGTCGGTCGGCCTCGCGACGTACGACGAGGACGGCGACACCATCGCCGTGCTCCTGCGCGCGGCCGACCAGGCCATGTACGCCGCCAAGTCGGCCGGGACCGGACTGTGGCGTGCCAGCACCCCCGCCGGTCGACACGAGCCCGGACGCACCCGCCGGCTGCTGGCCGACCTCGACTCCGGACGAGCCGCCTCGCAGCTGGTCATGCACTACCAGCCGCAGGTCGACGCCCGGACCGGCGACGCCGTCGGGTTCGAGGCGCTGGCCCGGTGGGACCACCCCGAGCTGGGGCTCCTGCGCGCCCGCCAGTTCGTGCCCCTGGCCGAACGGTCCGGGAACATGGGGCCGCTGAGCTCGGCGGTCCTCGAGCTGGCGCTCGACGACCTGCCGCGGCTGCGAGCCGCCGTCCCCGACGCCCGGATGTCGATCAACGTCACCCGACGCCACATCCTGGGTCGCGGGCTGGTCGACGACCTGTGCTCGCGGGTGGCCCGGCACGGGTTGTCGCCGAGCCACATCGTGCTCGAGATCACCGAGCCGGTGACCCGGACCTCCACCGAGACCGCCGAGGTCTTCGGCGAGCTGAGCCGGCGCGGGTTCGACGTCAGCATCCGCGGCTTCGGGACCGCCCGCTCCTCGCTCACCGCCCTGTGGAGCAATCCCGCCGTACGCGAGGTCAAGGTCGACCCGTCGATCGTCGACGCCCTCGAGCACGACGAGGAGGTGCCCCGGCTGGTCCGGGCGCTGACCGGCGCCGCTCACGGCCTCGGCATCCGCGTGGTCGCCGAGGGGGTCGAGGACGCCGCCACCGCCGCGCTGATGAGGCACCTCGGCTGCGACGTGCTCCAGGGCTACTGGCTGGGTCAGCCCACCTCGTTGGACGGCGTCGAGGACTGGTGCCGCACCTGGTCGCTCGAGTCCGACGAACGCCTCGGCTGACCGCTCCGAATCGGGTCAAGTCGGGACCGCCCGCTGCCGATGTATCAGGTGACGGACTCCCACTCACTCGAAACTGGAGGGCTCGATGCCTCCGCACCTCTTGCTGGTCCCCGTGCTGCTCGTGGCGCTGGTCTTCCTGCTCATCATCGCCGCCCGAAGCCGCCGCAACGCGACGGCCACCACCTCGACCCCCAAGCGGGAGTCGGAGGAGGTCCGCCTGCTGCGGCTCCAGGTCGCGACCCTGACCGACGCGCTGCGTGAGGCGACCGGCAAGGGATCGGACGCCGCGACCCCGGGCGTCGACCTCACCAAGCACGTCGAGACCCCCGCCACGGACGTCGAGGCCCCGGTCACCGAGGTCGCTGTCGAGCCCGAGCCCGAGCCCGAGCTCGAGCCCGAACTCGGGCACCAGCCGGAGCCCGAGCCGGCGTTCGAGCCCGTGCGCTCGGTGCCCGTCGAGGTCGAACCCCTCGTCACGGACACGCTCGTGTTCACCGCTCCCGTCGTCGAGCCCCCGCTCGGTGCGCGGCCGGTCGTGGAGAGTCGCGCGTGGGACACCACTGCTGCCGACCACACGGCGCACGCCTACACCGACCTGTCCCGTTCGCTGGCCCGCTCGGGCCGGCTCCGCGAGGCCGCGCTGGCCCAGTGGGCCGCCGACCTGCGGGTGCTGGGGCCGCTCCTCGAGGGCCGCGGTGCCGAGCTGTGCGCGGCCGTGGCCGACCTCGCCGGAGCCAACGCCAGCGCCATGGTCACCGAGGCCCGCGCCGCGGCGTCGGCCCTGGTCGGACCGTCCGTGTCGGTGACCGCGATGCTGCCGGACGCCTCGCACCTGAAGGCCCCGAACGGACCGGCGGCCCGCTCGACGTACTTCGGCACCGACGTCTCCGCCGACGTCCTGGCCGACCACCAGGTGCGCGCCCTCGAGACCGTCCTGGTCGCCGCGGCCGAGGACGCCGGCGACCACAGGGGGGTGTCGGTCGGCCTGCGTTGCGACCTCGTCGCGCACGTCGTGACCGGTCACCACTCCGACGAGACGGCCGACCTGATCCGCGACGTCCTCGAGCCCCACGAGCGTCCGCTCTTCGACGCCGCCCTGGCCACCGACTCCGCGGGCCGGGCCTCGTGAGCGGTCTCGAGCTGCCCCTGGGGGTGACCGTCCCCCTCGCCGGGCTGCTCGGCCTGCTCGTCGGCTCGTTCCTCAACGTCGTCGTCCACCGCGTGCCGGCCGGTCTGTCGGTGGTCAGCCCCCCGTCGGCATGTCCGGGCTGCGGGCACGTCGTCCGCGCCCGGGACAACGTGCCGGTGCTGTCGTGGCTGCTGCTGCGCGGCCGGTGCCGTGACTGCGCCGCCCCGATCTCGGCCCGCTACCCGCTGGTCGAGGCCGGCACCGGTGTCGCGTTCGCCGTGACGGCCTGGCGCTTCACCGACCCGGTCGTCCTCGTCGCCGCGCTGGTCGTGGTCGGCGCCGGCATCGGGCTGGCCCTGATCGACATCGAGCACCAGCGGCTCCCCTTCGCCATCACGCGGGTCACCACGATCCTGGTCGTCCTGGTCGTCGCGGCCGGTGCCGCCACCGGCCTCACCGAGGTCGACTGGTTCGCCGTCGCGGTGTCGGTGGCGGGCTGGGCCGGCGTCTACGCGCTGCTGCACTACGGTTCCGGCGGACGGGCGATGGGCCTCGGCGACGTCGCCCTCGCCCCCGTGCTCGGGCTGGTCCTGGGCCTGGTCGGGTGGCCGGCCGCACTCGTCGGGCTCTTCGGCGGCTTCGTGCTGGGCACCGTGGTGCTCCTGCCGCTGCGGGTCACGGGTCGGATCGGCCGACGCGTCGCCGTGCCGCACGGACCGTTCATGCTGGCCGGTGCGGCGCTCGGGCTCTTCGTGGGCCTTCCCCTCAGCCAGCTCTACGCCAGCACGATGGGCCTCGCCTGAGCAGATCGAGCGCTCGTGTCACCTCATGAGGCGCCTGTGATCACACCCGCCCCATGCGTTCCCGCGGTCCAGACAGTTGACGCAGGATTTCTGCAAACGGTGGCCGCGACCCCGAGAAGCCGGTAACACTGTTCCCTGAGCACCCTTCCCCCCATCCGCGCAACCGGCGCGGAGGTGATCGCTCGGAGGCACCCATGCACCCGTCGGTGTTGGTCATCGGACACGATGACGAACGCCTGCGGGCGACGCGTGAGGCCCTCGCCGCCGGCGGCCTGGCCAACCCGGTCGTGGCCTGTCACGACGCGATCGATGCCCGCGCCTACGTACTGGGCCGCCCGCCGTACGACGACCGCGTGCTGCACCCGATGCCGGCCGTCGTCGTCACCGACCTGCGCCTCCCGCGCGGCAGTGGCCTCGACGTCCTGCGGCTGGTCCGCAGCCACCTGTCGCTGCGCCGCACGCCGGTGGTGGTCGTGGCCGACCGGGCCGACGACATGGAGATCGCCGAGGCCCAGCACCTCGGTGCCGCAGCCTTCCTCGCCCAGCACGTCGCCGCCGACGTGCTCCTCGGCGTCATCCGCGACACCGGCGTGCCCTGGGCCGTCGGTCGCGTCGAGATGGGCGCCTGATGCATCCCACTCCCAGCTCGACCCGGGCGCGCGCGTGACCAGCAAGGCGTCCTCCGCCCTCGCCCTGGGCCTCGACCAGCACGGCGCCACCCTGCCCACGACGTCGTCGCTGGTGTCGTCGATCGCCGAGCTGCGCGCCGGCCACAGCGACACCCGGCACACGCTGATCCTGATCGCAGCATCCGTCTCCAACGCCGCCGAGATCGCCGACGTCCACGGGGCGCACGCCCTCGAGGTGGTCACCGCCGAGGTGGCCCGGCGCACCCTCCAGCACGACGAGCTGCGGGTCCGGCTGCTGCGAGCCTCCCCGCTGGGTGGGTTCCTCGCCGCCGTGGTCGTCACCCGCGACGTCGCCCGCGCGCAGGTCGAGGATCTCCTCGCCGGCGTCCGGCGGCTCGTCGACCTGCCCGACGACAAGGTCTGGCCGGTGGTCACCGTCGGCGCCGCCCAGTGCGACGTCGACGACCTGATCTGGTCGGTCATCCGCGACGTGCGGGCGGCCGTGGTCGCCGCCGGCCGGGAGGCTCCCGGAGCGACCCGCTGGCACGAGGGCGGCACCCGTCACTACGGCGTCGCCGACGAGCTCACCCGGGTGCGCGACCTCGCCCTCGCGCTGAGCGACGACCCCGACCAGCTGCACCTGAACTACCAGCCGGTCCACGACCTGCGCTCGCGCACCGTGGTCGGCGCCGAGGCACTCCTGCGGTGGCAGCACCCGCAGCGCGGCGCGGTGTCGCCGATGCTCACCGTCGAGGCGGCCGAGCGCACCGGCCTGATCGTGCCGCTCGGCCGCGTCGTCCTCGGTCGGGCGCTCGAGCAGACGGCCCGGTGGATGCAGAGAATCCGCCCCGACTTCCGGATGCACGTCAACGTCTCCCCGCTCGAGCTGCGCGAACCGTCGTACGTCGACAACGTCGAGGCGACCCTGACCCGCACCGGCGTGCCGGCCGCCAACGTGCTGCTCGAGATCACCGAGACCGCCCTGCTCACCGACGAGCCCCGCGTCGCCTCGTCGTTGCGCGAGCTGCGCGAGCTCGGGGTGGGTCTGGGCATCGACGACTTCGGCACCGGGTACTCCTCGATCGCCCACCTGCAGCGGCTCCCGATCGACACCGTGAAGATCGACCGGTCACTGGTCTCGGGCATCGCCGCCGACGCGAGCGGCTTCCGCCTCACCCGCGCCGTGCTCGGTCTGGTCTCGACGCTGGGCGTGACCATCGTGGCCGAGGGCATCGAGGACGCGCTCGAGGCCGCCCACCTGCAGTCGATGGGCTGCGCGTTCGGCCAGGGCTACCACCTCGGCCGGCCGGTGCCGGCCGAGCTGTTCGTGCCCGCCACCGACCGGCGCGGCCCGGGTCGGTCGGCCAGCGCCTAGGAGCCGCCCGAGCCGTCCTCGGCCTCCAGCCAGCCACGGAACGCCTCGAGGTTGTGCGTGGGCTCGCCGCGCAGCTTGCGCCACTCCCACTCCTTGCGGATGGAGGCGGCGAAGCCGAGCTCGAGCAGGGTGTTGAACGACTCGTCTGCCGTCGACAGCACCGAGCCCAGCAGCCGGTCGAGCTCGTCGGCGCTGACGACGGCGAGCGGCAGCCGGGCGTCGAGGTAGATGTCGCCGAGCCGGTCGACGGCGAACGAGACCGCGTAGGTGCGCAGGTTCTTCTGCAGCAGCCACCGGTAGACGGCCTCGTGGTTCTCGTCGGGGGCGCGGCAGACGAAGGCGTGGACGCCGAGGGCGTGCGGTCCGACGTCGATCCGGACCGCCGTCTGCAGCTTCTTCTCCCCCGGCAGCGCCAGGGAGAAGACACCGTCGACGCTCTCGTCGTACTCGACCTCGGCCTGGTCGAGGTAGGCCCGCACGATCGTCTTCGGGTCGCTCATCCGGGGTCCCCGCGGCGTTGTCCGGTGGGGGAGCGTAGCGGCGGAGACGGAGAACGTCGTGGGGTGATCATCTGGCCGACTCTCGCATGAGGGTGCGAGCCCGGCGGTACACCCCCAGCGTCTGCTCCGCGGTGGCGTCCCACGAGAACTCCCGCGCCTGGGTCAGGGCGCCGTCGGCCAGCCTGGCCCGCAGGTCGGCGTCGCCGACCACGCGCGCCAGGGCGGCGGCCCACGCCTCGGCGTCGTGGCCGTCGACCAGGAGCCCGCTGCGGCCGTCGCGCACGACGGTCGTGAGGCCACCGACCGCGGCGGCCACCACGGGCGTGCCGCAGGCCTGGGCCTCGACGGCGACCAGCCCGAACGACTCGTTGTAGGAGGGGACGGCGACCAGGGTGGCCGCGGAGTACCAGCGGGCGAGCTCGCGCTGGCCGACCGGCGGCACGAACCGGACGACGTCGTCGACCCCCAGCTCGGCGGCCAGCGCCGCCAGCGAGGTCGGACGGTCGAGCCCGCTGCCGGAGGGTCCGCCCACGACCGGCACGACCAGCCGCGACCGCAGGCCCGGGTCGCGCTCCAGCATCACGGCGACGGCGCGCACCAGCACGTCGGGTGCCTTGAGCGGCTGGATCCGGCCGGCGAACAGCAGTACCGCCGCATCGGCGGGCAGGCCGAGCGCCCTCCGGGCGGCGGCGGGCTCCTGGGGGGCGAACAGCTCGAGGTCGACGCCCGGGTGCACCACCTCGACCCGGCCGGGCTCGGCGTCGTACAGGTTGATCAGCTGCTTGGCCTCGACGTCGGTGTTGGCGACCAGCACGTCGGCGGCCTCGACGACCTGCTCCTCGCCGATCACCCGCGCGACCGGCTCGGGGGTGTCGCCCTCGGCGAGGGCGTCGTTCTTCACCTTCGACATCGTGTGCATGCTGTGCACGAGCGGCACGCCCCACCGGTCGCGGGCCAGGGCCCCGACCTGGCCGGAGAGCCAGTAGTGCGAGTGGACGGCGTCGTAGTGACCCACCGGCTGGGCGGCCTCGGTGCGCAGCACCTCGCGGGCGAAGACGCACAGCTGTCCGGGCAGCTCGTCCTTGGTCAGCCCCTCGAAGGGCCCGGCCGTGATGTGGCGGACCTGCACCCCGTCGGCCAGCCGCACCACCGGGTCGAGGGTCGAGCTGGTCGCGCGCGTGAAGACGTCGACCTCGACGCCCCGTGCGGCGAGCCGACGCGCCAGCTCGACGACGTACACGTTCATGCCGCCGGCGTCGCCGATACCGGGCTGGTCGAGCGGCGAGGTGTGCAGGCTGACCATCGCCAGCCGACGCAGGTCGTCCACGCGCACCACCTCAACGTCTCCGGGAACGGTCTCCCTGCGGGCAACCGCCGGTCACGAGCGATGATTCCCGCGCCGTGGCGGCCGGCGCATCACCCCGATCGCGACGCAGAGGCTGGCGAGCCCCCCGAGCACCGCTTCGGCCTCACGGTCGGGGGCCAGCTCGCGGGCCACCTCGAGCACCGCCCAGCCCAGGGCCACCGAACCGCCCGCCGTGATCACGGCCAGCCAGGGCTGACGCACGATGCCGGCGCCCACGAGGGCGGCGGCGACCGCGAGCAGGGCCAGGCCGGCCCCCATCAAGGTCGCGGCGTCCGCGAACAGGTGGGCGACCAGACAGATGCCCCCCAGGAGCGCTGCGGCCATCGCGACTCCCCGCAGCGGCACCCGTTCCCCTTCCCCATGACCTGCCGATGAGGTGCGTGTGACGCACCTGACGACCGGTCAGTCTGCCAGGAGCGAGATGATCGTGGCCATGACCTCCTCTCCTCACCGCACCGCCGTGGTCACCGGCGCCAGCAGCGGGATCGGCGCCGCCACCGCCCGCCAGCTCGCCGCCGCCGGTTTCCACGTGTTCTGCGCCGCGCGCCGCACCGAGCGGGTGCAGGCCCTGGCCGACGAGATCGGCGGGACGGCGGTGACCTGCGACGTCACCGACGCCGACTCCGTGGCCGGCCTCGCCGACGTCGTCGGCGGGCGCCTCGACGTCCTGGTCAACAACGCCGGTGGCGCGTTCGGGGCGGGCCCGGTGGCGTCGGCCGACGCCGACGACTGGCGCCGCATGTACGACGTCAACGTGATCGGCCTGATGCAGGTGACCCAGGCCCTGCTGCCGGCGCTGCTGGCCGCCGACGACGGAGCCGGCGTCATCTGCAACGTCGGCTCGACGGCCGGCCGGATCGCCTACGAGGGCGGCGCCGGCTACACGGCCGCGAAGCACGGCACGCAGGTGGTCACCGAGACGCTGCGCCTCGAGCTGTGGGACCAGCCGGTCCGCGTCTGCGAGGTGGCTCCGGGCATGGTCCGCACCGACGAGTTCGCCCTGGTCCGCTTCGACGGCGACGCCGACAAGGCGTCCGCGATCTACGCCGGCGTCGCCGAGCCGCTGGTCGCCGAGGACGTCGCCGACGCGATCGTCTGGATGGTCACCCGCCCGCGCCACGTCAACATCGACGAGCTGGTCCTCCGCCCCCGCGCCCAGGCCGCCCAGCACAAGGTCCACCGCACGCCGTGACCGAGCCACGAGGTCACGGCGTACTCGGTGGAGGTCGACCAAGCGACACGGCTGCACCCGTTGACCTCACGTGGTCTCGAGACGGTTGCCGGCGCAACCTCCTCGACCATCGAGGACGTCGGTAGGGTGCTGCACGTGCAGACCATCGGCCTGATCGGCGGCATGAGCTGGGAGTCCAGCGCCATCTACTACCAGGCGCTCAACCAGGGCGTGGAGGAACGCCTCGGCGGTCTCGCGTCGGCGAAGACCGTGATGGCCTCGGTCGACTTCGCCGAGGTGACCGCCCTGCAGGAGGCCGAGCGCTGGGACGACGTGGCCGCGATCCTCACCGACGCCGCCCGCTCGCTCGAGGCAGCCGGCGCCGACTTCCTGGTGCTGTGCACGACGACGTTCCACCTGGTCGCCGAGCAGGTCGAGGCCGCGGTGTCGATCCCGCTGCTCCACCTCGCCGACGTGGTCGCCGCGGCGTGCACGGCCCGGGGCATCACGTCGGTCGGGTTCGTCGGCACCACGTTCGCCATGTCGCGCAGCTTCTTCGTCGACCGCCTCGCCGCGGGCGGCGTGACCGTGCACGTGCCCGACGAGCGTCACCACGACGCCGTCAACCGCGTGATCTACGACGAGCTGGTGCACGGCAAGGTGCTCGACACCTCACGCCGCACGGTCGTCGCCCTCATCGACGAGCTGTGGGACGCCGGCGCGGCGGGTCTGGTCCTCGGCTGCACCGAGCTCGAGCTGCTGGTGCACCAGGCCGACTCCGACCTGCCCCTGTTCCCCTGCACCACGCTCCACGTCGAGGCCGCCCTCGACCGCGCGCTCGCCTGACCGACGACTCAGCGAGCCACGTCGGCCAGCACCCGCGCCATCCGGACGACGTGCGCCCGGCTGGCCCGGCCGTCGTCGAGCTGGATCCAGCTGCGCTCGATACGCCGGCCGTGCAGCACGTAGATCTCGACCGACTGGCTGCGGAACTCGGAGTCGTCGTTGACGGTCCGGTACCCGACCTGCGCCTTGCCCAGGGCGGGCACGCGGAACTTCGTGAGGGTGGTGCTGACCCCGTCGGAGGTGAAGGTTCCGCGGCAGCGGCGGGCGTAGCTGGTGACCTTGCGCATCCCCTGGCGGGCCGTGGCCGCATCGGCGAACTGGTACACGACGAACGTGGGGTCCTCGAGGCCCACGTGGAAAGGGCTGTCGCCCGACTCGGTGGTGTACGCCGCGAAGCGGGCCGACTCGGCCCGGAACGTCTTGGTGCCGGTGCACCGCGCGCCGGAGTACTCGAGGTTCTTGGCGCGGAACGTGAAGCGCGACCCACCACGCAGGTAGGGGAAGGTGTTGTCGACGCGGGTGGTCTTGGGCAGGTCGTTGCCGGTCACACCGGAGCCCCCGGCCGACGGCGCCGCGGCCGTGGCGGGGCCGACGAAGCCGAGCGTGAGCAGGGCGAGCAGGGCAACGGTGACGGCGAGGGTCTTGCGACGCAGGGCCGTGGCGAGAGTGGAGTTCATGCCCCCTGACACGCAGCCGAGCGGCAGAAAGTTGCCACGAGCCCAAGATCAGCGCTCCGGCGCCCTGAGCACCAGGTCGGCGAGGCGCCGCAGCTCGGGGGTGAGGTCCTGCTCGACCACGCGCCGGGTGGCGCCGTCGACCTCGAACTCGTAGGTGAACCCGTCGGGGTACGGCGTGCCCGTGCTCTCGGGCACCGCACCGAGGCGGCCCACGAGCCCGGCCAGCTCGTCGTCGTCGGCCGGATCGGCGTCGGCCTCGACCGTGCGGCCGACGAAGCCGCCGCTGCGTCGCACCCGCACCCGCCCCGCCGGCGCGACGCCCACGTCGCGCCAGGCGCGGCGGACGGCGTCGGCGTGCTCACCGGCGGCCGCCACGGTCGCCGCGGCGAAGCCGGCGAAGCCGGTGGTGGGACGGAGCGACCCGCCGGTCAGCGCCGTCATCCAGATCGGCCCGGCCTGCTCCCACGACCGGCCGCCGATGGCCGTGGCGGCCAGGTGGAAGGCCCGGTTGGGGATGCCGGAGTTGAGGTGGACGCCGCCGTTGTCGTCGTCGGTCACGACGAGGTCGTCGAGGTGCCCGACCTGCGGGTCGCGGCCGAGCTGCGGGTCGTCGTAGGCGGTGCCCGGCCGAGCCATGTCGCGCAGGGCGCGAGCCTGGACGCCGGGCCGGAACAGCTCGGCCCCGATCAGCCAGTCGGCCTCGGAGACGGGCTGGTCGAGCAGGCGCTGCTTGAGGCAGGAGGCGAACACGTCGGACACCGACTCGTTGAGCGCGCCCGGCTGGTCGCGGTAGACCAGCGCCGCGGAGTGCTCGGTCACGGCGTGGGCCAGCTCGTGGCCGAGCACGTCGACCGACGCCGTGAACCGCTCGAACAACCGGCCGTCGCCGTCGCCGAAGACGAGCTGGCGCCCGTCCCAGAAGGCGTTCACGTAGTCACGGCCGTAGTGGACCGTGGCGCTGACCGGCGCCCCCTGGTCGTCGTAGGAGTCGCGCCCGAACGCCTCGGTCAGCAGGGCGAGCGAGGCAGCGACGCCGGACGCCGCCTCGTCGACGGCCACGTCGCCCGACTCGGGCTCACCGGCCGAGCGCACCACCCGGCCGGGCAGGTCCTCGGTGTTGTCGGCGGTGTGGACGGTCCAGGCCGCGTCGGCGGCGGCCCGGGCGGGCGCGATGGTCGTCCCCACGGCGGCCTCGCGGGCGGCGCGGAGCCGCTCGTCGTTGACCAGCGTCGCGGCCGCCGCCGGGTCGATCTCGGCGAGTCGGCGTAGGAGGTGGGGCGGCAGGAAGGAGCAGCGCATGACCCCGTTCTACTCCTGACCACCGACGGTGTCGCCCCAGGTGCGCTCCTGGTCACACCGTGCGAATCGTGGGATCGGGGCCGCCGCCACTAAACTCGCGGAGGCCCATCGGGCCGCCATCTCCCGACCCGACAGGACGTCGTACTTCCATGTCTGCCCTCCGCGCTGACCTCCGCAACGTCGCGATCGTCGCGCACGTCGACCACGGCAAGACCACGCTCGTCGACGCCATGCTCCGCCAGGCCGGCGCGTTCACCGAGCACCAGGCCGAGAGCGTCGCCGACCGGGTCATGGACTCCGGCGACCTCGAGCGCGAGAAGGGCATCACGATCCTCGCCAAGAACACGGCGGTGCACTACGAGGGTCCCGCGGGCGGCGGCATGCCGATGGTCATCAACATCATCGACACCCCCGGCCACGCCGACTTCGGTGGCGAGGTCGAGCGCGGGCTGTCGATGGTCGACGGCATCGTGCTGCTGGTCGACGCCTCCGAGGGCCCGCTCCCCCAGACCCGCTTCGTGCTCCGCAAGGCGCTGAACGCCGACATGCCGGTGATCCTGGTGGTCAACAAGACCGACCGTGGCGACGCGCGCATCGCCGAGGTCGTCGACGAGACCTACGAGCTGTTCATGGACCTGCTCGACGAGAGCCACCGCCAGGACGCGCTCGACTTCCCCGTGGTCTACGCCTCGGGCCGCGCCGGCATCGCCAGCCTGGTCCAGCCCGAGAACGCCTCGATGCCCGAGGGCGACAACCTCGAGCCGCTGTTCAAGACGATCCTCGACACCATCCCCGCCCCGGAGTACACCGAGGGCGCGCCGCTGCAGGCCCACGTCACCAACCTCGACGCCTCGCCCTTCCTCGGTCGGCTCGCGCTCGTGCGCGTGCACGAGGGCACCCTGCGCAAGGGCCAGCAGGTCGCCTGGATGCGCCGCGACGGCGAGGTCAAGAACGTCAAGATCACCGAGCTCCTGGTCACCGAGGGCCTCGAGCGCAAGCCGGGCGAGTCGGCCGGTCCCGGCGACATCGTGGCCATCGCCGGCATCCCGGAGATCACCATCGGCGAGACCCTCGCCGACCCGGAGAACCCGGTCGCCCTGCCGCTGATCCACGTCGACGAGCCGGCCATCTCGATGACCATCGGCACCAACACCTCCCCGCTGGTCGGGCGCACCAAGGGCGGCAAGGTCACCGCCCGCCTGGTCAAGGACCGGCTCGACGTCGAGCTGGTCGGCAACGTGTCGCTGCGCGTGCTGCCCACCGAGCGCCCCGACGCCTGGGAGGTCCAGGGCCGCGGCGAGCTGGCGCTGGCCATCCTGGTCGAGCAGATGCGGCGCGAGGGCTTCGAGCTCACCGTCGGCAAGCCCCAGGTGGTCACCCGCGAGATCGACGGCAAGCTGCACGAGCCCTACGAGCGGCTGACGATCGACGCGCCCGAGGAGTACCTCGGCACCATCACCGAGCTGCTCGCCAGCCGCAAGGGCCGGATGGAGCAGATGACCAACCACGGCACCGGCTGGGTGCGCATGGAGTTCATGGTGCCCGCGCGTGGCCTGATCGGCTTCCGCACGCAGTTCCTGACCGACACCCGCGGCACCGGGATCGCCCACGGCATCTCCGACGGCTACGAGCCCTGGGCCGGCGAGATCCGCTCGCGCACCAACGGGTCACTGGTGGCCGACCGCAAGGGCGCGGCCACGGCGTACGCCATGACCAACCTGCAGGAACGCGGCGTGATGTTCCTCGAGCCGACCACCGAGGTCTACGAGGGCATGATCGTCGGCGAGAACTCCCGCGCCGACGACATGGACGTCAACATCACCAAGGAGAAGCAGCAGACCAACATCCGCTCGGCCACCTCCGACAACTTCGAGAAGCTGATCCCCCCGCGCCGGCTGTCGCTGGAGCAGTGCCTGGAGTTCTGCCGCGACGACGAGTGCGTCGAGGTCACCCCGTCGATGGTGCGCATCCGCAAGGTCGTCCTCGACCAGCACGAGCGCGCCAAGACCGCCTCCCGCGCCCGCAAGTCCAAGTAGAGGGCCGCAGCACTTCACCAGATTGCGGGACGGCGGCCTCGGGACCGCGACGTAGGCTCCGACAATGAGCGCCGACGCCGAGACCTACGTCCGCCTGCTGGCCCAGGCCACCGAGACGTTCGTGTGGCTGGTGCTGGCGCTCGTGTGCCTGTCCCGGGCCCGCGGCAACCCGTGGATCGCCCTCGGCGCGCTCGGGGCGACCCTGCTGTTCGTCCCGGCGACGACGGCGACGTCGATCAACATCCAGCTCCAGGTGTTCGAGTCGACCACCATGCTCGAGAACTTCGCGAGCGGGCCGCTGCCGACGGTCTACCCGGTGCTGCGGGTCGCGGGCGCCGTCCTGCTGCTGGTCGCGGTCGCCGGACGACGCCGTCCGCAGGCAGTAGCGGCTCCCGCCTGACCGCTCCGCGGGGCTAGGTTCATCGACATGGACCCGGTGATCCAGCAGGCCCGTCAGCACGCCCTCGGCGACCTCCCGCGGCGGACGGCGCAGCGGTTCCCCGACAGGCCGGCGATCATCGACGGCGACACGACGCTGACCTTCGCCGACCTCGACGCCACCGTCGACCGCGCCGCCGCCGCGATCGTGGCCGCCGGGCTGGAGCCGGGCGACCGGCTGGCGCTGCTGTGCCACAACTGCTGGCAGTTCGCGGTGCTCGACTTCGCGACCGCCCGGGTGGGCGTGGTGCTGGTGCCGATCAACTTCATGCTCGGCGGCGACGAGATCGCCTACATCCTCGACCACAGCGGGGCGACGGCGTTCGTCGTCGAGGACGCGCTGCTCGACGTCGCGCAGCGGGCGCTGAACGACGTCGAGATCCCCGTGAGGGCCGTCGTGCGGCTCGGCGGGCAGGGTGTCCCCGACGGCTGGGTCGACGCGCAGGAGTGGTTCGACCACGACGGTGTCCCGCCGGTGGTGGCCGTCGGGGACGACGACCCGGTGCGGCTGATGTACACCTCCGGCACCGAGTCGCGGCCCAAGGGCGCGCTGCTCAGCAGCCGCTCCCTGATGTGGCAGTACGTCACGTGCGCCCTCGACGGCGAGTTCAGCCCCGACGACGTCGAGCTGCACACGCTGCCGCTCTACCACTGCGCCCAGCTCGACGTGTTCCTCGGACCCGACGTCTACCTCGGCGCCACCAGCATCATCCTGCCCGGTCCCGACCCCGAGCGCGTGCTGGCCGCCATCGCGGAGCACCGGGTCACCAAGTTCTTCGCCCCGCCCACGGTCTGGATCGGCCTGCTGCGCTCCCCCGCCTTCGACGGCACCGACCTGTCGTCGCTCGAGAAGGGCTACTACGGCGCGTCCCCGATGCCGGTCGAGGTGCTCAAGGAGCTGCAGGAACGGCTGCCCGACGTCCGGCTCTGGAACTTCTACGGGCAGACCGAGATGGCGCCGCTGGCCACCGCGCTGGGCCCCGACGAGCAGCTCTCGCACGCCGGGTCGGCCGGCCGCGCCGCGCTCAACGTCGAGACCCGCGTCGTCGACGACGCAGGCGTTCGCGTGCCCGCCGGCACCGTCGGCGAGATCGTGCACCGCTCGCCGCACGCCACCCTGGGCTACTACCGCGACGAGGAGAAGACGGCCGAGGCCTTCCGGGGCGGCTGGTTCCACTCCGGTGACCTCGGGTACGTCGACGACGACGGCCGGCTCTACGTGGTCGACCGCAAGAAGGACATGATCAAGTCCGGCGGCGAGAACGTCGCCAGCCGCGAGGTCGAGGAGGCGATCTACACGATGCCCGGCGTCGCCGAGGTCGCCGTCTTCGGCGTCAGCCACCCCCGCTGGGTCGAGGCGGTCGCCGCCGTGGTGGTCGCCAAGGACGGCGAGACCCTGTCGCCCGACGACGTGATCGCCCACGCCCGCAGCGTCCTGGCCGGCTACAAGGCACCCAAGTACGTCGTGGTCGCCGACGCGCTGCCCAAGAACCCGAGCGGCAAGATCCTCAAGCGCCAGCTGCGCGACGAGCACGCCGACCTCGCCGACCTGGCCGACCGGTGAGCGTCAGATCACCGAGCGGTCGCGCTCGCGGTCGTTGAGCAGGAACGCCGCCAGCGCACCGCCGACGGCACCGAAGAGGTGGCCCTGCCACGAGATGCCCGGCTCTCCGGGCAGGACGCCGAGCAGCAGGCTGCCGTAGGCGAAGAACAGCACCAGGCCCAGGATGATCTCGCCCGCGCTGCGCGACCAGATGCCGCGGACCATGAGGTAGACGAGCCAGCCGAAGATCAGCACCGAGGCGCCGAGGTGGATGCTGTTCGACGGGGCGATCAGCCAGACGCCGACCCCGCCGACCAGCCAGATGACGGCCGTCACCTGCAGTCCGCGGGCGATGCCGGAGACGAGCACGAGGAAGCCGAGCACCAGCGCCGGCAGGGTGTTGGCCTCGAGGTGCAGCCAGCCGCCGTGCAGGAGCGGGGCGAAGAGGATGCCGAGCAGCCCCTCGTCGGAGCGCGGCTGCACGCCGTACTCGTCGAGGCGGTGGTCGGCGACGGCGTCGACGACCTCGATCACCCAGAGCAGCGCGACGAAGCCGAGCGCACCGAAGGCGGCCTGCACCCACGTCGCCGGGCGCTCGGAGTCTCGGACGGTGCTCACAGTGCCAACTGTAGGCAGGTCAGTCGCCCACGAGCACGGGTTCGCGCTGGGTCCTCAGGTCGGGAACGAGGGCCACCAGCCCGGCCACCGGCAGGACGGCGAGCAGGGCCAGGCCCCACTCCGTGCCCAGGACGTCGCCCAGACCGCCCACGACGGCCGAGCCGATGCTGCCGCCGACGAGGAAGACGAGGGTGGCGACGCCGAGGGCGACCCCGCGGACCTCGGGCTCGACGGCGTCGGCGACCGCCGCGGTCATGGCCGGCTGGCCGATGCCGAAGGCCACGGTCACGAGCAGCACCCCGACGGCGAGCAGCGGTGACCACACGTGCGCCGCGCCCACGGCGGCGATGGCGAGCGCCGCGGTGGCCACCACACCGGCGACGGCGATCGCGCGGGCCGGGCCCACGGTGTCGACGAGCGGTCCGGCGATGCGGGGCACGCCGAGCGCCAGTGCCGCGCTGGGCAGGAGCAGCAGACCGACCTGCCAGGGCTCCCACCCCGAGGAGACCAGGACGGCGGGCACGGCGACCAGCATGGCGAACCAGGCGGCCGGGATGGCCGCAGCGGCGGCCGCACTGCGGACGACGACGCCGTTGCGCACGACCGCCATCGGCAGGAAGCCATGCGGTCGGCGGCGTACCCAGGTCACGGTCGCGGGGGTGCCGAGCCCCAGCAGGACGGCTCCCGACACCGCGACCACGACGCCGGTCGACGGCGACTGCACCAGCAGCACCACCCCGGCGGCGGTCAGCGCGACCAGCACGGCGCCGAGCAGGTCGAGGCGGGCGCCGGTGCCCTCACGGGTGAGTGCGGGCCAGAGGATCGGGATCACGAGCAGGCCCAGCACCGGCAGCGCCATCACGGCCCGCCAGCCCAGGGCGTGCTCGAGGACGCCGCCGACGAGCGGCCCGAGGCAGCTGACGGCGGCCGCAACCCCGGCCAGCCGACCGAGGGCGAGACCGCGCACGGAGCCGGCGTACCGGCCGTTGAGCACCGCGACACCCAGGGTCGGCACCGCTGCGGCACCGGCGCCCTGGACCATCCGGGCGAGCAGCAGCACCGAGAACGAGGGCGCCAGCGCGGCCAGGATCGCCCCGGCGGTCATCAGGCCCACGCCGACCAGCAGCGGGATCCGGATGCCGACCAGGTCGGAGACCCGGCCGTAGACGGCGGTGGTGACCGCCAGCATCAGCACGTACAGGCTGATCGTCCACGTCGCGACCCCGGCGCTGACGCCGAGGTCGTCGGAGATCAGCGGCACCGCGATCGCCGCCGACGACGAGCCCATGCCGGCCAGCCCGAAGAGGAGCCCCAGCAGCAACGACACCCGTCGCGAGTCGCCGGGCTGCTGGTCGGGGGTCACGACCCCTCACAACCGCGTCGGGGCGCCGCGCATTCCGCGCGACGCCCCGACGGTGGAGATCTCTCCGGTCAGCGGATGCGGAAGTCCCGCTTGTTGACGGCGTAGAAGTAGTTGCCGCGCGCAGCCACGACGATCCGCGCGTGCTTGGTGCGGACCCCCCTCGGCAGCCTCACCCGCTGCGACCCGTCGTTCGCGGTACGGGCCAGCTCGCGCTTCCACGTCTTGCCACCGTTGGTGGACAGGTAGATGGTCACCCGCTTGGCCAGCTTGCGGGTGCCGTTGACCTGCCAGCGCACCGGCAGGGTGTCGCCGCGCCGCACGGTGGTGCTCTTCTTCTGCGACGTCACCAGGAACGGACCCGCGGACGGGGCCACCTCGAGGGTCACGTTGCGGTAGGCGACACCGCCACGGCCGTCACGGACGGTGAGCCGGAAGTGCAGGTCGCGGCGGCCCTTGCCCTGCGTGCCGAGGTAGCGCTCGGTCGGCAGGAACTCCGAGTAGCACTCGATGGCCTTCTTCCTCGGCGGCACGTAGTTGTCGAGGTCGTCGGGCAGCGGGGCCACCTTCGGGCAGCGACCCGTGGACGCGTTGGTGTTGCCGGCGAGCACCTGGGCGAGGTCGGGGAAGTAGCGCGTGCCGTTGCGCCCGGCCAGGTTGATGCCCGGCGACGGCGACTCCAGGGTGCCGTCGTCGGTGACGTCGGCCGCGGTGCCGAAGACCCGGAACAGCGGCCCGTAGATCTTCTTGTTGCTCACCAGCGACGTGCCCTTCGCGTCCAGGCCACGGTCGGTCTGCTCCCACAGGTAGGTGAGCGGGTCACCGTCGGCGTCGGCGGCCTTGCCGGTGAGCACGAACGGCGTGCGGGCCGGGATCCGGCGCAGCTTGCTGATCTTGGTGACCCGCGGCGCCCTGTCGGCCGTCGGCGCGGTGCTGATGCCGCGGTTGTCGGCCACGCCGCCCTTGGCGGTCTCACCCACGAAGCCCGAGACGCCGGCGCTGCCGCCCGTGACGTCGAGCGGGTCGACGTCCTGGTGGTTGCCGGCCGTGTAGGGGTCGGCGTCGGGAGCGAAGATCACCTGGAAGCCGGTCGCGTCGGGTGCGGTCAGCGGCGCCGGGTAGTCGGTGAAGCTGCCGAAGGGGTCGTAGCCCCAGCCCGAGATGGTGACGTCTTCTCCGGTGATGCCCTCGACCGCGGTCTCGATGCTCGCGGCGTCGTAGTCGTCGGCGGAGATGGTGGTGCTGGCGCCGCCGAAGCTCAGGTCGAAGGTCGAGCCGGCCGCGCCGAAGCCGCGCAGCGACACGGTCTGCACCTCGACCACCGGCAGCGTCGGCCGGCCGGTGTAGGCGTTGACCTCGTCGAGGGTCCTGAACGAGAAGTACGGGTCGGTGTGGGGCTGCAGGTCGTCCTGCAGGCAGATGCCGGCGTAGGCCATCACCGACGAGCCCGAGCCGGGCTCGACCGACGTGCCCGGATTGCGGTTGCCGCCCGAGCAGGCGTTCTGGACGCCGTCGAAGGTGTGGTTGCCCGCGAACTGATGACCGATCTCGTGCGCCACGTAGTCGATGGCGAAGAAGTCGCCCTTGGGCTCGGGCAGGCCGGTGCAGCCGCCGCCCTTGTAGTCGGCCCCGACCACGCCGAGGTAGGCGACGCCGCCGCCGTTCTTGCCGAGCGCGATGTGGCCCACGTCGTAGTTGTCGGCGCCGACGACCTGGCCGAGCACGGTGCGGTTCTGGGCGAGGGTCTCGCCGCTGCAGAAGTCGAGGTCGCCGTACTGCTCGTCGGGCGGGTCGCCGGGGTTGACCAGGGTGCGGTAGCAGGCCGCCGCACCGCAGGGGCCGTCCGGCCCGGTGGCCTCGGCCTCGGTGTCGAAGTTGAGCTCGTCGGTCTCGTTGATCAGCAGCATCCGGATCGCGAGGTCCTGGCTGTAGATCTGGTTGACGCGGTTGATCAGCGTCGCCTTCTCGGCCAGCACGTTGTCGGTGCCGAAGTACTCGGCGTACGACGGGTCGGAGGTCAGCGCGAGGCGGTACCGCTTCTCGACGACCGGTCCGCCGGCCTTGGCGGCGATACCCACCCGGTTGGCGGTCTTGCGCAGGGCCGGGGCCTCACGCTCGACGAACTCCTCCTCCGGGCTGGTGGTGGCGCTGGCGTAGAAGGCGAGGTGCTCGGTGGTGCCGCGGCGGTCGTAGGCGGGGTCGACGTACCAGGTGTCCTGCCCCTGCGGCCCGCGGACGGCGGCGTGCAGGCCCATCGGGGTCACGTCGAGCGCGATCGTGGTCGCCGGGTCGGAGACCGACCTGCCGGTGTAGGTGGCGATCTCGGGGTGCGCGTCCGCCAGCTCGGGAGCGAGGACCTGCGTACGGGTGACCGAGAACTTCTCGGTGCCGCCGGTGGGCGTGGGCACGGCGAACTCGACGCCGCCGCCGGTGCGCTCGGCGGGCGCGCCCGCGAGCCCGGCACGCACCCTGCCGAGGTTGACGCGGACCGCGGAGTAGGCCTTCGGCTCGACCCGGATCTTGTCGCCGCGCGGTTCGAAGCCGCTCAGGGACCGGTAGGTGGGGTCGGGGGGCGGCGCTCCGGACGACGACGCGGTGACCCCGGGCAGGAGCCCGGCGACCAGGACGACGGTGGCGGCAGCGGCAAGACGTGACGGACGCATGCGTGTGGGTTTCCCTTCTTGCCCGGCACGGAGGCGGCCGGGTGCCAGAGCACTCTAGGCACGACCACCCACGGGCGCTAGGAGGGTGGCCCGGAGATCTCCGGGCGACCACTACCGTCGGCACCGTGCAGATGATCCTCGGCCCGAACCCGGGTGACCTCGACGACGACGCCGTCCTCGCCGCCTACCCGTGGCCGGACGCCGGCCCCTGGGTGCGCGCGATGATGGTGACCACGCTCGACGGCGCCAGCGCGGGACCCGACGGCCTCAGCGGGTCGATCTCGTCGGCGGTCGACAAGGTCGTCTTCGACTCCGTGCGCCGCCTCGCCGACGCCGTCCTGGTCGGCGCCGGCACCATCCGGGCCGAGGGGTACGCCGCGATGCGCGCCAAGCCGGCCGACGCCGAGCGCCGGGCGGCCGACGGCCAGCGGCCGGCCCCGGTGATCGCGATCGTGAGTGGGTCGTTGGACCTGCCGTGGGAGTCCGAGCTGTTCGCCGGCTCGACCGCGCGACCGATCGTCCTCACCACGGCCGAGCCCGACGCCGCGGCCCTCGCGCGGGCCCGCACCCACAGCGACGTCGTCACCGCACCCGGCGACCGGATCGACCCGGCGTTCGTCGTCCGCACGCTGGTCGAGCGCGGGCTGCGCCGGATCGTCTGCGAGGGCGGGCCCACACTCCTGGAGGGCCTCACCCGCGCGGGACTGGTCGACGAGGTCGACATCACCCTGTCGCCGGTGCTGGCCGGCCTGGGCCACCAGCAGCAGACCGACGGGCTCGAGCGGGTCGCCGGCTTCGAGCTGCGCCACGTCCTGCACGCCGACGGCTTCCTGATGACCCGCTACGTGCGACCCTCTCCCCCGTGATCAGTCTCTCCGAGATCGTCCGGCTCGCCGGCGACCACGCCGACGACCTCGACCTCCCGGTCGCGCCGCTCGTCGTGGGCGAGCGCGCCTTCGACACCGACGAGCGGGCCGCCGTCATGGGTGTGGTCAACCTGTCGCGCGACTCGACCTACCGCGAGAGCATCGTGACCTCGCTCGACTCGGCGATCCGGCGCGGGCGGGTGCTCGCCGCGCAGGGCGCCGACATCGTCGACGTCGGCGCCGAGTCGAGCCGCGACTCGGCGGCGCGGATGGGCCCGGGCGAGCAGGTCGCCGGTCTGGTGCCCGTCATCCGAGAGCTCGTCTCCGACGGGATCGTGGTCTCGGTCGAGAGCTACGAGACGTCAGTCGTGGCCGCCGCCCTGGACGCCGGCGCGCGCGTCCTCAACCTCACCGGCTCGGCCGAGGACGACGCCATGTTCGGCCTCGCGGCGGAGCACGGAGCGGCCGTCGTGCTCTGTCACGTGCTCGGCCCGCACGCGCGGGCCCTCGACGGCAGCGAGGTCGACGCCGACCCGGTGCCGGCGATGCTCGACCAGTTCGAGCGGCGGATCGCCGAGGCCACCCGGCGCGGCGTCACGAGCGTCGCGATCGACCCCGGTCTCGGTTTCGGGTTCGCGCTCGACGACCAGCGGGCCCGCGTGCGACACCAGACCGTCGCGCTTCTCAACGCCTTCCGACTTCGACGACTCGGCGTCCCGGTGTGCCAGTCGGTGCCCCACTCGTTCGAGCTCTTCGAGGACCAGTTCCGGATCGGTGAGGGCTTCTTCTCGGTGCTGGCGCACCTGGGCGGGGCCGGCGTCTACCGCACCCACGAGGTGCCGCAGGTCGTGGCCATCCTCCACGCCCTGCGCGAGCTCGACGTGACCGCCTAGCCCAGAGACGCCCGGACGGCGCGCACCAGCGCCACCGCGTAGCGGTTGCGGCCGGAGGGTCGGGTCATCACCCGGGCCTCGCGGGACGAACGCATGTTGCCGAGCTCGACCATCACGGCCGGCATCCGGGACAGGTTGAGCGTGCCGAGGTCGCGGCGCACGGCGAGCCCGTCGCCACCGGCGGTGTAGGTGGAGTCGTCGAAACCGGCCTGGCGCAGCGCGCGTCGGGTGGTGACGGCGAGCCGGCGCGACGCCGGCTCCGCCGGGGCCACGATCACGTGGAACCCGTGGGCGTCGGCGGCGTACGAGCCGTCGGCGTGGATGCTGAGCTTGAGGTCGGCACCCACCCGGTTGCCGGCCCGCCCGCGGACGTCGACGCACGGGCCCCAACGCCGCTCGGAGTTGGTGGTGCGGGTCAGGATCACCCGCGCGCCGAGCCGCTCGAGGCCGCGGACGACGCGCTGCGAGACCTGCCACACGAACGTCGCCTCCGCGTAGCCGGCGTCGGTCGCGGTGCCGGTCGTGTTGCACGGCTTGCGGAAGCCGCCCGCCGGCACCCGGCGCGCGATCTTCTCGGGGAAGTTGCGGTTGCCGAGCTGGTGCCCGGGGTCGACCACGACGACCCGTCCGGCCAGGGGCCGGTCGTCACGCGGTGGTGCCGGTGCCGGCGCGGACGACGTGGCGGGGGCCGGCGCCGGTGCGTCCGCCGTCCGGTCGGCGGCACACCCCGTGAGCAGGGTGAGCGTCAGGACCGCGGCGAGGACCTTCACTCGTAGCCCAGGATCTCCTGGCGCTTGTCGGCCCAGGCCAGGGCCGAGGCGATGGCGTCGTCGACGGTGAGCTCGGTGCGCCAGTCGAGCAGCGCGGCCGCCTTGTCGGCGTTCGCGAAGGCGCCGACGGCATCGCCCGGGCGCGGCGGTGCCTCGCTGAGCGGCACGGCCCGGCCGAAGACCTTCTCGAACGACGCGATCAGCTCGCGCACGGTGACGCCCTCGCCGGCTCCGATGTTGATGACCGTCGAGGGTGCGTCGGTGGCGGCCAGCACGTCGTCGAACTTCTCGACCGCGCGCACGTGGG
Organism: uncultured Actinomycetota bacterium; assembly: GCA_963825985.1. Taxonomy (GTDB): domain Bacteria; phylum Actinomycetota; class Actinomycetes; order Propionibacteriales; family Nocardioidaceae; genus Nocardioides. The sequence goes on along the minus strand of CAWGVK010000002.1, from coordinate 703,699 downwards.
CGCGGGCGAGGTCCCAGACGTGGATGTAGTCGCGGATGCCCGTGCCGTCGCGGGTCGGGTGCTCGGTGCCGGTGACCGTGAACGACGGCTTCTGGCCCCGCGCGGCCAGCACGAGCTGCCCGAGCACGTGGGAGGGCTCCTTGACGTAGATGCCCGACTCGAGGTCGGGGTCGGAGCCGATCGGGTTGAAGTAGCGCAGGATGACGGCGCGCAGGTCGCTCGCGGCCGCCATGTCCTCGAGCATCTGCTCCATCATCCGCTTGGTCCGGGCGTACGGGGAGGTCGGCTCGAGCGGGTCGTCCTCGGTGACCTCGAACCCGTCCTTGATGGCGTAGAGGCTGGCCGACGACGAGAACAGCACCCGGGTCAGGCCGAGCGCCGTCAGCTCGTCGAAGAGCTCGAGCGACTTCGCGACGTTGTCGCGGTAGTACTCGTAGGGCTGCTCCATCGACTCCGGCACGACGATCCGCGCCGCCATGTGGATGGTGGCGTGCAGGTCGGGGTGGTCGGCCGCGATCCGGCGCAGCAGGTCGCGGTCGGCGATGTCGCCCTCGTAGAAGATCCGGTCACGCACGAACGCGAGCGGGCCGTTGAGCAGGGAGTCGAGGATGACCGGGGTGTGCCCGGCCTCCTCGAGGGCCTTGGCGGTGATCGAGCCGATGTAGCCGGCGCCGCCGGTGACGAGAACCTTCATCCGAACAGGCTATCCGTCCGCCCCCTGGGGGGAGGGGGCGGACGGATAGACGCCCCTAGGGGGAAGGGGCCGGGGGGGTGGGGGGAGGTAGGGGAGGACGGGTCGGCGGTCGCGAACATCCCATGCATCCGCGGCCGCCGTCCCCGTCCGACTTCGGAGGAAGCGCTCTGTGCAGAAGTCTGCCGCGACAGGGTCGTGCCGCGCGTCGGGTCGCAGGTCATAGTCACCTAGTCCGTTGTGACTACGTGACCGGTCCGGTCGGCTGACACAATCCCCGGCATGCCCACCGCGCTGATCACCGGCATCACGGGCCAGGACGGTCTCTACCTGGCCGAGCTCCTGGTGCAGAAGGGGTACGACGTGCACGGGGTGATCCGCGGCCAGAACAACCCCAAGCGCGACCTCGTCTCCCGCCTGCTGCCGAGCGTGACCCTGCACAACGGCGACCTGACCGACATGTCGAGCCTGATCCGGGCGCTGCGCGACTCCGACCCCGACGAGGTCTACAACCTCGGCGCCGTGTCGTTCGTGGCCTACTCGTGGGAGCAGGCGCACCTCACCACCGACGTCACGGCCAAGGGCGTGCTCACCGTCCTCGAGGCACTGCGGCTGCACACCGGCGACGACCCGAGCCGGGTGCGCTTCTACCAGGCGTCGAGCTCGGAGATGTTCGGCAAGGTCCAGGAGGCCCCGCAGCACGAGCGGACCCTGCTGTGGCCGCGCTCGCCGTACGGCGTCGCCAAGGTCTTCGGCCACCACATGACCATCAACTACCGCGAGTCGTACGGCATGCACGCCTCGTCGGGCATCCTCTTCAACCACGAGTCGCCGCGCCGCGGGCCCGAGTTCGTGACCCGCAAGGTCAGCCAGGCCGTCGCGCGGATCCACCTCGGCCTCCAGGACGAGCTGGTCCTCGGCAACCTCGACGCCCAACGCGACTGGGGCTTCGCGGGCGACTACGTCGAGGCGATGTGGCTGATGCTGCAGCAGCCCGTCGCCGACGACTACGTGATCGCCACCGGCGAGACCCACTCGGTGCGCGAGTTCGTGCACGCGGCGTTCGGCCACGTCGGCATCGACGACTGGGAACGCTTCGTGCGCCTCGACGAGAGGTTCATCCGGCCCGCTGAGGTCGACCAGCTGGTGGGCGACGCCGCGAAGGCCCGGGAGGTGCTCGGCTGGAAGCCCCGGGTCGGCTTCGACGAGCTGGTCGCCCTGATGGTGGACGCCGACATCGAGGCCGCACGGTCGGGCTGGTGACATGACCCGGGCCTTCGTGACCGGCGTCGGCGGCCAGGACGGCGGCTACCTCGCCGAGCTGCTGGTGTCGCGCGACGTCGAGGTGCACGCGCTCGTGCTCGCGCACGAGCCCACCGCCGGCGTCCCCGTCGGTGTCGTCACCCATGTCGGCGACGTCACCGACGTCGAGGGCACCCGGCGGCTGCTGCTCGACCTCGCCCCCGACGAGGTCTACAACCTGGCCGCGCTCAGCTCGGTCGCGCAGTCGTGGGAGCAGCCCGACCTGTGCGCCCGCGTCAACGGCACTGCCGCGGTCGGGCTGCTCGAGTCGGCCTACCGGGTGGGTGCCCGCTTCGTGCAGGCCTCCAGCGCCGAGATGTTCGGCCAGCCGCCGACGTCGCCGCAGGACGAGTCGACGCCGCTGCGCCCGCTCAACCCGTACGGCGCCGCGAAGGCCTACGCCCACCTGATGGTCGACGTCCATCGCCGCCGCGGGCTGCACGCCTCGAGCCTGATCCTCTACAACCACGAGTCGCCGCGCCGGCCGGCGACGTTCGTGACCCGCAAGATCACCTCGACCGTGGCCGCGATCAGCCGCGGCCACGCCGAGCGGCTGGTGCTCGGCAACCTCGACGCCCGCCGCGACTGGGGCTGGGCGCCCGACTACGTCGGCGCCATGGTGTCGGCCGCCTCGCGCCCGGGCTCGGGTGACGACTACGTGGTCGCCACCGGCCGCGGCCACGCCGTCCGCGACTTCGTCGCCGCCGCCTTCGCCCACGTCGGCATCGTCGACTGGGAACCCCTCGTCGACGTCGACCCCGCCTTCGTCCGCCCCGCCGACGCCACCGCCCTGGTCGGCGACGCGTCGAAGGCCCGGGCGGTGCTCGGGTGGTCGCCCACCGTCGGGTTCGACGAGATCGTCGGCCGGATGGTCGACGCCGACCTGGCGCGGCTCGGCGGTTGAGCTCGGCTCTGCATCGCGTTCACCAGAGCCGTGCGCACGAGTACGTGGGGTGGGGGAGGCAACTCCTCGAGGCCGAACCAGCCGATGCCGTCGTGTTCCTCGGGAGCGACGCTCGCAGGCGTTCCCTGCCAGTCACTCACGAGCCGAGCGCTCAGGAGGGCCGGCTCGTCTGCAGGCCCTGCGGTCAGCCGACACAGGTGAGACGCCGAGCCTGTCGCCATCTGCACGCCGACCTCCTCGCACAGCTCTCGCGCGAGCGCGCCGAGCTCTGACTCACCGGCCTCGATGAGACCACCGGGCACGTCCCACACGTCCGGGTTCGCACGCTTGTCCGGCCTCCGATGCACGAGGAGGACTCGACCTTCACGAGTCAGCGCGCCGACGACGACCTCATGCACCCGTCCACGAAAGCAGAGCCATCCGACACCTCGACGAGGCACCTGCTGGCTCGGCCGCCGGAGCTACTCGTCGAAGACCGCTTGCACGATGCCGAGGCACATCTCGTCCGCGGAGCCCTCGCCCCACACGACGTACTTCTCCTCGGTGCCCTCGAAGGCGGGGAGCAGGTCGCGCACGGCCTGGTCGTGCTGGCAGGTGACGGTCAGGGTGTCGCCCGCATCGAGGTGAACCGGCTCGATGCGGCGGGCCCCCTGGTCGTCGAAGTTCCACAGCGGAATGTCCAGCAGCTGCTGTTGGTCGGCGGAGCCTGAGTTGCTCTCGATGGTGAGAGTCCGGCCCAACAGGTGCATGTGCCCGGCGGCGCCGAGCACCGTCATCGGTCGCTGCACGCGCCGCGTGCAGGTCGTCGTGTCGCTCGGGGCGACGTCGGTGCCACACAGGAAATGGAGCAGGTCGGCAGTCTGACCGGCAGTCTCGCCGAACCGTGCCTTGACGTCCGCGACCGAGGCAACGTGGTTGCACAGCGGCCCGGAGGAGTGCTCGGGCCGGCAGGGCAGCTCGACAGGTGCCGGCAGCAGGACGGTGTGGATCTCCCCCAGGTCCGACCGCGCCCGGGGCATCCACCGCAGGCGGGTCGCCGAGCGGTCGGTGATGCCGGCCCCATCGTGGAGCAGGAGGTTGTAGTGGACCTGCATCACGATCCGGTCGCCCCTGTCGAGCGGCACGCCGTACCCCGCCCGGGTGACGGTCTCGCGCCCGCCCGGCGCCCACGCTCCGAGCCACGAGGCGTCGTCGAGGTTGCCGAACTCGCCCTCCAGTCCCATGCCGCCGAAACAGGTCCACCCGGGCTCCGCCGACGCCGCGTCCTCGCGCTCCGCCTCACGAATGAGCTCCTCATCGACCCGGAACAGGATCACGTGGTGGACGACGTCCGGGTTGCCGGGCCGGATGTCGGTGCCGGTCAGCCACGCGTCCTCCAGCTGCGGATCGAGCAGGAAGCATCGGTAGTCGTCGGTCCCCACGCCCGTGGGTGGCGACGGTGAGTACGCAGCCGGCATCTGCAACGTGGTGCGTCGTTCGCCGGCTCGCAGAGGGCGGGGCTTCGCGGGCGGTGCGTCGTGGGAGCCCTCGTGCGCCGACGGCGACGCCGGGGGGTCGGCGGCCGGAGCCGTCCGAGCCGGCGGGGTCTGACCCTCAGGCGTCGAGTCGCCGTCGAGACCGCACCCTGCCAGCACGGTCGCGACCACCAGCCCCGCGATGCACCAGCGGGCACGCCTGATCCGGTCTCCCATCGGGTCCTCCCTCTCCCGCAGGCACGGTACCTCCGGTCGTGCCGGACCGTGGTGGATCGGACTCCGCGGCCCCCGGCTGGCGGTGAGTCAGCAACCGTTTCGCTCGGTGATTCGGTTGCCAGGTCACCGCTGCCCCGAGTCGACTCCGGTCGGCGGCGAGACCCGGGAGCTACGTGCGCGGCCACCCCGACCGGCCACCCCGACCGGCCAGCACAGACCGCTCAGGCGTCGCGACCCTCGGCCAGCAGGTCCAGGAGGTAGGCGCCGTACCCGCTCTTGGTCAGCGGCTCGGCGATCGCGGCGAGCTCGGTGTCGGTGATGAACCCCGAGCGCCAGGCGACCTCCTCGGGGCAGCCGACCTTGGTGCCCTGCCGGGCCTCGATGGCGCGCACGAAGTTGCTGGCGTCGTTGAGGTCGTCGAAGGTGCCGGTGTCGAGCCAGGCCGACCCGCGCGGCAGCACCTCGACCTGGAGCCGGCCCTGCTCGAGGTAGATCCGGTTCAGGTCGGTGATCTCGAGCTCGCCGCGGGCCGAGGGGCGCAGCCCGCGCGCGATCTCGACCACGTCGTTGCCGTAGAAGTAGAGGCCGGGCACCGCGTGGTGGCTGCGGGGGTGCTCCGGCTTCTCCTCCAGCGACAGCGCCCGGCCCTCGGCGTCGAACTCGACGACGCCGTACGCCGACGGGTCGGCCACGCGGTAGCCGAAGACGGCCGCTCCGTCGAGGTCGGCGAACCGGCGCAGCCGGGAGCCGAGGCCGGCGCCGTAGAAGATGTTGTCGCCCAGCACCAGCCCGACCGGGTCGTCGCCGATGTGGCCCTCGCCGATCAGGAACGCCTGGGCGAGGCCGTCGGGCGAGGGCTGGACGGCGTACGAGATCTCGATGCCGAGCCGCGACCCGTCACCGAGCAGCCGCACGAACTGCTCGGCCTCGTGGGGCGTGGTGATGATCAGGACCTCGCGGATGCCGGCCAGCATCAGCGTCGACAACGGGTAGTGGATCATCGGCTTGTCGTAGACCGGCATCAGCTGCTTGCTGACGGCGTGGGTGATCGGGTGCAGACGGCTGCCGGTGCCTCCGGCCAGGATGATCCCGCGCATGGGGGCCAACCCTAAGGCGTCCTACAGTGTGCGCGTGCAGCGCGTACTCGTGACCGGCGGAGCCGGCTTCATCGGCTCCAACTTCGTCCACCACCTCGTCGGGAACACCGAGGCGGTCGTGACCGTCCTCGACAAGATGACCTACGCAGCCAGCCGCGAGGCGCTGGAGGGGCTGCCCGACGAGCGAGTCCGGCTCGTGGTCGGCGACGTCGCCGACGCCGAGGTCGTCGACCCGCTGGTGGCCGAGCACGACGCCGTGGTGCACTTCGCCGCCGAGTCGCACAACGACAACTCCCTCGACGACCCGAGCCCGTTCATCCGCACGAACCTGATCGGCACCTTCACGCTGCTGGAGGCCTCGCGCAAGCACGACGTCCGCCTGCACCACGTGTCGACCGACGAGGTGTACGGCGACCTCGACCTCGACGACCCCAAGCGGTTCACCGAGGACACCCCCTACAACCCGAGCAGCCCCTACTCGGCGTCCAAGGCCGGCTCCGACCACCTGGTGCGCGCGTGGGTGCGCAGCTTCGGGGTCCGGGCCACGATCTCGAACTGCTCGAACAACTACGGGCCCTGGCAGCACATCGAGAAGTTCATCCCACGCCAGATCACCAACGTGATCGACGGCGGCCGCCCGAAGGTGTACGGCGACGGCCTCAACGTGCGCGACTGGATCCACGCCGACGACCACTCGGCCGCCGTGTGGACCATCCTCAACCGGGGCCGGATCGGGGAGACCTACCTGATCGGTGCCGACGGCGAGCGCAACAACCTCCAGGTCGTCAAGGCGATCCTGGCGCACTTCGGCCTGGGTGAGGACCACATCGACTTCGTCACCGACCGGGCCGGGCACGACCGGCGCTACGCCATCGAGTCCGGCAAGCTGCGGGCCGAGCTGGACTGGTCGCCGCGCTTCGCGGACTTCGAGGCCGGCCTGGCCGACACGATCGCCTGGTACGTCGCCCACGAGTCCTGGTGGCGGCCGGCCAAGCAGGCCACCGAGGCCTCGTACGCCGCCAAGGGCCAGTGATGAACACCCACCGGGACCCCGCATGAACGATCTGACGGTCGAGACGACTCCGATCCCGGGCCTGCTCGTCGTCCGGCTGCCGCTTCACGAGGACGCACGCGGCTGGTTCAAGGAGAACTGGCAGCGGCAGAAGATGGTCGCCCTCGGGCTGCCCGACTTCGGGCCGGTGCAGAACAACGTCTCGTTCAACGCCCGGCGCGGCGCGACCCGCGGCATCCACACCGAGCCGTGGGACAAGTTCGTGACCGTGACCAGCGGACGCGCGTTCGGCGCGTGGGTCGACATGCGCGAGGGAGCGACCTTCGGGACTACGTACACGGTCGAGATCGATCCGTCGGTCGCGGTGTTCGTGCCTCGCGGCGTCGGCAACAGCTACCAGACCCTCGACGACGCCGTCGCCTACACCTACCTCGTCAACGAGCACTGGCGCGCCGGTGAGACCTACCCCGCGCTCGACCTGGCCGACCCCGACGTGGCGATCGCCTGGCCGATCCCGCTCGCCGAGGCCGAGATCTCCGACAAGGACCGCACCAACCCGCGGCTGGCCGACGTCGTCCCGATGGCACCGAAGCGCCCCCTGGTGCTCGGCGCGAAGGGGCAGCTCGGCCGGGCCCTGATGGCGGCCCACCCGGACGCCGTCGGCGTCGACCTCGACGAGCTCGACCTCACCGACCCGGCGGCGGTCGCGGCCTGGCCGTGGCACGAGCACGACGTCGTCCTCAACGCGGCGGCCTACACCGCGGTCGACCAGGCCGAGACCCCCGAGGGTCGGGTCGCTGCCTGGGCCGCCAACGCGGCCGTGCCCGCGACGCTGGCCCGGCTCGCCGACGTCCACCGGCTCACGCTCGTGCACTTCTCGACCGAGTACGTCTTCGACGGCACCCGCTCCGACCACAGCGAGCGCGAGCCGCTCTCACCCTTGGGCGTCTACGCGCAGTCCAAGGCTGCCGGCGACCTCGCCGTCGCGACAGCGACGCGTCACTACGTCGTCCGCACGTCGTGGCTGATCGGCGACGGCCACAACTTCGTGCGCACCATGCAGCGCCTGGCAGGCGACGGCGTCTCACCCTCGGTCGTCGACGACCAGGTCGGCCGGCTGACCTTCACCGACGAGCTGGTCCGCGCGACCCGCCACCTGCTCGACACCGCGGCGGCGTACGGCACCTACCACGTGAGCAACGGCGGCGACCCGATGTCGTGGGCCGACGTCGCGGCGCGGGTGTTCGAGCTGAGCGGGCGCGACGGCGCCGACGTCACGCGGGTCACGACCGAGGAGTACTTCGCGGGCAAGACCCTCGCGCCGCGTCCCCTGCAGAGCGCCTTCGACCTGAGCCGGATCGAGGAGACCGGCTTCGCGCCGGAGGACGCCGCGGACGCCCTGGCCCGCTACTGCGCTCAGACGGCGAAGCGGCCGTAGTCGTCCTCGAGGCGGCAGATGTCGTCCTCGCCGGTGTAGGCGCCGCTCTGCACCTCCACGACGACCAGGACCTCGGTGCCCGCGTTGCCGATCCGGTGGGCCTCGCGGACGGCGACGCTGATCGACTCGCCGGCCTCGACCAGGATCTCCTCGCCGTCGAGGACGCAGGTCGCCGTGCCCGCGACGACGGTCCAGTGCTCGGCGCGGTGCTCGTGCGTCTGGTAGCTCAACCGGCAGCCGGCATGCACCGTGATCCGCTTGACCTTGTAGCCCGGGCCCTCGTCGATGACCACCCACTCGCCCCAGGGCCGGGTCTCGTGCTCGCCGATCACGTCAGCGCCGCCGCAGGCTGGAGAGCGCCGGGCGGACGTCGGCCAGGTACACCAGCGCCGCCACCAGCATGACGATGTTGATCAGCGGCAGGTTGACCGGGACGAGCTGCAGCACCACCCCCAGACCGAGGATCGAGCACCAGGTGGTCTTGGTCAGCTTGTTGGCTGCGTCGTACGCCTGACGGGAGTAGAGAAGCGAGTTGACGAAGGTGAAGATCGCGATCGCCAGGATGGCGAACGCGATGATCAGGTACAGGATCCCCTGCACGACGAAGACGTTCAGACCCATAGTGGACACAGCGTACGGGTCGAGCGCCCGGCGGCACGAGGCTTTGCGTGCCGCTCACCCGTCGTCACGTACGTCCGCCCAGGAGAGCCCGCGTCATCGCGTTCTGCGTCTGCATCAGCTCGTCGAGCGCGGCCCCCAGCTGGTCGGCCGTGACGGACAGGGTGTGCTGTCCTTCCTCAGCCTCGGCGCGGATCAGCGCGGCACGTCGCAGGAGCTCCTCGAGGAACGACGCGGTGACCCCGGTTGGCCCGACGAGCCAGCTTGCCGACGTCGGAGACCTGCAGCCGCTCGTCGGCCGTCGACGGACCGAAGTCCTGCGTGTGTGCGGGCCCGCACGAGAACCGACTGACCGACCTGGCCACGGGACTCCCTCACTCCTCCCAGCCGCTGAGGTCGGACGGCACGTCGACCGCGTGCTCGCGCAGCATCTCCAGCGGCACCAGGCGCAGCACGGCCTCGTTGGTCGAGGCGAGCACGACGGGGGCAGCCGCGCCCTCCCGGTGGGCACGGGCCCAGTTGAGCGCGGTCACGCACCAGCGGTCACCGGGCACCAGCCCGGGGAAGCCGTACGCCGGCATCGGCGTACCCAGGTCGTTGCCGATGCCGCGCTGGTGCTCGAGGAACTCCGCGGTGACCACGGCGCAGATCGTGTGGCTGCCCTGGTCCTGCTCGCCGGTGTTGCAGCAGCCGTCGCGGAAGAAGCCGGTCATCGGATCGGTGCCGCACGGCTCCAGCTCGCCGCCCAGGACGTTGCGCTCGGTCACGAGAGCACCCTCCCACGCGAAAGCCCGAGGCCCCCGCAGCTCATACCTGCGGGGGCCTCGGAGAACGGCGGTGTGCGACGTCAGGCCGACTTGTTGGCCGACTTCTTCGCGGGCGCCTTCTTGGCGGTGGTCTTCTTGGCCGGCGCCTTCTTGGCGGGCGCCTTCTTGGCGGGCGTGGCGGGCGTGGCGGGCACGTCGGTGCGGGCGGCCGGGTTGGTGCTGTTGACCTTCACCTCGACGGTGGCGCTCGAGGGCAGCTTGGTGCCCTTGACCAGGGCCTCGCCGCGCTTGGCCAGGTCGGCGTAGGTCTCGGTCACGACACCGGTCACCTTGGTCGGGAGCGACGTGGCCTCGGCCTGGAGCTCGGTGACGCGGGCCTCGACCTTGCTGCGACGAGCCTTGGCGGCGTCCAGCGCCGAGTCGCGCAGGGCCTTGGCGTCGAACGTGGTGACCGTCTTCTGGACGTCGGCGACGCGGGTCTGCGCGTCCTTCTGGGCACCGGTGATCCGCTTCTGGACGTCGGCGACGTACTCCAGGACGGCGGTGACCGCGAGGTCACCGGCGCCGACGCCGGCGTACAGCGGCTTCTGGACCGGGGTGGGGATGGACTTGAAGTCGATCTTGGTCTTGGTCATGTCATGACTCCTTGTGCTTGAGGTTCGTGGATGGCTCGTCGGCCTCGGCGGGTTCGGTCGCGTTCATCGCGAGGAACGACGAGTAGACGTCGAGCAGGGACTGCTTCTGACGCTCGGTGAGCCCGGTGTCGTTGAGCACCGCGATCTCCACCGAGCCCCCGACGCCGTCGTCGGGGCTGACGATCCCGGCGCGGAGGTAGAGCTGCTCCGCGGAGATCCGCAGGGCCCGCGCGATCTGCTGCAGCACCTCGGCCGAGGGCTTACGCAGACCGCGTTCGATCTGGCTCAGGTACGGGTTCGAGACGCCGGCCTGGCTGGCGAGCTGCCGCAGGGAGAGACGGGACGCGACCCGCTGCTCCTTGAGGTAGTCGCCGAGCGACTCGACGGTCTGCCCGACCTTGCTCTTCGCCATGACCTCCACTGTGCTAGCCGCAGCTAGCAAAATGCAAACTCAGCAAGCGTGATGTTGTCCACACGGCCCAGCACGAGGCGGGTCACCCGCGCGGGCGGCCCAGCCGGAACTCGTGGCGGAAGACCCACAGCATCCGGACCGCGCGGACCGGGTTCAGGCCGGCGTCGATGGTGCGGAACATCTGCTCCGTGCGCCGTGCCGGCGTGACCCGCCAGGTGGCACGACACGGATCGTCGCCGGCGTTCCACATCGCGTGGGCGGTGCGGGCGGGGACGTCGAACGCCCCGCCCGCCGCGACCACCCGCGGCCCCTCGTCGCCGAGCAGCACGGTCAGCTCGCCGTCGAGCACCATGAAGTGCTCGGCCTGGTGGGGGTGCCAGTGGGTGCGTGGTGCCTTGCCGCCGGGCTGCCACGTCGCCTCGACCGTGAGCGCGTCGGGACCGGAGTCGATCACGCGCAGGCTCTGGTGCTCAGCGCACGGGCGCTCCCGGGCCGAGCGGGATGCCGAGCCCCCACCACACGAAGAACAGCGCGGTCCAGGCCACGGTCATGGCCACCGCCAGCGGGAGCGTGTACGACGCGAGCGTGCCGATGCCGGCGTCCTTGCGGTAGCGCTGGAGGAAGCCCAGCGCCATCACGAAGTACGGGCTCATCGGCGTGATCGCGGTCGAGCCCGAGTCGGCGATGCGGAACAGGGCCTGCGTGGTCTCCGCCGGCACCGACAGGAGCATCAGCATCGGCACGATCACCGGTGCGGCGATCGACCACATCGCCGACCCGCTGGTGACCATCACGTTCACGACGCCCAGCAGGAACAGCACCATCAGGAAGATCACCGGCACCGGGATGTTGTTCTGGTCGAGCAGCCTGGGCCGACTCGACCGCCAGGACGTCGCCGATCCGCGACCAGTCGAAGTAGGCGAGGAACTGCGCGATCGCGAAGAACAGCACCAGGACCGGCGCCATCTGCTTGATGCCCTCCCCCATCAGCCTCGGCACGTCGGCGGCCTTCGTGATCGAGCCCGACCGGGTGCCGTAGACGACGCCGGTCAGCAGGAAGAGGAACGCGACCACGGCGGCGATGCCGTCGATGAACGGCGACTCCGCGAGGCTGCCGCCCTCGCCGCGCAGCGGCGATCCGGACGGCGCCACCACCACCGCGATCGCGATCAGCGCGACCAGGAGGGTCAGGCAGGCGGACCGGAGGGCGTGCCGCTCGCGCACGGCGAGCTCGAGGGAGCCGATGTCGTCGAGGTCGGCGTCGGGGTCGGGGTCGAGGTCGGGTCGCTTCGACAGCACCAGCTTGGTGACCAGGGTGATCACCGCGGCGAGCAGGATCGACGAGGCGATGTTGAAGAACCAGTTGCTCACCGCCGAGACCTGGGCGTCCTCGTCGACGATGCGCGCCGCGGCTGTGGTGATGCCGGCGAAGATGGCGTCGTTCGGGGTGGGCACCGGGCTGGCGTCGTACCCCGAGGCGATCGAGGTGTAGGCGACGACGATGCCGAGGATCGGCGACCGGCCCACGGCTCGGAACGCCAGGCCGCCCAGGGGCACCAGGATGATGTACGCCGCCGCGGAGGCGACGTGCGAGACGGTGCCGGTGAAGGCCACCGCGAAGACCACCCACGCGGCCGGCACCCGGGAGACGCCGACCTTCATGGCGGCGGCCAGGAAGCCGGTGCGCTCGGCCACCGCGACGCCCATGATGACGACGACGATGGTGGCCATCGGCGGGAACTCGGCGAAGTTGGTGATCATCGTCGACAGCGCCATGGCCAGGCCGTCGCCGCTGAGCAGGTTCCGGACCGCGACGGTCTCGCCGTCGCTCGGCGAGACGACGGTGACGTCGAACCCGGCCAGGACGGCGCTGGCCACCGCCAGGATGGCGGCGAGGATCCAGAACAGCCAGAACGGGTGCGGCAGCTTGTTGCCGACCCGCTCGACCACGGCCATGGCGCGGATGATGCGGGGCAGCCGCTCGACCTCGACGGTCTCGGGGGTAGGCGCGGTGCGGTTGCTCATCGGTCGACTCCTTGGTCGGCGAGGCGGTGGCTGCGCAGGAAGTCCCAGATGACGTCCTGGGCCTCGATCGTGTGCGTGACGTAGCCGCCACCGGAGTAGACGTCGGCGCCGGGCCAGACGTGGCCGCCACCGTCGACGGCCACGTGGGCGACGTCGGCACCGCTGCTGCAGCGACGCCACCGGGTGGTGCTGACGTCGCGCCTCGTCGTCGTCCGGGACGTCGTGCAGCCGTTGCGCTCGGCCCAGCCGGCCACCCAGTCGGGGATGGCCGGCAGGTCGCGGTCGGGGTCACCGGCGTAGGGAATGGTCGCGTCGCCGGTGCCGTGCACGTCGATCACCGGAACCGGGGCGGCGTCCTCGCAGCCCTCGCGGGTGCCGGGGTAGAAGGCGCCGGCCACCGGCGCGACCGCGGCGAACCGGTCGGGGAGCCGGCACGCCAGGAGGCCCACCAGGCCGGCGCCGTTCGACTTGCCGGTCGCGTAGGTGCGGGCGGGGTCGACGCAGTACGTCGCCTGCAGCTCGTCGAGCAGGTCCTCGGTGAAGGCGACGTCGTCGACGCCCGGCGCCTCGTACGGCGCGCCCTGCCAGGCCTTGCGGTAGCCGTCGCCGGTGCCGATCTCGCCGTTGGGGTACGCGACGACGGCGGGGAGCGTGGACAGGCCGGAGTAGCCCTCGACCTCGACGCCGGTGCTGCCGCGGCCGTGGTAGGCGACGATCAGCGGCCACGACGTACGACGCTCGTAGCCGTCGGGGAGCCGGAGGATGAAGCTGCGCTCGAGGCCGCCGCTGTCGAGGGTGTGCAGGGCGCTGGTGCCGCCGGACTCGCCGGCGGGGGCTACGCACGGGGCCGCTCCTGCTGGCGCCGGCACCGCGGCGGCGGCCGGTGTGGCCAGCAGCCCGAGGCCGAGTGCGGCGATCGCGAGCAGTGGACGTAGGGACATGAGCGTTCCTCTCGGTCTGGTCGGTCGAGGGCGTGCTCGACCGACCGGCGACGCCTCCAGGATGGCGGCGGCCGGGGGGTGTGGTGAGTGACGACTAGGTGTCGAGCCACTCCTTGACGAAGGCGACGATCCGACCGGTGACGACGTCGACGATCGAGCGTCCGTCGTCGGCCGAGGCGCGCCGGGGATCGCCCAGCACTCCGATCTGGCTCAGCCGGTCGTAGGGGACGGCCAGTGTGGGCGGGCCGACGTGGCGGGCCAGGCGCGCCAACGGGTCGAGCTGGTCGAGCCGGGTGGTGCCGGCCGCCAGGCGGTCGCGGCGCACGAGGTGGGGCGCGAGGTGCAGCATCTGCGAGGTCTCGGCCTCGCCGCTGTGGCCGTGCACCTCGCTGACGCCGAGGTCGGCGACGACGTCGGGCGCGGTGAGCGGCGTCCAGGCGAACTCGACGTCGGGCTGCTCGCGCAGCAGGTCCTGGGCGACCGTGCCGAGGGCGGCGTTGTTGCCGCCGTGGCCGGTGACGACGAGGATCCGTCGCCAACCGTGGCCGGCCAGGCTGTCGACGTACTCCTTGACGAGCCTGGCGAAGGTCGTCGTGGAGAGGCTCACGGTGCCGGCGAAGGCGAGGTGGTGGGGCGAGACGCCGACCGGCAGGGCCGGGCCGATCACGACCCGGTCGGGCAGCTCGGCGGCGACCCGGTCGGCGACCGCCTCGGCCCGCACCAGGTCGGTGGCGAGCGGCAGGCCCGGGCCGTGCTGCTCGAAGGCGCCCGCGGGGATCAGGACGACGGTGCCGCGGGCCACCGCGTCGGCGGCCTCGACCGTGGTCATCTCGGCCAGGCGGAGCGGCGCGCTCATGCCGTGGCCGCCAAGGCCTCGCGGATGGCGACCAGGTGGTCGCGGGTGAGCCGGGCCGCGGCGTCGGCGTCGCCGTCGCGGACGGCGTCGCGGATCTCGAGGTGCTCGGCGTGGTCGCGCTCGCGGTCGTCGTAGCGGTGGCGGATCTCGATCTGGTCGCGGGCGCGCACGTGCAGGAGGGCCTCGACGGTCTCGCGCAGGAGCCGGTTGCCGGTGGCGGCGGCGAGAGCCACGTGGAAGTGGAGGGCCGGGCGCTCCTGGCCCTGTTGCGGCAGCAGCGCGTTGCCGGCGGCGGCGTCGAGCGCCGCGAGATCGACGTCCGTGCGGCCGAGCGCGGCGGCCGCCGCCACCTGGGGCTCGATCACCATCCGCGCCTCGATCAGCTCGAGCACCGACTCGAGGTCGACGGCGCCGACGTGCGGGTTGGCCATCATCCGCCGCGAGATCCCGTCGCCGACGTACGTGCCGGAGCCGTGGCGGAACCGGATCACGTCGGTGGCCTCGAGCCGCCGCAGCGCCTCGCGGACGGTCGGGGTCGTCACGTCGAAGCGCCGAGCCAGGTCGCGCGACGAGGTCAGGGCGTCGCCGGGCTGCAGGCCGTCGGCCCGGATCAGCTCGACGATCCCGTCGGCGATCCGCTCGGACAGGGAGGGGGTCACGGGTATGGCGCTCGTCACAACAAGTGACTAGATCACTTACTCACTAGATCCGTCAAGAGGGTAGTCCCGGACGGCGCTCAGAACGACGCGCGGATCTCGCCGACCGGCATGCCGCCGCCGAGCAGCTCGACGATGCCGGTGCGGCGGACGGCGTCGCCGTCGACGCCGGGTTCGCGGTCGACGCCGGAGCGGGCCAGGGCGGCGGCCATCAGCACCGGTCGCACCCGCGGAGCGCCGTCGTCGGTCTTGAGGGCGAAGGCGCGACCGTCGGGCAGCGCCACCGCGTAGCACGACTCGGCGCCGGCCTTCCCGATCGCACCGGGGACGGCGGTGAGCAGCGCGAGCTCGTCGCGCCGGGTGCCCGACACGAACGCCGGGAAGGCGCGGATCGCCCCGGCCACCCGCGCCTCGGCACCGCCCTCGGCCACGGCCAGCGCCCGGAAGGCGCGGGCCAGCCCGGTCAGGGACGCCGACAGCAGCGGCGCACCGCAGCCATCGACGGCCACGGCCTCGACCGGCTCGCCCGTCAGCTCGGCGAAGGTGTCGGCGATGGCGGCCTGGAGCGGGTGGGCGGGGTCGCGGTAGGTGCCGACGTCCCAGCCGTTGACGACGCAGGTGGCGAGCATCGCGGCGTGCTTGCCCGAGCAGTTCATCGAGATCGCGTCGCGCGGGCGTCCGTCGCGGATCGCCGCCTCGCGGGCGGCGTCGTCGAGCGGGTGGTCGGGCGGGGTCTGCAGGGCGGACACGTCGAGCCCGGCGCCGTCCAGGATCCGGCGGACGCCGTCGAGGTGGAAGTCCTCGCCCGAGTGGGAGGCGCAGGTCAGCGCGAGCAGGTCGTCGGGCAGGTCGAGGCCGAGCCGCACCATCGCCAGCGCCTGGATCGGCTTGTTGCACGAGCGCGGCAGCATCGCCACGTCGACCGCGCCCACCGACCAGTCGACCGAGCCGTCGGCGGCCAGGGCCACGACCGACCCGTAGTGGTGGCCCTCGACGAACCCGGAGCGGACGATCTCGGCAACGACGACATGTTTGGCCACGAAGTCAGGTTATCGACGTGAGTTTGGCAGGATGACCCCCGTGTCGAGCCCTGCACCCCAGCACTGCCCCGCGCCGCGCGAGCTCGACGACCTCGAGCTGCTGGCCTCAGGAGCGCTCGCACCGCTCACCGGGTTCGACCAGCCGGGCAGCCCGGTCACCCTGAGCCTGCCGGCCGACCTCGTCGACGAGCCCGTCGTCGAGCTGGTCGACCCCGAGGGTCTGCCCCTCGCGCGCGTCCATCGCCAGGACGACGGCAGCCGCACCGTCGAGCCGCTCACGACCGCCCAGTACGGCCCGTTCCGCCGGCTCTACCTCAGCCCCACCCAGGTCCGCGAGCGGTACGCCGTCCGCACGGTCGTGCCGATCACGGGCCCGGTCACCGACACCCAGCTGACGCAGCTCTCCGACCTCGGCCCCGTCCTGCTCCTCGCCCTGGTCGGCCACGGCACGCCCGACCTGTCGCCGGTGGCGCTGCTGCGGGCGACCCTGCGGGTGGCCGAGGGGCTCGACGACGCCGTCGTGGTCGCCGTCCCGCTGGCGGCCCACGGCGACGCCGAGGCCGACCACGCGCTCGGCGTCCAGGTCGCGGCGACGTACGCCGGCGACGACCCGGTCGTGGGCCTCGTCGACGCCGGCGAGCCGCTGCTCGAGCTCGACGACATCCTCGACGCCGACCTGCCGCCGGCCGACCGCCAGGGGCTGGTGCTGTTCTTCACCGGGCTCTCGGGCAGCGGCAAGTCGACCCTGGCCCGCGCGCTGATCGACCGGCTGCTCGAGCAGGGCACCCGCACCGTCACCAGCCTCGACGGCGACGTCGTGCGTCGACACCTCTCGGCCGGGCTGACCTTCTCGAAGCAGGACCGCGAGACCAACATCCGCCGGATCGGCTGGGTCGCCGCCGAGATCTCGCGGCACGGTGGGGTCGCCGTGTGCAGCCCGATCGCGCCGTTCGACGAGACCCGCCAGCAGGTGCGCGCGATGGTCGACGAGGCCGGCGGCGCGTTCTTCCTGGTGCACGTCGCCACCCCGCTCGAGGAGTGCGAGCGCCGCGACCGCAAGGGGCTGTACGCGAAGGCCCGACGCGGCGAGATCCCCGAGTTCACGGGCATCTCCTCGCCCTACGAGGAGCCCGCCGACGCCGACGTCCGAGTCGACACCACCGGACGCACCATCAACGACGCCCTGGCCGACGTCACCGACGCGCTGGCCGAAGCCGGGTTCATCGACCTGGTCGAACCCTCCGAGAGGATCTGAGCCGTGCTCGAGTTCTTCACCTCCGACTTCCTCTCGATCCTGATCGCGGGCCTGCTCGTCGGCGTGGTCGTCGGCCTGACCGGCATGGGCGGCGGCGCCCTGATGACCCCCGCGCTGCTGTTCCTCGGCGCGGGCGAGGGCGAGGCGGCCACCGTCGTCGCCGCCGACCTCACCGCCGCGGCCATCTACAAGTCCGGCGGCGCCGTCGTCCACGCCCGTGAGGGCTCGCCCAACCTGACCCTGGCGAAGTGGCTGATCCTCGGCTCGGTGCCGTTCGCCCTGGCCGGCCCCTACATCGTCAAGGCGCTCACCGACGATCCCGACCAGCTCGACTTCGTGCTCAAGATGTCCATCGGCTTCGCGCTGCTGCTCGCGGCCGGCACGTACGCGCTGCGCCTGTACATCGGGCTGCGCATGATGCAGCGGGGCGGTGCCCCCGGGCCCGAGGACCCCTACATCCGGCCGCTCGCGACGCTGCTCGTCGGCGCCCTCGGCGGGCTCCTGGTCGGGGTGACCAGTGTCGGCTCCGGCTCGGTGATCATGGTCGCGCTGCTGATGCTCTACCCCGGGCTGTCGGCCGTGAAGCTGGTCGGCACCGACCTCGTGCAGGCCGTGCCGCTGGTGCTCGCCGCGGCGATCTCGAACGTCGCCATCCACGGCCTCGACTGGGAGCTGCTGGTGCCCCTGGTCATCGGCTCGGTGCCGGGCACGATCCTCGGCAGCCGGCTCGCGCCGCGGGTGCCGCAGTCGTTCATCCGCCGCGGCATCGTCGTCGTCCTGACGATGTCGGGCGTGGCCCTGCTCGACAAGTCGGGCTGGGCGCCGCTCGGCCGCGAGGAGACCTACCCGTACCTCATCGGCGGCGTCGGGGTCGCGATGGTCGTGCTGGTGCCGCTGATCTGGGGCCTGCTCCGCAAGGAACAGGGGCTGCCGATGTTCGGCGCCCCGACGATCGCCCAGCTCGAGGGGACGTCGTCGGCCGACCGCACCGGCGACACCACCGGCAGTAGCCCGCCGTCCCCCACCTGACGCGGAGCGCCCGAATAAACTAGTGTGGCCGAGTCGACATACTCGTCGCTTCGACCGCCGCTCGGGGAACATGGCACGATGACGGTTGCTGTTGATCGCCGTAGTCCCCCGCGAGAGGCCCGTTTCCTTCTGATGACCACCACGCATGCCGACTACCGGCTCAGCCAGCTCGACCAGCTGGAGGCCGAGTCGATCCACATCTTCCGTGAGGTCGCCGCCGAGTTCGAGAAGCCCGTCCTGATGTTCTCGGGCGGCAAGGACTCCATCGTGATGATGCGCCTTGCCGAGAAGGCGTTCTACCCGGCGAAGATCCCGTTCCCCGTGCTGCAGGTCGACACGGGCTACGACTTCCCCGAGGTCCTGGCCTGCCGCGACAACTGGGTCAACCGCCTCGGCGTCCGGATGATCGTCGCCTCGGTCGAGGAGGCGATCGCCGACGGCACCATCATCGACGACGGCAAGACCAGCCGTAACCGGATGCAGATCGGCACCCTGCTGCACGCGCTCGAGGAGGGCGGGTTCACCGCCGCCTTCGGTGGCGGCCGCCGCGACGAGGAGAAGGCCCGCGCCAAGGAGCGCGTCTACTCCCACCGCGACGAGTTCGGCCAGTGGGACCCGAAGATGCAACGGCCCGAGCTCTGGAGCCTCTACAACGGGCGCATCCACGAGGGCGAGCACATGCGGATCTTCCCGATCTCGAACTGGACCGAGCTCGACATCTGGGACTACATCGGCCGCGAGGGCATCGAGATCCCGACCATCTACTTCTCCCACCAGCGCCGCGTCTTCCAGCGCGACGGCATGCTGCTGAGCGAGTCCGAGCACAACCCGACGCGCGGCAACGAGACCGTCGAGGAGCGCACCGTGCGGTTCCGCACCGTGGGCGACCTGACGCTCACCGGCTGTGTCGAGTCCACCGCCTCCACGATCCCCGAGATCATCGAGGAGGTCGCCGTCGCCCGGGTCACCGAGCGCGGCGCGACCCGCGGTGACGACCGGTTCTCGGAGGCAGCCATGGAAGACCGCAAGAAGGAGGGCTACTTCTGATGGCCGAATCGACCGCCACCAACATGGACCTCCTGCGGTTCGCCACCGCCGGCTCCGTCGACGACGGCAAGTCGACCCTCATCGGTCGCCTGCTGCTCGACAGCAAGTCGATCTTCGAGGACCAGATGGAGGCCGTCGAGGCCACCAGCGCCTCGAAGGGCTACGACTACACCGACCTGGCGCTGCTCACCGACGGGCTGCGCTCCGAGCGCGAGCAGGGCATCACCATCGACGTGGCCTACCGCTACTTCGCGACGCCCAACCGCAAGTTCATCATCGCCGACACCCCGGGCCACGTGCAGTACACGCGCAACATGGTCACCGGCGCCTCGACCGCCGACCTCGGCCTGGTGCTCGTCGACGCCCGCCAGGGCCTCACCGAGCAGTCCCGCCGGCACGCGGTGATCCTGTCGCTGCTCCGGGTGCCCCACCTCGTGCTCTGCGTCAACAAGATGGACCTCGTCGACTACTCCCAGGACGTCTACGAGAAGATCCACTCCGAGTTCACGACGTTCGCCACCAAGCTCAACATCCCCGACCTCGAGGTCATCCCGATCTCGGCGCTGGCCGGTGACAACGTCGTCAACCGCTCCGAGAACATGAGCTGGTACTCCGGTCCCACGCTGATGCACCACCTCGAGCACGTCCACGTGGCCTCCGACCGCGACCTGGTCGACGTCCGGTTCCCCGTGCAGTACGTCGTGCGCCCCAAGTCCGACGAGCACCACGACTACCGCGGCTACGGCGGCATGGTGGCCGGCGGCGTCCTCAAGCCCGGCGACGAGGTCGTCGTCCTGCCCTCGGGCATGACGTCGAAGATCGCCGGCATCGACCTGTTCGACCGCGAGATCACCGAGGCGTTCCCGCCGATGTCGGTGACCGTGCGACTCGAGGACGACGTCGACGTCTCGCGCGGCGACATGATCGCCCGGGTCAAGAACGCCCCGCAGCCCAGCCAGGACATCGACGCGATGATCTGCTGGATGACCACCGCGCCGCTCAAGCCGCGGCAGAAGCTGGCCATCAAGCACACGACGCGCACGGCGCGGGCGCTGGTCAAGGACATCCAGTACCGCCTCGACGTCAACACGCTGCACCGCGACCAGGAGACCAAGGAGCTCGGCGTCAACGAGATCGGCCGCGTCCAGCTGCGCACCACCGTGCCGCTGCTGTGCGACCCGTACTCGCAGAACCGCACCACGGGCTCGTTCATCCTGATCGACGAGGCGACCGGCGTCACCGTCGGCGCCGGGATGATCATCTCCGGTAGCTGAGCGTCATCCGGCGGGGTTCGGGCACTCCTCGCAGTGCCCGAACACCGTGAGGTGACCGACGTCCGCGACGAAGCCGAAGTCGGCAGCGAGTCGCGCGGTGAAGTCGGCGGCCAGGTCGGTGTCGACCGAGACGACCCGGCCGCAGGTGCGGCACTTCAGGTGGAAGTGCTCGTGGCTGGTCACCGAGTGGTACGTCGGCGCCCGGTCGGACAGGTGCGTGTGCCGCACCAGGCCGAGCTCCTCGAGCACCTCGAGCGTGCGGTAGACCGTCGAGGCGTTGACCGACGACGCCCGCGCCTGCACGTGCACGAGCACCTCGTCGGGCGTCGCGTGGCCGAGGTCGTCGATCGCCGCGAGGATCAGCTCGCGCTGGGGAGTGAGCCGGTAGCCGCGACGGCGCAGCTCGGCGCGCCAGTCGGCGTCCACGTGCTCAGGCACGCTGCAGCCTCGCCCACAGGTGCGGCTGGAGCGGCTGGCCCATCGCCTCCATGTCGTAGGCGTAGAGCAGGTCGCCCTCGACGTTGCCGTAGAGGCGGTGCCCGGAGACGACCTCCTTGGCGGTCTCGGTGAAGCTCACCCCCGCGGTGCGCAGCTCGACCTTGCCGGCCTCCGCGAGGCCGTACCAGATCTCCACGAAGCCGGTGTTGTGGGCGAGCACCAGCTCGAGCTTGCCCTCGGGCAGGCAGCGCAGGAACCCGGTCTCCTGGGCGGCCTCGCGCACCTTGTTGCCCTCCTCGTCGAGGATCCAGGCCCGCGCGAAGTAGTGCAGGAACGGGCGGCCGTCCTGCTGGAAGATGACCTCCTGGCCGTACTCGTACGGCTCGATCGTCGGGTAGTCGCCCCGTCCGTTGCCCCGCCACGTGCCCAGCAGCCACACGACCGGGGCGCACTGCGGGTGGAGGTTCTCGGGGATCTCGAACGGCATGGTCAGGAAGTCTAGGGCTCTAGTGTGGGCGCCATGTCGCGCCCGCTCGTCGTCAAGGTCACCTGCGGGGCCGAGGCCCCCGAACGCTGCAACCAGGCGCTGACGGTCGCCGCCACGGCGGCCGCCAGCGGCGTGCCGGTCAGCGTGTGGCTGACCGGCGAGGCGGCCTGGCTGGCCGTGGCCGGACGCGAGACCTTCACGCTGCCGCACGCCACCCCCGTGGCCGACCTCGTCGCCGCCATCCTGGACGCCGGCACGCTGACGGTGTGCGGCCAGTGCGCGGCCCGCCGCGACCTCACCGAGGCCGACCTGCTGCCGGGCGCCCGCATCGCCGGCGCGGCGTCCTTCGTCGCCGAGGCGGTCGCCGACGACGTCCAGGCGCTCGTGTACTGACTCCTCGGAGGTCGAGGAGGCCGTTCACGGCCGTCACGAGGCCGTCTCGTCAGCGACAGCCCAGCAGGATGCGCGCCTCGGCCGGCGTCATCGGACGGCGCTGGGCGAGCTCGCCCATCGCGACGGCCCGCTCGACGAGCTGGGCGTTGCTCTCGACCGGGACGCCGCGGCGCAGGGTCAGGACGTCCTCCATGCCGACGCGCAGGTGTCCGCCCTTGCTGAGCGCGGCCAGGCCCACCGCGAGGGTGGAGCGGCCGATGCCGGTGGCCGACCACGACGTCACCTGCTCGGGCAGCGCGGCGACGCCGGCGACGAGCGCGTCGGCGGTGCCGGGCATGCCGCCGGGCACGCCCATCACGAAGTCGCAGTGCACCTTGCCGCCGTACGGCAGGCCGAACTTCGCGAGCAGCCGCGAGAGCGCGGTGACGTGGCCGAGGTCGAACAGCTCGAACTCCGGCACCACCTCACGCTCCTGGCTGAGCTGGTAGAGGTCGCAGACGAACGGCCACGGGTTCGAGAACACGTCGTCGCCGAAGTTGGTGGTGCCCATGGTCAGGCTGCACGAGTCGGGGGCGGCGTCGAGCACCTTCAGCCGCGCGTCGAGCGGGTCGTGCACCGACCCGCCGGTCGACAGCTGGACGACGAGCCCGGTGCCTTCGCGCAGGGCGGCCACCGTGTCGTGCAGGCGGGTCTGGTCGAGGCTGGGCCGGTGGTCGTCGTCGCGGATGTGGACGTGCACCATCGCGGCGCCGGCCGCCTCGCACTCCTGCGCGGCGGTGACCAGCTCGGTCAGGGTCGTGGGCAGCTGGGGGCAGTCGGCCTTCGTCGTCTCGGCGCCGGTGGGGGCGACGGTGACGAGCAGGGCCTCGGCGGGGACCTCGGACTGGTCGGGCATGCCGTCATCCTGTCAGCGCACTCGGAAACGACCGGCGTTGAGGTCCGGCTGGGTGCCGTCGAGGTCGGTGAAGCCGTACTCGCGGGCCAGGACGGCGACGTCCATGGTGCGCCCGGAGAAGCGCAGGGCGTCCGGGTCGGCCGCCAGCGCCGCCACGGCGCGGGCGCCGTAGTGGGGGGTCTCGGTGCGTCCGTCGAGCTCGTCGGCGGTGTGGTTGGCCTCCATCAGCTCGGTGCGCATCCAGCCGGGCGCCACGGCGACCACCGCGATGCCCTTCTCGCGCAGGTGGTGCCCCAGCGCGTGGACGAGCCGGTTCTTGGCGGCCTTGCTCGACTCGTAGGGCAGCCAGGCCGGCGGCTCGGGCGTGTGCCAGGTCGTGGTGAGGATGATCCCGCGGCCGGCCGGTCCCATGGCGTGCTTGAGCACGGTCAGGCTGGTCACGTAGTCGGAGTAGGCGCCGGCCAGCAGCATCGCCCGGAACTGCTCCATCGGCTCGTCCCACACCTCCTCGCCGACGACGGACTCGTCGTGGGCGTCGTGACCGCCCCACGCGTTGTTGACCAGGACGTCGATCCGGCCGTGCCGGGCAAGCACGTCGTCGACCAGCCGGCGCACCTGGTCGGGCTCGGTGTGGTCGCAGACCACCGCCTCCGCAGAGCCGCCCTCGGCCGCGACCAGGTCGACGGTGGCCTGCACCGTCAGCCCCTCGACCCGGTCCTGGGTCTCGGCGCCGGCGACACTGCGCCCGGTGCACACGACGTGGGCCCCCGCGTGCGCGAGCTCGCGGGCCACGGCCCGCCCGAGTCCGCGCGAGGCTCCCGAGACCAGGGCGATCTGTCCGTCGATGCGTCGTTCCATTCCTCCAGCCCATCACGGAGGCCGCCGCCCGCGCTTGATCGCGGTTGCTGCGAGAGTGTGCGCGTGCGAGCGGTGGTGCAACGGGTGCGGTCGGCCTCGGTGGCGGTCAACGACCGGGTGGTCGGTGCGATCGAGAGTCCGGGGCTGCTGGTCTACCTCGGTGTCACGCACAGCGACGGCGCCGACGAGGTCGCCTGGATGGCGCGCAAGGTCTGGGGCCTGCGGGTCCTGCGCGGCGAGCAGTCGGCGTCCGACATCGGCGCACCGGTGCTCGTCGTCAGCCAGTTCACCCTGTACGGCGACGCCCGCAAGGGCCGGCGTCCCACGTGGGAGGCGGCGGCGCCCGCCTCGGTCAGCGAGCCGCTCTACGACGCGTTCTGCTACGAGCTCGACGAGCTCGGCGCCACCGTCGAGCGGGGCGTGTTCGGCGCCGACATGCAGGTCTCGTCGCTCAACGACGGCCCGATCACGGTGCTGCTCGAAAGGTGAGCCGCGCCAGGGTGGCGGTGACCTGTCAACCCATCGATGCCCGCGTTCGGTTGACCACCCACCGCCGCCCCGGTCCGGCCCGCAGGCCACAGCTTGACCACGAGTTGTCCACAGGTGCGGCCAGAGGCGGCCCTGTCCACGGACCACGGCAGCGTGCAAGCAGACATGTCCCGGACGTCGTCGACTGCTCCCCATGCACGAGACTCCGGAACCACTGCGCGGGCGCCCCTTCACCCGCGCCGAAGCGAGATCCGCCGAGGTGTCGGATCGAATGCTCCAGGGGAAGCGCTACGTACGGATCCACCCCCGCGTGTGGCGTTGCGCCGACCATGAGATGAGCTGGGACGACGAGGTCGAGGCGGCCAGGCTGGCGATGCCCGACGACGCCCACCTCACCGGCATCACGCGGCTGCGCCTCGAGGGCCTCGACCTCGGCCCGAGGTATCCGATCCGGTTCGTCGTCGCCCGCGACCACCACATCGCCCTCGACGGGATCTTCCTGCACCGAACGATCAGGCTCCCGCCCCTCGACGACAAGGGCGTCACC
Organism: uncultured Actinomycetota bacterium; assembly: GCA_963825985.1. Classification (GTDB taxonomy): domain Bacteria; phylum Actinomycetota; class Actinomycetes; order Propionibacteriales; family Nocardioidaceae; genus Nocardioides. Next base: position 678,902 of record CAWGVK010000002.1, on the reverse strand, counting down.
GTCGAGGCGGCGTACATCGCCTACTGCGCACAGGCACGAGTCCTCGATGCCATCAAGGTCGGCGACTCTCTGCTCCACCACGCGGCCATGGACCTCGACGTGCTCCGCGAGCTTGCGCTCGAGCAGATCTGGCGCGACGGCGCCTACGAGGCGATCTGGTTGCTCGAGCACCTGGACGCAGACTCGCGGTCACCCGCCGAGTCGGACAACCGGTCGTTCCTCGGCTTCGCCGGTCTGCCCTTGCCCGAGGTCAACGCCCCGTGGAGGCTGAGCAGCGGCCGCGAAGTGGTCGGTGACCTCGTCTATCGGGCGCTGGAGCTCTTCGTCGAGCACGAGGGCACGCACCACCAGCAGGAGCGTGGTCAGTACGTCTCCGACATCGGCCGCTACGCCGACCTACGCCGCGACCAGATCGCCTACGTCCAGACGACGAAGGAGCTGCAGCGTCGGCCCCGGCAGCTCGTGCGAGTGGTCCACCGGGCGATGGTCGAGCGAGGGTACGACGGTCCTGCACCGGTGTTCGGCGACCACTGGCGCCGACTCTTCCTGCCGGTGTCGACCATCGTCGATAGGTCGCGCCGGCCGGCCGCCTGACCCCGGGCGGCGGTGACCTGTCAACCACTCGACGCCCGACTTCGGTTCACCACTCACCGCCACCCCCCGAGCCGGCCGCCGCCTGACCCCGGGCGGCGGTGACCTGTCAACCACTCGACGCCCGACTTCGGTTCACCACTCACCGCCACCCCCAAGCCGGCCGGCCGCCTGACCCGGGCGGCGGTGACCTGTCAACCACTCGACGCCCGACTTCGGTTCACCACTCACCGCCACCCCCCCCAGCCGGTCACCGCCTGAAAGACCAGGATCAGCCGATCGCGACCGTCACCTCGGCCACGTTGCCGATGGCGGCGCTCACCTCGTTGTCGACCGGGTCGGCCTTCGGGGCCAGCGTGCGCAGGGTCCACTGGCCCTCGCCGGCGAAGAAGCGGAAGTGGCCGGTGGCCGAGGTCGGCACCTCGGCGGTGAACTCGCCGGTGCGGTCGAGCAGTCGCACGTAGGCGTTGCCCACGGGCTCGCCGTCACGGACCACCTGGCCCTGGATGACGGCCTCCTTGGCGACGTTGACGCCGTCGAGCGACAGGCCGCCTTCCTTCGCGCCGCACATCACTTGCCTCCCTCGGGCGAGCCCGGCTCGTCGCCGAGCGAGATCGGGACGCCGACCAGGGAGCCGTACTCGGTCCACGAGCCGTCGTAGTTCTTCACGTTCTGGTGACCCAGCAGCTCCTTGAGCACGAACCAGGTCAGCGAGGAGCGCTCACCGATGCGGCACAGCGCGATGGTGTCCTTGGAGTCGTCGATGCCGACCTCGGCGTAGAGCTTCTTGAGGTCCTCGTCGGACTTGAAGGTGCCGTCGTCGTTGCAGTTCTTGCTCCACGGCACGTTGAGCGACGTCGGCACGTGGCCCGCGCGCTGCGACTGCTCCTGCGGCAGGTGCGCGGGGGCGAGCAGGCGGCCGGCGTACTCGTCGGGGCTGCGGACGTCGATCAGGTTCTGCACGCCGATCGCCGCCACGGCGTCGTCGCGGAACGCGCGGATCGAGTGGTCCTGCTCCTGCGCGGTGTACGACGTCGTCTCGCGACTCGGCTTCTCGTCGGTGAGCTCGCGGGAGTCGAGCTCCCACTTCTTGCGGCCGCCGTCGATGAGCTTGACGTCCTGGTGGCCGTAGAGCTTGAAGTACCAGTACGCGTAGGCGGCGAACCAGTTGTTGTTGCCGCCGTACAGCACGACGGTGTCGTCGTTGCTGACGCCCTTCGACGACAGCAGCGCCTCGAACTGGGCCTTGTTCACGAAGTCGCGACGCACCTGGTCCTGCAGCTCGGAGGACCAGTCGAGCTTGATCGCGCCCCGGATGTGGCCCTTGTCGTAGGCCGCGGTGTCTTCGTCGACCTCCACCAGCACGATGCCGGCGGTGTCGAGGTTGTCCTCCGCCCACTGGGCGGTGACGAGAGAGTTCTCGCGGGTCATGGTGCTGCCTTTCGGTTGACGATCAGGTGGATGCTGCGGGCGTGGTGCGACGGATGAGGAGGTAGATCTCGCAGCCCAGGCAGAACCTGAAGACCGCGTTGAGCAGGGCCGCCACGAGGGCGAGGGCGACGGCGACGTAGCCGACGACGTCGAGGCCGGTCACGAACCCGGCGAGCCCGACGACCGCGAAGATCAGGCCCACCGCCTGCGCGAAGCGCGGAGGGACGGGGTCCTCGAGGTGGTCGGGCGCTGCGAGCCGCGGGCGGACCAGGGTGCGGAAGACCCACGCGACCGGCGTGTGCTGGACGCCGCGGACGACGCCGGCGGCGAACAGCGCCGCCTGCAGGCCCAGGAGCGCGACGCCGACCCACCCCGGCGACGTCGCCAGGGCGGCGACGAGCACGACGGCGGTGACGCCCGCGGCGAGCTGCGGGCCGCGCGGGTCGATGCCGACGCTGGTGGCCGGGGCAAGCGTGGTGGACATGCCGATCTCTCCTGGACAAGGGACGGTGACGGAGGGCCGCACCCGACATGCGCCGTCTCACCAGAGACAGGGCGGGGTGCGGCGGGGACTACCCGTTCGTCAGGGTCGACAGAGGGACGAGCGCGTGCGGCAGTGGTCCACCGCGCGTCGCTTGGTCAGCCAGGTCGTCGACATGGCCACCACAGTAGGGAGCCTTCGGGCCCGACCCATCCCCACGTCCCACGATAGTGGACACACGTGACCATTATGTGAGACCGGTGGGCAGCGTGCTGAGCACCTGGTCGCGGGTCGGTGCGCCCGCCGCGCGACCGAGCTCGCGCCCGCCCGGGTCGAGCACGAGGGTGGTCGGCGTCCGCAGGATGCCCAGGCGGCGGACGACGTCGAGGTGCAGCTCGGCGTCGATCTCGACGTGGGCGACGCCCTCGGTGGCGGCGACGACCTCGGACAACACGCGTCGCGTGGCCCGGCAGGGCGCACAGAACGCCGACGAGAACTGCACGAACGTGGCCCGCTCGCCCAGCTCACCGGCCCACGGGGTGCCGGCGAGCAGCGAGGCTGGCTCGACGGACGCGGGCGGCTCCCGGAACCGGCCGTCAGTGGTGAGACGCCACAGCCCGAAGGACAGCGCGACGACGACGGCGCCCAGCGCCACCCACAAGCCCGTGCTCACGTCCGGGTCAACCGTGGCCGGGCCAGACGCATTCCTCAGCCGCCGGCGAAGGGCGGCAGGAACTCCACCGAGTCGCCGGGTCGCACCACCACGTCAGCGGGGTCCTCGCTCGAGACCGGCCGGTCGCCCAGCAGCACCGAGCAGGCCTCGAGCACCGGCAGCAGGCGGGCGTCGGGGTGCAGCCGCACCAGGCGCCCGAGCAGGTCGATCAGCGAGATCGGACCCTCGGCCTCGACCGCGTCGGAGTCGACGCCGGCCGCCGACCGCGCCGAGGCCCAGTAGCGGACCAGGATGACCTCGGTCTCAGTTCTGTCCACGTCGCCACCTGTGTCCCTCACGTTTCGGTATTCTTCACCCACGCCCAAGGCCGGAGCCCATCGACGTGTTTCGGTCTCACACCCGCCCATCGTGTCGGGAGGAGACCATCATGAGCACCCTGCTGCTGCTGACCAGCGCGCTCCAGCCGTCCGCCGAGGTGCTGCCCGCGCTGGCCCTGCTGGGCCATCAGGTCAAGATCCTCCCCGCCGAGGGCAGCGCCCTGCTCGAGGCCCCGGAGGCCGACCTCCTCCTCGTCGACGGCCGCCAGGACCTCGCCGGCGCCCGTGACCTGTGCCGGCTCATCCGCACCACCGGCACCGACGTACCGGTGCTGCTCGTCGCCACCGAGGGTGGGCTGTCGGTCGTCACCCACGACTGGGGCATGGACGACGTCGTCCTGCACGTCTGCGGGCCGGCCGAGCTCGAGGCCCGGATCAAGCTGTCGATCGGCCGGCTGGCGGCGGCGCGCGACGCGGCCGACCCCGAGGCCCACGTGATCCGGTCCGGCGAGGTGGTGGTCGACGAGGCGACGTACACCGCCAAGATCGGCGGGCGCCCGCTCGACCTCACGTTCAAGGAGTTCGAGCTGCTCAAGTTCCTGGCGCAGCACCCCGGCCGGGTCTTCAGCCGCCAGCAGCTGCTGCAGGAGGTGTGGGGCTACGACTACTTCGGTGGCACCCGCACCGTCGACGTCCACGTCCGCCGCCTGCGCGCCAAGCTCGGCCCCGAGAACGAGACCCTCATCGGCACCGTGCGCAACGTGGGCTACCGGTTCGTGCTGCCGGCCAAGGAGAAGGACTCCGCCGCCGACGCCGCCCGTGTGGAACCGCGCGAGGCCCAGGACGCCTGACCGTTCAGCGCAGCGGCCGCACGTGGAGCCCCACCTCGGGGTCGACCACGACCTCCTGGGCCGCGGCGAGGCCGTCGGCCAGCAGCTGGGCGTCGACGGGCGTGTTGCGCTTCAGCAGGGCGAGGGCGATCGGGCCCAGCTCGTGGTGGCGGGCCGAGGACCCGACGAAGCCGACGGTCTTCTCGCCCGAGCTGCACGTCGGCACCGGCCGCGGGCAGCCGGTTCTCGGAGCCGTCGAGGTGCAGCAGCGTGAGCCGGCGCGGCGGCCGGCCCAGCGTGTGCACGCGGGCAACGGTCTCCTGGCCGCGGTAGCAGCCCTTGTCGAGGTGGACGGCCGGACCGATCCACGCCATCTCGTTCGGGATCGTGCGGTGGTCGGTGTCGACGCCGAACCGCGCGTCGCCCCGGGCGATCCGCAACGCCTCGTAGGCCCACAGCCCGGCCGCGGGGGCCGCCCCGGCGGCGTACGTCGCCAGCTGGTCGCGCGGCACGAGCCGGTGCCCGTTGGCCGGCCGCCAGGTCAGCGCGAGCTGGTCGGTCACGTCGGTGAGCTCGACGCGCATCATGAACTTCATCCGCTCCAGGAACTCCACGAGCGCCGCCGAGGCGCCCGGCTCGGTCCAGAGCGTCAGCGCCTCGCCGTCGTCGATGGCGCGGAACTCGTGCTCGACGTGGCCCTGGGGGCTGAGCACCAGCGCCTGGGTCTCGACGCCGGGGGCAAGCTCGAGCAGGTGCTGCGTGGTGAGCGAGTGCAGCCAGGTGAGCCGGTCCGGACCGGCGATGCGGACGACGTCGTGGTGCGAGAGGTCGACGAAGCCCTCGCCGGCCTCCAGCGAGCGCTGCTCGGTGTTGAACGAGCCGTAGTGGGCGGCGACCGGTGCGTCGACCCCGTTGCCGGCCACGGCACCGGGCAGGTCCAGCAGGGGACTCGTCACGCGTTCACTCTCCTCCACGATGGGGGAACCCGGGCCCGGACGGACCCATTCCCTGTCCCCTAGCCTAGGTCGGGTGCCTGCCGACCTGGAGATCGTCGACCTCGTCCGTGCCGCCTGCGTGGGTGTCGACGGCCACGACCCCCTCGACGAGTCGGCCGCCCTGGCGCTCAAGCACCGCGGACTCGAGGGTGCCTCGCTCTGGGTCGACGACGACGGTTTCGCGCTCGCACGCGACGGCGACCTGGTGCTGGCCGTCGCGCCGGAGGCCCGCGGCAACGGGGTCGGCGGGAGGCTGCTGGCCCGCGCGATCGACGCCGCCGACCGGGCGTGGTCGCACGGGGGCCACCCGGCAGCCGCGCGGCTGGCCGCGACGCACGGCTGGTCACGCACCCGCGACCTCTGGGTGATGCGGCGCGCGACGTCGTCCCCCCTGCCGCCGCTGGTCGTGCCCGACGGCGTCGAGATCCGTGGCTACGACGACGTCGACGCCGACGCCGTGCTGGAGGTCAACGCGACGGCGTTCGCGCACCACCCCGAGCAGGGCGCCCTGGACGCCGCCGGCCTGGCCGAGCGGACCGCCGAGGCGTGGTTCGACCCCGCCGGGCTGCTGGTCGCCGTCGACCACGACGGCACGCTGCTGGGCTTCCACTGGACCAAGCAGCACGACGCCTCGCTGGGTGAGGTGTACGTCGTGGCCGTCGGGCCGGCGGCGCAGGGACGCGGGCTCGGGCGCGTGCTGACGCTCGCCGGGCTGCACCACCTGGCCGGGCTGGGCGTCGCCGAGGTGCTGCTGTACGTCGAGTCCGACAACGCCCCGGCCGTGCACGTCTACGCCGGCCTGGGCTTCACGCACGCGGCGTCCGACACCCACGTGCAGTACCGGCGCAGCTGAGCCGGTCGACGACTCAGGCCAGCCCCGCGCGCAGCGCCGCCGCGATCTCGTCGACCGCCGCCCGCGAGCGACGTCCGACCCCCACGACGTTGAAGAACCCGTGGATCTGGTCGGGGAAGCGCCGCAGCTCGACGCCCACCCCGGCATCGGCCAGCTTGCGGGCGTAGGCCTCGCCCTCGTCGCGCAGCGGGTCGAACCCAGCGGTCGCGACGTACGCCGGCGCGAGTCCGTCGGGCACGTCGTCGAACAACGGCGACGAGCGCGGGTCGGTGCGGTCGTCGACGACCGGCAGGTAGCTCTCGCTCGCGAGGTCGATGAACCGCTGCGTGAGGTAGAAGCCCTCGCCGAAGAGCTCGAGGCTGCGGGTGCCGCGGGTGCTGTCGGTGGCCGGGTAGACCAGCAGCTGCAAGGCGAGCGGGAGGCCCTCGCGGGCCGCCGCTGTCGCGACCTCGGCGGCCAGGTTGCCGCCGGCCGAGTCGCCACCCACGGCCATCCGCCCCGGGTCGACGCCGAGCGAGTCGGCGGACTTCTGTGCCCAGCGGTACGCCGCCACCGCGTCGTCGTACGCCGCGGGGAAGGGTGCTCGGGCGCGAGCCGGTAGTCGACCGCCAGCACCCGGACGCCGGCACCCTCGGCCAGCACCCGGCAGGTGGCGTCGTGCGAGTCGAGGCCGCCGTACATGAAGCCCCCGCCGTGGAAGAACACGAGCAGCGGCGTCGTCCCGCCGTCGCGCTCCACCGACCGCGGCGTGTAGAGACGACCCGGCAGCCCGTCGACCGGCAGGTCGCGGACGGCGCCGACCGGCTGCGTGCGGCCGACGATCGCGCCTGCTGCTCGACGGCCACCCGACCCTCGGGGATCGGCAGGGTCTCGGCGCCGGGCATCCGGGCGACCCGCTGCAGGCGCAGCATCAGCTGGGTCTCGGTCGCCAGCGTCTGCCCGTCGATCACCACCGGGCGACCGGCCAGCACCCGCTGGACCGGCTCGGGCAGCGCCATCGCGGCGCGCAGCGAGGTGGCCTCGAGACGGTCCTTGACACTCACCCGCGCAACCTACCGCCCGGTAGGCACCGTCGCGTACCGGGTCGGTGCGACGGTCACCTGGCGTTCACCCGGCGGTGACAGACTTCCGTCATGTCCCTCGAGATCGTGCCCGACCCTGCCGCGAACGCGGCCTCCGGTGCGGGTGTGCCCGACGAGTCGTACGAGGTCGACGTCCCCTATCTGCCCGACCCAGAGCTGGTGGCCGCGGTCGAGAAGTTCGACGACCGCTTCCTCGACCGCGAGCTGTCGTGGCTGCGGTTCAACCAGCGCGTCCTCGAGCTGGCCGAGGACGAGACCCTCCCCCTGCTCGAGCGCACCCGCTTCCTGGCCATCTTCACCAGCAACCTCGACGAGTTCTTCATGGTCCGCGTGGCCGGTCTCAAGCGCCGGATCGCGGCCGGCCTGGCCGTGCGCGCCGTGTCGGGGCTGATGCCCGCGCGAGGTGCTCGAGCAGATCTGGTCGACGACCCGCGAGCTGAGCCAGCGGCAGGCCGAGCTGTTCCGCGACCGGATCGTGCCCGAGCTGCGCGAGCACGACATCGAGCTGGTGCGGTGGGACGACCTCGACCGCGAGGAGCAGAAGGTCTGCAAGCGGCTGTTCAAGGACCGCGTGTTCCCGGTGCTCACGCCGCTCGCCGTCGACCCCGCCCACCCGTTCCCCTACATCTCCGGGCTGTCGCTCAACCTGGCCGTGGTGATCCGCAACCCGCAGACCGGCAAGGAGCACTTCGCCCGGGTGAAGGTGCCGCAGATCTTCGACCGGTTCGTGCCGCTGGGCAATGCCCGCTTCGTGCCGCTCGAGGACGTCATCGGCGCCCACCTCAAGCGGCTGTTCCCCGGCATGGAGGTGCTCGAGTCGCACACCTTCCGGGTCACCCGCAACGAGGACCTCGAGGTCGAGGAGGACGACGCCGAGAACCTCCTGGCCGCGCTCGAGAAGGAGCTGCTGCGACGCCGCTTCGGCCCGCCGGTGCGGCTCGAGGTGGAGGAGTCGATCTCGACCGGCAGTGCTCGACCTGCTCGTCTCCGAGCTCGACATCTCCCCCGACGAGGTGTTCCGGCTGCCCGGCCCCCTCGACCTGCGCGGCCTGCACGGCATCGCCGACCTCAGCCACGAGGTGCTCAAGTACCCCGCGTTCGTGCCGACCACGCACTTCCGGCTGGCCGAGGTCGAGTCGGCGGCGCCCGTCGACGTGTTCAAGGCGGCCCGGCGTCACGACGTCCTGCTGCACCACCCGTACGACTCGTTCGCGACCTCGGTGCAGCGGTTCATCGAGCAGGCAGCCGCCGACCCGCACGTGCTCGCCATCAAGCAGACGCTCTACCGCACCTCGGGCGACAGCCCGATCATCGACGCCCTCATCGACGCCGCCGAGGCCGGCAAGCAGGTGCTCGTGATCGTCGAGATCAAGGCCCGCTTCGACGAGCAGGCCAACATCCGGTGGGCCCGCAAGCTCGAGCAGGCCGGCTGTCACGTCGTCTACGGCCTGGTCGGGCTGAAGACCCACTGCAAGCTGTCGATGGTGGTGCGCGACGAGCCGGAGGGCATCCGTCGCTACACCCACATCGGCACCGGCAACTACAACCCCAAGACCGTCCCGGCACTACGAGGATCTCGGCCTGATCACCACCGACGACGCGATCGGCGAGGACGTCGCCCACCTGTTCAACAACCTCAGCGGCTGGTCGCGCAACGCGAAGTACGCGCAGCTGCTCGTCGCCCCCGACTCGGTGCGCACCGGGCTGGTCGACCAGATCCACCGTGAGATCGCCCACCACGAGGCCGGCCGGCCCTCCGGCATCCGGATCAAGGCCAACTCGGTGGTCGACGAGGCCGTCATCGACTCGCTCTACCTCGCCTCGCAGGAGGGCGTGCGGGTCGAGCTGCTGGTGCGCGGCATCTGCGCGCTGCGGCCCGGCGTCCCGGGCCTGTCCGAGAACATCACGGTGCGCTCGGTGCTGGGGCGCTTCCTGGAGCACAGCCGCGTCTTCTGGTTCGAGAACGGCGGCGAGCCCACCGCCTGGCTCGGCTCGGCCGACATGATGCACCGCAACCTCGACCGCCGGGTCGAGGTGCTGGTGCGGCTGCCCGAAGCCGAGAGCGTCACCTCGATCCGCAGCCTGCTCGACCTCGCCTTCGCCCCCACCACCAACGCCTGGGAGCTCGACAGCGACGGCGCGTGGACCCGAAATCAGGGCGACGTCCACCTCCAGGAGGCCCTGATCGAGGGCCAGCGGAAGCGGCGCGGCCCCGCCTGAGATCCATCTGAGGGGCGCCTGGGTTGCGCCGGTCGGGATCCGACCCCCTACTCTGTTGGGCGTTTGCTTCCGCCTCACCAGGAGTTCACGTGGGTCTGCGATTCCGGCCGGTCGACTCGGCTTTCTACGACCTCTTCACAGAGCTCGCCCAGCACCTCATCGTCGGAGCCGCGCTCCTGGCCGAGATGCTGGCCGAGGCGTCCGACAAGGACGACGTCGCCGCGCGCATGCGTGCCGCGGAGCACGATGCCGACGAGACGACCCATGCGCTCATCCGCCGGGTCAACACGACGTTCGTGACGCCGTTCGACCGCGAGGACATCTACGCGCTCGCCTCCGGCCTCGACGACGTCATGGACGAGATGGACGAGGTCGTCGACCTGATCCTGCTCTACGAGGTGAAGATCCTGCCGCCCGAGCTGTCGCAGCAGGTCGAGGTGCTGCAGCGCTGCGCCGAGCTGACGGCCGAGGCGATGCCCAAGCTGCAGTCGATGCAGTCGCTCGAGGAGTACTGGATCGAGATCAACCGGCTCGAGAACGCCGGTGACAAGAACCACCGCCGGACCCTCGCCAAGCTCTTCTCGGGCGAGTTCAAGACGATCGAGGTCCTCAAGCTGAAGGACATCGTCGAGTCGCTCGAGTCGGCCGTGGACGCCTTCGAGAAGGTCGCCAACATCGTGGAGCAGATCGCAGTCAAGGAGAGCTGACACTCGTGTCCCTCACCCTGGCGATCGTCATCGCCGTCGTACTCGTCGCGCTGGTCTTCGACTACACCAACGGCTTCCACGACGCGGCCAACGCCATCGCGACGTCGGTCTCGACCCGGGCGCTCACCCCGCGTGTCGCTCTCGTGCTGGCGGCGTCGATGAACTTCGTCGGCGCCTTCCTCGGCCAGAAGGTCGCGAAGACCGTCTCGGAGGTCATCGAGTTCCCGGCCGACATGCTCGACAACGACCCCGTGCATGCCCTGGTGATCGTGATGGCCGGGCTGCTCGGCGCCATCACGTGGAACCTGGTCACCTGGTACTACGGCCTCCCCTCGTCGTCCTCGCACGCCCTGATCGGCGGTCTCGGCGGCGCGGCGCTGGCCGGTGGGGTCACGGTCAAGTGGGACACGGTGGTCAGCAAGGTCCTGATCCCGATGATCCTGTCGCCGGTCTTCGCCTTCGGGCTGGGGTTCCTGGTGATGCTCGGCCTGATGTGGGCCTTCCGGCGGATGAACCCGTCGAAGGCCAACCGCGGCTTCCGCATCGCCCAGACGGTCTCGGCCGCCGCGATGGCGCTCGGCCACGGTCTGCAGGACGCCCAGAAGACGATGGGCGTGATCTTCCTGGCGCTGGTGGCCGGTGGGTACGCCGCCGACGGCGACGACCTGCCCGTCTGGGTCATCATCGCCGCGGCCGGGGCGATCTCGCTCGGCACCTACTCGGGCGGCTGGCGGATCATGCGCACCCTGGGCCGGCGGATCATCCACCTCGACCCCCCTCGCGGTTTCGCCGCCGAGTCGGTCGCTGCGTCGGTGCTCTACACCACGGCGTACGCCTTCGAGGCGCCGATCTCGACGACCCACACCATCACCTCGGCCGTCATGGGCGTCGGCGCCACCAAGCGCCTCTCCGCCGTCCGCTGGGGCGTGGCCCGCTCGATCCTCGCCGCCTGGGTCCTGACCTTCCCGGCCGCCGCCTCCGCCGCTGCCGTCTGCTACTACGTCGCTCACTTCTTCGTCGAGGTTGTCTGACAATCTCGACGAGGGTCGGGGTAGTCCCGGACGCAAATCGGGATCTCGGTCGGAGTACAGCGCCTTCTCGGGCTCGACGACCGCCTGCCGGACGGACCTCGCGTCACGCATCTCGAACGAGACCGCGTACCGCACGTCGGTCACCGGCACTCCGTCGACCCACTCGACCATGCGCGCCTTCAAGCCTTCACCGCTGACGGCCATCCCCGGCCGGCTCGAATGTCGTGGGGTGCCGATCGCGATCGTGATCGGGCGCCGCCCGCCCGTCGCGGTCAACCCGTCAACCAGCGCGCCCGCCCCGCGCAGGCACAGAGCGGCCCAGCCTCGGCGATGCGCTGCTGCGGGTCGTCGTCCGACACGGAGCTGGGCAGGTAGTAGCCCCAGCTCGTGCGCCGGACGGCCTGCTCTGGGCCTGGGTGCGCGTGGGCCCGACGACGCCCTCTGGATGCAGTGGCCCGGGCAGGACCAGTCCCGGGCGCAGGGGGTGCAGCGGACACGGCTCGAACATGCGGCCGATGGTGCGCCTTCCGGGACCACCGCTGTCCGGCTGTCCACAGCCCTCGGGGGTAGTCCCGGACGCACATCAGGATCCAGGCGCCCGAGAACTCTGATTTCCGTCAGGGACTACCCCGCCGACGACCCTCGGAACCTCAGCCGAAGCGGCCGGAGATGTACGCCTCGGTGGAGGGCTCGTCGGGGTTGGAGAACATCTTCTTGGTGGGGTTGAACTCGACGAGGTGGCCGGGTTCGCCGGTGGCCTTGAGGTTGAAGAAGCCGGTCTCGTCCGAGACGCGGGCGGCCTGCTGCATGTTGTGGGTGACGATGACGATCGTGTAGTCGGACTTGAGCTCGTGGATCAGGTCCTCGATCGCGGACGTCGAGATCGGGTCGAGGGCCGAGCAGGGCTCGTCCATCAGCAGCACCTGGGGCTCGACCGCGATGGCGCGGGCGATGCAGAGCCGCTGCTGCTGGCCGCCGGAGAGGCCCATGCCGGGCTTGCCGAGGCGGTCCTTGACCTCGGTCCAGAGGTTGGCGCTGCGCAGCGACTTCTCGACGATCCCGTCGGCCTCGGCCTTCTTCATCTTCCTCGAGTTCAGCCTGTTGCCCGCGAGGACGTTGTCGTAGATCGACATCGTCGGGAACGGGTTGGGGCGCTGGAAGACCATGCCGATCTGGCGGCGGACGGCGACCGGGTCGATCGTGGGGTCGTAGAGCGACTGCCCGTCGACCACGATCTTGCCCTCGACCCGCGCGCCCGGGATCACCTCGTGCATCCGGTTGAGCGAGCGCAGGAAGGTCGACTTGCCGCAGCCGGAGGGCCCGATGAAGGCCGTGACCGCCCGCGCCTTGATGGTCATGTTGACGCCCTGCACGGCGAGGAAGTCGCCGTAGTAGATGTCGAGGTCGGAGACGTCGATGCTCTTGGCCATGAGAGTTGCTTTCCCTGCTTCCTAGTTGCCCGTCTTGGGGGCGAAGAACTTGCCGATGATCCGCGCCGTCAGGTTCAGCAGCAGCACGATCACGATGAGCACGAGGGCCGCGCCCCACGCGAGGTCCAGGGTCTCCTGGCGCGAGTTGAACGAGTAGATCTAGCACCGGCAGCGTCGTCATCGCGCCCGTCGAACGGGTTGGTGTTGGTCGTGGCCGCGAGACCGGCGATGAGCAGCAGCGGAGCGGTCTCACCGATGACGCGGGCGATGGCCAGCGTGACGCCGGTGATGATGCCGCCGAGGGTGGTGGGCAGCACGACCTTCGTGATCGTCCGCCACTTCGGGGTGCCCAGGGCGTACGACGCCTCGCGCAGGTCGTCGGGGACGAGCCGGAGCATCTCCTCGGTGGCCCGGACGACGATCGGGATCATCAGCAGCGACAGCGCGACCGAGCCGCCGATGCCGCCCTGGAACCCAGGCCCGAACAGCAGCGTGAACAGCGCGAACGCGAACAGGCCGGCGACGATCGACGGGATGCCCGTCATCACGTCGACCAGGAAGGTCACGATCCGGGCGAGCCGGTTCTTCTTGCCGTACTCGACCAGGTAGATCGCGGCCAGCACCCCGATCGGCACCGAGATGATGGCGGCACCCAGGGTGATGATGAGCGTGCCCATGATCGCGTGGTAGATGCCCGGCGGCTGGTCGAGGCCGGTGGCGAACAGCGAGTAGCTGAGGAAGTCACCGTTGACGACCGGCGCCCCCTTGCGGACGACGGTGTAGACGAGCGAGATCAGCGGCACCATCGCCACCACGAACGTCGTCCAGATCAGGCCGGTCATCAGGCGGTCGGTCGCGGCGCGCCGTCCCTCGACGGCCCGCGACCAGGCCGGGAGGGCCAGCAGGTAGACCAGCCCGCCGACGATCGCGGAGCCGACCAGCGGCCAGCTGAGCACCACCCAGCAGAAGGCGGCCACGGCGACGCCGATCAGGCCGACCAGGAGCGGCGCCTGCTGGGGAAGCCGGGCGGCGGTCAGCGGGATCGACGCCCGCGACACCGGTGTCTTGTCGAGGTCGGGGCTCACCGGGGTGCTCATGCGCTGGCCATCTTCCGCTCGGTGCGGCCGACGATCCATCGCGCCGTGAAGTTGACCAGGAACGTCAGCAGGAACAGCACGAGCCCGGTGGCGATGAGCACCGAGAGCAGCTCCTCGGAGCGCTCCTTGTACTTGCTCGCGATGTTGGCGGCGATCGAGGAGTTGCCGGGCTCGAGCAGCTTGAAGTCGGTCCAGGGGCCGAGGGAGAGCACCATCGCGACGGCCATCGTCTCCCCGAGCGCCCGGCCGAGGCCGAGCATCGTGGCTGAGACCATGCCGGAGCGGCCGTAGGGGAAGACGGTCAGCCGCATCATCTCCCACCGGGTGGCGCCCAGGGCCAGCGCGGCCTCCTGGTTGAGCCGCGGCGTGCGGGAGAAGACCTCGCGGGTGATCGCGGTGATGATCGGCAGGATCATGATCGCCAGGACGACGCCCGCGGTCACGATCGTGCGACCGCTGTTGGACACCTCGCCCGAGAAGAACGGGATCCACCCGAGGTACTCGTTGAGGAAGTCGAAGATGCCGACCATCTGGGGCGCCAGCACGATCACGCCCCAGAGCCCGAACACGACGCTCGGCACGGCCGCCAGGAGGTCGACGAGGTAGGCCACCGGCACGGCGATGAACCGCGGCGCGTAGTGACTGATCACCAGGGCGATGCCCCAGGCGAGCGGCACCGCGATCACCAGGGCGATCAGGGCCGCGATGACGGTGCCGAGAAGCAGGGGGACGACGTAGCCGAGGAAGTTGTCGGTGCGGGGACCGTAGACCTCGCCGGCCTGGGTGAAGCCCGGCGCGCCCTTGACGAACAGGAAGATGAAGACGCCGGCGAGGGCCGCGAGGATGACCAGGCTCGCGGCGAGCGTCAGCCCCGCGAAGATGCGGTCGCCCGCGCTGGTCACCGTGCGGGGCGCAGCCGGTGGTGATGCCTTGCGGTCTTGGGTGGTGGTCACTCAGGAGGTCCTTCGCAGAAGCGTCCGTGGTGGTGCGGGTTCGGGAGCGGCTCGCGGGTGGGATCGGTGGCCGGTCCCACCCGCGAGCTCGGACTCAGCCGCCGATGGTGGCGACGATCTCCTGTGCCCTGGTGGCGGTCTCGTCGGAGAGCGGCGCGGAGCCGGCCTCGTCGGCGGAGGCCTTCTGGCCCTCGTCGGAGACGATGTACTCGAGGTAGCCCTTGACGTTCGCCTGGATCTCGGCGTCGTCGTAGGTCGGGCACGCGACCAGGTACGACAGCAGGACGACGGGGTAGGCGCCCGCCTCGGTGGTGGTGCGGTCGAGGTCGACGGCCATGTCGACGTCGGAGGCACCCTCGACGGGCGGCGAGACGTCGAGCACGGTGGCGGCGCCCTCGGGGGACGGCGCGACGTACTCCTCGCCGACCTGCACCGAGACCTTGCCCAGGCCCTCGACCTGGCTGTTGTCGGCGTAGCCGATGGCGCCCTCGATGTTGGTCACCTGCTGGATCACGCCCGAGGTGCCGTCGGCGGCCTCACCCTCGACCGGGAACGCGTCCTCGGCCTCGTAGGGCCACGAGCCGCTGGCCTTGCCGAGGTAGTCGGTGAAGTTCTTCGTGGTCCCCGAGTCGTCGGAGCGGTGCACCGGCGTGATCTCGAGGTCGGGAAGCTCGACGCCGTCCGCCTGCGGGTCGGTGATGTCGCTCCAGTTGGAGATCTTGCCGTCGAAGATCTGGGCGATCGTGTCGGCCGACAGCTGGACGACGTCGATGTCGGGCAGGTTGAACGCCACCGCGATCGGCGACACGTACGCCGGGACCTGGATCGGCTCGCCGCCACAGGTCTCGGTGGCCGCCGTGAGCTGGCCGTCCTCGTCGGTGAGCGCGGAGTCGGTGCCCGCGAAGGCGACCGCACCTTCGACGAACTGGGCGCGGCCATCGGTGGAACCGATCGGGTTGTACTGAACCTCGAGGCCGGAGTTGGCACCCTGCACCGAGGCGGTCCACGCCTCCTGCGCCTTCTCCTGGGAGGTGGCGCCGGCGCCCTTGAGCACGCCGCTGAGACCCTGGTCCTCGGCACCGGTCTCGCCGCCGCCGTCCTCGTTCGACGCACCGCACGCGGTGAGGGCGAGGACGGTGATGGCAGCGATGCCGGGAACGAGCGCCCGGCGAAGGGAAGTGCGGATCACTTCGTGTCTCCTGATTCGTCTGGATGATGACGTCAGGAAGTCTGCGGAGGACAGGTAGACGGATTGATCGTCACCGGTGAACGAGGGGTGAACTCGAACCGCCCAGTCGGCAACCCTCGATCGTGATCTGGGCAACATTCACGTGAACTCGTGCGAGCGACCCTTGACTCAGCGCACGAGATGGCGTTCGGTTCCGGCGACCCGGCCCTTGCGCACGTGCACCACGAGCAGCTCCCCGGCCTCGAGCTCGGGGTCGTGCAGGCCCAGGGCGTCGACGACGTCGGGGAGCACCGGTCGGTGGGTGCACAGCACCGTGCACCGGTCGTCGTCCAGGACGTCGTCCACGACGCGGGCGACCCCCTTGGCCGACGCTCCCTCCTCCGACAGCCGTCGCTGCGTCTCGAGCTCCCAGCCCGTGGTGCGCACGTAGGGCTCGACGGTCTGGACGCAGCGCAGGCTCGTCGAGGCGACCACCCGCGTCACGCCGTACGCCGCCAGCAACGGCACCAGCCGCTCGGCCTGCTGCTCGCCGACGCGCAGGAGGGGCCGTTCGCTGTCGTCGCGCCGCCACGCCTGCCGCGACCGGGCCCGGCCGTGCCGCAGCAGGACGACGGCGCGGGTGCGGCGGCGGTGTCGCAGGGCCTCGACCAACGTCTCCCGGTCGTGCGGGTAGGTGAGCAGGTCGGTCGCCTCGTCGGCCGGCACCCAGCGGACACCGTCGATCTCGGCGTTGGCGCGGTAGTGGCTGACGTCGGGGTCGCCGACCACCCGCCCGGTCCAGTACGAGACGGTCTTCGGGTGCGTGCCGACGAGGTAGTGCTGGTCGGTGAGGGGCAGG
Organism: uncultured Actinomycetota bacterium; assembly: GCA_963825985.1. Classification (GTDB taxonomy): domain Bacteria; phylum Actinomycetota; class Actinomycetes; order Propionibacteriales; family Nocardioidaceae; genus Nocardioides. The sequence goes on along the minus strand of CAWGVK010000002.1, from coordinate 662,184 downwards.
CACAGCCGGACGTGCAGGCCGGTCTCCTCCGCGACCTCGCGGACGGCGGCGGCTGCCGCGTGCTCGCCGCGGTCGAGCTTGCCCTTCGGGAACGACCAGTCGTCGTACTTGGGCCGATGGACGAGCAGCACACGGCGTCCTGGACGGAAGACGACGACGCCGGCGGCGAGCACGTCCTTCGCGGCGGGGGCGGACACGACACGTAGTCTCACACCACCGCGGCCGGTAGAGGAGAACGGACACCCAGTGACACGTCAACGCCAGGTGACGATCGCGGTCGCCGTCGTCGCGTTGCTGGTGGCCGCGGTGGCGGTGGTGGTCGTCGTGCGGGCACTCGACGAGGACGACGGCGACCGGTCCGACCTCGAGCAGGCGGTGGCCCTCGCGCCGCCCAGGCGCCCGGCGGTTGCTCTGGACCGACTGGTCGGCCGTGCGCGCCGAGCTGGGGCTCGACCTCGACGCCGGGTCGACGGGCGCGGACGTCGAGGACCTTCTCAGCCGGGCCTACGACGCCGACCTGACGTCGAACTCGGCGCTGGTCGAGTCGGCCGTCGCGATGCAGGAGGGCTTCGGGTTCTCGCCCGCCACCGTCGACTGGGAGCTGTTCACGCAGTCGGAGGCCGGCGCCTCACTGGTGATGCGGCTCGGCGGCGGTGTGGGCACCGACGAGGTCGCCGCCTCGCTGCGTTCCCTGGGCTACACCGAGCCCGACGCGGCCGACGGGATCTGGTCGAGCGACTCGACCACGACCCCGGTGACCGCCGACGTCACCCCCGAGCTCGCCTTCGTCTCCCTCGACGAGGAGCAGGGCCTGGTCGTGGCCAGCGACACGAACGCCGGAGCCGCAGCGGCCCTCGAGGCGAGCACCGCGGGTGGCTCGCGCGACGACGTCCCCGTGCCGGCCGGACTGCTCGCCGGGGCCGGCGCCCCCCTCACCGCCGCGGTCTACTCGGCCGAGGAGGCGTGCGGCGCCCTGGCGATGGCCAACGCCGACCCGAGCGAGCAGTCGGTGGCCGACTCGCTGCTCGCGCAGGCCGGGGAGGTCAACCCGCTCACCGGGTTCGTGATCGCCGAGGAGCCCGGCGGCGACGTCCGCGTCCTGATGTCGTTCGAGACGGCCGAGCAGGCCCGGACCAACGCCGACACGCGCGCGAAGCTCGCGGCCGGCCCGGCACCGGGCCAGGGGGGCGACTTCGCCGACCGCTTCACCGTCGACGGGGTGACCGCCGACGGCAGCGTCGTCACGATGGACCTGGCGCCCGTGGACGACGCCTACGTCGTCTCCGACCTCAGCGTCGGGCCGGTGCTCTTCGCTACGTGCTGAGGGGCTGCTGAGGCCCGCGGGACCTTACGACTCGCGGCGGGGCTGCGGCGGCTCGGGCACGACCCCGAGGATCTGGTCGATCTCGGAGGTCGACAGCCGGTCGTCTGCCTCGCTGGCGGCGATGATGAGGTTGGTGGTGAGCTCGACCTCGCCGAGCAGGTCGACGTCCTCGAGGGACACGTCGAACTGGTCGTACATCTCGGCCCCTCGCTCCAGACTGCGTTTCCAGATGACCATGCCCAGCCAGCCTACGTCCAAACCGGTGACGGACGAGATGGTCATTCTGGGCCATTCGGAACGTACCGGAGTAGTCAGGTCGGCGAAAGCGAGCCGGGGCCCCGCCAGCTGGCGGGGCCCCGGTCGAGAGCTGGTCGGATGACCAGCCGCGATCAGATCAGACGGCGCGAACGTTCTCAGCCTGGGGGCCCTTGGGCCCCTGGGTGACGTCGAACTCAACCTTCTGGTTCTCGTCGAGGGACTTGTAGCCCTGCGACTGAATCGCCGAGTAGTGCACGAAGACGTCGTCGCCGCCGTCCTCCTGCGCAATGAAGCCGAAACCCTTCTCGGCGTTGAACCACTTCACGGTGCCCTGAGCCATTGCTCATTTCTCCTTTGTCGGGGCGAGAGCCGCCACTTCAGCGACCCGCAACAGATGCGGTGACACGTCGCTCCGACCTATGGATTGACACCACAAACCAGAAACGCCGTTGGATCACGAACTCCTTAGGCGTCAGAACCAGCTGGAACTTGCACCTCTTGCACTGACGACAGTACCAAGCACAGGCGCCAAGGCGACCATTCGGACCCCTCGAACTGCGAGCGGCCCCGCGAACGGGTGACGACGGGCGGGTGACCGGGGCGCCGGAGAGCCTGTGCCGGTAGCGTGACGGGCGTCGCCGACCGGGTTCGGCGACGTCCCGGGCCCCTAGCTCAATTGGCAGAGCTGAGGACTTTTAATCCTTAGGTTGTGGGTTCGAGTCCCACGGGGCCTACCACCAGGTGATGTCTCACAGGCCGTCGGTGCCGCCGTCGGGGGCGGCCCGGGCCAGGCCCGTCTGGTAGGCGATGACGACGAGCTGCGCGCGGTCGCGGGCCTGCAGCTTGGTCATGGCGCGCTGCACGTGGGCGCGGACGGTGAAGGGGCTGAGGAACATCCGCTCGGCGATCTCCTGGTTGGACAGGCCGGTCGCGACCAGGGCCACCATCTCGTGTTCGCGCGGGGTGAGCACGGCGAGCCGGGCGGGGCGGTCCGGCGCGACGTCGTCCGGTGCGGCCAGGAAACGGGCGACCAGGGAGCGGGTCGCGGCGGGTGACAGGAGGGTGTCGCCCTCGGCGACCGTGCGCACGGCGTCCAGCAGGTCCTCGGCCCCGATGCCCTTGCCGATGAAGCCGCTGGCCCCCGCGCGCAGCGCCTGAGCGACGTACTCGTCGATCTCGTACGTGGTGAGGATCAGGATCCGGCTGGCACTCAGGTCCGGGTCGGCGCAGATCTCGGCGGTGGCAGCGAGGCCGTCCATCTCGGGCATCCGGATGTCCATGACCACCACGTCCGGGCGCAGCTCGCGGGTGAGCCTCACCGCCTGCCTGCCGTCGGCGGCCTCGCCGACCACGGTGATGTCGTCGGCGGTGTCGAGGAGGGTGCGGAAGGCCTCGCGCAGCAGGGCCTGGTCGTCGGCGAGCAGCACTCGGAGCGTCACGTCGTGGCCCTGGCGGGCGAGAGCGGCAGATGGGTGGAGACGAGGAAGCCGCCCTCCGGGCGCTGGCCCGCGGAGAGCTGTCCACCGACCGCCGTCGCACGTTCACGCATCCCGATCAGACCGTAGCCGGGCGGACGGCCGGGCCCGGCGGGCGCGCCGCGGCCGTCGTCGGCGACGGTGATGGTCACGCGGTCGCGGTTCCAGGCGAGGCGCACCCGGGCGCTACCGGTGCCGGCGTGCTTGGTCACGTTGGTCAGGGCCTCCTGGATGATGCGGTACGCCGTGAGGTCGACTCCTGGGGGCAGGGGTCTGGCCGTGCCGTCCTGGTGCACCGACACCTCCAGGCCCGCGCGGCGGAAGGACTCGAGGAGCGTGGGCAGCCGGGACAGCCCGGGCGCCGGTTCGGCGGGCGCGGCGGCGTCCCCGGACTGACGCAGCAGACCGACCGTGGCCCGCAGGTCGTCGAGCGCGTCGGCGGTGGTCTCGACGAGCTGCGTCAGGCTCGCGCGGGTCTGCTCGGGGCGGGCGTCGAAGACATGGGCGGCGACCGTGGCCTGCGCGTTGGCCAGGGTGATCTGGTGGGCCACGAGGTCGTGCAGCTCCCGGGCGATGCGCACCCGTTCCTCGCCCACTCGCCGGCGTGCCTCGCTGTCCCGGCTCTCCTCGGCCCGCCGGGCCCGCTCCTCCACGGCCGCCAGGTAGGCCCGTCGGTCCTGCGTCGAGTGACCGAGCACCCCGGCCACCAGCGGGAACGCCGCCACCGCTCCCAGCCTGCTCGCGTCCTGCCACGAGAGGGTCTCGAACAGGGGGGTGGAGGCGACCATCAGCGCCGCGGAGGGGAGCAGCACCGTGGCCGTCGTACGCCACTCGGTGCGCACGGCGAGCGAGTAGGCGCAGATCACGGCCGGGGCCACGATGAGCGGCGTGAGCAGGAGGTCCAGCGGCGCGACCAGGATGCCGCACACGGTCGTGGCCGCCATGGCGGCCACGGGCGCCCGGTGCCGCACCGGCAGCACGGCACAGGACACCACGGCTACCGCGTAGGCGGCGGCGGGCGGCCACGACAACGTGTCGTCGACCTGGAAGACACCGCCGAGCAGACAGAGCGCGAACGCCGTCGCCGTGACCGCTCCCTCCCGCCACCACGTGCCGCGTGGTCGCGGGAGGGAGCCACCCGGGTCGGTCATGGCCTCCGGTCGCCTCGTGCCGCCGAGACCAGCTCGGTCGAGGGGGCATGCCGGGCCAGCTTCTCGCCCTCGACGTCCACCCGCGGCAACACCCTGCCCAGGCTACGCGGCAGCCACCAGGCCCGGTGGCCGAGCAGCGCCATCACCGCGGGTGCGATCGCCATCCGCACCACGAAGGCGTCGAAGAGGACGGCGGAGGCCAGACCGACACCCATCGTCTGGATGGTCGGCATGTGGATCCCGATGAACCCGGCAAAGACGCTGGTCATGATGATCGCCGCCGCGGCCACCACCCGTCCGCTGTGCCGGAAACCGTCGACGATGGCCTCGTCCGGTGACGCGCCGTGGGCGTAGGCCTCCCGCACCCGCGTGAACAGGAAGACCTCGTAGTCCATGGCGAGCCCGAACACGATCCCGATGACGAGGATCGGCATCAGCGACATGACCGGCCCCGTCTGCTCGATGCCGAGCAGATCGGCACCCCAGCCCCACTGGAAGACGGCCACGAGGACGCCGAAGGCGGCACCCACCGACAACAGGAACCCGAGCGCTGCCTTGATCGGGACCAGGATCGAGCGGAAGACCACCATCAGCAGGAGGAACGCCAGCCCGATGACCACGGTCAGGTACGGGAGGAGGGCGTCGGCCATGGCTTCGGAGATGTCGATGTTCAGCGCGGTGGTGCCGGTCACCGCGATGTCGGCGCCCGTCTCCGCCTCGACGCCGGACGCTGCACCACGGATCGACTCGACCAGCTCCTTGGTCTCGGCGCTGGTCGGCGCGGTCTCCGGGACCGCGGTGAGCACGGCGGTGTCCTCGGCCTCGTTGAGCACCGGGTCGTCGACCGACGCGACGCCGTCCACTCCCTCGAGGGTCTCGACTACCCGGGCCGTGGCGGCCTCGGAGTCCGGGCTCTTCGACAGGTCCGCGACCACGGTCAGCGGGCCGTTGAAGCCGGGGCCGAAGCCCTCGGACAGCAGGTCGTAGGCGCGGCGCTGGGTGGTCTCCACCGGCTTGGACTCGTCTCCGGGCAGCCCGAGCTCGAGGCTCAGTGCCGGTACGGCGACGGCGCCGAGACCGATCCCGGCGACCATCAGCACCGCCACCGGCCGGCGCAGCACGAACCGCGCCCAGCGGGTGCCGAGCCCGGACCGGCCGGACGGCCGCTTGCCCTTGCGGACCTTGCGGGAGAGCACCCGACGTCCGAAGAGGCCGAGCAGCGCGGGGACCAGGGTGAGGGCGACGAGCACGGCCAGGGCCACCGCGCCCGCGCCGCCCACGCCGATCTTGGTGAGCTCGGGGATCCCGACGACCCCCAACCCGACCAGGGCGATGACGACGGTCGCGCCGGCGAAGACCACGGCGGACCCGGCCGTGCCCACCGCCCGGCCGGCGGCCTCCTCGGGCTCACTCCCACGGGCTCGCTCCTCGCGGTAGCGGCTGGTGATGAAGAGTGCGTAGTCGATGCCGACCGCCAGCCCCAGCATCAGCGCCAGGATGGCGACGGTCGAGGTCAGGCCCAGCGGGACGGACAGTGCCGAGACCAGGCCGAAGGCGATGGCCACACCCGTGAAGGCACTCAAGAGCGACAGCCCGGCCGCGACCATCGAGCCGAGGGTGAGGATCAGCACCACCGCCGCGATGGCCACGCCGATCATCTCCGTCGTGCCGCCCGGTGACACCTCCGCATCCAGGGCCGAGCCGCCGATCTCCACGGTCATTCCCGCGTCGCGGGCGTCGTCCGCGGCGTCCTCGAGGGCGCTCTTCGTCGATCCGGTCAGGTCGACGGCGGCCTCGGTGTAGGTGATCGTGGAGTAGGCGATGGTGCCGTCATCGCTGACCGTGCCCTCCTCGTAGGGATCGGCGACCCCGGCGACCTGGTCGCCCCCGTCCAGCGAGCCGATCGCGTCCTCGACGGCGGTCTGGTACTCGTCGGCCGTCACCCGCTGCCCGTCCGGGGCCTGGAACACCAGACGCGCCTCGGCACCCTGGGAGTTGCTCTGGGGGAACCGTTCGTCCAGCAGGTCGAACGCCTGCTGCGACTCGGTGCCGGGCATGGAGATGTCCTCCTCCTCCCCGGCCGGCGCCGTCGCGCCGGCCACCACGGCCACCACCACGGCACCCAGCCACAGACCGGCCACGAGCCGGCGCCGCCGGAAGGACCACCGTCCGACCCAGTAGAGAATTGTTGCCACCGTTGATCACTCCAGACACGCCAGATAGAGAGGGGAGATGCGTGGAATCACGCGTCTCCCACGCTCTCCTCCCACGGCCCTCCGGGCATCGGCTCTCGGCACCGTCTTTCGCTGGTGCGCGCGGACCAGCGCACCAGCGTGTCCTGGTGCTCAGGCACTACGCGTCAGCGCGGGTCCGACCCCTCAGCGACGCCGCGGCGGGGTGTCGACGTAGGCGGTCACCCGGTTGAACAGCGCCGTGACCTGCGCCAGGTCTGCCCGGCCGGGACCGGGAGGGACGGCGAGCGCGCGGGCCACGTCCCCGGCACCGGGAGCGCCGGCCTCGACGGCCACGTCGACACATACCCGGGCGGCGTTGCGGACGGCGCCGGGCTCGACGGTCCACAGGGTCTCGAAGATCCGGTCGCGGTCGCGCACGGCGTCCTGGCCCGGCAGCTCCCAGGCGGCGAGGGCGACGGGCAGCTCGGGGCCGTCGCAGACCACCGCCCACTCCCGCGACATCGGGTTGTCGGCGGTGAGCGGGACGCGCCGGGGAGTCCCGCCGCCCGCGTCGGGGAAGTCGGCGAAGACGTAGGTGGACGTGCTGGTGCGGGCCAGGTCGACCCAACGCGCCTCGGCCGAGTCGTAGTTGCGCTGCTTCTGGAAGGCGCCGAAGACGTGGGCGCGCTGGGCGTGCGAGCAGAACTCGTCCTCGATGGCCCACGACAGGCCAAGCAGGGTCGACTTGCGCAGGCGGTGGGGCGCGAGGTCGGGATGCATGCGGCGCAGCCGCCCGAACACCGAGGGAAGTGGCGGGAGGACGGGGGCCAGGCTGGCCGCCACGGTCTGCTCGATGGCGACGTCGAGCCGGACGCCGTCCTCGCGGCGCCGGACGACGTCGCGGACGGCGGCGACGTGCCCGGCGTCGTAGCGGCGGTGGCCGCTGGTCAGGCGGTGCGGCACCGGGAAGCCGTGCCGGCTCTCCCAGATCCTCAGGTTCGCGGCCGAGACACCGGTCTCCTCGGCGAGGTCGCCGATGCTGAGCGTTGCCTCGTCGTCGTCAGCGCCGTCGCCGGCCGGGCCGGAGTTCGACATTCCGTTCACCTCGGAAGGATATATCTCCACATGGTGTGGAGAGACCTGGGGAGAAACCGAACCGTGGGGTCAGCCGACCAGGGCAGGCGTGTGGGGGGAGTTGCCACCCTGGGCGAGGCCCCAGAGGACCGCCTGCGTGCGTCGCTCGACCCCCATCTTCCGGTAGGCGCTACGGATGTAGGTCTTGACCGAGTTGACGCTGAGGTCGAGCTCCTCGCCGATCTCACGGTTGCTGAGCCCGGTGACGATCAGCCCGACGATCTGGCCCTCGCGCGGGGTGAGGCCCACGTCGGTCGGCTGCTCGTCGAAGGCCGGCACCGCGCGTGGGGAGGCGACCGCCGGCTGCGTGGGGCGGTCCCGCGCCGGGGCGGTCTCCAGCCGACCCTCGACCAGCCGCTCGAGCGACACCACCAGCTGGGGCGCGGTCAACGACTTGGCCAGGTGGGGGCTGGTCTCGGCGGCGGGCAGCTGGTCGGGCGCGGCCCAGCTGAACACGGCGGCGCGGGCGCCGCCGGAGGCCTGGAGATCGCGCAGCAGCGAGGAGGCCATGCTGCTCTGGCCCATCGGCTCGTACAGCACCACGTCCAGGTCGTGGGGCGCGGCGAGGGCGTCGCGGTAGTCGACCACGACGACCCGGTCGCCGTACGGCGCGAGCAGCGTGGCGAGCCCGGCGCTGGCGAGGTCGCTGTCGTCGACAAGGGTGATGCGGAGCGGCATGGCGTCTCCCAGAATTCAGAGCAACGTCGAAGTTCGACGTCGTGTTGAAGAATCTACGCCGAACCTCAACAACTTGTCGAGAAGATCACCCGTGGGGGTGACGGCGCGGGTCGACCAGGATCTTGGCGTGGGCCTCCGGGTCACCCAGCGCCTCGAAGGCCGCGGCGAGGCCGGCCAGGCCGACGGTGTCGGTGATCAGGGGCGCCGGGTCGACCTTGCCGTCGGCGAGCAGGTGCAGCGCCGCACGGAACTCGGCCGGGGTGTAGCCGAGCACGAAGCGCAGGTCGATCTCCTTGTTGATGGCCACCGACGGCCGGATCACGTCGTCGCCCATGCAGACCCCGACCACCACCACCCGCGCGTAGACGGGCGCCGCCGCGATCACCTGGTCGAGGATGCCGGGCACTCCCACGCACTCGAAGACCACCGGACCCGACGGCGTCGCGCCCACGGCCTCGGCAGCCCGGAACACGTGCTGCCACGGCACGAACGACACCTTGCGCAGCTTCTCCATCGTGCTCATGGCCAGCTCGAGCAGGCCCGGGCCGTCGAGGAAGCGACCGCCGGCCACGTCGTACGGCGACCGCTCGGCCGGGTCGACCACCTCGTCGGCGCCCATCGTGACGGCCAGCGCGCGGCGTCCCGGGGAGAAGTCGCTCGCCACGACCCGGCGCACTCCTGAGGCCTTGAGCATCGCGATCACGCCGAGCCCGATCGGCCCGCACCCGATCACGATCGCGACCTGACCCTTGCCGACCTGTCCGCGTCGCACGGCGTGGAGGGCGACCGCCATCGGCTCGGTCAGCGCGGCCGTGGTGGGCGCGAGCCCGTTCGGGACGGCGAAGGTGAGCGCCTCCTGCACCAGCACCTGCTCGGCGTACCCGCCGGGCGCCTTGGTGGTGAGACCGGTCAGGTGCACGGCACCCTCGGTGCGGACCATCGGCATCGCCACCACCGGGGTGTCCGACGACCAGCGCCTCGTGCCGCGACCGGCGTCCGCGACGACGCCGCAGAACTCGTGGCCCAGCACGACGGCCTGCTCGGGACGCATCAGGTCGAGGTAGCCGGCGGCCGCCGCGGCGTCGGCCACCGCGTCGGCGTGGTGGCGGGCGTGCAGGTCGGAGCCGCAGATGCCGCACGCCAGGACGTCGAGCACGAGCTGGCCCTTGCCCGGCGTCGGCGCCGGCACGTCACGGACGTCGAGAGCACCGCTCTCGCAGACGACGGCCCTCATGCCCGGAACTGCGAGAAGATGGTCTCCGGCAGGTCGAACAGGGGCTCCCGCGTCAGCTCGGCTCGAGCCAGGGTGGTCAGGTGTGCCTCGTCGGGACCGTCGAAGATCCGCATCGCGCGGTGCCACCCGTAGAGCATCGACAGCTGCGTCGCGTCGGTGACGCCGGCGCCGCCGTGCAGCTGGATCGACCGGTCGATGACCGAGAGCACCGCTCTCGGGACGGCCACCTTGGCCGCCGCGATCAGGTGGCGTGCCGCCTTGTTGCCCTCGCTGTCGACGACGTACGCCGCGTGGTGGCACAGTGCCCGCGCCTGCTCGAGCTCGATGCGCGACTCCGCGATCCGCTCGCGCACGGCGCTCTGGTCGGCCAAGGGCCCACCGAAGGCGCGCCGCCGCTGGGCCCGCGACACCATCATCGCCAGGGCTCGCTCGCCGGCGCCGAGCGCCCGCATCACGTGGTGGATGCGGCCCGGCCCGAGCCGCGCCTGTGCGGCCGCGAAGCCGCCACCCTCCTCACCGAGGAGGTTGGTCACCGGCACCCGGACGTCGGTCAGCTGCACCTCGCAGTGGCCGTGCTGGTCCTGGCGGCCGAACACCGGCAGCGACCGCTGCACGTCGACGCCGGGCGTCGCGATCGGCACGATCAGCATCGACTGCTGGCGGTGGGTGGCGGCGTCGGGGTCGGTCTTGCCCATCACGATCAGCAACGAGCAGCGCGGGTCGGCGGCCCCCGACGTCCACCACTTGCGGCCGTTGACGACGTACTCGTCGCCGTCGCGGACGATCCGCGTCTCGATGTTGGTCGCGTCGGACGACGCCACCGCCGGCTCCGTCATGGCGAACGCCGACCTGATCTCGCCGGCGAGCAGCGGTTCGAGCCACTGCTTCTGCTGCTCGTCGTTGCCGATCAGGTGCAGCAGCTCCATGTTGCCGGTGTCGGGCGCCTGGCAGTTGATGGCCTCGGGCGCCAGCTCGTTGCTCCACCCCGACAGCTCGGCGATCGGCGCGTACTCGAGCTGGGTCAGGCCGCTCTCGGAGGGCAGGAAGAGGTTCCACAGACCGCGTTCGCGCGCCTTGACCTTGAGCTCCTCGATGACCGGCGGCACCGTGTGGTCGCCCGGGGGCGCCTCGTGCCGGAACGTCTCGTAGGCCGCCTCGGCCGGGAACACCTCGTCGCGCAGGAACGCGACCATCGCGTCGTAGTGGCGGCGCGCGGCGTCGCTCGGGGCAGGGTAGGCGGGGTACATCCCGGATGGCCCGAAGGGCATGGCGTCGGCTCCTGGGTCGAGGGGCGGGGCGCCGTCAGTCTCGCAGCCCGACCAGACCGACCAGTGCCGCCCGGTCGTGGACGTCGATCCAGTACCGCTCCTTGCCGACCCGGACGTCCTCGAGGACCCCACCCGCACCCACGATGGTGCGCCGGGAGCCGTCGTTGTCGTCGTCGCACGTCAGCAGGACGCGGTCGAGCCCGAGGCCGGCGGCGTGCGCGAGCCCGAGGCCCAGCGCCGCCGTGGCGTGCCCGCGCCGGCGCGCGCTCGGTCGGACCGAGTAGCCGATGTGACCGCCCTCCTCGAGCAGGAAGTCGTTGAGCCCGTGGCGGACCGCGAGGAAACCGACCACGGGATCGGCGGAGTCACCGTCGAGGATCCAGAAGTACGTGCAGTGCACCCGGTCGCCGGGCAGCTGGGTGCCCGGGTCGGCGTACCGAAGCCGCTGGGCGACGAACGCCGCGCAGCCGTCGAGCGAGAGGTCCTGGGGCGCCTGCGGGTCGACGCCCGAGCCGTGCGGGTACTCGTCGCCGAAGTCGCGCAGCGTCGCGGCCCACGAAGCGTGCAGGCGGACGTCGGGTACGGCGAGCGCGGTCATGGCTGATTGCAGCAAGTGCCGGTCGTGCCCGGCAACAGGGTTTCCAGCCGTCAGGGCGCCTTGACGCCGCGGACGCCGGCGTCGGTGAGGCGGACCTCCTCGAGGGCCTGCGCCTCGAGCTCCTCGCGCCGGGCCCGCTCGGCCGCGGCGTCGTAGCCGCCGGGAGCCGAGACCAGGTCGGAGGTGCCGTGGTGCAGACGACCCAGGGCGGTGCGCGCGAAGATCTGCTGCTCGGTGGCGGTGCGCTCGGAGCGTCCGCGGCTGAGGAACGAGACAGCCCAGTGCAGGACGGCGGTGACCCGGTTCTTGAAGCCGGTCATGTAGAAGAGGTGCACGGCCAGCCACATGAGCCAGGCCAGGAACCCGGTGATCCGCAGCTTGCCGACCGTCGCGACCGCCTTGAACCGGCTGATCGTGGCCATCGACCCCTTGTCGAAGTACTTGAACGGCTTCTGGGCGGGCTTGCCCTTGAGTCGTCCGTCGATCTCCTTGGCGGCGTACTTCGCGCCCTGGATGGCGACCTGGGCGACGCCGGGGAGGTTGTCGAGGGCGATCATGTCGCCGACCACGAAGACCTCGGGGTAGCCGGGGAGCGTGAGGTCGGGGTTGACGCCGATCCGGCCCGAGCGGTCGAGCGGAGCACCGGTCTGCTCGGCCAGGGTCTTGGTCAGGGACGACGCCTGGACGCCGGCGGCCCACACCTTGGTGACCGCGGAGATCCGCTCGACGCGACCGTCCTTGAACTTCACCTCGAGACCGCGTTCGTCGACGCCGGTGACCATGGCGCCCAGCATCACCTCGACGCCGAGCTTCTCCAGGCGCTCCTTGGTCCACCGCCCGAGCTTGGCGCCGAACGGCGGCAGCACCTGGGGGGCGGCGTCGACCAGGATGATCCGGGCGCTGCGGGTGTTGATGGCGTGGAAGTCGCGGCGCAGGGTGCGATGGGCCAGCTCGGCGATCTGACCGGCCATCTCGACGCCGGTCGGGCCGGCCCCGACGACCACGAAGGTGAGGAGGTGGTCGACGTCCTCACCCCGGGTGGCGCCCAGCTCGGCCATCTCGAAGGCACCGAAGATGCGGCCCCGCAGCTCGAGGGCGTCGTCGATGCTCTTCATGCCGGGAGCGAACTCCGCGAACTGGTCGTTGCCGAAGTACGACTGACCCGACCCCGCAGCCACGAGCAGCGAGTCGTAGTGGACGACGCTCGCGCGCCCCAGCACGTGCGAGGTGACCGTGCGGGCGCCCAGGTCGATGTCGGTGACCTCGCCGAGCAGCACCCGCGCGTTGTCCTGGCCCGAGAGCACCTCACGGGTCGGCGGCGCGATCTCGCCCTCGGACAGGATGCCGGTCGCCACCTGGTAGAGCAGCGGCTGGAAGAGGTGGTGGGTGGTCCGGGCGACCATGGTGACGTCGACGTCGGCGCGACGCAGGGCCTTGGTGCCGAACAGGCCCCCGAACCCGGAGCCGATCACCACGACCTGGTGACGGTCGGACGTCGTGCTGTTGGTCGACATCGGGCGCTCCTCCACTGCTCGGGAACCGGCCTCTCGGTACCCATTCTCCCGCGCGAGCGGCCCGAGAAGCGAACTCGCGGGCACGTCTGGTGCGTCACAGGACGACGGAAGTGGGAGAATTTTCAACTCGACGCGTTTACCCGGTGCTCGGTCGGGTACACGAGCCGAGATTGGCGCCCCATGTAGCACTGCCCTGCCCTGCCTCTGCCCACGTCTCGCCTGAGCCCCGGAGATCCGCACGTGCCGTTGAACAGGCCCGCCCTGTCCTTGGGCGCTGGTCCGCGTGGCGTCCAGGACGCCCGGCGGTGGGTCGTCGGCACCTTCCGCGACATCGGCCGCGACGACCTCGTCGAGTGCGCCGAGATGGGCGTCTCCGAGCTGGTCACGAACGCGCTCCTGCACGGCACGTCGCCGATCCAGGTGCGCGTCCGCGGCACCCGGGAGCACCCGCGGGTCGAGGTCATCGACGCCTCGACCGACCCCCCGGCGCTGCCGAGCGCCACCGACGGCGACGACCTCGACGACCTGCTGACCTTCGGCCGCGGGCTCAGCATCGTCGCCCGCGCTTCCGACGCGTGGGGCGCCGAGCTCGAGGACGACCGCAAGACGGTGTGGTTCGCTCCCGCACCCGAGTTCTCCGACGACGTCGGTCCGGACGGTCTCATCACGGGTGTCACGGCACCCGACCAGACCGGCGAGCAGCCGGCCGACCCGATCAAGGTCCGCCTGCTCGGCGTCCCGGTGAAGGACTACTCCTCCTTCCAGAACCACTTCCGCGAGCTGCGCCGCGAGGTACGGCTGCTCGCCATGGCCCACGAGTCCGACTACCCGCTGGCCCGCGACCTCGCCGAGGTGTTCAACCGGCTGGGCCGCCCGTTGACGCTCGGTGTCGGCAGCGCCGAGGTCACTGCGGCCCAGGACGCCGGGCGCCCAGTGACCGACCTCGAGGTCGCGGTGGGCCGGGCGACGGCGCGCGGCGTGGAGCGGTTCATCGAGCTGCTCGAGCTGACAGACGAGTTCTGCCGGGCCGAGAAGATGCTGTCGCTGGCGCGCACGCCGCGGCAGCACGCCTTCCAGACGTGGTACCTCGGCGAGTTCGCGCGGCAGGCCGACGGCGAGCCGGCCCGCCCGTGGGCCGGGTTCCTCGACGCCGACGACCACAGCCGCTCCAGCGTCTCGTGAGACCAGAGCTCCGGCTCTGTCTCCTGGTGGGGCTGGGCGGAGCGGTCGGGGCCGTGCTCCGCTACGGGTGCGGCGTGTGGGTGCCCGACGGCGACGGCTTCCCGTGGACGACGTTCGCGATCAACGTGTCCGGTGCGCTCGTGCTGGCGCTGCTGCCGGGGCTGGCGTGGGTCCGCCGGTCGACCGCGTGGACGGCGGCGCTCGGCCCCGGCCTGCTGGGCGGCTACACCACCCTGTCGGCCTACGCCGAGCAGGCCCGCGACCTGCTCGCCGACGGTCGGGCGGCCGTCGCGGCGGCGTACCTGCTCGGCACGCTGGCGGCCTGCTACGCCGCCGTCCTGCTCGGCTCGCAGTGGGCGCGACGGGCCGAGGAACCTCGATGACCGCGCTGCTCGTCGCGCTGGGCGCCGCCGTCGGCGCTCCGCTCCGGTTCTGGCTGGCGACGTGGCTCGACGACGACGTGCCCTACGGCACGCTGACGGTCAACGTGGCGGGCTCGTTCGCCCTGGGACTCCTCGTGGCGATGTCGGTCGACGGCGACGCCTACGCGCTGCTGGGCATCGGCTTCTGCGGCGGGCTGACGACGTACTCCGCCTTCGCGGTGCAGACGGTGCGCCTCGGCAGGCGCGGCCTCGCGTACGCCGCCGCGACCGTCGTGCTGTCGGTCGCGGCGGCCGCGCTGGGCTTCGTGCTCGGTCAGCCGTAGCCCAGTGCGTGCAGGCGCTCGTCGTCGATGCCGAAGTGGTGGGCGACCTCGTGCACGACGGTGATCCGCACCTCGTCGACCAGCTGCTGCTCGTCGTCGCAGAAGTCGAGCAGCGGGTTGCGGAAGATGAAGATGCGGTCGGGCAGGACGCCCCCGTACATGTCGTTGCGCTCGGTCAGCGCGACGCCGTCGTAGAGGCCGAGGAGGTCGTCGGGCTCGTCGTGGGGGGGTTCGTCCTCGACCAGCACGACGACGTTGCGGACGAGCCCGGCGAGCTCGTCGGGGATCCCGTCGAGCGCCCGGTCGACCAGCGCCTCGAAGGCCTCGCGCTCCATCTCCATCGGCACCCGGCCAGTCTGTCAGCCGGGTGCCGACCGGGGGTCAGCCGACGTGGACGGACACCCGGGCCACGGCGTTGCGGACGCCCGCGCGGGTCGGGTCGCCCAGCACGCGCAGGACGCGGTCTCCCCCGCGCTGCAGGATGATCCGGACCCGGTAGGTGCCGTCGCTGCGGGTCCGGACGACGGCACCGGTGAGCGGCTCCCAGCCGCTCGAGGTGCGGGTCGCGACCCGGACGACGCCGCGCGCGGGGGTCAGCCGCCCGGTGAGCACGAACTCCTCGCCCGAGCCGACGCTGGAGTCGGAGGAGTGGACCGTGATCCGGCTGGCGGGGGCGGCGTCCGCGGGGACGGTGCTGACGGCCGCGGTGGCGGCGGCCAGGGTGACGGTGACGGCGGCGACGCTGCCGGCTCGGCGCAGGGACATGGTGACTCCTCGTGGATGGGGACGGTCGCGAACATCGCGACCACCACGGAGACGCCGTAGGCCGGCGATTGGTTGCGCCGGCCGCCGGCGCACGAGAAAGCGGGCCGGCCCAGGATCACCCTGGACCGGCCCGCTGCTGCGACCCCGACGGGACTCGAACCCGCGGCCTCCGCCGTGACAGGGCGGCGCGCTAACCAACTGCGCTACGGGGCCAGTGCTCCACGAGTGGAAGCGCTGGAACTCTAACGCACCCCCGCCGCGACGTCCCAATCGGTTCGACGTCGTGACCCGGGTGGTACCCCCAACGGGATTCGAACCCGTGCTACCGCCGTGAAAGGGCGACGTCCTAGGCCGCTAGACGATGGGGGCCGGAACAGCCCTCACATCCTAGGGGAGGCAGTTCCCTCGCGACGCCGCAGGCCGCGCGGGTAGGTTGCTCTCGACCAACCGACAGCCACGACGAGCGAGGACGACGCCGGCATGATCCAGCTGACCAAGGGCACCAACGCACCGCTGCAGTCGATGCAGCTGACGGTGACGGTCGACGTGGCCGCCAACGCCGACCTGTCGGCGCTGCTGCTGGCGCCCGGCGGCAAGGTCCGCACCGAGGACGACTTCGTGTTCTACAACGCTCCGAACGGCCCGGGCGTGCAGTGCAAGCCGCCGGCCGGCGGTGCCGGATGGCAGGTGGCGGTCGACCTGAACGCCGTCCCGGCCGACGTCGAGATCGTCCGCCTGGTCACCTCGCTCGACGAGGGCGGCAAGACGTTCGGACAGGTCGGCCAGCCGGTCGCGAAGGTGGCCGACGGGTCGGGCACGGCCGAGGTCGAGTTCGCGATGACCGGGCTGTCGTCGGAGACGATCGTGGTGGCGATCGAGCTCTACCGCCGCCAGGGCGCGTGGAAGGTGCGCGCCGTCGGCCAGGGGTACGCCGGCGGGCTGGCCGCGCTCCTCAAGGACCACGGCATCGACGCCACCGACGAGCCCACCCCCGGCGCCAGCACCCCCGCGCCCCCGCGCCCGGCCGCCACGTCGACGCCCGCTCCTCCTCCGCCGCCGCCGACCGCCTCCACCCCGGCTCCGCCGCCCCCGCCGGTGTACCCGAGCCAGCCCGCGACGCCGCCCTCGACCCCGACTCCCCCGCCTCCGGCGGCCTCCACGCCGGCTCCCCCCGCGCCGCCCGCGGCACCCGCGGCGTCGGGAGGTGGCGTCAACCTGACCAAGGGGCGCCCGGTCAACCTGCAGAAGGGCCAGAGCGTCAACCTGGTCAAGGACGGCAACCAGAAGCTCACGGTGGTGCGGATGGGTCTCGGCTGGGACTCCATCAAGAAGGGGGGCTTCTTCGGCTCCCGCGAGGTCGACGTCGACCTCGACGCGTCGGCGGTGCTGTTCGCGGGCGGCCAGGTCGCCGACCTCGCCTTCTACAACAACCTCACCACCAAGGACGGCTCGATCCAGCACATGGGCGACAACCGCACCGGTGAGGGCGAGGGCGACGACGAGGTCGTGGCCGTCGACCTGACCCGGGTGCCGGTGCACGTCGACACCGTCTTCTTCATCGTCACCAGCTACCAGGGCCAGACGTTCGAGCAGATCCAGAACGCGTTCTGTCGCCTGATCGACCACGCCGACGGCGAGCTCGCCCGCTACACGCTGACCGGCGGCATGCCCTACACCGGCATGGTGATGGCCAAGATCCACCGCGACGGCAGCAGCTGGAAGTTCACCGCGATCGGTGACGGCATCCAGGCCGAAGACGCCCCTCGACGCGCTGCCCCAGCTGAACGCCTACCTCAGCTAGTGGCGTGACGAAGCTCCAGAGCGGCCAGAACCGGCCGTGGACCGACCCGCGCGCGACCGTCTACGTCGAGGGCGCACAGGTCTCGGCACTCCTGCTCGGGGCCGACGGGCGGGCCGTCGACGCGACGCCGTGGGTCGACGCCACCCGCCCCGCGCGCGGCGGGGTCGAGCACCTGGGCGGCGCCGTCGAGGGCGTCACCGTGCTGCTCGACCAGGTGGAGGCCGACGTGCACAAGGTGGTCGTCGTCGCCGGCGGCTTCACCGGCACCCCCACGGCGCAGCTGATGTCCTCCGACGGCGCGGTCGTCGCGACCGTGACGCCCCCGCAGCTGAGCGTCGAGAAGGCCCTGGTGATGACCGAGGTCTACCGTCGCGACGGGGGATGGAAGGTCCGCGCGCTCGGCCTGGGCTACGCCGGCGGGCCGGCCGAGCTGGCCGCGGCGTACGGCGCCCCCGCTCCGGCCGGGCCGGCAGCCCCACCGCCACCCCCTCCACCGGCAGCGCCGCCCGCTCCGGCCGCAAGCGCCCCGGCACCGATGGTGGTCGACGACCCGGTCCGTCAGATCGGCATGATCCTCGACGACGCCTCGCGCACGACCGCGTCGTTCGAGTCGTCGTCGGCGTTCGCCGAGCAACGTCTCGAGCGCGACCTCGAGCAGCTGGTCGGTGACCCGTCGATGCGGATGGGTCCGCGGGCCGACGCGGCCCGCGCGGAGGCCAGCGGCCGCCGCGACCGGCTCGTCTCCGAGGCGCGCGCCCGCCACTCCACCGACCTCGCCCAGCTGACCGCCGAGCTCGCCGAGCTGGCGCGGACGCTGCCGCCGTCCCTGGCTCCGTGGAACGCCCCGGGCTGGCAGGGGGACTCCGACGCGTCGCAGGCGGCGTGGGCGTTCCGGCTCGGCGAGCTGGCGCTCGAGTCGGCTCCGGAGTTCCGGATGCCGATGGTGCGGGTGCTGCCGCTCGCCCCGCCGCTGTGGATCGAGACCGACGACGGCGGCGACGTGATCGCCTCGCGGATGATGAGCGCGCTCACGACCCGGCTGATGGTGGCCCTGCCGACCGCGCCGCGGCTGAGCGTCGTCGACATCGGCGGCCGTGCCGCGCTCGGCCACCTGCCGTCGAGCACGCCCGTCGCGACCGACGCCAACGACGCCTCGCGGCTGCTCCAGGAGCACGTCTCGCACCTGAGCCTGGTCACGATGGCCCTCCAGTCCGGCGGCACCGCCGCGCTGGACGACCTCGCACCGGAGCACCGGCCGGGACGGCTGCTGCTCCTGCCCGACTTCCCGGGCGGCCTCGACGACTCCTCGGTCAACGCGGTGCACCAGCTGGTCACCCACGGCCCGGCCGTAGGTGTCAACGTGGTGCTGTCCGGACGGCGTCCCGAGAGCCTCGGGATCGCCATCCTCGACCTGCTCTACGACTCGTGCCTGCGGATCCCGACCGCTCCCGGTGGCGACCTGGTCGACGCGTTCGGGGGCGTGTCGTGGGTCTTCCACCCCGACCTCGGCCCCGACGACCCCGCCGTGGCCGAGCGGGTGCAGGCCACCGTGCGCCGCAAGGTCGCCGAGCGGGACCGTTCCTAGAGGCTGGCGGCGAGGGTGCGGGCCCGAGTGGCGAGGGCGGTGGCGCCGACGGCGGTCGCCCCGTGGGTGACGGTCGTGGCCAGCGCCCCAGGCCGGCGCGGGCCGCGTGGTCGGCCGAGGCGCCCGCCACTGCTCCCCCCGTGCCGACCGGCTGACCACCGGCCGGCAACCGATTCGGAGAGCCCGAGACGCTGCGGTAATGTTCGCGTCGCTCGGGCAGGTAGCTCAGTTGGTACGAGCGTCCGCCTGAAAAGTGGAAGGTCGGCGGTTCGACCCCGCCCCTGCCCACGAGCAAGGCAGGTTCCTGACCTGCAGAAGCGCCCCCGCCGAGTCGGCGGGGCGCTTCGCGGTCAGCGGCCCGTCAACCCGCAGATTGCGACGCCGGTCGGGGCCTGTCGCGTCACCGAATCGGTGCTCTTGATCGATCCCTGAGCAGGTACGGGGTCCATGGGACGCCGTGTTCGAGCCCTTCACCACGGGCCCAGCGCTTGCTACTTCCGTGCCGGCCGGCGGCGCGTGACGAGCCAGGCCAGGACCGCGGCGACGACCAGTGCGATGATCGCACCTGGCAGGATCAGGCTGGCCCCGCCCTCGTCGTCGGATGCCTCCTCGGCCGCCTCCGCCCCCTCTGCCGAGGGGGCGCTGGTGACTCGAGGCTGGTCTCCCGGATCGACGGGCACACCCACAGCGAAGTCGATCCGACCCGTCATCTCGTGGCCGTCGCCCGACACCGCCAAGTAGGTGACCGAGTACTGGCCCACGCCGCCCTGGTCGCTGACGCGCTGGATGATCGTGTCGCCGGACACGATCGGCGCACCCGACTCGAGTGCGGTCCCGTCAGGGCCGGTGACCGCGATCTCGGCCCCATCGCGCTCCAGCTGATCGGAGAACTGCAGGGTCACCCCGGCCGGCACGCTGTCGAGCTGCTCGCCTGCGCCCGGTGCCGAAGAGACGAGCGAGACGTGCGCCCACGCGGTCGAGGCCTGGGTGAACCCGCCGAGGACGATGAGGACGAGCACGGCCCCAGCCATGACTCCCGTCCCCAACCGTGCAGGGACCCCGCCCGCGCTTCGAGCAAGCGATGTGATCGTCACGGTGGCTCCGTCTCTATGTACCGACCACGAGCGTAGTCACTCCCGCACCTGCGGGGACATCACCGCGTCCACCTCTGCCGCGTCAGAAGACCCAGCATCACTGCCGATGCCTGCCAGCCGGTCCCGCGAGGCGAGGACCGGCGATGACCAGGGCGAGGGCATCGACGAGGACCAGCCGGCTGCTGCGTCACATGAGCGGCCGACCTCCCGTGCACGTCAGGCCACCCCAGCCTGGTCATGGCACTGCGGCTGAATGCTGGTCGCCACCGGATCGGCGTCACGCGGCACTGTCCGACCTCTACGCCGAGGTCAGCGGCCAGCCGACCCAGGCCGTGCTCGTAGCCCTGACCAACTGCCACCCAGCTACCCGTGCGACTCCGTCAGGACCCGGCATGGCGTGCGTACCTGCAGCAGCCGAAGCCGTCGGGGGAGGCACGAGCAGAAGGTGGTGGCGTGTACAACGACCGGGACGACGACGGCAGACCGGAGCGCGCTTCCACCTCGCGAGGACCTCGGCCACCGCTGCACGAGCCCGCGACCTCGGGTCTGCAACCGAGACGACCACCGAGCCGGTGAACCCAACAGCCGCGAGGACTGCGCCGACCTCAGGCCTGTCCCACTCCGGCTCCAGATTGACGCACCCGACGACTTGCTCGCTCGTCTGGGGGTCTCGCCCGCACGCACGAAAGGCCCCGGCCGCAAGGCGGTCGGGGCCCTTCGTGGTGGAGTCAGGAGACGCGGACGTTCTCGGCCTGCGGACCCTTGGGACCTGCGGTGACGTCGAACTCGACCTTCTGGTTCTCGTCGAGCGACTTGTAGCCGCTGGTCTGAATCGCGGAGTAGTGGACGAAAACGTCCTCGCCGCCGCCGTCCTGCGCGATGAAGCCGAAGCCCTTTTCAGCGTTGAACCACTTGACGGTTCCCTGAGCCATGTTCTTTCCCTTGTTCGTGCCGAGGGCACAGTGCCCTCGAGCGGCTGAAGACATCCACCTGTGCTGATGTCCAGCGAACCGAAAACCAGGAGTGCGAGATACAAGCCGCGACTTCTTGCGCGGCCAGGACGGCTGTGGGGCCATCCCTTCAACGAGACCCATCATGGGGCACCGGAGGCGTATTCGGGGTTTCGGCGAAGCCGCTCCGAGTCGACCGAGTCTCGGTGCCCTTGTCGGCGGTGCGGAGTAGGACCGGACGCAGGCGTGGATGCGGATGGACCCCGACCTGGCAGGCCTGTGGTCATTGACCTGCTTCGTCGTGCGCACGGGATGGCGCTCGTCAGGGCTGACCTACGAGCTCGCCGCCGCCTCCGTCGAGTACGGCCTGCAGGTCGGCGCCCACGTCCTGGAGGGCTACCCGATCGAGCCGCCGCCAGGTAGGTCCGTGATCCGGGACCGGGCAGCGCCATGATCAGTGCGTGCTCTGACGGCTCTGGCTGAGCACGTTGCACTGCGCGCTCCGCCTCGTGGACCGGCCCGAGTGTCGTAGGTCGCGGTCGCTCGGCCTGGGCCCGTCCGTCCGCGCCAAGTCCGTGGCTCGCCGTTCTGCGGGAGAGGCCGTCAGTCCCTTGGCTCGTAGGTAGTTCGCACGGACGTCGAGGGCCACCTGCATGCGTCGATCGACGAACAGGTCCACGTCGCCTGAAGGGTGGTCGTGTCGGGCCCCGGTAAGGGCTGGCGGATACTGCGGCTCATGCAAGAGCGACAGGGCGTGGCTCCCCAGCCGGTGAGCTGTGCGGTGGTCGTTGCCGCCGACTCCAAAGATCGGACGCGCTCCTCGCAGCCGACCGTGCTGCGGCGGGTGGGCGGCATCAGCCTGCTCAGTCGAGCCGTCCGAGTGCTCGGTGAAGCCGGAGTCGATCGAATCGTCGTCGTTGCGGGTCGCCGCAGCGACGCTGTGGCTGCGGCCATCACTGAGCACGACCTTCCGGTCGAGCTGGTCGTGAACCCCGACTGGGAGCAGGGCACGTCCTCCTCGGTCGTACTCGCCTTGAAGCACATCCGGGACACCAGATGCCTGGTCGTCATGGGCGACCACGTGTTCGAGTCCGAGGACGTGCGCCGACTCATCGTCGCCCCGGGCCTCAACGTGTTGGCCGTGGATCGAGACCCACGACGCCAGGTGGGTGGTCTCACGGGCGCCCCGCCTGCTCGGGTGCGGATCACTGGTGAGGGACGTGTGCTCGAGCTGGCTCCCGATCTGGGTGACGACGGATCTGTCGACGCCGGTCTCAGCGCCATCCGGGTTGCCGACGTGCTGGCAGCGGCCGGCGCTGTACCTGCGCCGTCGTGGGTCGACCTGCGCCAGCGCATGGTCGACACGGGCGTCGAGGTGACGACGTGCGAGTTCCTCGGCCTGTGGGCCGCCGTGGACACGGCCGCAGGGGTTCGGGCCTTGGAGCGGGCGATGTGGCGCAAGTATGGCCCCAAGCCGACTGACCAGATCATCGCGCGCACCGTGAACCGACGGATCTCTGGACCTCTGACCCGACGACTGCTGCGGACAGGACTCAGTCCCGACGTGGCCACGCTCCTGGCCTTCGCCACCACCCTCGTGGCTGCCTGCCTGATCGCGGTCGGACCCTGGTGGGCAATGACCGCGGGCGGTCTCGGCGTCATCCTCGGCTCAGCTCTCGACGGCGTCGACGGCGAGCTGGCACGAGTGAGCGGCCGTGCCTCGCGCCGAGGGGCGGCCCTGGACACGCTGCTGGATCGATACGCCGACCTCGCGGTGGTGGTCGGTCTGATCGTGGAAGCCGGCGCGTCATCGAGCGACTGGGCCTGGGGGTTCGCCGCGGGTTGCGGATGTCTGTTGATCTCCTACGTGCACGCCGTCGGCCGCGACACCGACGTTCGGCTGCTCTTCCGCAGGGAGGTCCGACTGCTCATCTTCGCTGTGGCTGCGATCGTCGGCCAGCCCCTCGTCGGTCTGGTCGTCGTCGCCATCGCGGCAAATCTCGACACCGCACGGGGCGTGATCCTGCTCCTGCGAGCGATGCGCACCTGAACCTGCCCGATCGGGCCGTTGCCGTCATCGCTCGCTCCCGACGGCCAAGAGAGGCAGCGGACGACCAGGACTCGCGATGTCGCGGCCGTACCCGGCCGACGCGCCCAGGCTGCTATTCACCCTCGTGGTCTGCCCAATCCCCCCTCGAAGGGCTTACGCTCGGAGAGTCGCCGAACAACACCACGACCGGTCGGGCTCGGCCCAGCCGGATAGGGGTGACAAGTGCGCGACATAGCCGCCCGGACCCCGCTGCTAGGCCTCGAGACTCTCGCAGCGTTTGCTTGTGACGCTATGTCGTGTTCGCAGCCTGGCGGTGTGGTCTGGGTGGCGCTCCTGGGCGGCACAGATCAACCCACCCGCCCGGCCACGCCGCCGTCGGCGCGCCCGTGCTGATGGCCCGGGGCACGGGTCGTGTGCCTGAGAACGGCGCGGAACCGGCGGTGAGGCACACGACTGTCACCCACCGGCCATCCGCGCGCGGTCGGGTGACCACGGGCCCGCGGGTCAGCGCGCGAGCTCGCTCTGATGTCGGCCGTCAAGGGGTGGCCCAGCTCGGTGGCGAGGTCGAGCGCGTGTTGCCAGGCCTAGTCACGAGCGTCAGGCAGGTACTAGGACGAGAGTCCGATGGCGGAGCGCCCCTGTCCGCGGGAGCGTGAGGGCACCGACCCGAGAGGATCTGCC
Organism: uncultured Actinomycetota bacterium; assembly: GCA_963825985.1. Lineage (GTDB taxonomy): Bacteria > Actinomycetota > Actinomycetes > Propionibacteriales > Nocardioidaceae > Nocardioides. Next base: position 638,562 of record CAWGVK010000002.1, on the reverse strand, counting down.
ATGACCAAGACGCTGATTGCCGCGGCCGTGATGCTGGTGGCCGGAGTGCCGGCCGCCCTCGGCCTGATGGGCAACGCCTCGTTCAGCCGGGACCTGCCGGTCCGGGTGCCCGATCGGGTCACGACCTCGAGCAGCCCCACGCCGTCCGCCGACCCGTCCGCCGAGCCCTCCGCCGAGCCCTCCGCCGAGCCCTCCACCTCGCCGTCCCAGGAGCCGTCCCCTGAGCCGTCCGCCGAGCCATCCCAGGGCGGCACCCCCACGCCCGGTCCGACCGACGACTCTGGCCACGGCGGGGACGACGACGGTGACGACCGTGACGACAACTCCGGCCACGGCGGAGGCGACGACGACAACTCCGGCCACGGCGGAGGCGACGACGACAACTCCGGCCACGGCGGAGGCGACGACGACTGAGCCGGAGATTCTGCTCACGCAGACCTCGGCGAGGACGACAATGTGACCGATGAGTGAGCCGGACACGATCACCACCCACGAGCTGCCCGCGCAGCCCCCGTGGGTGGTGGTCTCGCGCACCCACGAGGTCACGGCGGTCGACGAGCGCGACACCCGCACCAGCCGACTGCTCACCTGGCTCGGCGTCAGCGCCCTGGCCGCCCTGGTCGCGGTGGCCGTGGTCGGTGTCTTCGCGGCGCGCAGCCTCGCCGAGCGGGAGGCGGTCAACGACGCCGCCACCACCGCCGACCTGATCGCCGAGGCGGTCATCCAGCCAGCCCTCACCGACGCGTCGTCGACCAGGATCCCGCAGCCGTGGCCGCCCTCGATGAGGCCGTGCGCGACTACCTCGGAGAACACCGCCATCGTCCGCGTCAAGATCTGGACCGCCGACGGCACCATCGTCTACTCCGACGAGGAGCGACTGCGGGGCCAGACCTTCGAGCTGGGCGCCGACGAGCTGGAGGTCCTGGCCGACCCACAGACCCGGGCCGAGATCAGCGACCTCGGCGAGCCCGAGAACCGGTACGAGCGCGGTGCCGGCCGGACTGCTGGAGGTGTACCGCCCGGTGTGGACGCCCGACGGCACCGTCCTGCTCTTCGAGACCTACGCGCCGTACGACGCGGTCGACGACCGCTCCGGCCAGCTGTGGCGCGGGTTCGCCGGCGTCACGGTGAGCAGCCTCCTGTTCTTCACCGCGCTGCTCCTCCCCGATCGGATGGCGCCTCCTGGGCCGGGCACGGCGCGCGCAGCTCCAGCGCGAGGCCGCGCTCGAGGAGGCCGTCGACGCCTCCTTGGAGGAGCGCCGCAGGATCGCCGGCACCCTGCACGACGGCGTGGTCCAGGAGCTGGTCGGCGTCGTCGTTCGCTGTCGCCGGCGCGGCGGCGCGGGCCGAGCGCGGAGACCCGCAGCTGGCCGACGACCTTCCGCCTCACCGCCGGCACGCTGCGCTCGAGCATCGGCAGCCTGCGGTCGTTGCTGGTCGACATCTACCCGGCCAACCTCGACGACGCCGGACTCGACGAGGCGCTCGACGACCTGGCGGCGTCCCTGCGCAGCCGCGGGGTCGACGTGACCCTCGACGTCGCCGACGCGGTCGACGTCGACGCAGGACCCGACCGGCTGGTGTTCCGGGTCGTGCAGGAGTGCCTGCAGAACGTCCGCTCCCACGCGGCGGCCGCCCACGTGGCGGTCTCGCTGCGCGCACGAGCCTGACGCTCTGGTGCTCGACGTCGTCGACGACGGCCGCGGGTTCGACCCCGCCGACCTCGAGCACCCCTCGCACGGCCACTTCGGCATCCGGGTACTCGGCGACGTCGCCTCGGCGGCCGGGGCCAGCTCCTGGTCGCCACGGCCCCCGGCGCCGGCTGCCACTGGAGCCTGCGGGTGCCGACGCCGTGACCATCTCGCTCCTGGTCGTCGACGACCACCCGCTGGTGCGCGCCGGTCTGATCGGCCTGGTCGAGTCGGTGGCCGACGACATCCGGGTCGTGGGCCAGGCCGCGACGGGCGAGGAGGCACTGGACGTCGCCCGCGGCGCATCACCAGACGTCGTGCTGATGGACCTGTCGATGCCCGGGATCGGCGGGGTCGAGGCCACCCGGCGAATCGTGGCGGAGGGGGCGGCCGGCGCCGTGGTGGTGCTGACGTCGTTCTCGGACTCGCGACAGGTCGCCGATGCCCTCGACGCGGGCGCCGTGGGCTACGTGCTCAAGGACTCGGCGCCGGCCGAGGTGCTGGCCGCGATCCGTTCCGCGGCCGCGGGCCACGCCCCGATCGACCCGCGGGTGGCCCGGGCGCTGCTGCCGAGCCCACGGAGCGAGTCGCCCCAGGACACCCTTAGCGCCCGCGAGCTGCAGGTGCTGCGGCTGGTCGCCCAGGGCCTGGCCAACAAGCAGATCGCCCGCCGCCTCGAGATCGCCGAGCGGACGGTGAAGGTGCACGTGGGCAACGTCTTCCGGCGGATCGGCGTCTCCGACCGCACCAGCGCCGCGCTGTGGGCGCGTGACCACCTGCCGCCCGAGGCGGGGGCCGAGCCGTCCCGGACGTGACGATGCCCCGGGAGGTGGTGCCCGGGGCATCGATCGCCATGCCGTTCAGAGACCGATCAGAGGCGCACCGTGCCGCGGCACACCTGGTTGTCGCCGTGGCGCGCGACGGCCGAGATCACGTCGGTGCCGCGGCGGTTCGCGGTCTTGCGCTCGAGGGAGAACGAGCCGCTGCGGCCCTGGGTGACCTGCCGCCCCCGGAAGACCTGCACCCCGTTGTCCCGCACGCGGACGGCGAACGCCTGGCCGGTGCGGTTGGTGTCGACCTCGAACTCCCACTCGATGCGGCCGTCGTCGAACTTCGCCTTCAGCTCCCAGCGGCCACCGGCGCTGCAAGCGCCGCTGCGCTCGATCCTGCCGTCGTCGTCGTCATCCGCGGTCGCCGGTGGCGCGACGGAGACGAGTCCGGCCCCGATGACCATCGCGGTCAGGGCTCCCGCTGCTCGGTGCGTGTGCTTCATCTGGTTCTCCGTCTCGTCGGTCGGGCACCCTTCGTGCCTGGTGGTTCCAGCCTCCGGCCACCGTGGGATCGGGCGCCATCGGGCTTTGGTCCTAGTACCGCGCGACCCGGGTGCGACCGGGCGCGACGACGGACTGTCACACTCGGCACCATGAACCAGGAACGACCCAACGTCCTGGTCGTGATGTTCGACCAGGTCAACCCCACGGCGCTCGGCTGCTACGGCAACCCGGTGACGCACGCCCCGACGATCGACCGTCTCGCTCGCGAGGGCGTCGTCTTCGACGCGGCGTACTCCAACAGCCCGCTGTGCACGCCGGCGCGGTACTGCATGATGACCGGCCAGCTGCCCTCGGCCACGGGCGGCTACGACAACGCGGCGTACCTGCCGAGCACGGTGCCGACGTTCGCGCACTTCGCCCGGGTGAGCGGCTACCGCACGGTGCTCGACGGCAAGATGCACTTCGTCGGGCCCGACCAGCTGCACGGCTTCGAGGAGCGGCGCACCACCGACATCTATCCCGCGGACTTCGGGTGGACCCCGAACTGGCTGCAGCCCGACGAGCGCATCGACTGGTGGTTCCACAACATGGACGCCGTCACGACCGCCGGTGTCGCGGAGGTCACCAACCAGCTGCTGTACGACGACGAGGTCGGCCACCAGGGGGTGCGCGCGCTCCACGACCTGGCGCGCGACCCCGACGAGCGGCCGTGGATGCTGGTGGTGAGCTTCACCCACCCGCACGACCCGTACATCACCCGGCGTCGCTACTGGGACCTCTACGAGGGCGCCGACATCCCCATGCCGCGGCTCGGGGCCGAGGACGTCGCGCTCGACCCGCACACCGCGCGGCTGCGCCACGTCAGCGCGATGGACGAGGTGGAGGTCACCACCGACGACGTCCGGCGCGCGCGCCGGGCCTACTACGGCAACATCTCGTACGTCGACGAGTGGACCGGACGGCTGATGTCGACGCTCGACAACCTCGGCGTCGCCGACGACACGGTCGTGCTGCTGCTCGCCGACCACGGCGACATGCTCGGCGAGCGTGGGCTCTGGTACAAGATGAACTTCTTCGAGGGATCCGCGCGGGTCCCGATGATCGTGCACTCACCGTCGCGGTTCGCGCCCAAGCGCGTGCCCGACCCGGTGTCGCTGGTCGACGTGCTGCCGACGCTCAACGAGCTCGCGGGCGACGGCGTACCGCCCAGCGTCGACGCGCTGGCCGGGCGCTCGCTGCTCTCGCTGTGCCGCGACGAGCCGCTCACCGCCGAGCCGCTCCGACGTGAGGTGATCGGCGAGTACATGGGCGAGGGCACGATCGCACCGCTGGTGATGATCCGGCGCGGCCACCTCAAGTACGTCCACTCCCCCGCCGACCCCGACCAGCTCTACGACCTGCACCACGACCCCGACGAGCGGGTCAACCTCGCCGACGACCCCGACTGGTCGTCGCAGGTGCGCGACCTGCGCCAGGAGGTCGAGCGACGCTGGGACCTCGACACGCTGCACCAGGACGTCGTCGACGACCAGGCCCGCCGCCGTCTGGTCGACGCGGCGCTGCGCACCGGCAAGATCACCTCCTGGGAGTACAACCCGCTGGTCGACGCGAGCCAGCAGTACATGCGCAACCACCTCGACCTCAACGACGTCGAGCGGGCGACCCGCTACCCGCCGTACGACCCGGCCGGAATCGGCACCGAGGAGCGCGAGACGCCCTGGGGCTGAGCTGTTCAGGAGCGCCAGGCGCTCACGGCACGGATCTGGGCACGAAGGCCTCCTCGGGCGGCGTGAGCGCACGGTCGCCGCGGCGGACGAGGGAGACGGTGCGGCTGGGCGGTGCCGGGTCGACGTCGAGGACGGCGAGCTAGTCCGGCCCCCACCTCGCGCTTGACCGCGTGCTCGGACAGCAGCGCCAGCCCCAGCCGGGAGCGCATCAGGAACCGCTGGTCGGCGAGGTCGCGCGGTCGAAGAGGTCGCCGGGGTAGCCGTGGACGTCGCTGACGACGTAGTGCGAGGTCACCGGCCCGGCTCACCCGCGACCAGTCGGCCCAGGCCCCACGGGTTGTCGTCGCGGAGGGCCTCGGGCTGGAGGTCGGCGGGCAGGTCCTGGTAGCAGACGGGGCGCTGGAAGCGCTCGATCGCGAGCGAGCCGACCGACGTGGTGCCCGGGCTCGACGTGGCCGGGAACGGGCCGCCGTGCACCATCGCGTGGGTGACCTCGACGCCGGTCGGCCAGCCGTTGAACACGACCCGACCGGAGATGGCCTCGAGGTGCGGCAGCAGGGTGGCCGCGGTGCCGTGGTCGCCCGGTGCCGCGTGGATCGTCGTCGTCAGCTGGCCCTCCAGCGATCCGAGCGTCTGCGCCAGGGCGTCGACATCGGACCAGCGGACGACGAGCCCGGCCGCCCCGAACACCTCGTGCGCGAGGGCGGGCTCGGCCGCGAACGTCGCGAGGTCGGTCACGTGCACCGCGGGGGGCGGAGCATTGTCGGCGGCCGTTCCCCGCCCGACCACCTCGACGTCGGCGTGCTCACCGAGTCGGGCCTCGCCCTCGGTGAAGGCCTCGCGGATCGCCGAGGTCAGCATGACCTGCCCCGACGCCGCACCGACCTCGTCGCCCACGGCCGCGACGAAGCGGTCGCCGGCCGGGCCGGCCGGCACGAAGGTGAGACCGGGGTTGGTGCAGAACTGACCCGCGCCCAGCGTCAGGGAGGCGACGTACTGGCTCGCGAGTGATGGGTCGGCGAGGGCTCCCTCGCACACCACGACCGGGTTGACCGACGACATCTCGGCGTACACGGGGACGGGGGTGGGGCGGGCGGCGGCGGCCGCGACCAGCGCCAGTCCGCCGGCGCGCGAGCCGGTGAACCCGACGGCGCGGATGCGGGGGTCGGCCACCAGGGCCTGACCGACATCGGTGCCGGGGCCGACCACGAGGCCGAAGACGCCGGGCGGCATGCCGGTGCGCTCGGCCGCCTCGACCACCGCCCAGGCCACGAGCTCAGCGGTTCCGGGGTGGGCGGGGTGCGCCTTGACGACCACCGGGCAGCCGGCGGCGAGCGCCGAGGCGGTGTCGCCGCCGGCGGTCGAGAACGCCAGCGGGAAGTTGCTGGCGCCGAAGACCGCCACCGGCCCCAGCGGCACGTTGCGCACGCGGAGGTCGGGTCGCGGGAGCGGCGCGCGCTCGGGCAGCGCCGGGTCGATGCGGACGCCGAGGTGGTCGCCGCGCCGGGCGACCTCGGCGAACATCCTGAGCTGGCCGCAGGTCCGGCCGCGCTCGCCGGTCAGCCGCGCCGCCGGCAGGCCGCTCTCGGCGCCGGCCCGCTCGAGCAGCGCGTCGCCGAGCCCCTCGATGGCCTCGGCGACGGCGTCCAGGAAGGCCGCCCGCTCGGCGGGGCTGGTGGCGGCGTACGCCGGGGCAGCCTCGGCCGCGGCGGCAGTCGCGAGCGCCACCTGGTCGGCGGCGAACGACGTGAAGGCGGGATCGAGCGCCCGGCCGGTCGCCGCGTCGAGCCCGGTGAACGTGGCGCCGGTGCCCGGCACCGCTCGGCCGCCGACGATCGAGTGTCCGTGAATCTGCATCGGAGCTCCTCCTGGGGATCAGTAGTGTGTAACATTACACAGATGCGGGTCGTGGTCATCGGGGCGGGGATCGTCGGCGCCGCCTGCGCGCGGGCAATGAGCCGCACCGGGGTCGAGGTGGTCGTGGTCGACCGTGGCACGGTCGGGTCGGGCACGACCAGCCGCGGCGAGGGCAACATCCTCGTCTCCGACAAGGCCCCCGGCCCCGAGCTCGACCTCGCCCGGATCAGCCGCGAGCTGTGGGTCGCGATCGGCGACGAGCTCGGCGCCGACCGGATCGAGCTCGAGGCCAAGGGCGGCGTGGTCGTGGCGCCGTCCGGCGACGCGGTCGGTCCGCTGCTCGACTTCGCCGCGGCCCAGCGCGCCGCGGGCGTGCGCGCCGAGCCGGTCACCGACCCGCACCAGCTCGAGCCCCACCTCGCCGACGACATCGCGACCGGCGTGCACTACCCCGAGGACATGCAGGTGCAGCCCGTGCTGGCCGCCGTCGCGCTGCTGGAGGACGCCGTCCGCCACGGCGCGCGGTTCCGGCCGGGGGTCGAGGTCGTGGCGCCGGTCGTGGCCGGCGGACGCCTGACGGGGGTACGCACCGACGACGGCGCGACGATCGCGGCCGACGCCGTCGTCAACGCCGCGGGCACCTGGGGTGCCGTCGTCAGCGAGCGGCTCGGGGCGCCGGTGACCGTGCTGCCCCGCCGCGGCTTCGTGCTGGTCACCGAGCCGGCGCCCCGGCGCATCCACCACAAGGTCTACTCCGCCGACTACGTCGCCAACGTCTCGTCGTCCGACGCCGGCCTGGAGACGTCGTGCGTGGTCGAGTCCACCCGCGGCGGCACCATCCTGATCGGCGCCAGCCGCGAGCGGGTCGGCTTCGACACCACCCTGTCGCCCGACGTCGTCCGCAAGCTGTCCGGGCACGCCGTGCGCCTCTTCCCGTTCCTCGCCGACCTGCAGCTGCTGCGCGTGTACCGCGGGTTCCGGCCGTACTGCCCCGACCACCTGCCCGTGATCGGGCCCGACCCCCGCCTACCCGGACTGGTCCACGCCTGCGGGCACGAGGGCGCCGGGATCGGCCTGGCCACCGCGACGGCGCAGCTCGTCACCGAGTACGTCACCGGTTCGCGTGCCGTCGACCCGACCACCGACCTCGGGCGTCTGCTCCCCCACCGACTCGTGCTGGACGCCGTCTCGTGAACGACTTCGAGCTCGACGGCCAGCCGGTGGCCTTCCGCCCCGGGCAGACGGTCGGCGCGGCGCTGGTCGCGCACGGCACGGTGTCGTGGCGGCACACGCGTCTCGAGGCCCGGCCCCGCGGGCTGTTCTGCGGCATCGGCGTCTGCTTCGACTGCCTGGTCACGGTCGACGGGCATCCCAACCAGCGCGCGTGCCTGGTGCTCGCCGTCCCCGGCATGTCGGTGACCACCCAGGAGGGGACGGGTCATGGCTGAGCCGCTCGACGTCGTCGTGGTCGGCGCCGGGCCCGCCGGCCTGTCCTGCGCTGCCGAGCTGGGAGGGGCGAGCCTCGGCGTCGCGCTGGTCGACGCCGGCCACGGTGCGGGGGGCCAGTACTGGCGACAGCCGGTCGCCGACGCGCCGACCCGGCGGCTCTACCACGACCTCGCCACGTTCGACTCCCTGCGCGACCGCGTCGCCACCTCCGGCACCAGGGTGCTCCTGCAGCACCACGTCTGGGCGGTCGTCCCGCGCGACGACGGGTACGCCGTCCACGTCGTCGACCGCAGTGGCGGTCCGGGTGTCGAGCGGGAGCTCACGTTGCATGCTCGCGCGGTGGTGATCGCCACCGGCGCCCACGACCGTGCCCTGCCCTTCCCCGGGTGGGACCTGCCCGGCGTGATGACCGTGGGCGGCCTGCAGGCGCTGCTCAAGTCGGGCGGCGTCAGCGCGGGGCGCCGCGTCGCGCTCGGCGGCACCGGCCCGTTCCTGCTGCCGGTGGCTGTCGGGCTGGCCGAGCACGGCAGCCGCGTGGTCGGCGTCCACGAGTCGAGCTCGCCGCGACGGTGGCTGCCGCACGCGACCACGCTGGCCCGCAACCCCGCCAAGCTGCGCGAGGGTGCGGCGTACGCCGCAGCGTTGGCCAGGCACCGGGTGCCGGTGCGACCCCGCACCATGATCGTCGCCGCCCACGGCACCGACCGCGTCGAGTCGGTGAGCATCGCCCGGCTCGACGCCGACGGACGACTCCGCCCGGGGCGACGCACGACGCTCGCGGTCGACGCGGTCGGCATCGGCTGGGGCTTCGCACCCCAGCTCGACCTGGCCGTGACACTCGGCTGCGCCACGACCACCGACGCCTCCGGCGTTGCCGTCGTCGACGTCGACGAGGTGGGACGCACCAGCCGCGCGGGCGTGTACGCCGCGGGCGAGCCGTGCGGCGTCGGCGGAGCCGCGCTCGCGGTGACCGAGGGCAGGCTCACCGCGGCCGCCGTCGTGGCCGACCTCGGCGACGAGGAGGTCGCGCCCGATCCCGGAGACCTGCGCACGGCCGGACGGCTGCGGCAGTTCGCCGAGGCCATGCACCGCGCCCACCCGGTGCCCCCGGCCTGGAGCGACGTGCTCGAGCCGTCGACCACCCTGTGCCGCTGCGAGGAGGTGACCTGCGGCGAGGTGCGCGCCGCGGTCGCCGCCGGCGCCGACTCGGCCCGCCAGGTCAAGCAGGTCACCCGGGCGGGGATGGGTTGGTGCCAGGGCCGGGTCTGCGGCCTGGCCGCCGGCCTGCTGTCCGGGGAGGGACCGGGCGCCACGACCGAGCGTCTGGTGGCCGCACCGGTGTCGCTGGGAGCACTGGCTCGACGTCCCGATCAGTAGTATGTAACATTGTACTGAATTCCGTTGACGACTCCGAGGAGAACCCCATGACGACCCCCAACTCCCAGCCCTGGCACGGCGTCCTGGTGGCCACCAGCCTGCAGTTCGACGCGGAGGGCGAGGTCGACTTCGACGCGTTCGGCGAGAACGTCGCCTGGCTCGCGGAACAGGGGCTCGACGGCGTCGCCCCCAACGGCTCGCTCGGCGAGTACCAGTCGCTCACCTGGGAGGAGCGCGACCGGGTCGTCGAGACCGCCGTCGCCGCCGCTCCCGCTGGCTTCTCGGTGATGCCCGGCGTCGGCGCCTACAGCGGCCGCGAGTCCCGGCGCCACGCCCAGGTCGCCAAGGACCTCGGCGCGTCCGCGGTGATGGCCCTGCCTCCCAACTCCTACCGCGCCGACGAGCGCGCCGTGATCGAGCACTTCGAGCTGATCGCGTCGGTGGGCCTGCCGGTGACGGCGTACAACAACCCGATCGACACCAAGGTCGACCTGACACCCGGCCTGCTCGCGAAGCTGCACGCCGAGGGCCTGATCGTCGCCGTCAAGGAGTTCTCCGGCGACGTGCGTCGCTGCTACGAGATCGCCGAGCAGGCTCCCGGTCTCGACCTGATGATCGGCACCGACGACACCGTGCTCGAGGTCGCCATCGCCGGCGCCAAGGGCTGGGTGTCGGGCTACCCGCAGGTCTTCCCGCAGGCGTGCGTCGAGCTCTACCGTGCGTCCGTGGCACTGGACGTCGAGACCGCGCTGCCGCTCTACCGCCAGCTGCACCCGGTGCTGCGCTGGGACTCCAAGACCGAGTTCGTGCAGGCCATCAAGCTCGGGCAGGACATGATCGGACGCCGCGGCGGCCCGTGCCGTCCGCCGCGCCAGCCCCTCTCACCTGAGGTCGAGGGCATCGTGCGTGGCGCCACGCAGACGCTGATCGACGCCGGGGTGAGCTGACCGTGCGCAGCCAGGTGGTCTACCACGCCGTCGACTCCCACACCGAGGGAATGCCGACGCGGGTGATCACCGGTGGCGTGGGGCCGCTGCCCGGCGCCACCATGGCCGAGCGCCGGCTGCGCTTCATCGCCGAGCGCGACGACCTGCGCACGCTGCTGATGTGCGAGCCGCGCGGGCACTCCGCGATGTCGGGCGCGATCCTGCAGCCGTCGACCCGGCCGGACGCCGACTGGGGCGTGCTGTTCATCGAGGTGTCCGGCTGCCTCCCGATGTGCGGCCACGGCACGATCGGCGTGGCGACCGTGCTGGTCGAGACCGGGATGGTGCCGGTCACCGAGCCCGAGACCCTGGTCCGCCTCGATACCCCTGCCGGGCTCGTGGTCGCCCGGGTCGCGGTCGCCGACGGCCGAGCAACCCAGGTCACGCTCGAGAACGTGCCGTCGTACTGCCACGCGCTCGACCAGGCCGTCGAGGTCCCCGGGTTCGGCCGGGTCGGCTACGACATCGCGTACGGCGGCAACTTCTACGCGTTCGTCAAGGCCGCCGACCTCGGCCTCGAGGTCGAGCTCGCGCAGAAGAACCGGCTCCTCGACGCGGGCCTGGCGATCATGGACGCGATCAACGAGCAGCACCCGGTGGTGCACCCGGAGTCACCCGAGATCGACCACTGCCACCACGTCTTCCTCGAGGCGGCTGGGTCGACGACGCACCACTCGCGGCACGCGATGGCCATCCACCCGGGATGGTTCGACCGGTCGCCGTGCGGCACCGGCACCAGCGCCAGACTGGCTCAACAGCACGCCCGAGGGCTCCTGGACGTCGGCGACGAGATCGTCAACGAGTCGTTCATCGGCAGCCGCTTCCAGGCCCGGATCCTCGCCGAGACGTCCGTCGGTGGCCGGCCCGGGGTGCTGCCGAGCATCACCGGACGGGCGTGGGTCACCGGCACCGCGCAGTACCTCCTCGATCCCACCGACCCCTTTCCGGCAGGCTTCACCCTGTGACCGACCGTCGACAGCCCGCCGACAGCCCGTTGCGGCTGCCCAGCTTCGAGAGTCGGAGCAACCTGCGCCAGCAGGTCGGCGAGGCGCTGCGGGCACTGCTCGTCACCGGCCAGATGCGCCCCGGCCAGGTCTACTCGGCACCCAAGCTGGCCGCCGAGTTCGGCGTCTCCGCGACGCCGGTGCGCGAGGCGATGCTCGACCTGGTGACCGAGGGCCTGGTCGAGGTGGTGCGCAACAAGGGCTTCCGGGTCACCGAGGTCGACGACGACGAGCTCGACGCCCTGGCCGAGCTGCGGGCGCTGATCGAGATCCCCGTGATGGGTCTGGTCGCCGCCGAGTGCGAGGGGCAGGTGGCCCGCGACGTCGAGAAGCTGCGGCGGGTGGCCCGCAAGATCACCAAGGCGGCCGCCGACGGCGACCTGGTCGCCTACACCGAGCTCGACATCGACTTCCACCTGTCGTTCCTGGCCCTGCACGGCAACGACCACGTCGTCTCGGTCGTGCGCGACATGCGCCACCGCTCACGGCTCTACGGCCTGGAGGCGCTGGTCTCCAGCGGCGTGCTGGCGAAGCTGGCCGAGGAGCACGAGCAGATGGTCGACGCTGCCCTGCGCCGCGACGTCGACGCCATGCACGAGCTGATGACCCGCCACCTCCACCACCTGCGCTCGACCTGGGCCGGCGACGGCTCCTGAGGGGTCGGTACGGTCGGACGCTGGACGTCATCCGGCCCGGCCGTCAGAGGCGCCGATCTGGATGACGTCCTGAGCGCCCACCGGGTTTCGGCAGGCCCGCACACCGGCTGCGGCTGAGCCGGTCCGACGTGGTGCTCGGGTGTGAGAGTCGTGTGCCTGTGACCGGTCCACGGGTCGGGTTGGGACCCACGAGTCGCATCGGCGGGTCAGGCCTCCGGTGGGCTCCCAGCGCCGGCCAGCGAGCGCGTGGCGGTACTGCTCGACGAGGTGCAGGCGGCCAGCGTCAACCGGGACCACCAGCGCCAGGTCGGGACCGTCCACCACGGCGTGCCGGCACCCACCCGCGACGTCACGAGCACGCTGATCGACCACGCGCTGTGCGGAGCGGCGTAGGCTCGGTTGCCGTGGGAGCCGCGTACCGCGAGTACTCGCCGCCGGTGGGCCTCGAGCCGCTGGTCGCCTGTCTCTGGGAGAACCCCACCCTGCGCGAACGGTTGCAGCCGGTGGTGCCCGACGGGTGCGTCGACCTGGTGTGGTTCTCCGGCGAGGGCCTGCAGGTGGTCGGCGCCGACACCGGGCCGCGGGCGGCCGGACCGCTCGGCCAGGAGGCCTACGGCGTCCGGCTGCGCCCCGGTGCCGCCGGCGCGGTGCTGGGGCTGCCGGCGTCCGAGGTGCTCGACCTGCAGGTGCCGGTCGCCTCGGTGTGGGGCGCCGAGGGCCGGCGGGTCTCGGAGGCCATGACCGAGGCCGGCCCGAGTCGGGCGCTCGCCCTGCTCACGACCGCGGTGCTGCAGCACCGTGCCCCGCCTGACCGACTCGTGGTCGCCGCCGCCCGCCGTCTGGCGGCCCCCGAGGCCCGCGTCTCCGCCGTCGCCCGCGACCTCGGGCTGAGCGCGCGGCACCTCAACCGCCGCACCGCGGACGCCGTCGGCTACGGCCCGAAGACCCTGGCGCGGGTCGCCCGCTTCCGTCGGCTGATCGCCCTGTCGGCAGGCTCCGGCCCCGCCGACCCGCTGGCGATCCGCGCCCTGCAGGCCGGCTACGCCAGCCAGGCCCACATGAACGAGGACGTGCGCCGCCTGACCGGCACGACCCCCGTCCGATTCCTGAAAGACGCGGCGCTCACGGCTGCCTAGCGTCGGTGGCATGACCATCGACATCGCAGCAGCCGAGCAGTTCGTCCACGCCAACGCCCGCCTCGTCGACCGCCACCGGCTCGCCACCCTCCTCCACGGCGCGCCGGCCGGGCCCGTGCTCGAGGCGCTGCGCCAGTACCGCAACGCCGACGGTGGCTTCGGTCACGCGCTCGAGCCCGACGTGCGCTGCCCCGAGAGCCAGCCGGCCGCCGTCCTGCACGGCCTGGAGATCCTGGCCGGCGTCGACGCCCTCGACGACCCGATGGTGACCGACGTGGCGCACTGGCTCGCCGAGGTCGCCGAGCCGGACGGCGGCGTGACCTCCGTGCTGCCGTCGGCCGTCGGCCATCCGCGCGCCCCCTGGATGGAGCCGGCCGGCGGCAGCGGGTTCCTGACCTACGCGATCGCCGCCCGGCTGTGGCAGGCCGGCATCGACCACCCGTGGCTGAAGGGCGCAACCGACTGGTGCTGGCGCGAGCTCGAGAACGCCGACGAGGTCGACGGCTACACGATCAAGTTCGCGCTCGACTTCCTCGACGCCGTCCCCGACCCGCGCCGGGCCGCGGCCGCCGTCGACCGGCTGCGGCCGCACCTCGGAGCCGACGGCACGGTCCGCGTGGAGGGCGGCACCGCCGACGAGAGGATCACGCCGGTCGACCTCTCCGAGCGGCCGGGGGCGCCCAGCCGCGCGCTGTTCACCGCCGAGCAGATCGAGCGCGACCTCGACCGCCTCGAGGGCGAGCAGCAGGACGACGGTGGCTGGGACTTCGACTTCCTGCACTGGTCGCCCGGACAGGCCGTCGAGTGGCGCGGCGCGATCACGCTGCACTCCCTGCACACACTGCAGGCGAACGGCCGACTGGCTCCCTAGCCCGGGTTGAGCGGATGCATCGTCACGGCGAGCACGCTGGCCAGGAAGTCGGTGCGCTCGTCGGCCGGCTTGAGCAGGGCGGCGAGCAGGATGCCGTCGAACGACGACACGAGAGCCTCGGCGCGGTCGAGGGGTTCCCCGGCGCCCTCGTCGTCGAGGATGCCGACGACGACCTCGATCACGTGCTGGCGCGCCGCGGAGATGATCACGGCGAGCTCGGGGTCGCGCGCGGCCTCGAGGGTGAGCTCGACCTTGGCCAGCACCAGGGCACCCTCGTCGAGCCAGCGGCCGAACAGCCCGAGCACGTGCCCGACCGCGGCATCGCTCGCGGGGTCGCAGCCGGCCAGCACCTCGACCACCTCGTCGACGTCGGCGGCGAGCCGTGCCGTGACGTACTCCGCCAAGGCTGTCTGCAGTGCGCGCCGGGTCCGCAGGTACGCCGACGTGCTGCCCTCCGGCAGCCCCGCCTCGCGGTCGACCGCCCGGTGGGTGAGCCCGCGCAGACCCTGCTCGACGACGACCCGCAGTCCGGCGTCGAGCAGCAGCCGGCGGCGCGGGGACAGCTCGGCGAGCAGCATCGGTCTCCTTGCTCCTTGAGGGGCTCTTACGGGTGGCGCACCCCACACTGCCAGGACTTGTCGCCCACCTTCTCCAGGAGTAGTTTCTACATCAGTAGATACTACAGATGTAGAAGGAGAATTCCGATGACGTTCGAACTACTTCCGTCCGTGACTCCCTGGGTCATCGCCTTCGTCGTCGTGGCCGCGCTCGCCGCCACCCTGACCCTGGGCGTCCTCGCGGAGTCGCTGGTCCGCAACCGCCGGGTCCGGGTCGCCCGCCACCAGTCGGTGCGCAGCTACTACACCGGCCGCCTCGCGCTGCACCACTGACTCACCACTGACTCACGCGCGCACGCACGACACCAGTGCCTCCACCACGGCTCCGGTGCCGGCCGACCCGCCGAGGTCGCGGGTCCGCGTGGCCGGATCGCGCAGCGTCGTCCGGACGCCGTCCATGAGGTGTGCGGCCGCCTCGGCGTGACCGAGGTGGTCGAGCATCATCACCGCCGACCAGACGGTGCCCACCGGGTTGGCCACGCCCTGCCCGGCGATGTCAGGGGCCGAGCCGTGCACCGGCTCGAACATCGACGGGTGCTCCCGCGTCGGGTCGAGGTTGGCCGACGGCGCGATCCCGATGCTGCCCGCGACCGCGGCCGTCAGGTCGCTGAGGATGTCGCCGAAGAGGTTGGAGGCCACGATCACGTCGAAGCGCCCCGGCTCGAGCACGACCTTGGCCGCCAGGGCGTCGATCAGCTCGTAGTCCCAGCGCACGTCGGGGAACTCCGCGGCCCGCTCGGCCACCACCTCGTCCCAGAACGGCATCGTGTGCACGATCCCGTTCGACTTCGTCGCCGAGGTGACGTAGCCGCGGCGCGTCCTGGCGAGCTCGAAGGCGTGGTCGGCGATCCGGCTCACACCGACCCGCGTGAAGACCGACTCCTGCACCGCCATCTCGTCGGGGAAGCCACGGTTCATCCGGCCGCCGATCTCGCTGTACTCCCCCTCGACGTTCTCGCGGACGACGACCAGGTCGACCTCGCCGGGCCGGGCGCCGCGCAGCGGGCTCTCGACACCCTCGAAGACCGTCATCGGGCGCTGGTTGACGTACTGACGGAAGTGCCGGCGGATCGGGATCAGCAGCCCCCACAGCGACACGTGGTCGGGCACCCCGGGCCAGCCCACCGCGCCGAGCAGGATGGCGTCGTGCTCGGCCAGCCGGTCGAGGCCGTCGTCCGGCATCATCGTGCCGGTGTCGGCGTAGGTCCGGCACGACCAGTCGTAGTCGCGGTACGCGAGGTCGAGGCCGTGCACGTCGGCGACGGCGTCGAGCACCGCCCGGGTCGCGTCGACCACCTCGGGGCCGATGCCGTCGCCGCCGATGACGCCGATCTCCTGGGCCATCTCAGCCCAGCCCGATCAGCGCGACCATGACCGGCAGCAGCGCGATGATCAGGATCGCTCCGAGCACGTCGAACGACGCCCCGGTGCGGATCATCTTCGTGATCGGCACCGCGCCGGAGCCGTAGACCACGGCGTTCTGTGGCGTCGAGACCGGCAGCATGAAGCCGAACGACGCCGCGAACGTCGCGGCCAGCGCGGGCACGAACGGGTCGACCCCCGCCGCCATGGCGATCGGGATCACGATCGGCACGACCACCGCCGCCGAGGCGGTGTTGCTGGTCGTCTCGGACACCACGATGGCAAGAAGGGCGGCGAAGACCGTGATCGCGAACGCGCTCGAGAGCCCGAGCTTGTCGGAGGCCCCGTTGCCGAGCGTCTCGGCGAGCCCGCTGGACTCGAGCAGGCTGCCGAAGATGATGCCGGTGCCGAAGAGGACGACGGTGCCCCAGTCGATCTTGGCCGCATCGCTCCACACCAGCGTGAACTCGCGCTTGGGCCAGTTCGTCGGCAGCAGGAAGAGCAGGGAGGCGCCGAGCACGGCGACGACGCCCTCGTCGAGTCGGTTGCTCACCGTCTCGTAGGCGCTCGACTCGGTGCCGGCCACCAGGGCGACGACGCCCGGCGTGATCCAGAGGGTGACGGTCACGGCGAATGCGATCAGCGTGTTGCGCTCGGCCACGCTGAACGAGCCGAGCTCGCGGCGCTCGTTGGCGACGTAGTCCTCGACGCCCTCGAGCCTGCGGATCTCCGGCTTGTTCAGCAGCAGGATCACGATGGCCAGGGCCACGAACATCAGGCCGCAGATCGGCAGCGCCATGATCATCCAGTCGAGGAACGAGATCTTCTCCCCGGTCGCCTCCTCGATCAGGCCGCGGCCGATCAGGTTGGGCGGTGAGCCGACCGGGGTGAGCAGCCCCCCGACGCTGGCGCCGTAGGCGAGCATCAGCATCAGCGCGGCACCCACCCGGAGCCGCAGGGGGTCGAAGTCCTCGGCGACGACACCCGTCGACTGCATCAGCTTGGCGATCACGGTGAGGATGCCGATGGCGGTCGGCAGCAGCATCGCCACGGTGGCGGTGTTGGACACGAACGCCGACAGCAGGGCGGTGATCGCGCCGAAGGCGATGATCACGCGGAACGTCGACCTGCCCACCCCGGGCAGCCCCAGCACGAACATCGCGAACCGCTTCGCCACGCCGTGCTTGAGCATCGCCTGGGCCAGGATGAAGGCCCCGATGAAGGTGAACACCGTCGACGACCCGAACGGCGCCAGCGCCTCGTCGGCCGTGGTCACCCCGAGAACCACGATCGCCCCCACCCCGATGAACCCACCGACCGGGATCGGCACCGGCTCGGTGACCCACAGGACGATGACCCCGAACAGGACGGCAGCCAGGGTCTGCTGATCGCCCTCGAGGTCGGTCGGCAGGAGCAGGAAGACGACGGTCACCAGCGGTGCGAGCACCAGGCCGACCGTGCGACGCCCCTTCTCGAACCGCTCCTCGGCGGGCGACAGATGCTGCTCGCCGAGGCTGCGATAGGTCGCGGTGTCGAGGAACGCCTTGTCGACGTCGGTTCGTCCGCCTGGCCGCTGTGCTGGCTCCTGGGTCGCCGTCATGTGTTCCACGTCACAGCACCCGAAGGGGTGGCCGCCTCACCCCCGCAGGCGGAATCGCGCTACTCGCGCTCGCCCCCGACGTCGCGCACCAGCTCGCGCAGCCGGGTCAGCACCCTGCCGCTGGAGATCCCGTCGTGCTCGTGCTCGTTGGTGACCCAGTACTGCGACGCCCCCACCCGGCGCAGGGTGTCGAGCTGGAGGTGGGCGTCGACGAACATGTCGTCGAAGTAGACCGCCGCGGCCACGGGCACCTCGTTGGCGGCCAGTCGGTCGAGGTCGTACAGGGGGCTCCACTGCGTGCGTGCGGCCAGCTCGTGCACCGCGTCGCGGAAGGGTCGCAGCAACCGCACCTGGTCGAACATCCACGGGAAGGCCATCTCGCCGGTGAACAGCAGCGGACGCCGGCCCGGGTCGAACTGCGGACGCCGCTGGCGCTCGGCCTGGGCGGCCCACCCGGTCGCTCCGGGTCCGTCGGCGTAGATCGACTCCTGCAACGTCCAGAACAGCGGGTTGCTCGCCGACGACGTGCGGGTCAGGCACTCGGCCAGGAACGCCTCCGACAGTCGACCGGGGCGGGCGAACGCGCCGTCGACCAGCCAGTGCAGACGCTCGGGGCCGGGCTTCATCCCGAGGTCGATGCCGAGCGACTGGAAGCGCTCCACCGTGAGCACGTCGCCGTCGGGCAGGAGCACGTCGCCCTCGGCCAGCCGGTCGGCGACGGCGTCGACCACGGCGACGTCCTGCGGGAACCGTCGCGCGTACTCCGCGTTCTTCTCCTCCACCCGGGTGAACGTGCGGCGGTACACCTCGGCCGCGCTGGCCGGCAGGCCGGGGATGCCGCCGGCGACGTAGCACGCCCGCAGGGCCTCGGGTGCGCGGGAGAGGTAGGTGAGCGTGATCCAGCCGCCGAAGCTCTGGGCGAACGTCGACCAGCGCCGGCCGCCGTACACCTGCTGCCGGACCTGCTCGAGGTCGGCGACGATCGAGTCGGCACGGAAGCGCGCCAGCAGGTCGGCTCCCGCCGGGCCGTCGAGCGCGGCGAGGTCGGCCGCCTCCAGCGGGGTGCTGCGCCCGGTGCCGCGCTGGTCGACCAGGACTACCCGGTAGTGCTCCACCGCCTCCCCGATCCACCCGTCACGCTTGAGCGGCCGCGGGCAGGCCCCGCCTGGGCCGCCCTGCAGGAAGGTCAGCAGCGGCAGGTCGTCGCCGGCCCGGTCCGGGTCGACCACCTCGCGGACGAACACCTCGATCGTGTCGCCGTCCGGGCGCTCGTGGTCGAGGGGGACGGGCACCGTGTGCTCGCGCACGGTCAGGCCGGGCAGGTGATATTGCACCGACCAACGTTAGCGTCGCCCAGACTTCAACAGCGGGTCGCCCAGCGGTCGCCGGACCGGCGTTTAATAGCGAGCATGGTCACTCGGAACCTCGCGCCTCGTCGCGTGCTCGTGCTGCTGCTCGCCCTGGTCGCCGGCCTCGCCGGCGCCCTCACGGTCCCACCGGTGGCCGCCGCCGAACGTGGTGAGCCCGCGGCCCGCCGGGCCGCGTTCGACCTCCAGGCCCACCGCGGCGGACTCGGTCTCACCGTCGAGAGCACGCTGGCGGCGTTCGACCGCGCACTCCGGCTCGGGGTGACCACGCTCGAGCTCGACGTCCAGATCACCGAGGACGGCCACGCCGTGGTCACCCACGACCGGCAGGTGTCGGCGCGCAACTGCGCCGACACGACGCCGGCGGCGCCAGACGACCCGGAGTTCCCGTACGTCGGCAGGTACGTCAACACCCTCAGCCTCGACCAGGTGCGCACCCTCGACTGCGGCTCGCGCCGACTGCCGGCCCACCCCGGCGCCCGGCTCGACCCCGGCGCCCGGATGTCGCTGCTCAGCGAGGTCCTCGACCTGGTGGGTGCCTACGAGGCCCCGGCGTCGCGGCGACCGATGCTCAACATCGAGACCAAGGTCGAGGCCGGCGCGCCGCAGGAGACCGCGCCCCGCGAGCAGTTCGTGCAGGTCGTGGCGCGCGAGGTGCGCGCGGCCGGGCTGAGCGACCAGGTGACGATCCAGAGCTTCGACTGGGGCGCCCTGATGCGGATGCGCGAGGTCGCCCCCGAGCTGCCCCTGGTGGCGCTGACCAACCGCGACTTCCTCCAGGCCGGACAGCCCGGCGCCAGCCCGTGGCTCGGCGGCATCGACATCGACGACTTCGGGGGCGACCTGGTGGCTGCGGCCGCCTCGTTCGGCGCCGATGCGATCTCGCCGGTGCACGGCTTCCCCCAGGACGGCGCGGTCACCGACCCCGGCTACGAGCCCTACGTCACCCGCGCGATGGTGCGCTCGGCGCACCGGGCCGGGCTGCGCGTCGTCCCGTGGACCGTCGACGACAAGCCCACGATGCGCGCCCTGGTCGACCTGGGCGTCGACGGCCTGATCACCGACTACCCCGACCGGCTGCGCCGGGTGCTCGACCGCACCGGGCACCGCCTGCCGCCGCCGCTGCGCGTGCCCGACCAGGCCCGGGCCCTGCCGGCCGCGCACGCCCACAACGACTACGAGCACGAACGGCCGCTGCGCGACGCGCTCGACCAGGGCTTCACCAGCGTCGAGGCCGACATCTGGCTGGTCGACGGCGAGCTGCTCGTCGCCCACGACCTCGACGCCGTCGTACCCGGCCGCACCCTCGAGTCCCTCTACCTGTCGCCCCTCGAGGCCCGGGCCGCGATGAACCACGGCCCGGTGATCGCGCGGCACCGCGAGCCCATGCAGCTGCTGGTCGACGTCAAGTCGGAGGCCGGAGCGACCTACGCCGCCCTCGACCGCGTACTGCGTCGCCACCCGCGGCTGCTGACGTCGTGGGACGCCGCCGGCGAGCGGCCGGGTGCCGTCACGGTGGTCGTGAGCGGCAACCGCGACCTGCCGGCGATGCAGGCGCAGGAGGTGCGGTACGCCGCCTACGACGGCCGGCTCGAGAACCTCGACGGAGGCCTGCCCGCCACCCTCGTGCCGCTGATCAGCGCCAACTGGTCGTCGGTGTCGACGTGGACCGGCGCCGGACCGTTCCCCGCCGCCGACCGGGCCCGGCTGCACGACATCGTCGAGCGGGCCCACGCGGCCGGCCGGCGGGTGCGGTTCTGGGAGACCAACGACGCACCCGGCGCCGCCCGGCGCGCCCTGTGGACCCAGCTGCTGCGGGCCGGGGTCGACCACCTCAACACCGACGACCTGGCCGGACTGCGGAGGTTCCTCGCCCACCACGGGTGACGTCGATCACGCGGGGTCTGGCGCCCCGGCGAGGAACCGACGCGTTTCGCGGCGCGTCGAAATGGGGAATGAACGCATGGCGTCTCGGTCGTTAAACTGAGCCTGCCAGCATGCCGCATTGCCGCGGCGTCCCTCTTCGAGCCGCGGAAGCAGAGCGTCCACCTTGTCAGACCAGGTCACCGAGCGGTCCTCCGAGTCCCCCTCGGACGACGCCAGCGACGAGTCGGTCGAGCCGACCGTCGAGGCCGGCGAGCCCGCAACGCGGACCCCGTGGCAAGCGCTGATGTGGGCCCAGCGGGTCTCGTGGCTCGGCGCCATGGCCTGCGCGCTGGTGCTCGAGCTGTCGGGCCTGATCGGCGAGGGCCCGGTCTGGTGGGAGTCGACGTTCGTCGACGGCCTCAGCTACGTCGCCGACAGCCTGATCATCTGGCTGATCCTGGTCGTGCTGATCGGGCTCACCAACCGCGTCGTGTTCTCGCTCGGCATCGTGGTCGCGTTCACCGTGGTGATCGCGATCGCCAACCGGGTCAAGCTCGGCCTGCGCTCCGAGCCGGTCTACCCGAGCGACGTCGACTTCGTGAAGGAGCCCGAGTTCCTCACCACGATGGTGGCGCCCCACATGCTGGTCTTCGCCTCCATCGGCATCGTCGCCATCGTCGCGGTCGCGTGGTTCCTGGGTCGCAGGTACGAGCCGCGGATGGCCTCGATCTGGCCCTCCTCGCTGCCGTTGCGCCGCCAGTTCGTCGCCGTCCTGACCCGCGCCGTGATCGTGACGCTCGCCCTGGCCCTGCTCGTCGACACCACCCGGTTCAACGATCCCGGCAACCCGTGGCGCGGGCTGTACGAGGTCGGCGGCGACCGCTGGCGCTACTGGAACCAGCGCACCAACTACCTCGCCAACGGCTTCGTCGGGGGCTTCCTCTACAACATGCCGACCGTGGCGATGGAGACCCCGGCCGACTACGACGAGGAGACGATGGCGGCCCTGACGACGCGCTACGAGCGCGCCGCCGCCAGGGTCAACCGCACCCGCGACGGGTCCCTCGACGACGTCAACGTCGTGATGGTGCTCAGCGAGTCGTTCACCGACCCGACCCGGCTCGAGGGCTTCGACCTCGACGAGGACCCCATCGCGAAGACCCGCGCGATGATGGAGGCGGGCTCCTCCGGCTCGATGATGGCCCAGCTGTACGGCGGCGGCACGGCCAACATGGAGTTCGAGATGCTCACGGGCCAGTCCATCGGCCTGTTCGAGCCGCAGCTCAGCTCGCCGTACCAGATGCTGGTGACCGAGTACGACCAGTACCCCTCGGCCGTCGGGTGGTTCGCCGCCCACGGGCACCGGCCGGTCGCCGTCCACCCCTACATGACCGGCATGTACAAGCGGAACAAGGTCTACGACACGCTCGGCTTCGACCAGTTCATCCACGACACGACGATGGCCGAGACCGACAAGATCGAGGACAACGAGTTCATCTCCGACCAGTCGGCCTTCGACGAGGTACGCCGCCAGATCACCGAGTCCGACGACCCGCTGATGGTCAACCTGGTCACGATGCAGAACCACATCCCCGTCGACGGCAACTACTCCGACCCGGTCGGCGTCCAGGGCGTCGACGGCGACCAGGCCGACCGGATCGGCAACTACGCCCGCGGCCTGTCCCACACCGACGACGCGCTCGCCGACTTCCTGGCCAAGCTGAAGAGGTCGAAGGAGAAGACCGTCGTGGTCTTCTACGGCGACCACCTGCCGGGCATCTACGACTCCGAGATCGCCGACCAGAACCCCGGTCTCGGCATGTACACCACGCCGTTCTTCCTGTGGAGCAGCGAGGGCACGCCGAAGCGTCAGCTGCCGCAGTCCAGCCCGACCCAGTTCCTGCCGATGCTCTACGAGATGGCTGACGCGCCGATCCCGCCGTACTTCGCGCTGCTCGACCGCCTGCGCGGCCAGGTCAGCGCCCTCGAGCAGGGCCGGATGCTCCGCCCCGACGGCACCCAGGTCACCAAGGACGAGCTCGGCCCCAGGGCCCAGAAGGTGCTGAACGACGCCCGCCTGGTGCAGTTCGACTTCTCGATCGGCGAGCGCTACTCCGTCGACAAGTTGTGGCCCGGCGCCATCGACCCGACGCCCTGACGTCGTTCCGGCCGGTCGCACGCGATCGTGGGACGCCCCTTGCGCCCGCTCGACACGCGCGTAGTATCTCTAGTATCTAGATAGGTATTGGAGGAACGAGATGAGCGCACTGCACGCCCCGCACGCCACCGGTCAGCAGTCCCACGAGCAGCGTCGACGCGCCGACCTCGACCACGACATCGTCGCCGTGGTGGCGATGTTGGCGATCCTGGCGCTGACCGCGCTGTGCCTGCTCGGGCAGTCGATCCTCCCCCTCTGAACGGCCCGCCTCACGGTGCTGTCGGAGCGCTGCGCTACGGTCGGCGCCGCGAGGCCCATCGGGGCCGTCGCACCAGACATCGACCGAGAGGATGGGACACCCCCATGAACCGCACTGAGCTGCGCGAGGCCATCGCCACCGAGACGGGCCTCAGCGGCGCCCAGGCCGACCAGGCTCTGACCGCCGTGCTCGACGCCATCACCGCGACCCTCGCCAAGGGCGAGAAGGTCACGCTGCCCGGCTTCGGCACCTTCGAGACCCGCGAGCGCTCCGCCCGCCAGGGCCGCAACCCGCAGACCGGCGAGACCATCGACATCGCGGCCAGCACGGCCCCGGCGTTCAAGGCCGGCGCTGCGCTGAAGAAGGCCGTCTCCTCCAGCTGAACCGCACTCCTCGGCGCCCCCGGCCGGGCGTCCGACACACCGGAGCCGTCTCCTCGTCGAGGGGACGGCTCCGGTCGTCTGTGCGGGCGTGGCTCATATGCGGGACGCTGAAGGCCGCGGAGCGGATGATGTGCGTCGGGAAGGAGACACCCCTGTCATGGACGACGACCGCGACCTGCTGTTCGGCCTGCTGCACGCGAGCCCCGACGGCCTCTGGCTGATCGGCCTCGACGGCCAGACCCTGTTCGCCAACGAGCGGCTCGGCCGGATCCTCGGCCGCTCGCCCGACGAGCTCGGTGACCTCACGGTCTTCGACGCGGTCTCCGACGACCAGGGCCGCGCCGACCTCGACGAGCACCTGCGCCTGATGCGCCAGGGACACCCCGGTCGCGACAACGAGGAGGTGCTGATCAACCGCCCCGACGGCACCGAGGCGTGGACGCTGGTGAGCTGGACGCCGATGCACGACGCGTCCGGGGCGCTCCTCGGCTACCTGCACCGGCTCACCGAGTACACCGCGCGCCGGCGGCTGCTCGTCGCCCTCCAGGACCGCGAGCAGCAGCTCGCCGACGCGCAGCGGATCGCCCGGCTCGGCAGCTGGACGTGGGACCTCGAGGCCGACCGGATGTGGTGGTCCCAGGAGTGCTACACCGTCTTCGACCTGTCCCCGGACCGCTTCGGGGAGACCTGGACGTGGTTCCTCTCCCTGATCCACCCCGACGACCGCGACTCGGTCGCCTCGATCGTCCTCACGGCCATCCGCCAGCACGACACGTTCCGCTGGGAGGCGCGGGTCCCGACCTCGAGTGGTGCCACCCGCTGGGTGCGCGGCCTGGGCGAGGTCGAGCGCGACGACGATGGCACCGTGGTGCGCCTGTCCGGCACCAACCAGGACATCACCGACGTCCGCTCCGCCGACGAGGCGGCCACCGAGGCGACCCTGCGGCTCCAGCTCCTGCAGCGGATGGCCGAGGCCGCGAACCGGTCCACCACCGTCGCCGACGCGCTGGTCCGCGCGGCCCACGCGCTCGACGAGCACAGCGGTTGGCGACCGGTGTGCGTGTTCGTGCGCACCGAACGCGGCGCACCGCTCTCGGCCCTCAAGCTGCCCGAGCCGGGCGATGGGCTCCCCGTGCCGGACGTCGAGCAGGCCGAGCAGTGCTGGCAGGCCAGCGACGTCGTCATCGCTCCCTGGGCCGACCATCCCGGCCACAGCGTGGTGACGCTGCCGGTGCTGTCGGGACGCGGCGTGGCCTGCGTGATCCAGCTGCTCGCCGACGTCAGCGAGCCCGACGTCTACACCTGGTCGCTGATGCGGCAGATCAGCGACCAGCTGAGCCGCGTGGCCGAGCGCGAGCGAGCCGCCGTCCAGCTTGCCGAGGCCCGCGACGAGGCGATGGCGGCCTCACGTCACAAGTCGGAGTTCCTGGCCACCATGAGCCACGAGATCCGCACTCCGATGAACGGCGTCATCGGTCTCAACGACCTGCTCCTGCGCTCCGACCTCGACGACCAGCAGCGCCGGCTCGCCGACGGCGTGCGCAGCGCCGGCCTGACCCTGCTGGCCCTCATCAACGACATCCTCGACCTGTCGAAGATCGAGTCGGGCAGGCTGGAGCTCGAGGTGACCGAGTTCGACGTGCGCGCGGTGGTCGACGAGACCGCGATGATCCTGTCGGGACCCGCCCAGGACAAGGGGCTCGAGCTCATCGTCGGCTGCTCCCCCGCCGTCCCCCGGACCCTGCTCGGCGACCCGGTGCGACTCGGGCAGGTGCTCACCAACCTCGGCTCGAACGCCGTGAAGTTCACCGAGGCGGGCGAGGTCGTCATCGACCTGACCCTCGACGGGCTCGACGGGCACGCCCCCGGCACCGTCGGGCTGCGGGTCGAGGTCCGCGACACCGGGATCGGGATCGACGAGCCCGACCTCGCGGGCCTCTTCGACGCCTTCACGCAGGCCGACCGCTCCACCACCCGCCAGCACGGCGGCACCGGGCTGGGCCTGGCCATCTCGCAGCGGCTCGTCGGCAGCATGGGCGGCACGATCGGGGTGCGGAGCGCCCCGGGCGCCGGCAGCCGGTTCTGGTTCACCGTGCCCCTGGCCGTCGGCGACCCCGAGCACGACCTCACCCTGCTCGCCGCCCAGCCGCTGCGCCGGCGCCGGGTGCTGGTGATCGACGACAACCCCACGGCCGCGTCGTTCGTGGTGCGTCAGCTCACGACGTGGAACCTGCAGGCCCAGCTGGCCACGTCGGCCGACGAGGCGATGACCGCGCTGAGCGTCGCCGCCGCCGAGGGGACGCCGTACGACCTGGCCCTGGTCGACCTCGAGATGCCCGACGTCGACGGCCTCGAGCTGGGCCGCCGGATCCGGCTCGACGAGAGCGTCGGCGACGTCGTCCTGGTGCTGATCGCCGCCGAGGGGTCGGTCGGCCCGGGCGAGCTGGCGGCGGCGGGCTTCCGCGGCCGCACGACCAAGCCGGTGCGGGCCTCCGAGCTGTACGACGCCATGCTCGACGCGACCACCGCGACGTCGGCGCCCGTCGTCCAGCCGCGCCACCGGGCACCGACCCCGCCGGCCCTCGGGCTGCGCGTGCTCGTGGTCGAGGACAACGCCGTCAACCAGCTCGTCGCCACCGGACTGCTCGAGAACCTCGGCTGCCGCGTGGTGGCCGTCGGCAACGGGGCCGAGGCGGTCGACGCGCTGGCTCCCGGACACGACATCGACGTGGTGCTGATGGACTGCCGGATGCCGCGCCTCGACGGCTTCGACGCCACCCGCGCGATCCGGGCCCGGGAGCCCGACGGCACCCACGTGCCGATCATCGCGATGACCGCCTCGGCCCTTCCCGGCGAACGCGACCGCTGCCTGGACGCCGGCATGGACGACTTCCTCACCAAGCCGGTCGACCCCGTGCAGCTGGCCCAGGCCGTCACCCGGGCCGGGTCCGGTCGTCGGTCGGCGGCGGCGGCCGAGCCGGCGACTGCGGCGACACCCGGGGTGGTCGCCGTCCTCGACACCGAGCGGGTCGAGCTGCTCAGCGAGCTCGTCAAGGACGGCGTCAGCTTCTTCGAGCGCACCCGGATGTCGTTCCTCTCCCGCATCGACGGGTCGCTGGCCCAGATCAGCATCGCGGTCGAGGACGGCGACGCCGAGCGCACCGCGCTCGACGCCCACCAGCTGCGCGGCAGCGCCCTCAACCTCGGTCTCAGCCGGGTGGGGGCCGCGGCCGCCGAGATCGAGGAGCGGGCCCGGACCGGCGACCTCGCCGGCATGCGCGGCCTGGTCGCCGTGCTGCGTGGCGCCGTCGCCGAGGGTGTCGAGGCGCTTGCCGCCGTCCCCCATCCCTGAGACTCGGCTCCGCGGGACTACCCTGGGAACCGTCCCGCGCCACCCCTGCGGGCACCCAGCGACCGCACCGCCACCCGGCACCCATCCGGCAGCGTGGTCACCGCACTCACGAAACGGACACCACCGATGTCTTCGACCCCGTCACTGCCCGCCGACGTCTTCGAGCTGGGCGCCGAGCACGAGCAGGTCGTCTTCGCCAACGACCCCGCCACCGGGCTGCGTGCCATCGTCGCGATCCACTCCACCGCCCTCGGGCCGGCCCTCGGCGGCACCCGCTTCCACCCCTACGCCTCGACCGCCGACGCGCTCGCCGACGTCCTCGACCTGTCGCGCGGAATGTCCTACAAGGCGGCGCTGGCCGGCCTCGACCTCGGCGGTGGCAAGGCCGTCATCATCGGCGACCCGACCACCCTCAAGTCCGAGGCGCTGCTGCGGGCCTACGGCCGCTTCGTGCAGTCGCTGTCGGGCCGCTACTACACGGCGTGCGACGTGGGCACCTACTCCGACGACATGGACCACATCGCGCGCGAGTGCTCCTACGTCACCGGACGCACGGTGGCCCACGGCGGCGCGGGCGACAGCTCGGTGCTGACGGCGTACGGCGTCTACTGCGGCATGCGGGCCGCCGCCGAGGCCGCCTGGGGCACCGACTCGTTCGACGGCCGCGTGGTCGGCGTCTCCGGCGTCGGCAAGGTGGGCCGGCACCTGGTCGGCCACCTCGTCGAGGCCGGCGCGAAGGTCGTCGTCACCGACGTGTGGACCCCTGCCCTCGACCGCGTGCGCGACGAGCACCCGGGCGTCGAGGCCGTCGACTCCACCGAGGCGCTGGTCGCCTCCGCCCTCGACGTCTACGCTCCCTGCGCCCTCGGCCACGCCCTCACCGACGAGGTCGTCGACGTGCTCTCGGCCCGGGTCGTGTGCGGCGCCGCCAACAACCAGCTCGCACACGCCGGCGTCGAGAAGACCCTGGCCGACCGGGGCATCGTCTATGCCCCCGACTACTGCGTGAACTCCGGCGGCCTGATCCAGGTCGCCGACGAGCTGGTCGGCTTCTCGTTCGAGCGCGCCCAGCAGCGGGCGTCCGGCATCTACGAGACCACCCGCGCGGTGCTCGACCTCGCCGCCTCCGACGGCGTCCCCCCGGCCATCGCCGCCGACCGGCTCGCCGAGCGGCGGATGCGCGACGTCGGCCGGCTGCGCGGCATCTGGCTGTCCTGATCGGTTGCTGCAGGGTCGGTGTCGGGCGCGGTCGGGGCCATGTGGCCGCACCAATCGCGCACTTGCGTAGTTCATGTCGCCCCCGGGCCAGATCCCCGACACCCACCGCGTGATTGCGCCGTTCGTGTCGCTCCGGGCGCCGCACGAGCACCTCGATGCCATCCGGTCGCC
Organism: uncultured Actinomycetota bacterium; assembly: GCA_963825985.1. Classification (GTDB taxonomy): domain Bacteria; phylum Actinomycetota; class Actinomycetes; order Propionibacteriales; family Nocardioidaceae; genus Nocardioides. The sequence continues at coordinate 610,181 of CAWGVK010000002.1, read as the reverse complement.
CTGAGCATCAGCGAACCCAGGCAGCGGTGAGCTAGTGATGTTTCTACTCGACGATTTCCTCACTGGCTCACCGCCCACCCGAGCCCACCCCGCCCAGCGGTGACCTGGTGACCGAATCGTCGAGCGAAACGGGAACCAGCTCACCGCCGCCCTGGGACACCGGACACGGGTGTGGCCGCGCCGGCGAGGCCGGCGGCTTGCCGCCTGCCTCGTGCGCCCTCCCACCAGCCCGGCCACACCCACCCCGCGGCAACAATCCAGGTCTCGTGACGGTTCCCGGCGGAACCTCCTCGACCACCGAGCGGGCGCGCGACAGTGCCCGGGCAGTCAGCCCGGAGAACTGTCGAAGACGGTCAGTCGCGAGAGCGGTCGGCGTAGTCCGACCACTCGTCGGGCTCGTCCGGCACTGGGTCGGAGTTGTTCTCGTCGCCGTGCAGCTCCTTGGCCAGCGCCCCGAAGTCCGTCTCGTGAGTACGGTACTTCAGGTCGCGCGCGACCTTCGTCTGCTTGGCTTTCGCTCGGCCGCGGCCCATAGGGTCCAGCCCCCTCGCACACTTGGCCGGGCGCCGTGGGCGGCCCGGGCTCTCTCAACAGGATCTCGTGGGAGCAACGCTACCTGCTGTGCGTCTGTTCCGGCACGTCGGATCCCCGTTTGAGGCGAGGTTTCGTCACCAGTCGGGGTGCTGGCCCCTCAGGCGCACGGTCGCGGCCCGGTCGGGGTCGACGTCGACCTGCCCGACGACCCAGGCCTGGACGCCGAGTCCGTCGAGCAGGTGCAGGCCCGGCTCGACGGCGTCCGGCGGGCACACCACGACCATGCCGACCCCGCAGTTGAGGGTGCTCTCCAGGTCGTCCTGGCTCAGGTCGCCGACCCGGCGCACCAGGTCGAAGACCGGCTGCGGGTTCCACGTGGCCCGCTCGAGAGTGGCGCGCAGCTCGGCCGGCATCACCCGCTGCAGGTTGGCCGCGAGCCCGCCGCCGGTGACGTGCGCCATCGCGTGCACCTCGACCTGCTCAGCGAGCGCGAGGCACGTCTTGGCGTAGATGCGGGTGGGCTCGAGCAGCTCCTCACCGAGGGTCCGCCCGAGCTCGGGGACGTCGCGGTCGAGCGACCAACCGGCCTCCTGCAGGAGCACGTGGCGCAGCAGGGAGTAGCCGTTGGAGTGCAGTCCGGACGACGCCAGCGCGATCACCGCGTCGCCGGGCCGCACCCGACCCGGCCCGAGCAGGCGGTCGGCCTCGACGACGCCGGTGGCGGCACCGGCGACGTCGTACTCGTCGGGCCCGAGCAGCCCCGGGTGCTCGGCGGTCTCGCCGCCGACCAGCGCGCAGCCGGCCTCGATGCACGCCTCGGCGATGCCCTTGACGATGGCCGCGATCCGCTCGGGGACGACCCGGCCGGTCGCGATGTAGTCGGTCATGAACAGCGGCTCGGCCCCGCACACCACGAGGTCGTCGACGACCATGCCGACCAGGTCGAAGCCGATCGTGTCGTGCTTGTCCATCGCCTGGGCGATCGCGACCTTGGTGCCGACGCCGTCGGTCGACGTCGCCAGCAGCGGGCGCGTGTACTGCGTCAGCGCGGTGGCATCGAAGAGTCCGGCGAACCCGCCCAGCCCGCCGATCACCTCGGGTCGGCTGGCCTTGGCGACCCAGCCCTTCATCAGCTCGATCGCGGTGTCGGCGGCCTCGATGTCGACGCCGGCCCGTGCGTAGGCGTTGTCGGGCTCCAGAGGCTGGTCGACGGGCGGGGTCACAGACGGGTCCTCACGGGTTGTTGAGCACGGGCAGGGCCTCGCCGTGCGAGGGAGCCATGATCGACGACTCGAGCAGGTGCTTGCCGAGCAGGCTCTCGTCCGGAAGCGGTACGGGGTACTCGCCGGTGAAGCACGCCTGGCACAGGCTCTGGGCCGGACGGTCGGTGGCGCCGATCATCCCCTCGAGCGAGATGTAGCCGAGGGTGTCGGCGCCGACGCTGGCCGCGATCTCCTCGGGGCTCAGCCCGTTGGCGATCAGCTCGGCCCGGGTCGCGAAGTCGATGCCGTAGAAGCACGGCCACTTCACCGGCGGCGAGGAGATCCGCACGTGCACCTCGAGCGCGCCGGCCTCGCGGAGCATCCGCACCTGCGCGCGCTGCGTGTTGCCGCGCACGATGGAGTCGTCGACGACCACGATCCGCTTGCCGCGGATCATGTGGTCGAGCGCGTTGAGCTTGAGCCGGATGCCGAGCTGGCGCAGCGTCTGGCTGGGCTGGATGAACGTGCGGCCGACGTAGGCGTTCTTGACGAACCCCTGGCCGAACGGGATGCCGCTCTCCTCGGCGTACCCGGCCGCGGCGGGCGTGCCCGACTCGGGCACCGGGATCACGAGGTCGGCCTCGACGGGGTACTCGCGGGCGAGCTGGCGGCCCATCTCGACCCGCGACTCGTGCACGCTGCGGCCACTGATCGTGGCGTCGGGCCGGGCCAGGTAGACGTACTCGAAGACGCAGCCCTTGCGCTCGGGCTCGGCGAAGGTGTGGGAGCGCAGGCCGTTCTCGTCGATGACGATCATCTCGCCGGGCTCGACCTCGCGGACGACGCTCGCGCCGATCGTCGCCAGCGCGGCGTCCTCGCTGGCCACGACCCAGCCGCGGTCGAGGCGGCCCAGCACCAGCGGGCGGATGCCCTGCGGGTCGCGGGCGGCGTACAGGGTGTTCTCGTTCATCCACACGAAGCAGAAGGCGCCGCGCAGGAGCGGGAGCACCTCCAGCGCGCGCTCCTCGAGCAGGGTGTCGGGGTGGTGGGCCAGCAGCGCGGTGACCAGGCCGGTGTCGTTGGTCGACGACTCCAGGGCCCGCGCGTGGATGTCGAGCTCGCTGTCGTCGCTGGGAAGGTCGCGCACCAGCTCGGCCAGCTCGTGGGTGTTGATCAGGTTGCCGTTGTGACCCAGGGCGATCGAGCCGTCGAAGGTGGGGCGGAACGTCGGCTGGGCGTTCTGCCAGGTGCTCGCACCGGTCGTCGAGTAGCGGTTGTGGCCGATGGCGAGGTGACCGTTGAGGGAGGCGAGGGTCGTCTCGTCGAAGACCTGGGAGACCAGGCCCATGTCCTTGTAGACGAGGATCTGCCTGCCGTTGCTGACCGCGATCCCGGCCGACTCCTGTCCACGGTGCTGGAGGGCGTACAGGCCGAAGTAGGTCAGCTTGGCGACGTCCTCGCCCGGCGCCCAGACCCCGAACACGCCGCACGCGTCCTGGGGACCCTGGTCGTGCGGGTCGAGGGCCGCCGTGAGCCGGCCGTCGCCGCCGGACCGGGGGCCACTGCTCATGTAGGGCACGGCGCTCAGTCTAGGGGTTGTGGGAACGCCTGCCGGATCCGCGGTTGCTGCGTAGGCTGGCGGCGTCCCCCCGCACACCATCGAGGCTCCCTTGTCGGACGGTCACCCGCGTTCCAGAACCCACGTCGACGTCACCAGCTGGTCCGACGTCGGGTCCCGTGACGCCCTGGCGCTGGTGGCGGCATCGGTCGCGGAGATGGTCGGCTTCGAGATCGCGATGCTCAGCGTGGTCGAGGGAGACCGGATGTTCGCGGTCGCGGTCGAGGGCAGCAACGACGCGGCGGCGGCCATGCTGGGCCTGACGACCCCCCTCATGACCGTGCTCCCCGAGCTCGACCGGGCCGACGACTGGGGACGGTTCCGGTTCGTCCCGCACGAGCGGCTCGAGACCGACGAGGACAACCTGGGCTGGGTGCCCGAGTTCGCGCCGATCGACGCCCCTGACGCCTGGCACCCCCTCGACCTGCTGATCGCCCCGCTCTACAGCGAGGACGACGTGATGATCGGCCTGCTGTCGATCGACGTCCCGCTGTCGGGACGGATCCCCGGTCCTCGGCAGCGCCACCTCCTCGGTCGCTACGCCGTCCAGGCCGAGCGAGCGCTGCGGATGGCGGTCGAGCGCGACGAGCTCGCCGAGCGGATCCGGCTCGCCGAGGCGGCGCGCAGGGTGGTGCGGTTCGCGACGTCCCAGGACGAGCTCGAGAGCGTGCTCGACGACTGCCGGCACCCGTTGCTCGAGGGCTTCCGGGCCGACTACGTCACCATCCGCAGCTACCAGACCGACGAGTTCCCGGCGGCCGGCACGCCACCGGTCCTGGCGCCGAGCGACACCGTGACCGCCGTCCGCGACGTCGTGCGCAGCTGCTGGGAGCACCAGCAGGTGGCGCTGGTCTGCGGTCCCAACGACAGCCCCGAGCCGCTCACCGACGACACCCACGAGGTCCTGCGCGAACTCGGTGCGTCGGTGGGGGCGGGCACGCTGATGGTGGTGCCGTTCGGCGCCGGCCAGCAGTGCCTGGGCCACGTCATCCTCGGCCGCAAGGACCCCACCCTGCGCTGGAGCCCCGACGAGCAGCTGGGTGCGCTCGACATCGCCCGCGACATCGGCCAGGCCGTCGTCAACTCGCGCAACCTGGCCCGTGAGCAGCGCCTCGTGGGTGAGCTCCGGCGGCTGGCGACGTACAAGTCGGAGGTGCTCTCGACGGTCTCCCACGAGCTGAAGAACCCCCTGAGCGCGGTGATGGGGTACGTCGAGATGCTGGAGGGCGACGCCTCGATCGTGGGCAACGCCCGCCGTTCGATCGACGCCCTCGACCGCGCCGCTCGGCGGATGGCGCGCGTGGTCGACGACCTCTTGATGCTCGCCGAGGTGGAGGACCCGGCGTCCGCGCTGCCCTCGGAGCCGATGGATGCCCGGCCACTGCTCGACGAGGCCCTCGAGCTGACCCGGGTGGCCGCTGAACGCCGCGACCTCACCGTGCGCGTGGTCGCACCCGACCACGAGGTGCTGACGTGCTGCGACCCCGCCGACCTCGACCGGGTGCTGACGAACCTGCTGAGCAACGCGGTGAAGTACACCCCGCGCGGCCGGGCGATCACGGTGTCGCTGGTCGAGCACGGCTCCGAGGTCGAGCTGGCCGTGGCCGACGAGGGCATCGGCATCTCGCAGGACGACCAGGCACGGCTGTTCACCGAGTTCTTCCGGTCCACCAACCCCCAGGCCGTCGCCCAGCCCGGCACCGGGCTGGGCCTGACCATCTGTGCGCGGATCGTCGAGCGGCACCGAGGCCGGATCGAGGTCGAGTCCGAGCTCGGCTCCGGCAGCACGTTCCGGGTGTTCCTGCCCGCACCCGGCTGAACGGGGCTGTCAGGCGGTCGAGGACGCCGGCACGCGCGCGGCGCGGGACAGGATGCCCGCGGCGACACCGGCGGCCTGGGCCCGGATCTCGGGGATCGCGGTCGACTCCCACAAGGTGCCCTTGCGCGGCGGGCCCACGGCGTACAGGCCCGGCACGACCTGGCCGTCGTCGCCGACCAGCTCGCCGTCGTCGGTGCTGTCGACGCCCAGGAACAGCGGGTCGGGCGCGATCAGCCCGCGCTCGCGCAGGGCGAGCAGCAGCGCGTCGTCGCTGCGGGTGATGTCGGTCGACGGGCCGGTGCAGTTGACGACGGCGTGGGTGGTCAGGGGCGCGTCGACGCCGGCGACGAGCACCCGGCAGTGGTCACCGCGGTCGGCGATCGACGCGACGCCGCCGGACAGGACGCTCAGCCGACCGTCGTCCTGGTAGCTCTGCAGGCGGGCCGCGACCTCGGGGGCCATCCGGTGTCGGCGGATCTCCCACGCGCGGGCGTGCACGGCCAGGAAACGCCGGCGCTCGTCGAGCGGCAGCCGCTTCCACAGCGACGGCGTGGCCGCGCGCAGCCCGTCGACGACCGGCCGCCAGCCGACACCCTGCGCGGCTGCGGTCGCCACCTGCTCGGTGATGTAGTCGGCCAGCAGGTCGGCGGTGAGCGGTCCGGTGGGCACCGGGTGCACCCAGGCCACCGACTGCTGCGCGACATGGGCGTGCGGCAGCAGGCCGTGGCGGCTGACCATCACCACCCGACGTCCGGGACCCTCCTCGAGCAACGTGATCACGGTGTCGACGGCGGTCAGCCCGGTGCCGACGACCACGATGGTGGCGTCGTCGGGCAGCAGCCGCAGGGCGCAGAGGTCCCAGGGGTCGGCCAGGTGCCAGGAGGCGGCCGGCAGCTCGTCGCCGTCGAGCAGCAGCGGCCGGGGGCGCTGGTTGCCGTAGGCGAGGACGACGTTGTCGACGGTGCTCGAGTCACCCTGGGTGCGGAGCTCGAACCGGTCGCCGACCGGCACGACGTCGTCGACCCGCCCGGCGCGGATGCTGAGCCGGTGGTCGGCGACCCGCGAGAGCCGGTCCTGCAGGTAGGTCGGCGAAGTCGAGCCGGGGCAGGAACGCCTGGGGGTCGTCGCTGCGTCCGGTGTGGCGGGCCCACTCGATCAGGTCGGACGGCACGTCGGCGAAGGCGCTCATGTGCCGCGACCGGACGTTGAGCAGGTGGTGCGGGTCGTTGGTGCTGTAGGCGATGCCGCGCCCGACGATGCCGGTGGCCTCGTGGATCTCGACCCGCAGCCGCGGGTCGTCGCTGCCGGCCAGCAGCTGGATGGCGGTGAGCACGCCGCTCGCCCCGCCGCCGATCACGGCCGTGCGGTGGACGGGCAGCACGTCGACGGCGACGTCGAGGGAGGGCGCAGGCATTCCCGGAGTCTACCTAGTCAGTAGTAAAAAGACGGAATGCTCGCCGTACGTGGTGACCGTGGGGCGCGGCGTCCCAGGTCCACCACCGGGTTTCGAGACGGAGTGGGGTGAGCACGGGACGCCGCTCCGCGACGTCTCGCGCTCACCTCATCGCGCGGGCACCTTGCTCGATGGCCTCGCGGATGCGCACGTACGTGCCGCAGCGGCAGATGTTGCGGATCCGGTCGAGGTCGGAGTCGCGGAGGTCGCGGCCCTCGCGGCGCACCTTCTTGACCAGCGCCACGGCGGCCATGATCTGGCCGGGCTGGCAGTAGCCGCACTGGGCGACGTCGCGGTCGAGCCAGGCCTGCTGCATCGGGTGCAGGTCACCGGGCGTCGTGTCGGCGAGGCCCTCGATCGTGGTGACCTGGTCGCCAGGCTTGAGGTCGCCGACGCGCACCGAGCAGGGGTTGAAGGCCTTGCCGTTGATGTGGGACGTGCACGCCTTGCACACGTTGATGCCGCAGCCGTACTTGGGGCCGGTGACCCCGAGCAGGTCGCGGAGCACCCACAGGACACGCACGTCGTTGCTGACGTCGACGGTCACCGTGCTGCCGTTGAGGACGAAGGTCTGCATGGGCATGATCTGGTCTCCTTCTTCCTCAGCTGGTGAGCGAGAGGCCGTTGGTCGGCGACGGTGGGACGGGCGGCACGAACGGCTTGGGCGTGAACGAGATCGTGCCGTGGTTGATCGGGAACACCTTCGGGACGACGCCGGTGGCCCGCGCGTAGGCACAGGCGACCGCAGCCGCCGTGGAACCGACAGCCGCCTCTCCGGCGCCACCGGGGGTGTCGGAGTCGGACGGCATGATGTGGACCTCCATCGACTTCGGCACGTTCCACTGCCGCGTGTAGAAGTAGTTGTCCCAGCTCGCTTCGAGGAACTTGCCGTCACGCAGGTGGCACGAGCTGGTCAGCGTCATGGCGATGCCGTCCATGGCGCCGCCCTGCATCTGGGCCTCGAGCCCACGCGGGTTGATGGCGAGCCCGACGTCGACGGCGACGACGACCTTGGTGACCCGGGGACCGGTGATGGTCTCCGGCCCGAGGTTGCGGTTGACGGTCTCGGGACGGCAGTCGATCTCGACGAGGACGGCGGTGCAGCCCTTGTACTCCTTGTGGATCGCGATGCCCTGGGCCGTGCCCTGGGGCATCGTGCGACCCCAGTTGCCCTCCGTCGCGACCTTGCGCAGGGCCGCCTTGACCCGGTCGTTCTTGAGGAGCTTGAGCCGGAAGTCGACCGGGTCCTTGCCGGCCTTCTTCGCCAGCTGGTCGATGGTGAGCTCCGCCGCGGTGCAGACGTCGGGCGAGTAGATGTTGCGCATGCTGCCGGTGCTGAACTTGTCCTCGAACTCCAGCGGCTCGTTGAGCAGCTGGGTCTTGACGCCGAAGTTGTACGGCAGCTCCTGGGTGAGCAGGAAGATCGACTGGGCGAAGCCCAGACCGCCCAGACCGATCGGGTCCAGCTCGTCGGCCTGCGAGGTGATCATCTCGCCGAGCCCGTGGCTGAAGTCGGTCGTCACGCTGGTGTGGCGCTGCTCGAAGCTGAGCACCTCACCGAGCAGGAGCGTGGCCCGGATCCGCGAGGTCGCCATCGGATGCAGGCGACCCTGACGGGGCTCGTCGGCGCGGTGCCACATCAGCTTGACCGGCTTGCCCATGGCCTTGGAGATCTTCGCCGCCTCGATGGCGTGGTCGCCGAAGAGCTTGTGGCCGAAGGAGCCTCCGCTGGTGATGACGTTGACCTTCACCTGGTCCTGGCGCAGACCCACGGCCTGCGCGATGTTCTGCTGGGCCAGGATCGGCACCTTGAGGCCGGCCCAGACCTCCGCCCGGTCGCTGCGGACGTCGGCGATGGCGGCGTACGGCTCGAGTGCCGCGCTGCTGCGGAACATGAACGTGAAGTCGGTGTCGACGGTCTGCGCCAGGATCGGCACGTTCGGCACGACCATCGGCAGCTCGCCGCCGCGGAGCTTGGACAGCACCGTGCTGTCGGACTCACCGGCCACGGGGCCGGGGTTCCAGTCGACGCTCATGGCGCGGATGGCGTCGATGCACTGCCCGAAGGTCGTGGCCCGGACGGCCACGCCGGTGTCGACGACGGCGACATGGGTGACGCCCGGCAGCTGCAGGATGGCCGCCTGGTTGTTGAGCCGCTTCGGCGTTCCCCCGTGGGTGGGCGCCCGGCAGACCATGGTCGGCAGGGCGTCGGGCACGTCGAGGTCGGTGGTGAACTTCTTCGCACCCGTGACCGCCTCGCGGGCGTCGGTCCGGTTGAGCGGCTTGCCGATGACCTTGAACTCGCGCTTGGGGCGGAGCAGGACCTCGACGGCCTCGACGACCTGGCTGGCAGCGTCGGTGGCGAGGTCACCGTAGGTGGCGCTGTTGCCGAGGTTGTCGCTGATGACGCCGCCGGTGGACGTGAGGCGGTCGGCCGTGGTGCCGAACAGGATGGCGGCCGCCTCGAGCAGCTTCTTGCGCGCGATCGCCGCGGCGACGCGGATGGGCGTGTAGGTCGAGAACGTGGTGTTCGACCCGCCGGTGAGCTGGTTGAGCAGCAGCTCGGGGCGTGCCGGAGCCAGCGTCACCTTGACCTTGTCGACCGGGAGGTCGAGCTCCTCGGCGAGGATGATCGCGGTCGAGGTCACGATGCCCTGGCCGACCTCGGCCCGCGGGATCGCGAAGGACGCCGTGCCGTCGGTGTTGATCGTGACCGTGATCAGCTGCGACGTCGGCAGCGCCGAGTCGGTCTGCAGGTCCTCGAGGTCGTAGAGCTCGGGGATCTGGGGACCCGACGGGATCGCGGCGCGGGCCGTCGAGGCCATCGACAGGTCGGCGGCGACCACGAGCGTGCTGCCCGCCATCACGTAGCCGAGGAAGCTGCGCCGACCGAGGCCGGAGGACTCGTGGTCGTCGTTGTGCATGTTGCCGGACGCGTGTGAGCGCTCTGAGATCGACATCGTCACCCCATGACTTGCACCCACCCTGAAGAAGGGACTCCAGTGTCGAAGCGGGCACTGCCTCCACTGTGACAGCCGTCACCGGGCCACACCATGCACTGCGCGCCCAGCATCGGCCGGTTGCGTTGTGCAGGCTGCACTGGCCTACACCCGGCGGGCTGGGGTCTGCCCCGTGATGCCCGTCCGCCAGGCCCGCAGGGCGAGGTCGAGCTCGACGGGCGGGGCCTGGTCGAGCAGCCCGGTGCCGGTCAGCTCGGAGACCCGGCGCACCGGTTGACGACCGTGTTGCGGTGGCACGGCACGACGGCCGCGGTGCGGGTGGCCGAGCCGCCGGTCTCGACCCACGCGCTGAGGGTCGCCAGCAGCGGTCTCGACTCGACCTCCGGCAGCCCCAGCAGGGGGTGGACCCAGCGTGCGAGGAGACGCTCGGCGACCGTCGGCGAGCTGAGCAGCGAGCGCCTCGGGCAGTCGGGCGTCGAGCGACGCGACGCCGGGCGTCGACCCCTGGGCCCGCAGCGCGAGCGTGGCCAGCCGGAAACCGTCGTCCACACCGGCCAGACCGGACACCGCCGGCGAGACGCCGAGTGGGACGCGCTGGCGCGCCGCCACGTCGGCCAGCGCCGCGAGCGGTTCGGCCGGGTCGGCCTCGCGGAGCGCGACCAGCCCCACGACGCCGCCGGTACGGCGGGCCCACGCGGTGCCGTGCGGAGCCAGCCGCTCGTCGGCGCGGCGCTCGTCGAGGTCGAGGGCCGCGACCAGCAGGAAGTCGGCCGAGACGGGCAGGTCGAGCAGCCGGGCAGCCTCGTGGGCGAAGCCCGGCTCGCGGGCCCGGCCGCTCAGCACGCCCTCCCAGCAGCTCGGCCTTCTGTTGCTCGTCGGCCCGCACCAGCGCGCGCTCGTGCTGGTGGTAGGCGATCGCGACCTGGGCCGAGGTGTCGTCGACGACCTCCCACAGGCGGGTGCCGATCTCACGCAGCTCGCTGGCTCCGAGGGTGTCCTCACCACGCTCGATGAGGTCCTGCCAGATCAGCCGGCCGCCGAACCGGAAGGACCGGAGCACGTCGTCGAGGGGCAGGCCCTGCCGGGCCCGGCGGGCACCGGTGGCGCGCGCGGCGTCGTAGACCGGGTCGTCGTCGTCGCGGCGGGTGCTGGTGCCGTCGCGCACCGACTCGGAGAGCAGCTCGAGGATCCGGGCCACGTTGTCGTGGCAGGAGCGCCACAGGTCCTCACGGGGTACCCGGTCGACCTGGTAGGCGGGGTTGGCGCCCTGGATCATCTCCACGAGCTCCTCGGCGACGATCAGGAGGCGCTCGCGCCGGTGCTCAGCGAGGAACTCGACCGTGGTCGGGGGCACCGGCGTGACCGTTCTCTACAGGGCGCCGAGGTTGCGGAGCAGGAGCGCCTCAGCGAGGACGACCTTCTCGAACTCGGCGAGGTGGAGGCCCTCGTTGGCGCCGTGGGCGCGGGTGTCGGGGTCCTCGACGCCGGTCACCAGCACGCTGGCCTGCGGGAAGGCGTCGAGGAACTCGGCGATGAAGGGGATCGAGCCGCCGACCCCCATGTCGACCGGCGCCGTGCCGTCCCACGCCTCGGTGAAGGCCGCGCGCGCGGCGTCGTACGCCGGGCCGGTGGCGTCGATCTGGGTCGCCTCGCCGGTGTCGACGACGGTCACCGACAGCTCGGCACCCCACGGCACGTGCGCCTCGAGGTGCTTGCGCAGGCAGGCGAGGGCGTTGGCCGTGGTGTCGCCGGGGGCGATGCGCAGGCTGATCTTGGCGCGGGCCGCGGGCACCAGGGTGTTGCTGGCGCCGGCGACCTGCGGCGCGTCGAGCCCGGTGATGCTCAGCGCCGGCTTGGTCCACAGCCGCTCGACGACCGAGTCGCTGCCGATCCACTCGATGCCCGGGTTGGCGCCCGACTCGGCGCGCAGCCGCTCCTCCGGGTACTCCACATCGGCCGCGGGGCCGGCGTGCAGGCCCTCGATCGCGACGTTGCCGGCGTCGTCGTGGAGCGAGGCGATCACCCGGCTCAGCGTGATCAGGGCGTCGGGCACGAGGCCGCCCCACATGCCGGAGTGGACGGCGTGGGTCAGGGTGCGGACCTCGACGTCGACCCGCACCAGCCCGCGCAGGCTGGTGGTGAGCGCGGGCTCGCCGATGTCCCAGTTGCCGGAGTCGGCGATCACGATCACGTCGGCGCGCAGCTGCCTCCTGGTACTCCTTCAGCAGGGCCGGGAGGGTGTCGGAGCCGACCTCCTCCTCACCCTCGATGAACATCGTGACGCTCACGGGCAGGTCGGGGCCGAAGACGCGCAGCGCGCCCAGGTGGGCCGCGATGCCCGCCTTGTCGTCGGCCGCGCCGCGGGCGTAGAGGCGGTCTCCGCGCTCGGTGGGCTCGAACGGCGGGCTGTCCCAGTCGGCGTGGTCGTTCTCGGGCTGGACGTCGTGGTGGGCGTAGAGCAGCACCGTCGGCGCGCCGTCCGGCCCGGGCTTGTGGGCGATCACCGCGGGAGCGCCGCCGTCGGCGCTGACGATGTCGACGCTGGCGAAGTCCTCGGCCCGGAAGAGCGCGGCCACTGCCTCGGCGCTGCGCTGGACCTCGCTCGCGCGGGCGGGGTCGGCGCTGACCGACTCGATCCGCACGAGGTCCTCGAGGTCGCTGCGGATGCCGGGCAGGAGGTCGGTCACCCTCTCGCGGATGACGCTGCTGTCGCTCATGTCGAGCAACCTATCCGGGCCGCTCGCGGCGCGTCAGGCCGAGTCCCGGCCGGGTAGTCCCGGACGGAAATCAGGGAAATCGCCACCGCAAGCCTGAATTGCGACCGGGACTACCCCGAGCGGGCATGATGCGGCGTGACCGAGCCGCCGAGCCGCTGGAGCGCACCCCGATGTCACAACCCCCGGAGGACCCACACTCCGCCGAGACCCAGATCGGCCGGCCGGCCGGGCCGCCCCCGCCACCGCCGCCGCCCGCGCAGGGCTGGCCGCAACCTGCCTGGCAGCAGCCGGGGTGGCAGCAGCCCGGACCACCCCAGGGCCCGCCGCAGGGCCCGCCGCCGGGATGGGTGGGGCCCCGGGCGGCTACGGAGGACCGCCCCGGAAGCCGTCGAAGCTGCCCTGGATCCTGGGCGCGGTGGTGCTCGTGCTGGTGATCGTCGGCGGGGGCGTGACCGGCTTCCTGCTGACCCGCGGGGACGACGACGGCGACGACCGGGCGACCGACGACAAGACGAGCGAGGCCGATCCCGCCACCGGGTCGACGTCCGACCCCAGCGCGAGCAGCAGTGCCACGGCGGCCACCCCCGACGCGAGCTCGCCCACCTCGCCGGCTGCGCCCACCTCGCCGACACTGCCCGAACCCGGCGACGACGCGTTCTCCATCACCGGGTTCTGGACCGGCACCTACGACTGCGCGCAGGGCGCCACGGCGGTGGACATCACGATCGCGCCGAGCGGTGCCGACAGCGGTCTCGACGCCGTCTTCACCTTCAGCCCCTCGGCCGAGAACCCCGACGTGCCGAGCGGCAGCTTCCTGATGAAGGGCTCGATCATCGACGGCGTCCTGACCCTGACGGGCACCACCTGGCTCGAGCAGCCGCCGGGTTACGTGCTCATCGACCTGCGCGCCTCGGTCCCCGACGCCTCGGCCGACTCGATCTCCGGTGAGGTGACCACCTCCGGCTGCTCGACCTTCGAGATCTCCCGCTGAGGGGTCGGTCCGAGCGGAAGGTACGGCGTCAGGTCGGTGCGCTCGCCGCTGGCGCTGACCCGGGCAGCGGCGAGGGCGTCGGCCAAGGTGAGCTCACCGGTGGCCAGGGCGATCCAGGTGAGTGCGTCGGTCTCGACCACGGCCGGCGGCGTGCCGCGCGTGTGCCGGACGCCGGGCACCACCTGGACGGCGGCGTACGGCGGCACCCGCACCTCGACCGAGTGCCCGGGCGCCTTGGCCTCGAGCAGCGCCAGGTAGTGCTTGGTGAGCAGTCGGAGGTCGGCCCGGTCCGGCTCGCCCGCGGCCAGCGCTCTCGAGGGCGCGGCGACCTCGGCGGCGTCGGCCGGACGCAGTCGGGCCGACACTAGGCGTCGCCGCCCGGTGACGCCAGCCGGGTCGGGATGTGGGAGCAGGGCACCGAGGTAGAGGTAGGTGCTCCGCCCGGCGTCGCGTCCGCGGGTTCGCCGCGGCCTGCCGCTCGACGACCTCGCGCAGCTCGTTGGTCAGCGCCCGCGCCTCCGTCGTTCGTCAGCCGCAGCGAGCTGTTGGTGAGGGAGCGGTGCTCCCGCTCGAGCCCGCTCGTCGCCGTACGCCGCGCCAGCACGTACTGGCCCCAGGCCGGCGCGTTGCTCCGGAACACGCGAGCCGCCGCCGCGCCGCCGGGGCCTCCTCGACGTCCTCGAGGTTGATGGTGAGGTCGCCGCTCGTGCGGCCAGCCGCCAGACCCGGTCACGCTTGTCGCGGGCCGCTCCGGCGTCCGCCTCGACCAGGCCGTACTTCGCCAGCTGCCGCAGGTGGAAGCTGGCCTGGTTGGCCGGGATGCCGAGGTCGCGGGCGATGTCGGCGGCGCGCAGCGACCCCTGCGCGTCGAGCTCGCCCAGGATCCGGTTGCGCACCGGGTGCGCGATCGCTCGGAGCACCTGCGGGTCGTGGACGGGCACGGCTCGGCACACGGCGCGCATCCTAGCAAATTCCGCACGCACTATTGCGCACTTTATATTGCGCACATTATGTTGCGGAATATGCCCTCGTACCGCAGCCTGGCCCGCAACCACGACTTCACCGCCCTGTGGATCGGTCAGACCATCTCCGCGCTCGGCAGCCGGATGAGCATGTTCGTCTTCCCGCTGCTCGCCTACGCGCTCACCGGATCGGCGTTCGTCGCCGCGGCCGCCGAGGCGCGTGCACCTCCTGGGCGTGGCCGGTGCCCTGCTGCCGGCCGGGGTGCTCGCCGACCGGGTCCACCGCCGGCTGGCTGATGCGGGCGGCCAGCGGCACGCGGCGTCCTGCTCTACGCGTCCCTCGCCGCCGCCGGCATCGCCGGCGAGCTGACCCTCCCCCACCTGCTCGTCGTCGCCTTCCTGACCGGGGTGTGCGCCGGGCGCGTTCGCGCCGGCCGAGACCTCGGCGGTGCGGACCGTCGTCCCGACCGACGACCTGCCGACCGCGCTGGCGCAGAACCAGGCCCGCGAGCACGTCGCCGGCCTGCTCGGCGCCCCTCTCGGCGGCGCCCTGTACGCCGTCGCGCGGTGGCTGCCCTTCGCGGCGGACGCCGTGACCTACGCCGTCTCGTGGGTGCTGCTCGGCCGGATCCGCACCGACCTCTCGCCGGCGACGTACGACGGCCCGCGGGGTCGGTCCGCGACGACCTCGCCTCGGGCGCCCGCTTCGTCCTCGGCCACCCGCTGTTCCGCACCCTGCTCGCCTGGTCGGCGCTGACCAACCTCGTGGTCAACGCGCTGTTCTTCGTCGCCGTGCTCCGCCTGATCGAGGACGGCGTCGACCCGGTGCACCTCGGGCTCGTCGAGACCGCGGCCGGCGCGGCCGGCATCCTCGGCGCGGTCGTGGCGCCCTGGATCATCGACCGGTTCGCGACCGGCCGGCTGACCATCGCCATCGCGTGGAGCTTCCTGCCGCTGCTGGTGCCGATGGCGCTGTGGAACAGCCCGGTCGTCGTCGCGGCGGCCCTGGCGCTGGTGCTGCTGCTCAACCCGGCCGGCAACGCCGGCATCGGCGCCTACCGGCTCGCGGTCACCCCGCCCGAGCTGGTCGGCCGCGTGCAGTCGTTCAGCCAGTTCGCCGGCATGGCCGCGATGCCACTGGCGCCGGTGCTGGCCGGCGGGTCGCTGGCCCTGCTCGGCGGGTCGGCGGCGATCCTGGCGCTCGGCGTCGTCGTCGCCGGCACCGCGCTGATCCCGACCCTGAGCGTCGCGGTGCGCCGGTGCCCCGGCCCGAGGTGTGGCGCCGCGAGCTCGTCGCCGTGCGGTAGACAGGCGGGCATGGACCCGCACACGTCCGGCCGCGCCGCCCGCCGCCTCGAAACCCTGCACGCGCTCGGCTACTTCGCCCCGGAGGTCGAGGCCGAGCTGGTCGCGCTCGGCATCCGCAAGGGCCGGGCGACCTACTTCGCGTCGCGCTCGGCGGCGTTGGGCGGGTCGGCCCGGGCATCGTCGCCGCGACGTACTACGTGTTCAACCCGGCCCTGGTGGCCAAGTTCGTGCCGTCGGTGTGGGACGCGGCCGAGCCCGCGGCCGTCGTCGAGCCCGCTACGCGGCATCTCCGCGGCCTGGACGCGGCTGCTCGGTGACGAGGTGCTCGCCTCGGCCGAGGTCGCCGAGGCCGCCGACCTGGTGCGCGCGGCGGCCGCCGGCTGCACGGTGGCGGGCCGCCCGCTGTACGCCGCGCACGCCGACCTCGCCTGGCCGGACGAGCCCCACCTCGCGCTGTGGCACGGGCTGACCCTGCTGCGCGAGCACCGCGGCGACGGGCACGTGGCCGTCCTGCAGGCGCCGGGCTGAGCGGGATCGAGGCGCTGGTCAGCCACACCGCGACCGGGCGCGGCTTCACGGTGCCGGCCGCCCAGGCCACCCGCGCCTGGTCGCGAGGAGCAGTGGGGCGCCGCCGTCGCGGGTCTCGCCGAGCGGGGCCTGATGACGCCCGACGGCGGCCTGACCGACGACGGGCGTCGCGCTGCGCAGGACCGTCGAGTCCGACACCGACGAGCTCGGCCGCGCGCCCTGGGACACGCTGGGCGAGGCCGGCACGGCGCGACTGGGCGAGCTCGGCGTCCCCCTGGTCAAGCGGGCGCTCGCCGCCGGCGCCTTCCCCGACGGCGTCTTCGCCTGAGGCACCGGCTCAGCCGATCTCGACGACCTGCCCGGCGTCGCCGTGGGCCAGCAGGTCGACCACGGTGCCCGCGACGCGGCTGGGTGGGATGAGCGGTGGCAGGTCTGCACGCACCGCGGGATCGAGGTCGTCCCACTGCCGCTGGGCCCGCGGGAGGCCGACCCACCCCGGCACGACGCAGGTGATGCGGGCCCGCGCCGCGATCTCCGGGCCGCCCATCGCCGTGGTGAAGCGGATCAGTCCCGCCTTCGCTGCGGCGTACTCGGGAGAGCCGTACGCCGCCGTGCCGAGGCCCGCGCTCGACGACACGTTGACGACGGCGGCCGGCTCGTCGCGGCGACCGCGCCGGTGGTCGAGGCCCTCGAGGACCAGCTGGGTCAGCCGCATCGGTGCGCGCAGGTTGAGGTCGAGGGTGCGCGACCAGTCGTCGGGCCGCGCCAGCGGGAACTGCTCCCCCGGCGTCCACCCGCCCGCGTTGTTGACCAGCACGTCGATGCCGCCGAGGTCGCGGGCCCGCGCGGCCAGGTCGACCAGGTCGGCGTCGACGCAGACGTCGGCCTGCAGGGCCCACGCCTTCACCCGGCTCGCGCGCACCTGCTCGGCGGTCTCCTCGGCCGCGGCCAGGTCGCGGTCGACCACGAGGACGCCGGCCCCGACCCGCGCCAGCCGGAGCGCGATCTCACGCCCGAGACCGTCTCCGGCCCCGGTCACGACCGCCAGCCGCCACCGCAGGTGCACGTGCCCGACGCTACGACCTGGCGCCGACACCCCTGGGGTAGTCCCTGACTACCCCGCCGCCCTGGCCGCGGCGGCGAACCGCTGGGCGGCCGCGGCACAGGCGCCGCGCAGGTCGTCGGGCGACTCGATCTCGAACGCCGCGCCCACCTGGGCGAGCACCATCACCGGCCACTCGAGGGAGTCGACGTTCATCTCGAGCAGACAGGCGTCGTCGCCGAGCGGGGTGACGTCGCCCCAGCGGCCGACCGCCCACTCCACCGGCTGGGCGGGTGAGGCGACACGCACGCGGACGGCGTACCGCTGCGGGATCTGGCGGAAGCCGGCCTGCACGAAGGTGAGGGCGTCCTTGACCGGCAGGGTGCGGGGGCGGAAGCGCTGACCGGTCGCGGTCGGGTCCGAGATGCGGTCGACGCGGAAAGAGCGCCAGTCGTGGCGGTCGCGGTCGTAGGCGACGAGGTACCAGCGACGCCCGAGCGAGACCAGGCGGTGCGGCTCGACCCAACGGTGGGTGACGTCGGCTCCGCGGGCGGCGTAGTCGAACTTCAGGGGCTCGTCGTCGCGGCAGGCCTGCGCCAGCGTGGTGAGGATGGCGGCGTCGACGGCGGGGGTCCGGTTGCCGGCCCACGGACCGGGGGCGTCGGTCTGCGACTTCAGCGCGTCCATCCGGCGGCGCAGCGGTGGCGGCATCAGCGCGATCACCTTCGTGAGGGCCTGGACCGACGTCTCCTCGAGCCCGCCGACCGAGCCGGCGGCGGCGGTCCGCAGCCCGACCGCGATCGCCACCGCCTCGTCGTCCTCGAGCAGCAGCGGGGGCAGCGAGCCACCGGCGCGCAGCTGGTAGCCGCCGGCCACCCCTCGGGAGGCGTCGACGGCGTACCCGAGCTCGCGCAGCCGGTCGATGTCGCGGCGCAGGGTGCGGCCACTGACCTCCAGCCGACGGGCCAGCTCGTCGCCGGGCCAGTAGCGGTGGGTCTGCAGCAGGGACAGGAGGCTGAGCATCCGGGCGCTGGTGGACATGTCTCGACACTAGATTTCATTGAGGACAGGAACCTGGCCTAAAGACTACCTAGCGTTCCACCCATGAGCCAGCACACAACGACAGGTCCGGTGATCCGGACGCAGGGACTGACCAAGACGTTCACCCGTCACAAGAGAGACGTCGACGCCGTCCGCGGCCTCGACCTCGAGGTGGCCGACGGCGAGCTCGTCGCCTTCCTCGGCCCGAACGGCGCCGGCAAGTCGACGACGCTGCGGATGCTCACCACCCTGATCGCGCCGACCTCGGGCACCGCCGAGGTCGCCGGGTACGACGTGGTGCGCGAGCAGCGCGCCGTGCGCCGCTCGATCGGGTACGTCGGGCAGGGCAACGCCGCCGGACACCAGCAGCGCGGCCGCGACGAGGTCGTCAGCCAGGCCCGGTCGCACGGGCTGTCGCGGGCCGCCGCGAACGCGCGGGCCGACGAGCTGCTGGCGGCCTTCGACCTCGCCGAGCACGCGGGCCGGCCGGTGTCGACCCTCTCCGGCGGTCAGCGCCGCCGGCTCGACGTGGCGATCGGGCTGGTGCACCGCCCGCGGCTGATGTTCCTCGACGAGCCGTCGACCGGCCTCGACCCGCAGAACCGGGTCAACCTGCAGGAGCAGGTGCAGCGCCTCAACCGCGAGCTCGGCACCACGATCGTGCTCACCACCCACTACCTCGAGGAGGCCGACGCGATCGCCGACCGGGTGATCGTGATCGACCAGGGCGTCGTCATCGCCGACGACAGCGCCACCCGGCTCAAGTCGAGACTGGGCGACCTGGTCTCGCTCGGCTTCGGATCTCGCGCGGACGCCGCCGCCGCGGCCGAGCGGGCCGTCCGCATCGACGGCGCCAACGTCGAGGTGTCAGGGGCCGACGTCGCCGTCCGCGTCGCCCACGGCCGCGACCTGGCGGCCTCGCTGGTCACCGACCTGGCGGCGTCCGGGACGCCCGTGAGCCGGATCGAGGTCGTCAGCGCCACCCTCGACGACGTCTTCCTGCACCTGACCGGACGCAGCCTGCGCGAGAGCAACGAGACCCAGACCGTGACGAACGAAGGAGTCGCAGCATGACCACGATCGAGATCGCCGGCACCGCCGTGCCGGCCGGAGCCACCCACGACGAGCCGGTCGAGACCGGCTTCGTCGCCGACACGTGGAACGTGATGACCCGCGAGCTCAAGCCGATGTTGCGCGAGCCGGCGTCGGTGCTGTTCGCGATGGTGCAGCCGCTGGTGTTCCTCGCCCTGTTCGCGCCGCTGCTGCCGGACGTCGGCGACGGCTCGGCGCTGCAGTGGTTCGTGCCCGGCATCATCGCGATGACGGCACTGATGGGCGCGTCGATGACCGGGTCGAACCTGACCATGGAGATCAACACCGGCTCGCACGAGCGACTGCTGGTCTCGCCGTTGCGGCGTTCGTCGCTGCTCGTCGGCCGGGCGCTCAAGGAGGTCGTCCCGATGCTGGCGCAGGGCGTGCTGATCGTGGTCGTCGTGACGCCGTTCAGCTTCGACCTGCACCTGGGCGGCGTGCTGCTGGGGCTGGCGATCCTGGCGCTGTTCAGCGTCGGCGTCGGGTCGCTGTCGTTCGCCCTCGCGATCGTCTCGGAGGGCCAGGACTGGCTGTTCTGGAC
This sequence comes from uncultured Actinomycetota bacterium, assembly GCA_963825985.1. GTDB lineage: Bacteria > Actinomycetota > Actinomycetes > Propionibacteriales > Nocardioidaceae > Nocardioides. Next base: position 590,373 of record CAWGVK010000002.1, on the reverse strand, counting down.
CGTCCAGCAGACGCTGATCTTCCCGGTCCTGCTGCTGGCCGGCGTGCTCCTGCCGGTCGACGAGACCGCCCCCGGCTGGCTGCGGTTCCTGGCCGACCTGAACCCGCTCGGCTACATCATCGAGGCCGAGCGCGCCCTGTTCGCCGGCTCCTACCCGGCCGACACCGTCGCCTACGGGTTCGTGGCCGCCGCCGCGGTCGCCTGCCTCGGCCTCGTGGTCGGCCTGCGGACGATGCGCCGCTCCAGCTGACCCACCTCCACGCTGACCCGCCCCTCATCAGGGACGGGTCAGCGTGATTGCGCCCTACGCTGCGGGCATGGCCGATCTCGACCACCTCGACGCCCAGCAGGTGCGGACGACGATCGCCCGGCTGCAGGAGCGGATCGACGCGCGCTTCACGGGCCGGGGTGTCGTGGGGCTCGCGGTCAAGCTGGCCGAGCTCGTCGACGAGGTCGCCGGGGCCGCCCCGGGCATCAACGTGCGACTGCGCCGGACCCGGTTGGTCTCGCGGGTGCTGGCGGTCGTCGTCCTGGTGGCGACGGTCGCGGCGCTGGCACTCGCGTTCCGCGACGCGCTGGACGACGGCGTGGCACGCAGCATCGACTGGCTGCCGCTGATCGAGTCGACCATCAACAACGTGGTCTTCGCCGCGATCGCCCTGTTCTTCCTCTACTCCATCCCCGAGCGCCTGCAGCGTGGCCGCTCGCTGAAGCTGCTGCACCGCCTGCGCTCGCTGGCCCACGTGATCGACATGCACCAGCTGACCAAGGACCCCGAGCGGTTCCGCGCCGGGTACGTGCCGACCCCGCAGAGCATCGACCCGCGGCTGACCCCGCAGGAGATGGAGCACTACCTCGACTACTGCTCCGAGCTGCTCAGCCTGGTCGGCAAGGCCGCGGCGCTGGTGGCCGAGGAGTCACGCGACGCCGTCGTCCTCGACGCGGTGAGCAACATCGAGACCCTGACGACGAGCATGAGCCGCAAGATCTGGCAGAAGATCTCGCTGCTCAGCCGCGGCTGACCCGAGCTGGCCCAGCACCTGCGGCAGCTCCACGTCCTGGGCGCGGAGGTCCGCGTGGCCGCCTACCTGCCGAGCCGGGTGATCATCGTCGACCGCCGGGCCGCGGTGATCCCCAACAACTTCGATGCCCCGTCCGAGGGCGCGGTGCTCGTGACGCACCGGGTGCTCGTCTCGCTGCTGGTCCACGTGTTCGAGAAGATCTGGGAGGGCAGCCGACTCCTCGTCGGCGGCGCGGTCGAGGAGGAGGCCGGGTGGGCGCCCTCCCCGCTCGACCGCGAGGTCATGCGGCTCCTCGCCGAGGGCAACAAGGACGAGTCCGTGGCCCGCCGGGTCGGCATGTCGTTGCGCTCGGTACGCCGGCTGATCGCTCACCTCTCGCACGAGCTGGGCGCCGAGAGTCGCTTCGCCCTCGGCGTCCGCTGCGCCGAGAGGGGCTGGGCAGACGCCGGACCATCCCGGTGCGACGGGGGCCGCTGACCGGTCGCCCGGGTCAGCGGGGTGCGACGATGTCGTCGAGGATCTCGAGCGTGCTCGCCCAGGCCTCGGAGGTGGCGTCGATGACGACGAAGTGGTCGCCCTCGACCTTCACCAGCTCGGCGGTCGCGCCGGCCTCGGTGGCGGCGGCGACGTACGCCTCCGACTGGGCGATCGGCACGATCGCGTCGTCGCCGGCGTGCACGCACCAGACGGGTACGTCGAGCGGCAGCTGCTGCTGGGGGTCGTAGCGCTCGTCGGCGTCCGTGGGCTCGTGGCCGAGGAGCGCCGCCGCGGCCCCGCCCCCGAGACCCTTCTCCTCCGACGCGCGCAGGTCGAGGACGCCCGCCTGCGAGATCACGTGGGTCACCGGGATGCCGCCTCGCCAGTCGTAGCGCTGACGACCGGCCGCCCAGGCCGCGAGATGGCCGCCGGCCGAGTGGCCCAGGGTCACCACGGTGGAGGTGTCGACGCCGAGGTCGGCGAGCTTGTCGATGCCCGCCGCGACGTCGTCGAAGGTCGCCGGCGCGCCGCCGCCGTTGCCGACCCGCCGGTACTCGAGGTTCCAGGCCGCCCAGCCCTCGGCGGCCAGCGACGTCGCCAGCGGCTCGCCCAGCGTGTAGTCGAACTCGGCCTTCCAGAAGCCGCCGTGGATCACCACCACCACCCCGCGGGGCGTGCCCTCGGGCAGGTAGAGATCACCGAACTGGCTGGGGTCGTCGCCGTACGACGTGCGCCCCTCGCCGGGGCCGTCGGGTCCACGCACGGGGGCATCCTCTCCACAGGCGGTCAGGGTCGGGAGCGTGGCACCAAGCACGCCGAGCGCGGGCAGGAACAGGAAACGCCGTCGATGCACCGATCAGCGCTCGACGAGCGCCCGCGGCACCAGGCTCAGCGCGAACGGACCTTCGAGGTCGAGCGTCTCGTCGTCGCGAGCCTCTCCTACGAGGTCATAGACAGCCGTGTCACCTGCACCCGACAGCCGCCACGCTGTGACGGACGGCTCGGCCGGGTCGACCACCCAGTAGTGGGCGAACCCGCCGCGACGGAACCGGTCCTTCTTCAGGTGCAGGTCGAAGGAGCGGGTGCTCGGCGACAGCACCTCGACAGCCAGGACCGGCGCGGTCGGCAGGTTGCGGTAGGTGAAGTCGGAGCTCCGCGCGACGAGCAGGTCGGGTTGGACGACGGTGGCCAGGTCGCCGGGCAGGACGACGTCGAACGGCGCGAGGAGCACCTCCAGGTCGTCGGGGCAGGCGGCCCGTAGCAGCAGGTGCAGGTTGCCGACCGCGCGCTGGTGCGGAAAAGCTGGGCCCGGGGTCACGATGAGCACCCCGTCGATGAGCTCGTAGCGGTGGCCGTCGTCGACGGCGTCACGCAACGCATCGAAGTCGTCGTAGGTGAGCGGTCGACTGCGCGGCAGGCCGAGCAGGTCGGGGGTCATGGCTGTCACTGTAGGTCTCCTTCCGGGTCATGACCACGAGTCCAGCCGTCGCCGCCGACGATCGTGGATGGCCTCGTGGCGGCCTGTGGACCACGACCCGACCAGGGCGCCCTGTGGACGACTCGTGGTCGTCCGGCCGGCGTCAACCGGCCAGAGCCGCGACCCGGGCGACCACGTCGGAGGCCGGAGGGAGCGCCGCGATCTCGTCGCGGAGTCGGCCGGCCGCCTCCCGCACGCCGACGTCCGTCAGCGCCCGGTCGAGGGCGGCGCGCACCTCGTCCGGCCCGAAGGACATGACGTCGAGCGCGAGGCCGGCGCCGAGGGCGACCAGGCGCCGGGCGTTGAGCTCCTGGTCGGCGCCCATCGCCACCGTGAGCACCGGGACGCCGTGCGCCAGCGCCCCCATCACGCTGCCCGACCCGCCGTGGTTGACCACGACGTCGACGTGCGGCAGCACCTGCTCCTGGGGCACGAACCGCTCGACGCGGAGGTTGTCGGCCACGACCCCGAGGCGGCCGGGATCGACGTCGTCGCCGACCGTGGCGAGCACGCGGACCGGCAGGTCGGCGAGGGCCGAGAGCAGGCGGGTGAACAGGTCGCCCGACTCGGTGTTGAAGATCGTGCCCAAGGTGACGTACGCCGTCGGCCCGTCGTGGTGCGCCAGCCACGCGGCCGCCGGGTGCGTCTCGCCGGCACCGGGTGCCGCGGGCCGGACGACGGCGGCGCCGGGCGCGAGCGGGAAGTCGGGATCGCGGAACGACGGCGGGAACGGGCACACCTCGAGGTCGGCGTACGGGCGGGTGAGCCCGAGCGCGGCCAGCCCGTCGTCGAGGTACGGACGGCGGGCGAGAGCACCGCTCGCGATCACGTCGACCACGACCACGGGGACGCCGCGCCGCCGCGCGGCCGCGATGCTGCCGAAGTCCATCTCGTCGCACACGAGCAGGTCGGCCGGCCAGGAGTCGAGCACGGCCGCGGTGCGGTCGCGGTTGCGGAGCGCGAGGGTGCCGGCGTACCAGCGGCCGACGACGGCGAACTCGTGCTCGAGGTCGGGCGCGACCAGGGTGCCGGTGCCGCCGTCGGGTGGGGCGGCGGGCCCGACCCGCTCGTGCGCGAACACCTCCCCGAAGATGCCGAACGCGCCCACCGAGTCGGGCCGGCCGCTGAGCGCCAGCTCGTGACCGGCGTCGCGCAGGGCACGGGCCAGCGGGAGGATCGGCAGCAGGTGGCCGCGTCCCCCGGCGAAGGTGACGAGGACCCTCACGCCATGGCGGCCGGCAGCGTGGCCATCCACGCCGCGCGCAGCTCGAGCAGGTTGACCTCGAAGAGTCCCTCGACGGCGAGCGCGTCGCCGCCCGTGACACCCAGCGAGGTCACCGGGACGCCGTGGGTGCCGGCGAGGTCGGTGAGGCGGTCGGCGTCGCCCTCGGTCACGGTGACCAGCACCCGGCCGGCCGACTCGGAGAACAGGGCGACGAACGGGTCCCCGTCGACCGCCACCGTCACGCCGCACATGTCGCGGATCGAGGCCTCGACCAGGGCCTGGGCCAGGCCGCCGTCGGAGAGGTCGTGCGCGCTGGTGAGGAGACCGACTCCCTCACGCAGCAGCTCGGCCAGCCGCTTCTCGCCGGCCAGGTCGACCGTCGGCGGCCGCCCGCCGAGGTGGCCGTGGACGACGTGCGCCCACTCCGAGCCGCTCAGCTCGTCGCGGGTCTCGCCGAGCAGGAAGACCCGGTCGCCGACCTGGGCGCCCTCGACCGAGGCCCACGCCGACGGCGTCCGCCTCGTGACGTCGTCGATGACGCCGAGCACGGCGACCACGGGGGTGGGCAGGATGGCGGTCTCGCCGGTCTGGTTGTACAGGCTGACGTTGCCGCCGGTGACCGGGATGCCGAGCTCGATGCAGGCGTCCTTGAGGCCACGGCAGGCCTCGGCGAACTGCCACATCACGTCGGGGTCCTCGGGCGAGCCGAAGTTGAGGCAGTCGCTGATCGCCAGCGGGTCGCACCGCCGGTGGCGACGTTGCGGTACGACTCGGCGAGCGCGAGCTGCGCGCCGGCGTACGGGTCGAGCTTGGCGAACCTGCCGTTGCAGTCGGTCGAGACCGCGACGCCGAGGTTGGTCGACTCGTCGACGCGGACCATGCCGCTGTCGCTGGGCTGGGCGAGCACGGTGTTGCCGCGCACGTAGCGGTCGTACTGGTCGGTGATCCACGCCTTGTCGCAGAGGTTGGGGCTGGCGGCCAGCCGGATCAGCGTCGCGCGCAGCTCGTCGCCGGACGCCGGCCGCGCAAGCGCCTCGGCGGCGTCGGCCTGCAGGTCGTCCTGCCAGTCGGGGCGCGCGTAGGGGCGGTGGTACGTCGGCCCGTCGTGCGCCACCGAGCGCGGCGGCACGTCGACGACGGTCTGCCCGTGCCAGTCGATCACGAGGTGCTCGCCGTCGGTGACCTCGCCGACGACGACCGCCTCGACGTCCCACTTCGCGCAGATCGCCATGAAGGCGTCGAGGTCGCCGGGCTCGACGACCGCCATCATCCGCTCCTGCGACTCGCTCATCAGGATCTCCTCGGGCGAGAGCGTCGAGTCGCGCAGCGGCACGGTGTCGAGCTCGACGTGCATGCCTCCGCTGCCGGCCGAGGCGAGCTCGCTGGTGGCGCACGACAGGCCCGCGCCGCCGAGGTCCTGGATGCCGTTGACGACCCCGGCCCGGAAGAGCTCGAGGGTGCACTCGATCAGCAGCTTCTCCATGAACGGGTCGCCGACCTGCACGCTGGGGCGCTTGGCCGGGCCGTCGGAGGCGAACGTCTCGGAGGCCAGCACCGACACCCCGCCGATGCCGTCGCCACCGGTGCGGGCGCCGTACAGGACGACCTGGTTGCCGACCCCCGAGGCGAACGCGAGGTGGAGGTCCTCGTGTCGCAGGACGCCGACGCAGAGCGCGTTGACCAGGGGGTTGCCGAGGTAGGTGTCGTCGAAGACCGCCTCGCCGCCGATGTTGGGCAGCCCGAGCATGTTGCCGTAGCCACCGACGCCGGCCACGATCCCGGGCAGCACCCGGCGGGTGTCGTCGGCGTCGAGCGGGCCGAAGCGGAGCGGGTCCATCACGGCGACCGGCCGCGCCCCCATCGCGAGGATGTCGCGCACGATGCCGCCGACCCCGGTCGCCGCGCCCTGGTAGGGCTCGACGTACGACGGGTGGTTGTGCGACTCGACCTTGAACGTGACGGCGTACCCCTGGCCGATGTCGATGACGCCGGCGTTCTCACCGATGCCGGCGAGCGTCTTGCCGACCGGCGTCTCCTGCGGGATCTCGGAGAACTGCTTGAGGTGCACCTTCGAGGACTTGTAGGAGCAGTGCTCGCTCCACATCACCGAGTACATCGCGAGCTCGGAGCTGGTCGGACGGCGGCCGAGGATCTCGCGGATCTGCTGGTACTCGTCGGCCTTCAGCCCGAGGTCGGCCCACGGCTGGTCGCGGCCGGGGTCCTCGGTGGCGACGGCGACGGTGTCGAGGCTGGACAGGGGCGGGGAGGTCCGGGTCTCGGGCACGGCGTCAATCTATCGGTGGGCCCTGGGTCGGGTGGTGGCGGTCGTGGGGTGTGAGTTTCACCGGTTAACCGGTGAAACTCACGGTTCTTCGACGAAACTTCGTACCAGAACCCGCAGTTTCACCACTTAACCGGTGAAACTCACACCTGCCGCGCCGCCAGCATCCCGTCGGCGACGACCTCCAGCAGCGGACGGACGGCGGCCTCGTCGAGTGTCGGACTGGTCGGCCACGGCGGCCACGCCGCCGACGAGCCGGCACATCTGGACGGCGTCGACGCCCGGGCGCAGGGCGCCGGCCTCGGCCAGCCGCTCGATGACCCGCTCGGCCGCCCCCGACAGCACCTGGCACTTGCTGCGGATGGGCGAGTCGGGGTTGCCCATCGCGGTAGTGATCTTGGCCGGGCCGCCCTTGTGCAGGCTGATCAGCTCGACGTACGTCGTGAACCAGGCCAGGAGCAGGTCGCGGTCGCCGCCCTCGAAGGCCAGCACCTTGTCGGTCGACTCGGTGACCCGGTCGACCCAGCTCTGCATGATCGCGTCGAGCAGGGCGTCGCGGGTGGGGAAGTGCCGGTAGAGGGTGCCCGCTCCGACGCCGGCGCGCTTGGCCACGAGGTCGAGCGAGGCGTCGTACCCCTGCTCGCGGAAGACCTCACGGGCGACCTCGACGATCGCGTCGCGGTTGCGCTTGGCGTCGGCGCGCATGACGAGTTTCCCTTTCCTACTTGCTAAGCGGAGACACTCTCCGTATCGTGGTGTCCGAACCGGAGGATCTCTCCGAATCGTACATCTCCCAGGTCGTCCAGGCCAGACAAGGACCACCACCACTCATGTCGCAGCAGACCCTGTCCCCTGCCCACCCACTCCCCGACGACCTGCCGCCGAACGCCGGCCGCGCCGCCGCCGGCATCGCTCTCGTGCTCGTCGCCCAGCTCATGCTCATCCTCGACGCGACGGTCGTGAACGTCGCCCTCCCCCACATCGACGACGCGCTGAGCTTCGGCCCGGCCGGCCTGTCGTGGGTGCTCAACGCCTACACGCTCGCCTTCGGCGGGCTCCTCCTGCTCGGCGGCCGCCTCGGCGACGTGTTCGGACGCCGCCGGATGTTCGAGGCCGGCCTCGCCATCTTCACGGTCGCCTCCCTCGTCGCCGGCCTCGCGCAGACGCCGGCGATGCTCGTCGTCGCCCGCGCCGCCCAGGGGGTCGGCGCGGCGATGGCCGCTCCCGGCGTCCTCGCGCTGCTCACCACCAGTGCGCCCGACGAGGCCGCCCGCAACCGCGCCCTCGCCCTGTTCGGCGCCGTCTCGTCGGGCGGCATGTCGATCGGCCTGCTGCTCGGTGGCTTCCTCACCGACATCGGCTCGTGGCGCTGGACCATGTTCATCAACGTGCCGGTCGGCCTCGTGGTGCTCGCCCTGACCCGGCGCTACCTCGACGAGACGCCGCGCCGTCCGGGGCGGTTCGACCTCGTCGGCGCCGTGACCGCCACCGGCGGCGCGGTCGCGATCGTGTGGTCGCTGATCGGCGCCCCCGAGCACGGCTGGACGTCGGTGCGGACCCTCGGCGGGCTCGCCGTCGGCGCGCTCCTGGTCGCCGTCCTCGCCCGCACCGAGGTGCGGGTCGCCCACCCGATGCTGCGGCCCGAGCTGCTGCGCGACCCGCGTCGGGTCGGCGGCCTGGCCGTGATGGCGCTGGTCGTCGGCGGCCAGCTGTCGATGTTCTTCCTCGCCGTGCAGTTCATCGAGGGCGAGCTCGGCTTCGGGCCGATGGCCTCGGGCCTGGCCTTCCTGCCGCTGACCCTCGGCATCTTCGGGATGTCGAGGGTGACCCCCCGCCTGCTCGCCCGCGTCGGAGCGACGCCGATGATCATGACCGGCGCCCTGGGGCTCGCCGTGAGCTTCGCGTGGCTGAGCACCCTGTCGGCCTCCGACGGGTACTGGACGGGCCTGTTCGGCCCGATGCTCCTCAACGGCCTCTCGGCCGGGCTGGCGTTCATGCCGGTGACCACCACGGTGCTCGCGGGCGTCGAGCCCGAGCACGCCGGCTCGGCGTCCGGACTGCTGCAGACGTTCCAGCAGCTGGGCGGCGCGATCGGCCTGGCCGTGATCGTCTCGGTGTACGCCGTGGGCGCGGTGCCCGGCTCGTTCCTGCCCGGCGCCCAGGCCGCCTTCCTGACCTCGGCCTCGTTCGCCGCCACCGCGTTCGTGGTGGCGCTGGCCCTCCACCTCCGGGCCCGCGCCCGGACCCGCGCGGAGGCCCTCGCCGCCTGACGCGCCCTCACCCTGGCGGGGCCTACCCCGCCAGGGTGAGCCCGATCAGCGTGACGTTGAGGCAACAGATCACCGCGGCGACGACGCCGGCGACGAGGGTGGTCAGGGGACGGTTGACCAGGGCACCCATGACGTCGCGGCGGCGGGTCAGCAGCACCAGCGGGATCAGGGCGAACGGGATCCCGAACGACAGCACCACCTGCGACAGCACGAGCGCCCGGGTCGGGTCCACGCCGGCGGCGATGACCACGAGTGCCGGGACCAGCGTGACGAGCCGTCGGACGACGATCGGGATCCGCCGTCGGAGGAAGCCCTGCATGACCACCTGGCCGGAGAACGTGCCGACGCCGGAGGCGGCGAACCCCGATGCGAGCAGGGCCAGGGCGAACAGCAGCGCGGCGGTCGGGCCGAGGGCGTCTCCCAGGCCGGTGTGGGCCGCCTCGATCGTCTCGACCGGCTCCGGGCCCGACGACAGCACCCGGGCGGCGACCACGAGCATCGACAGGTTGATCACGCCGGCCAGGCTCATCGCCAGGACGACGTCCATGCGCTGGCTGCGCAGCAGCCCGAGCCGTTCCTCCTCCGTGCTGCGCGCGTACCGGTTCTGCGTGAGCGCGCCGTGCAGGTAGATGACGTGGGGCATCACCGTCGCGCCGAGCATCCCGGTGGCCAGCAGCACCGTGTCGGAGCCCTCGAAGCGCGGCGCCAGGCCGCCCGCGACCGCGCCCGGGTCGACCCCGCCCGCGACCAGGCTGTAGAGGAAGCCGACCAGGACCACGAGCAGCATGCCGGTGATGGCGACCTCGAAGGGACGCGCGCCGCGACTCTGGATACCGAGCAGGGCGAACGCGACCCCGGCCGTGATCAGGCCACCGGCCAGCAGGGGAAGGTCGAACAGCAGGTACAGCGCGATCGCCCCACCGAGCACCTCGGCCAGGTCGGTGGCGATGGCCACCAGCTCGGCCTGCACCCACAGTCCTCGGCTGGTGCGCTTCCGGAAGTGGTCGCGGCACAGCTCGGGCAGGTTCTTCCCGGTGGCGATGCCGGCCTTGGCCGACAGGTACTGGATCAGCATCGCCATCAGGTTGCTGACGACGATGACCCACACCAGGAGGTAGCCGAACCGCGAGCCGGCGGTGATGTTGGTCGCGAAGTTGCCGGGGTCGATGTAGGCGATCGCCGCGACGAACGCCGGGCCGAGCAGGGGCAACGGGCCCCGGACGTAGGCGACGCCGACGAGGCGCGGCTTGGACTGGAACACGGCCCGGCTCCGGCTACGAGCCGTCGGGTTCGGTGACGTCGAGGGGCACGAGCTGGTCCAGCGCGTCCTGGGAGAGGGTCTTCACCTCGTCGAACACCTCCTCCTGCCGAGCCTCGATGCGCTGGTTGACCAGGGCGCTGAGGGCGTAGGCGATCGCCCCCGTCTGGCGCACGGTCAGGTCGTCGACCAGCGGCTGCCGTGCCGACGTGATCGCGACCCCGCTCGGTCGGCCGTCGTCGTCCTGCGTCACGCCGACCGAGAACCGCTCCCGGGGGTTGACGACCGGGTCGGCGTGGTGGTCGCGCAGCTGGAGCAGGAGCCGGTGCCACTCCAGCGCCTCCTCGCTCGACTGGGTGGCGGTCACGTCGTCCTCGGTCAGGGCGACGCCGCCCTCGCCGGGCGCGAAGCAGCGCGCGTACGACAGCAGGGTCATCGTCCACACGGCCTCGACGACCACCGGGTCCGGTCCGCCCTCGGCCGCGAGCTCGGTCACCAGACGCTCGCAGCACCGCAGCGCCGTCTGGAGGTCCTCGAAGGCCTCCACGAGCTCGGCGAGCGCCGCGGACCCGGACCCTTCAAGCCGGCGGACGACGGCCGGCGGCGCGGGGGGCGCACCGTTGGTCGACACGGTGGTCGTCAGCCGACCGAGGGCCCGAGCCCGAGGGACTGCGGGGTGCTGGAGTCCGGCGACGGTTGGTGCAGGCCGCCGTCCAGCTCGCCGAACTCGGTCATCAGCGCCCGGCTGCCACCCCACGGTGTCTGCTCCTCGGCGATCAGGGTGTTCGTGGTGAGCAGCAGGCCGGCCACGGACGCCCCGTTCTGCAGGGCCGACCGGCACACGCGGAGCGGGTCGATGATGCCCATCTCGATCATGTTGCCGTAGCGGCCCTCGAGCGCGTCGAACCCCTCGTCGACCCCGAGCTGGGCCACCTCGGCCACCACCTCGTGGCCGGGGTAGCCGGCGTTGGCGGCGATGAGGTAGCAGGGCTCCGTGAGCGCCCGCCGCACGATCGCCACGCCGGTCGCGTAGTCGTCCCTGACGTTGAGCTCGTCGAGGGCCGGTGCCGCGTGCATCAGGGCCACGCCACCGCCGGCGACGATGCCCTCGGCCATCGCCGCCCGGGTCGCCGACAGCGCGTCCTCGACGCGGTGCTGCAGCTCGGCCAGCTCGGCGTTGGTCGGCGCCCCCACCCGGATCACGGCGACCTTGCCGGACAGGGAGCCGATCCGCTCGCTGAGCACCTCCTCGTCGATCCCGAACGTCGCCCGGTCGAGCTCGGAGCGCAGCTGGGCAACCCGGAACTCGACCGCGTCCTTGGAGCCGCCGCCGTCGATGATGGTCGTGCGCTCCGCGGTCACGCGCACCTGCCGCGCGGAGCCGAGCTGGTCGATGGTCATCGTCTCGAGCGTGAACCCCGAGTGCTTGCTGTAGACCTCGCCCCCGGTGATGGTGGCGATGTCCTCGAGCTTGCGCAGCCGCCGGTCACCGAACCCGGGCGCCTTGGTGGCGCAGGCCCGGAACACCCCGTTGACGTGGTTGTGCACCAGCATGCTGAGCGCCGAGCCATCCATGTTCTCCGCGATGATCACCAGCGGCTTGGGCGCTCTCATCACCTTGTCGAGCAGCGGCATGATCTCCTGGACCTTGGTGATCTTCTCGCTGCACAGCAGGATGTAGGGGTCGTCGAGGATCGCCTCGAGACTCGCCGGATGGGTGACCAGGTACGGCGAGAGGTAGCCGTTGTCGTACTCGAAGCCCTCGACGAAGTCGACGCTCATCCCGTGCGTCGACGACTCCTCGACGGTCACGATCCCGGCGTCGCCCACGGTGTGCAGGGCCTCGGCCAGCACGTTGCCGACGGTCTCGTCGTTGTTGGCCGAGATGCTCGCGACCCGCGCGTAGTCGTCGGCGGTGACCACGGGGTGGGCCACCTTGCGCAGCTGCTCGACGAGCTTGCCCACCGCGAGGTCGATGCCGCGCTTGACCAGCACCGGGTTTCCGCCCTGGGCGATCGCCACCATGCCCTCGCGGATGATGGCCTGGGCGATCACCGTGGCCGTCGTGGTGCCGTCACCGACGATGTCGTTGGTCTTGATCGCCGCTTCCTTGACGAGCTGCGCGCCCATGTTCTCGAACTGGTCGCTCAGGTGGATCTCACGGGCGATCGTGACACCGTCGTTGGTGACCACGGGCGAGCCCGTGATCTTCTCGAGGATCACGTTGCGGCCCTTGGGCCCCAGGGTGGACTTCACGGCCTCGGCGAGCTGGTCGACTCCGGACAACAGCAGGGCTCGCGCTTCTTCTCCGAATCTCAGATCCTTGGCCATCGGGGCTTCCTTGCTCGAGTGGTGGATGGATGGATGGGTGAGACGGTGGGTGCTACGGCACGAGAATCGCCCGGCCGCGCACCTGTCCCGCCTCGAGGTCCCGAAGTGCGTCGGGGGCAGCGTCCAGCGGATACGTCTTGGTGTGGAGGGTGACCTTGCCGGCCTGGGCGAGCACCATCAGCTCGGCGAGCTCGTTGTAGGTGCCGACGATGTTGCCGACGATGTTGCGCTCGGTGGAGATCACGTCGAGGGTCGGGACGACGAGCGTGCCGCCGTACCCGATCACGAAGTAGGAGCCGCCGGGCCGGGTCATCTCGAACCCCTCGTTCTCGGCGCCCTCCTCGGCCACGAAGTCGAGGACGACGTCGGCACCCTCACCGTTGGTGAGGTCCTTGACCGCGTCGACGTGCTTGCCGTCGGCGACCACGATCTCGTCGGCGCCCAGCTTGCCGGCCAGCGCGAGCGCGTCGGGGTTGCGGTCGACCACGATGACGTTGGTCGCGCTGAGGGCGGCCAGGCACTGGATGCCGATGTGGCCGAGGCCGCCGGCGCCGATGACGACCGCGGTGGTGCCCGGGTAGAGCAGCGGCAGGGCCTTGCGCACGGCGTGGTACGCCGTGATGCCGGCGTCGGCCAGCGCCGCGACGTCCTTCGGCTCCGTGGACGGGTCGAGCTTCACGCACGCCCGAGCCGAGGTCAGGAGGTACTCCGCCATCCCGCCGTCGCTGCCGTCGAGCCCCGGGAAGGTGCTGGCACTGCAGTGCATGTCCTGCCCGGCCCGGCAGGCGCGGCACAGGCCGCAGGTCGGCGTCGGGTGCAGGATCACGGTGTCGCCGACGGCGACGTTGGTCACCGCCGAGCCGATTTCGTGCACCCAGCCGGCGTTCTCGTGGCCGATCGTGTAGGGCAGCGTCGGGCTCATCGCCTCGTCCCACTGCCCCAGGATGATGTGCAGGTCGGTGCGGCACACGCCGGCGCCGCCCACCTTGACCACCACGTCGAGCGGCCCCGCGACCTTCGGTTCCGGTACCTCGTCGACCGTGGGTTGCTGGTGGTAGCCGTGCAGTCGTACTGCCTTCATCGGACCTCCTCGAGTTCGCCCTGTCCGCGGGTTCCGTAGCGGTGCGCCAGCATGCCGCGGCAGACGCCGGCGTTGGCCTCGGTGTTGACCCGGGTCAGCCGGGCCTTGCGCAGGTGCAGGGGCAGCGCCTCCGCACCCACGCCCTCTCCGGTCACCGCGTCGACCAGCAGCGGCGAGCCGTCGTCCGACGGCAGTCCCAGCTCGGCCCGGCGGGCACGGAGCCGGTCGAGGTCGGCCGACGGCGGTACCTCACCGAGGGTGACCTCGGCGAGCTCGTCGGTGGTCCGGCCGGCGTTGAGCAGCGGGCGGGCCACCCGGTCGGTCCCCGCCATCACCGCCTTGCGCACGAAGTCGGCCCGGAGCTCGTCCAGCTCTGCGTCGGCGAGGCCTTCGAAGGACTGGACGAACCCGGACCGGGCCGCGACCCCGGCATTGATGGCGTCCGAGGCGAAGTGGTCGTCGAGGACCACCTCGGCGTGCCGGACGCCGGCGACCCCGCTCACCGCGTCGTAGGCGTCGGCCACCATGAGGAAGGCGAAGTTGGGCGCACAGAAGTACGTCGGCAGCCGGAGGTGGACCTCGGCGTCCCCGGCCGGGGACACCACGCACGACGAGACGAAGCCCAGCTGGGTCACGGGCTCGTCCAGCTCTGGGTCGCGCACGGCGTCCAGGGCGGCCAGCAGCTGTGCGCTGTCTGTCACACCGTGGCCCCGTCCTCGACCAGCTTGGCGTCGTCCCGGGCCGCCGGGGTCCCCGCACCGTCGAGCTGGAACTCGGCCGGCACCTCGATGTCGTACAGCTTCGCGGCGTTCAGCCCGAGGATCTTCTTCTTGGTGTCGACGTTGACCCGCGGGTAGTCGGAGAACTCGTCACTGGGGTAGTCCCAGTCGACGAAGCCCTCGATCTGCCACTTCGGCTCCCAGATGTTGTAGTCGCTGCCGAAGGTCATCTTGTCCTCGCCGACCCAGAACAGCAGCTCGCCCATCACCTTCGCGAAGAACTTCGGGCGCGCGTGCATCAGGCCGCCGATGACGACGGACAGGCCGGCGTACACGTTGGGCTCCTGGGTCGCCATGAAGCAGAAGTCCTCGATGCGGGGCAGGCCGACGTGCTCCACGATGAAGTTCAGTCCCTGGAAGTCCGTCGCCGCGTGGTCGACGTCGGAGACGTCGAAGGCGTCCTTGTCCAGCGGCCAGATGGTCGGCCCCTTGTGGACGTGGACGTTCTTGATCCCCAGCTCCTGCGCCTTCGCCAGGAACGTGTAGGCCTCGGGATCGCTGAGCTTGTAGCCCCGCGAACCGTTGTTCCACTCCGCCGTGTAGAGCTTGACGCCCTTGAGGCCCCACCGGTCGACGTCCTTCTCGAGCTGCGCCAGGCCGGCCTCCCCCTCACGGGGGTCGAAGCGGCCGTTCACCACGAACTTGCCTGGATGCTTCTCCCCGAGCAACCCGTTGCGCTCGGTGGTGTTGAAGCCGTCGCTGTACCACTCCTTGAGGTAGGTCGGCTGGAAGACCGCGACGTCGACGTACCCGTCCTCGAAGACGTCCTTCAGCAGGTCCTCCTCGCTGACCTTACGGAAGTGCTCCGGAGTCCAGTGCGTCTCCGGCGGGCCGAGCCCCTGGTAGGCCTGGAAGCAGTCGATCCAGCCCTCCGCGTAGTTCTCGGCGCCCTTCACCCAGTTCTCCGGGCTGGCGTCCCAGTAGTGCATGTGGCTGTCGACGATGAAGTACTTGTTGCCGTCCTTCTCGTACACGGGTCCTCCTGAGGTCGCGGATCAGTAGGGAGCTGCGGTCGTTACTTCGTGTAGGTCTTGAGGTCGAAGCCGATGTACTCGGCGGCGTCCTCGGGGTTGGCGAACATGATCGTGCGGTCGTCCTCGTGGATCATCCGGCCGTAGTGCGTCGACATGTTCTCCTCGAACTGGGCGGCGTCGTAGTAGCCCTGCTCCTCGCCGAGCGCCTCGGAGATCTCGTCGTAGTCGAAGTCCATCCGGTTGATCCCGTCGACGCGGATCATCGACGGCAGCGGGGTGATGGTGACGCCTTCCTTGGTGCCCATCACCTCGGCCACCACGGCCCCCACCTGGTTGTTCATCAGGGTGACGCCGCACCTGTTCGACGCGGTGTTGTCGGCCTTGAACGTGCTCTCGGTCGTCGCGTATCTGGTCTCGGTGGACTGGTAGCCGCTCACTGGGTCAGCTCCTTCGGGTCGTTCAGGTTGAGCTCGGACAGGATGCCGCTGAAGCGGCTCTTGGCCCGGTCCAGGCCGTCCTCGAACCGCGGCGGCTTGGCGTCGGGCTGTGACCAGATCGGCGACATCTCGCGCGCGGCGACCAGGCACTTCGGGACCCAGTTCGCGAGCCACTGGTCCATCAGTCCCTTGTTGTGGTCGGCGAACTCCTTGTCGTCGGTCAGCAGCGCGAAGATCGCCTTCGTGTACCGCAGGTCGCGCGAGGCGTAGTCCCACTCCCCGGCGCCGACGACCGTCGGCGTCACGAAGTCGCCGTTGCCGGGCGCCGCCTGCTGCACCAGCTGGCTGCGGAACAGCTCGCCGATCAGCGGCTCGAAGATGAGGTTCGCGGCGAAGATCGCCTCGGCCCAGTCGTCGATCCCGGTCAGCTCCTCCGAGACCCGGCGTACTCCCTGCCAGGCCGGGTCGCTGTTCCACGTCTCCACGTGGGCGGCGCCGTCGAAGCTCTCGATCTCCTCGCTCAGGGTGAGGTTGTAGAGCGCCAGGTCCTGGGCGAACCGGATCCGGTGCATGCTGTTCACCGAGATCGCGTTGTTGTGCATGTTCGTTGGCGCCCGGCGCTGGGCGTTCGCGAAGAGGTAGAGACCCAGGCCGTGCTCGACGTGCATCCAGGCGCCGACGTTGCGCTCGACGAACGTGACCCAGTTGGGGTTCCACTGCTCGAAGGCCTTGGTCTCCCGGGCGGTGTCGATGTTCTGGTTGATCTGCCGCACGACGTTGGAGTTGTTGCGGTAGAAGGTGAGCTCCCACTCCTCGTTGGGGTCGCGGAACTCGTGCCAGCCGTGCGCCGGCCACTCGTAGCCCTTGCCGCCTGAGCCCGGGAACCGCTCCGGGTCACCCCGGTCGACCCCCCACGCCTTGAGGGCCGTCCAGTCCAGCGGGTAGCCGCCCCGGCCGTCGGAGAACCCGTAGAGCCAGCCCTGGGCGAGGTAGTGCCTCGGGTCGGGCTGCACCTCGACGGTGACGTCCTCGTAGTGGGACTGCTTGCGCTTCTGGGGCGTGTAGTAGTTGTAGCGCCGCGAGGTGGAGTCCGGAAAGACCTTGGCGCCGGCCTCGGCGTCGGTGAACTCGGGCTTGGGTGAGCTGCGTTCGAGAACTGCGTCTTCGGTGGCCATGTCAGGTCCGCCTCGCTTTCGCTTCGTGGCTCACGAGGAGCCGGTGGTGGTGAACTTGTCGTAGTAGATGTGCTTCTCGGGTGCACCCAGTCCGCTGAGCACATCCATGGCCGCCTCGACCATCGGCGGCGGGCCGCAGACGTAGGAGTCGGTCTCCGACAGATCGGTCTCGTGCTTCGCGACGACGTCGGTGATCAGCCCGACCTCGCCTTCCCAGGGCTCCGCGTCGTCCGCCTCCGAGAGCGCCGGCACGTAGGTGAAGTTGGGCAGTGACTCGGTGAGGGCGCGCAGCTCCTTCTCGAAGCAGAGGTCGCGCTGGGTACGCGCGCCGTAGTAGTACGTCGCCTTGCGGGTGCTCCCGCGCCCGGCCAGCGAGCGCAGCACGGACAGGATCGGCGCCATCCCGGCGCCACCGCCGACGAACACGAGGTCGGAGTCACGTCCGTCGCGCAGCGTGAACACCCCGAAGGGGCCGGTCACGTCGAGCCGGTCTCCGACGGCGAGCTCGGCGTCCAGGAAGTGGGAGAAGCGACCGTCCGGGTAGCACCGGATCACGAACTCGAGCTGTCCGTTCTCCTGGGTGGAGACGTTGGCCATGGAGAACGACCGGGTCTCCTCGCTGCCCGGGATGGCGATGTCGACGTACTGGCCGGGCCAGAACGCCAGGTCGCTCGGCTCGACGAGCCTCAGCACGAGGTGGCGCATGTCGTGGGTGACGTTGTCCTTGGAGACGACCTCGGTGACGACGTCCTGGATGGGGTGGCCGGAGCGGAGCATCTCCTCGTCGTAGTTGAGGAGCTCGATGGTCACGTCCTCGAAGACGTGCGCCCGGCAGAGCAGCGTGAACCCCTCGTCGAGCTCGAAGTCGGGCAGCGCGAACGTGGAGTACTTGTCGAGCTCGATGTCGTCGCCGTCGAGCACGAACGACTTGCACGCGGCGCACTGACCTTCCTTGCACCCGTGCATGAGGGTGATGCCCTGCTCGGCAGCGGCCCGGAGCACGGTCTGCTCCTCGTCGACCTCGATCTCGACGCCGACCGGCTCGAACCGCACCACGTGCTTGTCGCCCATGCTCCCCCCTTCCACGGGTGGTAGGACCGGCGAGGAGGGCCGCGCACGTGCGCGGCTCGCCTCGCCGACCCGTCGGTGTCGGTCCTCGGGGTCAGGCGTCTGCGGGAGCTGGTCTCCCGGCGGGGCCTCCCTTGATGTAGTTGGCGTGGAACGCCTGCTGCTCCTCGGGGGTCATCTCGTTGAGGAGCACGTTCGGGCTCTGCAACGGACCCATCCGCCGGAGGTGGTCGAGGTTCCACATCTTCTTCGGGTTCAGGTCCAGGTGCGGCTGGGCCACCAGGGTGTGGCCGTCGTCGCGGACGTAGCCCATGTCGGAGACGACGTCGGCCCAGTTCCAGCCGTGGTAGAGCGTCTCCCACTCGCGCTTGCCGATGAGCTGACCCATGTTGGGGGTCTCGCGGCCCTGGTACGTCGGCCGGAACGCCTCGACGTCGGTCCAGCGGCAGGCCTCGTGGCAGTAGGTGCGCATCTGCCCGTCGACCTCGGCCATCACCATGTCCTCACGGACCAGGCACGGCACCATGCACGTCCAGCACCGGTGCGGGTACTGGTAGTCGACGTCCTCGGCCACGATCGGGTGGTGCCCGTTCGGCATCGAGAGGCGGTTGTAGTTCTCCCACCACTTGCCGTACTTGTCGTACCAGCCCGGGTACTTGAACTCGAACCACTCGAAGTCCTTGTCGGTCATCGGGTCCATCCGCCAGTAGTTGGCGAGCCACCCGGTGCAGAAGAACTGCGCGACCTCGTGCACGTAGCCCTTGTTCCAGATCTGGTTCCACGACTCCTCGATGAGGTCGTGGGGGATCACCAGGCCGTACTTCTCCAGCGGCACGAGGTAGCTGCGGTAGTAGTCGTCGTAGATCCACCGGCGCCACATCTCGGCGTAGCTCTCCCGGTCCTTGCGGCGGTCCTTCGTGCCGTACTCGATGAAGGTGCCGATCGCCGCGTCGACGACGCGGTGGTTGTTCCACCACGCGTAGCGCAGGTCGCGCTCGAGGAGCTGGTGGTTGCCCTCGTCGGCCAGCGCCATCAGCAGGGTCGCGTAGCCGTTGCTGATGTGGCGCGACTCGTCGGACTGCACCGAGTGGAACACCGTCGGCAGCAGGTAGTCGCCGTTGGCGGCCGCCTCGGCCGGCATGGCCACGAACAGGGTGTTCGTGAACGCCGTCTCGGCCACGATCGTGAGGTAGATGCTCGCCGCGGTGATCGCGTCACCGGTGATGAAGCCCTCGGCGAACTGCCGGCCGATCGTGCCGCAGTAGTCGTTCTGGAAGTTGCGCAGGCTGCTGTTGAAGCCGGCCGGGTCGATGTAGTTGTTCATGTAGAGGCGCTTGAGGTTCTGCTGGATCGTCGAGTGCCGGACCTCGTCGATCATCTGGATGGCCTGGCCGTTGTGGAGCTCGGGGTTGGGCACGGTGCGGAACAGCAGGGGCATCGCGCGCGCTGCGGAGATCTCGGGCAGCGGGATGATGCTCAGGAAGAGCTTCTGCCACTCCAGCCATCGGGGCTGGACCTGGCGGAACATGTTGCCGCGGATCGCTCCGTCGGCGGCGCCGTAGACGCGGTGGTCCTTCTCCTCCTGCATGGGGAAGTAGGACCGGAGGACCTGCTTGAGCGGGTCCTTCTTCTTTGCCTTCTGGAACGTGTAGTCGGTGCCGTACTGCGACACCGGCTCGTGGTAGAGGGGCTCCCAGGCCAGCTCTTGGATCTTCTCGTGAGCCTTGGCCACGCTTTGGCGAGTCATCACCACTCCTTCCTCTGGTCGAGTAGTGCTGTGACCTGCTCATGAAAGCCCACGGTCGGCAGGTGCCAGGTCTCACATTGAGACGGGCACACCCGGCTCGTCACGGGTCGTCGAACATCACCGAGCGGATCTCGGCGAGGTGCGCCCGCACGTCGCGCATGACCTCCCGGTTCCCCTCGGCGGAGGGCTCGATCCCGAGCGCCTCCAGGAGGGCCCGGGCAGGTGGACCCGGGTCGCCGCTCTCGCCCAGGATCGGATGCAGTCCCTGGTCGGTCAGATGGGTGAACACCAGGTTCACGACTGTCCACGGGTTGTAGCTCTCGGCCGCGGCCTCGTCTTCGGCTGGCACCATCCGCTGCCTCCCGTGGGTCCGGGCTCAGCCAGGGATTCAGCCGGCGAGCACAATTTCCTCAGCGACGCTACGCCCGCCTGGAGGCAATGCTGTCTCAATGTGAGACACCAGCCGCCGACGTCCTGAGCGACACTCGACACGCCACCACCACCGCCGTCCGGCGGCCTGGCCGGTGCGCGGACTCCGGGGGACGCCTTGACTGATCCCGTTCCCCTGGAGGAATCTCGGCAAGACGCGAGTGTGGGGCAGGTTGGACGCCGATGAGAGCAACCCGGGGTGAGGAGTCTCCGCCTGACCAGACGCAGGTGGCAGAGAGCAGGATCCTGTTCCTCAGCGAGGAGTCTCCCGAGCCGAAGACCGTCCGGAACCCGATCCTCGCGTCGTGGCGGCGCTCGCACGACCTGGAGGTCGCCGCGGACCGCATCGAGATGGAGTACCAGCGCAACCTGGACCTCGACACCCCCCTGACGAGGAGCGCTGCCCCTGTCCTGCGCAGCCTGAGCGAGCAGCTGATCGGTCAGTCGGTGAGCGTCATCCTCACCGACCAGACGGGCATCGTGCTCAGTCGCTTGACCGGTGACGGAGACCTCGAGCGGCATCTCGACCGCGTCCTGCTCGCGCCCGGGTTCAGCTACGCCGAGAAGTTCGTGGGTACCAACGGCATCGGCACGGCCCTGGAGGTCGGCGGGCCGGCCCATGTCTTCGGCCACGAGCACTACGCCGAGAACCTCGAGGACCTGGCCTGTGCGGGAGTTCCCATCCACCACCCGATCTCGGGCCGACTGGTCGGGGCCGTCGACCTCACCTGTTGGCGCAAGGACGCCGGGGCGCTGCTGCTCACCCTGGCCAAGACCACCGCCGAGCAGATCCGACAGGCCCTGCTGACCGAGGCCGGCGCGAGCCAGTGGGGGCTCTTCCAGGAGTACCTGCGCACCTGCAACCGCCGCACGGGCGTCGTCCTGGCCCTGAATCCCGACGTGGTGATGATGAACGCCTACGCCCGCACGGTGCTCGAGCCCCCGGACCAGGCAGCACTCGTCGCTCAGGCGATGGAGGCGCTGACTCCCGGGCATGTCGGCGCGTTCGCCGTCGACCTGCCCTCCGGCCAGACGGCCCGCATGCACTGCCGTTCCGTCACCGGCGGCGGCTACCCGGCCGGCGTCGTGGCGCACGTGCGGCTCGACCCCGGCCACCAGCAGGGCACCAAGGTGCGAGACCTGACGGCCACGATGCCGCTGCCCGGCCTGGTCGGGTCCGGACCGCCGTGGCTGCACGCCTGTCGTGAGGTCGAGCGAGTCTTCCGCTCGGGCGAGTGGCTCGCCGTCGCGGGCGAGCCGGGTGTCGGCAAGCTCTCCCTGCTGCGCGCGGTGCAGCTGCGCCGCCAACCTGTCGGACGCTTCCTGCTGATGGAGGGCGACGACGCCGCCACCGATGCCGAGTGGCTCCAGTCGATGCGGCACGCGCTCGCCGAGGGCGTCGACAGTGTCGTCGTCCGACACGTCGACCGACTCGACGGTCCCACCCTGCGCAGCCTGTCGTCGGCACTCGAGGACGCTCGTCGAGAGGCCCACGACCATCCCCTCTGGGCCGGGGTGACCATGGCCGAGAACGACGGTGCGAACCCGGACCTGGCCCGCCTGCTGCGGCTGTTCCCGAGCACGGTCGACGTGCCCCCGTTGCGCCTGCACCTCGAGGACCTGCACCTGCTGGTCCCCCTCTTCCTGTCCCGGCTCACGCAGGGTGGCCACCTCGCCTGCTCGCCCGGGGCCATGCGCCTGTTGATGCGGATGGCCTGGCCCGGCAACACAGCACAGGTGCACGAGCTGCTGCGCGACGTCGTGAGGCACCGGCGGACCGGCGTCATCACTCCCGAGGACCTCCCGCCCGAGGCGCACACGGTGAGCCGTCGGGTGCTGAGCTCACTCGAGTCGATGGAGCGGGACGCGATCGTCCGGTGCCTGGCCGACGCCCAGGGCAACAAGCTCCAGGCCGCCCGCTCCCTGGGGATGTCGCGAGCGACGATCTACCGCAAGATCCACGACTACGGGATCGTCACTCTCAGCTCCTGACGGGCCGTCTCAGATTGAGACCGGGACGGCGGCACGCGCTGCGTAGCCTCCGCCCATGGAGTCCGACGTCATCGGTTCCGCGGCCTTGCTACGAGCCGGGTTGTTGATGGGTCTCGTGCTGCTCGGGCAGGCGGTCGCCGCCCGGCACCTTCCCGCCGAGAGCATCCCGGGGGTGCTGCGTGGGCGGGTCGCCCTGTCCAACCGGCTCCGGCCCTGGCTGGTCGTGGCGGCGGTCGCCATGGCGGCCACCGGGCTCGCGCTCGGCCTCTCCTAGTCCGGTCCCAGTCGTCGCCGCCGAGCCGGTCGAGCAGGAGACCCGGCAGGGCCAACGCGCCCACCATCACCCAGGACGACACGGCATCCTCGACGCCTCCGCCGCGCAGCAGAACGACCGCATCGGCGAAGCTCGAGCGCGACCGGGTGGCGTCCGAGGTCCAGGGCAGGGTCGGCTGGACGATCCAGCAGCCGCCGGCGACGACCCACACCAGGGGCGTCACCACCTGGGGGCGGAACGGACCGTGACTCATCGAATCGCTCTCGGCGCTCGAACGTGCGAGGTCAGCACGGTATAGGTTTCCGGGTGTCGAATCTCGGAACGAACACGGAGGGCTGATCGGGCATGGCCAACTTCTGCGGACACTGCGGAGCCGCCAACGACGGTGGGACGTTCTGCGGCTCGTGCGGGCGACCGCTCGAGGCAGGTTCCGCCGCACCCCCTGCCGCACCGGAACACGAGCACGACACCGACGGGGCCGACCTGACGGTGGCGCGGCCGAGCCCGCCGCCCGCCGACGTGACCATGTACCCCCCGTCCGGCAGTCCGGCCGGACCACCCGCGGGGCCGCCCGCCGGACCACCCCTGCCGCCGCCCGCGCCGTTCCCCGGGCCCCCGGCTCCGGGCTACTCCCAGGCCCCGCCTCCGCAGCCCGGCCCTCCCCAGCCGCCGCAGCCGAACCCGACCGCCCAGTTTCCTCCGGCCCCGCAGGGCGCGCCGCCCGGCTTTGCACCTCAGCCGGGCTACCCGCCCCAGCAGGGGTACGCGCCCCAGGGCTACGGCCAGCCCGGCTACCCGCCCCAGCCGGCCGGGCCCAAGGTCAACCCGTTCCTCGGCTGGCCGATCAGCGACTACGTGCGTGACGCCGCCGCCGCAGTCGCCCTCTTCGCCTGCCTCGGCATGCCGTGGGACCTCAACGACGAGCCGGAGACACAGCTCGACGTGTTCAACCACGCCGGCGAGCGCTGGTGGGTCATCATCGCCGTCCTGCTCGGCGTCGCCTCCCTGGCGGTCCCCTACGTCGCCAAGGCACGCGTGGTGCCCACCTGGGGTCCGCAGCACTACCGACTCATCAAGCTCGCCCTGAACGCGCCGCTTCTGCTGAGCGTCGTGGCCGCCGTGATCTTCGAGCTCGTGAACATCGGCGACGACCTGGGCGGCGGTCTCGGCAGCGGTATCGGCATGGCCCTCGCCGGTGTCGCGCTCGCCGTCCAACCGCGTCAGGCCGAGGAGGCTCCCGGCAACTCCGACGACCGCCTCTGGAACCAGGTCGCGAGCTTCACCGCCATGGCCGCCGTCGGGGTGACGGTGCTGCTCTTCGCCACCTGGTTCCTGCACGGTGTCGCCGGTGACGACACGACCGAGCTCGGGTTCGGGATCGACATCTTCGACCCCGTCTCCTCGTTCCTGTTCCTGGTGGTCATGAGCCTCCTGGCGCCGTTGGTGCTCGTGGGCTACCCGGCCTACCAGCTGCTGTTCGGCGCAAAGTCGGATGCCTGGCGTCGCGTGCTGGCCACCACCGGCTTCACCGTCGTGGTGATCGCGCTCCTCGCCCTGGCCTCCGACCACGACGGCCTGTTCTTCTCCCCCGAGGTCGAGAAGTGGAACGGCTACCTCGGTGGCGTCACTCCCGGCCTGGGTGTTCTCCTCGTCGGAGCCGCGGCGGGCTTCGCAGTCTCGCGCGCCCAGCAGCGGGCGACGCGCGGCGCGACCGACCCCGTCTCCTCCTGGACCTCGACGGTCTCGGCGGTGCTGCAGCTGTCGGCGGCCGGCTCCGCGCTGGTCGTCGTGGCCCTGGTGCTCTACATGGTCGAGGACGACTTCGCCGCCGGCCCGATCATCGCCACCGTGCTCCTCCTCGCCGCGGCCGGTGCCGCCGGCTTCGGGCTGACCCTCGTGGGCGACGCCCGCAAGAACCGGCTGATCCTGCTCGGCATCCTCGGCGGCATCGTGGTGCTCGGCATCGTCGCGCTCGCCATCAACAACGGCGAGGACATCCCCTTCATCAACACCGGCTACCCGGCGGCAGCGTGGCTGTCGCTGCCCGTGCTCGGTGCGTACGCGTTGACCGTGCCGCCCGAGGTCCGCTCGGCGTTCGGGCCCCTGGTGGCCAGCGGGTCGGCGGGCTACCCGCCACAGCAGTACGGCGGCCCCGGCGCGCCGCAGGGCTACCCGCAGCCGCAGCCCGGCCACCCGCCGCAGGGGCCGCCGCAGGGGCCGCCGCAGGGGCCGCCGCAGGCCTACCCGCAGGGACCGCCGGCCGGGCCTCCGCAGGGCTACCCGCAGCCGCCCCCGCCGTCGGGACCCCCGTCGGGACCCCCGTCCCGTCGGGACCCCCGTCCGGGCCGCCGTCCGGCCCGCCGGCTCCTCCGGGCTCCTGGGGACCACCGCCGACGTCCTGAGGCACGGTCGGAGAACTACAGGAATGTAGTTCACGCCGTTCCCTGTGACTGGTGTGACTTGTGGGGCTAGGGTGCCGAGGACTCGACGGCCTCGACCCTCTTCCCCCGGAGCTCTGCCATGCGATCGGCCCTTCCCCGACCGACCCTGACCCGCCTGTCCAGCCGGCTAGCCCTCGCCACCGCCGGCATCGTCGCGCTCGCACTCGTGCCCGCCGGCTCGACCACGTCCGTCGCGGCACCGGCGATCACGCCGACCCTGACGGCGGTGGCGGCGCCCGCCGCGGCGGCCGACACCCGGCCCACGCCCGCGACCCCGGGCAACTTCACCGGCTACGGCTTCGACCAGTGCCTGGCCCCGACCCAGGCCGCGATGGACACCTGGCTGCGCACCTCGCCGTACCTCGCGGTCGGCATCTACATCTCCGGCGACTCACGCGCCTGCCGCAGCCAGCCCAACCTGTCCAGGACGTGGGTGCGCACCCAGCTGCTCAAGGGCTGGCGACTGCTGCCGATCACACTCGGTCCGCAGGCGTCGTGCCAGCCGCGGTTCCCGCGCTACCGCGACGACTTCAGGATCAGCCCCAAGCCCGGCAGCCGCCGCATCTACCGGCTGGCTCGGGTGATGGGTCAGGACTCGGCCACCGAGACCGTCGCCGACGCCCGCGCCCTGGGCATCGTGGCGGGCAGCACGCTCTGGTACGACCTCGAGGGCTTCGACCACACCAACACCCACTGCCGCGAGTCGGCACTGGCGTTCCTCAGCGCGTGGGTCACCAAGGTCAAGTCCCTCGGCTACGTCACCGGCGTCTACTCGAGCGCCGGGTCCGGCATCAAGGTGCTGGACGACGCGCGCGTCAACCGACCTGGCAAGTTCGCCCTCCCCGACCGGATCTGGGTGGCCCGCTGGGACAACCTGGCCAACACCTCGACCTCCTACATCCGTGAGGACGGCTGGCGCCCCGGCGGGCGCGTGAAGCAGTACCGCGGCGGACACGACGAGGTGCACGGCGGGGTGCGGATCAACATCGACAGCAACTACATGGACCTCGGTCGCGGTTCGGTGGCGGCCCCCGAACGGCACTGCGGCCGTACCACGATCAGCTTCCCGACGTACGCGTCGCTGAAGCCGCGGGCGGGGAGCTATGTGCCCGCACCGTCGCGGGTCAAGGCGCTCCAGTGTCTGCTGAAGGAGCGCGGCTCCTATCGGGGTGCCGTCAACGGCTCCTACTCGCCTGGCCTGGTCACGGCCGTCCGCGCCTGGAAGGTCGCGCGCGGATGGGCCTCCTCCGACCGCTGGTACCGCCGCGACTGGATGTCGCTCCTCTCTCACGGCGCGCGCATCGTGGTGAAGTACGGCTCGGTCGGCGCGTACGTGCGTCGCGTCCAGCGGACGCTCAACGCCGCCGGCTCCCGGGTCAAGGCTCGCGGTGTGTTCGACTCCACCACCGTCACCGCCGTCCGGGCCTACCAGCGGCGGGTCGGGCTCCCCGCCACCGGCGTGGTCGACCCCCGGACGTGGAGCCGACTGATGGCCGGCGTCGTCAAGAAGTAGGACGGCTCAGCCGACGGGCGGCCCGACGACCAGCGCCGCGGCGGTCAGGACGGCGACGGCGGCGAGGCCGGCCACCAGGCCGCGGACCGGGTTGCGCAGCAGCCACGCCACCGGACGGTCGACGGACCGCTCCGGCGGCGACGCCGTGAGCCGCCAGGGGCCGAACGCGCCGCGCCGCTCGACCACCAGGTCGAAGAGCACGGTGACGAACGGCGGCACCGACGCCGCCAGGCCGAGCAGCGTGCGACCGGCCGACCAGCGCTGGTCGACGGAGACCACGACCGTGGTCAGGCAGTAGGCGACGAACACGACGCCGTGCGCCATGCCGAAGACGCGGACGGCGAGCTCGGTGGTCTCGGTGACGTACTTGAGGAACATCCCGACCAGCAGCAGCGCCCAGGTGACCGCCTCGGCGACGGCGACGCGGCGGAAGAGGGTCTGGGGGCTCACGAGGCGAAGGTCGCGGCGGCCAGCGACGTGAAGAAGCCCAGGCCGTCGGTGCCGGCACCGGTGAGCTGCTCGACCGCGTGCTCGGGGTGCGGCATCAGCCCGACCACGTTGCCGCGCTCGTTGCTGATGCCTGCGATGTCGCGCAGCGAGCCGTTGGGGTTGCCGTCGAGGTAGCGGGCGACGACCTGCCCCTCCCCCTCGATCCGGTCGAGGGTCTCGGCGTCGGCGACGAACCCGCCCTCGCCGTTCTTGAGGACGATCGTGATCTCCTGGCCCGCGGCGTAGTCGGCGGTCCACGGGGTGGCGACGTTCTCGATGCGCAGCCGCTGGTCGCGGCACACGAACTTCTGGTGGTCGTTGCGGATCAGCGCACCGGGCAGCAGGTGCGACTCGCACAGGATCTGGAACCCGTTGCAGATGCCGAGCACCGGCATGCCGCGGCCCGCGGCCTCGACGACCTCCGTCATCACCGGCGCGAACCGCGAGATCGCGCCGCAGCGCAGGTAGTCGCCGTACGAGAACCCTCCCGGCAGGACGACGGCGTCGACGCCGCGCAGGTCGTGGTCGCCGTGCCACAGCGCGACGGCCTCGTGCCCGCCGATCCGGACCGCACGCTGCGCGTCGGCGTCGTCGAGCGAACCGGGGAAGGTGACGACCCCCACCTTCATCCTGCGACTCCCTCGGCCTCGACGTGGACGGCGTAGTTCTCGATCACGGGGTTCGAGAGCAGCGTCTCGGCCATCTCGCGGACGCGGGCGAGCACGTCGTCGGTGACCTCGCCGTCGACGTCCAGCTCGAAGCGCTTGCCCTGGCGGACGTCGGAGACGCCGCTGAACCCCAGCCGGGGCAGGGCACCCAGCACCGCCTTCCCCTGCGGGTCGAGGATCTCGGGCTTGGGCATCACGTCCACGACGACCTTGGGCACCCCCCGATCCTATCGAGGGTGAGGCACACTCCTTACATGAGCCTGTCGTCCCCAGGTGGTCGCCCCGGCGCCACCACCCCGCTCCGCCTGGAGTTCCCCCAGTCCCTGGCCGTCTACGACGACTACGCCGCGGCCCAGAAGACCGTCGACTTCCTGTCCGACGAGCACTTCCCGGTCGAGAACTGCATGATCGTCGGCACCGACCTCAAGCGCATCGAACGCATCACCGGCCGGCTCACCACCGGCCGGGTCGCGCTCGGTGGCGCCGCGTCCGGCGCCTGGTTCGGCCTGTTCATCGGGGTCATCTTCACGCTGTTCACCGAGGAGAACGCGGTCGCGACCATCTTGTCGACCGTGCTGTTCGGAGCCGCGTTCTTCCTGATCTGGGCGCTGCTCGGCTACGCGATGACCCGCGGCCAGCGTGACTTCCAGTCGGTGACGCAGGTCGTCGCCACCCGCTACGAGGTGCTCGTCGAGCACAAGGTGGCCGCCCAGGCGCGCGAGCTGCTCGCCAGGCTGCCCGGCGCGCTGCCCAACACGTTCGAGTAGGGCTCGTGCGCCAGCGCACCGGCGTCCTGGTGCTGGCCGGTTCGAGCGGACGTGTCGACACCGGTCGAGCAGAGGTGATCGGTCGGCTCGGGGTCGACGCCGTCGCGCTGGGCTGGTTCGGTGGGCCGGGTCAGCAGCCGGCACCGTACGACGTGCCGCTCGAGCTGTTCTCACAAGCACTCGACCGACTGGCGCTCGACTGCGAGCGGCTCGCCGTGGTCGGCACCTCCTTCGGCGCCGAGGCTGCGCTGCTCACCGCGGCCCGCGACCCCCGGGTCTCGACGACGATCGCCTTCGCACCTACGCCGGTGGCGTGGGCCGGCTTCGGCGAGGGCCGCTGGACGTCGCACTGGACCCTCGAATCGCAGCCCGTTCCCTACGTGCCGTTCGTCGACGACTGGCACTCGGCCACCGAGCCGCCGGCGTACCGGGACCTCTACGCGCGCAGCCTCGCCGAGGCCGACCCGGCGGCCCGGGCCGCTGCGGCCATCGAGGTGGAGCGGATCGCGGGCACGGTGGTCCTGGTCGCCGGAGGCGACGACCAGGTCTGGCCCTCGGTCGACTTCGCCGAGCAGATCACGGCTCGCCGCGCCGCGCACGGCCTCGACACCGTCCTGGTCACGCACCCGGACGCCGGCCACCGCACGCTGCTGCCGGGCGAAGCGAAGGTCGCGGGAGGTCAGTCGATGCGCCGCGGCGGCTCCCTCCAGGCCGATGCCCGGCTCGGTGAGCTGGCCTGGCCGGCCATCCGGGCCGCGTTGCGTGGCCCGGTCGCGTAGCCCGGACCGTCTGTGGTCGTTGGACAACGCATGCGACGTCGCCTGGCCGCCCTGCTCCTCGCCACCGCCACCGTGATCGGCCTGGGCACCACCCCGCCGTCGGACGCCGACCAGTCGACGCAGGCGCGTGCCGACCGGCCGCTGCGCTACGTCGCCCTGGGCGACTCCTACAGCGCCGCGTCCGGCGTCCTGCCACCCGACCCGACCGCGCCGCTGCCGTGCCTGCGCTCGACGCGCAACTTCGCTCACGTGATCGCCGAGCGGACCGACGCCCGGTTGCGCGACGTGACCTGCGGCGGCGCCGACACCGGCGACTTCTTCGCCGAGCAGCACCCGGGCGTCGCACCCCAGCTCGATGCCCTGCGGAAGAACACCCAGCTGGTGACGATGACGATCGGCGGCAACGACAGCGGGGTCTTCATCGGCGCCATCCTGAAGTGCGGCGTCGCGGGCGTCTCGACGCTGGGCCGGGGGAGCCCGTGCCGCGACCAGTACGGCAACCAGTTCGAGCGGACGGTGCGGACGACGACGTACCCCGACCTGGTCCGGACCCTCGAGGCCGTGCGCAAGCGCGCACCCCGGGCCGAGGTCGCCATCCTCGGCTACCCCTGGATCGTCCCGAGGACCGGCGGCTGCTTCGACAAGATGCCGATCGCCCGCGGCGACGTGCCGTACCTGCGCAGCCTGCAGCGGACGCTGAACGACGCCGTGCGTCGCTCCGCCCGCGCCACCGGAGCCACCTACGTCAACCTCAACCGGGTCTCCCACGGCCACGACGCCTGCAAGCCGATCGGCGTCCGCTGGATCGAGCCGGTCCTCCAGGGCACCAACCCGGTGATCGTGCACCCCAACGCCTACGGCGAGCGGCGGATGGCGACCCGCGCGATGCGGGTGCTCGGCCTGCGCTGAGCCCCGAGGGGTGTGAGTTTCACCGGTTAACCGGTGAAACTCCGGCTTCTGGTACGAAGTTTCGTAAGACAAGCCGGAGTTTCGTCAGCACGGGTTGTCGTACCGGACCGGTGGTGTTCGTGGAGATCGCGAACAGACCCTTCGCACCCACCAGGAGACACCATGCGCACCCTCATCGTCACCGAGTTCATCACCCTCGACGGTGTCATCGACTCCCCGGGCGGCGGCGAGCACCCGCACGCCGGCTGGACGTTCAAGGACGTCGAGTTCGACGAGGCGGCCTACGAGATCAAGGGCCGCGAGCAGCAGGAGGCCGGCGCGATGCTGCTCGGCCGGCAGAGCTACGACGAGTTCGCGCCGGTCTGGCCGACCATGGAGGACTTCGAGGAGTACAACGCGATGCCGAAGTACGTCGTCTCCTCCACGTTGGTCGATCCGGAGTGGAACAACACCAGCGTGCTGCGCTCCCTCGACGAGGTGGCCGCGCTCAAGGACGGCGACGGCGGAACGATCCTGCTGCACGCCAGCGCCACCCTCGCCCAGGGCCTGGCCGCGGCCGGCCTGGTCGACCGCTACCACCTGCTGGAGTTCCCCGTCGTCCTCGGCAGCGGCAAGCGGCTCTTCGGCGAGTCCGACAAGACCCGGCTGAAGCTGGTCGAGCACGCCGCCTACGCCAACGGCGTCCGGTTGGCCGTCTACGACGTCGTGAAGTAGGCCGGCTGGTCGGGCGTCTTCGTCCGCACGGTCGCGCAGCAGAGCGCGGCGGCGCCGAGCACACACGCGACGAGCACGAGGGCGGCACCCCAGCCGACGGTGCCGGCCGAGACCGACGACACGGCGGCCAGCAGCACACCGCCGACCACCGTCGCGACCAGCCACAGCAGCACCCGCGCCACCATCACGCCGGTGCCGCGCAGCGGCGCCAGCCCGAGCAGCACCAGGGCGCAGGCCGGCAGCAGCAGCACGGCGAAGCCCGCGACCGGCGGGATGCCGAAGACCCCGGACCGGAGCAGCTCGGCGATCTCGAGCGGACTCGTGTGGGCGAGCACGCCCGCGCGGAACCAGGGCACCAGCATCGCGGCCACCCACGCCGCGGCCGCCAGCGCCCACAGGACGACGCCGGTCAGCTCACGCGCCCGCCGGTCGTCGCTCATCGGAGGCCCGCGAACAGGTCGTCGGCGGTCGCCTCGAGACTGACGTACCACCGGCCGTCGCGCTCCACCGTCACCAGGTAGGGGTCGAAGGGCGCCCCGTCGCGGCGCCACCCCTCACCGATGGGCATGTCGTACGACGCCCGGTCGAGGCCGCCGGTCTCGTCGGGCAGCCGGCCGGGGTCGACGCTCACCGCCATCTGCCCGTCGGTGACGAAGACGCGCACCCGGCCGTCCGGAGCAGCGGACGGCGAGAGGTCGAGCCCGTCGAGCTCGAGGTCGACCGCGGCGAGGGTGGCCAGCGCCGCGCGGTCGACTTTGCCGCCGAGCTGGTTCTCGGCCGCGCTCAGCACCACGACCACGTCGAGCGGCGGCACGTCACCGATCCGCAGCAACCGGCTGCTCAGCTCGTCGTAGGCGGCATCGGCGCGCCCGGGGTCGTCGGTCTCCACGGGGTCGACCACCGAGACCACCGCGACGGGGTCGATGTCGGCGATCCCCTGCAGCAGCTGGGCGACGGCGTCCTCGGGCGAGTCGGCGCCGGTCTCGTCGGCGACCAGGAGGGGCACCAGCACCGGGAGCGCCAGCAGCACCGCCCCCACCCAGCAGCCGACCTTCAGGGCCGTACGGCCGCGCCCGCCCCACAGGTGTCGGGGCCGGTCGGCCCGCGCCTTGCGCGACGTGCGCGGCACCGTGGCAGGGACGGCGTAGTCGACCGGCAGGCTCGGGTCGGGACCCGTCGTCGACACGTCGTCACCAGCCCCTCAACGACGCCGCTGGACCACGACGACGGCGAGGGCCAGGCCGAACCCGGCCGTGATCGGCCCGATCACCGCCCAGGTGCGGCTGCCGGTCATGAAGCTGCCCTCGATGTAGCCGAGGCCCTGGAAGGTCCACACGACCCCGACCAGGATCAGCAGGACGGCGAGGCCGAGCCCGAGCGTCCGCGCGACCACGGCGCACCTCCCCCGCTTCGCCCGTGCCCTAGGACAGCTCGCGCTTGAGGATCTTGCCGGTCGCGGTCATCGGCAGGTCGTCGACGAACTCGACCACGCGCGGGTACTTGTAGGAGGCCATCTGCTCCTTGCCCCACGCGGCCAGCTCGTCCTCGGTCACCGAGGCGCCCTTCTCGAGGATGACGACGGCCTTGATCTCCTCGCCGTGGCTCTCGTGCGGGACGCCGATGACGGCGGCCAGCGAGACGTCGGGGTGGGTGAGCAGGACCTCCTCGATCTCGCGCGGGTACACGTTGAATCCGCCGCGGATGATCATGTCCTTCGACCGGTCGACGATGTAGTACCAGCCGTCCTCGTCCATCCGGCCCAGGTCGCCGCTGCGGAACCAGCCGTCCTGGATCGACTCCTCCGTGGCGTCGGGCCGGCCGTAGTAGCCCTTCATGATGTTGTGGCCCTTGATCGCGATCTCGCCGACCGCCTCGGGGTCGCCGGCCTCGTCGATCTCGTCCCAGCTGTCGTCCTTGAGCAGCTTCATCTCGACGCCGGGGATCGGCGTGCCGATCGAGCCGACCCGCACGTCCTCGCCGAGCTTGGAGAAGCTGGCCACCGGCGAGGTCTCCGAGAGGCCGTAGCCCTCGAGGATGGTGACGCCGAACTTCTTCTTGAACTCCTTGTGCACCTCGACGGGCAGCGCCGCCCCGCCGGCCGCGGCGACCCGCAGGTTGCTGGCGAGGGCACTGACGTCGACGCCGTCCTCGAGCGCGCCGAGCAGCCCCCAGTACATGGTCGGGACGCCGGCGAAGAACGACACCTCGTGCTTCAGCATCAGGTCGAGCGCGGCCTTCGCCTCGAAGCGCGGCAGCATCACCACGGTGCCACCGAAGGCGGCCGCGCCGTTCTGGACGACGGTCTGTCCGAACGAGTGGAACAGCGGCAGCACGCACAGGTAGGTGTCGGGCTCGACCCCGTCGGCGCCGGCGCCGAAGATTTCCTTGCCCGCCAGCGCGTTGTCACGCATGTTGCGGTGGCGCAGCTCGGCGCCCTTGGGCTGACCGGTGGTGCCCGAGGTGTAGAGGATGACGGCGGTGTCGTCCTCGTCGGTGACGACGGTCTCGAACTCCGAGGAAGCCTCGCTCATCGCTGAGCCGAGCGTCTCGGTGCCCTCGACCGGGCTCTCGCCGGCGGGGTCGGCGGTGATCATGAAGAACTTCTCGCACCCGTCGGCCTCCTGGAATCCGGCGTGGCCCTCCTTGCCGATCGCCAGCTCGGAGGTGCCCTCGAAGCACAGGTAGGCCTTCGCGTCGGAGTCGCCGAGGTGGTAGGCCACCTCGCGGCCCTTGAGCAGCACGTTGAGGGGGACGACGGTGGCACCGGCCTTGAGGATGCCGTTGTAGGCGATCGTGAAGTAGGGCAGGTTCGCGCAGCTCAGCGCGACCTTGTCGCCCTTCTCGATGCCGGCGTCCTTCAGCACGTTCGCGACCTGGTTGGCGGCGCCGTTGACCTGCGCGTAGGTGAGCTCGGTGTCACCGAACACGACCGCGACCCGGTCGGGGTGGGCGTCCGTGGTGTCTTCGAGCAGGCTGGCCAGGTTGTAGTCGGTCACGCGATCAACCTACTCAGGCGTAGGTGACGCACGCCACGAATCCGCTCAACAGTGGTCACCTCGAGGGGTCTCGTGACGGTTCCTAGCGGAACCTCCTCGACCACCGGTGGTCGAGGAGGTCGCCCTGCGACCGTCACGAGACCCCCACGACCCTCGCAGGTCGAGGAGGTCGCCCCGCGACCGTCACGAGACCCCCACGACCCTCGCAGGTCGAGGAGGTCGCCCCGCGACCGTCACGAGACCCCCACGACCCTCGCAGGTCGAGGAGGTCGCCCTGCGACCGTCACGAGACCCCCACGACCCTCGCAGGTCGAGGAGGTCCCCCGCCCCTCACGAGACCCCTCGACCTCGCAGGTCGGAGGCCCCGCGACCGTCACAGACCCCTCGACCCTCGCAGGTCGAGGAGGTCGCCCCGCGACCGTCACGAGACCCCTCGACCCTCGCAGGTCGAGGAGGTCGCCCTGCGACCGTCACGAGACCCCGTCGACGCTCAGGGTGCGTCGAGTATCCCGGCGGCGCGACGCAGGTCGGACCGGACGGCGGCGGGGGCCAGGCGGTTCAGCGCGAACGCCGCCGGCCGGGCCGGGCCGCGGCCCTGCAGGTGCAGGGTGCTGCCGACGTCGCAGCAGGTGCCGACCGCGGTGAAGGTGAGCGTGAGGGTCGCGGTGAAGCCACGCCAGGTGCCGCGCTCGGACCACCGGTGCGGACGGTCGGCGTCGGTGAGCTCCATCCGGGGCCGGAGCCCGGCGACGGTGACGTCGGTCCAGCTCTGGCCGACCACGCCGTCGTCGCCGACCACGTCGACGACGTCCTTGAGGCTCGACTGCCAGGCCGCCCGGTTGGCGGGGTCGACGAGGTAGTCGTAGGCGACCTCGCACGGCACCTCGAAGCGGACGACGGAAGCCCTGCTCATCGACTCACCACCGCTCGCCGGTCAGCAGCTCGTAGGCCTGGACGTAGCGCGAACGCGTGCGCTCCACCACCTCCGGCGGTAGCGGCGGGGGCGGCTCGCCCGAGACGCGGTCCCACCCGGACTCCGGCGAGAGCGCCCAGTTGCGCACGATCTGCTTGTCGTACGACGGCTGCGTCTGACCCGGGCGCCACTGGTCGGCCGGCCAGAACCGCGACGAGTCGGGCGTGAGCACCTCGTCGCCGAGCACGGTCGCGCCCCCGGACGCGACACCGAACTCGAGCTTGGTGTCGGCGAGCACGATGCCGCGCTCCCGGGCGAGCGACTCAGCGCGGGCGTAGACGGCCAGCGTGAGGTCGCGCAGGGTGGCGGCGGCGGTCGCGCCGAGCGTGGTCTCGACGGCGGCGTACGACACGTTCTCGTCGTGGTCGCCCAGCTCGGCCTTGGTGGCCGGGGTGAAGATCGGCTCGGGCAGCCGGCTCCCGTCGAGCAGGCCACTCGGGAGCGGGATGCCGCAGACCTCGCCGGTGGCGGCGTAGTCGAGCAGCCCCGTGCCGGTGAGGTATCCGCGCGCGACGCACTCGACCGGGAACATGTCGAGGCGCTGGCACACCACGGCGCGGCCCTGCACGGCGTCCGGGACGTCGGTCGAGACCACGTGGTTGGCCACGACGTCGCGCAGCTGGTCGAACCACCACAGCGACATCCGGGTCAGGATCTCGCCCTTGTCGGGGATGGTCGTGGCGAGCACGAAGTCGAAGATCGAGATGCGATCGCTGGCGACCACGAGGAGGTGCCCGTCGGGCAGCTCGTAGAGGTCGCGCACCTTGCCCGAGTGGAGGTGCCGGGCACCTTCGATCACCGGGGCCGCGGGAATGTTCAGCACGTGCACAGTCTAGGGAGGACCCGCCCCTGGTAGGACTGAGCCATGGCCGACCCGATCCCTCCGCCGCCCGGACCACCGCCACCGCCCGCTCCACCGGCGCGGCGCAAGGCTCTGCCGTGGGTGGTGGCCGGTGTCGTGGTCCTGGTGGTGGCCGTGGTCGTGGTGCTGGTCCTGGTGCTGTCGGGCCAGGGGGACGCCGCCGACGCGCGCTCGGTCGAGGACGTCGCCGACCTCACGGTCGAGGCCGCGGAGGACGTCGACGCCGAGGCGGGCATCGACCTGCTCTGCGAGGCCCCCTCGGACGACCAGGTCGACGACCTCGACGAGCTGATCGCCGACGGGCGTGAGGAGGCCGGCACCGACGACCCCGACCTCGACGTCGAGGCGAAGGACCTCCAGGGCGACGACGAGGGCTCCTTCGTCGTCGCGGTGACCAGCGACGACGACGAGGAAGGGCGCGAGCTCACGATCGCGGTGACGGTCGAGACCCGCGACGGTCGGGCGTGCATCGCCGGGCTGGAGCCGTTGAGCCTCGAGTGACGCCGGCCTTCCGGGTCGCAGCCGGGGCGACCGTGGCCGGCGCCGCGGCCTGCTCCTGGTACGTCGCGACCGGCAGCGGCCTCGACGGGCCGGCCGTGGCCGGGTTCCTGGCAGCACACCAGGCCGCGCCGTACGCCGTCGCGCTCTGGTGGGTGATGCTCGCCCCGGCGCCGCTGCTGCTCACCGCGGTAGCGGCTCGGTGGACCCCGTGGCCGTGGGTGGCGGTGGCCACGGTCCACCTGGCCACCCTGGCCGCGGTCGCCGTCCGGCTGCGGCACCTGGTGCCGGACCTCGCCTGGGTGGGCCTGGCGGGAGTCGGCCTGGCCGCGGTCGTGTCGGTCGCGACGGCCTTTGAGCCGTAAGCGAAGTAACCTGACTTTTCTTAGATGGTGCGCACCCACGAACCCCGGACGCCGTCACAGGTGGGGAGGGCCAGCGCGTCCAGGGTCGTCATGACCCCATGATGGTCGAGCGACTCAGTGTGTTATCAGCAGCCGCACGAGTAGAACGTGACGTCCCAGTGGTTGCCCTCGTCGGCGTAGATGTTGCCCGACCCGGCCTGGTACTGCGGAGCACCGTCGCCGCGCACCCCGATGTAGGTGTAGGTGTTGTGGATCCAGCTGGTCAGGCACGAGGTGCGGGAGAAGTCGAGCTTGTAGCCGTTCTCGTGGCTGTAGGTGCCGCCGGCGTGACCGACCTCGGTGCCGCCGGTGATCGTCAGGCCGCAGCCGCTGGCGCTCTTGAGCGTCTTGGCGCCGTCGATGGTGGCCTGGCGGATGCCGGAGTACGACGTGCACGTGGGGTTGCTCTGGGTCGTGCAGCCGCCGGACGACGAGGCGTAGATGCCCGCCGCCTGCAGCTGCGCCTGGGCGTCGGCCTGCGAGACGGCCGAGGCCGGGGACGCCACGGCGAGCGCGCCGCCGAGGCCGATGGTGACCGCCGCGCCAACCGTGGCCGCGCGACGCCTGAAGGTGGTTCCCGAGAGGATGGACATGTTCTCGACGCTCGCACGGGCCCACTGGCCCTGTCATCAGGGATGACCCTCGCGCCCGTCGTCCCGGAGGCGGGTGGCAGGCTGGGCGCCATGCCTGAGTCAGCAGAAGAGGTCTACTCGAGGATCGTCGCGACCGTCGGACCCGACGGTCGCCTGCCGATGCCTCCGTCGGGCGACTGGGACATCTTCCCCTGGGAGGTCGTCGACGGCGCGATCGCGCCCCGGGTGCTGCCGCCGCCGTCCGACGAGCCCGCCCGCTGGGGCGAGTCGCCCGACAAGCCGTGCGGCGGCTGCGCCAAGGGCTGGGACCCCGAGACGGTCGTCTGGGAGGACGAGGCCTGGGTGCTCACCCACGAGGGCCGCCCCTCCGGCCTCCCGCTGGTGCTCATGCTGCACACGCGCGAGCACCTCGACATGGGCAACCTCGACGACGACCAGGCCTCCGAGCTGGGCCGGATCACCAACCGGCTGGTGCGGATCGTCGAGAACCTCCCCCACGTGGGGCGGGTCCACGTCAACCGGTGGGGCGACGGCGGATCGCACTTCCACCTGTGGTTCGTGGCCCGCACCGCACGCCTCACCCACGTGCTCGGGTCGCCCGCGATCGAGTGGTCGGACATCATCCCGCCCGGTCCCGAGGACGTCTGGCGCGCCGACCTGCACACCGTCGCCACCAAGCTGGCGAACTGGGGCGGCGACGCCCGCTCCTGACCTGCTAGACGTTCTGTCGAGATAATTCTGACAAAACCTCAAATCTATGTTCGCGAGGGTGTCGAACACCTCGTGGTGCAGCGCCGCATCAGGGCGGCCTGCTCGACGAGAGGATCCACCCCCATGAAGAACCGCACCTTCTCGCGGATCGCCGCCGGCCTCGCGGGCTCGCTGGCCCTGGCCTCGGTGACGACCTTCGGCGCGACATCGTCCGCCACGGCGGCGCCGGGCAACACCAGCCTGGCCGAGGTCCTGGCCGCCGACGGCGCCAAGCTCGACAAGAACTGGAAGGACTTCGACATCGTCGAGGCCGCCGTCCTGACCGTGCTCGACGCCAAGCCCAGGAGCCCGCTGCGCCTGATCACCAAGGGCGGGCAGCGGCTGACCGTGTTCCTGCCCAACGACGCCGCGTTCCGGCGCCTGGTCAAGGACCTCACCGGCAAGCAGCCGAAGTCGGAGAAGGCCACGGTCAACGCCGTGCTGAGCGTGGCCGACGTCGACACGCTCGAGACGATCCTGCTCTACCACGTGCTCCCCGGTAAGACCCTCGTCTCGGAGCGGGTGGTGGCACGGGCGGGCCGCGAGGGCGGCTACCGCAGTGCCATCGGAGCGAGCGTCGGGATCCGCGCCGCCGGCAAGACGGTGAAGCTGGTCGACGCCGACCCCGACGACGTCAACGCACGCGTCTACCTGCCGTTGCTCGACATCAACCGGGGCAACAAGCAGGTCGCGCACGGCATCAACCGGGTGCTGCGTCCGATCGACCTCTGAGCGCCGTCCCGCAGGACGCCGTCGCCCTCTCCCCCCGGGGGCGGCGGCGTCGCCCTGTTTCGACCAGAGTGGACCCGTGACCGAGGACGCCGACCACGAGCCGGACCCGCGCCGCTGGCGGATCCTGAGCGTCTCGCTCGTCGTCGGTTTCATGTCGCTGCTCGACGTCACCATCGTCAACGTCGCCATCCCCTCCATGCAGCGGGGGCTCGACACCTCGGCCTCGACGATCCAGTGGGTGGTCTCCGGCTACGCGCTGGCCTTCGGGCTCACCCTGGTCGCGGGCGGCCGGCTCGGCGACGCCTACGGACGCCGCCGCCTGATGGTGGTCGGCCTGACGTTGTTCGTCGTCTCGAGCGCGTTCGTCGGGCTCGCGCCGACGGCCGAGCTGGTGGTCCTCGCCCGGCTGGCGCAGGGCGCCTCGGCCGGGCTCCTGACCCCGCAGAACTCGGGCATCATCCAGGACCTGTTCCGCGGCGCGGAGCGCGGCCGCGCCTTCGGGCTCTTCGGGCTCACCGTCTCCGTCGCGTCGGCGACCGGGCCGGTGCTCGGCGGCGCGATCATCGCCCTGGCCGGCGAGGACGACGGATGGCGCTGGCTGTTCCTGGTCAACGTGCCGATCGGCGCGGTCGCCATGGTCGGCGTGCTGCGGCTGGTGCCCGGACGCAACCGAGCGGACGTCGCGCGCGAGCGGATCGACGTGCCGGGCGCGGTGCTGCTGGGAGCAGCGGTGCTGTGCCTGCTGTACCCGATCGTCGAGCTCGAGTCGGGAGCCCGGCTGCCGCTGGTGCTCGTGGCCGGCGTCCCGCTGTTCGCCTGGGCGTTCGTCCGGTGGGAGCACCGCCTGCGCGAGCGCGGGCTGGCGCCGCTGCTCGACGTCGCGCTGCTGCGGCGGACCCCCGGCTACGCGGGTGGCCTCGCGGTCGGCACCCTCTACTTCACGGGCTTCACCGGCATCTTCCTCGTGCTGTCGGTGTGGATGCAGGAGGACCGCGCGTTCTCGCCGCTGCACGCCGGCCTGCTGCTGACGCCGTTCGCCGTCGGCTCCGCGATCTCCTCCCCGCTCGCCGGGCGGGTGGTGACCCGGGTCGGGCGCGGCCTGACGCTCGTGGCTCTGGTCGTGATGATGAGCGGCGTCCTCGCCGTCGCCGTCCTGGTGCCGGGCCGGGCCGACGCCGACCTGTGGTGGGCGCTGCTGCCCGCCCTGTTCCTCGCCGGCCTGGGTGGCGGGGCGGTCGTGGCGCCCAACCTGACCCTGACCCTGGCCGACGTGCCGCCCCGGATGGGCGGGGCGGCCGGCGGAGCCGTGCAGACCGGCCAGCGGATCGGTTCTGCCCTCGGCGCCGCGATCCTGGTGACCGCCTACCAGCTCGCCGGGCTGCGGGCGGCGTTGCTGACCGCGCTCGTCGTCCTCGCCCTGGCGCTGGTGGCCGCGACCGTCAGCCGCGCCACGGCGGCGGCTGACCGTGCAGCCACCACTGCAGACGTCGCGTGACCCACGGCAGCGCCAGGTAGGTCATCACCGGCGTCATCACCACCACGGTTGCCAGCACCCGCAGCGGCAGCGCGACGTCGGCGAGGTACTCGCGGGCCAGCCAGTTGGCGGCCACGCTGAGCGGGAAGAAGACCAGGAAGATCGTGCACGCCTGCTTCCACCGCGGCGGCGGTGGCGGCGCCGCGGTCTCGACCACGGTGGACGACGGGGCGTCGAACCAGCCCTCGATCCCGCTGCGCTTCTCGACCCGGTCCTCGACCACGCCCAGCCCCGAGGCCGACGAGCGCCACCACGCGCGCTGCGGCGAGTGCTCCCACTGGTCGAGCGACTGCTGGTCGGCGAACCGGTAGAGCATGTGCCAGGTCTCCGACTCGGACTCCGGTCGCACCCACCCCGCACCCAGGAAACCGGGGAACCGCTCGGCCAGGGTGATGCCGGCGTTCAGCCACGACATCATCTCGGCCTCGTGACCGGCCTGCAGGTGACGGGTGATCGCGACGGTGACGGGACTGCTCATCGGCCCATCGTCGCGGACAATGCGCCCATGACGTTTCTCGACGACGCGCCGACCTCCCCCGCCGTCCAGCAGCTGTACGACGACGACCGGGCCGGTGGCGGCTTCGTCATGGAGCTCACCCGGCTGTGGGCGCACCACCCCGCCGCCCACGACGGGCTCTTCGCCTTGCTCACCGTGGTCGGCGAGCCGTTCAGCATGCGCGAGCGCGGGATCCTGGTCGCGGCGACGGCGGCCACCCTGGGCGACGCCTACTGCTCGCTCGCGTGGGGCACGAAGCTGAGCGAGGCGGCCTCACCCGAGATCGCGTCGGCGGTGCTGGACGGCAGCGATTCCGGCCTCGACGACGCCGAGCGGGCCTTGGCCGGGTGGGCGCGGAAGGTGGTCAACGACCCCAACGTAACCACCCGCGACGACGTCGAGGCACTGCGAGCGGTCGGGTACGGCGACGAGCAGATCTTCGCGCTCACCGCGTTCGTGGCGCTGCGCCTGGCCTTCTCCACCGTCAACGACGCGCTCGGGGCCGCGCCCGACGCCGAGCTGGTCGCACGGGCACCGCGCGAGGTGGCCGCGGCCGTGACCTGGGGACGGGCGTCCCGGGCGGTCGACCAGGATTCGGGTCAGAGGATGGCGCCCGGCGAGTAGGAAGCGGCGTCCGGGTGCCGGGCGGCGACCTCGGCGACCCGGCGGACGACGTCCTGGGTCTGCGCGACCGCGGCGCCGGTGAAGGTGATCGGGTCGGCGACCAGGCCGGCGAGCTGGTCGGCGGTCAGGCCGAGGCGCGGGTCGGCGGCCAGCCGCACGAACACGTCGTTGTCGGCCTGGCCGCGGCGCATGTCGAGGGCGACGCCGACCGCCGCCTCCTTGATCGCCTCGTGGGCGGCCTCGCGGCCGACTCCGTTGCGGACGGCCGCCATCAGCACCTTGGTGGTCGCCAGGAACGGCAGGTAGCGGTCGAGCTCGCGCTGGATGACGGCGGGGAAGGCGCCGAACTCGTCGAGCACCGTCAGGAACGTCTGGAACAGCCCGTCGGCGGCGAAGAACGCATCGGGCAGCGCCACCCGTCGCACGACCGAGCACGAGACGTCGCCCTCGTTCCACTGGTCGCCGGCGAGCTCGCCGACCATCGAGAGGTAGCCGCGGGTCACGACGGCCAGTCCGTTGACCCGCTCGCAGGAGCGGGTGTTCATCTTGTGGGGCATCGCCGACGAGCCGACCTGCCCCTCCTTGAAGCCCTCGGTGACGAGCTCGTTGCCGGCCATCAGCCGGATGGTCGTGGCCAGGTTGGACGGCCCGGCCACCAGCTGGACGACGGCCGACAGCACGTCGAAGTCGAGGCTGCGCGGGTAGACCTGGCCCACGCTGGTGAGCACCCGCTCGAAGCCGAGGTGCGTCGCGACGCGGGTCTCGAGGTCGGCGAGCTTGGCGTCGTCGCCGTCGACGAGGTCGAGCATGTCCTGGGCGGTGCCCATCGGACCCTTGATGCCGCGCAGCGGGTAGCGGGCGAGCAGCTCCTCGACCCGCTCGAGCCCGGTCAGCATCTCGTCGGCGACGGTCGCGAACCGCTTGCCGAGCGTGGTCGCCTGCGCCGCCACGTTGTGCGAGCGGC
This sequence comes from uncultured Actinomycetota bacterium, assembly GCA_963825985.1. Taxonomy (GTDB): domain Bacteria; phylum Actinomycetota; class Actinomycetes; order Propionibacteriales; family Nocardioidaceae; genus Nocardioides. The sequence continues at coordinate 548,370 of CAWGVK010000002.1, read as the reverse complement.
CGGCCATGACCGTGGTCTCGTGCTCGGTGGCCAGCCGGGCGAGCCGGGCGAGGGTGGCGACGGCGCGGTCGCGCAGCAGCTCGAGCGACTGCTTGACCTGCAGCTGCTCGACGTTCTCGGTGAGGTCGCGCGACGTCATGCCCTTGTGGATGTGCTCGTGCCCCGCGAGTGCGCTGAACTCCTCGATGCGGGCCTTCACGTCGTGCCGCGTGACCCGCTCACGCTCGGCGATCGAGGCGAGGTCGACCTTGTCGACGACGTCCTCGTAGGCCTCGACGACGCCGTCGGGCACCGCGACGCCGAGGTCGCGCTGGGCCCGGAGCACGGCGATCCACAGCCGCCGCTCGAGCACGATCTTGTGCTCGGGCGACCAGATCTCGGCCAGGTCGGCACCGGCGTAGCGGGTGGCGAGCACGTTGGGGACGGTCACGTCGTCCATTCTCCCGCCCGGGGTGGTCCCTGACGAAAACGCTGTCGGCACGCCGCCGGCGGAGCAGCACCATCGTCAGGGACCATCCCGACGACGGCGCGCTCAGACACCCGCGGCGATGTCGGTGCGGTGCTGCTCGCCGGCGAAGTCGATGACGGCGATGCCGTCGTACGCCGCGGCGCGGGCGTGGGCCACGTCGGCGCCGGTCGCGACCACGGCCAGCACCCGGCCGCCCGCGGTCACCAGCTCGCCGTCGACGTTCGCCGTGCCGGCCTGGATCACGTGCACGTCGTCGAGCGCCTCGGCCTCCTTGATGCCGGAGACCGCGGCACCGGTCTGCGCGGCGGCCGGGTAGCCGGCGCTCGCCATCACCACACCGACGGCCGCGCCCTCCTTCCACGTCGGCGGGGGCACGTCGCGCAGGGTGCCGGTGGCGGCGCCCAGCAGCAGCGGCAGCAGCGGGGCGTCGAGCAACGCCAGCAGGGGCTGGGTCTCGGGGTCGCCGAAGCGGGCGTTGAACTCGACGACCCGCACCCCACGCGCGGTCAGCGCGAGCCCGGCGTACAGCAGCCCCGCGAACGGCGTACCCCGCCGCGCGAGCTCGTCGACGGTCGGCTGGAGCACGTCGCGCAGCACGTCGGCGACCAGGCCGGACGGCGCCCAGGGCAGCGGCGTGTAGGCGCCCATGCCGCCCGTGTTGGGGCCCTGGTCGCCGTCGCCGATCCGCTTGAAGTCCTGCGCGGGCAGCATCGGGTAGACGGTGACGCCGTCGGTGATCGCGAACAGCGAGACCTCGGGCCCGTCGAGGAACTCCTCGACCACCACCCGGTCGCAGCGCGCCGCGTGCGCGGCCGCGGCCTCCCGGTCGTCGGTGACCACGACGCCCTTGCCGGCGGCGAGGCCGTCGTCCTTGACGACGTACGGCGGCCCGAACTCGTCGAGGGCCGCCTCGACCTCCGGCGCGCTGGTGCACACACGCGCGGCGGCGGTCGGGACGCCGGCCGCGGCCATGATCTCCTTCGCGAACGCCTTCGACCCCTCCAGCCGGGCCGCGGAGCCGCTCGGTCCGAAGACCGGGATGCCGCGCGCGGTGACCGCGTCGGCCACCCCGGCGACCAGCGGCGCCTCGGGGCCGACGACCACCAGGTCGGCGCCGAGCGCGTCGGCCAGCGCGGCGACCGCCTCGCCGTCGAGCGGGTCGACGTCGTGCAGCGTGGCGACCTCGCCGATGCCCGGGTTTCCCGGGGCGGCGTGCACCTCGCTGACGTCGGGGTCGAGCGAGAGCGACCGGGCGAGCGCGTGCTCCCGGCCACCGGTGCCGATCACGAGGGTCCTCACGGGCGGTCATCCTAGGGCGTCTGGTGGCGCGGGTCTGAAGCTGTTGACCGCTTGGCGTGCTCGGGGTGCGTGCATTCGCGGTGCCGGCGGTCCGACGGCGTACCCGGTCGTATTCCGAGGATCGCCGGTGCCGCGAGGTGCGTGCCCTCAGTGCGCGAAGCGCACAAGAGCTTCGGACGCGCGCCACTAGGGTTGGTTCTCGGACAGGACGGGAAGGACGTCGCCATGGCTCTGCTCCCCCGCGTCGGCGACCTGTTCGGTCGCTACCGGATCGACGCCCAGATCGGGCGCGGCGGCATGGGCGTCGTGTACAGCGCGACCGACACCACCATCGAGCGCCGGGTCGCGCTCAAGGTGGTCGCCGCCGCGCTCGGCGACTCGAGCGAGTTCCGCGCCCGGTTCGAGCGCGAGGCCGCCGTCCTGGCTCGCCTCGACTCGCCCCACGTGATCGCGATCTACGACTACGGCACCCACGACGGCTGCCCCTACATCGCCACCCAGTACGTCGGCGGCGGCGACCTCGGGGCGCTGCTCCACCAGCGCGGACCGATGCCGACCGCCCTGGCGCTGCGCCTGTGCGCACAGGTGGCCGACGCGCTCCACGACGCCCACCGCGTCGGGGTCGTGCACCGCGACGTCAAGCCCACCAACGTGCTGCTCCGCGACGCCGACAGCCTCGAGCCGCACGCCTACCTGTGCGACTTCGGCATCGCCCGCACCGCCACCGACGGCCTGACCGCACCCGGCGCGGTCGCCGGCACGTGGAGCTACCTGTCGCCCGAGTGCGGACGCGGAGCACCGGGCACGCCGGCGTCCGACGTGTACGCGCTGGGCTGCCTGGTGTGGGCCACGCTGACCGGCAGCCCGCCGTACCGCGGCTCGGACGTCGAGATCGCGGTCGCCCACCAGCGGGCGCCGATCCCCCAGCTCACCGCCACCGACGAGCTCGGCACCCGGATCAACCAGATCCTGCAGCGCTCGCTGGCCAAGGACCCCGCCGGCCGCTACGACACCGCCGACCAGCTGCGCGTCGACCTGCTCGCCGCCGCCGGCCTGCCCGGCTCGGGCGTCCGCGCCGCGGTGGTGGCGCCCGACCAGCTGCCCACGCTTCCACCCGGGGCGCCCGGGTCCGGCCCTCCCGGTCACCTCTCCCTCGGCTCGCTGCCGCCGCGTTCGTCGCCGCCGACGCCCGCGCCGGCGCGGCGCACGAGGCGACGCTCGTCGGTGCTCATCGCCGCGGTCTGCGCCGGGGTGGTCGCCGTGGCCGGCGGCGTGCTCGCCGCCACCCAGCTCGGCGGCGACGACGGTGACCCGGGCGCCGGGCCGGGCACGTCGACGACCAGCGCCCCGACGTCCGCGCCGACGACCAGCGGGAGCACCGAGCCGCCGGTCGACCCCACCGACACCCGCCGCGACGCCGGCGGCCCGATCACCGGCGATCTCGACGGCGACGGCATCGGCGAGGTCGACGTCGAGTTCCTGCACACGGTGGTCAAGCGCGGCGGCCGCACGGACTCGTTCACCGACCGCACCACGTGGACCTCCGACGGACGCCGCCTCGAGCAGGGCAAGACGGTCCGGCTCGGTGCCGACGACCCCAGCAAGAGCTTCGAGCGCGACTACGTCGGTGACTTCGACGGCGACGACCGGCTGGAGAGCATCGTCGTGCGCAGCTTCGAGGACAAGGAACGTCGTCTCCAGATCGTGGGTGACCTCAGCGGGGGCACCCGCGTCGACACCACGCTCGACCGGGAGCCGCTGCTCATGTACTTCGCCGTCATCGACCATGACGCCGACGGTGCCGACGACCTGCTGTTCCACTACTACGACGACTTCGAGGTCGCACCCGTGACGTTCGGTGTCCTGGTGCTCGAGAAGGGCGAGTTCACCGCGCCGCGCACGGTGGCTGTCGTTCCCGACAGCATGGCCGACATCACCGTCGAGGCCGGCGACCTCGACGGCGACGGGTACGGCGACCTGGTCGTCCAGCGCTTCCTCGGCTACACCGCCGACGTCGACATCCGCCTCGAGATCTCCACCTTGATGGGTGGGCCGGGCCGCAGCCGCCCCGGCCCGAGCGTCCGGTTCGCGATGAGCTCGAGGCCCACCCTGCTGACCGGAGACGTCGACGGCGACGAGGACGACGAGATCGTGCTCGACGACCAGTCGCTCAACGGAACGCTCAGCGTCGTCGACCTGCGCGACGGCAGGCTGCGGCGTCCGGTGTCGGCCGGGTCCATCCCGACCGCGGGCAAGACCGCCAACACCACCGGCATCCGCGACGTCAACGGCGACGGCCTCGACGACGTCGTGGCGATCAGCGAGGTCAGCGACAAGCGGGTCCAGCTGCTCGTCGCCACCTCCGACAAGCGCCGGTTCGTCGGCGGCGGGCGCTGGGCGACCTGGGAGCGAGACTTCAAGACCAGCAAGTACTTCTACGACCTCTCCGTCTCCGGCCAGGGGTTCCAGTGAGCGACGGGCGGCCTCCGCAGTCCGGCGACACCGTGGGCCACTACCGGCTCGACGGCGTCGTCGGCGTCGGGGGCATGGGCACGGTCCACGCCGCCACCGACCTGCGGCTCGGACGCCGGGTGGCGCTCAAGATCGTGCTCGGCCACCATGCGGCCACCCCCGAGTACGTCGCCCGGTTCCAGCGCGAGGCCGCCGTCCTGGCCCGGCTCGACTCGCCGCACGTGGTCGCCATCTACGACCACGGCGAGCACGAGGGCCACCCCTACATCGCGATGCAGCTGGCCGCCGGCGGCGACCTCGGCCACCTGCTGCGCCGGCGCGGCGCGATGCCGCCCGACCTGGCCGCGCGGGTGTGCGCGCAGGTCTCCGACGCCCTCGTCGCGGCGCACGCGGTCGGCGTCGTCCACCGCGACGTCAAGCCCGCCAACGTGCTGCTGCGCGACGACCGCGTCGACCGGATCCACGTCTACCTGAGCGACTTCGGGGTGGCCCTGACCGAGGCCACCGGCCTGACCACCCCCGGCGCGATCGCCGGCACGTGGAACTACCTCGCGCCCGAGCGCACCCGCGGCGAGCACGGCTCACCGGCCAGCGACGTCTACTCCGTGGGCTGCCTGTTCTGGGAGCTGCTCACCGGTCAGCCGCCGTACGCCGGCACCGACGTCGAGGTGGCCATGGAGCACCTGTCGTCGCCGGTGCCGCAGCTGCCCGGGCACGACGAGGCCACCGCGCGCGCGAACCGGATCGTCGCCCGGTCGATGGCCAAGGAGCGCGCCCACCGCTACGCCTCGGCCGCCGCCCTGCGCGACGACCTGCGTGACCTCGCCGGCAGCGTCACCGGCGCGACCCCGCTGCCGGGGGCCAGCGTCGCCCCGCGTCGCCGGCGGCGGGGGGCCGTGCTGGCGACAGCCGGTGCGGTGCTCGCCGTGCTGGTGGCAGGGGGCGCGACGGTCGCCGTGGTCGCCGGCGGCGACCGGGAGCCAGGAGCCGACCCGTCGGGCTCGACCGGGCCGACCGAGCCGCCGACGTCCGACCCGGCGCCCGGTCCCGACGAGCCGGTCGTCGAGCCGGTCGTCCAGGGCGACCTCGACGGCGACGACCTGGGCGACGTGGCCTGGTACGACTTCGACCGCACCTACCTGGCGTCGTCGCGCCGCAGCCGGTTCAGTGCGGTCGAACGACGTCAACCGGGCGGCAGCGCCCTGATCAGCGGCGATGTCGACGGCGACGGGAACGTCGACACGGTCACCCTCTCCGAGAGCGTGTCCAGCCTCGCGGTGACGGTCACGCCGTTGCGGGGTCGCAGCACGTCCTCGGCCTTCGCCACCCCGCGGGTGATCGGGGAGCTCGACCAGGACTTCCTCCTGGCCGACGTCGACGGTGACGGCGACGACGACCTCGTGGTGGCCACGCCCGTGCGCGGCGAGACCCAGCTCACGGTCGCGCGCAGCCTGGGCGACGGGTCGTTCGGCCGGTCCAGGCGCTGGTACCGGGGTCCGCTCAACCCCGTCGACTCCTCCTGGGCCGTCGGTGACTTCGACGGCGACGGCGACGACGACGTCGTCCACGCGACGGCCAGCAGGTTCTCCGACGACCGGCAGACGTTCCAGATGGTGCTGTCCAGCACCACCTCCTTCGAGACGGCAGGGCGTCCCGTGCCGGTGACCGAGGACTTCGGCGACGCCACGCTCACCATCGACGCGTTCGCGGCCGGCGACGTCGACGGCGACGGCGCCCCCGAGCTGGTCGGCTTCGACGCCTACGGCTTCGACGCCGTGGTGTGGCGCTGGGTGCCCGACCGCAAGGGCTTCAGCCCCGCGAACGTCTGGGCCGGCGGCACCTTCGGCGGCGACGACGACAGCGGGAACGCCCTCTACGGCGTCCTGTCCGACGTCGACGGCGACGGGCTCTCCGACGTGGTCACGCTCGGGATCGACGGTCTGCGGCTGCACCGCTCGACGGGCAGCGCGTTCGAGTACGTGCCGTCGTGGCGCGACCGGTTCGAGCCCGACGACTTCGGCGACCTGGTCGACGCGGTCGCGCTCGGGATCTACTGACTCGACGTCACACGAGCTCGTGGCGGACGATGGTCGCGGCCCTCGACGGGCCGACGCCGACCACCGAGATGCGCGCGCCCGACATCGCCTCGACGGCCTCGACGTAGGCGCGGGCGTTGGCGGGCAGCTCGTCGAACGTGCGGGCCTCGCTGATGTCCTCCCACCAGCCCGGGAGGTACTCGTAGATCGGCACGGCGTGGTGGAAGTCGCTCTGGTTGACCGGCATCTCGTCGTGGCGCACGCCGTTGACGTCGTAGGCCACGCACACCGGCACCTGCTCGAGGCCGGTGAGCACGTCGAGCTTGGTGAGCACGAAGTCGGTGACGCCGTTGACACGGGCGGCGTACCGGGCGATCACGGCGTCGTACCAGCCGCACCGACGCGGCCGACCCGTCGTGGTGCCGTACTCGGCGCCGACCTTGCGCAGGTGCTCGCCGAAGTCGTCGTCGAGCTCGGTCGGGAACGGGCCCTCGCCGACGCGGGTCGTGTAGGCCTTGACGATGCCGATCACCTGGTCGAGCCGCATCGGCGGGATGCCCGAGCCGGTGCACGCGCCACCGGCCGTCGCCGACGACGACGTCACGAACGGGTAGGTGCCGTGGTCGACGTCGAGCAGCGTTGCCTGCCCGGCCTCGAGCAGCACCACCTCGTCGCGGTCGAGCGCCTGGTTGAGCAGGAGCCCGGTGTCGCACACCATCGGCGAGATCCGGTCGGCGAAGGCGAGCAGCTCGTCCACGGTGGCCTCGACCGTGGCGGCGCGGCGGTTGTAGATCTTGGTGAGGACCTGGTTCTTGAGGTCGAGGACGCCCTCGACCTTCTGGGTCAGGATCTTCTCGTCGAAGAGGTCCTGCACGCGGATGCCGACCCGGTTCATCTTGTCGGCGTACGTCGGGCCGATGCCGCGCCCGGTCGTGCCGATCCGCCGCGAGCCGAGGAAGCGCTCGGTCACCTTGTCGAGGCTGCGGTTGTAGTCGGCGATCACGTGGGCGTTGGCGCTGACCTTGAGCCGGCTCGTGTCGACGCCGCGCGCCTCGAGGCCGTCGATCTCCTCGAACAGCACGGCGAGGTCGACGACGACGCCGTTGCCGATGACCGGCACGCAGTTGGGGCTCAGGATGCCGCTGGGCAGGAGGTGGAGGGCGTACTTCTCGTCCTCGATCACGACCGTGTGGCCGGCGTTGTTGCCGCCGTTGAACTTGACCACGTAGTCGACACGGCTCCCGAGCAGGTCGGTCGCCTTGCCCTTGCCCTCGTCGCCCCACTGGGCGCCGATGATCGCGATGGCCGGCATGGAGTGCTCCGCTTCGTCTTCGTTCGATGTCGGAAAAAGCAGAAGACCCCGGCACAAGTGCACCGGGGCCTCTTGCGGCGTCACGCTACCAAGAAAGCGCCGTCAGAGCCTGATCACGGCCGATCACCGGACGGCGCGCACCTTCACGACGCGCGTGGCGCTGCCCTGCTTGAGGGTGAACCGGTAGACCTTGCCCGGCCGGGCCGTCGTCGGGATCTTGAACGACGACACCCAGTGCGCCTGGTCGCCGCGCACGCCGGCGTACCGAAGGCGATCGGTCCGGTGCCGCAGCGGGTTCGTCAGGGAGGGTCGGTCGCCACCCACCAGGTGCAGGGTGACCGACCTGCCGAGCTTCACGTTCCAGGCCCCGGCGGTGACCGTGCTGGTGCCGACCCACAGGTCGCGCACGGTGTACCGGGTCGAGGTCGACCTGACGTTGCCGGCGGCGTCGGTCACGGTCGCCGTCGAGGTGACCGGGCCGGGGAAGGCGCCGACCGTGACGACGTCGCACGAGACGACACCCGAGAGGGCGTCGGTGCCCTGGCAGCCCGCGCGCGGGGCCAGGCCGTTGTAGGTCGCGCCGGCGCGCACGCCCTTGACCTGTGCGGCCGGAGCCGTCCGGTCGAGGTCGATCGGGCCCACGGTCGCGGTCGACACGGCACCGTCGTCGGTGACCACGGTGCGGGTCACGTACTGCGCGGCTCCCTCGCCGCTGACGACCACGTCGGCCGGGCACGTGTAGGTGCCGGTGCCGCCGGAGCAGCTGAACGTCACCGTGACCGGCGCCTTCTGCCATCCGGTCGCGGACGCCGCGCCGGTCAGGACCGGGTTGGTGCGCGCCGTCGAGGCCGAGGATGCCTCGAAGTTGGCGGCACCGGAGTAGACCGCGGCCACGGTGCTGTCGGTGGTGCGGGTGGTGTCACCGGTGTAGCTGGCCACACCGTCGCCGTCGACCGGCGCGGTGCCGACGACGGTGCCGTCGATGAGGAACCGCACGGTGCCGGTCGGGCTCGAGGTCTCGCCGCCGTCGACCTCGGCCGCGAGGGCTCCGGCCGACACGTCGAGGGTCGTGGTGGTCGGCGCCTTGGCGACGACGAAGGCACCCGTGGCGGTCGAGGGACCGAAGCCGCCCGAGCCGTCGTACTCGAGGCGCACGGTGTGGAGGCCGGCGTCGAGCTCGCCGAGCGAGGCGTAGCTGACCCCGCCCCGGGCGTCGAGCGCGGTCGGCGCACCGACCTCGTCGCCGTCGAGGACGAGCCGGACCGGGCCGTCCGGCACGCCGTCGCCGTCGGTCACCACGGAACCGGTGGCCGACACGGCGTCGCCGTACACGGGGGTCGCGGGCAGGTCGAGGCTCGCGGTCGTCGCGAGCACGTCGACCGCGATCGAGGCCCGGCCCACCACGTCGCCCTGCGTGGCGGTCACCCGGTAGGTGCCCGCCGCCGTGGGGGTGCACGTCGCGTCGGGGCAGGCGACCGGGTCACCGCCACCGACGGGCGCGATGGCGAAGCTGGTGGCGCCCGTCTGGTCACCGAGCGGGTTGCCGAACGTGTCGGCGCCGGTCGCGGTCAGGACCACCGCGTCACCGGTGGCGACGCGCGAGATGCCGGGCGCGACGTCCAGGGAGGCGAGCGGGCCGGGCGTGACCACGAAGGTCGTGGACGCCGTGAACCCTGCGAAGGTGCCGGTCACCGTGTAGGTGCCGGGCCTGCGGGCCAGGCACGCCGTGGCCGAGCACTCGGTGCCGGCGGTGGTCGGGCTGATGGAGAGGGAGTCGGGCCGGGCCGTCGCGGACGCGACGCCGTCGGTGACGACCACGCCGAACTCGACCAGGTCGCCCGCCTGGGCCGTGGACGCCGACGGGCTCAGGCCGGTCGCGTCGGTGATGTCCGACTCGTAGGAGATCTCGAGCCGCGGTGCGCCGTTGGTGGTGTTCGCCGCGACCGTGCCGTTGGCGGGCACCAGCGAGGACCCGCCGCCACCGCCGGAGCCGTTGCCGCCGCCGCCGCCGCCGTACAGGCCGCCACCACCGCCGCTGCCGCCATTCTTGCCGTCGCCACCGAGTCCGAGGGCGCCCGGGAGCGAGGGTGCGGTGCCCGGTGCACCACCGGATGTCTGGGTCGCGCCCTGGCCGCCAGTGGTGCGGAAGGCGGCCGAGTTGCCGCCATGGCCACCGACGAGTCCGGCGTCTCCACCAGCGGAGTCGTCCGATCCGCCGCCGCCTCCGGCGACGACCACCCGCGAGGCGAGGGATCCGGCCGCGTCCTCGGCACGGGAGACGGTGCGCAGGTCGGTTGCGCCGCCGCCGGTCGCGCCGGACCACGAGGCGCCGCCTCCGTTGAAGGAGCCGGGGACATCCTGGTTGACGGGGGCGGCAACGCCGGTGCCACCCACAGCGACGTACAGGGTCGAACCTGCGGTCACCGGGACGGTGCCCTGCACGACCGATCCGCGGCCACCCGGCAGGGAGGCCCACTGACCGCCGGAGCCGCCGACAGCCACGACGTCGACGCCGGCGACTCCGACCGGCACGGTGAAGGTGTCCTCCGCGCCCGCGTAGGCGTACGTCACGGTGCAGGAGAACGTGGTGCCGAGGAGCACGCAGTCGGGGGCGGGGTTCGCCGCGTGTGCGGCAGGGGCCGGAGCCATGGCGACCGCGGCGAGGGCGGCGGTCGGGAGCGCGAGCGCCAGGAGGGCGCGAGGGGCGTGGAGGGAGCGGTTCACCTGCGCAGTCCAGGCCACGGCGACCGATCGCGCAGTCGAACGGACAAGGACCACCCGGTCGGCTGCCGCCCGGGCCAGTGCGCCCACCGATCGGGTGGCACCATGACCCGCATGAGCGAGCCCCTCCTGGTCATCACCAACAGCGAGGCAGGCACCTCCGACGAGGAGAACCTCGAACGCGCGCTGTCGGTGCTGCGCAAGCACCGCTCGGTCGAGGTGGAGGCGACGTCCGAGCCGGGCGAGCTCGACGGCGTCCTGCACCGGGCCGGGACGCGCACGATCGTGGTCGCCGGCGGCGACGGCAGTCTGCACGCGGTGATCTCGGCGCTGCACCGTCGCCACGACCTGGGCAAGAACGTCATCGGACTGCTGCCGCTCGGCACCGGCAACGACTTCGCCCGCGGCACCGGCATCCCGCTCGACGTCGAGGACGCCGCCCACGTGCTGCTCGACGGCCGGACCCGCCCGATCGACCTGATCGTCGACGAGGTCGGCCAGGTCGTCGTCAACAACGTGCACGTCGGCGCCGGCGCCCACGCGAGCCGGCGCGCGCACCGGTGGAAGCACCGGCTCGGCGCCGTCGGCGTGGGCAAGGTCAACCTCGGCAAGCTCGGCTACCCGATCGGCGCCGCGATCACCGCCTGGAACCCGCCCGTGTCCCGGCTCCGGGTCGAGGTCGACGGTGTCGTCGTCATCGACGTCGACACCCCGGTCCTCCAGGTCGCCCTCGGCAACGGGGCCTCCGTCGGCGGCGGCACCGAACTCATCCCCGACGCCGAGCCCGGCGACGGTCGGATCGACGTGATGATCTCGCGGGCCACGGGCCCGATCTCCCGCCTCGTCTACGCCGGCCGGCTCGCCGTCGGCAGCCACCCCGAGCACGCCGACGTCGACTACCTGCGCGCCCGCCAGGTGACCGTGAGCGGTGAGGCCTTCTGGGTCAGCGCCGACGGCGAGATCTACGGCCCGGAGCGGCACCGGTCGTGGCGGCTGCAGGAGGCGGCGTACTCGATGGTGCTGCCGTAACCGATGTGCCTGGCCGGGTCGCCCGTCGTTACTGTGCGGCCATGGCACCAGACGACGAGCCGCTCGACGACGACCTCTCCCAAGAGGCGGTCCGTCGTGAGAAGCGCGCGCGTCTGCTCGACGAGGGCCACGACCCCTATCCCGTGGTCGTCGCCCGCACTCACACGCTCGCTGCCGTCCGCGACGCGTGGGGGCACCTCGAGACGGGCGAGGAGACCCAGGACGTCGTCGGCATCGCCGGTCGGGTGATGTTCATCCGCAACACCGGCAAGCTCTGCTTCGCGTCCCTCCAGGAGGGGGCGGGCACCCGGCTGCAGGTGATGCTCAGCCTGGCCGAGGTCGGCGAGGAGGCGCTGGAGGCGTGGAAGCGTTCGGTCGATCTCGGCGACCACGTGTTCGTCGAGGGTCGCGTGATCTCGTCGCGGCGCGGCGAGCTGTCGGTGATGGCGTCGCGGTGGCAGATGGCCTCGAAGGCGCTGCGCCCGCTGCCGGTGCTCCACAAGGAGCTCTCGGAGGAGGCGCGCGTCCGCCAGCGCTACGCCGACCTGATCGTGCGCCAGGAGGCGCGCGACATGGTGCGCACCCGGTCGGCCATCACCCGCGCCGTCCGCACGACCCTGGAGGAGCAGGGCTACCTCGAGATCGAGACGCCCGTGCTGCAGTTGATCCATGGCGGCGCCTCGGCTCGGCCGTTCCGTACCCACATGAACGCCTTCAGCCAGGAGATGACCCTCCGGATCGCCCTCGAGCTGAACCTCAAGAAGGCCGTGGTCGGCGGGGTCGACCAGGTCTTCGAGCTCGGACGGATCTTCCGCAACGAGGGAGTCGACTCCACACACTCCCCCGAGTTCACGATGTTGGAGGTCTACCAGGCCTACGGCGACCAGCACACGATGGCCGACCTGATGCGTGACATGTTCCTGGCGGCGGCCGACGCCGTGGGCTCGCGGCAGCTGGCGACGCCCGCCGGAGAGGTCGACCTCGACGGCGAGTGGACCTGGCTGCCGGTCTACGACGGGGTCTCGGCTGCGGTCGACGAGGAGATCACCCCCTCCACGCCGGTGGAGCGCCTGCGCGAGCTGGTGACGAGGCACTCCCTCGAGTTCGACCCTGCCTGGGGCGCCGAGAAGCTCGTGCTCGAGCTGCTGTCCGAGCTCGTCGAGCCCACCCTCGTGCAGCCGACCTTCCTGTGCGACTACCCGCCCTCGGCCCAGCCGCTGGCGCGCCCGCACCGGTCGAAGCCCGGCCTGATCGAGGCCTGGGACCTCATCGTCGGTGGCGTCGAGCGCGGCACGGCGTTCAGCGAGCTGGTCGACCCCGTCGTCCAGCGTCGGGTGCTCGAGGAGCAGTCCCTCCTGGCCGCCGGTGGGGATCCCGAGGCCATGCAGCTCGACGAGGACTTCCTGCGCGCCCTCGAGTACGGCGCCCCGCCCATGGGAGGCCTCGGCCTCGGCATCGACCGGTTGATCATGCTGCTCACCGGCGTCGGCATCCGCGAGACCATCCTCTTCCCGCACCTGCGCGCGGAGCAGCGCTGAGCTGGCGGCCGGCCGTCCGGATGTAACTCACCGTCCGACCGTCTCACCCGCCGCTATTCCGGTGGGTAAGACGCACGAACGGTGAGTTACATGGTCGGGCGGGCACCCAGGCCCGGTCGTCGGACGAGCCGGTTCAGGCGGCCCCGGGCGGGCGCTGCCGGTCGCGGATCTCGCGGGCGTTGCGGACCAGATGCTCGGGCAGCTCGGTGCCGAAGCGGGTCACCGTCTCCTCCCAGTCGGCGCGGGCCCGCTGCTTGGCGCGCTGGCGTGCCCTGCCCCAGAAGTCCTCCCAGTACAGGTTGCTCACGCCCAGGCCCTCGGCCCCCACGAGTCGCTCGCGCTTCCGCTCGTTGAAGGCGATCCGCGCCGGGAGGCTGTCGGCGACGCCGCCCTGCTCCGGCGGCAGGTACTTGACCAGGCCATGCACTTCGAAGACGTGGCAGCCGACGCGGATGTCGCACCACGCGATCCGCCCGTTCGACAGCTGCAAGGGCCATTGGGTGTCGACATCGCCGAGGCCGAGTTCGAGCACCAGCTCTCGGCCCAGAGTCTCGGCCGCGTTCTGCGCGCCAGGATCGGCCAGCTCGATCACGGCACGGCAGGCAGGGACCCCCGACCAGTGACGCATCACGTCGACCGCCTCCCACAGCTCGCCTCGCGTGACGCCTCGTCGCAGGGCCGAGTCGGCGACGACCAGCCCGTGCCGGACGCCGTGCTCACGACTCACGTCGGCGACGGTCCGCGCGATGTCGAGGGCGGGGTAGCCGTCGACGGTGACCAGCTGCTCGGGACGGTAGCGGGCCAGGTGGTGCTTGACGCGGCCCTTCGTCCAGGCGTTGGTGTGGCCGGAGCGTGTGATGTGCACCTTCGGATCCTCGGGAGCGAGCATTTCGAGCCCGTGGGCGTGGGCAGCCGAGTCGTGGCTGAACGCCCATGACCGCCGCATGGTCAGCACGGCGGCCCGCGCGCGCATCAACGGCCGGCCCCGCCATGCGTCGAGGGCGTTCCACACCTCTGCGTCGGCGTACACGCCCCGGTGCACGGGGACCCACGCGCCGCTGGCGAGCAGGTGCCTGATCGTCTGGGGATCAACCCCCAGGTCGAGCGCCTGGACCCGCGTGATGAGGCCGCCCGACCGCGCGAGCTGAGCCGCCACTCCCGGATGCATGACGGCATGGTGCCCCGGCAGCGCCTGGTCCCGCTGGCCCCGGGCGGCAGCCTGTGGACAACGCGCGGTGCGGCTCGTCGTCGGTCGGCTGTAACTCACCGTCTGGTCGTCCTACCCTCCGCCATGTGGGCGGGAAGGACGCCCGAACGGTGAGTTACATGCCAGTCAGCCCAGCAGCTCGTCGTACGCCGTCGGGCTGGAGTCGCGCAGGAACTCCGAGCAGCGGGTCCACTCGTCGGACTCGCCGATGCCGCGGGCGGCCTTGGCGAGGAGGGAGAGGCAGACGAGGAAGCCGCGGTTGGGTTCGTGCTCCCACGGCACGGGGCCGTGGCCCTTCCAGCCGTTGCGTCGCAGCATGTCGAGGGAGCGGTGGTAGCCGACGCGGGCGTAGGCGTAGATCGTGACGGTGTCGGCCTCGGCGGAGACCGCCTCGGAGGCGAGCGCCGCCCAGGCGACGGGGGACGCCGGGAAGGCGCGCACCGCGTCGATCGGGCTCGTGCCGGAGGCCAGCGCGTCGGCGGCCGGGTCGGGCGGGAGGTGGGTGGGGGGCGGTCCGGCCATCAGGTCCATGTGACTCATGCACCGAGTGTCGCAGCCGGGGCGCTCACGTGGTCCGCCCCGGTGCCCACCGACACATCACCTCGGCGGAAACGTGGCCAGACTGCACGGCGGGTTCGCCACCGTGCGGTCGAGCTGGGACGACGTGTGACTGTCAGATCGCCTTGCCGGCCGAGCGGAGGTTCTCGCAGGCCTCGCCGACGCGCGCCGCCATCCCGGCCTCGGCGGCCTTGCCCCAGGCCCGCGGGTCGTAGGCCTTCTTGTTGCCGACCTCGCCGTCGACCTTGAGGACGCCGTCGTAGTTGCTGAACATGTGTGCCACGACGGGGCGGGTGAAGGCGTACTGGGTGTCGGTGTCGACGTTCATCTTGATGACGCCGAAGTCGACGGCCGCACCGATCTCCTCGGCCGTCGACCCGGACCCGCCGTGGAAGACGAGGTCGAACGGCTTCGAGCCGGGCGGCAGGCCGAGCTCGTCGACGACGGCCTGCTGGGCGGTCTGGAGGATCTCGGGGCGCAGCTTCACGTTGCCGGGCTTGTACACGCCGTGCACGTTGCCGAAGGTCAGCGCCGCCAGGTAGCGGCCGTTCTCGCCGGTGCCCAGCGCCTCGACGGTCGCGAGCGCGTCCTCGGGGGTCGTGTAGAGCTGCTCGTTGATCTCGTTGGCGACGCCGTCCTCCTCGCCGCCGACGACACCGATCTCGACCTCGAGCACGATGTGGGCGGCCTTGGCGATCGCGAGCAGCTCCTGCGCGATCTGGAGGTTCTCCTCCAGAGGCACAGCCGAGCCGTCCCACATGTGCGACTGGAACAACGGCGCCTCACCGCGGGCGACCCGCTCGCGCGAGATCTCGAGCAGCGGCCGCACGAAGCCGTCGAGCTTGTCCTTGGGGCAGTGGTCGGTGTGCAGCGCGATCTGCACGGGGTAGCTCCGGGCGACCTCGGCGGCGTACGCCGCGAACGCGACCGAGCCGGTGACCATGTTCTTCACGTTCGGGCCGGACAGGTACTCCGCGCCGCCGGTCGAGACCTGGATGATGCCGTCGGAGCCGGCGTCGGCGAAGCCCTGCAGGGCGGCGTTCAGGGTCTGGGACGACGACACGTTGATGGCCGGGAACGCGAAGGAGCCGGCTTTCGCGGCGTCGAGCATCTCGGCGTACTTCTCGGGAGTGGCGATAGGCATGGCTCGACCCTAAACCGTTACCCCCGCGTAGCCTCGCCCCATGGATCGCGGCCGGACGTGGCACACCACCCGTCGCACCGCCCGGGTCGACCTCGACGCCGACGCCGCCTGGCAGGTCGTCGCCTCGGGCGAGGACCGCCCGCAGTGGTACGTCGACGCGGCGCCGTTCGTCTTCCGCCGGGTCGTCGACCGGCTGGTCCTGGGCCCGGGGCTGCGACGCCCGCCGCCCGGTCGGCCGCGGCTGGCCGAGGGTGACCAGGTCGGCTTCTGGGACGTCGTCGCGGCCGACCACCGCCAACGAAGGCTGATCCTGCGGGCCATGGTGCGGTCGCCCGGACAGGTGACGCTGACCGCCTCCGTCGTCCCTGCCGTCGACGGGTCGCTCCTGGACCTGGCGATCACGCTGAGCCCCCGAGGAGTCGTGGGTCGCGCCTACCTGCTCGCCGACCTGCCCGCCCGCGAGGCCGTGAGCGAGCTGGTGATGCTGCACCTGCTCACGGTTCTCCGTCGCCGTGACAACCCCTGGCCCACCGGCTCCGTAGACCAGGTATGAACGACAACCTCGATCTCGCCGAACGGCTCGAGAAGTCCTTGGGCGACGGACCCGAACCACTCCCCGTCGACGTGCACCTGCGGTCCGGACGCCGCGCGCTGCTGCGCCGACGCCTCGCGGCCGGCGCCGCTGCGCTCGCCGTCGTCACGGTCATCGGCACCGGCTTCGCCCTCATCGAAGGAGGCCCGGACGACGCCGCACAGGTCGTCGAACCCGCAGCCCCCGGTCCCTCGTTCGAGGGTGTGGAGGAGGTCCCGGCCGGCACCAAGCCCGCCGTCGTCCTCAAGGGCGACACCCTCGAGGTCGCGGCCGACGTCAATCTGACCGAGGTCGTCGAGGACCCGGTCGACAGCGAGTTCGCCGACCACTCCTACGGCGTGGCCTGGGACCGCGGCGGCACGTCACGGTGGGTGCTGTTCCACGACGGTGCGGGCGTCAGCGGCTCACTCGGCGGTCAGGTCGACCCGTCGGCCATCGCCGAGTTCGCCACGTTCGACGCCTGGCTGGCCGACGCGGTGGAGCGCTTGGAGAGCGGGGAGACCGGCATCGACTCGGCCGACCCGGTCACCCAGGAGGAGCTGCAGCGCATCGACTTCGTGCGTTTCGGCCAGGGCGAGTCCCTGGTCGTCGCAGATCCGACCTTCGCCATTGCTGAGCAGACTGGTGAGGTCGACCTCCCTGCGAACTTCGCCGGTCCCGGCGACCGCACGGCGGCCGCCCTCGTCATCGCCGGAGAGTACGGCCTCGTGTTCGTGCTCGCCCGCGAGCTCCCCGACTCGGCGCCCGAGTACATCGCGTACGCGTTCTCCGACAAGACCGGCACGTCGCTCGAGTCCTTCCTCGAGTTCGCGGTCACCAAGTACGACTCCGGCGAGGGTCTCCGATGAGGGCCGAGCAGCGCGACCGCGAGTACGTCGACTTCGTCACCGCCCGCCAGGCCCACCTGCGCCGGATCGCCTACGCCGTGTGCGGCGACTGGCACCGCGCCGACGACCTGCTGCAGACCGCGCTCACCAAGCTGTACGTCGCGTGGCCCCGGCTGCGACGCGACGGACGCGAGGAGGCCTACGTGCGCCAGATCATCGTGCGCGCCAACATCGACGAGCACCGCAAGCCGTCGCGTCGGGAGCGGGCCGGGCTCGACGGTCACGACGAGGCGGCTCGCGAGGGTCTCCCGGTCGAGGAGCGCTCGGCGCTGTTCGAGGCCCTGCAGGCACTGCCGGTGATGCAGCGCAAGACCGTGGTGCTGCGGCACTGGCTCGGGCTGTCGGTCGAGGAGACGGCCTTCGAGCTCCGCATCGCGACGGGCACGGTCAAGAGCCACACGTCGCGGGGCATCGCTGCCCTGCAGGAGGCGCTGACCACCAACGGGCGCTGACGGGTCCGACGGGTCCGACGGGCTCCGGTCCGGCCGACTCGGACCCGAAAGGACCTCTCGTGACCCGCTCCCCCCACCGGCCGCTGCTGCGTGCCCTCCGCGCGCTCGGCAAGGCCCCGCATCCCGACCGCGAGGCCCGGTGCCAGCTGGACGCCAGCCGGTACTTCACGGTCACGGTGTGCACGAGACCCCACTCGTACCGAGCCGAGGGCGCCTACAAGATGGCCGGCACTGATCCTCACCCCCGCCAGGCGGCGTCGCCCGACAGGTCAGCGTGCTCACGCACCCAGGCATGCATGGCGATCGCCGCCGCGGCGGAGGCGTTGATCGATCGGGTCGAGCCGAACTGCGCGATCGAGAAGGTGCCGGCGCACACCTCGCGGGCGGCGTCCGACAGTCCTGGGCCCTCCTGGCCGAACAGGAAGCACACCCGCCGCGGCACCGTCATCGTCTCGAGGTGCGCCGAGCCCGGCAGGTTGTCGATGCCCCACACGGGCACGTCACCCAGGGCGGCCGCCAGGTCGGACGGCGTCGCGTGGTGGCGCACGTGCTGGTAGCGGTCGGTGACCATCGCCCCGCGGCGGTTCCAGCGGCGGTTGCCGACGATGTGCACCTCGGCGGCGAGAAACGCGTTGGCCGAACGGACGATCGTGCCTATGTTGAAGTCGTGCTGCCAGTTCTCGATCGCGACGTGGAAGTCGTGGCGACGCGTGTCGAGCTCGGCCCGGATCGCCTCGAGCGTCCAGTACCGGTACCGGTCGACCACGTTGCGGCGGTCGCCCCCGGCGAGCAGCGCGGCGTCGTACCGCTCACTGCCGGGCCCGGTCGGCCGCGGCCCCTCCCACGGACCCACCCCGACCTCGGCCGGACCGTGCGGCATCGGGTCGTACGGCGCCCTGGAAGTCGGGGGGATCTCAGGGTCGTCCGGATACACGGCGGAGACCCTACGGCAGGTAAGTTTTGCGCGTGAGTCTCCTGGCCGCCGTCCCCGATCTGGTCCCCATGCTCCTGGGCATCAAGTGGATGGAGCCCGAGTGGCTGCTCGACAACTTCGGCGGCACCCTGATCTGGATCAGCCTGGCCATCATCTTCGTCGAGTGCGGTCTCTTCTTCCCGTTCCTGCCGGGTGACACCCTGCTGTTCGCGCTCGGCCTGTTCATCGCCGGCGAGCAGATCCACATCTTCGGCATGGGCACGCCGTTGGTCGAGCTGGCCGTCGCGCTGGTGCTGCTCACGGTCGCGGGCTTCCTCGGCAACGTGGTCGGCTACGAGATCGGCCGCAAGCTGGGCCCACCCCTGTACGAGCGCGACGGGCGCGTCCTCAAGCGCAAGTACTTCGACAACACCACGTCGTTCTTCGACAAGCACGGCAACAAGGCCCTGGTGATCGGTCGCTTCGTGCCGTTCGTGCGCACCTACATCACGGTCGTCGCCGGCGTGACCCAGATGGAGCGTCGCCGCTTCTTCACGTGGAGCGCCGTGGGCGCCCTGCTGTGGGTCTTCTCGATCACCCTGCTCGGCTACTTCCTCGGCGCGACGTTCCCGTCGATCGGCGAGAACATCGACTACGCGATGATCGCGATCCTGATCTTCACCGTGGCCCCGCTCGCCTACGAGGGCATCAAGCACCGCCGCGACCTGCGCCGCCGCGACGAGGGCGAGGAGGCTCCCGCCCCCTCGCCGTCACCGACGCCGCAGCCCGAGGGCACCGAGGCCTGACTCAGCCTCGGACGGCGTCGAGCTCGGCCTTGGTGAGCACCGAGCGCACCTCGAGGCCGACGTCGGCGAGGGGATTCTCGCCGGCCGGCGACCGGTCGATCGCGCAGACGACGACCTCGACGACCGCCCCGCCCTCGCGCAGGGCGCGGGTCGCGTCGCGGACCGCGCCACCGGTGGTGATGACGTCCTCGACCAGCGTCACGCGCACGCCGTCGTAGTCCGGGCCCTCGGCGAGCTTGCAGGTGCCGTAGGTCTTCGCGGCCTTGCGCACGAACAGGGCGGGGGTGCCGGTGATGCCGCTGACCATCGTCGCCAGCGGGATGCCCCCCAGCTCGAGACCACCCAACAGCTCGGTGTCCTGCGGGACGAGCTGGATCATCTCCCGCGCCACCCGGCCGAGCAGGAGCGGATCGGCCTCGAAGAGGTACTTGTCGAAGTACTCGTGGCTGACCTGGCCCGAGCGGAGGGTGAACTCCCCCGTCAGGCGGCAGCAGGCGTCGATGTCGGCGGCGAGCGAGTCGTCGGTCGTGGTCACGCCTGAGAGGCTAGTGGCCATGCCCGCCACGTCCGCCAGCCGCCTCGACGGCATCCCGCCCACCATCTTCGCCGCGATGTCGGCGCTCGCGGTGCGCACCGGCTCGGTCAACCTCGGTCAGGGGTTCCCCGACGAGGACGGCCCGCCCGGCGTGATCGCCGCGGCCGTCGCCGCGCTCGAGGACGGCGCCAACCAGTACGCGCCCGGCATCGGCGTACCCGCCCTGCGCCGGGCGGTGGCCGACCACCAGCACCGCCACTACGGCCTCACCCTCGACCCCGACACCGAGGTGGCGGTCACCACGGGCTGCACCGAGGCCGTCGCGGCAGCCCTGCTCGGGCTCGTCGACCCGGGCGACGAGGTGGTCGTGCTCGAGCCCTACTACGACTCCTACCTGGCGATGCTGCAGATGGCCGGCGGCGTACGCCGTCCGGTGACCCTGCGCTCCCCCGACTTCCGCGTCGACCTCGACGAGCTGCGGGCGGCGGTCACCCCGCGCACCCGGTTCGTGCTGCTCAACAGCCCGCACAACCCGACCGGCACGGTGCTCACGCGCGTCGAGCTCGAGGCCGTCGCGGCGCTCGCGGTCGAGCACGACCTGACCGTGATCACCGACGAGGTCTACGAGCACCTGGTCTTCGACGGCCGCGAGCACATCCCGATCGCGACCCTGCCCGGCATGGCCGAGCGCACGCTGACCCTGTCGAGCGCCGGCAAGTCGTACTCGTTCACCGGCTGGAAGGTCGGCTGGGCGACCGGCCCGGCCGAGCTCGTCGGTGCCCTGGTCGCGGCCAAGCAGTGGTTGACCTTCACCTCCGGCGCCCCGTTGCAGCCGGCCGTCGCGCACGCCCTGACCGAGCACCCCGACTTCCCGCGGGCCCTGGCCAAGGAGCTGCAGGAGAAGCGCGACCTGCTGTGCGCCGGGCTGCGGGACGCCGGGCTGCCGACGTCGACGCCGCAGGGCACCTACTTCGCGACGTCCGACGTCGCCGACCTCGGCTGGGACGACGGGCTCGCGTTCTGCCGCGCCCTGCCCGAGCGCGCCGGCGTGGTCGCCATCCCGGCCCAGGTCTTCTACGACGACCCGCGCGGCCCCGGCCGGCACCTGGTGCGGTGGGCGTTCTGCAAGCGACGCGAGGTCATCGCCGAGGCGACGGCGAGGCTGGCGGCCGCCGACCTCGGCGCGTAGGGCTGGCAGCTCAGGACTGCCGGCGCGCCGTGTACCAGCGGTTCACGTCGCCGCGCAGCAGCAGCACCATGGTCGCGACCGCAGCGGCGGTGAGGGCGAGCGGGGCGATCGCCAGGATGCCGACCAGGCTCACCAGCGCCGCGCCACCGGCCGAGACGACCAGGGTGATGCGGGCGGCGTTGCTTCCGCGCAGCGCGAGCACAGCCAGCACGATGGCGACCAAGCACCAGACCGTGAGCACGATGAAGAAGCCGATCATCACGTCGGCGATGTCGGCAGCCGACACGCCTTCCGGCATCCGGGCGTCGGCATCGGCCAGGGCCTCGTCGACGAAGTCGAGGAAGTCGGCCCGCGAGCCCACGGCGTACCAGAGCGCCACGACCATGGCCACGAGGGTCACGATCGACGCGCCGATGCTGAGGAGCCCGGCCACCAGCACGGCACCGGGACGCTGCCGGATGCCCTCGGGCGGGACCTGAGCCGTCTGCGGCGCGTACGGGTTCGGGTGCTCGAGCGGCGCCGGCTGGACGACGGCGTCCGACGAGGGCGGTCGCTCGGCCAGCTTCGCGGGCGGCGGCCACGGCGCGGCCACCGCCGTCGACGCCGCGGCCCGGCCCGCGAACCAGTCCTTCGCGGGCTGGGTCCAGAGCATCACGATCGCCGCGGCCACCAGGGCCCCGGCGAAGTCGGCGGTGGCCAGCGACGAGACGAGCAGCACCGGCCCGACGACCGACAGCGCCAGCCGGGCGCTGCGGGAGCGTTGCAGCACCTGCCAGCCGAGGATGGCGCACGCCACGGCGCAGGCGCCGGCGACGGTGGCGAGCACCCGCCGCACCGTCAGCCACTCGTCGGCGCTCAGCCCCAGGGCGTCGCCGGGATACGTCGACACGAACCGGTCGGCCGCCTCGCGGGCCTCGATCGACCCGTTCTGGGCGACCTGGTCGAACGCCAGCAGCACGATGAGCACCGACCCGCCCAGGATCAACCCTGCCACGAGGGTCACCTGGCGCGGACGCGCGAGCGGCTTGTCGGTCACCGCCCCATTCCACCAGAGGCGTGGGTGCGGCGACCGACGGGGCGGCGGCCGCAGCGAGGATCAGGTACGAGTGCAGACCCAGGCCACGATCCGGCCGCCGAAGTTGCGCTTGGCGGCTCGCTTGGCGGCGGCCTTGGTCCGGGCCCGGCTCGCCCACTTGACCTTGGTGACGAAACCGTCGCGGTCGAAGCGCGCGGCGACCGCGGCGCATCCCCTGGAGACCCACACGATCTTGGTGCACGTGCCGGGGTAGCTGGACCTGCGCTTGCACTCACGCTGGGAGTTGGCGAACGCCGCCCTCTTGCTGCGGGACTGGAACGCGGCACCGGCGGCGCCGTCGGTCGCGAGCGAGATGGCCCCGAAGGTGTTGCGCGGGGCCGGGGCCGGTGCCGGCGCGGCGCTCGCCGACTGCATCGGCACGCCGAGGGTCGTGAAGGTCAGCGCGGCGGTCACCGCCAGGATCAGGGTGGCCGCCCAGCGGCGGGCGGGTCGGGAGTGGTTGTCGTGCACGATCTCGTCCTTCGTTCGGAGGTGAGGGAGGTGGACCCGGCCTGGCGCCGGGCCGCAGCCAACCCTGCCCACTCCTGACAACGGGCAATCCCTCCCGACCCGTCAGGTGCTCAGCACCAGCCCTCCGTCGGCCGCCTCGACGCGCACCGACCCGCCGTCGGTGACCTCGCCGCCGATCAGCAGCCTCGCCAGCGGGTCGCCGATGGCCGACTGGATCAGGCGCCGCAGCGGACGGGCGCCGTACGCCGGGTCGTAGCCGGTCTCGGCCAGCCACCGCTTCGCGTCGTCGGAGACCACGATGGCGATCCGGCGCACGGCGAGCCGCCTCTCGAGCAGGGCCAGCTGCAGGTCGACGATGTGGGTGAGCGCGTCGCGCGACAGGGCCTCGAACTGCACGATCTCGTCGAGGCGGTTGAGGAACTCCGGCTTGAACGACGACCGGACGACGGCGAGCACCGACTCCTTCTTCAACTCATCGTCGAGCGTCGGGTCGACCAGGTACGACGACCCGAGGTTGCTGGTGAGGATCAGGATCGTGTTGCGGAAGTCGACGGTGCGGCCCTGGCCGTCGGTCAGCCGGCCGTCGTCGAGCACCTGCAGCAGGACGTCGAAGACCTCGGGGTGCGCCTTCTCGACCTCGTCGAGCAGCACCACGGAGTACGGCCGGCGGCGGACGGCCTCGGTGAGCTGGCCGCCCTCGTCGTAGCCCACGTATCCCGGGGGCGCCCCGACGAGCCTCGACACGGAGTGCTTCTCGCCGTACTCGCTCATGTCGATGCGCACGATCGCCCGCTCGTCGTCGAACAGGAAGTCGGCGAGCGCCTTGGCCAGCTCGGTCTTGCCGGTGCCGGTCGGGCCGAGGAAGAGGAACGACCCGGTGGGCCGGTTCGGGTCGGCGATCCCGGCCCGCGAGCGGCGGACGGCGTCGCTGACCGCAGCCACGGCGTCGCGCTGGCCGACCAGCCGCTCGCCGATGACGTCCTCCATCCGCAGCAGCTTGGCCGTCTCGCCCTCGAGCATCCGGCCGGTCGGGATGCCGGTCCAGGCCTCGACGACGTCGGCGATCTGCTCGGGCCCGACGTTCTCGCCGACGAGCGGCTCGGACGCCGACCGCTCCGCCGACTCGGCGGCCTCGATCTGCGTCTCCAGGGCAGGGATCCGGCCGTAGCGGATCTCGCTGGCCTTCGCGAGATCTCCCTCGCGCTCGAAGCGCTCCGCCTCGACGCGCAGCTGGTCGAGCTGGCGGCGCAGCTCGCCCTCGTCCTCGAGGGAGGCCTTCTCCTGCTCCCACCGGGCCTCGAGCCCGCGCAGCTCCTCCTCGCGGTCGGCGAGGTCGCTGCGCAGCACGGCGAGCCGCTCGACCGAGGCGTCGTCGGACTCCTTGTCGAGCGCGAACTCCTCCATCCGCAGCCGGTCGACCTGGCGGCGCAGCTGGTCGATCTCCTCCGGGGAGCTCTCGATCTCCATCCGCAGCCGGCTGGACGCCTCGTCGATCAGGTCGATCGCCTTGTCGGGCAGCTGCCGCCCGGGGATGTAGCGGTCGGACAGCGTGGCCGCGGCCACCAGGGCGGCGTCGGTGATCCGGACGCCGTGGTGGGCCTGGTACTTCTCCTGGATGCCGCGCAGGATCTGGATGGTGTCCTCGACCGACGGCTCGCCGACGAAGACCTGCTGGAACCGGCGTTCGAGCGCGGGGTCCTTCTCGATCCGCTCGCGGTACTCGTCGAGCGTCGTGGCACCGATCATGTGCAGCTCGCCGCGCGCCAGCATCGGCTTGAGCATGTTGCCGGCGTCCATCGCGGAGTCGCCACCGGCGCCAGCCCCGACGACGGTGTGCAGCTCGTCGATGAAGGTGATCACCTGGCCGCCGGCGTCCTTGATCTCCTCGAGGACGGCCTTGAGCCGCTCCTCGAACTCGCCGCGGTACTTCGCGCCCGCGACCATCGCCGCGAGGTCGAGCGACAGCACCCGTCGGCCCTTGAGCGAGTCGGGCACGTCGCCGTCGACGACCCGCTGGGCGAGGCCCTCGACGACGGCGGTCTTGCCGACTCCGGGCTCGCCGATCAGCACCGGGTTGTTCTTGGTACGCCGCGAGAGCACCTGGACGACGCGGCGGATCTCGGCGTCGCGGCCGATGACGGGGTCCAGCCGGCCGTCCTCGGCGGCCCGCGTGAGGTCGACGGAGTACTTCTCGAGCGCCTCGTAGGTCGACTCGGCCTCCTGGCTGGTCACCCGTCGGTTGCCGCGCACGGCGGTGAGTCCCTCACGCAGGCCCGCCTCGGTCAGGCCGGCGTCGGTGAGCACGGTGCGGGCCGGCGACTCGGTGCCGGCCAGGGCGATCAGCAGGTGCTCGGTGGCGACGAAGTCGTCGTTCATGCCGGCCGCCAGGTCGATCGCGCCGGCCAGCACCCGGGTGAGCGCCGGCGACGTGCCGGGCCGTTGCACCGTCGCACCGCTCGCGGTGGGCAGCGCGGCCAGGGCGGCCTCGGCCTTGGCGGTCAGGGCCGCGGCGTCGACGCCGGCCTTGGTGACCAGCGTGCGCGCCGTCCCCTCCGCGTCGCGCAGCAGGGCGACGAGGAGGTGGATCGGCTCGATGGTGCTGTGCCCGGACGTCGTCGCCGACAGCTGCGCGGCCTCGATGGCCTCACGGCTGCGGGTCGTGAACTTCTCGGCACTGAACTGGCTCATGGGTGCGGCTCCTGCGGGTCTGCTCGGGGGACACCAGGATCAACGCACGGAAAGTTGAGTCTGTTCCACTCAACTCTTGGTTTTCGCGGGGCGTCGTCTCCTCACCACCGATGCCAACTATCGTCATCGCCATGACCGTCGACTGGGCCCAGTATCAGGCCGTGCTCTTCGACCTCGACGGCGTGATCACGCCGACCGCCGAGGTGCACATGCGCGCGTGGTCGCAGATGTTCAACGACTACCTGCGGCAGCGGGGGGTCGACGAGCCGTACACCGACGCCGACTACTTCGAGCACGTCGACGGCAAGCCGAGGTACGACGGCGTCCGCGACTTCCTCGCCTCGCGCGACATCTCCCTGCCCGAGGGCACGCCCGAGGACCCGCCCGACCAGCCGGCCGACGCCGTGACCGTGTGCGGGCTCGGCAACCGCAAGAACGCGACGTTCGGGCAGGTGCTGCGCGAGGAGGGCGTGGCCCCCTACCCGGGTTCGCTGACGCTGATCACCCAGCTGCGCGAGCGCGGCATGCCGATGGCGATCGTGTCGTCGTCGAAGAACGCGCCCGACGTGCTCGACGCCGCCGGGGTCACCGAGTTCTTCGCCGTCGTGGTCCACGGCGGTGTCGCCGCCGAGCGCGCGCTGAAGGGCAAGCCGGCGCCGGACACCTACGAGGCCGCGGCCGACGACCTGGGGGTGCCGCACGCGTCCGCCGTCGTCCTCGAGGACGCCACCAGCGGCGTCGCCGCCGGGGCCGCCGGCAGCTTCGGGCTGGTGATCGGGGTCGACCGCGGCGTCGGCCACGACGCCCTCACGAAGGCGGGCGCCGACGTCGTCGTCGACGACCTCGCTGAGCTCGTCGACCCCGCAGGTGCCGCAGAGTGAGCACCGTCGACCCGTCGATCCGCGAACGGCACGGCGCCAGCCACGAGGCACCACCCGCGGTCGACCCGCTCGACCGCAGCCGGTTCCCCGTCGACGAGTGGCGGCTCGTCGAGACGCGCTTCGACGGGTCCGACCTCGGCACCACCGAGTCGATCTTCAGCGTCGGCAACGGCTACCTCGGGCTGCGTGGCAACTACGAGGAGAGCCGTGACTTCGCGGCCAACGGCACCTTCATCAACGGTTTCCACGAGACGTGGCCGATCCAGCACGCCGAGGAGGCGTTCGGGTTCGCCAAGGTCGGCCAGACGATCGTCAACGCCCCCGACGCCAAGGTGATCCGGCTCTACGTCGACGACGAGCCGCTCGAGCTCTCGACCGCCGAGCTGCTCGGGTACGAGCGGGCGCTCGACCTGCGCACCGGCGTCCTGTCGCGCCACGTCGTGTGGCGCACCCCGAGCGGCAAGCGGGTCCAGGTCGACAGCACCCGGATGGTGTCGTTCACGCAGCGCCACCTGGCAGTGATGACCTTCGAGGTGACGCTGCTCGACGAGGGTGCGCCGGTCACGATCAGCTCGCAGGTCCTCAACCGCCAGGACGCCGACCGCGGGGCGTCGGTCGAGCTGGCCAGGACGGCGTCCGCGTTCGACCCGCGCAAGGCCAACCAGTTCGGGCACCGGGTGCTGCTGCCCGAGAACGACCACGGCGTCCTGCCCGACGAGCGCCTCGCGCTGCGCTACAAGTGCTCCGAGAGCGGCATGACCGTCGCGATCGCCGTCGAGCACGACCTGGAGACCGAGAGCCCGCAGGCCCGGATGATCGAGCGCGGCGACGACATGGTCAAGACGATCTTCCACGTCACGGCCGAGCCCGGCGTCCCGATCCGGTTGACCAAGACCGTCAGCTACCACACCGCCCGGGTGGTGCCGACCCGCGAGCTGCTCGACCGGTGCCTGCGCACCCTCGACCGGGTCAAGGAGGACGGCCCCGACAAGCTGCGGGCCGACCAGCGCACCTGGCTCGACACGTTCTGGGAGCGCTCCGACGTCCAGCTCGGGGGCCAGCCGGCGCTCCAGCAGGCCGTGCGCTGGAACCTCTTCTCGCTGGCGCAGGCCTCCGCTCGCGCCGACGGCAGCGGCATCCCGGCCAAGGGGGTCACCGGCTCGGGGTACGGCGGTCACTACTTCTGGGACACCGAGATCTACGTGATGCCGTTCCTCACCTACACGAACCCGTGGGCGGCGAGGAACGCGTTGCGGTTCCGGTACTCCCTGCTCGACTCGGCCCGCTACCGCGCCGACCAGATGGCGCAGCAGGGCGCGCTGTTCCCGTGGCGCACGATCAACGGCGAGGAGGCGTCGGCCTACTACGCGGCCGGCACCGCGCAGTACCACATCGACGCCGACATCGCCTTCGCGCTCGGCCAGTACGTCAGCGCCTCGGGCGACTACGAGTTCCTCGACCAGCAGGCCGTCGACATCCTGGTCGAGACCGCCCGGCTGTGGGCCGACCTGGGGTTCTGGCGCGACGAGGACGGCGGCACGTTCCACATCCACGGCGTCACCGGGCCCGACGAGTACACGACGGTCGTCAACGACAACCTGTACACGAACGTGATGGCGCGCTACAACCTGCGCCGGGCCGCCGAGGCCGTGCGGTTCATCGAGGAGAACCGGGCCGAGAACTACCGCGCCATGGTCGTGCGGGTGGGGCTGCGCGACGGCGAGGTCAGGGAGTGGGAGCGGTGCGCCGCCGCGATGATGATCCCGTACGACGAGCACCTCGGCATCCACCCGCAGGACCTGCACTTCCTCGAGCGCGAGATGTGGGACCTCGGCCACACGCCGGTGGAGAAGCGGCCGCTGCTGCTCAACTTCCACCCGCTGGTCATCTACCGGTTCCAGGTGCTCAAGCAGGCCGACGTCGTCCTCGCGCTCTTCCTGCAGGGGGAGCACTTCACGCTGGAGCAGAAGAAGGCCGACTTCGACTACTACGACCCCATCACCACCGGCGACTCCACGCTCTCGGCCGTGGTGCAGGCGATCATCGCCGCCGAGGTCGGCTACCACGACCTGGCGCTGCGCTACTTCCACGCCGCCCTGTTCGTCGACCTCGCCGACCGGCACGCCAACACCGGCGACGGCGTCCACGTCGCCTCCACGGGTGGGGTGTGGAGCACCCTCGTGTCGGGCTTCGGTGGCTTCCGCGACCTCGGCGCGGGCCGGTGGCACATCGACCCGCGGCTGCCCGACGACTGGCACGACCTGACGTTCCGCCTGACCCTGCGGGGCACGCGGGTGCGGGTCACCGTGCGGGCCGACGAGCTCGACCTGACCATCGAGGACGGCGCCGGAGAGCTCACCTTCGACGTCCGCGGCCAGCGGGTCACCGTCACTCCCGACGCCCCCGTCGTCGTCCCCCTCGACGACCAGGGCCCGCGGCTCGAGGGCGAACCGTCCAACCCCGCCGGCACCCGCCGCTCCGACGGCACGGTGATCACCTCGACGGTGCCGTCAGGGGACGACGACGACCGGCACCGGTGAGGAGCGGATGATCCGGGTGGCCGTCGAGCCGAGGAAGAGCCGCTTCATCAGGCTCGCCGACGACGAGCCGACGACCAGCACGTCGGTGCGCTCCCAGGGCAGGCTCTCGAGGGCCTCGGCCCACGTGCGGCCGGTGGCGACGGCGGTCTCGACGTGGTCCGGTCCGGCCGGCCCGAGCGCCGCGACGGCCGCCGCCTGCAGCTCGCCGGTGTGCTCGACGTACGCCGCCAGGATGTCGTCCTCGCCGAGCACCTCGGGCGGGTACATCGTCTTGCCACGCACCCCGAACGTCGCCACCCGCAGCGCCGCACCGACGTCGCGGCAGATCGCGGCGGTGCGTTCGAGCACGTCGCGCGAGGCGTCGTCGCCGCGGAACGCGCAGGTGGCACGGGCGACGGTGGCGTCCGGGTCGGTGCGGTAGCCGCGAGGCGCGACCGCGACCGGCACCGTCGAGGAGTGGAGCAGACGGTCGGCCGTCGAGCTGACCACGACCGTGCCCCACGACCCGTCGGAGCCAGAACCCACCACGATCATCGACGCGTCCGCCCGCTCGGCCTGCTCGATCAGCGTCGCCGCTTCCGACTTGCCGGGGACGGCGACTGCGCGGGCCCGCACGTCGGGGCAGTGCTCGGCGAGCAGGTCGGTCGTGGTCGCGACCGACTTCTCACCGTGGTCGCGCGCCCACTCCTCGAACTCCCGGTCGCTTCCGCGGGCCAGGGGTGTCGGCCAAGGAGCGGGGACGACGGTGACCACGAGCAGGTCCTGACCGGCCGAGCGCGCGAGCGTGGCCGCGAGGTGCAGCGCCGCCCGGTCGCCCTTGCCCGGGGCGAACCCGACCACGAGCGTCATCAGTGACCGCCGCCCGGTGCCTCGGTGTCGGCGACGATGCCACGATTGAGGGCGGCGTTCCGGCGCCCCCACACCACGTAGAAAGTGAGCACCACGGCGAGCCAGCAACCGAAGATCACCCAGGTGACGGCCGCCAGGCCGGACAGGACGTAGACGCAGGCCGCAATCGTGAGGATCGGGGTGACGGGGTAGCCCGGCACCCGGAACGGCCGCTCGAGGTCAGGCTCGGTACGGCGTAGCACGAGCACCGCGGTCGCCACCACGATGAACGCGATGAGGGTCCCGATGGACACCGTGTCCCAGAGGTAGTCGGCCGGCACGAAGCCGCCGATCAACGCCACCACGATCGACACCACGACAGTGTTGAAGGTCGGGGTGAGCGTGACCGGGTTCACCGAGGCGAACCTCCGCGGCAGCATGCCGTCGCGGCCCATCGCGAACAGGATGCGGGTCTGCCCGTACAGCGTGACCAGGGTGACCGAGAAGATCGAGATCACCGCGCCGGCGGCCAGCACCGTTCCGGGGACGCCGGACCCGGTGATGTTCTCCAGGATCACCGAAAGGCCCGCGCTCTGCTGGTCGGGGTCCTCGAACCGCTCGACCGGCTGGGCCCCGACGCCGGCCATCGCGACCAGGATGTAGATCGCGACGACGACCACCAGCGCACCCATGATCGCGCGCGGCAGCGCACGCTGCGGGTCGCGCACCTCCTCGCCCGCGGTCGAGACCGCATCGAGGCCGATGAACGAGAAGAAGATGGTGGCGGCGGCGGCGCTGACACCGGCGGCGCCGGCGTCCCAGAAGCCGCTGAAGTGATCGGCCTCGTACGCCGTGAACCCGATGACCACGAACAGCAGCAGCACGCCGAGCTTGATCAGCACCATGACCGTGTTGACCCGGGCCGACTCGCTGGCACCGCGCAGCAGCAGGAACATGCACATCAGCACGAGGACGACGGCGGGCAGGTTGATCAGCCCGGTCACGTTGTCCTCGTAGGGGATCGGCGAGTAGGACAGGGCGTCGGGCAGCTGGAAGCCGAAGAGGCTCTGCAGCAGCTCGTTGAAGTAGCCGCTCCAGCCGACCGCGACGGCGGCCGAGCTCACGCCGTACTCGAGGAGCACGCAGGCCGCCACGATCATCGCGACAAACTCGCCCATCGAGTGGTAGGCGTAGGAGTACGTCGAGCCGCTGACCGGGATCGCGCTGGCGACCTCCGCGTAGCAGATCGCCGACAGGCCGGCGGCGACACCGGCCACCGCGAAGGCGACGATCACCGCCGGGCCGGCGTCGGGCACCGCCTCCTGGAGGACGAAGAAGATGCCCGTGCCCACGGTCGCGCCGACACCGAACAGCATCAGCTGGAAGGTGCCGAAGCTGCGCTCGAGCTCGGGTCCGTCGTGCGGACCCTTGAGCGCGGCGATCGGCTTGCGCCGCGCGAGCTGCTCGCGGAACGTGGGGGGTCCGGTGGTCAGGTTGGGCATGGTCGTCTCCCGTCTCTGGGGCCCCATGCACCCGCGTGGGGGCGACGCTAGTGCCGCGGGACGCCGCAGGAGAAGGGCACCGCCACAGGGTGGGCCGTGCCCCGGGGTCAGTGGGGCTTGATCGTCTCGCCGTCGTCGTGCCTGCACATGGACGGTTCGTTCTCCACAGACCCTGTGGTTGAGCGGGATTCTCGCCCCAGGACTGTCAGTGGTCGGTGCTTGACTGGACTCATGACCAGGCACCCCGCACTCTCGATGGCCCACCCCGTGGCCATCGCCGTGCGTGCCTGCCGGGCGCCCTTGCGCGAGGTTGCCGACGTGCCGTCCTGGTCGCTGGACGACGACGAGACCGGCGAGACGCTGGCGGAGATCACCGCTCTCCGGGCCCAGCTCGACGAGGTCGAAGCGCGCCTCCTGGCCCACGCCGAAACGCTCGAACTGCCCAGCCGCACCGGCGCGAGGTCGCTCCAGGCCTGGTACGCCCGCCACACCCGCCTGTCCCGCCCCGAGGCCGCCCGCCGGGTCGGGCTCGCCCGTGCGCTCGCCGTCCACGACCAGACCCGGCAAGCCATGGCCCGGGGTGAGGCCCACGCCGAGCAGGCGGCCGTGATCACCGACGCGGTCGCCGTGCTCGACCACCAGCGCGACCAGGCCGAGAAGCACCTGCTCACCGAGGCCGCGCACCACGACGCCGACGCCCTCCGCCGGCTCGGACAGCGGATCCTGGAGGTCGTCGACCCCGCCCGCGCTGACGAGCACGAGGCCCGGCTGCTCCGCGACCAGGAGCAGCGCGCCCGACGGGCGACCCGGTTCTCGATGCGCGACGACGGCGACGGCACGGTCCACGGCCGGTTCACCCTGCCCGCCGCCCAGGCCGCCATGCTCCAGAAGGCGCTGTGCGCGCTGGCCGCGCCCAAGCACGTCCGGGCCACCGACGGCGCGGGCTCCTACGACTGGCAGCGGCCGACCTCCGAACGCCTCGGCCGGGCGTTCTGCGAGTACGTCGAGCGCTACCCCACCGATCGGCTCCCCCACCAGTGCGGCGTCAACGCCACCGTCGTGGTCACGATGCCCGTCTCGACGTTGGTCGGCGGCCTGCAAGCCGCCCGCCTCGACACGGGTGACTCCCTCTCACCCGGTGAGGCCCGCCGCCTCGCCTGCGAGGCCGGCCTCGTCCCCGCCGTCCTCGACGGCCGCAGCCGGGTCCTCGACCTCGGCCGCAAGACCCGGCTCCACAGCGCCTCCCAACGCCTCGCCCTCACCCTCGAGCAACCGACCTGCCAGCACCCGTCGTGCGACACCCCAGCGGCGTACTGCCATGTCCATCACGAGCTGCCCTGGAGCAGCGGTGGAACCACCGACCTCGCCAACGCCCGCCTCCTCTGCCCCTTCCACCACCACCAGGCACACCGGCCGACCGGGGACGCCCGCAACCACCCTCTACGGACGTGACGTTCGTCCGGCCAGGCGGAGCGGTGCGTCGTTCCGGCTCCAGAATGATGCGGGTGGTACGTGCAGCGCCATGGGCACAGCGGGAACTCGTCCTGTCGCGAGATACCGCCGCAGCGGACGACTCGTCCCGCCCGGTCCGCGGGGCGCTGTCCGCTGCGCACCAGAGGGTGGCCCCTCAGCACGAACACAGGAATCGGCATGGCACAGCAGGAGGACTCGTCAGCGCAGGACGCGCCGGGCTACGCGGCGTTCGAGAGCCGCGACGACCTGGCGGACTACGGCGACAACGCCCTGTTGCTGTTCGTCGCCCAGTTGCGGCTCGGCTTCGACGACGTCGACACGTTCGCGTCCAATTACCTGACGGACAGCAGCAACGACAAGAAGGGCGATCTCGTCGCCGTCTCGGCCGACAAGCAGCGGATCGTGCTGGCCCAGGGCCACATGTCCAAGACCACCTCCGGCGAGGCGCCCGCGAACAAGGCGAGTGACCTGAACACCGGGGTCAGCTGGCTTCTCTCGGGTGATCTCGACGGCCTGCCCGAGACCCTTAGGGGCGCAGCGCAGGAGGTGCGCGACGCCCTCGCCGGGGGCGAGATCCGCGAACTCCAGCTCTGGTACGTCCACAACCGCGAGGAGTCGAAGAACGTCGCCGACGAGTTGGCCCACCTGAGGACTGCGGACAGGATCATCAAGCGGGAGTTCCCGGACATCGACGTCGACGTCTCCGCGGTCGAGATCGGTCGGGCCGCGCTGGAAGACCAGTACGCCCGGATGCAGGCCCCCATTCTCGTGTCAGACGAGTTCACTTTCGACGTCCCGGGTGGCTTCGAGATCGAGGCTGCGGACTGGAGCGCTTTCTCGACTGCCGTCGAGGTGGCGGCCCTGAGGACGCTCTGGGAGACGCACAAGACCAAGTTGTTGTCGCCGAACATCCGCGACTACCTCGGCGTGGTCGGGCCAAGTTGAAGATCCTCGGCATCGCGGAGGACGAGCGGACGGACGCCCAGAAAAGGCACGCGGCCCTCTTCAGCGCCCGCGGGTCGAACTACCTGCTGGTGGCGGCCATCGGTTCGTGCATCGAGACGATCCTGGGTGTCGCCGTAGCGGACCGCCACTCCCTGCGGTTCAAGAAGAGCCTGTCGCCCGCGCAGTCGACCGCGGCGTGGCAGCCAGTGGTCGATCTGGCGATGGCGTTCTCGGGTCAGTTGGTGCCCGCGACGGACCGTGGCTTGAAGGCCCAGGATCGGGTGAAGAAGGCGATCGAAGACTTCAGTTCCATGCTGGAGGCTGTCCGGTCGGCGAATCCCGTCCCGTTCGACGCGCTCGCCGCGGCGACCGAGAAGGCTTAGGTCTCGACCCGCAGGGCCGGTGCCTGTGGCAGACCGGCAACACGGAGTTCTACTTCTGCGAGAGCCGTGGCCGGGCTGGTGCGGGTCGCGGGCCGGCTCTGAGGGCCGCAGCGATCAGTGGGGCTCGATCGCCTCGCCGTCGCCGGGGCTGCCGTGCTCGGGGAACGCGGCGTCCGCGGCGTCCTCCTCGACCAGGCAGGTGCGGCAGAAGTCCTCGCCGAACGGCGTGAGGTGGATGCTGCGACGCACGACCTTCGCGAACCTCACCGAGTGCATCGCCTCGAGCACGTCGGGCTGGGCCTCGACGACCTGGTACTCGAGCGGGTCGCGCAGCGACTCGCGGGAGAACCACACCAGGCCGAGGCGGAACAGGTTGTTGAGGTACGACGGCACCTGCTCGACGTACCGGCAGCCGGCGCGGGGCCCGATCATGGTGAGCCCGGGCGCGATCAGCTGAGAGCTGACCATGCCGAGCGGGCCACCGGTGCGGACGTCGACGCTGGGCTGCGGGCCGCTGTTGAGCAGGAGCATCAGGATCCGCCCCTCGTCGGGGGCCATCTCGTCGAGGATCCGGTCGTAGGCGGGGTGGCCCTGGTCGGTGCTCCACACGTCGCGCGAGCGGCTGAGGAGGTCCTGCCCGCGCTCGCGCAGCGAGGGCGACCGGACCGAGGTGCTGACGACCTGGCCGCCGACGACGTCGCCACCGGTCTCGACCAGGCCGCCGAGCGCGGCCCCGGCCGACATCAGCGCGCGCCCCACCGGCACGCCCGACGACACCGAGCGGGCCAGCTCACCGACCACGGCGAGCGCCTCGCCGGCGTCGCGGGCCAGAGCGGCCGCCTCCTGCTGGTCGGTCGCTGCCTTCCCGACGCGCAGCCACGCCTTGGCCGAGGTCTTCACCGACCACTCGGTCGTGTGCAGGGCGGCGTACGCCGCCACCCGAGCCAGCCCCGGCAGCGACTCGACCACGCTGCCGTCGTCGTGGCTCTCGCGCACGGTCATCAGCCGCCCTGCGCGCCGAAGATCGCCAGGTGCAGGAAACCACCGGCGGCGCCCATGATCGCCCCGTGGGCGTAGAGCATCCACTCGTCCTCCTTGATCGCCGAGCGCATCATCTCGACGAAGTCGCGCGGCGGGAGCTCCTTGGTGCGCCTCGCCACGAGCACCCGGATCTTGTCGGCCTGGCGGGCGCTGAACTCCGGATCCTTGAACGGCGTCAGGGTACGCCCGACGGCCTCCTGGGCGACCGAGTCACGGATCGTGTCGAAGCGGGTGCCGCCCATCGCGACCCGCAGCGCGGCCCGCGCGGGGCCGGCCGCCTGGTCGATCGCGGGCCGCAGCGCGGTGGCGAGCATCTGCCGGGTCCGGTCGCCGCGGGGCCCGTCGAGGAGGAAGTCGCCGATCCGTTCGAGGGTGATCACGTCCTCGGCGATGATCTGGGCGTACACCTCCGCCGCCTGGTCCTGGCGACGCAGGAACAGCCCGTGCGCCTTGATGCCGAGGATCCTCCTCGGCTCCGTGGGCTCGAAGATCAACCACATGCCGAGGGCGTTGGTGGCCCACCCGACGACGACGCCGAGCACCGGCAGCAGCCAGGCCTGGTGGGCGATCGAGTCGATGACCGCGACCGGGACGCCGAGCAGGAAGCCGAAGATGAAGCCGAACCGGACCATCATGTCCAGCTCCTTCTGACCGAAGTCGCGGAAGATCCGCACCACCAGGCCGGGGTTGGCCTGGAAGTGGTCGATCACCATGATCTTCGGGTCGAGCAGCTGGTCGATGTGGATGCCGATCTCGGTGGTCACGCGACCGACCACGCTGGGCAGCTGGGCCTGCACCCGCTGGTAGACGGCGTCCTTGACCGGTCGCGGCAGGTCGTTCCACAGGCGCGGGTGCTCGGTGCGCATCACGTCGTCGACGAGCTCGGGGATCTCGGGCCGGAACACGGTGACGATGTGCTCGGCGATCTGGTCGGGCTCCAGCTGCTGGTAGAACTCCGCCGGCGTGCCGAGCTTGGCGATCGCCTTGTCGACGGCGATGCTGCCCATCTTCGCGGCGCGGGCCGGGACGATGCCCTGCCAGCCGATGCCACCCTGCAGGACGCCGGGGACCTCCTGGATCTTGCGTGGCAGCACCGACGCCAGCTCGCGCATGCCGGGCACGCGGACGCCGTGGAAGCGCAGCGGCGCGAACAGCATGACCAGGCCCGACCAGTTGATCAGCCAGCCGACGACGCCGGTGAACACGGGGATGCTCAGGAAGGCGACCCAGTCGAGGTCGGTCACCCACTCGCCCAGCCAGTCCACGCGGCGCACCCTTCGCTCCGGCCTCGCACCGGGTGGTCCCATCACCACCCTGCCCGGGCAGGCTAGCCGCCACCGTCACATCGTGTCGCGGACAGTCGAGGGGTGGCCGGTCAGATCGCGAGGACGCCGATCGTGAGGACGACGGCCAGCGCGAAGACACCCAGGCCGACCTGCACGGCGTACAGCCAGGTCGAGACGGCGCCGCCGGCACGGGGTACGTCGCCGAGCCGCTCCTGCCGCATCCCCCACAGCAGGGCGGCACCGAGGCCGAGCAGCGGCGCGAGGGTGGTCCAGTAGCGCGGGCCGCCCTGGTGCACGAACGGCTGCGCCAGCAGGCCGATGATGCCGACCTTGATCAGGACCAGCTTGAGCTGGTTCTCCAGCGACCGACGGGTCGTGACGCCGAGCAGCACGAGCATCAGGAGGATCGCCGGGTAGAACGTGCCGATCGTCAGGACCTGGGCCAGCGGACGGATGTCGATCGGCGACTCCTTCCAGCGCAGCAGCGACACGAAGCCGGCCGGCGGGCTGAGGTAGCGGCCGGTGTTGATGCCGACGTCACGCGCGTACGACGTCGACGTCACGTCCTTGCGCGCGTAGGCCGACATCTCGTCGGCGATCTCGATCTCGCTCAGCCCGGTGGCGCGTGCGTGCTCGCGTGAGTACCGGAGCGGGCCGAACCAGATGCTGCTGCCGACGTCGCACTCGCCGAAGCACAGCGTGTCGCGGTCGCCGAACGTGTTGGCGCGCACCGTCGGCACCGAGACCGTGGTGAGCACCCGCCCGCCCAGCGCGACCGAGGCGGCCGTGGTCCACGGCGCCAGCAGGGCCACGAACACGACACCGGCAGCGACGTAGCTGAGCACCACCCGTCGCCGCTCCCGCGGCGCCGCGAGGATCAGCGACGTCACGAACGTGATGCCGAGCATCCCGACCACGACCAGGCTGACGCTGGAGCGCAGGTAGACGGCGACGATCGAGTAGAGGCCCAGGACGACTCCGGCGCGCCACGAGATCGAGCCGTGGTCACGCACCGCCCGCACCATGTCGATCGCCTGGCACAGCATCAGGACCAGGAGCAGTCCCGCTGAGGTGTCACCCCAGGCGGCCGTGCCGAAGACGGCGTACATCGGCACCAGTCCCGGGAAGACCAGGAGGGCCCCGGCCGGCACGTTGCCCAGCGTGCGACGCACGCGGAGCGCGGTGACGACCACCAGCACCGAGGACACGAGTCCGAGGTAGCCCCGCACCAGGGCCAACGGGGCGTCGGGGACCACGAGGTAGAGCGGTGTGAGCACCACCGACATGCCCGGCATGAACCAGCCGCTGCCGACGACGATCCGGTCGAGCTCGGCGGTGTCGGGGCTGCGCAGCCAGACCACGTCGCGCACGGCGTTCGACAGCGCGCGGCCGGAGTCGAGGTAGTAGGCCTCGTCGCCGACCAGGACGCCGCCGGCCACCCCGACGTACACGACGATCTTCATCAGCACCGTGGCGACGAGCAGGATGACGATGATCCGCTCGGCCCGGCCCAGGCCGTGCCACCGCGCGCCCCACCGGGCGCGCACGGTGGTCCGCGGCGTCCGCTCGGTGGTCACGCCGGTGGTCGGCGGCGTCATGAACGGTCCGGCAGGTCGGGGGTGATCCGCTTGGTGGACCAGAGGTTGAGGCAGTCGACACCTGTCGGCCGGACGCTCGTCACCGGAAGTCGGAGCAGCATCTCGCCCCTGATCACCGCGTCGTCGTCGTTGCCCTCGAAGTCACGGGCGCGGATGTCGACCTGGTCGAGGACACCGGCGGCGCGGAACGTCTCCTCGGTGCGGGCGATCGCCTCGGCGGCGTCGATCCGGTCGAAGTGCAGCACGACCTCACGCCTCAGCCCCTCGGCCGCCACGATCTGGCTGTCGCGGCGCAGCACGTAGGGGAAGTCGAGCCGGACGTCGCCCGGGAGCGGGTAGCAGCCGTTGGTCAGACCGTCGGCCGGCAGCAGCGGCCGGTACGAGCCGCCGACGTCGGCGCGCCCGAACAGCGGGCTGAGGACCACCAGCAGCAGACCCGCGAGCCCTGCCAGGGCGAGCACCCGGGCGCGGGGGCGGGTCGGTACGAGAGAGGTCACGTCGCTGGCGGCCGGGGTCGGGGTCGAGTGGGTGCTGCCGAGGCGGGTCTAACGGCCGGAGCCAGCATAGGCAGCGCGACGCCGTGGTGACGCACCGCACCGCGGGCCCGTGGTCACCCGAGACCGACCGGATCGGTGCCCACATCCGCCTCGTACACTCCGCCGCATGCTCGGTGGCGCGACGAGGTTGTCGCAGATGGTGTCGTGGTTCGTGGTGGTCGTCGTCGTCACCGCGACCACCGCCGGCTTCTTCCACCGTTTTCTCACCCCCGACGACGCGCCCTACCTGCTCGTGACCCGCGAGGTCGCCGACCACCCGTTCCTGGCGCTCCTGATCTTCGTCGCCACCCTGGCCGGGTACGCCGCGATCTTCCGTCGGCTGTGCCGGCTGCTGGACGCGTGGCGCGAGGGCGCCCCGGCCCCGAGCGCGCCCCAGGGTTTCGCTGTCCGGGTCAAGGTGTTCGTCGAGTACGTCTTCGCCCGGTGGTACCGGATCGCACTCGTGCTCTTCGTCGTCTGGCTGCCCTTCTACGTGACGTCGTTCCCGGGCCAGCCGAGCCCGGACGCCGCGAACATGTTCACCGAGTTCCTCCAGACGCGTGCCGACTTCGCCAACACCCCTCTCGGCGCGGGCCCCGACCTCACGGCTCCCTACGTGGACTACCCGACGTCGACGTACCTGCTCACCGACAGCGACAGCCTGTGGTCCAACCACCATCCGCTCTACCTGATGCTCGGGTACGGCGGGGTGGGCTCGGTGAGCATCCATCTCTTCGACAGCCTCGTGCCGGCGGTGGTGTTCATCTCCGTCCTGTCGGCTCTGGTGACCCTGGTCGCCTTCGGCCGGGCGCTGACCATCCTCGGCCGGCTCGTGCCGAGCTGGCGGGTGCGCGGCATCGCACTGGCCGTGGTCGCCGCGACCCCCCTGATCGCGCTGTGGAGCATGGCCACGCACAAGAACCAGCTGTTCGCCGCGGCGTTCGTCTGGTGGCTGGCCCTGGTGGCCGAGTTCCTGCACCGGCCGGTGACGCTCCGGCGGCGGTGGTACGTCGAGACGGCGGCGGTCTCCCTCCTGATGGCCGTGAGTGTCCCGTTCGGCTGGATCATCGTCGTCGGCCAGGCCGTGGCGATGCTGTTCGTGAAGCGACGACGCTTCACGCCTCTCCTCGTGATGGGGCTGCCGGCGCTGCTGGTGTTCGGCACCATCTCGCTCGCCTCGGCCACCGGCGTGCTGATCCCGTCGGACCCGATCGAGACGAAGGGTCTGCAGCTCCAGGAGCTGGCGCTGATCCTGAACGAGCACCCCGACGCGCTGACGACCGACGAGCGTGCCGAGCTGTCCCGCATCTTCGACATCGGCGCCGTGGTCGCGGGCTTCAACCCCTCGATCTCCGACCCCGTGAAGTCGACCGGGCCGCTCGAGACCAAGACCAAGAGCTTCAAGTACCAGACCGTGCAGCCGGAGGACTGGGACTCGTTCAACGCCCTCGTCGTCAAGGCCGGCCTTCGCCACCCCGACACGTTCGTCGACGGGCTGTTCCTGAAGTCGTACCGGTACCTCGACCCGTTCGACGAGGGGA
The DNA here is from genome assembly GCA_963825985.1 of uncultured Actinomycetota bacterium. Classification (GTDB taxonomy): domain Bacteria; phylum Actinomycetota; class Actinomycetes; order Propionibacteriales; family Nocardioidaceae; genus Nocardioides. The sequence continues at coordinate 508,423 of CAWGVK010000002.1, read as the reverse complement.
CGGACTGGTACCCCCCGTGGTCTCCCACCTACGACCGGGTGGTCGACGGCCACCGGGTCGCGCCGGTCGAGCTCAACCGACCCGCGCGCAAGATGGTGAGGGAGAAGGCCTACGACTGCTACCGGTCCCCGGCGTGCCGCCCGACCATGTCGCACGGCGTGAAGACCGTCGCCGTGGTGCTGCTGTGCGCGGCCGGCATCGCGGTCGGGAGGCGGTTCGCGTGGCTGTGGGCGCTGCCGTTCGCGCTCCAGCTCGCGATCGCGGGCGTCTCACCGCTCAGTGCGGGTGGCCGCTACGTGCTCGGCTTCACCTACGGGCTCGGCATCGTGGTGCTGCTGCTGGCTATCGACGACCGCTCGTCGCCGTCTCCTGGCCGAACACCCACCGATAGCCCAGGAAGTTCGAGACCATCCCGACTGCCGTCGCGACGACCTTCGCAGCGGGTGTGACGAGGTCGTCGGAGATGTCGGGCGCGAAGACCGAGGCTCCGTGCAGCACCCCCAGGATCACCACCGACTGGACCACCCACCCCGAGAACAGCGTCACGGCCACGAAGCCGGCGTACGCCCCGAGCCCGGCCGAGTCGGAGCGGAACACCCAGGCGCGGTTGACGAAGAAGCTCAGGGTCATGACCACGACGGTCGAGATCACGTTCGCGACCACCGGAAGGACGCCCAGACCCACGGCGAGAGCCGTGAAGAGCGTGATGTCCAGGGCCGTGTTGAACAGGCCCACGACCAGGTAGCGGTTGGCGCTGCGCGATACCACCTGCTGATCGCTAGTGGTGACCGGTGAAGGCGCCGAACTGCAGGTAGAAGAGTCGGCGCGTCTCCTGGCGGCCCTTCATCACGGCGTTCATGACCATCCCGATGCCGACCAGCAGCGCCCCGAGCACGACCAGCGACGACGCCAGGAACGCGGTCGGGAACCGGTCGACCTCGCCCGTCTGCAGGTAGTCGCCCACGACGGGGATGCCGAGCACCAGGCCCACGAGCGTGCTCACGAGACCGGCCAGCCCGCACACGAAGAAGGGGCGTTCGTGCAGCAGGAGGTGGCCCAGCAGCCCGAGGATCTTGAAGCCGTCGCGGAAGGTCCGCAGCTTCGACTCCGAGCCCTCCGGGCGGTCCTTGAACCCGACCGGGACCTCGGCCTGGGGCACGCGCAGGTTGGCGGCGTGGATCGTGAGCTCGGTCTCGATCTCGAACTCCTCGGAGTTCGCCGGGAAGGACTTGATGTAGCGACGGGAGAAGGCGCGGTACCCCGAGAACATGTCGGTGACCGGCTCTCCGAACAGGAAGCTCGTCAACCGGTTGAACACCCGGTTGCCCCAGGCGTGACCGGGCCGGTAGCTGCCGTCCTCGCTGGTGTCGACGCGCACCCCGACGACGTGGTCGAGCGGGCCCGAGACCAGGGTCTTGATCAGGAGCGGGGCCGCGGCGGCGTCGTAGGTGTCGTCGCCGTCGATCATCAGGTAGACGTCGGCCTCGATGTCGGCGAAGGCCCGGCGGACCACGTTGCCCTTGCCGCGCCGGCTCTCGACCCGGACGATGGCGCCGGCCTCGGCCGCGAGCCGTGCGGTCGCGTCGGTCGAGTTGTTGTCGTAGACGTAGATGTCGGCGTGCGGGATCGCGCTCTTGAGGTCGGCGACGACCGTGGCCACGGTGAGCTCTTCGTTGTGGCACGGCACGATCGCCGCTACCCGAAGCCCGTCGATTCCCATGATGTCCTGATCCTCGTTGCCGCTCGTGCCGACCGATCCAGCCCTCACTGTATCGAGCAGCGGCGGTCAGCCCCGATTCGGCGAGGGGCGCTCGGACCGGCTCAGCGGCTCCGCCGCCACACGACGATCGCCTGGGGCGGGTCGGGCGGACGGAGCGCGGGGAGCCTGCTCGGCGGCGCCGGGGGCGCCGGGGGTGAGGGCAGTACCTGGCGGGCGGCGGCCAGCTCGGCCGTCAGCTCGTCGTTGCGGGCCCGGAGGGCGGCGACCTGGTGCTCGAGCTCGAGGATCCGGCGCACGCCCGCGATGCCGATGCCCGCCGAGGTGAGGTCGGCGATCGAGCGGAGCAGCTCGAGGTCGCGGTGGGAGTAGCGCCGTCCCCTCCGCCGGTGCGGCCGGGCGTGATCAGCCCGAGCCGCTCGTAGGTGCGCAGGGTCTGCGGGTGCAGCCCGGTGAGCTGGGCGGCCACGCTGATCACATACACCGGCATGTCGGGACCCGCACTGTCGAAGGAGGGTCGGGTCATGCGGGGCCCCCGCGGCGTTGTTCGGCGGAGGAGCGCAGCGCGGGAGGCGAAGAACGTCGTGGGGTGTTGTACACCGGCACCTCGGGGCACGGCTGCGGCACGAACGGCGTGCTCATGTCGTCGTCGCCTCGAAGAGGCCGGCACGCAGCGGCTTGCCCGAGGTGGCCTCGCGGTAGGCCTCGACGGCGGCCCGGGCGTCGGCGTCGAGCACCGCCGGCACGTGCACCTCGACCGTGGCCAGCAGGTCACCCTTGGTGCCGTCGGACCTCGGCGCGCCCTTGCCCCGCACCCGGAAGGTACGGCCGTTGGGGGTGCCCGCCGGGATGCGGAGCGTCACCGGCGCACCGCCCAGGGTCGGGACCTTGATCTCGGCGCCGAGCGCGGCCTCGTCGAACGACACCGGCACGTCGAGGGTGAGGTTGTCGGCCGCACGACCGAAGACCCGGTGGGGGCTGACGGTGACACTGACGTAGAGGTCGCCGGCGGGGCCGCCGTGCTCACCGGCCGCGCCCTTGCCGCGCAGCCGGATCCGCTGGCCGTCCTTGACGCCGGCCGGGATCCGGGCCTGGATGCTGCGGGCCGACGTGCCGCGTCCGCTGCCCTGGCAGGTGGGGCACTTCTCGTCGTACACGAGCTGGCGGCCACCGCAGCCGGGGCAGGTCTCGTTGATCGAGAACGCCCCACCCACGCCCGCGACGACGTAGCCGGCGCCCTCGCACTCGGGGCAGATGTGCGGCCGGGTGCCCGGCTTGCCGCCGGTGCCCGAGCACGCCGGGCAGGCGGAGTCGGAGGTGAGCCGCAGCGAGATCGTGACGCCCTCGAGCGCGTCGACGAACGCGATCGTCGCGCTGGTCTCGACGTCGGAGCCCTTGACCGGGCGCCGCGGCTGCTGGGTACGACGCCCACCCCCGCCGCCACCGAACAGGTCGCCGAACATGTCGCCGAAGCCACCCGAGCGGGCCCGGTCGCCGAGCAGGTCGTCGACGTTGAACCCGCCGCCCCCGCCGCCGCCGCGCGGCCCGGCTCCGTAGAGCCGGCGCATCTCGTCGTACTTCGTGCGCTTCTCGGGGTCGCCGACCACGTCGTAGGCCTCGGCGACCGACTTGAACCGGTCGTGCTTGGTCGAGTCGCCGGGGTTGGAGTCGGGGTGGTTCTCGCGCGCCAGCTTGCGGTAGGCCTTCTTGATGTCGTCGGCCGTGGCGTCCTTCTTCACGCCGAGCGCGGCGTAGAAGTCCTTCTGCGCCCAGTCGGCGCGGAAGCCGTCGTTGTCACTCACGGGTCACCCTCCTCTCTCCTCGGATCCGGCCATCAGACGATCTCAGGCCGGCGGGTCGACGACGAGCACCTGCGCGGCGCGCACGACGCGGTCGCCGATCTTGTAGCCCGACTTGGCGATCACCTTGCAGGTGGTCACCTCGACGTCGGGGTCCTCGCCGATGTGGCTGAGGGCCTCGTGGACGGTCGGGTCGAACGCGTCGCCGACGGCCCCGAACTTCACCAGGCCGCTGGCACCCACGGTGCGCTCGAGCTGCTCGGCGACGGTCTTGAGGCCGCCCTCGAGCTCACCGTGCTCGCGGGCCCGGTCGATGGTGTCGAGCACCTCGGTGATCGGGGCGAGCGCGGAGTACGTCGCGTTCTGCTTGACCAGCTCGCGGTCGCGGTCGACGCGCCGCTTGTAGTTGAGGAACTCGGCCTGCAGGCGCTGCAGGTCGAGGGTGCGCTCCTCCAGGGCGAACCGGGTGAGCGTGAGCTCGTCGTCCTCGGCCGACGGCTCGGTAGCGGTGGGCTCCTCCTCGAGCTCGGTCTCATTGACCATCTCGGAGGCGCCCTCGGGGAAGGCCCCCTCGGGGGAGGGCGCCACGGGGGCGCCCTCCTCCTCGGGCGTCAGGTCCTCGGGGTGCGGGTCCGTCACTTGCTGTCGCTCTCGTCGCCGGGCTCGTCGCCGGGCTCGTCGACAACCTCCGCGTCGACCACGTCGGCGTCGACGATGTCGTCGTCACCCTCACCGGTGGCACCGGTGGCGCCACCCGCGGCGGCCTGCTCGGCCTCGGCGGCGGCGTACATGGCCGCACCCATCTTCTGGCTCGACTCGTTGAGCTTGGTGACCCCGGCGCCGATCTCGTCACCGCTGGCCTCGGCGTTCTCGAGCGTCGCCTTGAGCGCGTCGACATCGGCCTGCACCTCGGTCTTCACGTCGTCGGGGACCTTCTCGGAGTTGTCGGCGAGGAACTTCTCCGTCGTGTAGACGAGCTGGTCGGCCTGGTTGCGGGTCTCGACCGCCTCGCGCCGCTTGGCGTCCTCCTCGGCGTACTGCTCGGCCTCCTTGACCATCCGGTCGATGTCGTCCTTGCCGAGCGCCGACCCACCGGAGATGGTCATCGACTGCTCCTTGCCGGAGCCCTGGTCCTTCGCCGAGACGTGCACGATGCCGTTGGCGTCGATGTCGAAGGTGACCTCGATCTTCGGGACGCCGCGCGGAGCAGGCGGCAGGCCGGTCAGCTCGAAGTTGCCGAGCGGCTGGTTCTGCGACCACATCTGGCGCTCGCCCTGGGCGACCTTGATCTCGACCGACGGCTGGTTGTCGTCGGCGGTGGTGAAGATCTCCGAGCGCTTGGTGGGGATCGTGGTGTTGCGCTCGATCAGGTTGGTCATCACGCCGCCCTTGGTCTCGATGCCCAGCGACAGCGGGGTGACGTCGAGCAGCAGGACGTCCTTGACCTCGCCCTTGAGGACGCCGGCCTGCAGGGCCGCGCCGATGGCGACGACCTCGTCGGGGTTGACGCCCTTGTTGGGCTCCTTGCCGCCGAGCAGGTTCTTGACGACCTCGGTGACCGCGGGCATGCGGGTCGAGCCGCCGACCAGGACGACGTGGTCGATCTTGTCGACGGCCACGCCGCCGTCCTTGAGCACGTTCTGGAACGGCTGCTTGGTGCGGTCGAGCAGGTCGGAGGTGAGCTTCTGGAACTCGCTGCGCGTCAGCTTCTCCTCGAAGTGCAGCGGGCCGGACTCGCCGTGGGTGATGTAGGGCAGGTGGATCGTGGTCTCGCTCGACGACGACAGCTCGATCTTCGCCTTCTCGGCGGCCTCCTGGAGGCGCTGCTTGGCGATCTTGTCGGCGGCCAGGTCGACGCCGTTGCCGTCCTTGAACTTCTTGACCATCCACTCGACGACGCGGTTGTCCCAGTCGTCGCCACCGAGGTGGTTGTCACCGCTGGTGGCCTTCACCTCGACGACGCCCTCGCCGATCTCGAGCAGCGACACGTCGAAGGTGCCGCCGCCGAGGTCGAAGACCAGGATCGTCTGGTCGTCGCCCTTGTCGAGGCCGTAGGCCAGGGCGGCCGCGGTGGGCTCGTTGACGATCCGGCTCACGTTGAGGCCCGCGATCTCGCCGGCCTCCTTGGTGGCCTGGCGCTGCGCGTCGGAGAAGTACGCCGGCACGGTGATCACCGCGTCGGTGACGGTCTCGCCGAGGTAGGCCTCCGCGTCGCGCTTGAGCTTCTGCAGCACGAACGCGCTGATCTGCTGGGGGGTGAACGTCTTGTCGTCGATCTGCTGCTTCCAGTCGGTGCCCATGTGCCGCTTGACCGACCGGATGGTGCGGTCGATGTTGGTGACCGCCTGGCGCTTCGCGACCTCGCCGACGAGCACCTCGCCGGACTTCGCGAACGCGACCACCGAGGGGGTGGTGCGGGCACCCTCGGCGTTGGCGATGACGGTGGGCTCGCCGCCCTCGAGGACCGCGACGACGCTGTTCGTCGTTCCGAGGTCGATGCCGACAGCTCGTGCCATGTGTGTGTTACCTCCGTGATCGGGGACCGTCGTGGTCCGCCTCGGTGAGTGCCTCCGGTGACTCCTTGGCGACGGGTCTGTCAACCAAGTTGAGCCAGCTGCGCTCAAGTCTGCCAGACGGCACAACCCGGGTCACCCCGGGGTTGTTCCCGCCTGCCCCGGGGACCGTCGAGGACTACCGTGGGGCCGGTGTCCTCGGTCGCCATCGTCGTCGGTGCTCTGCTCAACGCCCTGCTGGTCGCCTTCGTCGTACGACGGCTGCTGGGCGTCCCGGTCGGCTGGCCGCGCACGATCCTGCTGAGCCTGGTCGTCGGCTCCTCCGGGACCCCGCTGCTGGACTGGCTGTCCCGCGTGATCGAGCTCGAGACCGAGCCGACCACGGGCGACGAGCGGGCCGCGGTGTTCCTGGTCGTCACGCTGGTCCTGGCCTGGCTGCTGGCGCTCGAGATCGCGGCGCTGTCGCTGCTCGAGGCCGTCGTGCCGACGGGCACGCTTCCCCACCCGGTGAGCCTCGTGCGCTCGCTGCCCGCCCGGGGCCGACGCTCGCGGCGCTACGCAACGATCGTGAGGATCGCGGTCCGACACGGCCTCGGGGTCTATCTGCGCCCGGTCCGCTCGGGACGATCGGGGCCCGACCAGCCGGACTCGGCGGTGGCCCGGTCGCTCCGGCTCGCGCTCACCGAGGGCGGCGTCACGTTCGTCAAGCTCGGACAGATGCTCTCGACCCGGGCCGACCTGCTGCCGGCGCCCTTCGTCGCCGAGCTGTCGTCGCTGCAGGACGACGTGCCCCCCGAGCCCTGGGAGGCGGTCGCCCCGGTGATCGAGGCCGAGCTCGGCCGACCGGTCGACGAGGTCTTCACCGAGGTCGACCGGACGCCGCTGGCCGCCGCGTCGGTGGGGCAGGTGCACGCGGCCCGGTTGGCCGACGGCACGGAGGTCGTGGTGAAGGTGCAGCGGCCCCACGCGCGGCGCCAGGCGACCGGTGACCTCGACATCGTGCTCCGGCTCGCAGCCTGGCTGGACCGGTCGACGTCGTGGGGACGCCGCCTCGGTGTGCGCGACCTGGCGCGTGGCTTCGCCGCCTCGCTGGAGGAGGAGCTCGACTACCGGACCGAGGTCGCCAACATGCGGGCGGTGGCGGCGACGCTCGACCCGGACGGTCCGGTACGGGTACCGCAGGCGTGGCCCGAGCTGAGCGGGCGGCGGGTGATGGTGATCGAGCGTCTCCCCGGCCGACCGGTGGGCCAGGCGGGCGCCGAGCTGGCGTCGTACGGCCACGACCGGCGGCGGGAGATGGCCGAGCTGCTGCTGGGCTGCGTGCTGCGGCAGATCGTCGTCGACGGCGTCTTCCACGCCGACCTCCACCCCGGCAACATCTTCGTCGACGAGGGCGGCCGCTTCGGGCTGCTCGACTTCGGCTCCGTGGGCCGCCTCGACCAGACGACCCGCGTCGCGCTCGGGTCGCTGCTGATGGCGGTCGACCGGGAGGACGCGATCGCCACCACGGACGCCCTGATCGAGCTGCTCGACCGTCCGGCACACCTCGACGACCGACGGCTCGAGCGCGACGTCGGACACCTGGTGATGCGGGTGGGCGATCGGGGCTCGGCCGCCACGTTCGTGTCGCTCTTCCGGATCGTGCTCGACCACGGCTTCAGCGTGCCGCCGCAGGTCGCCGCGGCCTTCCGGGCCCTCGGCGCCCTCGAGGGGTCGCTGCAGCTGGTCAGCCCCGGCCTGGACGTCGCCGCGGCGGCCCGCTCGCAGGGCCGCGCCCTGGTGGGAGACCGGCTCTCCCCCGCCGGCGTCCGGACGACGCTCGAGGCTCAGCTGGCGACCCTGGTGCCGATGCTGCAGCGTCTCCCCCGCAGGGTCGACCGGATCACCGACCAGCTCGAGGGCGGGCGCCTCACCCTGCGCCTCTCCCTGTTCGGCGACCGTGGCGAGCAGTCGTTCATCACGGGGCTCGTCCAGCAGCTCGTGGTGGCCGGGCTCGCGGCCGCCGTCGCCCTGTGCGGCGTGATCCTGATCGTCGCCGACGTCGGGCCGCAGATGACGCCCGGCCTGCGCGCCTACACGTTCGTCGGGTTCACGCTGCTGCTGTTCGGTTTCGTGCTGGGTGCCCGCGCGCTGGCGTTGACGTTCCGCGAGCAGCACCTCAGCGCGCGGGGGCCGCGCCCTCGAGCCGGTTGAGAGCCGGCTCTCAGGCGTTCCCGAACGGCGCCAATAGCCGGGGAAGCTTGGAGTCGGGCGAGCGGTAGGTGCGGGCGGTGCCGTCGGAGAGCCGCACCTCGGCGCGGTGCTCGCCGGACACCCGCTCGCACGTGACCGCGCTGACGTGCGACGCGTCGACGTGCACCGCGCCCTCGAGCCAGGAGGCGAACTGCGCCGCGCTCTCGGCGCGGCGACGGGTCGGAGCGCCGGGCGCCGGCCGGACGCGCTGCTCGGCGGCCGCTTCGGCACGGGCCTGGGCGTGGTCGCCGTCGAGCTGGCGGAAGTTCGCGAGCTTGGCCCGCACCACCAGCACGACGCCGTACGCGAGCGCGGCGACGGCGAGCACGTAGAGGGGCACCAGCGCGACCTCCGGGACCCCCACGGCCTCGAGCGCCCCGCCCACCAGCGGCGCGCCGAACAGCACGGCCAGGACCAGCAGCGCGCGTCGCAGGTTGCTCCGGGTGTCGGACAGGGCACGACCGAATCCGGGCAGCTCGACCCACCCGTCGTCGAAGACCATCAGTCGTCGCCAGGTGCCGGGAGACACCTCCGCCGAGACCCATCCACGTCGCGCCATCGCGCGAGCCTACGGATCACCACGCGACCACGCTGCCGCCAGGGCGACGATCCGCTCCACGAGGGCAGCCGTGGCCGGCACCGTCTCGGCGCCGGGGCGGTGGGCGAGGCCCACGTGGCGGCGCCCCAGCGCGGGCAGGTCGACCACCCGCACGTCGGGATGGCGGTACGCCGCCAGCGCGGACGCCGGCAGCACGGTGACCCCGAGGCCGCGGGCCACCAGGTTCTGCACGACCACGTAGTCGTCGGTCGTGTGCCGCAGGGTCGGGGAGAACCCGGCAGCCTCGCAGCAGGCGACCAGATGGAGGCGGCAGCGCACGCAGCCGCCGATCCAGTCGTCGTCGGCCAGCGCCGCGAGCCCGCGGCGACCGGGTCCGCGGCGGCCGGGCGGGACGACGAGGTGCACCGGCTCGTCGAGAAGCGGGCGCCACGCCAGCGCTCCGATGCCCTCCGGCGGGCCGTCGTACCCGAAGACCAGGGCCAGGTCGGCGTCGCCGGCAGCGACCGCCGCCATGGCCTCGGGCGGCTCGGCCGCCTCGAGGCCCACCTCGATCTCGGGGTGCTCGGCGGCGAGCGCCCCGATCGCGTCGGGCACGAGGGTGGCTGCGGCCGAGGGGTAGGACACGAGCCGGACCCGGCCCGCGCGCAGGTGGGTGAGCGCGGCCAGCTCCTCGGCGGCGGCGTAGAGCTCGGCCGCGACCACGTCGGCACGCCGCAGGAGGGCCACCCCGGCCTCGGTCGGAGTGGCCCCGCCGGCACCGCGCAGGAGCAGCGGCCCGCCGACGTCCCGCTCGAGCCGGGTGAGGTGCTGGCTGACGGCGGGCTGGGTCCAGCCCAGGGTGCGGGCGGCGGCGCTGATGGAGCCGGCCCGGGCCACCTCGCGGAAGATCAGGACGCGCCGGGGATCGAGGGACATGCCCCTAGCATGACTTATGGGCCCCCTTAGAAGAACAGGGATTCCTTTGAGGTCCTCGACGGTCCACCATGGACACATGAAGACGATCGGCCTCATCGGCGGCATGTCCTGGCACTCGACCGCGACCTACTACCGGCTCATCAACGAGCAGGTCGCCGCCCGCCTCGGCGGGCACGCATCGGCCCGGATCTCCCTGCAGTCGCTGGACTTCTCCGAGGTGCGTGACTGCCAGGTGCGCGGCGACTGGGCCGGCTCGGCCGCGCTGCTCGCCGACGCCGCGCACCGCTGCGAGGCCGGCGGCGCCGACTTCGTCGCGCTGTGCACCAACCTCATGCACAAGAACTTCGCCGCGCTCGAGTCGGGCGTCACCGTGCCCGCCGTCCACATCGCCGACGCGGTCGCCGCCGTCGCCCGGCGCGAGGGCTGGACGACGCTCGGCCTGCTCGGCGCCCGCTGGGTGATGGAGGAGACGTTCTACGCCGACCGGCTGGCCGAGCACGGCATCTCGGTGGTCGTCCCCGACGCCGCCGGCCGCGACCTGGTCGACCGCGTCGTGTTCGACGAGATCACCCAGGGTCGCTTCCTCGACTCCTCGCGCGTGGCCTACGTCGAGGTGATGCGCGACCTCGCCGACCAGGGGGCGGACGCCGTCGTGCTCGCGTGCACCGAGATCGGCCTCCTCGTCGGCGCCAACGACGCGCCACTGCCGGTCGTCGACTCGGCGGTCGCGCACGTCGACCTGCTCGTCGAGCTCGCGCTCGAGCCGGCGCTCGTCGGCTCGTAGGGCACGATTGAAGCATGCTGCGTCTCGCCGGTCCGCTCGCGATCGGGCTGGCCCTGGTGGCCGGGTGCAGCAGCGGCGGGAACGACGACTCCCGACCATCCGCGCCGCCGCGCACCAGCGAGGCGACATCTCCGGTGCCAACGCCGACCGCCACCGACCCGCCCGAAGCCGACGCCCGACTCTCGCCCGACGACGTCCGCGTCGCGACGGCGGTCGGCGCCGTGCGGCACCTCGCCGGCGAGATCGGGTCGCGGCCGGGCCACACCCGGGCGTACTTCCGGGCGGCCGCGTGGGTGGAGCAGCGGTTCGCGGCGTCTGGATGGCACGTCGAGCGCCAGCGCTTCCCCACCCCGGCGGGCTCCTACGAGGGAGTCGCGCTCGACGCCGGACCGTCGGTCAACGTGATCGCGACCCGCGGCGACGTCCGCCCGGGCGAGCCGTGGCTGCTCGTCGGCGCCCACCTCGACACCGTGCCGCAGGGGCCGGGCGCCGAGGACAACGGCTCCGGCGTCGGTGTCGTCCTGGCGCTCGCCGAGGCGCTCGCCGATCGCCGTACCCGCCTACCTGTGGTGCTGGTGGCGTTCGGCTCGGAGGAGCCTCGCGGCGCGGGTGACGACAACCACCACTACGGGTCGCGCGCGTACGTCGCCTCGTTGACGCCGGAGCAGCGCCGCTCGCTGCGGGCGATGGTCTCCCTCGACCGGGTCGGGGTCGGCGAGGTGGTGCCGGTCGGCAGCGCCGCCGAGCCGAACGCCCTGACCGACACGCTGATGGCCGCCGCCGAGCGGGCCCGCGTGCCCACCGTGATCGACCCCTTCCAGCGCTCCAGCGACCACTGGTCGTTCGTGCGCGACGGCCTGCCCGGCGCCCGCCTCGGCAGCACGCCGTACGCCGCCTACCACTCGGAGGACGACGTGCCCTCGGTCGTCAGCCCCTCGCAGCTCGAGCGGGTGGGACGGCTGCTGGCGGCGTGGCTGCGCTGACCCGCTCGCGACGCCACGCCGGTAGGTAGAGCGGGGCGCCGAGGGCGAGCACCGCGCCGCCGAGCAGCAACGCCGTGCTCACCGACGTGCCGTCGGCCACCGCCGTCAGCACCACGATGCCGACCGACCCGGCCGGCTGGCTGACCATCGAGTTGAGCGAGATCATCGTGCTGCGGTGCTCGCCGGTGACCTCGCGGTGCAGCAGGGTCATGTGCAGCGGGTTCGAGGCGCCGTGCACGGCGTAGCACGCGAGGTAGGCGACGACCAGCCCGACCGGACCCGCGGTCAGCCCCATCACCACCACCGTCGCGGCCTGCAGCACCCGCATCAGCCCGGCGCCGAGGGCGACGCCGATCTGCCGGCTGAGCAGGGTGATCACGGCGGCACCGGCGGCCGAGGCGAACCAGGCCGCCGACGAGACCGGCCCCATCAGGGCGGCCGCGCGGTCGGCGTCGTCGACCACCTCCGCGAGCCGGACCGGCATCAGGCCCTCGAAGGTGACCATGCCGAAGCCCCAGAACACCTCGACCCCGACCAGGGCCAGCAGCACCCGGTTGTGCCGCACCAGGCCGACGCCTTCCTTCATGGTGCGGGGCACGGCGCGCACCGACTCGCGGAGCCCGGTTCGCTCGTGCGGCGCCCGCTCGTCGACCATCAGGACGGCGACGGCGAGCGCGCTCGCCACGGTCAGCGCGAGCGCGAGCACGACCGGCAGGGTCAGGGCGTCGACGTCGCCGAGCGGGTCCCACGCCACCAGCCCGCCGGAGCCGAGTGCGCCGACGGCGATCGCCCCGCTCAGCGCGGCGCTGCCGGCCGACAGACCCCGCTCGAGCGACGCGTGCGGATCAGCGGCGAGCGTGGCGTCGACGTACCAGGCCTCGAGGGGTCCGCTGTCGAGGGCGCGGAACACGCCCTGCAGGGCCCAGACGAGCACGAACGCCGCGAGGGAGTCGGCCACCACCAGCACCGCGAGCGAGCCGATGCCGAGGACCGAGGCGAGGAGCAGCACCGGCCGGCGCCCCCACGAGTCGGAGAGCCCCCCGGTGGGCAGCTCGAGGGCGAGCACGACGAGTCCCTGGGCGGCGAAGGCGAGGCCGACCTGGCTCAGCGAGAGGCCGCGGTCGAGCGGGAGCAGGACGCTGATCGGGATCATCAGCCCGACCGGCAGCCAGCGCAGGGCGATCAGGACGAGGAAGCGGCGCCGGACCGAGGCAGCGGTCATGAGGGCGGTTCACCCTCGGGGAAGTCGTAGAAGTACAGGAGCACGCGGCGGGGACGTTGGTCCTCCGGCAGGTCGTCGGGGAGGTCGGCGTTGGCGGCGGTGGCGCTCTCGTGGTGGCGGCCGACGGTGTCCCAGAGGTCGTGCATCAGCGCGTCGAGCTGCGGCGGCGTCAGATCGAGGGCGTAGTCGGAGCTGCCGGCAAGCTTGCGCCAGGCCAGCGGCCACGCGTCGTGCCGCGCGTGCCAGCCCTCGGTGCGCTCGACCAGGGAGCGCAGGTAGTGCTCGCGCAGCCACCCCGCGGCCGAGCGGGCGTCGGGGTCGCCCTCGGCGGCCTCGTCGTCCCACTCGTGGAAGGCGGTGCTCGCCCGCCACCACCGCTCGCGGCCCCGCCCCTCGTCGGTCTCCTCGACCAGGTCGACCGCCGCGAGCTTGCGCAGGTGGTAGCTGGTGGCGCCGGTGTTGGTCTCCAGCCGGGCCGCGAGCGCGGTGGCCGTCGCCGGCCCGTGCTCGCGCAGGGCCGAGAGCACCCGGTGTCTCAGCGGGTGCGCCAGCACCTTGATCGACTCGGCGCTCAGCCGGATCGACGTCCACTTCGTCTCGGTCACTCGGGCATCGTAGGTGTGCACAATAGTTGTGCACAAGTTTTCTGCAACTCACGCGGAAGGGTGAGTTCGCCCTCCGAGCGGAATACCTGGGCCCCGCACGGTGTGATCATCCGTATGACGGTTCCCACCATCGCCCTCAACAACCAGACGACGATCCCCCAGCTCGGCTTCGGGGTGTTCCAGGTGCCGCCGGCCCAGACCGCCGACACCGTGACGAAGGCGTTCGAGGTCGGCTACCGACACATCGACACGGCGCAGATGTACGGCAACGAGCAGGAGACCGGCGTCGCGATCGCGGCGTCCGGCATCCCGCGCGACGACCTGTTCATCACCAGCAAGCTCAACAACGGGTTCCACCGCCCCGACGACGCGCGCCGCGCCTTCGACGAGACCCTGCAGAAGCTGGGCCTCGGGTACGTCGACCTGTTCCTGATCCACTGGCCGCTGCCCACGCTTACGACGGCGACTACGTGTCGACGTGGCGCACGCTGACCGAGTTCGTGACCGACGGCCGGGCCCGGGCGGTCGGCGTGTCCAACTTCCAGCCGGACCACCTCGACCGCATCGTCGCCGAGACCGGCGTCGTCCCCGCGGTCAACCAGATCGAGGTGCACCCGTACTTCGGCAACGAGGAGGCCCGCGCCGCGACGCTGCGCCACGGCTCGCTCGTCGTGGAGTCGTGGTCGCCGATCGCGCAGGGCGCGGTGCTCGACGACGAGGTGATCGGCAAGGTCGCGGCCGCACACGGCCGCACGCCGTCGCAGGTCACCCTGCGTTGGCACATGCAGCGCGGCGACGTCGTGTTCCCGAAGTCGATGAGCCAGGAGCGGATGCGCGAGAACTTCGCGATCTTCGACTTCGAGCTCACCGACGACGAGGTCTCCGCGATCAGCGGCCTCGACCGGGGCGAGGCGGGCCGCACCGGCCCCAACCCGGACACCTTCGCCATGGTCCCCCGCTAGCTCCCCGGAGAGTTCGCCACCGCATCAACCTCCAGACCACCCTGGAACGTCGATGCAGGGGCGAAGCACGCCGTCAGGCGTCGAGGGTGCGCCCCCAGGCCTCGAGCAGGTGGGCCAGGCGGGTGCGTTCGAGGTCGGTGAGGCCGGCGAGGAGCCGGTGCTCGTTGGCGAGGTGCTTCTCGACCAGGTCGTCGACGGCGGCGAGGCCGTCGGGGGTGAGCCGGATCCGGCGCGACCGGGCGTCGTCGGCGCAGACCGTGCGGTCGACCAGACCGGAAGCGACGAGCCGGTCGACCCGCTTGGTCACCGCCCCCGACGTGACCATCGTGCTTGCGACGAGCTGGCCCGGCGTCAGCTCGTACGGCGCACCCGCCCGGCGCAGCGACGCCAGCACGTCGAAGTCGCCGTCGGTGAGCCCGGCCTCGGCGAAGACCGGCCGCAGCTCGGCGTCGAGCACCCCGGCCAGCCGGTGCAGCCGCCCGATGATCCCCATCGGCGAGCTGTCGAGGTCGGGGCGCTGCTCGGCCCACTGTTCCAGGATCCGGCCGACGTGATCGGGCTCCGTGCTCATGGCTGGACTTTATCTCACGTGGAAGGTATTATCTCTTCCATGGAAGATACTTCTCTCCGAGTCGTTGCCATCACCGCTGTCGCCCCACTCGTGTGGGGCACGACGTACCTCGTCACCGAGCAGTTCCTGCCGCCCGACCGGCCCCTGTTCGCCGCCCTGATGCGCGCCCTGCCCGCCGGGCTCGTGCTGCTGCTCGCGCTGCGACAGCTGCCCACCGGCGCCTGGTGGTGGAAGGCCGCGGTGCTCGGCGCCTGCAACATCGGCCTGTTCTTCCCGCTGATCTTCCTGGCGGCCTACCACCTGCCGGGCGGCCTGGCCGCGACGGTGCAGGCGGCGTCCCCGTTGGCCGTGATGGCCATCGCCTGGCCGCTGATCCGCGAGCGCCCCGGCCTGGTGCGGGTCGCGGCCGCGCTGGTCGGGCTCACCGGCGTCGGCCTGCTGGTGCTGCGCTCCCCCGACGGTGTCACCGCGCTCGGCCTGGCCGGCGCGTTCGGGTCGGTCGTGGTCTCGGCGGTCGGTTTCGTGCTGGTCAAGAGGTGGACGGCGCCCGTGGGCATGCTGACCCTCGTGTCGTGGCAGCTCGTCGCGGGCGGACTGGTGCTGCTGCCCGTCGCCCTGCTGGTCGAGGGCGCGCCGCCCGCGATCGACGTCGAGGCCGCCGGCGGCTTCCTGTGGATCGGGGTGGCCGGCACGATCGTCGCCTACACGTGCTGGTTCCACGGCCTGAGCCGGATGCCGGCCGGCGCCGTCTCGCTGGTCGGGCTGCTCAACCCCGTGACCGGCACCGCGCTCGGCGTCGCGTTCGCCGCCGAGGCGTTCGGCTGGGTGCAGGCCCTCGGCATGGCGTTGGTCCTCGGCGGAGTGGTCGCCGGCCAACGCCGCACCCGTCGTGTGACCGCCCCCACGCTGGCGATGGTGCGGGAGCCGGCGCTGGCCCGCTGACCGGCTCCGGGCGGTGACAATGGGGGAGTGCCGTCGCCCCCCACCCAACCGGACTTCCGGCTGCGTGACATCGCGCTGACGGCGTACGGACCGACGATCGTGAGCTCCACCGGGCACGGGGCCGTGATGCCGATCCTCGCGCTGCGCGCCCGCGACCTCGGCGCCGACGTCAGCACCGCGGCGGCGATCGTCGCCCTGCTCGGCGTCGGCATGCTCATCGCCTCGCTGCCCGCCGGTGCTCTGGTCGCCCGGATCGGCGAGCGCCGCGCCCTCGTGTACGCCGGCATCGTCGACGCGGCGGCCATGACCGTCGGCGCACTCAGCACGTCGGTGCTCGTGCTGGCTGCGGCCGTCGTCCTCAGCGGCATGACGTGGACGACGTTCCTGCTGGCGCGGCAGGGGTTCATGATCGACGCCGTCCCGCTCAGCCACCGGGCGCGGGCCCTCTCGACGCTCGGCGGATCCCACCGGGTGGGCGTGTTCGTCGGCCCGCTGATCGGCGCCGCGCTGATCCACGTCGCCGACCTCGGGGCCGTGTTCGTGTTCGCGGGAGTGGCGGCGCTGGCCGCGGCCGGGCTGGCCCGGCTGATGCCCGACCTCGGGTCCGAGCACCGCGACGCCCAGCGCGAGACCGGCCACCTCGGGGTCTGGCGGGTCCTGGCCCAGCACCGGCGCACCCTGCTCACGCTGGGGGTCGCGGTCATCGTGATCTCGGCGTCACGCTCGGTGCGCAACGGGTTGCTGCCGCTGTGGGCCGAGGACGTCGGCATCTCCCCGAGCACGACGTCGCTGATCTTCGCCCTCGCCGGCGCGATCGACATCCTGTTCTTCTACCCGGGCGGCTGGCTGATGGACCATCGGGGGCGCACCGTCGTCGCCGTCCCGGTGGTGCTGTCGGTGGCCGTCGCCGCGCTCCTGCTGCCGCTCGCCACGACCACGCTCACGGTGGCCGGGGTGTTCGTGCTGATCGCGCTCGGCAACGGGCTGGGCTCGGGCATCGTGATGGTGCTGGGGGCAGACGCGGCGCCGGCACAGGGCCGCTCGCAGTTCCTCGGTGGGTGGCGGCTGTGCGGCGACCTCGGCCTGTCCGGCGGCCCGCTGGTCGTCGGCGCCGTCGCCGCCGTCGCACCGCTCGCGACGGCCTGCATCGTGATCGGGCTGCTCGGGCTCGTTGGCACCGGCTGGGTCGGCTACTGGGTGCGGCGCGAGGACCGGCGTCTGAACGACCTCGCAGGCCAGACCTAGCCGATCCGGACGCGGATCTCGTTCGACACGTCGCCCGTGTCGGTGTCCATCATCCGGAACCGGTTCTGCCCGATCATGCTCGCCTGGATGTAGGTGTAGAACGCCCCGCCGTTGACGGACGCCGTCACCGGGAAGTCGTCCCACCCGCCGTCCTGCCACTGCTGGACCCGCAGGATCGCACCGTCGCCGCCCGCGTAGGTGCCGTTGAGATCGATCTCCTCCATCGGCGAGACCGCGGACTGCCCCGACTCGAGGGTGATCGGGAACTCCGGCTCGGGCGGCTTGGTGAAGGTCGACGTCGGCTCGGACGGGCCCGGCGCCAACGTGATGTACGGGTCGGACGACTCGTCGGTCTCCGTCGGCTTCGGCACGTAGAGGGTCTCCTCCTGGGAGCTCTCGTCGGTGGCGGCGCCGTCGTCGGAGAGCCCGAGCGCCCGGCTCGCGACCATCGCCCCGCCGCCGAGGACGACGCCGACCAGCGCGGCGACGCCGACCAGCGCCAGGATGCCCCACAGGACTGGATGGCCCTCGCTGTAGGGCTCGTCGAGCTCTTCGTCGGTCACGGTCTCTCCCCGGAAATCGGTCGTCCCCGTCATTGTCCGTGACAGGTGGGCACCGACCAAGCCGGCGCCCGTGCGCGCGAGCGCACGGGGCCGACGCAGGTCGAGGAGGTCGCTCTGCGACCGTCGCGAGACCCCCGGACCACTGCCCTGGTCTCGTGACGGTTCCCAGCGGAACCTCCTCGACCACCGAACACGCAGGTCGAGGAGGTCGCTCTGCGACCGTCACGAGACCCCCCGGACCACTGCCCGGTCTCGTGACGGTTCCTAGCGGAACCTCCTCGACCACCGAACACGCAGGTCGAGGAGGTCGCTCTGCGACCGTCACGAGACCCCCGGACCCTGCCCCGGTCTCGTGACGGTTCCTAGCGGAACCTCCTCGACCACCGAACACGCAAGCCCGCCGAGGTCTCGTGACGGTTCCTAGCGGAACCTCCTCGACCACCGAACACGCAGGTCGAGGAGGTCGCTCTGCGACCGTCACGAGACCCCCCGGACCACTGCCCCGGTCTCGTGACGGTTCCTAGCGGAACCTCCTCGACCACCGAACACGCAGGTCGAGGAGGTCGCTCTGCGACCGTCACGAGACCCCCCCGGACCACTGCCCTGGCCTCGTGACGGTTCCTAGCGGAACCTCCTCGACCACCGAACCCCGCAAGCCCGCCGAGGTCTCGTGACGGTTCCCAGCGGAACCTCCTCGACCACCGAACCCCGCAAGCCCGCCGAGGTCTCGTGACGGTTCCCAGCGGAACCTCCTCGACCACCGAACCCCGCAAGCCCGCCGAGGTCTCGTGACGGTTCCCAGCGGAACCTCCTCGACCACCGAACACGCAGGTCGAGGAGGTCGCTCTGCGACCGTCACGAGACCCCCGGACCACTGCCCGGTCTCGTGACGGTTCCTAGCGGAACCTCCTCGACCACCGAACCCCGAGAGCCCGCCCCGGTCTCGTGACGGTTCCTAGCGGAACCTCCTCGACCACCGAACACGCAGGTCGAGGAGGTCGCTCCGCGACCGTCACGAGACCACAGGCCCTCCTCCGAGGGCGGCTAGCGGCCGGAGAGGAAGCGGCCGTACTGCTGGTTCACCTCCTGGGCCGTGGCGGCGGTGTCGAGGAACATCAGCGTGTCCATCCGGCAGTTGCACGGGTTGCGCTCGAGGCTGTCCTGGGGGAACGAGCCGCCGATCTTGATGCCCCGCGGGTGGGTTCGGAGGTGCCGGTGCCGTCGACCTGCCACGGGTCGCCGCGGTGGTGTAGAACCCGTCGAGGGGTTGGCCGTTCTTATAGAGCGCCATCTCGCCGGTGGTGTAGTCGAACGTCGCGGCGAGGTGCACCCACTGGCCCTGCGGCAGCATCCGCTGCCAGTCCTGCGAGGCGGCGAACGTCTGCGAGGCACCCTCGTCGATCCGTCGTCCGAGCGCGACCAGCCGCAGCTCGCCGTTGACGTTGATCAGCTCCAGCAGTGCCCGGACGCCGTGCCCGTCGGAGTTGCCCGACAGGACGCCGGCCAGGCCGATCGCGTTGAAGCGGTCGTTCGGGGCGGGGGTGGTCGAGTTGAGGCTCGGGTTGGTGCCGGTCATCTTGAACCAGCCCATCACCGTCATCTGCTCGGCACCGCGGAACGCGCTCCAGGGTCGGCGACGCCGTTCCCGTTCCACACCCCGGCCTTCCATCGTCGTTGCCGTTGACGGTCGGCGTTGACTGCTGGGTCTGGATGCGCGTTGTTGCTGCCCGGGTAGGCGCCGTCGTCGACACGCATGTGCTTGCCGCCGTTGACCAGGTTCAGCAGGGTCTCGGAGCTGCCCTGGTCGAGCTCGAGCCGTCGTTCGCCGCGAACGGGTGCTCGAAGTCGAACGACGCGACCAGGCTGTCGCTCAGGGCCGGGCTCGACCTCCTGCGCGGCCAGACCTCCTTGCGGGTGTCCACGACCTTCCAGACCTTGCCGTTGGCCTTCGACAGCAGGTAGATGTTGCCGTCGGCGTCGGTGCCGAACCGCAGGTCGACGCGGCCGTCGTCGACGAAGTCGGGCATCCGCATCCGGCGTGCCGTCGCTGTCGAACAGCTGCATCTCGGAGATCTCGCCTCGCGGCCGGTCTCCGCTGCATCCGCGACATCCTGGGTCAGAACACCCGGCCGTCGACCAGATCAGCGAAGACGTACTTTCCGCTGCAGGTCGGGCAGGTCGCCGCGGTAGACGAAGCCACCCTCGATGCGCATGGCCGCTGTCAGAGCTGCACGACCAGTCCGGGGGCGGCTCGTGGTCGAACGACGCGACCGGGTAGATGTAGCCGAACTCGTCGTCGTTCTCCGGCAGTGGGTAGAGGTAGCACTGGTTCGGCTTGCGTAGACTAACCGTCCCTCGACGCGGGCTCCAGCCGAAGTTGTCGCCGGCGCGCACCTCGTAGACCCCCTCGATGGCGTGCTGGCCGATGTGGCCGAGGTACATCCGGTGCTGGCCGCCGGCGTCCCAGCGAGAACCGGTGCGGGTCGCGCATGCCGACGGCGAAGATCTCGCCGATCGCGCCCTGTCGCCGACGAACGGGTTGGTCGCCGGGATGCCGTACGCGCCGCCCGGCCCGTTGCTGCCGGCGGGGTCGATCCGCAGGATCTTGCCGAACGGGTTGTCCATGCCTGCGGGATGTCGGTGTTGAGACCGATGCCGCCGTCGCCGGAGGCGATGTACAGCAGCCCGTAGTCACTCGTCGCCGCGGCTTCGCGGTCGGGTTGAAGTCGATCTGCTGGATGGCGTGGATCTGCCAGGCGAACCCGAGCCGCAGCACCTCGCGGTGCGTCCCGCGAAACGGTTGGCCTCGGGGTCGTCGGCCGTCCACTCGGTGATGACGCGGTGCGTCGAGCAGCGGCGTCTGCGACGGGTACGACGTGGGCGTCGGCCCATGGCGTACCCGAACTCTCGGTGTGCACCGTGTAGAACGAGGCCGTTCTCCTCGAACTCCGGGTGGAACGTGACGAACCCGAAGCCGCAGCCGAGGCCGGCGCCCGAGAAGAAGTGCGGGAACTCGGGCCTTCATGTCCAGGTAGACATGCGCTCGCCGTCCCTCGACCAAGTAGAGCGGCCCGTTGAGGTCGGGCACGTACATGCGGCCGGTGCCGTCGGGGACCTCACCGATGAAGTTGATGCGGTTGTGCCGCACCAGCCGGGAGTCGGTCGGGGGCGGGGTGGGCTCCGTCTTCGGGAACTGGTGGTACTCCTCCAGCACGAGTCCGAGGTTCGACCGCAGGGGGTCCTCGGGGATCGGGTCGGAGATCGGCGTCGGCTCGGCGGCGGCGAACGTGGCGCCACCGGCCGAGGGCAGGGGTGCGATCAGTGCGACGGCCAGGGCGCCGGCCGCGGCGGTCGCCCACCCCACTTGTGTGAACTTCCCATTGCGGGGTCTCTTCCTCCCCACTGCGGTACCGTGAGGATCTCCTTGAATCAAAGGACGCTGCCGGTTGCCGCCGGCAGCCCCGTCGGCCCCACTGCCTCCACGGGTGGTCGGGCCCCACGTGGTATCAGAGTTGCGGACGCCGAGGGCGACCAAGTCGCGGACCCGGCCGTAGTTGTCAAAGGAGCCGAAGCCGACCCGGCCACCGGCGAAGGTCGTGTCGGTGGCGGTCATCAACGGCTCCGGGTAGCCCATCGACGTAGACCGCGATCTCACCGGTGTCGGCGTCATAGTCGAGCCGGACGTCGTGCCAGTCGGTGTCGTCGATCGCCGGCGGTGCGCCGACCGGCCCGTCCCACTGGTCGTCGATCCGGAGCCGGTCCGCGTTGTCGACCACGAAGATCCCGTTGTGCGGGTAGATCGTGTTGTCCTGCGACAGGTGCGCGTAGTAGAAGCGCCTCGGCGACTGGTAGTTCCAGACCAGGATGACGTCGCGGTTGCTGAACTCCACGGGCTCGTCGATCCGGACTTCGGCGGAGTAGGCTCATCGACGCCAGCTCCGGTCCGCGCTCGACGATTGCGTACTCGAACGGCCGCCGGGCGGCCGCCGGGCGGTCGCCTCTCTCGGTCAGGACGACCTCGCCCTGCTCGAACGCCCACTTCTCGTCCGTCAGCGGATCCCAGTGCAGGGGAGTGGGCGCGGCGATGACACATGGCGCTCCGGCGGTCCCTCCTGCGCGATCGCGCCTCCGGCGGGGACGGCCGTGACCGTCGCGGCCAGGCCGACCCCCACGGCCAGGACGGCGCGCCGCCTTCTCGTGCCATTCAGGTGCTGCATGTGCGATGCTCCTTCCGAGTGAGTTGATTCCACGACTTGAGACAGGGAGGTCGCTACAGGTGCGGCTCCACGAGCTCGACGTACCGGCGGGCGATGGTGTCGAGAACGGCGTCGCCGTCGGCAGCCCACACGTCGGCGTTGAAGATCTCGACCTCGACGTCGCCGCGGTAGCCGGTCGCTCGCCACGCACGCCGTGAGGCGGGAGAAGTCGATGTGGCCGTCGCCCATCATCCCGCGCGACAGCAGCGCGTCGGACGGCAGCGGGGTGATCCACTCGCAGACCTGGTAGCTACGCGATCCGGTCGCCCGCACGTGCGATCTGGTCTCCACGCCGGGTTCCCACCAGACGTGGAAGGTGTCGACGACGACGCCGACCGCCTCGACGGGCAACGGCTCGGCCAGGTCCAGCGCTTGCGCCAACGTGGACAGCACGCCACGGTCGGCGGCGAAGATCGGGTGCATCGGCTCGATCGCCAACCGGACGCCGGTCTCGAGTGCGTGCGGCACCAGTGCCTCCACCGCGTCCGCGACCCGGGCGCGGGCGGCCGGCAGGTCCCGGTCGCCCGCGGGCAGCCCGCCCGGCACGATCACGAGGCAGGGCGCGCCCAGCTCGGCCGCCTCGTCGAGGGCGCGTCGGTTGTCCTCGTGGCTCGCGCGCCGCATCGGTTCGCCCGGGTCGGTCACGAAGCCGCCGCGGCACAGCGACGAGACCCGCAGCCCCGCGTCACGCACCATCCGTACCGCGGCCGGCAGGCCGACGTCGGCCAGCGGCTCGCGCCAGACGCCGAGCGAGGGGAAGCCGTGCGCGACGCAGCCGGCGACCGCGTCCCGGAGGGACCAGGAGTCAACCGTCTTCTGGTTGAGGGAGAGCCGGGCGAGACGCGGATCTTCCGGAGTGGGCGTCGCCACCCGGGCGGGAGCACCGGAGGGGAGGTCGACACCGGGCGCGGTGAGCGTCACTGCGACACCCCCGCGGCCTCCAGCCACAGCCGCAGCCGGCGCGCGGCCAGCTCCGGATCGGGAAGCAGTCGGGCCTCGTTGGCCACCATGAACAGCCGGCCGAGGTGCACGACGCTGCGCGCCGACTGCATCCCGCCGATCATGGTGAAGCCGGGCTGATGCCCCGAGAGCCACGACATGAACGCGATGCCGGTCTTGTAGTGCCAGGTG
Source organism: uncultured Actinomycetota bacterium (assembly GCA_963825985.1). Classification (GTDB taxonomy): domain Bacteria; phylum Actinomycetota; class Actinomycetes; order Propionibacteriales; family Nocardioidaceae; genus Nocardioides. Next base: position 485,424 of record CAWGVK010000002.1, on the reverse strand, counting down.
GGCGCCTCGAAGACGTGGCGCGACACCGGCAGCGTCCACGCCATCTCCGCGTCGTACGTCGCGAGGTCCCCTTCGTCCAGCGCGGCCAGTGCGGCCGAGGCGGCTGGGGTGACGGCTGCGAAGGCGCCCAGCAGCGCGTCGGAGTGCTGCTGCCCGTCGCCGCGGATCAGTTCGGGGTAGTGGAAGTCGTCCCCGGTGTAGAGACGGACCTTCGCCGGGAGCGCGGCGCGCAACCGGGTCTCGTGGGCAGCCGCCAACAGCGACACCTTGACGCCGTCGATCTTGCCGGCGTGCTCACGGATCAGTTCGAGGAAGGATTCGGTGGCCACGTCGACGTCCGTGTTGCCCCAGTAGCCGCGCAGGTGCGGATCGAACTCCTCCCCGAGCCAGTGGAGGATCACCGGTTCGCGCACCTGGCGCAGCAGCTCGCCGTAGACCGAGAGGTAGTCGTCGGCGCCCCTCGCGACGGCCGCGAGCTGGCGCGAGGCCATGAGGATCACCTGGGCGCCGGTGTCCTCGACGAACGCCACCTGTTCCGCGTAGGCCTCGCGGACCTGGTGGGGTCCGGCCAGCAGTCCCACGTGGTCGGTGCCCGCGCCCGCCGCGATCCTGGCCCCGTGCTCACGGGCCTGTTCCGCGCTGCGACGCACCAGCTCCTGGACGGCCGGCCAGTCCAGGCCCATGTTGCGCTGTGCGGTGTCCATCGCCTCGGCGACGCCGAAGCCGTAGCGGAACAAGTGGTGCCGGAACGCCAGGGTGGACTCCCAGTCCACGACCGCGGGCGCACCGTGAGCGTTCTCCCCGCGCGGGTCGGCGACCACGTGGGCAGCGGCGAAGGCGACACGTTCGCGGAACGGCCGCGGGTGCGGCGTCCACTCCCCGTGGCTCACGAAGGGCAACGGTCTCGGTGCCACGGTCCGCCCGGGGGACGGTGACCGTGCCGAGGTCGGTGCCGGTGGTGCTCACAGCGCCACCCTCCGCCCCTCGGCCGAGGACCGCAGCCCGGCGTCGACCAGACGCAGCCCCCGCACCCCGGCGGCAAGTCGTAGGGGTGCGGCCGGTCGTGGTGGACGTCGAGCAGGAAGCGCTCCCACTGCGTCCGGAAGCCGTTGCCGAACTGCTGGTTGTCCGGCACCTCCTGCCACTGGCCGCGGAAGTCCTCGGCGGCGGGCAGGTCGGGGTTCCACACTGGCATGGGGGTGGCCTCGCGTGGCTGGATCCGGCATCCGAACAGGCCGGCCACGGCCGAGCCGTGGGTGCCGTCGACCTGGAACTCCACGAGCTCCTTGCGCTCCACGCGCACCGCCCAGGACGAATTCACCTGGGCGATCACGCCGCCCTCGAGCTCGAAGATGGCGTAAGCCGCGTCGTCGGCCGTGGCGGCGTACTTCTCGCCGGCCTCGTCCCAGCGCTCCGGGATGTGGGTGACCGCCTTCGCGGTGACCGCCTCCACCCGGCCGAAGAGGCTCTCCAGCACGTAGTTCCAGTGGCAGAACATGTCGAGGACCATCCCGCCGCCGTCCGCGGCGCGGTAGTTCCAGCTGGGGCGCTGCGCGGGCAGGTAGTCGCCCTCGAAGACCCAGTAGCCGAACTCGCCGCGCACCGAGAGAACCCGGCCGAAGAACCCACCGTCGACCAGCCGCTTCAGCTTCTGCAGACCGGGAAGGTAGAGCTTGTCGTGGACGACGCCGTTGACGATGCCGCGACGGTCCGCGGCGTCGACCAGCTCCTGGCCCTCCGCGACGGACTCGGCGATCGGCTTCTCGGTGTAAACGTGCTTGCCGGCTGCGACCGCCTTGAGGATCGCCTTGGTGCGCTCGCGGGTCACCTGTGCGTCGAAGTAGATCGAGGCGGGATCCTCGGCCAGCGCGGTGTCGAGGTCGGTGGTCCAGTCGGCGACCGCGTGCTGGTCGGCGAGCCGGGCGAGCTTGTCGGCGTTGCGCCCGACGAGTACCGGCTCCACGTGGAGCCGCGAGCCGTCGGCAAGCGGGACGCCACCCTCGTCGCGGATGGCGAGCACCGAGCGCACCAAGTGCTGCCGGTAGCCCATCCGCCCAGTGACGCCGTTCATCAGGATGCGGTAGGTGGTGTCGGGCATGTCGTCGGACCTCACTGGGGCGCGGGGTGGGATTGGGCACCGGCCGCCGAGGTAGAGCTCAGCGAGTTGCGGGTCGCCCAGGAGCTGGTCGGCGGGGCCGGAGATGTGCACCCGGCCGAGGTCGAGCACGCAGCCGAGGTCGGCGGTCTCCAGGGCTCGGCGGGCGTTCTGCTCCACCAGCAGCACGGCGGTGCCGGCGTCGCGCATCCGGGCCACCTGCTCGAAGACGGTGCCGGTGGCCCGGGGGTCCAGTCCCATCGAGGGCTCGTCGAGCAGCACGACCTGCGGGCTCACCATCAGCGAGCGAGCGAACTCCACCTGCTTCTGCTGACCCCCGGACAGCGCCCCGGCGAGGGCCGACCAGCGCTCGGCCACGACGGGGAAGAGCGTCTTGACGAAGTCGATGCGGTCGTCGGCCTCCGAGCGGTCCTTGAGCGAGAAGGCGCCCAGCCGGACGTTCTCCTCGACGGTCATCTCCGGGAAGACGCTGTGTCCTTGCAGCACGTGGGACAGTCCTGCGGCCAGCATCTGCTGGGGCTTGTTGCGGGTGACGTCGATGCCGGCCACCCGGATCGTCCCGGACCGCGGCGGCAGCATGCCACTGGCGACCTTCAGCACGGTCGACTTGCCCGCGCCGTTGGGGCCGACCAGGCACACGACGGTGCCGGGCGGCACCTTCACGGTCAGCCCGCGCAGGACGAGGGCGGCCCGACCGTAGCCGGCCTCGATGTCCTCCAGCTCGAGCAGGTAGTCAGACGCCAAGGTATGCCTCCAGGACGCGGGGGTCCTTCTGGACCACCGACGGCGGACCCTCGCAGATCGGCCGACCGCGGTCGAACACGACGACGTGGTCGGAGAGGCTCATGACGAGGTCCATGTTGTGCTCGACGATGATGAACGTCTTGCCCTCGTCGTTGAGCGAGCGCACCAGCCCGGCGATCCGGTCGATCAGGGCGGGGTTCACGCCCCCAGCCGGCTCGTCGAGCATGATCGTCTCCGGGTCGGCCATCAGCACGCCGGCGAGCTCCAGCAGTTTCTGCTGGCCGTAGGACATGTCCCGCGCCTCGGCCCGCTCGAGGTGGTCGATGCCGACCCGGGCAGCAGCCCACGCGCGCGCTCCACGTCGGCGTTGTGGTGCGCCGGTGCGAGCAGTCGGAGGACCGCCCGGGGGCCGGACCGCCGACGAGCACGTTCTCGAGGACCGTCATCCGCGGGAAGATCCGGCACAGCTGGAAGCTGCGGCCGATCCCCGCGCGGCGACCCGGTGCGGCGCCTGACAGCTGATGTCGCGGCCACGGTAGGAGATGCGACCGCTGTCGGGCCGGATCATGCCGGTGACGCAGTTGAAGAACGTCGTCTTCCCCGAGCCGTTCGGCCCGATCAGCGCGTTGATCCTGCCGTGCTGGAAGCTGACGGTGGCACCGTCGACGGCGTGGACGCCGCCGAACGACTTGGTCAGCTCGCGGGTCGCGAGCGACCCGTCGTCGCCCTGGCCGACTCGGTGGCCCTGGGCGGGGGTAGGTCGGGCTCCCTCGATCGACTTGTTGCGTTCGACGGCTCGGCGGCGGTCGCCTCGCTGCTCGGCAGCTCGGCCCACTGACCGCCCGGAGCGCAGCCGGTCGACGTGAACCGCTTCACCAGCTGGCCGAGCGCGATGACACCGTCGGGCATGAACAGCACGACCAGCGCGAGCATGATGCCGTGCGCGACCAGGTGGAACTGCGTGTCGCCGTACTCGCCTTGAAGAACTCCAGCGCGTAGCCGACGATCACCGCCCCGACCACGGGGCCGAGCAGGCTGCGCAGGCCGCCGAGCAGCGCCATCAGCACCATGTAGGAGCCGATCAGGATCGAGAACTGGAAGATCGGGTCGAGGTAGCCGAACCACAGCGCGTACATGCCTCCGGCCAGCGCGGTGAAGAACGCCGAGATGACGAACACGACCAGCTTGTAGTTGAACGTGGGGACGCCGAGCGCCTGGGCCTTGTCCTCGTCCTCGCGGATCGCCTTGAGGCCGGTGCCGAAGCGGGAGCGGTCGATCGCCCACCACACGAGCAGCGCGACCGCGACCAGGGCCACGAAGAGGTAGAAGAAGCGCTCGTGCTGCGCGGGCCGCAGCACGTCCTCGCCGAAGGGGCGGGGGACGCGCAGCCCGTTGGAGCCGCCGGTCACCTCGCTCCAGCACTGCAAGACCAGCAGCAGGATGAGCACCACGGCGATCGAGACGATGACGAACGACGCGCCGCGCACCCGAAGGGACGCGATGCCGATCGGGACGGCGAGCACGGCGACGGCGAGGCCGCTGGCCACCAGTGCCAGCCATGGGTTGAAGCCCGGTCTCGATGACGAGCAGGGCGGTGCCGTAGCCGCCGAGCCCCGTGTAGGCGGCGTGCCCCAGGGAGATGTAGCCGGTGAAGCCGCCCATGAAGTTCCAGCCGACGGCGAAGGCGGCGTACGCCGCGATGGTGACGCCGACCGAGAGGATGAAGGCGTCCGGCGCCATGCTCGGGAAGGCGACCACGCGGACGGCGGCCGCGGCCAGGACGACGACGCCAGGCCGGTCACCGTCCGGCCGAGGCCGGTGGCCCGTTCCTTGGTGGCACTAGAAGCGCTGGGCAAGACGACCTCCGAAGAATCCTTGGGGGCGGACCATCAACGTGCCGAACAGCGCGATGTAGAAGACGGTCTGCGCCCACGTGGTCCCGAGCGGGATCTGCAGCAGGGCCTGGGAGACGCCGAGCACCATCGCCGCGATCGCGGCGCCCGGGATGCTCCCGAGACCGCCGATCACGATGATCGCCATCAGCGGGCCGATCCAGTTCCAGTGCAGCGAGGGGTAGATGGTGGAGTCGAGGGCCAGCGCCGTCCCGCCGACCGCGGCGGTGGCCAGGCCGAGGCCGAACCCGTAGCCCGGCGATCCGGTCGGTGCGGACGCCGAGCAGCTGCGCGGCCTCCGGGTGCTGGATGGTGGCGCGCAGCGCCTGGCCGAACCGGGTCTTGGTCATCAGCAGGTAGAGCGCCAGCAGGGACACGGCCGCCAACCCGAACGAGATCAGCTTCACCACCGCGATCTGGGCGCCGAACACCTCGACGCTGGACGAGGAGTAGCCGAGCTGGATGCGCCGCTGGGTGCCGCTGAAGATGTAGCCGAGCAGACCCTCGATGGTCAGCGCGATGGCGAACGTCAGCAGCACCGACATCATCGTCAGCGTCGCCGGCCGCAACCGGGCCAGGAGCAGCCGCTGCATCCCGACACCGACCGCGAAGAACAGCGGCACCGTGATCACCAGAGTGAGCAACGGGTCGATCCCGGTCTCGCGGTTGAACCACCAGGCCAGGTAGGCGGCCAGGATGAGGAACGCCGAGTGGGCGATCATCACCACCCGCATGACCCCGAAGTAGAGCGTCAACCCGGCCGCGAGCAGGGCGTAGAGGCCTCCCAGCAGGATCCCGAGGATCAGGCTCTGGAGGAGGAGTGAACGCCGACATTCCGCCGGTCACCAGGCCGGCTTCGTGGGGATGAACTCGGCCTCGGCCTGGTCGGCCGGCAGCACGATCCGGATCTTGCCGTCGACGTACTGCTGGATCATGTGGGCGCTCTCGGGCCGCCCCTCCTCGTCCCAGCTGAGCGGCCCGACCACGGTGTCGACGGTCGCCTCGCGCAGGAAGTCGATCAGCTTCTGCTGGCACTCGGGCGACGGGTCGGCGCACTGCGCGTCCTCGACGGCGGCCGCGACGACCTCGCCGGTGGTCCAGGCGTTGGCCTCGTCCTCGGCGGCGGCGTGCCGTTCTGCTCGGTGTAGAACTTCACGAACTCCTCGTTCTCGGGGAACGTGGCGTCGGGCGTGTAGCCGGTGGGCGACAGGATGCCCTCGGTCTTGTCGCCGATCGCGGCCGGGAACTCGGGGTTGGTCGGCGCGGTCGAGAACGCCGCCAGCTTCGGCTGGAAGTCGAGCTGCTGCAGCGCCACGATCAGGTTCACGGCGTCCTGGTACTGCGTGCCGCCGACGACCATGTCGGCGTCGGAGTCGGCGATCTGGGCCGCGATGCTGCTGAAGTCGGTGGTGTTGGGCGGGTAGACCTCGTCGGCCACGGTGCGCACGCCGCCGGCCTCGAGCTTCTCCTTGAGTCCGTACGCCGTGCCTTGCGCGAACGGGTCGTCCATCGAGGCGTAGGCCACCGTCTTCGGGCGCTCGGCCTCGGGCATCGCCAGGATCTCCTCGGCGAGCAGGTTGTAGTGGTCGTCGGCCACGGCGGGGGCGGCGTAGAAGAGGTTGTCGAAGCCCTGCTCGAAGACCTCGTCGGCGGCACCGGCCGGCTCGACGAACAGGAAGCCGTAGTCCTTCGCGACCTGCGCGGCCGGGACCACCAGGCGGGTGGAGAAGGGACCGAAGACGAGGTCGACCTTCTCCTGGTTGATCAGCTTCTCGTAGTCGGAGGCCACCCGGTCGGCGCTCGACTGGTCGTCGAGGATCTCGAGGCGGACCTGCTTGCCGAGCAGGCCCCCGTTCTCGTTCACGTGGTCGGCCCATGCCTCGTAGCCACGCTGCACGCCCTTGCCCGGCTCGCTGAAGTCACCGGTGAGGGGCAGCGAGATGCCGATGACGATCTCGTCGTCGGAGCCCTCGGAGTCGCCGCCGGAGTCGAGGCCGCAGGCCCCCAGGGTGGAGACGAGAGCCAGGCCCGCGAGGGCGGCCAGCGGTCGCCGTACGGGGCGCCACGTCATGCGAGTTCCGATCATCGGGATGTCCTTCACTTGGGTTGCGTAAGCGCTTACGTAAGCGGTTACAGTGACCGTACACATCCGGCGCCGAGGTGGCAAGGGTCACAATGCGCTGAAACAGAACGCGACAGGAGACCTCATGGGCCAGCCGGGCAGCCGCCCCCGCCTGATCGACGTGGCCGAGGCCGCCGGGGTCTCCATCGCCACCGCGTCGCGCGCCCTCGCCGGCACCAACGGCGTCAGCCCGGCCGTGGCCGAGCGGGTGCGAGCGACGGCGGGCGAGCTCGGGTACGTCACCAACATGCACGCCCGCTCCCTGGCCGGCGGGGCCTCGCGCAGCATCGGCCTGGTCGTCCACGAGATCGGCGACCCCTACTTCTCCGAGATCGCCAGCGGCGTCCTGCAGGTCGCCACCCAGCAGGGGCTCACGGTGCAGATCTGTCACACCGGCCGCGACCCCGACACCGAGCTGGCCCAGGTGCGCGGTCTCGTGGCCAACCGGGTCGGCGCGATCCTGGTCGCCGGCTCGGGGTTCGTGGACGCCGAGGTCGAGACACCGGTGCGCCTCGCGCTCGAGCAGTACGCCGCCGACGGCGGCCGGGTCGCCGTGATCGGCCGCCACCACCTCCGCGCCGACACGGTGCTGCCCGACAACGTCGCCGGCGGGCGGCAGATCACCGAGCACGTGCTCGGCCTCGGCCACCGGCAGATCTGCGTGGTCGCCGGGTCGCGCGCCCTCACCACGGTCGCCGACCGGCTCGACGGCGTCCACGCGGCGCTCGACGACGCCGGCGTGGCGCGGGAGTCGGTGCCGGTGCTGGAGGACGCGTTCACCCGCGACGGCGGGCGGGCCTGCATGCGGCGGATCCTCACCGAGCACCCCGGCACCACCGCGGTGGTCGCCCTCAACGACGACATGGCGATCGGCGTGCTCGCCGAGCTGCGCCGGGCCGAGGTCGCCGTCCCCGCGCAGGTCTCGGTCACCGGGTTCGACGACGTCGCCGTCGCCGAGGACCTCGCCCCCGGCCTGACCACGATCCGCCTGCCGATGTCGGAGATGGGCGCGAAGGCCCTGGCGCTCGCCCTCAAGGAGCCCGGGCAGCGGATGCGGCGGCAGAGGATGGCGGCGACCCTCGTGGTGCGTGGCTCGACCGGGCCGGCACCGCGATGAGGATTGTGCTTGCGAGCGACAAGTTCAAGGGGTCGCTGAGCGCCGCCGAGGTGGGTGACGCGCTGGCGCGCGGGCTGCGCCGGGTGGTTGCCGACGTCGACGCGGTGCGGGTGCCGGTGGCCGACGGCGGCGACGGCACGCTGGTCGCCTGTGCCGATGCGGGGTTCGAGCTGGTGCCGGTGACCGTCGAGGGGCCGACAGGAGAGGTGGTGATGACGGCGTTCGCGCGCCGCGGCGACGTAGCCGTCGTCGAGCTCGCCGACGCGTCCGGGCTGGCCCGCCTCGGGTCCGGGCTCGCCCCGCTCGAGGCCTCGACGATCGGCACGGGCCAGGTGCTGCTGCCGCGGTGGCGGCGGGCTGCCGCGAGGTCGTGCTCGGCGTCGGCGGCAGCGCGTCGACCGACGGCGGGCTCGGGCTGCTGGTGGGGCTGGGCGCGGTGGCCGGCGACGGGGCGTCATCACTCGACCTCAGCCGTGTGACGCGGCTGCTCGACGGCGTCCGGGTGACGCTGGCCGCCGACGTCGACAACCCCCTGCTCGGACCCGACGGCGCGGCCGCCGTCTACGGCCCTCAGAAGGGCGCGGACGCCGACCAGGTGCGGCTGCTCGACGAGCGGCTGGCCCGCTGGGCCGACGTGGTCGCGACCACGACCGGCGCCGACCACCGCGACGACCCGGGCGCGGGCGCCGCCGGCGGCGCCGGCTTCGCCGCCCTCGCCGTCCTCGGAGCCGAACGACGGTCGGGGGTCGAGGTGGTGCTCGACCTGGTCGGCTTCGACGATGCCCTCACCGGCGCCGACCTCGTCGTCACCGGAGAGGGGTCGCTCGACGCCCAGAGCCTGCGCGGCAAGGCGCCGATGGGCGTCGTCCGGCGCGCCCGGGCGGCCGGCGTCCCTGTGGTCGCGGTGTGCGGACGGACGACGCTGTCTGACGACGAGCTCGCCGCGGCCGGGCTGGCCGCCACGTGGGCGCTGACCGACCTCGAGCCCGACGTCGCCGTCTGTATCGCCGACGCCGCCCGGCTGCTCGAGGAGGTCGGCGTCCTCGTCGGAGAAAGTCGGTTGAGGTCCGCGTCGTCGGCTTCCTAGGGTCGGGGCATGTTGATGTGCTGCGTGATGGTCCGCCTTGCCCGCGAGCGGACAGCGGCACCGGCCGAGTCACTGGGGCTGGCACCCACTCACTGATGCCTGGGCTCACCGGGTCGTCGCCGGCTCCCCGGTCGGGGCCGGCGACCTCGTGCTCGACCTCGGCGCCGGCACCGGCGCCCTGACCCGGCCGCTGCTCGCCGCCCGGGCGCGGGTGATCGCGCTCGAGCTGCACGACGGCCGGCTCCGCGACCTGCGGGATCTTGCCTCGGAGGAGCCCGGGCTCACCGTGGTGCGTGCCGACGTCCGCGACGTGCTGCTGCCGCGCCGGCCGTTCCGCGTCGTCAGCAGCCCGCCGTACGACGGCAGCAGCGCCGTGCTCGACCGGCTCCTCTCCCCCGGCTCCCGCCTGCTCTCGGCCGACCTCGTCGTGCAGAAGCAGCTCGCCCGCCGGTTCGTCGAGGGCCGCGCGTCGGGCGCCCGTCGGTGGCTGCGCACGTTCCGCCTCGAGATCGCGATGCCCGTGCCCCGCAAGGGTTTCCGGCATCCGCCCCGGGTCGACTCGGTGGTGTTGTCGGTTCGTCGCCGGTGAGGGTGGCGGACTCGTTGCTCGGGGTCGGGGTGGCCGCGCGCTTAGCACCTCGGGTCGAGGAGGTTCCGCTCAGAACCGTCACGACAAGATGCGAGCGATGGGGCTGGACCCGGTTCCATCGACCGCCTCGCTGGCACGGATCTTCCGTGCAGGCCGGCGTAGCGAGGCTCGAGCCGAAGAAGAAGCCGCGCTCGGCCTGGCGACGGTTCGTCTACCCGGCCCCGAACGCCTGCTGGCAGCTCGACGCCACCGAGTACGTCCTGACCGGCGGCAGGAAGTGCGTGATCTTCCAACTCATCGACGATCACTCTCGCTACGCCGTTGCGTCCCACGTGGCATGGAGCGAGACTGCCGCGGACGCGATCATCGTCTTCGACAAAGCAGTAGCCGCACACGGCGTGCCACAGCGGCTGCTCTCGGACAACGGGCTCGCGCTCAACCCCTCACGTCGCGGGCACCTGGGCCACTTGGTGGTCCACGCGAGCTCTAGGCACCGAACCGATCACCGGCAAGCCCTACAAGCCGACCACCCAGGGCAAGAACGAGCGCTTCCACCAAACGCTGTTCCGCTACCTCTATAAGCAACGCCTGGCCGACACCTTGGACCAGCTTCAGGGCCAGGTCGATGCCTTCGACCACATCTACAACACCGAGCGCGGGCACCAGGGACTCCCCGGCCGAGTCACCCCGCTTGTCGCCTGGCTGGCCACCGAGAAAGCCGAGGCGCCGCGCCCTATCCGCGAGCTACCCGGCCCCTGTCATCCACGCAGCCGCCAGCCAGAACCGTGCCGGCGCCAGCACCATTCGACCTTCCCGATGACACCCAACTCAGAACCCTGAGCAGCGTCGGCGTCTTCATGCTCGACAAGGTCTTCTACAACGTCAGCAGCCGACACGGTCTTCCAACAGGTCCTGGTCATCACCGACGGCAACAGCCGACAAGATCACCATCACCGACCTGCAAGGCGAGTTCCTCATCGAGCACACCCGACCAGCAACCGGCATCACCTACGTCGGCAACGGCCGCCCTCGAGGTCCTCCCCGTCAAGGACGGCTGAGACTTCACCGATCTCCCGACACATCAACTGTCACCGCTGTCCTGATCCAGAACTGTCAATCGCCGTCAACCTCCGCAGACTACGAACTCCTGTTCTAATATCCGTCGCGTGGTGGTAGAATCCAGACCATGCCCACCGCCTCCCGCACCCGCTACGCCGACCCGGCGCTGACCGCGGTGCGCGCGCGGAAAGCAGGCCGTCCGTGACGCCGATGTCGCCCTGCTGGTATCGGTCCTCGACTGGGCCGCCGAGCACACCACCGACGCCGACCCGGATGTCGTCACCTTCGGGGAACGCCCCCTGATGCTGGGCGGCATCGGGTGCCCGGTGATCGAGGAGTTCGCCGCCTACGACCTCGCCGCCGCGCTCGGCATGTCCACCGATGCCGGGCTCGCCTACCTGGCCCGAGCGTTGGAGCTGCGCCACCGGCTGCCACGCCTGTGGGCCGCGGTCACCTCGGGACGGTTGTCGGTGTGGAAGGCCGGCCGGATCGCCGACGCCACCATGGCCCTCCCCGTCGACGGGGCCGACTTCGTCGACGCCCGGTTGGGCCAGGCGGTCTCGACGATCTCCTTCGCCCAGGTCGACCGCCTCGTCACCGAAGCCCTCACCGCTTCGACCCCGACCAGGTACCGGTCCCGGAGACCCGCCACGTCCACATCGACGGCCAACGGGTCGAGGCGGTCCTCGACCTGCCCGACGCCCTCGACCTCGAAGACGCCCTGCGTGCCGGCGCCACCCGGCTCGCCGAGGCCGGCTGCGACGAGACCCTGGACGTGCGCCGCGCCATCGCCCTGGGCGACCTCGCCCGCGGCGACCAGGCACTGCCGATGTCGGACGGGCCGGGAGCTGGTGGTGCACGTCCACCAGGACTCACCCCAGGTGGCCCGCTGCGAGACCACCCGCACCCCGATCACCGTCGAGCAGGTCCAGTCCTGGTGCGCCGCCTTCACCAAGGTGATCATCAAACCGGTCATCGACCTCAACGACCACGTCCACGTCGACGCCTACGAAGCACCCGACCGGCTCCGCGACCAGATCACCCTGCGCGACCTGCACTGCGTCTTCCCCAACTGCACCCGACCCGCCTCCGGCTGCGACCTCGACCACACCATCCCCTACGACACCGGCGGCCAGACCGCGTCCGACAACCTCGCCCCACTGTGCAGGCGACACCACCGCGCCAAGACCCACAGCCCTGGGATTACGAGATGGCCGAACCCGGCACTCACCACTGGACCAGCCCGTCCGGACTCACCTACCGCCGCGACCACCGAGGCACCCACCCCCTCGACGAACCCTGAACGTCCCGCCCCACACCCCGCCCAACCGGCGGGGCCACCGGCACGCCCGGCCACCGTGTCAGCGCACGAAGGCGAACATCCGGGTGTCGGGCACCAGCGGAACAGCCGGTCCGTCGACACGGACGGCGCCGACGGTCTGCCGGCTGCCGCGCTCGAGGGTGTCGTGGGCAGTCTCGGTGAAGCCGGCGCCGGTGAACCATCCCCTGACCTCCGCGTCGAGATCGTCGAACTCGTCACCCCGGTCACGGGAGCCGTCAAGACGGCGAGAGTGCCCGCCAACCGACAAGACACTCGACATCGGCTCCTCACCGCCCTCGACGGCCGGCCATTCGCCTGGTCAGGCGGCCACGGACAGGGTGTCGAGCTGCTCCGACCGCGCCCGGCCCTTTCGCTCCCCTGTCCACAGGCACCCAAACCCACCGTTTGTCCCCAGGCGCCCGCCGAGCACCGTCCGCGGCATGACCCAGACACCCGCCCAGCACGTCCCCCCGACAGCAGTCCAGCACGCGATCACCGTCGCCGTCCCGCCACGGTGGCGACGCCGCACCGACCCGGCCAACGGCGTCATCGTGTCGGCCCGGGCGCCGAACCTGCCGGTCAGCGGGGTCCGGCCCGACCTGACGCTGCGCTGCGCGCCCGTCGGCGACGACGACCTCGTCGCGTGGCGCGCGAGCGCGATCGACGACCTGGCCGGGCTGCTCGTCGACTTCGCGCTGGAGGACGAGGACGAGTACGACCTGCTGGGCCACGACGTGGCGTACCGCCGCTTCGCGCACCGGGTCGGCACGGTCGACGTGCTCTGCGACCAGTGGGCGTGGCTGATCGACGGCCAGGGCGTGACGCTCAGCTGCTCGGCCGCACGCGAGGACTACCCCGACTACTGCGACCTGTTCGACACGATCGCCGAGTCGGTCGAGGTCAGGCCGTGACCATGGTGCGGGCCTCGTGGCGCGCGCGATGCTCACGCGGCGACATGCCGCGGGCCCGCGAGAAGGCCGTGCTCAGGGCGAACGGCGTGCTGTAGCCGACCTGCCGGGCCACCGCCGCGACCGTCGTGTCGGGCTCGAGGAGCAGGTCGGCGGCCAGGCTGAGCCGCCACTCGGTCAGGAACGCCATCGGCGGGGTGCCGACGAGGTCGTTGAAGCGTCTCGCGAACGCCGCCCGGGAGATCCCGGCGGTCTCGGCCAGGCCGGCCACGGTCCACGGGTGCTCGGGGTGGTGCTGGAGCAGGCGCAGGGCGGGGCCGACGGTGGGGTCGGCCTGGGCGGCGTACCAGCCCGGCGGCTCGGCCTCCGGCCGGTCGAACCACGCCCGCAGCACCGCGATCAGCAGCAGGTCGAGCAGCCGGTCGAGCACGGCCTGCTGGCCCGGGTCGTCGCGCAGCATCTCGGCACCGAGCAGGTCGACCAGCGGCGTGTCGAGCTGCTCGCGGGTGAGGACGACGATCGTCGGCAGCGCCCGCAGCAGCCGCCCGCCGACCTCGCCGTCGAACGTGTAGGCGCCGGTGAGCAGGACCGTCTCGCCGGTCGGGCTGTTGCCCCAGCTGCGCACGCCCTGGTGCATCTCCTCGTGCAGCTCGCGTCCGTCGGGGGTGCGGCAGACCTGCCCCGGATGGATGATCGCCTGCACCGGGGTGTCGAGGTCGTCGGCGATCGTCGAGTGACCGGGCCCGCGCATCACCGCGAGGTCGCCGGGTCCGAGGCGCACGGCATCGCCGCCGTCGGGCCGCAGCCACAGGTGGCCGCGCACGACCGCGGTGAGGCTCAGCGGCGCCTCGTCCTGCAGCCGCACCGACCACGGCGGGTCGAGGAGGCAACGCATCAGGAACGCGCCGCGGGCGCGGGGACCGTCGAGCAGGGCGGCGAGATCGTCCATCACCTGATCGTAGACGTCTGCGTATGTTTCTGTCACGCATGACGATGGATCGTCTCGCAGGTTCCTGGTGGAGTGGCCCCATGATCGAAGCACTCGAGAACCTCCGGGCCCCCATCCTCCTCGCCGCCGCGCTGGCGACCGGACTGCAGGCCGGCACCTACTACACGTGGGCCAGCGGCGTCATGCCCGGCCTGGCCACCACCGACGACCGCACGTTCGTGCACGCGATGCAGCAGATGAACATCGCGATCGTGAACCCGGTCTTCATTGCGACCTTCATCGGCGCACCCGTCCTCGGCCTGCTGGCCGTGGCCTCGTCGTCGAGCTCCGCACGCCCGTGGGTGATCGCCGGCGCCGCCTTGGCGGTGGCCACCGTGGTGATCACCGCGGCCGGCAACATCCCGCTCAACAACACGCTCGCCGCCGCCCCGCTCGACCAGGCTCTGTCATCGGCTGGCGACCTGGGCGCCGTCCGCGACGCCTTCGAGGCGAGCTGGGTGCGGCTCAACATCGTCCGGGCCGTCACCTCGACGGCGTCCCTGGCCGCCCTGGTCTGGGCCGCCACGCGCTGACCCGACGGCGTCAGGAGGTGGCGAGCTGGTCCATCCACGGGCGGGGGTCGGCCTTGTCGAAGTCGCGGATGCCGGCAGTCCAGAGCGCACCCACGGCCATCGTGCGGCGGACCGCGCCGAAGGTGATCACGTGGGCGATGGTGCCGCCGAAGCTGTGGGCGACCAGCGGCTCGCAGGTCGTGTCGAGGAACGTGTCGGTCATCGAGCCGTTCGCGATGACGTCGGCGACGAACGCCCGGTAGTCGCGACCGGCGACGTCGTGCCGCGCGGCGAGGCCGGCCACGCTCTGGTCGCTCTCGTCGGGCCACTCGCCGCCGCGCAGGGCCGAGAGCCAGTGCTCCTCCTGGGTGACCATGCCGTTGATCAGGCCGCGCAGGGTCGGGTCGTCGTCGACGCCCTCGACCGACTGCGTGATCGGCGCGTCGAGGACGTCGTCGGGCAGTCCGGACGCCGCCTCGATGATCGCCGTGAGGGAGTCGACGTGGTGGTCGACGAGCTGCTGCAGGACGTCCATGCTGCTCTCCTTGCGGTGGGCCGGCAGCCGGAGGCCGCCGGGTGGTTGGAAGTGCACGCCGCTCGCGCCGTCCAGCTCGAGCGACCTGAAGGTGACGGGGGGCTCCGCACGCACCGCGCTCGGCGTGGCGCCGTACGCGCGGGTGAAGGCGCGGGTGAACGCCTCGTGCGAGCCGTAGCCGGCCTCGACGGCGATGTCGAGCACGGTGCGGTCGCGGTGGCGCAGCAGGCGGTACGCCGCCCGCTCCATCAGCAGCCGACGCCGCAGCGCGCCCGGCGGCTCGCCACCGGTGGCGGTCACGACGCGGTCGAAGTGGAAGCGCGAGAGGAAGGCGCGGGCGGCGAGGTCCTCGGCGCTGACGGCCGGGTCGTCGAGACAGGCCTGGGCCAGGTCGAGGATCCGGTCGAGCGCGTCGGTGGTCATCACGCGTGACAGCCTGCCTCGTCGGCGCCGATCCTGGTTTGATCGTGGTTGCTGCACAGACCGAACGCAGACCGATGATTCCGAACCGCCGGAGGCGTCACACCACCATGAAGATGAACGAGCCCGACCCCGCCACCTTCCACCGCACCATCGCCGGCGGGTTCACCGCGCGCGTCGTCGGCGCCACCGACTGGCACGCGCCCGCCCCCGTCGACGGCTGGACGGCGCGCGACGTCGTCCGGCACCTGGTCGAGTGGTTCCCGTCGTTCCTGCAGGGCGGCACCGGCATCGCGCTGCCCGGCGGTCCGTCGGTCGACGACGACCCGGTCGGCGCCTGGCAGAGCCAGACGGACGCCGTCCAGGCGCTGCTCGACGACCCCGCCTCGGCCGACCGGGTGCTCAGCAACCCGCACATCGGCGAGGTGCCCCTGCCCGAGGCGGTCTCGCGGTTCTACACCGCCGACGTCTTCATGCACACCTGGGACCTCGCCCGCGCCACCGGCCAGGACGAGACCCTCGACGCCGAGCTGTGCGCCGAGCTGCTTGCCGGCATGGAGCCGATCGACGACGTCCTGCGCTCCAGCGGTCAGTACGGCCCGAAGGTCGAGGTGCCGGCCGACGCCGACGTCCAGACGCGGATGCTCGGGTTCATCGGCCGCGATCCCTCACGCTGAGGAGTCGCCCGACCGGGCCTCGCGCTCGGCGACCGCGTGCTCGTCGGTGCGGGCGTCGTAGGACCAGAAGTCGCGCAGGGCCACAGCCGTGAGCGCGACCCCGGCGACGCACGCGAAGCCGCCGCTGGCGATCGCGCCCCGCACCGTCCACAGGTCGGCGGTGATGCCGGCGCGCACCTGGCCGCCGAGCGGGCCGAGCGAGTACGACAGCATCTCGATGCCGGCCAGCCGCCCGCGCATCGCCTCGGGGATCGTCTGGCTCCACACCGTGCCGCGGAAGATGCCGGACACCATGTCGGCGGCCCCCGCGAGCGCGAAGAACACCACCACGAGACCGAAGGACGGCATCAGCCCGGCCAGCCCGATGCAGGCGCCGTACGCCGTCGCGGCGACCACGATCGCCCGGCCGTGGTGGTGGACGCGCGCGGTCCAGCCGCTCAGGGCGGTCGCGAGCAGGGCGCCGACCGTCTCGGCGCTGTAGAGGAGCCCGAGCAGCTCGGGCCGCTCGAAGACCTCCTCGGCCAGGGCCGGGAACAGCACGACCGGCATCGCCAGCAGCATCGCCGCGATGTCGACCAGGTAGGTGCCGAGCAGGTCGCGCCGGCCGATCGCGTACCGCATGCCCTCGGCGATGCCCTGCAGGCTCGGCGGCGTCGTCTCCGCGCGGTGCGGGTAGGGCCGCATCGCCAGGTACATCAGGGTCGCCACGACCAGGCCGCACACGTCGATCACGAAGCACCAGCCGATGCCGACGTAGGCGATCAGCAGCCCGCCGATCGCCGGCCCCACCAGCACGCCCACCTGCATGCCGAAGCTGGTGAGGGCGTTCGCGGCCATGATCTGGTCGTGCTGCACCGTGCGCGGCATCAGCGCCTCGCGACTGGGGCGCTGCATCGACGCCGACGAGGTCAGCACGGCGGCGACCACGAAGATCACGACCAGGCTGGGCTCGCCGGCGAAGGCGTTGACCGCCAGGACGGCGGTCGCGACCGCCTGGACGACGCCGGTCCACACCAGCAGCCTGCGGCGGTCGACGTGGTCGGCCAGCGCGCCGCCGTACAGGCCGAAGACGACCAGCGGCACCAGCTCGACGATGCCGATCGCACCCACGGCGAAGTTCGAGCCGGTCAGGTCGTAGACCTGGAACGGCACGGCGACGTACGACACCATCGCGCCCAGGTAGAAGACCACGCCGGAGACGAACAGCAGCCGGAAGTCACGGCTGCTGCGCAGCGGCGTGACGTCCATGCGCAGTGCGCGGAGCCGGTCGGTCCAGGTCACAAACGGCGATCGTGGCACGCGTGGCGCCACGGTGCAGTCGAATAATCCGCGTGCGGGCGCGGCTCACCTCGCGCCATCATCGGGTTCATGACCGGCACCCTGCGCCGGGCGACCGCCGACGACGTCGCCACGATCGCCGCCTGGCACCCGATGGAGCCGGCCGGCGTCCTGGAGTGGTGGGGCGACGACGTGCTGCCGTGGATCCTCGAGGGCGACGGTCGACCGTGCGCCTACGGCGAGCTGTGGCTCGACCGCGACGAGGACGAGGTCGAGCTGGCCCGGCTGATCGTGCCGGAGCCGCTGCGCGGCCAGGGGTACGGCGGCCTGCTGACCCGGCTGCTGACCGCCCGGGCCGCCACCACCGGGCTGGCCACCACGATGCTCCGCACCACGCCGGACAACACCGTGGCGATCGCCTGCTACGCCGCGAACGGCTTCACCCGCCTGTCGCCGGCCGAGGAGGCGGAGTGGAACGAGGGCCAGCGGCGCGCCTGGGTGTGGATGCTGCTCAGCGGCGCCGGCGCACCCTGATCCGCGCGCCGTAGCGGGGCACCGAGGTGATGTTGCGGACCTTCGGCTCGTCGTCGCCCACCGTCTCGACGTCGTAGGCCGCGAACACCTCGCGCAGCACCGCCACGCCCTCCATGATCGAGAAGCCGGCGCCGATGCAGCGGCGGACGCCGCCGCCGAACGGGATCCACGTGTTGGTGGGCGGGTTGTGGCCGAGGAACCGCTCGGGCCGGAACACCTCCGGGTCGGGGTGGTTGTCGTCGCGCTGGTGGCTGACGATGATCGACGGCCCGACGGTGGCGCCGGCCGGCAGGTCGTGGCCGGCGACGGTGGCCGGCTTCATCAGCGTGCGCACGACCATCGGGATCACCGGGTGCAGCCGCATCGACTCCTTGAGCACGGCGTCGAGCCACGCGTCGTCGCCGTCGCGCACCGCCTCGACGGTGCGCGCGTGCAGGTCGGGGTGGCGGCCGAGCTCGTAGAGCGCCCACGCCAGCGCGGTCGCCGTGGTCTCGTGGCCGGCGAGCAGCAGGGTGACCAGCTGGTCGCGCAGCTCGGTGTCGTCGGTCGAGCGGGTCGCCCTCCGCGTCCCCCACGCGGATCAGCCGGGAGAGCACGTCGGTGCGCTCGGCCAGGTCGGTCGCCGTGCGACGCTCGCGGATCTCGGCGTACATCAGCCGGTCGAGCTCGTACTGGTTGTCGACGGTGCGCTTCCAGACGCCGACCTTCTGCAGCCGCGGGTAGCCCCAGCCGAGCAGCACGATCGGGCTGACGTCGATGGTCGCGTTGACCCGCGGGCGCAGCTGCGCGAGCCGCTGCTCGTCGGTGACCCCGAAGACGACCCGCAGGATCACCTCGAGGGTCAGCGCGTTCATCCGGTCGAGCGAGCGGAAGCCGGACCCGTCGCCCCACCGGCCGACCTCGGCGCGGGCGAGGTCGGTGACCAGGTCGGCGTACTCCTTGAGCGCCTGGCCGTTGAACGCCGGCATCAGCAGCTTGCGGGCGCGCTTGTGCTCGGCGCCGTCCTGGAGGAGCAGGGAGTGCATGCCCATGATCGGGCCGAGGATCGCGTTGCCCTTGCCGGCGTGGAAGACCTCGGGGTCTCCGGCGAAGATCTCCTTGGCGTGCTCGGGTCGGGTCACCATCACCAACGGCCGCGATCCGGGGATCAGCCGGATGGTGAAGACGTCGCCGTACTTCCTGCGCAGGTAGGGGTGGAACCAGTGCCGGAACCGCATCAGCGCCACCGACTGCACGAGCGCCGGCCACCTCGGGCCGGGCGGCAGAGTGGCGTCGCGTGGTGGGTGTGGCGCGCCGCCCCCGACCGCGTTGGTGGCGCGGAAGCGCCTGCTGGTGAGGCCGGGGACGTCGTCGAGGGAGACCACCCTTCGCATACTACGAGTACGCCCACGCGTGACGGGGGTTCGCGGTGCCGGCGCATCACCGCTAGCGTCGGGGGCTGCCAACGCAGGAGGATCCCCCTTGATTCGCGCAATCGTCTCGTTGTCCATCGCTCTCGCCCTGGGCGTCGTGTCCGGTGCCACCCCGGCCTCGGCCGACCGCGGGCACCCGCCGCTGATGCTCGGCCCCGGTGACGCCGGCGTCCACGACGTGGGCGGCAAGGCCATCATCCGGATGTCCCGGTTCGGCTACGTCTACATCTCCGGCAAGCACAACCACCACCTCCGGGTCACCTACGTCGAGCGCACCGACAGCCTCCGCTACCGCGACACCCGCACGCCGCAGGTCAAGTCGATGCCGAAGCAGTGCGACCGCGAGCGGGTCCGCAAGGGCATCTCGGTGGTCTGCCCGATCCCGCGGAAGTTCGACAGGCAGAAGATGTTCGTCCAGGTGTGGCCGCGGCTCGGTCACGACTACACCGACGGCCGCACCCTCCCCAAGCGGTTCCGCATGTGGGTGCTGACCGACGACGGCAACGACGTCGTCTACGGCGGCGCCGGTGCCGACTTCGTCAACGGCGCGATGGGCAACGACCGTGTGTACGGCGGCGCCGGCAACGACTGGCTCCGTGGTGGTCCCGGCGGCGACCGGATCACCGGCGGCCCCGGCCGCGACCGCGTCGCGCAGGGCTGACAGAACCCCCCTTCCCGGGGTGCCGCATCGGGCACCCCGGGTCGACAATGGGTAGGTGCCGGAGCGGCAGCGGCTCCTCGAGGCGTGCGACCGGTCGGTCGGGCGCCGGCTGCTGCTCGTGGTCGCCGAGGCCGGCTTCGGCAAGACCACCCTCGTCCGACGCTGGACGCAGGGACGCCGCACCGCCTGGTACACCGTCACCGAGCGCGACCGGCGGCTCGGCTCGTTCGCGCACGGCCTGATCGAGGCGGTCGTCGCGTGCTGGCCGCGACGCCGCCCTGGGCGCACCGGCCATGGACCCGGCCGACGAGTCCGACCTCGACCGGAGCCTGGCCGTCGCCACGGCGCTGGGCGAGTCGCTGCGCGAGGCGGCCGAGCCCGGCGGCGTCCTGGTGCTCGACGACCTGCACCTGCTCGACGACGCCGGCGCGTCGTGGCAGCTGGTCGAGGCACTCCTCGGCGCCCTCCCCGAGCAGCTCACCCTGGTGGTGCTGGGCCGCACCGACCTGCCGTTCCGCGTCGACCGGCTGCGCGGCCAAGGGCAGGTCGTCGACGTCACCGCGGCCGACCTGGCCTTCACCGGCGGGGAGATCCGCGAGCTCCTCGCGGCGGAGCTGCCGGAGTCGCTCGACCTGGCCGACCAGGTCGAGGACGTCGCCGCCGGCTGGCCGGCCGCGACCCGGCTCGCGGTCGAGCGCCTGCGCCACGAGCCGCCCGACCGGCGTCCGGCGACCCTGAGCGGGCTCGCCCACCACGGCGTGGTGCTCGACTACCTGGCCGCCGAGGTGGTCGACCGCGAGACCGCGCCGGTCCGGGCGCTGCTCGGTGCGGTCTCGGTGCTCCCGTGGTTCACCGTCGCGATGTGTCACGACCTCGGCCTCGCCGACCCCGGCATGGTCGGGTCGCTGTTGCGGCGCGGGGTGCTGCTCGAGCGGCACCAGCCGCACTCGGAGGCGCTGGCGCCGATCGCCCCGATCCGCGCCCTGGTGCGCACCCGCCTCGACCTCGGTCCGGCCCGCCGGGCCGAGACGGTACGCCGGGCCGCCGCCTGGTACGCCGACAACGGCAGCACCGCGGTGGCCCTCTCGGCCCTGGCCGGGCTGCCCGACCCCGGGCCGGCGTACGACCTCGTCGTGGCTCGCGGCGCCGAGCTGGTGGCGGCCGGCGGGGTGTACGCCGTCCTCGAGGTCGTCGACCACCTCGACCGGGGCCGTCGTCCGGCCGAGGTCGACGCGGTCGAGGGCGAGGCCAGGCTCGTGGTCGGACACTGGGACGAGGCCCTCGCCTGCTACGGCCGGATCCTGGCCGGCGGCGGCCCGGCCCGCCCCGACGTCGCCTGGCGGGTCGCGATGGCCCACTACCTGCGCGGCGACCTCGACGCGGCGCTCGCGGTCTGCGAGTCGGTCGGCGACCCGGTAGACGCAGACCTCGCCGACCTCGCCCGGGTCGCCGCCTGGCACGCGACGGCCCTGTGGGTGCGCGGCCACCTCGACCGCAGCCAGCCGCTGGCCGACCGGTCGCTCGCGCTGGCCGAGCGCTCGGGGTCGGACGCCGCGCAGGCGACGGCCCACACCGTGCTGGCCATGCACGCCGCCGTCGCCGGTGACGCCACGGCGTCCGCGGCCCACTCCGAGGACGCCCTGCGCGCCGCGGCCCACGCCGGGGACGCCCTGCAGACCATCCGGATCCGGGTCAACCGCGCCAGCCACGTGGCCGACGAGGGTCACTACGAGCGCGCCCTCGCCGAGCTGGAACCGGCACTGGCCCTGGCCGACCTGACCGGCTTCGCGAACTTCCACGCCCTGGCCCTGAGCAACCGCGGCGAGGTGCTGCGGTCGCTGGGCCGGCTCGACGAGGCCACCCGCGACCTCGAGGAGGCCGTGCGCCGCTACCGCGGCCTCGGGTCGACGGCGTTGAGCTATCCGCTGGGGCACCTGGCCGACGTGCTGCGGATGCGTGGCGAGCGCACGATGGCCATCGCGACCTACCGCGAGGCGCTCCAGCTGGCCGACCGCGGCGGCGACCAGCAGGCGTCGCGCCCCGCGCAGGAGGGACTGGCCCGGACGCTGGTGGTCACCGACCCGGATGCCGCCGAGGAGGCCCTGGCCGGGGTGGCCTCCGGACCGACCGTGCGGGCGCTGCTGGCCGCCGCGACCGGCGACCGCGCGCGGGCGGCCGAGCTGGCGCGGGAGGCGCTCGACCACGCCGCCGACCGGGGCGAGCGACCGGTGCTCGCCGAGGCCCTGTGGCTCTCCGGCGCGTGCGACCGCGACGAGCAGCGGCTGCGCGAGGCGGCGGCCCTGTACGACGCGATGGGCGACCCGCTCGGTGCGGCCCGCTGCGACCTCGCCCGCTGCCGGCTCCGAGGCGTCGACGACGGGCCGCCGGCCGGGCGGCTGCGCGCGGCCGGGGCGGCCGGCGTCCTGGCCGAGACCGACCTCGTCGTCCCACCGGGACTCGCGACGGCCGGTGCCGGGGTGCGGGTCGAGGCGATGGGTCAGTTCCGCGTGCTCCGGGCCGGGAGCCCGGTGCCCCTCTCGTCGTGGCAGTCGCGCAAGGCACGCGACCTGCTCAAGATCCTCGTGGCCCGGCGCGGCGTGCTGCTGACCCGCGACGAGCTGGTCGACCTGCTGTGGCCCGACACCGACGCGGCGCGCGCCCGCCCGCGACTCTCGGTGGCGCTGCGCACGGTGCGCAGCGTCCTCGACCCCGACGGCTCCGAGCGCTTCGACCACTACGTGAGGGGCGACGCGCGGGCCGTGTGGCTCGACGTCGAGCGGGTCGAGGTCGACCTGGTCGGCTTCCACGCGGCCGTGGAGGCCGGGCTCGCGGCCGTCGACGAGCACCGCCTCGACGAGGCGATCGAGGCCTACGGGGGCGACTTCTGCCCCGAGGACCTCTACGAGGACTGGGCCGACGAGCCCCGCGCCCTCGCCCGCAACCGGCTCCTCGACGCCCTGCGCACCCGCGCCCGGCTGGCCGGCCACGGCGGCGACCGCGAGCGGGCGGTCGCGTGCCTGTACCGGTGCGTGTCGCTCGAGCCGTACGACGAGGCCTCGACCCTGACCCTCGTCGAGCTGCTCACGGGCCTCGGCCGCCACGGCGACGCCCGGCGGGTCTACCGCGACTACGCCGCCCGGATGTTCGAGCTGGGCGTCGAGGCGACGCCGTTCCCCGCCTAGCTGGGGTGAGGCGTGCTGCGCGACAAAACTCTGGCTTCTGGTGCGAAACTTCGTGCAAGAAGCGTGAGTTTCACCGGTTAACCGGTGAAACTCGCATGGTCGGCGCGGCCGGTCGAGCCGACCGACGAATCTCCGGCTTCTCCTACGAAACTTCGTGCAAGAAGCCGGAGTTTCGTCGCGTTGCTGTGACCAGCGATGTCGGTGTGGCAGGCGGGAGCACCGCCCGCCGACCTTTAGACACCCTTCAGACCGGTGGCGCAGCCTGCCGCTACGGGGACCGGCCCCGTCGAGCGGGAGGTGGGGCAGATGCGGGGACGACGGGTACGCGCGGCACTGACGATCACGACGGCGCTGGCGCTGTTGGCTGCCCTGCCCACCCCGGCAGGCAGGGCCGGTCCACCGCAGGCCACCGAAGCGACGGTCGAGCGAGCCGCGGCGCCGGCCGCGAAGGCCGCGAAGGCCGCGAAGGTCAGGGACCCCGAGCGCTCGTCGCAGGCGCTGACGCTGGCCACCTGGTCGCCCGAGACCACGATCGGCCTGATCAAGGACCAGGCCAAGCAGAAGCTGCGGGTGATCGACCTCGAGATCGTGGGCACCAGCCCGCTGCGGTTCTCGGCCGCGAAGGTCCACAACACCGGCACCTACGCGCGGAAGTGGTGGTTCTACGTCAACCAGAGCGCGGCCAAGGTCGGGAAGCTGATCAAGAAGCACAACGGCCGCCTGCTCGACCTCGAGCGCTACACCGTCGGCGGCAAGGAACGCTACGTGATCGTCCTGGTGCGCAACACGGGCAAGGCGGCCAAGAAGTGGTGGTGGCAGCGCAACCGCTCGGTCGGGTGGCTCAAGGACTACGCCAAGGAGAAGAAGGCCCGGATCGTCGACCTCGACTCGCGCCTGGCCGGGAACAAGATCCTGCACGACGCCGTCCTGATCCGGAACACAGGTGTCGACGCGTCGAAGTGGTGGTTCTACGGCTCGATCTCGTCGAAGAAGCTGGAGAAGCGGCTCGCCACCAACAAGGCCCGTCTCGTCGACCTCGAGCGGGTCTCGACCGGTCGCTGGAGCGCGGTCATGGAGCGCAACGCCGGCCAGACCTGGTGGTGGTGGTACAACCGCACGGCCCCGCAGGTCGAGCAGCTCGTCGACCAGCTCGGCGCCCGCCCGTACCACGTCGAGCCCTACCGGGTCGGACCGCTGCGCCGCTACGCGGTGATCATGATCGACGACGTCAACGCCGAGAACGGGCGGCTGCGCGACATCTTCCTCAAGCGCTACCTCGGTGCTCACTTCGGCTTCTACCTCAAGCCGGTCGGGGGCTCCCCGGTGCTCGGCCTGCAACAGCGCTCGGTCTTCGAGCCGGCCTCGACGATCAAGGTGCTGCACCACCTGCACCAGCTGCGCCGGGTGGCGAGCGGCGACGACGGCCTCTCCGACGACGACTTCGCGTGGTACCACTACCCGAACTCGTCGGGCGGGGACGGCGCCGGCGTGTGCCCGAACGGGTTCGACGAGCTCTTCGACGGCAACCGCGCGGTCGACCCGATCTCCTTCGGGCTGCAGCAGATGATGCAGATCTCCGACAACCGCACCACCCGCGGCTTCCAGCTGCGCTACGGCAACGCGGCCCTCAACGCCACCGCCGACCTCGCCGGCATGACCAACACCCGGGTGCGGCAGGTGCTCGGCTGCGGGTTCCGCGACGGCCTGCGCAACGACCTCACCCTCGTCGACGCCGGGCGGCTCTACGAGGGGGTCGTGGACGGCTCGCTGCTCTCCGACGCCTTCTCGGCGCGACCGGCGTTCTGGCGGCTGATGAACGGCGGGCCGATCCCCTCGGACGGCCGGCTCGCCGACATCGTCCGCGAGGAGGGCGCCGACCTCGGCGTCAGCGCGACCCGGGTCGCCCGGTTCATCGAACGGTTCCAGACCTGGTCCAAGGGCGGTTCGTACGACGTCTGCTGGCCCGGCGGCTCGGCCTGCGACCCGCCGTACCAGTACATCCGCACCGGCGCCGGCCGGGCCAGCCTGCCCCGGCTGGTCGGGGGCGCGATCGTGCAGAAGGAGTACGTCTACGGGAACTTCGTCGAGGAGAAGAACATCGACTGCCGGTTCCGGGACGCCGGCGAGTCGGCGGCGGTCTACGGCACGCTGTGCCCCACCTGGAACCAGGCCAACGCCACCCTCAACACGGCAGGTGCCGAGCTGTTCCGGGCCGAGATCCGCAAGGCGCTGGCGACCTGGAAGTAGTCAGTCGAGGAGTCCACGGCGGTGGGCGATGGCGGCGGCCTCGGTGCGGCCCGAGGCGCCGAGCTTGCCGAGGATGTTGGAGACGTGGACGCTCACGGTCTTCGCGCTGATGAACAGCAGCTTGGCGATCTCACCGTTGCTGCGGCCCTCGGCGACGTGGGCGAGGATCTCGCGCTCGCGGGCGGTGAGCGCGTCGGGGGCGTGCGGCTCGGCGCGGGCGGCCGGCGCGTTGCCGATCGCCTTCAGCTGGTCGAGCAGCGGCTGGGCCCCGAGGCGGTGTGCCGCCTCGCGGGCCAGGTCGCCGAGCTCGCGGGCGCCGGCCAGGTCGCCGGTCGCTCTGAGGATGCCGGCGAGCCGCACCCGCACGGTGGCCACCTCGTGCACGTGCCCGAAGTCGACGAACAGGCTCTCGGCCTCCCGCCAGGTCTCGACCAGGACGTCGAGCGGCGGCGGGTCGACGCCGGCGAGCCACCTGCGCGCGCAGCGTCTCGGCGTCGAGCCGCTTGACCCAGGCGCGCCCCTCGGGCCCCCAGTGGCCCGACGGGTCGGTGTAGCGGTCGAGCACGATGTGGCCGTCGGTGTGGATGCGGTCGACGTCCTTGATGAACAGCTCGCGCTCGGCGGCGCTGCGGTGGGCCATCGCGTCGGCGACGACGCCGATGGCCACGGCTCCGAGCCGGATCCGGGCGCTGAACCACTCGTGCCAGATCTGGCTCAGCACCGCCACCGCCTCGTCGTACGACGCGACGGCGGCCGCCGGCTCGTCGCGGCGTCCCGCGGCGACCATCTCGATGGCGGCGGCGTGGATGCCGATCGCGCCCTCGCGCCGCCAGAACGGACGCAGCCCGGCGACGCGGGCGCCGACGTCCTCACCGCGCAGCTGCAGGATCTGCAGCCGCATCGAGGTCAGCATCGCCCGCGGGATCGGCGGCGGGAACGGCCCTTCGACGACGAACAGGTCGAGGGCGCGGTCCCACTCGCCGCGCACCAGGTGGATCCAGGCCAGCTGCCAGCGCGCCTCGAAGCCGTACGGCGCCCACGGAAGCCCGGCCGCGGCGGCCCGCTCGATCCCGCTGGCGAACCAGCGCTCGGCGTCGTCGAACTCGCCCCAGTCCTCGTAGGAGCGGCCCAGGAGGAACCGGCCCCGCAGCTCGGCGTGGACGGCGTCGGACTCGGAGGCCCGCTCGATCGCCTCCGCGAGGGCGGCGCGCAGGCCCTCTTTCGGGCCGGCCTTCTTCAGGCCCGACAGGGTGGTGATCGCGTCGGAGGCCAGCTCGTTGAGGTCGAGCCGCTCGGCCAGCTCGAGCGCGTCCATGCCGACGGTCTGGGCGTCCTCGAGCCTGCCGAACCCGGCCAGGATCTTGGCGTGGTTGGCCAGCACCCGTGCCCGCAGCCCGCTCTCGCCGTCCGGGGCGAGCTCGACCGCGCGGGTCGACAGGGAGAGCACGTCGCCGACGTCCTCGGTGATGTAGAGGGCGGCGGCCTGGGCGCTGAGCATCCGGGCCCGCCAGATGTCCGAGGCGTCGGCGGGCAGACCCTCGAGCTGCTCCTGGATGACGCCGGCGGCCCGCTCGGGGTCGCCGGACGCCGTCAGCGCGTCGGCGGCGCGCACCACCAGCTTGGACAGGTCGATGCCCTGGTCGTCGAGGTCGCTGCTGCCGCTGAGCAGCTCGAGCGCCTGCTGGTAGTGGTAGGCCGCCTCGTCGGGGCCGCCCACCTCGCTGGCCTCGTTGCCGGCCCGCACGCTGGCGCGCAGCGCGGTGTCCTTGTCCATCGCCAGGCGGGCGTGGCGGGCCAGCTCGGCGGCGGTGCCGCGCGAGGTGCCCTCGCGCAGGGCGGCGACGTACCGCGCGTGCAGGCGGGCGCGCTCGCCGGGCAGCAGGTCGTCGTACACGGCTTCGCCGAGCAGCGCGTGCCGGAAGGCGTAGCGGCCGCTCTCGGCGACCAGCACGTTCATCTCGACGGCGCCGCGCAGGCCCTCGTCGAGCTGCTGCGGCGTGAGCTCGGAGGTCGCCTCGAGCATGTCGTGGGTGACCCGGCGGCCGCTGGCGCTGGCGGTGCGCACCACCGCGCGGGCGTGGTCGTCGAGCCGGTCGAGGCGCACCAGCAGCACGTCGGCGAGGTCGGCCGGGATGAACGAGCCGGGCTCGGCGGCGGCGCTGACGAGCTCCTCGACGAAGAAGGCGTTGCCCTCGGCGCGGGCGACCACGTCGGCGAGCTCGGAGTCGGGCAGCCCGCCCGGGATCAGCAGCTTGACCAGCGAGCGGACGTCGTCGTCGGCCAGGGGCGACAGCGCGAGCCGTTCGACGCCCCGCAGCCGGGACCACTCGGCGACCTGGCGGCGCAGGGGGTGGCGGCGGTGCAGGTCGTCGGAGCGGTAGGAGGCGACGACGGCGAACCCGGCGGAGTCGATGCGGGAGAGCAGGAAGCTCAGCATGTCGCGGGTGGACCGGTCGGCCCAGTGCGTGTCCTCGATGACCAGCAGCAGCGGCGCCTTCGTCGCGGCGGCCTCGAGGACGGCCAGCATCGCGCGGAAGAGGTCGGCGCGGTCGAGGGCGGAGGCCTCGGCGTCGACGGGGTCGGAGTCGGACATGGCGCGGCGCACGGGCTGCAGCCGGGCGAGGGCGGGGTGGGTGCGCGCCACCTCGGCCACGACGTCGGGCTGCGCGGTGGCGAGGCGTCCGAGCACCTCGGAGAACGGGAGGTAGGGCAGGGCGCTGTCGCCGAAGTCGAGGCAGTGCCCGGCGTACACCTGCCAGCCGTCGTCGACGGCGAGGTCGCGCAGGGCGCGGAGGAGACGGGTCTTGCCGACACCGGCGTCACCGGCGAGCAGCACGTCGACCAGCTTGTCGGCTGGCCGGGACGGACGAACGCCGAGCGACGAAGCTATCTCCGTCAGCTCGGCGTCTCGTCCGACCATGGTGGTGCTGGACTGGATCGACACAGGCTCCATTGTGGGCTACCCGTCCCGGGGCGTCAGCGGGCGCGCCTGCTGACCTGGTCCCGGCGCCCCGCGAAGGGCACCCGGGTCCGGTTCCGGCGGATGACCTTGCTGCCGCGCACGCGCTCCGCGCGGTAGTCGACCTCGGCCTGGACGATCATGGGATCGAAGGTGTACATCGGTCGCTCCTCGCTACCTCAGAGCCGGCACCGTTGCCGGCTGATGGATAGAGATTCGCTCTCTGAGGTAGGCCCTCACATCGGGCAACCGCCGTATCCCGCCTGAGGTACTACCTCAGACGGGCGTGACGGCGCTCACGAGACGGCCTCCCAGCCAGGTGCTGGTGACGAGGGGCACACCGGGCCGGTAGGCGAGATGGCGGTGGTTGGGGGCGTCGACGACGAGGAAGTCGGCGGGGCCTCCGGGGGTCAGCCGACCGACGTCGTCGCGGTCGAGAGCGGCGGCGCCGCCGGCGGTCGCGGCGTGCACGGCCTCGGCGGGCGTCATCCCCATCTCGCGCACCGCCAGGGCGATGCAGAACGGGAGGCTGCTGGTGAAGCACGAGCCGGGGTTGCAGTCGCTGGCCAGGGCCACGGTCACGCCCGCGTCGAGAAGGCGGCGGGCGTCGGGGTAGGGCTGCTTGGTGGAGAACTCGACGCCGGGCAGCAGGGTGGCGACGGTGCCGCTCTCGGCGAGGGCCGCGACGTCGGCGTCGGTGAGGTAGGTGCAGTGGTCGACGGCGACCAGGCCGAGCTCGGCGGCGAGGCGGACGCCCGGGTCCGGGGCCGAGCTGGTTGGCGTGCAGGCGGCCGCGCAGCCCCTTGGTCGCTCCGGCCGCGAGGACGGCGCGGGCCTGGTCGGCGTCGAAGGCGCCGGTCTCGCAGAACACGTCGATCCAGCGGGCATGCGGGGCGGCGGCGTCCAGCATCGGGCCGGTGACGAGGGCGACGTACTCGTCCGCGTCTCCCTCGGGCACGACGTGGGCGCCGAGGAACGTGGTCTCGTCGGTGAACTGCCGCGCCACCGCCAGGCTGCGGGCCTCGTCGTGCACCGTGAGCCCGTAGCCGCTCTTGATCTCGACGGTCGTCGTGCCCTGCCGGCGCATCTCGTCGACCAGCCGCGCGACGTGAGCGGTGAGCTGCTCGTCGGTGGCGGCGCGGGTGGCCGCGACCGTGGTGCGGATGCCGCCGGCGGCGTACGGCGTGCCCGTCATCCGCGCCTCGAACTCGGCCGCCCGGTCGCCGGCGAAGACCAGGTGGGAGTGGGAGTCGACGAAGCCGGGCAGCACCGCGCGGCCGCCGACGTCGACGGCGACGTCGGCCGCTGGCGCCTGGGCGGCCGGGCCGACCCACGCGACGGTGGCGCCCTCGACGACGAGGGCGGCGTGCTCGATGGCGCCGAGCAGGTCGTCGGCGTCGGGGGCGTTGGTGACCAGCTCGCCGATGCCGGTGATCAGGGTGCTGGTCATCTCAGCAGTCTGCCGATCTCCTCGTCGAGCTCGCGGCCGACATCTTCGGGGTCGAGGGTGTGGGGCCGGCCGTCGACGACGACGTGGGTGACGTCGGCGGCCGTGGCGGCGTACACGGCCGTGTGCTCGTCGGCCCGGTGCCGGCGGTGCGAGGGCTGGCGGTGTCGATGGTGACCAGGTCGGCGCGCTGTCCGACGGCGATGGTGCCGGCGTCGTCGAAGCCGAGGCTGGCGTGGCCGGTCGCGGTGCCGGCGGCGAGCAGCTCGGCGGTGCGCCAGTGGCCGCGGCGCTGGGTGGCGAGGCGCTCGTCGAGCTCGAGCGGCGCGCATCTCCTCGAAGAGGTCGATCACGGCGTGGCTGTCGGAGCCGAGCGTCAGCCGGCTGCCGGCGTCGCGCAGGGCCGTGCCGGGGCCGATGCCGTCGCCGAGGTCGCGCTCGGTCGTGGGGCAGAAGCAGGCGAAGGTGCGGGTGCCGCCCAGGTGGCCGATGTCGTCGTCGGTCAGGTGGGTCGCGTGGACGGCGGTCGTGAGCGGCCCGAGCACGCCGCGGTCGGCGAGCAGCTGGGTCGGGGTGGCGCCGTACGCCGCGATGCAGTCGTCGTTCTCCGCGACTGCTCGGAGAGGTGCACGTGCAGCGGCCGGCCCCGGGCCGCCTCGACGACCGTGGCGAGCTGGTCGTCGGGCACCGCGCGCACCGAGTGGATGGCGGCGCCGACGCGTCGTCCCCGAGGGCGGCCACGCGCTCGGCCCACCGCTCCGCCGTTCCGTCGGTGTAGCGGCGCTGCACCCCCTCGGGTTCGGCACCGAAGCCGCTGCTGAGGTAGCAGGTGTCGAGCAGCGTGATCCTGAGCCCGGCGCTCGCGGGCGGCCTCGATCAGCGCCAGACCCATCGCGTTGGGGTCGTCGTACGGCGTGCCGTCGGGCTGGTGGTGCAGGTAGTGGAACTCCCCCACCGTGGTGATCCCCGCCGCGACCATCTCGCGGTACGTCGCCGGGCGAGCATGAAGTAGCTGTCGGGGTCGAGCCGCCCGGCGACGGCGTACATCTGGTCGCGCCAGGTCCAGAACGTCCCTCGCCCGCGCTGGGTGCGGCCGCGCAGCGCGCGGTGGAAGGCGTGGCTGTGGGCAGTTCGCGAGACCCGGGCAGCGTAAGCCCGCGGAGGCGCTCGACGCCGATCGCCGGCTCACCCCCAGGGTCGACCGCGGCGAACCGGCCGTCGTCGATCTCGACCAGCACGTCGTCGTGCGACGGCGCCGTCGACCCAGGCCCGCTCGAGGAGGTACGACGTGCGTCATCTCGCGCAGCCTCTCGAGCGTGTCGGCGAGGGCGGTGACGCCGACGAGGCAGTCGGCCATCTCGGCGACTCGGCCGGCGAGTGGTAGACGCCGGTGGGGTTGCGGACGAAGAGCATCGCGGTCGGGATCCCTGCGGCTGAGAGGATTCCGGCGTCGTGGCCGGCCTGGGTCGGGATCGCCGGCCAGTCGCGGCGTCTCGGCGCGTCCGCGCGGCCAGGTCGAGGTCGAAGCCCACCGCCCCGACACCGACTCGGCGCTCACCGTCACCGCCGTCCCGTCGCGCTCGGCCCGCTCGATCGCCTGCCGCTCGACGGCCGCCACCAGCTCGGTAGCGCCGTCGTCGGACGACGCCCGCGCGTCGAGCCAGGCGGTCACCCGCGACGGCACCGCGTTGGTGCCGTTGGGCGTCGACCTCGACCCGCCCGAACGTCGCCCGCTGCCCGGCCAGCCGGGCCTGCTTGTTGGCCGCGAGGGCGGTCATCGCGTAGGTGAGCATCGGGTCGGCCGGTCCTCCATCCGCGTCGTACCGGCGTGGTTGGCCTCGCCGACGACGTCGAACCGGTAGCGCCCGTGCGGCCAGATCTCGCTCGCCACCGCCGACCGCCGCGCCGCGGTCGACCAGGTCGCGGCCCTGCTCGACGTGCAGCTCGACGAACGTGCCGACGCCGTCGAGGCACCGTCCGGACTCGCCGCCCTCGACGACATCGCCCGAGCCGCGACGCCGTCCCGGTCGCCCAGCTCGCGCGCGTCGTCCCACGCCGATCGCGCCGGTGGCCAGCCGCGACCCCAGGCAGGCCAGCCCGAACCGCGACCCCTCCTCCTCCACGAACACCGACACCCCGATCGGCCGGCGCCGGCACGAACCCCCGCTCGCGCAGCAGGTCGACCGCCGCCAGCGCCGACACCACCCCCAGCGGCCCGTCGTACGCACCCCCGTCGAGCACGCAGTCGAGGTGGGAGCCGGTCAGGACCGCGGCGATAGTCCCGGCTGTTTGGGCCCTCGATCCGACGATTCAGGGCCCAAACGCCGGGACTATGCCGCCGGAGGGCCCACCACGCCGCCGGTTGCCGAACGCGTCGGTCTCGAGGCGCAGGAGCGGGCGGCGGCCTGCTCGACGAACCAGGCGGACAGCTCGCGCTCGGCGCTCAGGAAGGGCTGGCGGTGGTAGCCGCCGGACGTCGCGGACCTGCCGACCGGGGCGAGGTCGGCCCACATCCGCTCGAAGTCGTCGGGCACGCGTCCATCATCAGAGATGGAGTTCCAGGACGTCGTACGTCGCCGCCGGATGGTCCGAAACTACGCCGACGAGCCGGTCGACGCCGCCATCATCGACCGCGCGCTCGAGAACGCGACGCACGCCCGAGCGCCGGGTTCAGCCAGGGCTGGGCGTTCCTCGTCCTCGACACCCCCGAACACGTCCGCCGGTTCTGGTCGGCGAGCAGCGACGACCCCGGCCTGCCCGACACCTGGCTCCGCGGCATGATGCGGGCGCCGGTGGTGATCCTGCCGTGCAGCAGCAAGGCCGCCTACCTCGAGCGCTACGCCCAGCCCGACAAGGGCTGGACCGACCGCGACGAGGCCCGCTGGCCGATGCCGTTCTGGCACATGGACGCCGCGCATGGCGAGCCTGCTGATCCTGCAGACCGTCACCGACGCCGGCCTCGGCGCCTGCTTCTTCGGCGTCGTGCCCGAGCGCGCCCGACGTCGTCCGCGAGGCGTTCGCGATCCCCGACACCCACGACCCGGTCGGCGTGATCACGGTCGGCCACCCCGCGGCCGGCGGTCCGAAGGGCTCACCGGCGAAGCGCGCCCGCACCCCGTGGCAGGACG
Source organism: uncultured Actinomycetota bacterium (assembly GCA_963825985.1). Taxonomy (GTDB): domain Bacteria; phylum Actinomycetota; class Actinomycetes; order Propionibacteriales; family Nocardioidaceae; genus Nocardioides. Next base: position 452,489 of record CAWGVK010000002.1, on the reverse strand, counting down.
TCGTCCACCGCGGCGGCTGGTGACCGGACCTCCGGCGCCACAGAGCGGCGCCATCGCGGTCCTGACGAAACTTCCGCTTCTGTCACGAAGTTTCATGCCAGAACCGTGAGTTTCACCGGTTAACCGGTGAAACTCACACCCGCAGGGCCGGGCGAACGCGGCGACGCGCGGACCGAGGTGCGCACACGCCGCAGGTTTCGGTGCCGTCACGGCGGCCGCATCGGTCCGCTCGTAGAATGGGAGCCGAGGTGATGAGCCGATGAGCGACGAGGCGAGCAAGCAGGAGAACGACCAGGTCAACGACCGCGACGTGCGCACCGGTCGGGGTGCGGCCGCCGCCCGGATCGCCCAGCAGCACCTGTGGGTCGACCAGCAGGTACGCCGGGCCATGGAGCGCGGCGACTTCGACGACCTGCCCGGCGCCGGCAAGCCGATCGCGGGTCTCGGCGAGGACACCGACCCCGACTGGTGGCTCAAGAAGATGGTCGAGCGCGAGAACATCGCCGTGCTGCCACCGTCGCTGCAGCTGCGCAAGGAGGACGCCGAGCTCGACGACCGGCTCGACACGATCGCCTTCGAGGCGGAGGTCCGCAACGTGCTCGAGGACTTCAACGAGCGCGTGATCGCCGCGCGCTACCGGCTGCCCGAGGGGCCGCCCCTGGTCACGATGCCGCGCGACGTCGACGAGACGGTCGCCGCGTGGTCGGAGCGGCGGGCCGCCCGACGGGCCGCCCTGCGCGAGGCCAGGCGGGTCGCCGACGAGGACGCGCCACCGCGTCGGTGGTGGCGGCGGCGCCGCTGACTGTCAGATCGGTCATACCGGCAGCCGGTGAACGACTGCTAACTTCCGGCTCATGCCCGCTTCCTCGCAGAGCGCCAAGGACTTCTTCCGCCCGCTCGCCGTCGGCGCCCCGGCGCCGCTGACCGACATCCCGTTCCGGCCGAGCCGCGCGATCCACTTCTTCGACCCGAGCAACCCGAAGATGGCGGCGAAGATCCCGGCGATGGTCGGCACCGTCGACGTGCTGCTCGGCAACCTCGAGGACGCCGTCAAGGCCGACAACAAGGTCGCCGCGCGCGAGGGCCTGGTGAAGATCGGCACCGAGACGGCCACACTCGGACATGGCGGCTCGACCCAGCTGTGGACCCGGATCAACTCCCTCGACAGCCCCTGGGCGCTCGACGACCTGACCACCCTCGTGCCCGCGATCGGCGACAAGCTCGACGTGGTGATGGTGCCGAAGGTGCAGGGCGCCGAGGACATCCACTACGTCGACCGGTTGCTCGCCCAGCTCGAGGCGAAGGCCGGGCTCGACCGGCCGATCCTGGTGCACGCCATCCTCGAGACCGCGCGCGGCGTCGCCAACGTCGAGGAGATCTGCGGCGCCAGCCCCCGCATGCAGGGCCTCTCCCTCGGCCCGGCCGACCTCGCGGCCGACCGCCGGATGAAGACCACGCGCGTGGGTGGCGGGCACCCCGGCTACCTGGTGCGCGAGGACCCGGCGATCGACGACCTCGGGGTCGCCCAGATCGACGGCCGGCGCGCGACGTACCAGCAGGACCTGTGGCACTACACGATCGCGCGGATGGTCGACGCCTGCGCGATGCACGGCATCTACCCGTACTACGGCCCGTTCGGCGACATCGCCGACGTGGTCGCCTGCGAGGACCAGTTCCGCAACGCGTTCCTGCTCGGCTGCGTCGGCACGTGGAGCCTGCACCCGAAGCAGATCGCCATCGCCAACCGGGTGTTCTCGCCGTCGGTCGCCGACATCGCCCACGCGCGCCGGGTCGTCGCCGCGATGGGCGACGGCACCGGGGCGGTGATGCTCGACGGCAAGATGGAGGACGACGCCTCGCTCAAGCAGTGCCTGGTGATGGTCGACCTCGCCGAGCAGCTGGCGGCGGTCGACCCCGAGCTGAAGAAGCTGTACGACGCGATCGAGGTGCCGTCCGCATGACCGACTTCACGCCCCTGCGCTCGGTGCTCTACATGCCGAGCAACAACGCCAAGGCCCTCGAGAAGGCCAAGACCCTGCCGGTGGACGCCGTCATCCTCGACCTCGAGGACGCCGTCGCGCCCGACGCCAAGCCCGCCGCCCGTGAGGCGGCGGCCGCCGCCGTCGGGTCGGGCGAGTACGGCCGTCGCACCCTCACCATCCGCGTCAACGGCGTCGGCTCCGAGTGGCACGCCGCCGACCTCGTGGCCGCGGCAGCCGCCGGACCCGACGCCGTCGTCGTGCCCAAGGTCGGCACCGCCGACCAGGTCCGCGGCCTGGCCAGCGCTCTCGACCGGGCGGGCGCCCCCGAGCACACCAAGCTCTGGGCGATGATCGAGACCCCGGAGGCGATCTTCAACGCCCGCGAGATCGCCGCGGCCTCCGACCGGCTCACCGTGCTGGTGATGGGCACCAACGACCTGGTCAAGGAGCTGTACGCCGAGCACGTGCCGGGTCGCGCCCCGATCCTGCCGTCGCTGCACACCGCGCTGCTCGCGGCCCGCGCCGCCGGCATCTCGATCCTCGACGGCGTCTACAACGACGTGAAGGACGTCGACGGCTTCCTCGCCGAGTGCGAGCAGGGCCGCGCGATGGGCTTCGACGGCAAGACGCTCATCCACCCCGGCCAGGTCGACGGCGCCAATGCGACGTTCGCGCCGTCCGAGCAGGCGGTCGAGGACGCCCGCGGGCTGATCCAGGCGTGGGACGACGGCCAGGGCACCGGCGTCGTCACCTACCAGGGCCGGATGGTCGAGAACCTCCACGTCGAGTCGGCCCGCCGCACGCTCTCGATCGCCGACGCCGTCGCGGCGCTCGAGGGTTAGCGAAGGTGTGAGTTTCACCGGTTAACCGGTGAAACTCACGCTTCTGCGACGAAACTTCGAACCAGAACCCACAGTTTCACCACTTAACCGGTGAAACTCACAGGCTGGGCCACCCCGGACTCAGCCCCACAGCTCGCGCACCCGGTCGACGTACGCCGCGGCTTGGGCGTAGCCGGCCCGGGCGGACGGCGGACGGGCGGCGGGGTCGAGGACGTTCTTGCCGATCACGGCGCGGGCCGCCTCGTCGGGCGAGATCACGAGGTGCCGCACACCCAGCTCGCCCAGCTGCTGGGACGCACTGCGCAACGGGCCGACCGCGCGGTCGACGGGGGTCAGCGCGATCACCGGGTCGCAGCCCGAGACGAGGTCGGCGTTCGAGCCCGAGCGGACGCCGCCGTCGATCAGGGTGCGTGAGCCGATGGGGATCGGCGGGTAGACGCACGGCACCGCACAGCTGGCGTTGACGGCGTCCTCGAGCGTGACGTCGGGGAACGGTCCGCGCGGTCCGAACGCCGCCAGCTCGCCGGTCGCGACGTCGACCGCGGTGACGACGAGGTCGCGGTCGGGCCACTCGAGGTCGCCGATCCGCTGACGCACCTGGTCGTAGCGCTCCGCCACCGACGGAGTCCTGCCGCGTGCGGCCACCCGGACCGCGCGGGCGCCGAGCACCCGCCCGAACCTCTCGACGTCGCCGCGCGCTCGCAGCAGCGCCACCGCGAACTGCCCGACGACGCCCAGCCCGATCGAGGCCAGGGGTACGCCGCCGTCCCCCAGCTCGGCGGGCGGCAGCAGCTGGCGCCGGTAGAGCTCGTCGAGCCCGATGTCGCTGGTCACCTGCGCGCCGACGATCGAGCCGGCCGACGTCCCGACCACCCGGTCGGCGTCCGTCAGGTCGATACCGGCCTCGGCCAGGCCGTACAGCAGCCCGGTCTCCCAGGCGATGCCGGTGATGCCGCCGCCACCCAGGACCAGTCCGCGCTTCGTCACGCGGCGAGTGTGTCAGTCGACCAGCGGCCGCAGCTCGTCGGCGTACGAGACCGACCAGCGGCGCATCACGCCGGAGTCGCTGATGGAGTACTGGCCCATCCGCCACAGCGGCGGCGAGTACGCGTGGATCGACACCGACCCGTCGACCGCGCCGGCCATCCGGTGGATGTGGTCGGGGCCGAAGGAGATGGTGCGTCCCGCCGGGACGGTCGTGGAGGCCGGTGTGCCGCCGAGTCGCGGGCGGCTCTCGGTCACCGCGCCCCGGGTGACGGCGACCGCGCCGGCCGAGGTGTCGTGGTCGTGCCAGCCGGTGTCGTCCTCGAGGTCCCAGCACAGCAGCCACACGTCGATGTCGGCGTCGCGGTAGAGCGAGACGTAGTGGCGACCGGGTTCGGCCGCGTCGTGCCGCACGTGCTGCTCCCAGAGCCCGGGGTCGGCAGCCAGCTCGCTGACCCAGGCACGCAGCTCGCGCGTGGAGAGCTCGCGGCCGGGCAGGGCGGGCAGGTCGTCAGCGGACAGGATGCTCGTCGCCGGGGAAGGGGCGATGGTCATCGGGGGCCTCCGTTCAGCAGGTGGTGCGGGTTGGCGGACAGGACGGCGTGGGCGAACGCGTCGCCGAGCTCGGCGACGCCGGGCTGGGCGTAGGGCAGGTCGGAGCCGTGCACGATCGGGTCGATGCCCACGACGCGGACCATCGCGTCGACCGCGCGCGGCCCGTACGACGAGGTCTCGTAGTAGACGTGGCGGTCGACCGCGCCGAACGTGCCGCCGCGCTGCGCAAGCCGCTCGTGGTGCAGCGGCGCGAGCCCGGCCAGCGCCACGAAGGCGACGCGCAGCGCCGGCAGCAGGGCACGGCCGGCCACGTGCCAGGCGAACCAGGCGGTCGCCAGCTGCGCGGGGTACGACGTGAGCGCCGGCCACCATGCCGGCACCCGCTCCCCCGCGACCGAGTCGGCCGGCGCTGCGGGGCCGGGGTGCACGAGCACGGGCAGGTCGGCCTCCTCGACGACCCGCAGCACCGGCGCGAGCCGCTCGACGGCGTCCGGCGTGAGCAGCGCGGTCGCCGGCACCTGCAGGCCGTGCACCGCCGGCTCGGCGAGGGTCTGCCGGAGGCCGTCGAGGTCGGGCTCGACGAGGCCGACCGCCGCCCACAGCCCGTGGCCCGGCCCGAGCTCGGCAGCCAGCGCGTGCCACGCGGCGAGCAGCGGCGCCGCCTCGGCGGGGTCGAGGGTCTCGATCCCGAGCGGGCTCGACAGCGACAGCAGCGCGAGGTCGACACCGTCGCGCCGCCCGGCGAGGTCGTGCTGGCTCCAGTCGACGTCGTACGCCGGCTCGCCGGCCACGTGCAGCCGGTCGCCGACGAGGTACGGCGGTCGCGACCGCCGCCGCAGCTCGTCGGCGAACGCGTCGGTCCACACGTGCTGGTGGCAGTCGACGCGGGTCATGCTGAATACTATAACTCTATCGATTCAATTGACTTAACGGCGCGCCCGGGTTTCATCCCGTGTGGCGCCAGCCGCCGTACGGGACGGTGAGGATCTCGAGGGCGTGCCCGTTGGGGTCGTTCCAGTAGATCCCGCGCCCGCCGTCGGCGGTGCCGACCTCGCGCGGCCGACGGTGGAACGGGTCGGCCCACCAGTCCAGCCCGGCCGCCTCGATGCGGGCGTGGATCTGGTCGAACTCCTCCTCCGAGACCAGGAACGCGTAGTGCTGGGAGTGCGGCTGGGCGTGGTCGTCGGCGATGTCGAGGCTCACGTCGTTGTCGACCTGCACGACCACGAACGGGCCGTACTCGGTCGGCTCGGGCAGCCCGAGGATCTCGACGAGGTGGCGCGCCGTCTCGTGCTTGTCGTGGGCGTGGACGATGGTGTGGTTCAGCTGGACGGACATCTCAGTGCTCCTTCTCGACGTGCTCGGTGGTGGGGGCGGGGGTGCGGATGAGGAACGCGCAGACCGCGGCGGTGATGCCCAGCGCGACGGCCGACCACGCGGTGGCGGTGGCGTAGCCGTGCACGAGAGCGTCGCGAGCGGCGCCAGCCGGTCGGGCGGCAGCGTACGACGCCGTCGCGGCGACCGCGACGCTGTTGAGCACCGCGGTGCCGATCGACCCGCCGACCTGCATGGACGTCGTGGCGGTGGCGGCGGCGACCCCGGCGTAGCGCCGGTCGACGCCGCTGGTGGCCACGCTGATCGCGGGCGTGAAGACCAGGCCCATGCCGAGCCCGAGCAGCAGCTCGGCCGGCAGCACGACGGTCAGGTAGCCGCTGCCGGGCGTGAGGGTGGCCAGGACGCCGAGCCCCGCGGCGCCCGCGACCAGGCCGGGCGCGATGAGCAGCCGGGGAGCGACCTTCGGGAGCAGCCGGCTGCCGAGGCCGAAGGCGCTCGCCGAGACCGCGAACGACATCGGCAGGAAGGCCAGACCCGCGCGCACCGGCGACCAGCCGAGCACGACCTGGAGGTGGTAGGTCAGCATCAGGAACATGCCGAACGAGCCCACCACCGAGACCGCCACGGCCAGGTAGGCGCCGGCCCGGGCGCGGTCGGCGAGCAGCCACAGCGGCAGCACGGGCCGGGCCGCGCTCCGCTGCCGCAGGAGGAAGGCGGCGACCAGGGTGAGCCCCCCGAGCCCCGGAGCGAGGACGGCGACCGAGCCCCACCCCTCGGCCGCGGCCCGGGCGCAACCGAAGACGACGGCGGCCAGGCCGGCGGTGACCAGGACGCCGGAGACGGCGTCGACCCGCACCTGCGGGTGCCCACCGCCCTTCGGCAGCACGGCCCGGCCGGCCGCGGCCGCGCAGCACGGCGATGCCGACGTTGACGAACAGGCACCAGCGCCAGCCGGCGTACTCGGCCAGGACGCCGCCGAGGATCAGTCCGACGACCGCGCCGCTGGAGGCGACGGCGCCGTACACGCCGAACGCCTTGGCGCGCTCGCGGGGGTCGGTGAACGTGGTGGCCACCAGCGACAGGGCGGTGGGGCTGAGCACGGCGGCGAACACGCCTTGGAGCGCACGGCCGCTCACGAGCATGCCGTAGTCGGTGGCGAACCCGGCCAGGCCGGAGGCGACGGCGAACCCTCCCAGCCCGATGAGGAACGCGGTGCGGTGGCCGAGGCGGTCGGCCACCCTGCCGCCGAGCAGGAGGAGGCCGGCGAGCGTGCTGGTGTAGGCGGTGACGACCCAGGTGCGGTCGGCGTCGGCGAAGCCGAGGTCGGCCTGGGCCGAGGGAAGGGCGATGTTCACGATGGTCGCGTCGAGGGCGACCATCAGCTGGGCCACCGCGATGACGACCAGGGCGAGCCAGCGGGTGTCGCGCTCGGCGGCGACCCCCGGACCCCGCCCGGCGACGGTCGGCGTGCTGGTCATGACGAGCTCCTTCGGATAAGTGGAGGAAGTTCCTCCGTTTGACCGTAGGGCATGGCGACGCCAACCCACAAGAGAAACGGAGGAATTTTCTCCGCATACGCTAGGCTGCCCTCATGACCGGCACCCGACTGCGGGCCGATGCCCGCCGCAACCAGGCCGAGGTGCTCGGCGCCGCCCGCCACCTGTTCGTCGAGCGCGGCATCGACTGCCCACTCGACGAGATCGCGAAGCGGGCCGGTGTCGGCATCGGCACCCTCTACCGGCGCTTCGGCGACCGCGACGCGCTGGTGCGGGCCGTGCTGCGCGACGCCCTCGAGACGTCACTGGCGTCGGCGGAGGCGGCGGCGGAGTCCGGGGACGACGGTCTCGACTCGCTCGGCCGCTACCTGCGCGACGCCCTCGACGCTCGCGTCTCGGCGGTCATCCCCCTGGCGCTGGACCGGCTCGACGACCCCGAGACCGAGCAGGCGCGCAACGCGTCGGCCGCCGCGGTGCAGGCACTGGTCGACGCCGCGCACGCCGACGGCAGCCTGCCGTCGTCGGTCACCTTCGGCGACCTCGGCACCCTGCTGGTGCGGCTGTCGCGGCCACTGCCCGGCGCCGTCCCGGCCGCCCTCGACAACCGGCTGGCCCACCGACACCTCGACCTGGTGCTGGCCGGGCTGCGCAGCGGCGTCGAGCTCGACGAGACCGGCCCCGAGCGCGACGACCTGCAGGGAACGGCTCCCCGATAGCGTCCACCCCATGGCGTCGACCCTCGCGTGCATCGGCCTCGACGTCGCCGACCTCGACGCGCTCGGCGCCCACCTCGAGCAGCTGCCGGGCGAGCTCGTCGGCCTCGCGGGCGGCGTCGAGACGGTCCGCTACGAAGACGCCAGCGGGTCGCGGGTGACGATCGGGCGTCTGGACGGCGGCGTCGTCGACCTGGTGCCGTCGTACGCCGCCCCGCCCGGCGCCGTGCTCTCCGCGCTCGCGTCGCACGGAGACGTCACGCAGGCCGACGTCGTCGCGTCCGGCGAGACCGTGACCCGGTTCTCGTGCGACCTCGAGCAGGCGCGCCACCTGCCCGACGACGGGCTGCACGAGGCCTCGGTCGTCGCGCTCGGCGTCGAGATGAGCGTGCACGTCGACGCTGCCGCCTTCGCGGCGTCCGACGCGAGCGTCCTGGGCGCCGGCGAGTCGTTCGTGTCCTACGGCGGCGAAGCCGACCCCTCGGCGTTCCTGGCCGGCACGGTGCTCACGACCCAGACGCACACGCATGCGGTCACCGGCCAGGTCTTCCACGCGGTGCGGGTGCGCACGGTCGGGTTCGAGGCGACGGTCTGCCTGGCCGCGTCCGAGCACCCGACGGCGCCCGAGCCCGGCAACCTCGTGGCCGGTCTCGCCTACGTGGTCGCCGACGTACCCGGCCTCTGGGCGCTCGCTGACTGACCCGTCAGGTCTCGTCGCGGCGCAGCTTGTCGTCGAGCCACAGCTTCGCGCTGCCGGCCAGCCCGGCGAGGTCGTGCACGAAGCGGCCGAGGGAGTCCTGGGTGGTGCGGAAGGTCTCGGAGTAGCTGCTCGCGGCGTCCTTGGCCGCGTCGCTGACCTTGGCGTCGGCGTCCTCCTCGCGCCGCGGATAGGCGCCGCCCAGCACCGCGGCGTACTCGCCGGAGTCGACCCAGCGCCGCAGCTCGGCGGCGCGGACGACGGCGAAGGGGTGCGTGGTCTTCTCGACGAGCAGCGCCTTGAGCACCGAGTCGCGCAGGTCGCCGCTGTCGAGGTACTCCTGGCCCTGGGCCATGAACGTCGCGAGGTCGAGGTCGCCCACGAGGCCGCCGCTGGCGAGCTGCATGTGCACCCGGATCGCGGACGCCGGGTCCTGGGTCGCGAGCAGGCCGGCGCGGTCGGCCGACAGCTCGGCCTTGCGTGACCACTCGTAGAGCGCCGCCACGATCGCCCGGATGCCGATGCCGCCGAGCGGGATCGAGTTGAGGACGCCGGTGAGGTTGAGCAGCCGGTCGAGCAGCGTGCGGTAGACCGCGTGCCCGCTCAGCGCGTGACCGAGCTCGTGGCCGACGACGAAGCGCAGCTCGTCCTCGTCGAGGAGGTCGACCATCGCCGAGCTGAGCAGGATGATCGGCTTGTCGAGCCCGATCGTGAAGGCGTTGAGGTGCGGGTCGGCCCGCACGAACATCTCGGGCAGCTCGTCGACGTCGAGCACCCGGCCCGCGTCGCGCAGGAGGAAGTGCAGCGTGGGGAACTGCCGCTCGTCGACCCGCACCGCCGAGCCCAGGAAGATCAGCCGCGTCGTCCGCTCGTTGACCAGGCCCGAGACGGCCTTGACCACCGTGTCGAACCCCTTGAGCCGGCGCAGGGCCACGAGCGCGCCGCGGTCGGCCGGGTGCTCCCAGGCGCGCGAGCTGATGCCGGTCAGGGTGGCCCGCGACCGGGCCGGCTGAGTAGTCACGCGGGTCACTGTAGGTCGACGGACCGCGTCAGGTCCGGTAGACCGACACCTCGGTGGCCTTGACGCTGAAGGTCACCTCGAGACCGGGCACGAGGTCGAGCTCGGCCACCGACTGGGGCGTCACGTCGGCGCTCAGGTCACCGGCGCGCACCCGCACGAGGTCACCGATCGGCTCGAGGTCGGAGATGGTGGCCGCGAAGGTGTTGCGGGGGCTGCCGACGGCCCGCTCGCGGTAGACCGCCACCGCCTGCGGACGGAAGACGGCGATCACGTCGTCGCCCGGCCCCGGCTCGGCACCCACGGTGAGGCCGTGCACCTGGCCGTGCTCGGCGGTGCGCACGTGCCCGTCCCACCCGCCGCGCAGCATGTTCAGCCCGGCCAGCCGGGCCGCGAAGGCGCTGCGCGGGTGTGACAGGACGTCGGCGCTGGGGCCGTCCTCGACCACCCGGCCCGCCTCGATCACGACCACCCGGTCGGCGAGCAGCAGCGCGTCGAGGACGTCGTGCGTCACGATCACCGCCGTCCGCTCGGCCAGGACCCGGCGCAGCATCTGTCGCAGCGCCGGCGCCACCGCCACGTCGAGGGCGGCCATCGGCTCGTCGAGCAGCAGCAGCCGCGGCTCGGCGGCCAGTGCCCGGGCAACGGCGACCCGCTGCGCCTGGCCACCCGAGAGCTGCGACGGCTTGCGATGCGCGAGCTCGCCCACGCCGACCTCGTCGAGCCAGCCGGCCGCCTCCTCGCGAGCCTGCGACCGCGGGACCCCAGCGCTGCGTGGGCCGAACGCGACGTTCTCCAGGGCGGTGAGGTGCGGGAAGAGCAACGGGTCCTGCGCCAGCAGCGCGATCCCGCGCTGGTGGGGTCGGACGTCGACGCGTTCGCCCCCCGCATCGGCGATCGCCGTCAGTACCCGCCCGTCGAGCTCGACCCGGCCCCGGTCGGGCCGGAGCAGGCCGGCGGTCACCGCCATCACCGTCGACTTGCCGGCGCCGTTGGGCCCGAGCACGGCGACCGTCTCGCCGGCGCCCACCGCGAACGCCACCTCGACGTCGCGGTCCCGCACCACCGCGGAGTACTCGAGGCTCACAGGCTGCTGGTCCGGTTCTGGAAGGCGAACCCGATCACCAGGACCGCGACGAGCACGAGCACGAGGGCCAGCGCGACCGCGGCGTCGGGGTCGGCCTCACGCCTCAGGTAGATCTCCAGGGGCAGGGTCCGGCTGACGCCCTGCAGGCTGCCGGCGAACGTGATGGTGGCGCCGAACTCCCCCAGCGAGCGCGCGAAGGCCAGCACGGCGCCCGACAACAGCCCCGGCAGCACCATCGGCAGGGTGATCCGACGGAAGACCGTGGTGGGCGAGGCGCCGAGTGAGGAGGCCACCACCTCGTAGCGATGGCCGGCCGTGCGCAGGGCGCCCTCGAGGCTCACCACCAGGAACGGCAGGGCGACGAACGTCTGGGCCAGCACCACCGCGACGGTCGAGAACGCGATGTCGATGCCGAGGACGCCCATGGTGTCGCTGAGGAGCCCCTTGCGCCCGAACGTGTAGAGCAGGGCCAGCCCGCCGACCACGGGCGGCAGCACCAGCGGCAGCAGCACCAGCGACCGCAGCACCCCTTGGCCGGGGAACTGGGTGTTGGCGAGGACCACCGCCATCGGGACGCCGATCACGATGCAGGCGATCGTGCTGGCCGTCGACGTCTGCAGGCTCAGCACCAGCGCTGCGCGGGACGACTCGGAGGTGATGAGACCCCAGAAGTTCGACCAGTCGACGCGCGCGACGATCGCCACCAGGGGCAGCAGGACGAACGCCACCCCGACCGCGGCCGGGACGAACAGCCAGGGCGGCAGTCCGGTCGGCCGCGGGCGGGTCACGCCCCGAGCCTAGGGTGCGCCGAAGCCGGCGTCGGCGAGGATCTGCTGCCCGGTGTCGCCGAGCACGTAGTCGGCGAACTCCTGGGCGAGGTCGCTGTTGTCGCTGTCGGCGACGGTGGCGATCGGGTAGCTGTTCACCACCGACGACGACTCGGGGAACTCGATGCCCAGCACGTCGTCGCCGGCCGCGGTGACGTCGGTGACGTACACGAGGCCGGCGTCGGCCTCGCCCGAGGTCACCTTCCCGAGGACGTCGGTGACCGACTGCTCCTCGCTCACCGGGCTCAGCGTCACGCCGGCGTTCTCGGCGACCGACTGGGCGGCCGCCCCGCACGGGACCTCCGGGGCACAGATCACCAGGTTGAGGCCCTCCTGGGCCAGGTCGGCGAACGTCTCGATGCCGGCGGGGTTGTCGGGCGGCACGACGATCTGGAGGATGTTCGTCGCGAACAGGCGGGGGTCCTCGCCCTGCAGGTCCTCAGCCGTGAGCTTCTCCATGTTGGCCTCGTCGGCCGAGGCGAACACGTCGGCCGGGGCTCCCTCCTGGATCTGGGCGACCAGGTCGGACGACCCGCCGAAGTTGAGCTCGACCTCGACCCCGTCGTTCTCGCTCTCGAACTGCTCGGCGATGTCCTCGAAGGTCGCGGTCAGCGACGCCGCGGCAAAGACGGTGATCTTCTGTTCCTCGTCGTCGCCACCGCAGGCGACGAGCGTGCTCGCGAGGAGCAGGCCCGCCGCCGCCGTGATGATGGTGCGCTTCATGGGTCTCCTCGGGGAGTCTCGACGACGACGTTGGTGGACTTCACCGACGCCACGACCCGCGAGCCGGGCTCGAGTCCCAGCTCGTCGGCCGCCTCGCTGCTCATCAGCGACACCAGGCGGTAGGGGCCGCAGATCATGTCGACCTGGGCCATGACGACGTCCTTCTTGACCGCCACCACGATCCCCGCGAGCCGGTTGCGGGCGCTGACCTGCACCGCGCGCGCGTCACCGCGATCGGGGTCGTCGGCCAGCGAGCGGGCCAGCTCGGCCAGGTCGGTGCCCGCGATCGTGGTGCGCCCCGAGGTGCTGCCCGCCGCAACCCTCCCGGAGTCGATCCAGCGTCGTACGGTGTCGTCGCTGACTCCCAGGAGGGTGGCCGCTTCCGCAACCCGGTACGTCGTCATGCCGACATGATGCCGCATCCGCGGAGGATTGCCATCACTCAGTCCGCATCTGCGGAAACTGGACGGCGCGCTACAGGCACACCGGGCGGGCGCCCCTAGCCCTCCTTCATCGGGATCCGCACGTCGCGCTCGGCGGCGACCTCGACGGCCCGGTCGTAGCCCGCGTCGACGTGCCGGATGACGCCCATGCCGGGGTCGTTGGTCAGCACCCGCTCGATCTTCTGCGCGGCCAGGTCGGTGCCGTCGGCGACGCACACCTGGCCGGCGTGCAGCGACCGGCCCATCCCGACACCGCCGCCGTGGTGGAACGAGACCCAGGTCGCGCCCGAGGCCGTGTTGACCAGCGCGTTGAGGATCGCCCAGTCGGCGATGGCGTCGGAGCCGTCGAGCATCGCCTCGGTCTCGCGGTACGGCGACGCGACCGACCCGCAGTCGAGGTGGTCGCGGCCGATGACGATCGGCGCCGTCAGCTCACCCGAGGCGACCATCTCGTTGAACTTCAGCCCGGCCAGGTGCCGCTCGCCGTACCCGAGCCAGCAGATGCGCGCCGGCAGCCCCTGGAAGGCCACCCGCTCGCTCGCCATGGTGATCCACTTGTGCAGCCGCTCGTTGTCCGGGAAGAGCTCCAGGATGGCGCGGTCGGTCGCGGCGATGTCGGCCGGGTCGCCGGAGAGCGCGGCCCAGCGGAACGGCCCCCGGCCCTCGCAGAACAGCGGCCGGATGTAGGCCGGCACGAAGCCCGGGAACTCGAAGGCCCGGTCGTAGCCGCCCTTGCGGGCCTCGTCGCGGATCGAGTTGCCGTAGTCGAAGACCTCGGCGCCGGCGTCCTGGAACTCCACCATCGCCCGCACGTGCGCGGCCATCGAGGCCTGCGCGTCCTTGGTGAAGCCCTCCGGGTCGCGGCGCGGCGTCGTCGGGCCAGTCGTCGACCGAGACGCCGACCGGCAGGTAGCTCAGCGGGTCGTGGGCCGAGGTCTGGTCGGTGACGACGTCGATCGGTGCGCCCATCTCGAGCAGCAGCGGGAAGATCTCGGCGGCGTTGCCGAGCACGCCCGATCGAGAGCGGGCGGCGCTCGTCGCGCGCCGCGACGGCACGGGCCGACGGCGTCCTCGACCGAGTCGGCCTGCTCGTCGAGGTAGCGGTGCTCGATCCGCCGGGTGATCCGGGCCTGGTCGACCTCGACGCAGATCGCGACGCCGTCGTTCATGGTCACCGCGAGCGGCTGCGCGCCGCCCATGCCGCCGAGGCCGGCGGTCAGCGTGATGGTGCCGGCCAGCGTGCCGCCGAACCGCTTGTCGGCGACCGCCGCGAACGTCTCGAAGGTGCCCTGCAGGATGCCCTGCGTGCCGATGTAGATCCACGAGCCGGCGGTCATCTGGCCGTACATCGTCAGCCCGAGGTCCTCGAGCCGCCGGAACTCCTCCCAGTTGGCCCAGTCGCCGACCAGGTTGGAGTTGGCGATCAGCACCCGCGGCGCCCACGCGTGGGTGCGCATCACCCCGACCGGCTTGCCGGACTGCACCAGCATCGTCTCGTCGTCGGCGAGCGTCGTCAGCGTGCGCACGAGCGCGTCGTACGCCGGCCAGTCGCGCGCGGCCTTGCCGGTGCCGCCGTAGACGACGAGGTCCTCGGGACGCTCGGCGTTCTCCGGGTCGAGGTTGTTCATCAGCATCCGCAGCGGCGCCTCGGTCTGCCACGACCGCGCGGTCAGCTCGGTGCCGTGCGCGGCGTGGATCGGGAGCCTCGGGTTGCCGGTGCTCGCTGAGTTCATTGCAGTTCTCCGATCGCGGATTCGACGGCGGCCAGGACGGCGCCGGACGCGACGAGCCCGACGGCGGCCTCGATCTCGGGCGACAGGTGGCGGTCGGGGCCGGGCCCCTGGACGCCGTTCGCGCGGAGCAGGGCGATCACGGCGGCGGTGGCGGGCGACGGCGCGAGCGGCGCGCGCAGGTCGAGCGCGCGGGCGGCGGTGAGCACCTCGATCGGCCACCACCCGGGTCAGCCCGTCGACCGACGGCCGCAGCTTGCGGGCGGCCGACCAGCCCATCGACACGTGGTCCTCCTGCATCGCGCTGCGACGGGATCGAGTCCACCGACGCCGGCACCGCGAGCCGCTTGAGCTCCGAGACGATCGCGGCCTGCGTGTACTGCGCGATCATCTAGCCCGCTGTCGACGCCGGGGTCGTCGGCGAGGAACGGCGGCAGCCCGTGGCTGCGGTTGCCGTCGAGGAAGCGGTCGGTACGCCGCTCGCTGATCGAGGCGACGTCGGCGGCGACGATCGCCAGGAAGTCGAGCACGTAGCCGACGGGGGCGCCGTGGAAGTTGCCGTTGGACTCGACCCGCCCGTCGTCGGCAGCACCACCGGGTTGTCGACGGCCGCGGCCAGCTCGCGCCCGGCGACGAGCACGGCGTGCGCGACGGTGTCGCGGGCCGCGCCGTGCACCTGCGGCGAGCAGCGCAGCGAGTAGGCGTCCTGCACCCGGTTGCAGTCGGGGCCGCGGTGCGAGGCGACGACGCCGGAGTCCGCCAGGATCCGCACCAGGTTGGCCGCCGACGCGGCCTGGCCCGGGTGCGGCCGCAGCGCCTGCAGCTCGGCGGCGAAGACCCGGTCGGTGCCGAGCTGCCCCTCGACCGACATCGCGGCCGCGATGTCGGCGGTCCGGAGCAGCACGCGCAGGTCGGCGATGGCGAGCACCAGCATCCCGAGCATGCCGTCGGTGCCGTTGATGAGGGCGAGGCCCTCCTTCGCGGCCAGCTCCACCGGCGCCAGCCCGGCGTCGGCGAGAGCAGTCGGCCGCCGGCACGAGAGCGCCGCTCGGCGTCACGCACCGAGCCCTCGCCCATCAGCGCCAGCGCGCAGTGCGAGAGCGGCGCGAGGTCGCCGGAGCAGCCGAGCGAGCCGTACTCGTGCACCACCGGCGTGATGCCGTGGGTGAGCAGGCTCGGCCAGCAGCTGCGCGGTCTCCGGCCGGATGCCGGTGCGGCCGGTCGCCAGCGTCGACAGCCGCAGCAGCATCAGCGCGCGCACCACCTCGCGCTCGACCTCGGGCCCGAGCCGGCCGCGTGCGACCGGACCAGCGACCGCTGCAGCTGGGCCCGCATCTCGGTCGGGATGTGCCGGGTGGCCAGGGCGCCGAACCCGGTGGAGATGCCGTACGCCGGCGTCGGGGCGGCCGCGAGCGTCGTCGACCACGGCGCGGGCCCGGTCGACGGCGGCCAGGCGTCGGCGTCGAGCTCGACGGCGGCGCCGTGCCGGGCCACGGCGACCACGTCGGCGAAGCTGACCGGGCCCGTGCCGACGACGACCGGGTGGTGGTGGAGGACTGCGAGGAGTGGGGCACAGGCCCCATCCAAACGCTCCCCCGCGACAGGGGCCACCCCCACCCCCAGGGGTGATAGATGGCGGACCCGATAACGCCCGGCAAGCCCGCCTCGTTGACCACATCACCCACCGCCTGCGGCTCGCGGACGTCGGTGGATCGTCTGCCCCTCACTCTCTGTGCGAGGGCATCCCCCCAAGGAGTACTCATGCGACGCATTTTTGCCATCGCAGTCACGACTGCCGCCCTGTGCGCCAGTCAGCTGCCGACCACCGCCGTGGCCTCGTCGGGTCCTGACCCGTCAGCCTCGACCGCCAAGCCCGCCAAGGCCAAGCAGGTGCGCACCCCGTTCGCACTGGCCGCCGTCGCCTACGGCTCCCGGGCGCAGGGTGGCCAGGTGCCGGCGAACTCCGACACCACCGCCTACCAGCAGATCAGCTGCACCAACGTCGCCGGCCGGAACCGCCGCAACTTCGAGGCCGACCTGAAGATCCCGGGTCTCGGCGTCGCCGAGGGCGTGAGCTCACGGGTCTGGACGAAGAAGCGGGGCGGCACCGTGTCGTCGTACTCGCAGCACGACATCGCCAGGGTCACGATCGCCGACACCCCTCTCGGCAGCCTCCAGATCCGTGGCCTGTCGTCGTTGAGCCGGGCGTTCAACGCCAACGGCAAGTTCGGCACCCAGGTCGACAACGAGATCGCCAGGATCGTGCTCAAGCCCACGGGTGGTCCCGCCCAGGACCTGAGGATCCCCACCCCCGGCCGCCCGCTCGTGGTGCCCGGCCTGGCCAAGCTCGAGATCGGCAAGAGCGTCCGTCGGGCTTCGAGCGCCGGCGCCTCGGCGGAGTCCCGCGTCCTCGACGTCACCGTGCTGCCCGGCAACAGCCGGGTCCGGCTCGCGCACACCAGCGCCCAGATCAGCACCGGCGTCGAGCGCGGCGTGTTCAAGGGCTACTCCGCCGGCATCCAGGCCCGCGGACTCGACGACAACCTCCGGGCCGGTCGCACTCCGCTGGTCCTCATGCCCTGCCAGGGGACGAAGGGCAAGACCCGCGCGAAGGACCTCGCCCGCGTCAACCTCGCCGACCAGGTGGTCGCCCGCGGTGTCGGTGCCAGCCAGGTCTCGACCAACCGGGCCGCGGTGGCCCGGGGCACCGAGACCGGACGGGTCGCCCGGGCGGAGCTCGCTGACGGACGCGTCGTGCTCAACGCCATCCGCGGCCAGGTCAACGTGAAGCGCACCCGGAGCGGCGTCACCAGCAACATCAAGGGCACCAGGGTGGGCGAGATCGTCGTCGACGGCGAGTCGTACTCGCTCCCCGCGGTCGGCGCCCTGGAGATCCCCGGCCTCGTCAAGATCGAGGACGCGATCCGGACGCGGACCCCCAACGGCCTCAAGGTGGTCGGCCTGCGGGTCACGCTGCTCGACGGCACGGGGGCCGTGGTCGACCTCGGCGTCGCCCAGCTCGCCATCCGGCCGGGCGCACCGCGCCGATGACACAGCACCGGCGCCTGAGCACTGGTGCCTCGAGCGGAAGTTCCGTATCCGCTCGAGGCACTAGTCTGCCGAGGGCCCCTCCGTCAGTTCTTGTCGCTCGTCATGGGAGAGCCATGCGCCCACTCGCCTCACGTCCCGAGGGGGTCCGCGTGCTGGCCGCCATCGTGACGGCCGCCAGCGTCGTCGCCACCGCGCTGGTGCTGCCGTCGTCCGCCGGCGTCCGCACCGCCTCCCTGCGCGAGCAGAACGAGCAGCTCAAGGCCGCGGCCGGCGTCCCGCACGTCGACCCGCCGGGCACCCCGGCCCACACCCACGACCCCCGCTTCAAGAACCGGCTGGCCCGCAGCGGTGAGACCGGGGCCGAGACGGCGGACCCGACGACCGCGACGCAGGCCCGCGCCGCCGCGTCGTACGTCGCCGCCGAGCGCCGCCGACCCGACCCGCGCCTGACCACGACGCGGGTCACGCAGCGTCGCCTCGCGGTGCCGCAGGACCGCTATGCGATGGCCGGCGGGTGCTACGCGCTGAGCCCCCGAGCCGGCCGGTACGTCGTCCGCTCCGGTGACGGCGTCCGCGTGCGGAGGGCCGGTCTCGGCCAGGCGATGGGGTTCCGGTTCCAGGCCACCGACCTCGGCACCTACCTGCTCTACACCGACGACCGGAGGTTCCTGGCGGGCAGCGGCGGGCTCGCCGTCGACGACCTGCCGAGCCGTGACGCGGAGTGGACCGTGCGCAAGGCCCGCCAGGGGTTCACGTTCTCGCTCCCGGGCGGCCGCAGGCTGGTCGCCGGCGGCACGCAGGCGCGGCTCGGCGACCGGCCCACCGGCTTCGCGCTCCGCCGCGTCGGGCCCTGCCCGGCGTACCCCGAGTCGCAGGTCGACGTCTCCGGCAGGCCGCACGCCGGGGTGTCGCCGTTCCAGGAGGTGCGCGGGTTCGTCGACGCGCACACGCACGGCATGGCGTTCGAGTTCCTCGGCGGGTCGGTGCACTGCGGCCGGCCGTGGCACCGGTACGGCGTCGCCTACGCCCTCGTCGACTGTCCCGACCACACGCTCACCGGCGGCAACGGGGCCGCTCTCGAGGCGGTCCTGTCCGGCAACCCCACCCACGACCCGGTCGGCTGGCCGACGTTCAAGGACTGGCCGGCGCCCGGGTCGCTGACCCACGAGGGCACCTACTACCGGTGGATGGAGCGGGCCTGGCGCGGCGGGCAGCGGCTCTTCGTCAACCTGCTGGTCGAGAACAACAAGCTCTGCCAGATCTACCCGCTCAAGCGCAACAGCTGCGACGACATGGACTCCATCCGGTTGCAGGCCCGCGACATGTACCGGTTCCAGGACTACATCGACGCCCAGTTCGGCGGACCCGGCAAGGGGTTCTACCGGATCGTGAGGACGCCGTCCCAGGCCCGTCGCGTCATCAACGACGGCAAGATGGCCGTGGTCATGGGCATCGAGACCAGCGTGCCGTTCGGCTGCACGTTCAAGGCCGTGCTCGGCACCGACGTCCCGGAGTGCACCGCCGCCGACATCACCCGCCAGGTCGGCGAGATGCACCGGCTCGGCGTCCGGCAGATGGAGCTGGTCAACAAGTTCGACAACGCCCTGGGCGGCGTCGCGGGCGACGAGGGCACCACCGGGCTGGCGGTCAACGCCGCCAACTTCCTCGAGACCGGCAGCTTCTGGGACATGCGCACCTGCACGCCGGCCACGACCGAGAACTCCGACCGCACCCAGCTCGGCCTGCCCGGCACCGGCCCCCCGCAGGACGCGATCTTCGGCGCGATCGGCCAGCTGTTCGGCGGCGTCCTGCCGGCCGTGCCGCTCTACCCGCCGCCCAACCACTGCAACGCGCGCGGCCTCACCTCGCTGGGCGGACACACCATCCGCGAGCTCGTGAGGCGCGACATGATCTTCGACCCCGACCACCTCAGCGTGAAGGCCCGGCGCGCCTCGATGGACATCATCGAGCGGCTGGGCTACCCGGGCGTGATCTCGAGCCACTCGTGGTCGACGCCCGACACCTACCCGCGGATCTACCGGGCGGGCGGGTTCATCACGCCGTACGCCGGCGACTCCACCGGGTTCGTCGACAAGTGGCGCCGGCACGTCGGCTGGGCGGATCCCCGCTACTACTGGGGCATCGGGTTCGGCGCCGACATCAACGGGCTCGGCGCGCAGGGCGACCCGCGCGGTGCCGGCGTCCGCAACAAGGTGACCTACCCGTTCCGCGGCCTCAACGGCGTCGTGATCAAGCGGCAGCGCGCGGGCCGGCGGGTCTACGACATCAACCGCGACGGCGTCGCGCAGTACGGCCTCTACCCCGACTGGATCGAGGACCTCACCAAGGTCGCCGGCGGACGTCAGGGCCGCGCCCTCCTCGACGACATGAGCCGCGGACCCGAGGCCTACCTGCAGATGTGGGAGCGCGCCACCGGCATCGCCCCCGACTCGTGCCGCAACCCGGCCCGGCGGATGAGGGTCGGCAAGGTCGAGCGGCTGGTGCGGCGGGGCCTGACCACCGACCAGGTGATGCGCCGGGTCGGCCAGCCGTTCCGCCGGCTCGGCACGACGTACGGCGTCTGCGCGAAGTCGCCCACCAAGGCGCGCGTGATGGTGACCATCACGTTCTCGCCGAAGGGCCGCGTCACGAACGTGGCCTCGTAGGCGGCCCGGACACTCCCCGCGGCGGTCGAAGTTACCTGCGGGTAGGATTCATCTCACCCTGCCGAGGACTGACGGTGCCACCGCGGAGCAATAGGCTCGCTCCGCTCGAGGTGACAACCGTCGGGCACCCGATCGACTGGAGTCCACCGCATGCAGATCGTCGCCATCGTCGTCTCGTTGGGCATCACGGCCGTCGCCGTGGGGCTGGCCGTCGTCGCCGTCCGACAGATGCTCGGCGTGGTCCGGATCGGTCAGCCCGACAGGAGCCGTTCGGCCGAGCGCGGGCGTCGCTGGGCGACGATGTTCAAGGAGACCCTCGGTCACACCCGGATGCTCCAGTGGAGCTGGATCGGGGCGATGCACTGGTTCGTGATGGCGGGGTTCATCTTCCTGTCGTCGCTGGTCTTCGGCGCCTACCTGCTGATCTTCGACGCCGGGCAGACCTTCCCCGTCATCGGCACGTGGGTCGTCTACGAGTGGCCGGTCGAGGCGCTGTCGTGGCTGACCCTGATCGGCATCGTCTACCTGATCACCGTCCGTCAGAAGAACCACCCGCGCTCGCTCGGTCGCAGGTCCCGCTTCTTCGGCTCGAACTTCTGGCAGGCCTACTTCGTCGAGGCCGTCATCCTCAGTGTCGTCATCCTCGGCACGGTGCTGCGCACGCTCGAGTACGCGCTGGTCAACAACGCCGACTACCTGGCCGAGCACGCCGAGGCCGGCGAGCACAACGGCGTCCTCCACTTTCCCACCACCGCCTGGCTGGGCGAGCTGTGGTCGGGGCTGTCGGTCTCGGCGCTCGAGAACGTCATCTGGTTCCTGGCGATGCTCAAGATCGTGGTCTCGATGACGTGGCTCATCGTGATCAGCCGCAACATCACCATGGGCGTGGCGTGGCACCGGTTCACGGCGTGGTTCAACATCTGGTTCAAGCGCGAGTCGTCGGGCCGGACGGCGCTGGGCGCGGTCAAGCCGCTCACGATCGCCGGCGAGCGGGTCAGCCTCGACGACGTCGACGACCTCGACGAGGACGCCACCCTCGGCATCGGCTCGATCGAGGACTTCAGCTGGAAGGGCATCCTCGACTTCACGACCTGCACCGAGTGCGGCCGCTGCCAGTCGCAGTGCCCGGCGTGGAACACCGAGAAGCCGCTGTCGCCCAAGCTGCTCATCACCGCGCTGCGCGACCACGCCTATGCGAAGGCGCCGTACCTGCAGGCGGCCGAGGGCGACCGCGAGGCGCTGCTCGAGGGCAACCCCGCGCTGGCGCTCGAGGTCGAGCGGCCGCTGGTGGGCGACACCGGCGACGACTGGTTCTACAACCCCGAGTCGGGCGTCGCCGTCATCGACCCCGAGGTGCTCTGGAACTGCACGTCCTGCGGCGCCTGCGTGCAGCAGTGCCCGGTCGACATCGAGCACGTCGACCACATCATCGACATGCGCCGGTACGCCGTGCTGGTCGAGTCGAACTTCCCGGCCGAGCTCAACGGGCTGTTCAAGGGCCTGGAGAACAAGGGCAACCCGTGGAACATGTCGCCCACCGCCCGCCTCGACTGGACCAAGGGCCTCGACTTCGAGGTGAAGGTCGTGGGAGACACGATCGAGTCGCTCGACGAGGTCGACTGGCTCTTCTGGGTCGGCTGCGCCGGCGCCTACGAGGACCGCGCCAAGAAGACGACGCGGGCCGTGGCCGAGCTGCTCGACATCGCCGGCGTCTCCTTCGGCGTCCTCGGCAACGGCGAGACCTGCACCGGTGACCCGGCCCGCCGCGCCGGCAACGAGTTCGTCTTCCAGGGCCTGGCCCAGCAGAACGTCGAGACCCTCACCGAGGCGAAGGTGAAGAAGGTCGTCTCGACCTGCGCCCACTGCTTCAACACGCTGAAGAACGAGTACTCCGAGTTCGGGCTCGAGCTCGAGGTCGTCCACCACACCCAGCTGCTCAACCGCCTGGTGCGCGAGGGCAAGCTGACGCCCGTCACCGACGGCGCCGGCGCCCACAAGCGCTCGATCACCTACCACGACCCGTGCTACATCGGCCGCCACAACGGCGTCTACACGCCGCCGCGCGAGCTGCTGCAGGTGCTGCCCGGGGCGTCGTACGTCGAGATGGAGCGCAACAGCGAGCGGTCGTTCTGCTGCGGCGCCGGCGGCGCGCGGATGTGGATGGAGGAGAACACCGGCACCCGGATCAACGTCAACCGCACGGTCGAGGCCGTCGACACCGGCGCCGACCAGATCGCCGTCGGCTGCCCGTTCTGCCGGGTGATGCTCTCCGACGGCCTGACCGCCCAGCAGGCCAAGGGCGAGGCCCGCGAGGAGGTCGAGGTCCTCGACGTCGCGCAGATGCTGCTGGCGTCGGTGAAGGGCGAGCAGGCCACCAAGTTCGCGCCCGGAGACGCCCCGAAGGAGACCGTCGCGGCCAAGCCCGCCGACACCGACACGGCGCCCGACACAGAGCCCGAGACCGTGACCGAGACCCAGGACGTCGGACCCGCGGCCAAGGCGTCGGGCGGCTCCTCCCTCTTCGACGACCCCGAGGTCAAGGAAGCGCCGGCCGAGACCGCCGCCGAGGACAAGGCTCCCGCCGAGGAGGCAACGGCCGCGAAGCCCGCGTCGTCCGGCGGGTCGCTGTTCGACGTGGGTGGCGACGACGACGCAGATCCCGAGGCCGAAGGAGCCCGAGCCCGAGCCGGAGAAGAAGGTGGAGAAGAAGCCCGCCGCCGACCTCGGCTCCGGGGGCTCGCTCTTCGACCTCGAGTCGTCCGCGCCCGCCCCACGACCCCGCCGGCCGCGAAGGCCGAACCCGAGCCGAAGACCGAGAAGCCCGCGCCGAAGGCGGAGGCCGAGCCCGCCGCCGACCTGGGCTCCGGCGGGTCGCTCTTCGACATCGCCTCCCCCGAGCCGACCGAGCCGACCGCGCCGGCCGCGAAGGCTCAGCCCGAACCGGAGGCCGAGCCCGAGCCCGAGCCCGAAGACAAGGCCGAACCGGACGCCGCAGAGAAGAAGCCCGCACCTGCGGCTGCGGCGACCCCGTCGGCGGAGATCCCGGAGGGTGGTTCGCTGTTCGACATCGTCGCACCCGAGTCCGTCGCTCCCACGGCGCAGGCGGAACCCGCTCCCGAGCCCGAGCCGGAGCCGGAGGCGGAGCCCGAGGACGAGGCCGCACCCGAGCCGGAGCCCGAGGGCAAGCCCGGCACCCTGTCGGGCGGCGCCGCCGTCAGCGCAGCCGCCACGGCGATCGCCTCGGACTCACCCGACCCGGAGCCGGAGCCGGAGCCGGAGCCCGAGCCCGTGCCCGAGTCCGAGACCCGATTCCGAGCCCGAGCAGGCGTCCGAGAAGCCCGAGCCGGATACCGACGAGCCGGAGCCGGAGCCCGAGCCCGAGGACAAGCCGAAGCCCGCGAGCAGCGGCGAGGCTCACCAGCCGCGCACCGACGTCGAGATCGGCGAGGGGTCGCTCTTCGACCTCTGACGCCAGGGTCGAGGCGACCCGGGGCGGCGGTGGGCCAGTGACCGAATCCGGGCCGCGAACGGTGACCAGCTCACCGCCGGCCCGAGCCGACCCGCACCGTCAGCGCGGTGGGGGCAGGTCCTCCGGAGCGGCAGCGTGCTCGGGGACCTTGACCGGCCGCACCCGGGCCCAGGTCATGAAGCCCGCGCCGACCACCAGGAGCGCGATGCCGGCCCAGAGGTTGGCGTTGACGCCGTCGGTCGCGGCACCACCCTCGTCCCCGGCGACGATGCGGGTGATCAGCAGGATGACGCCGTACACGAAGAGCAGCGACCCGATCACGTTGCGGATGTCGAGGGCGCCGGCGGTGTGCTTCTTCTCGGTCGTGTGCTCGGTCATGTCAGGGTTCCTTCCCGATCAGAAGACGATGTTGAGGACGACGACCATGGCGAGCGCGATCCCCGCGAGGGGCAGCGTGCGCCGGTACCAGGGATAGCCGGCCTCGGCCGGGTCGACCAGGTCCTCCCTGGGCGTCTCCGAGTAGACGAGGCCCTTGAGCTCCTCGGAGGTCTTCGGGGTCCCGCCGAGCGAGATGACCACGCTCAGCACGATGTCGACCACGAAGGCCGCACCGGCCGCCACGAACGACGCCCCCTGACCCTCGAGGGGCAGCACGCCGAGGCTCCAGGAACCGAAGGCGTCCTCGCTGAAGAACGCCACCAGCACCGCCGACAGGGTGCCTGCGACCAGGCCGACCCAGCCCGCCGTGGCCGTCATCCGCTTCCAGAACATGCCGAGGATGAAGGTGGCGAACAGCGGGGCGTTGAAGAACCCGAACAGGGTCTGCAGGTAGTCCATGATGTTCGAGAAGTTCGACGCCAGCCCGGCGGTGAAGATCGCGACCACCGTGGCCCCCACGGTCGCGAGCCGGCCGATGTTCAGGTAGTAGCCGTCCTCCCTGTCCTTCACGGCGTACGACTGCCACAGGTCGTAGCTGAAGACGGTGTTGAACGCCGAGATGTTGGCCGCCATGCCGGCCATGAACGCCGCCATCAGGCCGGCGATCGCGATGCCGAGCAGGCCGTTGGGCAGCACGTCGCGCATCAGGTAGAGCAGCGAGTCGTTGAACTCGACCGGCGCACCGGTCGGGTCGTTGACCGAGCCCCCGCCCTTGACCTCGGCGATCTCGACGACGGCGACCGCGGCGATCATGCCGGGCAGGATCGTGATGAAGGGGACGAAGATCTTCGGGAAGGCGCCGATGATCGGGGTCTTGCGGGCCGAGGAGATCGAGTCGGACGCCATCGCCCGCTGCACCTCCACGAAGTTCGTCGTCCAGTAGCCGAACGACAGCACGAAGCCGAGACCGAACACGATGCCGACCACCGACAGGATGTCGCTGCCGAAGCCGGTGAGGTTCGAGCCGGGCCAGGAGTTGAGCTGCTGGTCGGCCGCGACGGCGTCGGGAGCCGCGGCCGTGATCTTGTCCTTCAGGCCCGACCAGCCGCCGACCTGGTGCAGGCCGATCAGGGTGAGCGGCAGCAGCGCCGCGACGATCACGAAGAACTGCAGCACCTCGTTGTAGATCGCGGCACTCAGCCCACCCAGCGTGATGTAGGCGAGCACGATCGCGGCGGCCACGACCAGCGACACCCACAGCGGCCAGCCCAGCAGCGCCTCGATGATGCTCGCGAGCAGGTAGAGGTTGATGCCGGCGATCAGCAGCTGCGCCACGGCGAACGAGATCGCGTTCACCAGGTGCGCGGGTGGTCCGAACCGGCGGAGCATGAACTCCGGGACCGACCGCACCTTCGAGCCGTAGTAGAACGGCATCATCACGACGCCGAGGAACAGCATGGCGGGGATCGCGCCGATCCAGAAGTAGTGCACGGCGGGCAGCCCGAACTCGGCCCCGTTGGCCGACATGCCCATGATCTCGACCGCGCCCAGGTTGGCCGAGACGAAAGCCAGGCCGGTCACCCAGGCCGGCAGCGAGCGCCCCGAGAGGAAGAAGTCGACGGAGTCGGAGATCTGGCGCCGGGCCATCACCCCGATCCCGAGCACGAAGGCGAAGTAGAGCGCGACGATCAGGTAGTCGACGAAGCTCGCGTCGATGATGGTGTCGCTCGCCAGCGGCATGACGACAGGCATGGGCACTCCCTCCGAGAATGACTCAACCTCCGCAATCTAGGACCGCGCGACCCCGGTGCCTTCACCCGCCGGGTCGAGCGGCGTGTCGCCGTGATGGCGGCCGTGACACCACGTGACGCCAGTCTGTCGTCAGAAATGACGTCACCCTGGCTTGACATGACGTCATCATGATGTCAGAGTGATGCACATGGACATCACGCCGTACGTCGACCACCTCCGACGGGACCTCGCGCAGGCCGCCGAAGGCGCGGGCGACGAGCTCCGCCAGGCCGCCGAGCGGTTGGGCTTCGCGCTCGACCCGGCGGCGCGGCTGGCCCTGATGGAGGCGATCAGCCAGGCCTGCGCCGAGATCACCGCCGAGATGCACTCCGGCGGCGTCGACGTCCGGCTCGACGGCCGCGACCTCGCCTTCGTCGTCGACTCCGGCGGCCAGTCGACCGCATCGATGGCACCGATGGCGCCCACCCCGCCGACGCCGCCCGTGCCCCCCACGCCGCCGCTGCCGCCCGGCGAGGAGGCCGAGGAGGGCGGGATGTCGCGGATCACGCTGCGCCTTCCCGAGTCGGTCAAGGGCAAGGCAGAGGACGCCGCCGCGGCCGCCGGCCAGTCGCTCAACACCTGGCTGGTCAGCGTCGTCCGGGCCGCCACCCGCGGCGACGCGGCGATCAATGTCGACATCGACCTGTCGAGCCTGCCGTTCTTCGGCGGCAACAACCCGTTCGACTCCGCACGCGGGCGGGGCAACAACGGCCCCCGCCGGATGAGCGGCTGGGTCTGACCCACCGCCCCACCTCCACCACCGATCTCCGGGCCCGGCACCGCGCCGCTCCCGTGGCCGACCACACCCTCGGCACCCAGGAACAGGAGCACCCACATGAACGACTACCACTTCGAGACCCACGAGCCCGTCCAGCTGTACGTCGAGAACGGCAAGGGCACGGTCACGGTGACCGCCGCCGACACCACCGAGTCGACGGTCGAGCTCTCCGGTCCGGACGCCGACGACACGGAGGTGCGCCTCGAGGGCACCGAGCTCGTCGTGATCGCCCCCAAGCACCGCGGCGGGTTCCTCGGCGGCGAACGACGTCTCGACATCGCGGTCACCGTGCCGACGGCCAGCGAGCTCACCACCAAGCTCGGCAGCTCCGACCTCGAGACCCACGGCTCGCTGGGCGCCGCGTCGGTGCGCAGCGGCTCCGGCGACGTCGTCATCGACGTGCTCACCGGCCCCGGACTGGTCGAGACCGGCTCGGGCGACGTCCGCATCGAGCGCGGCGACGAGCCCCTGCGCGTCAAGAGCGGCTCGGGCGACGTCGCGGTGCGCAGCGCCGGGCAGGAGCTCGCCGTCTCCACCGGTTCCGGCGACGTCCACGTCGTCGAGAGCTTCGGCACCACCGCCGTCAAGACCGGCTCGGGCGACCTCAAGATCGGCCACGCCCGCACCAACGTCGGGCTCACCACCGGCAGCGGCGACCTGACGGTCGAGTCGGTCAGCGCCGGCGTCGTCCAGGCCAAGGGCGCGTCCGGTGACGTCCGGATCGGCGTCCCCGCCGGCGTCCCCGTCTACACCGACGTCTCCACCGTCTCGGGCCGCATCCACTCCACCCTCGAGGGCGCGGGCCAGCCCGAGCCCGGCGCCGACTACGTCGAGGTCCGCGCCAAGACCGTCAGCGGCGACATCGTCCTCACCCAGATCTGAAGGAGAAATCAGCATGGACAACAGCATCGAGCTTCTCGCCTACGAGCAGCGCATGAACCGCCCCGCCCCCGACCGCGAGACCCTGGCCCGCGCGGCCATGGTCGCCGCCCGCCGGCACCGCACCCGGCACCGCTTCGCCCGCCAGCTGCGCTCGGTCGCCGACCGTCTCGACTCCTGAGCGGCAGACGGCACTACGGCCCCGAGGGTGCGTCACGCGACGCACCGTCGGGGCCGTAGTCCGTCGGCGTCGCGTCAGGACTTCATCGCGACGCCGACCCGCCAGTAGCCCATGAACGCGACCTGGTGCCGGTCGATGCCGAGGTCCTTCACGAGGGCGCGCCGCAGGCCGGTCACGACCTTCGACTCGCCGGCGATCCAGGCATAGAGGCCGTCGTACTCGTGACCGACGGAACGGGCCACGACGTCGACGTCCTCGCCGGAGGACGAGTAGGCGGGGGTCTCCCACAGGTCGGGGTCGACGTCGTCGACCTCGACGGGCGCAACCGTCGCGCCCAGGTGGGCGAGGACGGCGGCGTGCAGGGCCTCGCCGCGAGCGGCGCCGTCGCGCGGCAGCCAGGTGAGGGTGACACCCTCGGGGTGCTGCAGGGTCTGGACGTCGGCGCTGAGCGGCACCTCGAGGTAGACCGCCCCGCGCGCACCGGCGGGCAGCTGCTCCAGGATCGCGCCGACTGCCGGCACCGCCGTCTCGTCGCCGACGACCAGGAGCGTGCGGGCGTCGCCGGGGACGAACTCGATGCCGCCGTACTGCTGACCCCGCCTCGGGGCCATCGTCACCAGCCGGTCGCCGACCCGGGCCTTGGCGCCCCACAGCCCGCCGGGACCGCAGTCACCCTCGTGCACGATGAAGTCGACCACGAGCCGGGTGTCGACGCCGGCGCCCCGCACCGCGCGCACCGTGTAGGTGCGCATGTGGCCCCGCTCGGACACGGGCCGGTCCATCCAGGTCGCGAACCAGGACTCGTCGGCACCCTCGAGCGACGGCAGCGGGTGGTCGCCGTCGGGGAAGATCAGCTTGATCCGCTGGTCGTACAGGTTGCCCTCGACCCCGAAGTCCGCCAGCGCGGGCGACGCGAGCTCGACGCGCACGAAGCTCGGCGACAGCCGTTCGACGCTGACGCACTCCACCTCCTCGAGGAGCAGCGGGAGGTCGGCGGTCGTGCTGGTCATCGGCGGGCCCTTCGCGGTGAGGTCGTCCTTACTTAGGGTGACCTTACCCGAAGTGATGTCCCTCATGACTGCTTGGGTCTCGACGCGCCCGCACGGCCTCGCGGGCTCGGCCGTGCCGCTTGCTCGACCTGGCCGCGCCCACGCCGCGCGCTCGTTCCTCGCGCTCGGCTGCGCGTCTCAGATCGGAGTCCGGTGGAAGCTCTGGTACGACCGCGACGGCGTGGGGCCCCGCTGGCCCTGGTAGCGCGAGCCGTACTTGGCCGAGCCGTAGGGGTGCTCGGACGGCGAGGAGAGCCGGAAGAAGCAGAACTGGCCGATCTTCATACCCGGGTAGAGCTTGATCGGCAGCGTCGCGACGTTCGCGAGCTCGAGCGTGACGTGTCCTGAGAAGCCGGGGTCGACGAAGCCGGCGGTGGCGTGGGTCAGCAACCCGAGCCGGCCCAGTGACGACTTGCCCTCGACCCGCGCGGCGATGTCGTCGGGCAGCGAGACCACCTCGTACGTCGAGCCCAGCACGAACTCGCCCGGGTGCAGGATGAACGGCTCGTCACCCTCGGGCTCGACCATCCGGGTCAGGTCGGACTGGTCGGCCGCCGGGTCGATGTGGGGGTAGCGGTGGTTCTCGAAGACGCGGAAGTACCGGTCGAGCCGCACGTCGATCGACGACGGCTGCAGCATCCCGGGTTCCCACGGGTCGAGGGCCACCCGGCCCGCGTCGATCTCGGCCAGGATGTCGCGGTCTGACAGCAGCACGCTCGCACCCTACCGGCGGGCCTCCATCGCCGCGGCGAGGTCACCCAGCGCCTCGACGACCTGCTCCGCACGCTCTCGCCCGAGCGTCTCGACGAGGCGCTTCGCGGCCGCTGCGTGCGCGGGCGTGATCTGCCGCACGGCGTCGAGGCCCGCCTCGGTCACGACCACGAGCTTGGCGCGGGCGTGGGCCGGGTTGTCGCGGTACCCGGCGAGCCCACGCTCGACCAGCAGGTCGGCGATCCGCTGCACCGACTGACGCGCCATCCCCATCTCGCGCGCGACGCCCGCCACCGACAACGGCTCGTGCAGCACCGCTCCGAGCACCTGCCACCAGGCCGCGGTGAGCCCGACGGGCCGGGCCAGCTCCTCGGCGAGCGCGAGGAACTGCCCGTTGAGCTTGAACGCCGTCAGCGCCGCCGTCGACAGCAGCTCCTGGTCGCTGGTCACGCTGACATCAACTCGTAGAACCCGGCCGGGTCGCGGTCGACGTACAGCTTGCTCCACGACGCGAGGACGCCGGCGTCGTGGCTGCCCAGCCGCGCGAAGACGGCGCTCGCGAGGTGCACCGGCGCCACCCCACTGGCCGTGATCAAGTGATCGTCGGTGACCGCCGGCTCGGCGACGTAGTGCTCGGCGCCGGCGTACCCGGACGACGCGAGGTAGCCGGGGTCGTTGCTCGTGTGCGGCCGCTCGTCGAGCAGGCCCGCGGTCGCGAGGCCGAACGTCGCGCCGCACACCGCGGCCACCGGCACCCCTGCCTCGAGGAACCCCTCGGCCGCGGCGACGAAGGCGCTGAGCTCGCCCGCCTCCCACCCCTCCCCACCGGGCAGCACGAGCATCGCGCTGGCGGTGGGGTCGAGGTCGGCCAGCGCAAGGTCGGGGGTCACTCGCAGCCCACCCATGGTGGTGACGGCGTCGGCCGTGAGCCCGACGGTCGCGACCCGGAAGGCACCGGGGCGGACCTGGTGCTGGCCGTTCGAGAGGTGGGCGGTGAGATACCCGATCTCCCAGTCGGCGAGGCCGTCGAACACGGCGATGTGGACGGTGCTGGTCTCGTCTGAAGTCATGACAGTATCCTGTCATAGATGACAGGATACTGTCAATGTCGGGGAACGTTCGCAGCTGGGTCGACGTCCCGCGGCACCACAAGGTTTGACCCAGTGGCGAACTTTCCCGGAGCCCCCGGAGAATGCAGGAGTGAGCAGCCACCCGTTCCGCCGGTACGTCGCGCTCGGAGACTCCTTCAGCGAGGGAGTCGGCGACCCCGACGTCCGCCGTCCGAACGGCGTGCGTGGGTGGGCCGACCGGGTGGCCGAGGTGCTCGGCCACAGGGAACCCGACTTCGGCTACGCCAACCTGGCCATCCGCGGCCGCAAGCTCGGTGCGGTCGTCACCGGCCAGGTCGAGGCGGCGCTGCCGCTCGAGCCCGACCTGGTCACGATCTACGCCGGCGCCAACGACATCCTGCGACCCAAGGTCGACCTCGACGCGCTGGTCGCGACGTACGACGCCGCCCTCGGCCGGCTCGCCGCGACCGGCGCCCGGCTGCTCGTGTGGACGGCGTTCGACCCCGGCGGCTCGGCGACCTACCGCCTGCTGCGCGGCCGGTTCGCCCTCTACAACGAGCTGGTGCGCGAGAGTGCCGACCGGCACGGCGCGACGATCGTCGACTTCTGGCGGATGCGCGAGTACCGCGACTGGCGCTACTGGGACGCCGACCGGATGCACATGGGTCCGGCGGGCCATCAGCGGATGGCGACCGCCGTCCTCGACGCCCTCGGCGTCGACCACGACCTCGAGCCGCCGCCCTTGCCCGACCTGGCTCCGGTCGCGCGGCGCGACGCCGTCCTGACCAACGCCACCTGGGTGCGAACCTCGGCGGCCCCCTGGGTGCACCGCCGGCTGACCGGCCGCTCCTCCGGCGACGGCCTGAGCCCGCGGCACCCGACATACACATCGGTGGCCTCGACCGGATAGCATCGCGCTCACTGCGGATGTAGCTCAGCTGGTAGAGCGCGACCTTCCCAAGGTCGATGTCGCGAGTTCGAATCTCGTCATCCGCTCCGAGACTGCCAGCCGACCCGCGACGAAGGAGCGGACGGCGTGGGGCCGGCCAGGTCGAGCAAGCGACGCGCGACGAGACCACGCAACGTCAGCACCCAGAGCGCCCGCGGCGCACCCGTAGGCTCGAACCTGTGCCGTTCACCGGGTTCCCCGTCGCCGCCCTCGACTTCTACGACGACCTCGAGATCGACAACACCAAGTCGTACTGGGAGGCGCACAAGGCCGTCTACGACGAGTCGGTGAAGGCGCCGTTCGTGGCCCTGTGCGCGGCGCTCGAGCCGGAGTTCGGCACCGCGAAGATCTTCCGGCCCTATCGCGACGTCCGGTTCGCCAAGGACAAGACGCCGTACAAGACCCACCAGGGGGCGTTCGTGGGTGCGGGGCCGTCGATGGGCTGGTACGTCGAGCTCTCACCCCGCGGCGTCCGGGTCGGCGGCGGTTACTACCAGGCGACCGGCGCCCGGCTGGCCGCCATCCGGGACGCGACGGCGCACGCCAAGACCGGGCCGGTGCTCAAGCGGACGCTGACCACGTTGGAGAAGCAGGGCTTCGAGGTGGGCGGCGAGCGGCTCAAGACCACACCCCGCGGGTACGACGCCGACCACCCCCGCATCGACCTGCTGCGCCACAAGCAGATCGTCGTCGGCCGGTCGTACGGGTTCGAGAAGGTGATCCACACGCCGGCCGTGCTCGACCTGGTCCGCGCCGACTGGCGCGCGCTGAAGCCACTGGTGTCGTGGCTCCAGCGCGCGGTGGCCGGCGTCCCGGAGGACCTCAGGATCCGCTGAGCCACCCGTCGGCCAGCACCATGTCCTCGAGGACCCCGTAGGCGATCGGCTCGGGCGCGAGCACCTCGCCGCTGGCGAGGTCGCCGGCGTTGTAGGACTGGACCGTGGCCGTGTAGCCCGGCAACCAGGCCGCGACCACGCGCGAGCTGTAGCCGCCGTCGACCGCGGGCGCCGTCTCGCCCCTGCGGCCGATGACGGTGCCGTCGGAGCGGGTGGCGCACTCGAGCCCGGCGGTCCGGCAGGCCCGTTCGGCGGCACCGGTGTCGCCGTCGAACGGCGCCAGGAACGCGCTCACCGCCAGCCCGTCGAGCGTGAAGTGGGCGATCCGGTTGTCGCCGTCGTTGATGTACCCGCCGAGGCGCTTCGCCTCCACCACCTCGCCGGGCACGACCGACGTGACGACGTCGGGGAGGTCGCGCGCGGCGACCAGCTCGGGCACCGGGTCGTCGTCGGGCTCGGCGAACCAGACGCCGTCGGTCGCCAGCGCCGTCAGCTGGGCGATCGAGATCGGGGGTACGTCGGTCACGATCGGCACGTCCTTGCCCTCGGCCGCGTTGTAGGAGTCGGCGGTGACGTTGAAGCCGTGCACCGTGGCGGTGACGCTCTGGTAGGTGACGCCTTCGGCGGTCGCCGGCCCGTAGGTCCACAGCTCGACGCCGTCCACCACCTCGCACCGCAGCTCGTCGCTCTGCGCCGCCTGCTGCTCGCAGGTGGCCACCGAGTCGGCCCGCCCGATCTGGACCGAGGCGAGGGTGCCCTCGACGTCGAAGAAGGCCACCTTCTCCTGACGCTCGTCGACGAGCGGGAACCCCGCTTCCTTGCGAAGGCCGCCGACGTCGAGCTCGGGCAGCCGCTCGGCGACGACCGCCGGGAAGTCCTCAGCCGACACGGTGATCAGCGCGTCGATCGCACCCCGGGGTCTCGAGGGCTCGGCGGACGGCGGGGAGTCGCTGGCCACCGGCAGGCCGCGACCGGCGTCGTCCCCCCGGTCGAGCAGGCCGGGGGCCACGCTCGCCGCAGTGCCGATGACGCCGACGACGGCCGCTGCGACGAGCGTGGTCGTGATGCGCCGACGGCGGCGCAGGGTGTGCCCGCGCGTCACGCCGCCGGCGACGAGCCGGTCGACGTCGGGCGCCAGGTCGTGGGTGGCCTCGCGGAGCAGCTGCGAGGTCGGGTCGGACTGGGAGTCAGTCATGGGTGGTGCCTCTCTCACTGTGGATGGAGAGTGAGTCGTCGAGCAGCGGCTTCACGCGCGCCAGAGCCCGCAGGCTGCGGTTTCGGACCGCTCCTTCCGAGACGCCCATCCGCTCCGCGGTGTCCTCGACACTGAGGTCGTCGAGGTATCGGAGCACCAGCACGGCACGGTCGGCGGGTGCGAGCCCCGCCAACGCACCGAGCAGGGTCAGCCGCAGGTCGCTGCCAGCGGTGGCGTCGTCGGTTGCCACCTCCGGCAGGTCGGCGGTCGGCCGCTCGGTGCTGCTGCGTCGCCGGCGTCCACTGATGAACGTCCGGGTCAGCGTCGTCTGGGCGTAGGCGACGGGGTGGTCGATGCGACGGAACTTCAGCCAGACCTTGGCCAGGGTCTCCTGGACGAGGTCCTCGGCCTGCTGTCCGTCACCGCAGAGCAGCCAGGCCGAGCGGTAGAGCTGCGGGGTCCGCGCACGCGCGAACTCCTCGAACTCCCCGTGGTCGGACCGTTGCTTCGACATCTCACTCCTGGTGGATCGGCGTCACCCATGAGACGCAGCCACCGACGGAAATGTCACGAACGCGCGGGAAGTGAGCCTGTCACCGCGCGTTCATCGCCCGCTCACCGTCGTCTGTCACCGTGCCGAGCGTGGCCAGCAAGCGCAGGGCGTTCGTGCACGTCGGACTGGACGACGGCTCGGGCGACGTCGTCGACGACGCCATCGGCGCCCACGCCCACGCCCTGCTCGACCTGGGCGTACGGCGACCGTGCGACTCGGGCGAGGAGATGTTCCGAGCCGCGGTCGACCTGCTCGGCACCCACGCCGAGTGGGGCTACGAGCCCGCCGAGGTCGAGGGCGCCTGGCGCCGGCTCGCGAAGCGGGCCCACCAGGGTCGGGACACGATCGTGATCAGCCAGCCGCTGCTCGCCGCGGCCGGGGCCGACCAGGCCCGCAGCGTCGTCTCGCACCTGGCGGAGTTCGAGGTGCACACGGTGGTCACCGTGCGCGCCCCCGACGCCTGGTCGGTGCCGCACGACCCGGGTCGCGACCTGGCCGTGGTGCTCGACCGCTGGGCCGCGGCGGTCCGCGCGCCCGAACGGGTGCACGTGGTCGTCGGCGACGACCCGGCGGCGACCTGGCGCGCATTCGGCCGGGTCGCCGGCTTCGGGACGTCGTCGCTCAAGGTCGCCGCGGCCCCCGACCGCGCACCCCTGCCGGTGCCCGCCGCCCGGGCCGCCGGCCTGCGCCAGCTCGCCCACTCGTGGGTCGAGCTGCTGGCTGCCTCGCCGTACGACGTCGTCGGTGACCTCGGCGCGGTGGAGCCGCGGATCGAGCCGGTGGACTGCCCCGACCTGCTGGTCGCGGCCGCGAGCCGCGCCCTGGAGGACGCCCGGCACGAGGTCGAGCGCCTCAGCCGCCGCAACGAGGAGCTCGAGCGTCGGCTGGCCAAGGCCGAGAAGAAGAAGCGCAAGCTCAAGCGGCGACTGTCGGAGGTCGCCTGACCCTCGGTGGTCGAGGAGGCGCGTCAGCGCCGTCACGAGACCCGATGGTCGAGGAGGCGCGTCAGCGCCGTCACGAGACCCGGTGGTCGAGGAGGCGCGTCAGCGCCGTCACGAGACCCGGTGGTCGAGGAGGCGCGTCAGCGCCGTCACGAGACCCGGTGGTCGAGGAGGCGCGTCAGCGCCGTCGCGAGACCTAATGCGGCTGCCAGGCGTCCTCGTCGGCGGTGCGTGAGGTGACCGCCTTGGGCAGCTTGCCGTCGGCGAGCTGCTGGATCGAGACCTGCTCGAACACGTCGCGCAGCGAGCGCCGGGCCGCGATCCACACGTGCTGGAGCACGTCGGCCGACTCGTTGTAGCTCACCGACTCGGGGCGCAGCCCGTAGACCGAGACCAACGGGCCGTCGACCGCGCGGATGACGTCGGCGACCGAGACGTCGGAGGCGGGGCGGCCCATCCGCCAGCCGCCGGACTGTCCGCGCTGCGACATCACGATGCCCGCGCGCCGCAGGTCGGCGAGGATCGCCTGGAGGAATCCGTGCGGGATCTCCTGGAGGCGCCCGAGCTCCTCGGCGCTGACTGCCTTGCCGTCCGCGCGCCCGGCCATCTCGATCAGGGCACGGAGTGCGTAGTCGGACTTGGCGGAAACTCGCATGAGACCAGTGTGTCAGATATCTCGGGTCGATCACTGCACCAACAGGCCGTCCGCTCCTCACCCGCAGGCATGTCCTGCGCCTCTGGACGACGTGAGACGCTGCCTGTGGCGCGGGTCACGCACTGACCGGCGCCGCCACGACTCGGCAGCTCCCGGAGGCAACCATGGTCCACCCGGCCGACACCGCCGACGACACCGCCGACGACACCGCCGAAGACTCCGACGACAGTCGGGCTGCGGAGGTCTCCGCCCCTCTCGACCTGCTGCTCGCCGACGCGGCCAGCAGCCCCCTCCGGC
Organism: uncultured Actinomycetota bacterium; assembly: GCA_963825985.1. Lineage (GTDB taxonomy): Bacteria > Actinomycetota > Actinomycetes > Propionibacteriales > Nocardioidaceae > Nocardioides. The sequence continues at coordinate 416,608 of CAWGVK010000002.1, read as the reverse complement.
GGTTCCTGCCCGGCATGTCCGGCGTCCGTCTCACCGCAGCCCTGGCCCGGCACCCGGGGGTGGTCGCCTCCCACGCGACGCAGCTGGCGGCCGAGCTGGGTCGCGTCGTCGCCGGCCGCTCCGAGCTGGCACCGCACGAGAAGGACCGCCGCTTCACCGACGACGGCTGGTCGAAGAACCCGTTCCTGCGCCGCACCCTGCAGTCCTACCTCGCGACCGGCGTGGCCGCGCGCGGCGTGGTCGCCGACGCCGGCCTCGGGTGGGGTGACGGCCAGCGGATGGGCTTCATCGTCGACAACCTCGTCGAGGCCGCGGCCCCGAGCAACAACCCCGTCCTCAACCCGAAGGTGCTCAAGCGGATCGTCGACACCGGCGGCGGCAACCTGGTCGAGGGCGGACGCCGCCTGGTGCGCGACTTCGCCACCGCGCCGCGGGTGCCGTCGATGGTCGAGCCGGACGCCTTCGAGGTCGGCAAGGACATCGCGGTCACCCCCGGGGCGGTCGTGCTGCGCACCGACGTCTTCGAGCTGATCCAGTACGCGCCGCAGACGCCCAAGGTGCGCTCGGTGCCGCTGCTGATCGTGCCGCCGACGATCAACAAGTACTACGTCATCGACCTGGCTCCCGAGCGCAGCCTCGTGGAGCACCTGGTCGCCCACGGGCAGCAGGTCTACTGCATCTCCTGGCGCAATCCCGACAAGCGGCACGCCGACTGGGGTCTCGACACCTATGGCCAGGCGATCCTCGAGGCGATGAAGGTGGCCGAGGACATCTCGCGCCAGGACCAGGTGGCGCTCCTGGGCATCTGCTCCGGCGGCATGATCGCCTCGATGGTGCTCGCCCACCTCGCGGCGACCGGCGACCTCGGCCGGGTCGCGGCGTTCAGCCTGGCGGTCACGGTGCTCGACCAGGAGCAGGCCGGCCTGCCCAGCGCCCTGCTCTCGCACAAGGCGGCTGCCGCCTCGACCCGGGCCTCGGCCGAGAAGGGCTACCTCGACGGGCGGGCCCTGGCCGAGGTCTTCGCGTGGCTGCGCCCCAACGACCTGATCTGGAACTACTGGGTCAACAACTACCTGCTCGGCCACGCACCGAAGGCCTTCGACATCCTCTTCTGGAACGCCGACTCGGTGCGGATGACCGCGGCCATGCACCGCGACTTCATGGACCTCGCCATCCGCAACGCACTCACCGAGGCCGGCGGCACGACGCTCCTCGGCTCCGACGTCGACCTCGGCAAGGTCGACACCGACACCTACGTCGTCGCCGGCATCGCCGACCACCTGTGCGCGTGGGAGTCGTGCTACCGCACCACGCAGCTGTTCGGGGGCCGGAGCCGCTTCGTGCTCTCCACCAGCGGCCACATCGCGGCCATGGTGAACCCGCCCGGCAACCCCAAGGCCAGCTTCCAGACGGCCCCCGACAACCCGCCCGACGCGCAGGACTGGCTGGCGGCGGCGTCCAAGACCTCGGGCAGCTGGTGGGACGACTACGTCGCCTGGCTGGCCGAACGGACCGGCCCCGAGCGCGGCAAGCCCCGACGTCTCGGCTCGGCCGCGCACGAGCCGGTCTGCGACGCGCCCGGCACCTACGTCCATGACCGCTGAGACCTCGGTGAGTGCCGAGCCGGCTCGCGACGAGCTGCGCACGATCGCCGTCCGGCGGATCCCGGTGCGGGTGTCGGTGCGACCGGCCACCGGCGAGCTCGCCGGCGAGCCGCCCCTGCTGCTGTGCAACGGCATCGGCGCCTCGCTGGAGGCGCTCCAACCGCTGGTCGACGCGCTCGACCCGGCTCGCGGCGTCGTCCGCTTCGACGTGCCGGGCGTGGGCGGGTCTCCCCCGCCGCCGTTCCCGTACGCCATGGCCGGCCTGGCCTCGTGGCTCACCGCCCTGATGGACCGGCTCGGCCACCGCACCTTCGACGTCCTGGGCCTGTCGTGGGGCGGCGGCGTCGCCCAGCAGCTGGCCTTCCAGTCGCGCCGGCGGGTCCGCCACGTCGTCCTGGTCGCCACCGGCACCGGTTCGCTGATGGTGCCCGCGCGCCCCGACGTCCTCAAGATCATGATGACCCCGCGCCGCCACCGTGACCCCGAGTACGCCGCCCGCGTGGCCTCGCGCATCTACGGCGGCTCGATGCGCACCGACCCCGAGCGCGGGGCCCGGCTGCTCCACGCCGTCACCCGGGCGGGCCCCAAGCGCGGCTACTACTACCAGCTGCTCGCCGGCGCCGGCTGGTCGAGCCTCCCGGCCCTGCCGTTCCTGCCGCAGCGGGTGCTGGTGCTCGCCGGCGACGACGACCCGATCATCCCGCTGGTCAACGCCCGCGTGATCGCGCGCCTCGTGCCCCGCTCGCAGCTGCACGTCTACCGCGGCGGCCACCTCGCGATCCTCACCGAGAGCGACGAGCTCGCCCCGATCATCGAGTCCTTCCTCTCCGAACGAACCGAGCAGGAGCGCCCATGAAGAGCACCCCCATGAGCGAGCCCGACCCCGACGAGACGCCGTTCTCCGACTTCCTCGGCTTCGAGCTGCTGCTCGAGGAGCAGGACCGCGAGCTGCTGAGCCGGGTGCGCGCGTTCATGACCCGCGAGGTCGAGCCGATCATCAACGACCACTGGACCCGCGCGTCGTTCCCGCACGAGATCGTGCCCGCGATGGCCGAGCTCGGGATCGCCGGACTCACCTACGACGGCCCCGGCTGCCCGGCCCGCGGCGCCTTCGTCAACGGCCTGGTCTCCATGGAGCTCGGCCGCGTCGACCCGTCGATCGGCACGTTCATGGGCGTGCACGGCGGCCTGGCGATGGGCTCGATCGCCCTGTGCGGCTCCGCAGAGCAGCAGGAGCGCTGGCTGCCGGCGATGGCCCGGATGGAGCTGATCGGCGCGTTCGGCCTCACCGAGCCCGACGTCGGTTCGGCGATCGCCGGCGGCCTCGCGACGTCCGCACGGCGCGACGGCGACGCGTGGGTGCTCAACGGGGAGAAGAAGTGGATCGGCAACGCGACCTTCGCCGACCTGGTCGTGATCTGGGCGCGCGACGAGGACGACGGCGAGGTCAAGGGCTTCGTGGTCGAGAAGGACACGCCCGGCATGACCTGCACCAAGCAGGAGGACAAGATCGCGCTCCGCGTGGTGCAGAACGCCGAGATCTCCCTGCGCGACGTGCGCGTGCCGGAGGAGAACCGGTTGCAGGAGGCGCACCGCTTCGCCGACACCGCCCGGGTGCTGCGGGTGACCCGGATGGACGTCGCGTGGCAGGCCGCCGGCTGTGCGCGGGGCGCGTTCGAGCACGCGCTGCGCTACACGAAGGCGCGCCAGCAGTTCGGCCGCCCGATCGCGTCGTTCCAGATGGTGCAGGACCTGCTGGTCAAGATGCTGGCCAACGTCACGGCGTCCACCGCCATGAACGCGCGCGCCTCGCAGCTGCAGGACGCCGGCAACCTGCGCGACGAGCACGCCTCGCTCTGCAAGGCCCACAGCACCGTGCGGATGCGCGAGACCGTCGGCTGGGCGCGCGAGGTGCTGGGCGGCAACGGCATCCTGCTCGAGCACCACGTGGGCCGCTTCGTCGCCGACGCCGAGGCCATCTACTCCTACGAGGGCACCCGCGAGATGAACACCCTCATCGTCGGCCGCGCGATCACCGGCGAGAGCGCGTTCGTGTAGCGCTGTCCCCGCTCGTCCGTGGCCTGTCTGGGGTAGGTGACGGACCTCGTGTTGCACGCGCTGGGGGCCTCTCGTACCATCAAGTTACCGGCTGGTAGCCGCTCCCTCGACATCGAGACACGAAAGCGTGGATCAGTGAGCCACTACAAGAGCAACCTGCGCGACATCGAGTTCAACCTCTTCGAGGTGCTCGGCCGCGACCAGATCCTCGGCACCGGCCCGTACGCCGAGGTCGACACCGAGACGGTCCGCTCGATCCTCGCCGAGGTGGAGCGGATGGCGACCCACGAGCTCGCCGAGTCCTTCGCCGACGCCGACCTCAACCCGCCGGTCTTCGACCCCGCGGCACACACTGCGCCCGTGCCGGCGTCGTTCAAGAAGAGCTACGACGCCTGGATGGACGCCGAGTACTGGCGCCTGGGCACCCGCGCCGAGCTGGGCGGCACGCCGGCTCCCCCGAGCGTCAACTGGGCGATGGGCGAGATGGTGCTCGGCGCCAACCCCGCGATCTGGATGTACGGCGCCGGCCCGATGTTCGCCGGCGTCGTCGACCGCAACGGCAACGAGCGCGACCACGCCATCGCCCAGCTCATGGTCGACAAGAGGTGGGTCTCGACGATGGTGCTCACCGAGCCCGACGCCGGCTCCGACGTCGGCGCCGGCCGCACCAAGGCCACCGCCAACGCCGACGGCACCTGGAACATCGAGGGCGTCAAGCGGTTCATCACCTCGGCCGAGTCCGACCTGTCCGACCAGGTCATCCACCTCGTGCTGGCCCGCCCGGTCGGCGTCGAGGGCGCCGGCGGCCCGGGCACCAAGGGCCTGAGCCTGTTCATCGTCCCGAAGTACCACTTCGACCTCGAGACCGGCGAGCTCGGCGAGCGCAACGGCGTCTACGTCACCAACGTCGAGCACAAGATGGGCATCAAGGTGTCGAACACCTGCGAGCTCACCTTCGGCGACTCCGCCGTCGGCGGCGGCGAGCCGGCCGTCGGCTACCTCCTCGGCGAGGTGCACAACGGCATCGCCCAGATGTTCCAGGTGATCGAGAACGCCCGGATGATGGTGGGCACCAAGGCGATCGCGACGCTGTCGACCGGCTACCTCAACGCCCTCGAGTACGCCAAGACGCGTCACCAGGGCGCCGACCTCACCCAGTCGGGCGACAAGACCGCGCCGCGGGTGACGATCACCCACCACCCCGACGTCCGTCGCTCGCTGATGGTGCAGAAGTCGTTCTCGGAGGCGATGCGCGCACTGGTGCTCTACACGGCGTCCTGGCAGGACAAGATCCAGATCGCCGAGCACGCGGGCGAGGGACAGTCCGAGGACACCAGGCTCGCGAACGCCGTCAACGACCTGCTGCTCCCGATCGTCAAGGGCTACGGCTCGGAGCGCTCGTGGGTGCTGCTGGGCACCGAGTCGCTGCAGACCTTCGGCGGCTCCGGCTTCCTGCAGGAGTACCCGATCGAGCAGTACGTGCGCGACGCGAAGATCGACACCCTCTACGAGGGCACCACGGCGATCCAGGGCCAGGACTTCTTCTTCCGCAAGATCGTCAAGGACCAGGGTCAGGCCCTCGGCACGATCGCCGCCGAGATCCAGTCGTTCATCGACTCCGAGGTCGGCAACGGCCGGCTCAAGAACGAGCGCGCGCTGCTCGCCACCGCCCTCGACGACGCCAACGCCCTGGTCGGGCACCTGATCAACGACCTGATGTCGGCGCAGGACGACGTCCGCAACATCTACAAGGTCGGCCTCAACACCAGCCGCCTGCTGATGGTGCTCGGCGACGTCGTCTGCGCCTGGCTGCTGCTCCGCGGCGCCGACGTCGCACTCGAGAAGCTCGGCGGCGAGGTGTCGGCCAAGGACCAGCCGTTCTACGAGGGCAAGGTCGCCGCGGCCCAGTTCTTCGCCCAGCACAACCTGCCCAAGGTCAGCGCCGAGCGCGCCATCGCCGAGGCCACCGACCTCTCCCTGATGGACCTCGACGAAGCCGCCTTCTGATCCGTCCTCCACGCTGACCCGTCCCTGATGAGGACGGGTCAGCGTGGTTCAGCGGATCCTGGTCAACGAGCGGGTAGCCGCCTGCCGGACCAGGTCGGTGAGGCGGGTCAGGGTGGGTGAGTCGATCCGCCACCGCTGCCAGTGCAGGACGACGTCGACGCGCTGCCGCGCCGACAGCGTCACCAGCCGCCCGCCCGCGATCAGGTCGGGGACGAGCTGAGGGTCGGGGAGCAGCCCCCACCCCAGGCCGAGCCGGACCGCCTCGTGGAAGTCGGCCGACGTCGGCACCCGGTGCACGACCGGAGGCGGACCGAGGCCGCGCGCGGCCAGGATCTCGTGCTGCAGGGCGTCCCGCTCGTTGAACACCACCACCGGCATCCGCGCCCAGTCGTAGCCCAGGCCCCGACGCCACCGCTCGGCGAACGCGTGCGTGGCCGCCGGCCGGTAGCGCAGCACCCCGAGCGGTTCGACGACGCACCCCTGCACGGCGACCGGGTCGGAGGTGACGGCGCCGAGGACGTCGCCCCGGCGCAGCAGGTCGGCCGACCAGGCCTGGTCCTCCACGTGGAGGCGCAGGGCCACGCCGTCCCACGCTCCGACGTCCTCGAGGACGTCGCGGAACCAGGTGGCCAGCGAGTCGGCATTGACGACGACCGGCAGGTCGACCCGGCTGCGGGTCTCGTCTCCCAGCGCCGCCCGCGCCTCGTCGTACAGCAGCGCGGTCTGGCGGGCCAGCCGCACCAGCGTCTCCCCGGCGGGGGTGGCCACACAGGGCGTGGCCCGCCGCACCAGCACCTGACCGGCCGCCGTCTCGAGCGCCCGGATGCGTTGGCTGACGGCGCTCGTCGTGACGTGCAGGCTACGCGCGGCGGCCTCGAACGTGCCGTGCTCGACGATCGCCGCCAGTGCTGCGAGCTGGTCGGGGTGGGGCTGCATGAAGCAACTCTAAAGAACGGACAGATACTTTCGCTGGTCTGGACGGTAGCGGTTCTCTAGCGTGGACCGTGTGCTCACCTCCACGATCGCCGGCCTGCTCACCGGCCTGAGCCTGATCGTGGCGATCGGCGCTCAGAACGCGTTCGTGCTCCGGCAGGGCCTGGCCCGCCGTCACGTCGTCGCCGTGGTGGCGGTGTGCGCGGTCTCCGACCTGCTCCTGATCGTGGCCGGCGTCGCGGGCATCGGCACGGTCGTGGAGCGCGCCGGGTGGGTGATCGACGTCGTGCGGTGGGCCGGCGTCGCGTTCCTCACCTGGTACGGCGTCAGCACCCTGCTCCGGGCCCGCCGGGCCGAGTCGCTGCAGGCAGCCACCGGTGACGGCGCCACCCTCGGCCGGGCGGTGCGCACGGCGTTCGCGCTCACCTGGCTGAACCCGCACGTCTACCTCGACACCGTGCTGCTGCTCGGCTCGATCGCCAACACCCACGACAGTCGCTGGTGGTTCGCCGCCGGTGCGTGCACGGCGAGCGTCGTGTGGTTCACCGGACTCGGGTACGGCGCCCGTCTCGCTCACCGCACACTCTCGACACCCCGCGCCTGGCAGGTGCTCGACGTCGTCATCGGGCTCACGATGCTGGCGATCGCCGTCAGCCTCGCCCGCGGCGCGTGAGGGTTGACCGGGCTGGATCCGGGACAGAATGGCGCTCATGTCGCAGCAGCCGCCCTACGGCGAGCCCCAGCAGCCCGAGTCCCAGCCGCCCGGTCAGCAGCCCTACGCGCCGTACGGGCCGGGCGCCTACCCCAACCCCTACGCGCAGATGCAGCAGCAGCCCAACCACACCACGCGCAACATCCTGCTGATCGTGGGCGTGGTCGTGCTGCTGTTCTGCGGCGGGCTGGTCACCCTGGTGTTCGTCGCCGTCAACAACGTGTCCGACTCGATCGAGGACACCTTCGACGACGACTACGTGGGCTCCGAGAACGACCCGCTCACCGTGACCGCGGGAGATGCCTTCGAGATCCGCGGCTTCGAGTACGACCAGGGGTGGCAGCTCGCGCCCGGGGCGGACCCGACGCAGGCCATCACCGGGCTCCGGGGCACCAACCAGCGTGACGACGAGGACAGCGAGCGGATCAACCTCACCTTCACGCTGGTGAAGGCCAACGAGGAGGTGGCCGAGATCGACTGCTACAGCAACACGAGTGTGTCCTTCGAGCGGAGCGCGACCCTGAGCTGCACGACGTCCGCCACCACCCCCCTCGGCGACTACGACACCCTCGAGGTCTACGACGACGCCTTCTACGAGTGATCGATAGCCTCCACGGCATGAGTGACCAGGAGCGACTGGCCCGGTACGTCGACGTCTGGTGGAGCGCGGTGCGCGACCTCACGGCCGTGCTCGACGAGGTGCCGCCCGAGCAGTGGACGACGCCGACCGACCTGCCCGGGTGGGACGTGCGGGCCTGCGCCAGCCACACCGCCCACCTCGAGAGCGTCCTGGCAGGAAACGCCGAGGAGACCGCCGAGGTCGGCGAGCCCTCGCACGTGACCGGACTGATGGGCCTCTACACCGAGATCGGGGTCGTCAACCGGCAGCACCGAGCGCCGGCCGAGATCGTCGCCGAGATCCTCGAGGTCACCACCCGGCGGCACGAGCAGCTGCTGGCCGACCCACCCACCGACGCCAGCGCGAAACCGCCGGTGATCTTCGGCGGCGTGCCCTGGACCTGGGAGGTCCTCCTCCGCAACCGGCCACTCGACATCTGGATGCACGAGCAGGACGTCCGTCGCGCGGTCGGCATGCCCGGCGGCCTCGACTCGGTCGCCGCCCAGCACACCACCGACTACCTGCTCGAGGGGTTCGGCTTCGTGCTGGCGAAGAAGGCCCGCGCGACGCCCGGCACCACCGCGCTCGTCGACGTCGAGGGCAGCGCCCCGATCGCCTTCACCGTCAACGACGCCGCACGCGGTGAGCGGCTCACCGAGCTGCCCGCCGACCCGACCGTCACGCTGCGCGCCGACCGGGAGTCGTACGTCGTCCTCGCCGGTGGACGTCGCCCGGCGGCCGTCGAGGTCGAGGGCGACCGCGAGCTGGGGCAGCGGATCCTCGCCGTGATGGCCACGACGCCGTGACCGAGGCACCCACTGACAGCTGGAGCCCGGCCGACATCCCCGACCAGGCCGGGCGCACCGTCGTGGTCACCGGGCCATCCCTTGGCGGCCTCGGGCACCACACCGCTCTCGAGCTCGCGCGCCGCGGCGCCCGCGTCGTGCTGGCGGGCCGGACGCCCCACAAGCTCGACGAGACCGCCGACGCGATCCGCGCCGACGCACCCACCGCGAGCCTCGAGCGGCTCGTCGTCGACCTGGCCGACCTCGACTCCGTGCGGCACGCGGGCGCCGCGGCCGCACGGCTCGGACCGATCGACGTGCTCGTCAACAACGCCGGCGTGATGGGCACCAAGCGGGAGCGCACCGACGACGGGCTCGACCTCCAGCTGGCCACCAACCACTTCGGCCCGTTCCTGCTCACCGGTCTGCTGCTCCCCCAGCTCGTGGCGAGCGGTGCCGCCACCGTGGTCACGGTGTCGTCACAGCTGCACCGGCTGGCGCGGCGCCCGATCGTCGACCCCACGGCGTCCAGCCGGATCTACCACACCTGGGCGACCTACGGCCGCAGCAAGCTGGCCAACCTGCTGTTCACCGCCGAGCTCGACCGGCGTTGCCGCGAGTCCGGCGTGCCGGTCAAGGCGCTTGCCTCCCACCCCGGCTTCGCCGGCACCCACCTGGCGGCCAACGGTCAGTACGGCCGGGCGTCCGGCGGGATCGCGTCGATCCTGGACGCCGCCGTCCGCGCCGTGTCGCAGCCGGCGGCGGTCGGCGCCTGGCCGACCCTGATGGCCGCCACCGCCGACCTGCCGGGCGGCAGCTACTGCGGGCCGAGCGGCGCCGGCGAGTTCTCCGGCACTCCGCAGGTCACCACCGGCAACCGGCTCTCCCGCGACGCCGCCGCCGCCCGCGACCTGTGGCGGCTCAGCCAGCGCACCACCGGGATCGTCTACCCCTAGGGAACGTCCCAGCCCAACGACCAGGCACCCGAGCCGGAGTAGGCGTAGACGCGCCAGCGGTAGGTGCCGGCGGCGCCCGAGGAGACGGTGTAGGTGACCTCCTCGTCGGGTCCGCTCGACTCGCCGGCGGCGACGTCCGACCAGGTGCCCGACGTCGAGCGGCGCTGCAGGTACAGGTCGAAGTCGGTGCCGGAGGGTCCGTCGAGGCAGCCCTTCACGGCGCCCGCGGCGAGCGCGAAGCCCGTCGACGACGACGCGTACGCCGTGCCGCGCGCGGCCAACGTGCCGGAGGCGGTCTGCTCGGCACAGACCGGCGCGGGCGGCTCGACGTCGCCCACCAGCGCGACCGTCCACAGCGCGTGGGCGAGGGCGTCGGAGTTGCGGTCGAGAGCGGTGGCGTTGATGTTCGACAGCCCGTCGCACGAGGAGTGGTAGCAGGGGTCGAAGGCGGTGGCGGTGCCGCCCCAGAGGGTCACCTGGGCGGCGGTCTTGCGTCCCTCGGCGCCGGTGAAGATGCCGCCGGCCGGGATGCCGGCGCTGATGAACGGCCCGTAGTCGCTGCGCCCGTCGAAGTCGGTGCCGCGGGTCGGCACGCCGATCTCGGCGTAGTAGTCGGCCAGCACCTGCTCGAGGTACGCCGAGCCGGCCGGGCCGGGGCCCGAGCCGACACCGTCGGAGTTGTCGCCGTCGTACAGGAAGTAGCCGGGGTTGGGCGAGCCGATCATGTCGACGTTGTAGTAGCTGTCGATCTGGCTGCGCTGGGTGGCGCTGAGGCTGGAGACGTAGCGCGACGAGCCGATCAGGCCCAGCTCCTCGGCTCCCCAGAACCCGAACCGCACGTGCCTGGTGGGGTCGTCGGGCGCCGCGGCGAGCTGCAGCGCCACCTCGAGGATGCCGGCCGAGCCGGAGCCGTTGTCGTTGATGCCCGCGCCGCTCGACACCGAGTCGAGGTGGGCGCCGACCATCACGGTGTTGGCGCTGTCGCCTCCCGGGAGGTCGGCGATCAGGTTGTAGCCGGTGCGCCCGTTGTAGGTGAACGACTGCTGCGTCGTGGTGTAGCCGGCCGCGTCGAGCTTGCCCTTCACGTAGGCGACCGAGGCGCTGTAGCCGGTCGTGCCGTGCGCCCGGTTGCCGCCGTTCGCGGCCGCGATGTCGGAGAACGCCTGCAGGTGGGCCTGCACGTTCGCCACCGGGACGTCGGGTCCGTTGCCCGCGAGCGCTGAGGACGCCGCGACCGCGCTCGGTGACGACGGGACGAGGAGGGCGGAGCCGGCGACGGTGGCGGCGACGAGCGCCACGCCGGCGCGTGCGAGTCGGGTCATGACCGGAACCTAGGTGCGGCCGATCGGGGCCGAGTAGCGGGGAATCCCTCGCCCACACAGGTGGTCCAGTCCACTTTCAGGGGTGGTGCGCGGCCAGCCAGTCGAGGGCCGGCTCGGCGTGCCGCATCGCCGAGATGTGCCCGTCGTCCGCCAAGACGCGCAGCTCGGCGTGCGGGATCCGGGCGGCCAGCCACCTCGCGTGACCGGGTGGGGCGATCCGGTCGCGTTCGCCGTGGACGAGGAGCGTCGGTGCGCTGACCTGCGCCGGGTCGAACCCCCAGGGGGCCGCGTAGGCGACATCGTCGTCGATCGCGGGCCCCGGACCGGACGGCGCGGCCGCTCGCACGACCTTGACGAACCAGCCCCACTCGCCGCCCAACGCCGCCTCGTCGGCGTCGGTGAACTCCGGGTCGTAGTCGTCGCCGTGCGCGACCTCGTGTGCCTCCCTGGCCTCGAGACCGGCCGCCGCGGCCCCGAGGGCGGCGGCCCCGGACGCGCACATGCCGTGGGTGTAGTCGAGCCCGCCGCCGTCGTACGGCGCCATGGACGCGACCGCCACCGCGGCGACGACCCGGTCCGGCGCGAGCGCGGCGCAGGCCAGCGCGTGCGGGCCGCCGCCGGAGTGGCCCATCACGGCGTACCGGTCGAGTCCGAGGGCGTCGGCCGCCGCGGCGGCGTAGGTCGCCGCCGACGAGACCGGCCGGCCGGGCGCCGGCGTCGAGCCGCCGTACCCCGGCCGGTCCCACGAGACCCAGCGCAGGCCGAACCGCTCGGACGCCGCGAACAGCGGCTCGGGCGGGAGCCCGGTGTTGGGGGTGCCGTGGTGCCACAGCACGGGGAGGTCGCCCCTCGTCGTGTCGTAGACGTGCAGGGTGCCGCCGTCGGCCAGGGTCAGGTCGGTCTCGGTCACGGTCGTCATCGGTCTCCTTCGATCAGGGCCAGGCGGCGCAGCAGGGCGCGTCGCTCGACGTCGGTGGTGGCGAGGTCGGCGGCCCGGCCGAACTCCCGGGCGGCCTCGCCCCGCAGTCCCGCCCGCTCGAGCAGGTCGCCGCGCGTGGCGGCGACCATCGGGTTGCCGTCGAGGCGTCGGTCGGTGGCGACGCCGTCGAGGGCCGCCAGACCGGCGAGCGGGCCGTCGCTCATGCCCACGGCGACGGCCCGGTTGAGGGCGACCACCGGCGAGGGCGTCAGCCCGAGCAGCTGGTCGTAGAGGGACACGATGGCCGGCCAGTCGGTGTCCTCGGCTCGTGACACCACCGCGTGCTGCGCCGCGAGCTCGGCCTGGAGCCGGTAGGAGCCCACCTTCGCCGTCGGGACGGCGAGCAGCTCGCGCGCCTCGTCGATCGCATCGCTGTCCCAGCGGCCCCGGTCCTGCTGCTCGAGCGGCACCAGCTCGCCGTCGACCAGCCGGGCGTCGCGGCGTGAGTGCTGCAGCAGCATCAAGGCCAGGAGCGACCGCGCCTCGTCGGCGTGGTCGGGGCCCGGCACCAGCGACACGAGCAGCCGGCCGAGCCGGACCGCCTCGTCGGCGAGCCCGGCTGCGTGCGCGGCGTACCCCTCGGTGAAGACGAGGTAGACCACCGCGAGCACGCCGTCGAGGCGCGCGGGCAGCAGGTCGGGTCCGGGTACGCGGTAGGGGATGGCGGCGTTCGCGATCTTCTGCTTCGCGCGCAGCAGCCGCTGGCCCATGGTCGCCGGAGTGGTGAGGAACGCCCGGGCCACCGACTCGGTCGAGAGCCCGGCCACCACCTTGAGGGTGAGCGCGACCCGCGACTCCAGCGACAGCGCGGGGTGGCAGCAGGTGAAGACGAGCCGTAGCCGGTCGTCGTCCAGCGGACCGGCCGGCGCGACGTCGTCCCGTAGCGACTCCACGGCAGCCACCTCCTCCAGCTTGCGTCGCTCGGTGCCGGCACGACGGATCAGGTCGACCGCCCGCCGTCGCGCCACCGTGGTCAGCCACGCGGCCGGCCGCTCGGGGACGCCGTCGACGGGCCAGCGGGTCAGCGCCCGCTCGGCCGCGTCGGCGACGGCGTCCTCGGCGAGGTCCCAGTCGCCGGTGGTGCGGATCAGCGTCGCCACGATCCGCAGCCGCTCCTCGGCCAGGGTCGTGGCGAGTGCCGCGTGCGGCTCGGTCACTCGTCGAAGGGCCAGAACGGCCACAGCTCGAGCCGGCCGGCGCGGGCCATCTCGTGCTCGGCGGCCACCGCGATCGCCTGGTCGAGGTCGTCGCACTCGAGGATGTCGAAGCCGACGATCCACTCGCGCGACTCGGCGAACGGGCCGTCGGTGACCAGCACCTTGCCGTCCCGCTTGCGGACGACGGTCGCGTCGGTGGGCGGCCGCAGCCGCTCGCCGATGACCCGGACCCCGGACGCGTCGTGCTTGGCCACCCAGTCCTCGACGGGTGACTCGCCCGCGTCCGAGGCGGTGTCGGGCTCGGCGTCGCGGCAGACGAACATCATGTACTTCATCGGGCACTCCTCGTGGTCGGTTCCATCGTCGTACACAGCACGACGAACGCGGACCGCCGGGATCCGACATCGGGATCCGATGATTTCCTGAGGGACGCCGGGTCGTCACCTGCATGACCACCGGAACCGTCGACGCCCGCTTCTCCCACCCCGCCGCCACCGCGCCGTCCTGGGCCGAGGTCGAGACCCTGCTCGGCGCGGCCGAGCTCTACTGGATCACCACGGTGAGACCCGACGGTCGCCCGCACACCGTCCCGCTCGTCGGCGTCTGGCACGACGCAGCCTTCGTGTTCTGCACCGGCAAGGGCGAGCAGAAGGTGCGCAACATCGAGGCCGGCAGCGCGGTGACCGTGACCACCGGCGTCAACACGTGGGCGGCCGGCACCGACGCCGTCGTCGAGGGCACGCCCGAGCGGGTCACCGGTCGCCAGGCCCTCGACGCCACTTGCCGCCGCCTGGCGGGACAAGTACGGCGCCGACTGGGACTGGCAGGCCGAGGAGGAGACCTTCGTCGACGCAGACGGCAGCCGGCCGTGGGTGTACGTCGTGCGCCCGACGAAGGTGATCGTCTTCGCCAAGGCCCCGCACGCGCAGACCACCTTCCGCCCCTGACTCGCGGGGGTGCACGATGGCACCCATGGCCGACCCCCGCGCAGGACAGACCGCCGCGCCGTCCGACCTCGTCGACGTCGCCCACCTCGTGACGGCGTACTACACCGGCGTCCCCGATCCCGAGGACGTCGACCAGCAGGTCGCGTTCGGCACCAGCGGGCACCGCGGCTCGTCGCTGACGACGTCGTTCAACGAGACGCACATCCTCGCCACCACCCAGGCGATCTGCGACTACCGCCGAGGGCAGGGGTACGACGGGCCGCTCTTCATCGGGCGCGACACCCACGGACTGTCGGAGCCGGCGTGGGCGACCGCGCTGGAGGTGCTGGCCGCCAACGACGTGACCGTGCTGGTCGACGCCCGCGACGCCTACACACCGACGCCTGCGGTGTCGCACGCGATCATCCGTGCCAACCGCGGCAAGACCTCTCAGCAGGGGGGCCTCGCCGACGGCATCGTGGTCACCCCCTCGCACAACCCGCCCGGCGACGGCGGCTTCAAGTACAACCCGCCGCACGGCGGGCCCGCTGACTCCGACGCCACCTCGGTGATCGCCGACCGCGCCAACGAGCTGATCCGGGGCGGCCTGGCCGACGTCCGCCGTGCGTCATACGAGGCGGCTCGCCGGGGCGCCGGATCGTATGACTTCCTCGGTGAGTACGTCGACGACCTGCCCGCGGTGGTCGACCTCGCGGCGATCAAGGAGGCCGGGGTGCGGATCGGGGCCGACCCGCTCGGCGGGGCGTCGGTGCACTACTGGGGCGAGATCGCCGACCGGCACGGCATCGACCTCACCGTGGTGAACCCGCTGGTCGACGCGACCTGGCGGTTCATGACCCTCGACTGGGACGGCAAGATCCGGATGGACTGCTCGTCGCCCCATGCCATGGCCTCGCTGGTCGCGCGGCGCGACGAGTTCGACGTCGCGACCGGCAACGACGCCGACGCCGACCGGCACGGCATCGTCACTCCCGACGCCGGCCTGATGAACCCCAACCACTTTCTCGCCGTCGCCATCCAGTACCTCTTCGGCGGCGCCCGACCGGGCTGGCCCGACACCGCCCGGATCGGCAAGACGCTGGTGTCGTCGTCGATGATCGACCGGGTCGCGGCGTCGTTGGGCAAGCCGATGGTCGAGGTGCCGGTCGGCTTCAAGTGGTTCGTGCCGGGGCTGATCGACGGGTCGTTCGGGTTCGGCGGCGAGGAGTCGGCCGGCGCCTCGTTCCTGCGCACCGACGGCACCGTGTGGACCACCGACAAGGACGGGCTGATCCTCTGCCTGCTCGCCTCCGAGATCCTCGCGAAGACGGGCCGCACCCCGAGCGAGCACTACGCAGACCTGGTCGCCGAGCACGGCGAGCCGGCGTACGCGCGGATCGACGCGCCCGCCACCCGCGAGCAGAAGGCCGCGCTCGGCGCGCTGACACCGGACGCCGTCACCGCGACGTCCCTGGCCGGTGAGCCGATCACGGCCAGGCTGACCGAGGCCCCCGGCAACGGCGCCAAGATCGGCGGCCTCAAGGTCACCACCGACTCGGCCTGGTTCGCCGCCCGGCCGTCGGGCACCGAGGACGTCTACAAGATCTACGCCGAGTCGTTCCAGGGCCCCGAGCACCTGGCCCGGGTGCAGGACGAGGCCCGCGAGGTGGTCAACGCCGCCCTGGGCTAGCGGTGGCGGTCGAGGAAGTCGACGATCACGGCGAGGGCCTCGCGCTGGACGTCGTCGACCTGCGGGACGCCGTGCTCGTCGGACTCGGGGTAGATGTAGCCGTGGACGTCGTGGCTCCAGGTGCGCCACTCGGCGTCGTCCCTGGTCTGGGCCAGCAGCTCGTAGGTCAGCCGGAAGATGCCCTGCAGCTCGTCCTGGTCACGGCCCAGCACCAGCACCGGGATGTCGACGGCGGCGAGCCGGGCGGCGACCTCGTCGTGGTCGGCGATCCGGGAGCGGGCGTGCTCGGTGCTGCGGATCTCGAGGCTCTCGATGTCGCGCAGCCCGTCGACGGTCTCGACCGTCGGCTCGCCGTCGAGGCGCAGCGTCAGCAGCTCGTGCGACGCCGGCTCGGCCGCCACGCCGGCGCGCAGCAGGCCGGCGTACTGCGAGCAGAGCTTGAAGAGCATCTCGCCGGCGTGGCTGACGCCGAGGTGGAAGAGGCGGTCGGCGTCGATGGCGGGATGGGCGCCGACGTGGCGCAGGATCGCGACCTCGTCCTCGTACTCCAGCGGCGCCCGGTTCATCAGCTCCATCCCCTGCCGGCCCTCGACCCGTAGCCGGCCGCCGGTCTGGTAGCCGAGCTCGACCTCGGTGCGGTAGCGCGCCCAGGCGCAGGCGTAGCCCGCCTCGAGCAGGACGTCGGTGACGTGCCGGAAGCGGTGCACGCGGTCGACCAGCCAGTCGACGCCGCCGCCACCGTTGCCGTAGGCGACGAACACGAACGGGTGCGGGCCGGGGCCGGGCGGCAACCGCAACGCGTACGGCGTGTACAGCCCGTCGAGAGTCTCGGCGAGCAGCACGTGCGCGGGGCTGTCGGACCCGGCGAGCTGCTCGGTGAGCAACGGTTCGTGACTCACGTCGGCACCGACGGCAGCTCGTCGGACGGAGCCGCGGAGACCGTGCCGCCGAAGTACATCTGGGTCAGGTGCGGATCGGCCAGGATCGAGGCGGAGTCTCGCTGGGTGATCACCTTGCCGCTCTCCATCACGATGCCGTCGGAGGCCATCTTCATGCCGAAGCGCACGTTCTGCTCGACGACGAGGATCGTCTTGCCGCTGCGACTCAGCACCATCACCGAGTTGTAGAGGGTCTGCAGCGCCTTGGGGTCGAGCCCGAGCGACGGTTCGTCGAGGAGCAGCAGCACCGGGTCGAGCATCAGCGAGCGCGCGAACTCGACCATCCGCCGCTGCCCGCCCGAGAGGTTGCCGGCGTTGTGGTGTGCCCGCTCGGCGACGATCGGGAACAGCTCGGCCACCCGGTCGTAGCGCTCGCGCACCAGCGACCGCTGACGCCGGATGATGTAGCTGCCGAGCAGCACGTTCTCGCGCACGCTCATGTTGGGGAACAGCGCGTTCGACTGCGGCACCTGCGACACCCCGCGGCGCAGGATGTCGGCCGGCGAGCAGCGGTCGATCCGCTCGCCCTTCAGGTGGATCTCACCCAGCCGCGGGGTGAGCAGACCGCTCACGGCGCGCAGCACCGTCGACTTGCCGGCCCCGTTCGGCCCGACGATGCAGGCGACCGAGCCGGTGGGCACGGTGATGTCGACCCCCTGCAGGACGTCGCCGCCGCCGTACCCGGCGACCACGCCGGAGATCCGCAGCATCTCGTCGGTCATCGGTTCCCCGCCTCCTCGGGCAGCTCGTCGAGCACGAAGTCGTCACCCAGGTAGGCGTCGATCACCGCCGGGTCGCGCTGGATCTCCTCGGCGGTGCCCGAGGCCATCGTGCGGCCGCGGCCCAGCACGTGCACGGGGTCGCACAGCCCGAGCACGAACGGCATGTTGTGCTCCACGATGAGGAACGTCTTGCCGTAGGAGTTGAGCTCGCGCACCATCTCGCCCATCCGTTCGATCAGCACCGGGTTGATGCCGCCGGCCGGCTCGTCGAGCAGGATCAGCTTGGGGTCGAGCATCAGCACCTGCGCCAGCTCGACCAGCTTCTGCTGGCCGTAGGAGAGGGCGCGGGCCGGCTGGTCGCGGAAGGCCAGCATGCCGACGTACTCGAGCAGCTCGTCGGCCATCCGCGCCTCGGCGCCGCTGACCGCGATCCGGCCGAGCTGGCGGATGGAGAACGACCGCTGCGCGGCCACGACGTTCTCGAGCACCGTCATCTCGCGGAACAGCCGGGTGATCTGGAAGGTGCGTCCGAGGCCCAGGTGGGCCCGCTTCCACGACGGCAGGCCGTCGATGCGCTTGCCGTCGAGGAGGATCTCGCCCGACTCGGCGCGGATGGTGTCGTCGATCAGGTTGAAGAGGGTGGTCTTGCCCGAGCCGTTGGGCCCGATCAGTCCGGTGATCGAGCCCTCGGGCACCGTGAACGACGCACCGTCGACCGCCTTGACGCCACCGAAGTGCCGGGTCAGGTTGCGCACCTCCAGCAGCGGCTTCTCGGACGGCGCCTCGCCCTCGACTCTCTCGACCAGCTGGAGCCGTCCGGTCAGCGAGGCGAGGCTGCCGCCGCTGCCGATCCGGGCTCCGACCAGGCCCGCCCTGCCCGCCGTACGCCGTCGCAGCAGGAAGGACTCGATCGCCGGGAGGATGCCCTTGGGCAGGAAGATCACCACGGCGACCAGCAGCCCGCCGAACAGGAACAGCCGGCTGTTGCCGCCGCCGAGGTTGTTGTTGGCGTACTCGTTGAGGTACTCGACGAGGAAGGCGCCGAGCACCGGCCCCCACAGCGTCGCCTTGCCACCGACGAGCAGCGAGAGCACGAGCTGCACGCTGAGCAGGATGCTGAACATGCCGCGCGGATCGATGAAGGTCAGGTAGTAGCCGTACGCCGCCCCGCCCATGCCCACGAAGATCGTGCTGGCCACGAACGCGATGATCTTCTCGACCGGCAGGTTGATGCCGATCGTCGCCGCCTTGGTCTCGTCCTCGCGGATCGCGATCAGGCCCATCCCGAGCTTGGTGCGCCGGATCCACCAGGTCATCAGCAGCTGGAGGGCGAGGATCGCGACCAGCACGTAGTAGAAGGGCCAGTTGATGATCTCGCGGTCCCACGTGGGCAGCGGCAGCGACAGCCCCGCCGTCCCGTTGGTCACGTCGACCCAGTTGACGGCGATCGTCTGGATCAGGAACAGGAACGCCACCGTGATGATCACGAACGACGGCCCGCTCGAGCGCAGCGACACCATGCCGAGCACCAGCGCCACGAGTGCGGCGACCACGCCCGCGACCGGCACCCACCACCACGGGTTCACGCCGTCGACGCGGGCGGCGAGCACGCCGATGGTGTACCCGCCGAGGCCGATGAACGCACCCTGGCCCAACGAGACGTAGCCGGCGAACCCGGAGATGATGCTCAGCCCGCTCGCGCCGATCGCGAAGACCAGCGAGAGGATGATCATGTTCTGGTAGAAGAGGTCGTCGCTCAGCACCGGGTACAGCACGAGCAGCAGGCCGGCCACGAGCGCCAGCGTGCGGCCGATCCAGATCGGGTTGAAGTGGCGTGCGGGCGGCGCTTCCGACGCCGTCACGGCGGGGCTGTCGGTCGTCGTCATGTCGTCGCCACCGCGTCCTCGCGGAGCCGGACGCCGAGCAGGCCCTGCGGCCGGATGAGCAGCACCGCGAACACGATCGCGTAGGGCACCGCGGTCGCCCACGAGGGCGAGACGTACGCGGCGGTGAGCGTCTCGGCGATGCCGAAGATGAGGGCGCCGAGCATCGCGCCGTTCAGGCTGCCGAGCCCGCCGAGCACCACGATCGCCAGCAGTCGCGCGATCCACTGGTAGTGCGAGCCGGGCACGAACGGGTAGAGCACGCCGGTGATCGCGCCGCCCGCGCCGGCCGCGGCGATGCCGAGGCCGAAGACCAGGGCGGCGACCGCGCTCACCTTGATGCCGACCAGCTCGGCCGACGACGGGTTGACCGCCGCGGCCCGGATCGCGCGGCCGAGCCAGGTCTGGGTGAGCACCACCCAGAGCACGGCGAGCACGACGACCGCGAGCAGGCCGCCGAACACCTGCGCCTTGGGCAGGAAGATGTCGCCGACCACGAACGACTCGTCGGCGTACGACGGCCGGATCGCCGTCGAGTTGTTGCCCCAGATCTCCCCCATCGCCCCCTCCAGCACCAGCGCCAGCCCGAACGTGAGCAGCACGGTCGAGGCCATCGGCGCGGTGCGGATCGGCGCGACCAGCAGCTGGTAGGTGACCCAGCCGAGGACGAACACCACCGGCGTCGTGATCACCACCGCGAGCAGCGGGTCGATGCCCAGCTCGTTCCACAGCGAGTAGGTGATGAAGGCGGCCACGATCAGGAACGCACCGTGGGCGATGTTGATCACCTTCATGACGCCGAAGATCAGCGTCAGCCCGCTCGCCGCCAGGGCGTACACGCCACCGAGGAGCAGCCCCAGGAGGAGGTTCTGGAGGAGCTCGGTCATCAGCCGGCGCCTCCGGGCTGCCATCCGGGGATCAGCTTGTCGGTGGTGGCGAACTCCTCGGGGAGCACGAACTGGACGGCGCCATCCTGCCACTGCCCGATCAGGAAGTCGCCGATCGGCGAGCCGTCCTCGTTCCACTCCAGGTCGCCGAGGATCGTCGAGACCTTGTTGTCGCGCAGCCACTGGGCGAGTGCGGCCTGGTCGTCGATGCTGCCGACACCCTCGACGGCGGCCTGGAGCACCTGGCCGGCGGCGAACGCGTCGGCGGCGTCCTCGGGGGGCTCGTTGCCGTCGTACATCTCCTTGTACTTGGCGACGAACTCCGCGTTGCCCGGGGTGTCGGCCGTGGGCGCGTGGCTGATCGCGAAGAGCACACCCTCGGTGTTCTCGATGCCGATCGCGTCGGAGTACTGCTTGCCCAGCGAGGGCGCAGAGGTCTCGTAGAACCACTCCGGCGTGAAGTCGCCCTTCAGCATCGAGCGGGTCAGGCCGACGCCGTCCTCGAAGACCGCGCCGTGGATGACCATGTCGGGGTCGGCGGACTTCATGGCGTTGACGATGGTGTCGAAGTTCTTGGTGTCGATCGCGTAGGTCTCCTCGTAGACCGTCTCGACGCCGGCCTCCTCGAGGATCGCCTTGATGCCCTCCACGTTGGGCGCCGCGAACGGGTCGTCGATCGTCGGGTACGCCGCGGTCGTCGGCCGCTGGTCCTCGGGCAGGCCCGCGATGTACTCGGCGAAGACCTTGCCCTGCTTGTCGGCCGTGGCCTGCTGGGCGAAGAAGAGGTACTCGTAGCCCCGGTTGAACATGTCGGGCGATCCGCCCGCCGGCTCGACGAAGAGCATCTGGTTGCGCTCGGCGACCGACGACGCGGGCAGGTTCAGCAGCGAGGAGAAGGTCCCGAGGAGGAGGTCGACCTTGTCGCGGCTGATCAGCGCGTTGTAGTCGGCGACGATCGTGTTCTGGTTGGAGGCGTCGTCCTTGATGATCAGCTCGACGTCCTGGTCGAGCAGGCCGCCGGACTCGTTGATCATCGCCTTCCAGACCTGGTAGCCCTGCTCGGCCGCCGAGCCGGGCTGGGAGAACTCGCCGGTCAGGGGCAACGAGGTGCCGATGGTGATCGTGCCCGAGTCGTCGCCCCCTCCGCCGCCCCCGTCGTCGACGCAGGCCGAGAGCGTGAGGGCGAGGGCACCCGCCATGACCGCAGCCAGCAGGCCGCGGCGATCGTGGACTCGGAACATGCTTCCTCCTCGGTGTCGCCGCAATCGATTGCGGCGACACCATCCTGTGAGCGGGACCACATCTTGTCAAGATTCTGACTGAGATGTCCCCGAAACCGGGCGCGGCGGCTTCGTCCGGCGATTGCCGTGAATCGACGCATCTGTTGCAAACGGTTGTGGTGCGTGTCAACCTGCCTCCATGACGACGGAGCTGCCCGGCTCCGCCGAGGTGGTGGTGATCGGAGCGGGGCACAACTCCCTGGTCTGCGCGGGCTACCTGGCCCAGGCCGGGCTCGAGGTGCTGGTGCTGGAGGCCAACGAGCAGCCCGGGGGCAACACCCGCACCGAGGAGCTGACCCTGCCCGGGTTCGCGCACGACTCGTGCAGCAGCGCGCACGTGCTCGTGCAGAACAACCCGCTGGTGCGCGACGACGAGCTCGGGCTCGTCTCCGAGTGGGGGCTGACCTACCTGACCACCGACCCGGCCGTGGTGATGCCCCAGTCGGACGAGGACGGCGGCGGGGTCCTGGTCGTGCACCCCGACCTCGAGGCGACCTGCGCCGAGATCGCGCGCTGGTCGGAGCCGGACGCCGCCGCGTTCCGCACGCTGGTGACGCAGTGGCGCAACGGGCTCGGCGTCGCGCACGGACGCTGGAGCTCGCACCTGCCCCAGCCCGACGACGACGTGAGCCGCCGCTACCTGGCGCTGCGCGAGCAGTCGGCCTGGGACGTCGTCCACGACCGTTTCGAGCACCCGGTCGTCCGCTCGTTCATGCTCTGGATGGCGATGGCCACGATCCAGGACCCGCGCCGGCCGGGCACCGGCTTCCTGCCGTCGTCGCTGGCGACCGGGCGGATCGACCACGGCTGGACGACGCCGGTCGGCGGCAGCCAGGCGCTGCCCGACGCGCTGATCCGGCTGGTCGAGAAGCACGACGGGCACGTCGTGTGCGGTGCACCGGTGGCGGCGGTCGAGGCCGGACCCGACGGCGTCCGCCGGGTGCGCACGGCCGACGGGCGCTCCGTCGACGTCGGCCTGGCCGTGGTCGCCGGCGGCCACCTCGCCCGCCTGCCCGGGCTGCTCGAGGGCGTCGAGCCGACCCCCGACCTGCTCCGGGCCCGTGACGCGTGGCGTCCGGGGCTCAGCGTCTTCGCCGTGCATGCCGCCCTCCGTGCCGACCTCACCTTCGGGCCGACCGGGATCACCAGTGCCGCGGCGGGCTACGGCACCACCGAGGGCATGGCCCGCCACCTCGACCGGCACGCGGCCGGCGAGCTCGAGACCGAGGACCCGTGGCTTCTCGTGGTCAACCAGACGGCGGTCGACCCCTCGCGCGCGCCCGACGGCGGCGGCACCTTCAAGATCCTCACCATCGCGCCGTACGAGCTCGCCGACGGTCGCGACTGGGCCGACGTGAAGGACGAGTACGCCGCCACGCTGGTCGAGATCGTGCGCCGCCGCTGCGGGGGCCTCGAGCCCGGCGACATCCTCGCGCTGCGCGCCGAGTCGCCCCTCGACGTCGCCGCCCACAACCCCCAGAACCTCGGCGGCTCCTGCCACGGCGGCGAGTTCGTGCTCGACGGGCAGGTGGTGCCCGGCTGGCCGCGCTACGACACCGACGTGCCGGGCCTGTTCCTCACCGGCGCGACCGCGCACCCCGGCGGGTCGGTGTCGGGGCGGCCGGGTCGCAACGCGGCGCGCACGGTGCTCACCTCGCTCGGCCTCGACCCGGTGACGGTGATGGGGCCGACCTGACCGGCCCGGGTGACCCGGGCCGGCGGTGAGTGGCTGAGGATTCGCCGCCGGACCTTCCTCACCAGCTCACCGCCCACCCGCGGCTCAGCGGGCGAGCAGGGCCCTCAGCGCCGACTCGGTCTGGCGCACCACCTGCGCGACGTCGACGTCGAGCAGCCGCCCGCCCCGCTTGCGGACCCGGCCGTCGACGATCACGGTGTCGACGTTCTCGGCGCCGGTGGCCAGGGCGAGCGTGTTGGTCGACGTCGGTGACCGGCGCGGTCTCGAGGTCGTGGCGGCGCACGAGCAGCAGGTCGGCTCGCTTGCCGGGCGTCAGCGACCCGGTGACGTCGCCGAGGCCCAGGCTGCGGGCGCCGTCGAGGGTCGCCATCTCGAGCACCCGCCGGGTGCCGACGGCCAGCTCCTGCTCGGCCTCGCCGCGGTAGAGGCCGGTCGCGAGCCGGAGCACCGACCACAGGTCGGAGGTGCCGGTGAGCGGCGTCGTGTCGACCGAGAGCGTCAGGAGCACCCCGCTGGCCTCGAGCTGCTGCACCGGCGTGACGCCGTACCCGATCAGCAGCTCGGACCACGGGCTGATGCTGACGGCGGCACCGGAGTCGCGGACCGCGGCGCGCTCGGCCTCGGTCGTGTACAGCGCATGGATGAGCTGGGTGTCGGGCGTGAGCATCGACTGCTCGTCGAGCTGGCGGATCATGCCGAGCGCGCCCTGGGCGCGGGTCGAGTTCGCGTGGTAGCTGACCGGCAGCCCGCGCTCGCGGGCGAAGTCGTACTCGGGCCGGAACACCGACTCGGGCACCAGGCCCGGCGGCCGGCCGGCGAGGCCCAGGTGCATCAGCGGCAGGCGTCCGGAGTCGAACCACCGGCGCTGCACGCGGGCGACGTCGTCGAGGTCGAGCAGCTCGGTGGCCGGCAGCCCCTGCGGCGTCCCGTAGGAGAACCGGCCGCGCAGGCCGACCTCGCGGTGGGCGCGGAGGTTGCCGTCGGCGTGCTCGGGCGAGCGCAGGTTGTGGGCCCAGTCGTGCACCGTGGTGATGCCGCCGTTGAGCGCGTCGACCAGCGAGAGCCGGGCGCCCTGGAAGAGGTCGCCGGGCAGGCAGCGCTGGCCGTTGCGCAGGTTGAGCGCGAAGTACGCCGTCTCGGGCGACGAGCTCGACATCGCGCGGTAGAGCGTGGTCCACAGGTGCCAGTGGGTGTCGACCAGCCCGGGCATCGCGATCATGCCGCGGCCGTCGAGCCGCGGGGCGCCGGGTGCGCAGCCGTCGTCCGACCGCGACGATCTCGCCGTCGCGCACGTGGACGTCGCCCTCGGCCAGGTCGCCGATGCGCGGGGTCCATCGACAGCACGTAGGCCCCGCTGACGACGTACTCGCGATGGTGCTGATGCTGCCCGCCGGCCTCGGCGGGTGCGATCGCGGCCGCGCCCACGCCGGCGGCTGCCGCACCGCCGAGAACCGTTCTCCTGCTCATCTCCATGGATCCTCCTCCATCCAGCCGGGGTCAGGCGAGCAGCCGCACCGGCCGCTCGAGCACGTCGGTGAGCGCGGCCATCCAGCGCGCCGCCAGGACGCCGTCGACGGGGCGGTGGTCGACCGACAGGGTCAGCGTCATCACCCGCCCACGACCAGGGCGCCGTCGTCGACCACGGGCTCCTCGCGCACCGCACCGACCGCCAGGATCGCCGCGTGCGGCGGGTTGATGATCGCCGCGAACTCCTCCACCCCGTAGCCGCCGAGGTTGGTGACGCTGATGTGCCGCCCTCCAGCTCGTCCTGTCGCAGCCGGCCCGCGCGGGCGCGCTCGGCGAGGTCGCGCACGGCGGTCGCGACCGACGTCACGCTGCGGCCGGCGACGTCGCGCACGACCGGCGTGAGCAGGCCGCCGTCGGTGGCGACGGCGACCGCCACGTCGACCTGCTGGTGCGCCGCACGGCGTCCGGCGTCCAGACGACGTTCATCTCCGGCACCCGCACGTGGGCGGCGCCGACCGCCTTCACGACCAGGTCGTTGACCGACACCCGCACGTCGGCGCCGTCGTTGAGCTCGGCGCGCAACGCCACCAGCCGGTCGACGCGGACCGTCGCACGCACGTAGAAGTGCGGCGCGGTCGTGCTGCTCTCGACGAGGCGGGCGGCGATGGCCCGGCGCAGCCGGGTGTGGGGCACGTCGGTGTACGCCGCGGCGACCGGCGCCGGCGGTGCCGCGTCGGCCGGCCGTCGGTGCGCTCGGCGCGACTCTGGAGGCGAGCGCGCTCGACGTCGCGGCGCAGCACCCGGCCGCGCGGGCCGGTGCCGGTGATCTCCGTCGATCGCCAGGCCGGCGTCCTTGGCGATCTTG
Source organism: uncultured Actinomycetota bacterium (assembly GCA_963825985.1). Taxonomy (GTDB): domain Bacteria; phylum Actinomycetota; class Actinomycetes; order Propionibacteriales; family Nocardioidaceae; genus Nocardioides. Next base: position 391,122 of record CAWGVK010000002.1, on the reverse strand, counting down.
CGGGCGATCGGGCTGGCGAAGACCCGGCGCGCTAGCGCGGGCTCGGCCTCGGGCGGCAGCGGCGCCGCCGAGCCCGGGTCGGTCGGCACCTCGCGACGCTCGGGCACGTCGTGTTCGACCGGTGCCGCGGCGCCCAGCTCGGCGAGCGCCGCGTCGACGTCGGCGACGGTCTCGCCGGGGTCACCGAGGAGCGCGATCGGCGCGCCCACGTCGACCCGCGCACCCGGTGGCACCAGCGCGCGCAGCAGGACGCCGGCGGCCCCGGCCTCGATGTCGACCACGGCCTTCTCGGTCTCGACCGTGGCGACGGCGTCGCCGGCGGCGAAGCCGCCGCCGCGGTCGACCAGCCACTCGGACAGGACCGCCTCGGTCGCGTTGGCGGCGACCTCGGGCATCCGCAGGAGGTGGGCCACGTCAGTACCTCGTCGATCTCGGCGAGCTCGGCGAGCGACCTCGTCCTTCTGGGCGATCGCCGCGCGCTCGAGCACCTTGCTGATGCTGGGCGAGGCCTCGGCGCCGGTCACCCGGCGCACCGGTGCGTCGAGCAGGTCGAAGAACCGGCGGTGGATCTCGTCGGCCAGCCACCCGCCGTACGACGTGCCGACCGCGCCCTGCTCGGCGATCAGCACCTGGTTGGTCTTGCGGTGAGGCTCTCCTCGATGGTGTCCCAGTCGATGCTGGCGCGGTCGAGCCAGCGCAGGTCGATCACCTCGGCGTCGACCCGCTCGAACTCCTCGACGGCCTCGAGCACGAAGGACGTCATCGCGAGGTAGGTGAGGATCGTGACGTCGTTGCCCGGCCGGCGCACGGCGGCCTTGCCGACCGGCAGGCAGTAGTCGTAGTCGTCGACCGGACCCGGCCCGCTCGAGGTGTAGAGGTCGACGTGCTCGAGGACGATGACGGGGTCCTGGCAGCGCAGCGCGGTGTTCATCAGGCCCACGTAGTCGTACGGCGTCGACGGCGCGACGATCCGCCAGCCGGCCGAGGTGGCGAACACGCCGGCCGGGTCCATCGAGTGCTGCGAGCCGTAGCCGGTGCCCATCGCGACCTTGCTGCGCAGCACCAGCGGCACGCCCGACTCGCCGCCGTACATGTGGCGGGCCTTGGCGATCTGGTTGAACAGCTGGTCGGCCGCGACCCACATGAAGTCGGCGTACATGAACTCCACGACCGGCGTGAAGCGGCCGTCGAGCGCGATGCCGCCGGCCAGGCCGGCGAAGGCGTTCTCGCTGATCGGGGTGCCGAGCACCCGGCCCGGGAACCGGTCGGGCAGGCCACGGGTGGCGCCGTTGGTGCCGCCGTTGAGGCGGTGCACGTCCTCGCCCATCACCACGATGCCGCTGTCGGTCTCCATCCGGCGCGCCATCACGCCGGCGACGGCGTCGATGAACTTGGTGTCCTGCACCTCGACCTCGTGCCCGACGCCGGTGACCAGCGGTGCGTCGTCGAGCTCGCTCAGGTCGCCGCGGACGCCGACGTCGACCCAGTCGGGGTCGGGCCACTCGGTCGCGCGGATCTGGCGCTGGCCGGGCTTGCCGCCGGGCACCGGCTCGAAGAGCTCGTCGCCGACCTGCTCCATGGTCGCCTTGGCCCGGGCGAGCGCGTCGGCGGTCTCGGCCTCGGTCATCAGGCCGCGGCGGTGCAGGTGGCCGGCGGTCTGGGTGAGGGGGTCGCGGGCGCGCCAGGCGCGCTCCTCCTCCTTGTCGCGGTAGCCGAACGCGCTGCCGGCGAAGCCGCCGTTCTGGTGGAAGAAGCGGTAGGTGTCGGCCTCGACGACGGCCGGCCCGCGGCCGCGCCGCATGTGCTCGACGGCCTCCGCCATCGCCAGGTGGACCGCGAGCGGGTCCATGCCGTCGACCTTCCAGCTGGCGATGTTGAACCCGAGCCCGCGCGCGGAGAGCCGGGGCTCGGCGGTGGCCTCGTGCACCGAGGTCGACACGGCGTACTGGTTGTTCTCGATGAAGAAGCAGACCGGCAGCGACCACGCGGCCGCGAGGTTCATGGTCTCGAGGGTCGAGCCGATGTTGACCGCGCCGTCGCCGAAGTACGTCACTGCCACTGCGTCGGTGCCGGCGTGCCGGTGCGACCACGCGAAGCCGGCGGCCTGAGGGACGCCGCCGCCGACGATGGCGTTGGTGCCCATCGCGCCGGCCGCCTTCCACTGCAGGTGCATCGAGCCGCCGCGGCCGTGGCTCCAGCCGCGGTCGAGTCCGCAGATCTCGGCCAGGGTGCGCAGCAGCACGTCGCGGACGTCGTCGGAGGGCTCGTCGAGCGGGTCGAGCCCCTTCGGCTCGACGTGGTGCAGCGCCTTGGCCAGGAACTGGTGGTGGCCGCGGTGCGAGCCGTTGACGGAGTCGTCGCTGGTGAGCGCGAGCACGGATCCGACGGCGCCACCCTCCTGGCCGATGCTGGAGTGGGCCGGGCCGTGGATGAGGCCGGCGGCGGCGAGGTCGAGGACGTACTGCTCGAACGCGCGGACCCACACCAGCTGGGCGTAGATCGTGCGCAGCAGGGCCGGCGGGGCGGCGTCCCAGTCGGCGTCGGTGGCGACGACCTCCACCCAGGGGGAGGCGGGCTCGAGGCGGCGGTGCTCAGGCATGTCGGACTCCTCTCGGCGCTCACGATGACACACGATTGGATCCAAAATCTAGATGTGTGACGGTGGACATCGCGTCTGGGAGCGTGCGACGCTGGCCTGGCAAGCACATATCGGATCCAGAAGAGGCCACCATGCCGCTGCCCGGGTTGCGCCGGCTCGACCACGTCGGGTTCACCGTGCCCGACCTCGAGCAGGCGCACGGGTTCCTCGTCGACGTCCTCGGGTGCGAGTTCCTCTACTCGCTGGGCCCCTTCGCGCACCCCGACGAGGGCGACGACTGGATGCGCGACCACCTGGCCGTGCACCCGCGCGCGGTGATGGTCGAGAACCGGTGGTACCGGTGCGGCGAGCAGGCCGTCTTCGAGGTCTTCCACTACTCCTCGCCCGACCAGCGCGACGCCGTCCCGCGCAACAGCGACGTCGGCGGCCACCACCTCGCGCTGTACGTCGACGACCTCGACGCGGCCGTCGAGCACCTGCGCGCGCACGACGTCCGCGTGCTCGCCGGCCCGACCGCCAGCCGCGGTCCGGCCGAGGGCAACCGGTGGATCTACTTCCTCAGCCCGTGGGGCATGCAGTTCGAGCTGGTCTCCGCGCCCGACGGCAAGCGCTGGGACCGGGAGCATGCGGCCTCGTGAGCAACGACATCGGCAGCACCCGCGTGGCCGCCTACCTGCGCGAGGCGATCCTGGGCGGCGAGCTGCGACCGGGTGACCGGATCCGGCAGGAGGAGGTGGCCGAGCGGCTCGGCGCGAGCAGGCTGCCCGTGCGCGAGGCGCTGCGGATGCTGGAGGCCGAGGGGCTCACCGAGCACGAGGCCCACAAGGGCGCGCGGGTGCCCCGGCTCACGCAGCACGAGGTCGAGATGATCTACCAGATGCGCGAGCGGCTCGAGCCGCTCGCGATCACCGAGAGCCTCGGACACCTGCAGGAGGTCGACCACGAGCGGCTCGAGGAGGTGCAGCGGCGGATCGAGGAGAACGACGACCTCGAGAAGTTCCTCGACCTCGACCGCGAGTTCCACATGCTCACCTACAGCGGCTGCCACCTCGACGCGCTGATGTCGATGGTGACCCGGCTCTGGAACTCCACCCAGCACTACCGGCGCGCCTACGTCGCGCTCGGCGGCCGCAACCGGATGTGGGTGGTCAACTCCGAGCACCGGCTGATCCTGGACGCCGTCGTACGTCGCGACTCCGTGGACGCCGAGCGCTACCTGGGCGGGCACATCCGGCGCACGCGCATCGAGCTCGGCCACCACCCCGGAGTCTTCGAGTGAGCACGCTGAGCGTGAACGGCGAGACGGTGACGGTGCAAGCCGACGGCGAGACCCCGCTGCTGACCGTGCTCCGCGACGAGCTCGGCCTGCTCGGCAGCCGCTTCGGCTGCGGTCAGGGTCTGTGCGGCGCCTGCTTCGTGATCGCCGACGGCACAGTGCTGCCCTCGTGCCAGACGCCGCTGTGGCAGGTCGAGGGCCAGTCGGTCACGACGGTCGAGGGTCTGTCGCGCGACGGCGATCCGCATCCGGTGCAGCGCGCCATCCTCGACCGGCAGGCCGCCCAGTGCGGGTTCTGCATCTCCGGCATCGTCGTGCGGGCGGCGGCGCTGCTCGACGCCGAGCCGGACGCCGACGCCGACCGCGTCGCCGAGGCGCTCGACCGCAACCTGTGCCGGTGCGGCTCGCAGCGCCGGATCGTCGAGGCGGTGCTCGCCGCCCGGGAGCCGGCACCATGAACACCGTGAGCGACCTGCCCGCCCACGTCACCACCAACCCGCGCCTCGGCACCTGGGTCACCGTGGCCGACGGCCTGGTCGAGGTGCACGTCGGCAAGGTCGAGCTCGGCCAGGGCATCCTCACCGCCCTCGGCCAGATCGCCGCCGACGCGCTTTCCCTTCCGTTGAGCGGGATTCGCATGATCGCCGCGCACACGACGCTCGGCCCCGACGAGGGCCTGACCGCCGGCAGCCTGTCGGTGCTGCAGGCCGGGCCGGCGCTGCGGCACGTGGGCGCCGTCGTCCGCGCGCTGGCCGGGCCGGCCGAGCCGGGCACCGGGTACGTCGACCGGATCGCAGCCCTCGACCCCGACACCGACCTCACCACCGCACCGACCGCCACCCCGGCCGCCCCCGTCTCGGTCGGTCGCAGCGAGCCGCGACTCGACCTGCCCGACAAGGTGCTCGGTCGGCCGCGCTACCTCAGCGACCTGCGACCCGACGGCCTGCTGCACGGGCGGGTGCTGCGGCCGCCGTCGCCCGGCGCCCGGCTCGCCGAGCTCGACGACGACTGGAAGGCCACCGGTGTCGAGCTGGTGCGCGACGGCTCGTTCGTCGGCGTCGTCGGCGAGCGGGAGGTCGACGTCGACCGGGCACTCGACCAGCTGCGCCGCGACGCCGGCTGGCAGGAGTCCGACACCCTCCCCGACGAGCACGACCTGTCGTCGTGGCTGCGCGACGGCCCGCACGACGAGATCGAGGTGCTCGACGAGCCGGTCGCCGGCACCACCGTCAGCGCGTCGTACTCCAAGCCGTTCCTGGTGCACGCCTCGATCGCCCCGAGCGCCGGCCTGGCCCGATGGGACGACGACGGCCTGCACGTCTGGAGCCACAGCCAGGGCATCCACGCCCTCCGCGACGCGATCGCGACCGTGCTCGGTCTCGAGCGCGTCGTGGTCGAGCACGTCGAGAGCGCCGGCTGCTACGGCCACAACGCCGCCGACGACGCGGCGTTCGACGCCGTCCTGCTGGCGCGGGCGGTGCCCGGACGCCCGGTGCTCGCGCGGTGGAGCCGCCCCGACGAGCTGACCTGGGCGCCGCTCTCGCCGGCGATGACCGCGACCGTCTCCGCCGGCCTCGTCGACGGCCGCATCACCGGCTGGTCGTACGACGTGTGGAGCACCGGGCACACCTCGCGGCCCGGCTTCCGCGGGGCGCCCGGCCTGCTGGCGGCCGCGCACCTGGCCGATCCGGTGGCGCTCCCGGCGCCGACCGACCCGCCGACGGCCACCGGCGGCGGCACCACCCGCAACGCCGTCCCGATCTACGACGTCGGCCCGCGTCGCGTCACCGGGCACCGGAAGGCCGAGACCCCGCTGCGCACCTCGGCGATGCGGGCGCTGGGCGCCTACCTCAACGTGTTCGCGATCGAGAGCTTCATGGACGAGCTCGCCGAGGTCGCGGGCGCCGACCCGGTGCGGTTCCGGCTCGACCACCTCACCGACCCACGCGCCGCCCACGTCGTCGAGACCGCCGCCCGGCTGTCAGGCTTCCACGACCCGCTGCCCGACGACGTCGGCCGCGGCCTCGGCTTCGCCCGCTACAAGGACAAGGGCGCCTGGTGCGCCGTGGTCGCGGAGGTCGAGGTCGCCTCCGAGGTCCGGGTGCGGCGGCTGACCGTCGTCGCCGACGTCGGCACCGTCGTCAACCCCGACGGCGCCCGCAACCAGCTCGAGGGCGGCGCGACCCAGGCCACCAGCTGGACCACCAAGGAGCGGGTGCGCTTCGACCGGCGCCGGGTCACCAGCGACGACTGGGAGCTCTACCCGGTGCTGCGGTTCGCCGAGGCCCCCGAGGTCGTTGCGCACCTCGTCGAGAGCGACGCCCCGTCGGTCGGCGCCGGCGAGGCCGCGCAGGGGCCGACCGCCGCCGCGATCGCGAACGCCGTCCACCGGGCGCTCGGGGTGCGGGTCCGCGACCTGCCGCTCGACGCCGCCACCGTCGTCCGGGCCATCGAGGCCCAGGAGTAGAGGAGACACCCATGCCGAGGATCAGCTACGTGCCGATGGCACAGATGGACGACGCGATGCGCGTCGAGATGGAGCGCTGCGCGCGCGACGGGACACCCCGGCCCGAGAGCTCGGCCGTGCGCGCCCACTCGCCCGAGATCTTCAAGACCTTCACCGACTACTGGCACGCCACCTTCCGCACCGGCGTGCTCGACCACGGCATCAAGGAGCTGGCCCGGCTCTACATCACCCGCACGACCAACTGCCAGTTCTGCGGCAACCAGCGCTCGTCGGCGGCCGGCCTGCCGGAGTACCACGACGACGACCTGCTCAACTTCGAGAGCGCCGAGGCCTACGACGACCGACAGAAGGCCGCGCTCGCCTACGCCCAGGCGATCGCCTGGGGCGAGCAGGACCTCGACGGGCTCTGGGCGCGACTGCACGCCCAGTTCACCGAGCCCGAGCTGGTCGAGCTCGGCTGCTTCGTCGCCCTCACCTTCGGCCAGCAGTCCTGGATCCGCCTGCTCGGCATCGGCCACCAGGAGTACGACGTCGAAGGCATCGACTCCACCGCGGGCCTGGCGCCCGGGGTGGCCACGTGATCCACGAGTCGCCGAGAGCTGAGGAGCAGATCATGACCGACCCTCGCATCACCTACGTGCCGCTGGACCAGATGGACGAGCGCATGCAGCGCGAGATGGACCGCTGCGCCCGCGAGGGCACCCCGCGACCCGAGAGCTCGGCGGTGCGGGCGCACGCGCCCAACGCCTTCTGGGCCTTCGCCGACTCGTGGCAGGCGCTGTTCCACAGCGGCGTGTGCGACCACGCGATCAAGGAGCTGTGCCGCGTCTACATCTCGCGCACCGTCACCTGCGAGTTCTGCGGCAACCAGCGCTCGATCAAGGCCAGCGAGCAGGGCCTCGAGGAGCCGCAGTACGACGACCTGCTCGACTTCGAGAGCTCCGACAGGTACGACGACCGCCAGAAGGCGGCGCTGGCCTACGCGCAGGCGATCGCCTGGAACGAGCAGGACCGCGACGGCCTCTGGGACCGGCTGCACGCCCACTTCAGCGAGGCCGAGCTGGTCGAGCTGGGCTGCTGCATCGCGCTCACCTTCGGTCAGCAGAGCTGGATCCGGCTCCTCGACATCGACCACCACCAGTACCTCCCCGGCACGGCCGCGTCGATGGCACCCGGCTTCGAGGACGCCGAGGCCCTCGCGGCGTCCAAGGCGCGCGACGACTACTGGGCGGCGCCCCGACCATGAGACACCGACAGACGGAGAGACGATGACGAGCGGACCCTGGGACGACGAGGCGCTGCACCTGAGCGGGATCGGCCACCACGACCTCGGCGGGTTCGGCGACGGCATGCAGGTGCAGCGCGAGGGCGACGCCTTGTACGTCGGCCACTTCGGCGTCAGCGGGGCCGGCACGTCGATCCTCGACGCGTCCGACCCCACGAACCTCGAGCTGGTGGCGCAGTGGATGTCGCCGGGCGGCAGCCACACCCACAAGGTGCAGGTCGCCGACGGCCTGCTGCTGGTCAACCACGAGCAGTTCCGCGGCGGCTCGCCGTACAGCGCGGGCATGGCGGTCTACGACCTCGCCGACCCGCTGCACCCCGAGCAGATCGGGTGGTTCGACTCCACCGGCCGCGGCGTGCACCGGATCGTGTGGATGGGGGGTGACCACGCCTACGTGTCCGCCATCCCGGAGGGCTTCGACGACCGGATGTGGGTCGTCGTCGACATGACCGACCCGGCGAAGCCGCGCGACGTCGGTCGCTGGTGGTGGCCCGGCCAGTGGGTCGCCGGCGACGAGACCCCCACCTGGCCCGACGGCAAGCGGTTCGCCGCCCACCACGCGCTGCTCGACGGTGACACGGCCTACCTCGGCTACGGCGACGCCGGCATGGTCGTCGTCGACGTCAGCGACCGGAGCGCTCCTCGTCAGCTGGCGAACCTCCAGTGGACGCCCGGCGGCGACACCCACACCTGCCTGCCGCTGCCCGGCCGCGGCCTGGTCGTCGTCACCGACGAGGTCGTCGACAGCTCCACCGAGGAGCACCTGGTGCGGGTCGTCGACGTCTCCGACCCGACGGCGCCGAGGGTCGTCTCGGTGTGCCCGACCCCCCAGGGCGACTACGCCACCCGCGGCCTGCGCTTCGGCCCCCACAACACCCACGAGAACCGGCCGGGCAGCTACCGCAGCGCCGAGCTGGTCTTCGTGACCTACTTCAACGCCGGCGTCCGGGTCTACGACGTCGCCGACGCGGCCAACCCCGTGGAGATCGCGCACTGGCTGCCGCCGGTGCCCGAGGGCCAGGCCGCCTGCCAGATCAACGACCTGTTCGTCTCGTCCGACTACGACATCTACGTGACCGACCGCGTCAACGGCGGTGTGTACGTCGTCCGCCCCGACGCCGAGCTCGCCGCCCGGATGCGGGAGGCAGCCCTCCCCGAGGCATAGTCCCGGCTGTTTGGGCCCCGGATCGGGTGAAACGAGGGCCCAAACAGCCGGGACTATCCCCGTCGGCTAGTCCGGGTCGCGGCCGAGCAGCGAGGTCACGGACGTCGTGGGGGCGAGCATGGCGTCGGGGAAGACGACGGTGATCGCGTCGGCGGGGCACGCCTGCTCGCACAGCCCGCAGTACCAGCACTCGTCGGGGTAGGCGATGACCGGCAGCTCCTTCGAGCGCGGCTGCTTGTGGATCACGTCGCCGGGGCACACGTAGTCGCAGATCATGCAGGTGATGCAGGTCTCCGGGTTCACCACGATCGGGTTGTGCTGGGTCGTCATCGGGTGGGGCTCCCTGTCGTCGTCGGGGTCGGCCGGTCCGCCTCGGAGAGGTACTCCGTGCGCAGCGCGCCGCCGCCGTCGGTGCTGAGCACGATCGCCTTCTTCCAGCCGAGGTCGTCGGTCTCGGGGTGGTCGAGGCGACGGTGCGCGGCGCCCGAGCGGCTCTCGGTCCGGTGCAGCGCCGCCTCGGTCATCAGCTCGGCCGCCAGCCGGATGCTGGTGCTCTCCAGCGTGCGCATCAGCTCGTGGAAGGACGACGCCGACAGCTGGTCCTCGTCGTCGCGCAGCCGGGCGAGCACCTGCTGGGCGTGGCGCATCCCGGCGTCCGTGCGCCGCATGCCCACGTAGTCGGTCACCACGTCGCGCACGCTCCCCTCCAGGTCGCTCCACAGCCCGCCGGTCGGGGCGATCAGCGGCCGCTCCATCCGGGCCAGGGCCCGGGTGAGCGACGCCTCGTCGAGCTCGGGCTCGGCCTCGGTCGCGCGCACGCGTTCGACGGCGCCCCGCCCGGCGATCGCGCCCATCGCTGCGGCGGCCGAGATGCCGCCGCTGACCATCGAGCAGTCGCCGGCGCCGAACAGGCCGGTCACGCTCGACTCGGCGGAGGTGTCGACCACCAGCCCCGACCCGCGGAAGTACGAGCCGCCGCGCCGGATCGACATCTCCGAGATGCCGATCGGCAGCAGCTCGGTGCGGATGTCGAGGCCACGCTGGGCGAAGTACGACGGCAGTGTGTAGCGGTCGACGCCGAGCGTACTGTACGAAGTCGTCGAGCTTGTCGGCCGGCAGGTGGCGGATGTCGACGTAGATCGGCTCGTTGCCGGCCAGCACCTCCTCGATCACCGCGTTGACCAGGATCGTGCGCCGCGCCTTCTCGCCCTTCGGGTCGTACTTGAACATGAACCGCTCGCCGTGGCGGTTGAGGAAGTGTGCGCCCTGCCCGGCGTAGGAGTTGGTGCCCTGCGTCGAGAAGCCGAGCGGCGTGAGCGTCGCCTCGACCAGCTCCATGTTCACCAGTCGGGCGCCGCTGCGGAACGCCATCGCGTGCCCGTCGCCGGTGTTGTACGGGTAGTGCCAGCTGTCGAACGGCAGGCCGGAGATGTTGCGCGAGATCCGGTTGATGTCGCCGGTCGACACCACCACCGACGTGGCCCGGACGACGTGGCGCTCGCCGGTGCGGCAGTTGAACCCCACCGCCCCGACCACCCGCTCGCCGCTCGGGTCGGTGAGCAGGTCGGTGATCATCGTGCGCGGCAGGAACGTCGCCCCGTGGCCGACGGTGTAGCGCCCGAGCCGGTACTTGAAGCGGCTGCCGTCGAAGTTCAGGTGGTACTCGCCCGGCAGCCCGAAGGCGCGGGTGCGGAAGTAGTCGCCGGTGGTCGGGTCGGTGAAGTCGATGCCGATGTCGACACAGGCGCTGGAAGACCCGTGGCAGCTCGTGCACCGCCCGCTCGGCGACGGCCAGGTCGCTCAGCCCGTCGGTGAGCCCGGGCACGAACGTCATCAGGTGGTCGGGCGTGTCCCAGTCCTCGCCGGCGTTCAGCGGGGTCATGAACTGGTCGACGCCGCCGGCCACGCTGCCGGCGCGCTCGAGGAACTTGGCCTTGTCGGCGACCAGGACGGCGGCGCCGGCGTCGAGGGCCTCGATCGCGGCCAGGCAGCCCGCGACTCCACCCCCGACGACGAGCACGTCGGTGCGGTGCTCGGTCACCCGCTCCGACGGCCAGCTCTGGTTGCCCACGGCTCTCCTTGCCAAACGTTTGGCATCGACGCTAGGCGGCGACGTTGGGTGTCAAGGTTGCTTGCCGAAGCACTGGCCGCTCGTCGGCTGTCAAGGTCGGACGACGCCGAGGCGAAACGGCGCGGTCGAGGCCCGCACCTGGAGCGTCGTCGGCAGCAGCACGTTGGTCGGCGTGGCGCCGGGCACCTCGAGCAGCGTCGAGCAGGAGCCGCGCGGTCTCCCGGCCGATGTCGTACTTCGGCACGTGGATGCTGGTCAGGGGCGGGTTGAACTCGTCGCACCAGCGCGACCCGTTGATAGCCGACCACGGAGACGTCGTCGGGCACCGACCGACCGTGCTCACGCAGCGCTCGGTAGCAGCCCGAGGGCGATCATGTCGTTGGCGGCGACGACGGCGGTGAAGTCGGTGTCGCGGGCCAGCAGCTCGTGGGTCGCCACGGCGCCGTCGTCCTTGGTGAACCACGGCGCGAACGCGATCAGGTCGGTGTCGACCTCGAGGCCGAGCGACTGCATCCAGGCCAGGAAGTACTGATAGCGGTTGAAGCCGGTCGACGCCGAGAGCGCGGCCCCGACGAACGCGATCCGGCGGTGGCCCAGCTCGGCCAGGTGTCGGACGGCGAGCCCGACCCCCTGGTGGTCGTCGCCGGAGACCATCGAGAGCGGGGCCTCGTCGACGGTCCGGTTGACCAGGACGACGGGCACGCTCGGAGTCGAGCAGCTTGGCAGAAGGGGTACGACCGCAGCGCCGTGGCCAGCACCAGCCCGTCGACGCGCCGCTCGCGGAACACGTCGAGCATGGTCTCCTCACGCTCGAGGTCCTGGTCGGTGCTGGCCAGGATCATGGCGTAGCCGCGCTCGCGCAGCACGTCCTCGATGCCGCGGGCGATCGGCGGGAACAACGGGTTGCCCAGGTCGGGCACGAGCATCCCGATCGTCATCGACCGCTGGTCCTTCAGTCCCCGGGCGAACGGGTTGGCGCGGTAGCCCAGCGCGTCGGCGGTCGCGAGCACCCGCTTGGCGGTCTCGGGCTTGACCCGCCATCGGGTCTCGGCGCGCAGGGCCCGGGAGACGGTGGAGATGTCGACCTGCGCCGCGGTCGCGACCTCGCGCAGCGTGGGCGGACGGCGGCGCGGCGCCTGCGGCTCCGTCATGCACCCTCCTCAGTCACCCGGCGGCCCGGAGTCTAGTGGTCATCCCCGCGATCCATCGGCACGGAGCGCGACGCGACGGACGCCGCGACCAGCGTGCCGGCGGTCACCCACAGGACGCCGCCGGCGCCGAGGCCGGCCGCCACCAGGCCGATCCCGCTGGGCACCACGACCTGGCCGAAGCGGTTGCCCACCAGCCGCAGCGACACCACCCGGCCGCTCATGCCGGCCGGCGCGATCTCGGCCAGCCACGCCAGGGTGGCGGGCTGGCAGACGCCGAGCCCGAAGCCCATCACCACCACCGCTGCGAAGACCAGCCAGATCGGCACCGGCAGCGGCACCACGGCCGTGGCCACGCCCGACGAGCCGATCGCGACGACCAGCAGCAGCCGCCGTCCGAGCCAGGCCGTCAACACACCGGTGAACAGTCGGGCGACCATCGTGGCCACCGCCCGCGCCGTCAGCAGACCGCCCACCAGGCCGACACTCAACCCCTCCTCGGCCCCCAGTGCAGGCAGGTACACGAGGGTGATGTCCATCGCGGCCAGCACGACGCTGCTGACCACGAGCGCCCGCGGCAGACCGGGCGTGCGCAGCAGCCGGACCACCCGGCGGTCGGCGCGACTCGTGCCGACGGGTAGCCGCGGCGTCCGGCGCACCAGGGTCGTGACCAGCAGCAGGGCCAGAGCCATCGCCGCGGCCAGCACGAAGGCGTCGTGGGTGCGCGGGATCGCCCGGCCCCCACCCAGCACGGCCAGCAGGGCCGGCCCGGCCGCCTGACCGATCGTGCCCGCGAACGTGTAGTAGCCGAAGGCGCTGTCGAAACGGCCCGGCGCCACGAGGTTCGCCACCATCGACTGCTGTCCGACCGTGCACAGCAGGTGTCCGGTGCCGAGCAGGATCGTGCCCACCAGCAGCGCCACGAAGGTGTCGTCCCAGAACACGAGAAGCAGCGCGGACGCCGCCACGACCACCGCCCCCGCGAGCATCACCCGGCTCTCGCCGTACCGGTCCGCGAGGTCGCCGACCGGCAGCGCCACCACGAGAGGGACGATCGCGAAGCTCGCGGCGAGCACGCCCAGCAGGGCCGTGGGCACGTCGAGCTCGATCGCGCGGTAGGCGGTGGTGGGTCGCAGCAGGAAGGTGACCGCCTGGAACAGCAGGGTGTGCGCGCACAGCACCAGGAACGGCGGCGGCCGCCCGGTCACCGCGGTTGGAGCCGTTCCGCGTGCTTCCCCAGCAGGCGCTGGGCGTTCTCGCCGGCCACCCGCGTGAACGTCGCGCTGTCGCGGCTCGCGACAGCGGCCAGTGACCCGACGGGGTCGGGGTCGCCCATCTCGAAGGGATGGTCGCTCCCGAGCACCACGCGCTCGTCGCCGACGACGTCCAGCAGGTGGCGCAGCGCCTCGGGCGCGTGCACGACGGTGTCGAACCACATCGTGCGCAGCAGCTCGCTGGGGAGTCGCGCCGAGGCGGGCCGCCGCACCCCGGGCGTTCTGACGGTAGGCGTGGTCCCAGCGGCCCACCTGGTACGGCGCGAAGCCGCCGCCGTGCACGAAGCAGAACCTGACCCCGGGGTGCCGCTCGACCACACCGCCGAAGACCAGGTGCCCGATCGCGACCGTGGTCTCGGCGGGGTTGCCGACCAGGTTGCCCAGGAAGTGCCGCGAGACGCCACGCCCCCGCAGCGACCGGTGCGGGTGCACGAGCACGAAGCAGTCGAGCTCGGCCGCGGCCTCCCACACCACGTCGAGCCGTTCGTCGTCGAGCTCGTCGTCGGGCCGGGTCGCGATCTCGGCGCCGACCATCCCGAGGTCGCCGACCGCGCGACGCAGCTCGGACGCCGCCCGCTCGGCGTCCTGGAGCGGCAGGTTGGCCAGTGCGACGAACCGCTCCGGCCTGGTCGCGGCGACCTCGGCCAGGGCGTCGTTGGAGGCGCGGGCCAGGTCGACGGCGTGCTCGGGTCCGACCGCAGTGGCGGCGAGGTCCATCCACGGGGACAGCACCTGCACGTCGATGCCCGCCTCGTCCATGGCGACCAGCCGGTCGTCCACGTCGACCAGGCTCGTGCGCAGCCGGGCCGGCGCCGCGTCGCCCACGGCCACCAGGAGCCGGTCGTCCTCGGTCGACACCGTCACGCCCAGCCGCCCCGGCTCGCGCCGGAAGGTCTCGAGGAGTGCCTCGGGGACGCAGTGGGCGTGCACGTCGATGGTGGGCATCGGGGCCTCCGTCCGGGCGGCTCGCGCCGCCGCGAGCCTTGACCATGCAAACGATTGGCGTTAGTTTGCCACATCCCGTGTCGACCCGTCAGGAGGCCGCCGTTGTCCGCACCGCTGGTCGCCGTCCTGGGCACCCGCTACCAGGACCTCGCCATCGAGGAGGCGGCGCTCGCGCCGTTCGGGGCCACGCTCGTGAGCGGCCCGGGTGACAGCCCCGAGGCGATCCTCGCCGTCGCGGCCGGCGCCGACGTGGTCCTGGCCGGCTCCGCCCCCAAGTTCACCGCCGAGGTGCTTGCGGGGCTCCGGTGCCGCGGCGTCGTGCGCTACGGCGTCGGCACCGACTCGGTCGACCTCGACGCGGCCCGTCGCCTCGGCATCGCGGTGGCCCGGGTCTCCGACTACGGCACCGAGGCCGTCGCCTTCCACGCCGTCGCGAGCGCCTGCGCCCTGGTGCGCCGGCTGCCGGACGCCGACCGCGCGATCCAAGGCCGGCGCCTGGGGCTTCGCCGACCTCCGGCCGCTCCACCTCCCCAGCAGCCTCACCGCCGGCGTCGTCGGCTTCGGGCGGATCGGACGCCAGGCTGCGACCTACCTGCTCGGCCTCGGCTTCGACGTGTGTGCCCACGACGAGTACGTCGACGTCCCGGCCGACTCGGGCGTGCGCGCGGTCGACCTCGCCACCCTGCTCGCGTCGTCCGACGTGGTGCTGCTGCACGCGCCGGGCAACGCCGACGGCTCGCCGCTGCTCGGCGCCGACGAGCTCTCGACGATGCGTCCCGGCAGCGTGCTCGTCAACACCGCTCGCGGCTCGCTGGTCGACGTCCCGGCACTGGTCGCGGCCCTGAAGGCCGGGCGTCCGGGGCGCGCCGCGCTCGACGTCTTCCCCAGCGAGCCGGCGGACGCCTCGGTGTTCGCCGACGTCGCCGACGCCGTCCTGCTCACCCCGCACATGTCCTGGTACACCGACGAGTCCGAGCACGACATGCGCCGCAAGGCCTCCGACGAGGCCGCCCGGCTGCTCGCCGGCGAGCCGCTCCGCGACCCCGTCGTCGAACCCCCCGAGCTCCGAACGACAGGAACACCATGACGAACGACCTGGCCCGGATGACGAGCCCCGAGGCGCGGGAGGCGATGGCCCGGTCACGGGTCGTCGTCCTGCCGATCGGCAGCATCGAGCAGCACGGCCCGCACCTGCCCAACGGCACCGACACGATGGCGGCCGAGCTGGTCGCCCAGGAGGTCGCGGCCCGGCTCGACGCGGTCTACGCGCCCTTCTGCCCGTACGGCGTCACGCCGATCCACGCCGGTCACCCCGGCTCGGTCACCCTGCGGCGCGAGACCTTCGAGGCGCTTCTCGAGGACGTGTGCACCGAGCTGATCGCCGCCGGCGCCGACACCGTGATCCTGGTCAACTGGCACGAGGGCAACATCCCCTCGATGAACGCCGTGGCCACCGACCTGCAGGACCGCCACGGCGTCACGTTCGTCGCCGCGCAGGCCTGCTACACCGCGCAGCGGCTCTACCGCGAGGAGGGCGGCGAGCTCACCCACGGCGGCGGAATCGAGACCCTGGCGGTCCTCGCGTACGACGCCAGCCTGGTGAAGGTCGACCGCGCCGGCGAGCCGACCCGCCCCGACGGCGCCCTCGAGATGGACGCGATGCGCCGCTCGCCCGAGGTGTACGGCTTCATCACCGACGTCACCGAGCTCGCCGACGACGGCTGGTACGGCAACCCCGGGTGGGCCAGCGCCGCCCGGGCAAGGACTTCACCGACGTGGTCGCCGGCGGCGTCCTCGCCGGCATCGACGTCGTGATGAACGCGCGACGTCAGCGCGCGGCCAACGATTCCAAGGACTCCAAGGAGAACGCATGAGCGACAAGGTCCGTCTCGCGTCCGTCGGTCTCGGGCGCTGGGCGCGGGTGCTCGCGCGCGGCGCCCAGCGCGGCGACGCCGTCGAGCTGTACAGCTGCTTCAGCCGCGACCCGGACAAGCGCGCGGCGTTCCAGGAGGAGTTCGGCATCGCAGCGGTCCGCCGCCAGCTACGAGGACCTGCTCGCCGACCCCGCCGTCGAGGGCGTGCTGATCACCACGCCGAACGACACCCACATGGACGTGATCACCCAGGCGCTGCGGGCCGGCAAGGCCGTCTACACCGACAAGCCGATCGCCCACACGCTCGAGGACGCCAACCGGATCGCCGCGGTCGTCGCCGAGACCGGGAGCGTGTTCGCGGTCGGGCACAGCTCGCGCCGGCTCTCGGGGCACCGCGAGATGAAGCGCTGGATCGACGACGGCCGGCTCGGCGAGGTGTCGCTGGCCGAGGCCAACTTCTCCAACGAGCGCGGGCTCGAGCTCACCCCCCAGACCTGGCGCTGGTACGCCGACAAGAGCCCGGGCGGCGCGTTCATCCAGCTCGGCGTCCATCACGCCGACACGCTGCAGTTCCTGCTCGGGCCGGTGAAGAGCGTCTCGGCCCACGCCCGCAAGCTGTTCACGAAGGCCGAGGTCCCCGACGCCATCATGGCCATCCTCGAGTTCGAGAGCGGCGCTCTCGGTTACATCGGCACCGGTTGGGCGTCCCCCGGCGTGTACTCGATGAACCTGCTCGGCACCAAGGCCAACCTGATGTACGACCTCGACTTCACGCACTGGGACGAGTCGCACCTGGCCGACGACTGGTCGACCCTGCGCTCGCAGTTCTACGGCGAGTCGGAGCGGCAGCTGGTCGAGCAGCCGCGCACCGACATGTTCCGCGAGCAGCTGGAGGAGTTCGGGCTGGCCGCTCGCGGGCAGGCCACGGTCGAGGTCGGCGCGCTCGAGGCGGTGCGCGCGCTCGCCGTCGTCCGCTCGGTGATCGAGTCGTCGGCGCGCAACGGCGAGGCCGTCGCGCTGCAGGAGGTCATCGAGAACGCCCAGGCGGCACCCGCACTCCCGGCGAGCTGACCGTGCCCGTCGTCCGGGGCACGAGCTCGCCTTCGCCGAGCTGCCGGGTCGGCTCTCGGCCGACCCGGTGCCGCCCGGGCTGGGCGCCGACTACGCCGTGCGCGTCGTCCACGTGCCGCCCGGACCGCGCACCCCGCACCTGCACCCGCACAGCGACGAGGTGACCTACGTCGTCTCGGGGTCGGGCCATGCGTGGGAGGACGACGTGTGCACACCGATCGGCCCGGGTGACCTGGTGCTGGTGCCGCAGGGCGCCGCCCACGCGAGCGTCGCCCACGGTGAGGACGACCTGGTGCTGCTCTGCTTCTTCCCGCGCCCGCACCTCGCCGACAACCTGGTCGAGCTCGACGGCCCGGTGCGCGCCTAGGCCATCGTGGTGGTCAGCGCCCCGAGACCGTCGATCTCGACAGTCACCACGTCGCCGGGCACCAGGAACCGTGGCGGGGTCATCGCCATGCCGACGCCGGGCGGCGTGCCGGTGACGATCAGGTCGCCCGGCTCGAGGGTGAGGGTCTGGCTGATGATGCTGATCAGCTCGGCGACACCGAAGACCATCTGGGAGGTCGACGAGTCCTGGACGACGTCGCCGTTGACCGTGCAGCGGATGCCCAGGTCCTGCGGGTCGGCCACCTCGTCGGCCGTGACGAGCACCGGCCCCAGCGGCAGGAAGCCGTCGATCGCCTTGCCTCGCGTCCACTGGCCGCCGCTGCGCTGGAGGTCGCGGGCGGAGAGGTCGTTGGCGCAGGCGTAGCCGCCCACGTGGGTCAGCGCCTGATCGCGCGGCACCCGGGTCGCGGTCCGGCCGATGACGACGGCGAGCTCGGCCTCCCAGTCGGCCTCGCTGGTGACGGCCGGGATGGGCACCTGAGCCCCGTCGGCGACCACGGAGTTGGCGAACTTGGCGAACAGCACCGGCTCGGTGGGCATCGGCTTGCCGGTCTCGGCCGCATGGTCGCGGTAGTTGAGGCCGACGCAGATGATCTTGCCCGGCAGCGGCACCGGCGCCAGCAGCACGAGCGAGTCGACGGCGACCGGATCGCCCGGCACGGGAGGGGCCCCGGCGAGGAAGGCGACCAGGTCGTCGCCCAGGGGCACGACGATGCCGTCGTCCTCGAGGCGGCCGAAGCCTCCGACGTACGAGACGAGCTTCATCTGGCGCCTCCTGGGTCTCGCGAGCGTGGTGGTGCCGGCCGTGCCGCACGAGTGCGACACGGCCGGCAGTGGGGGTGGGTGAAATAGCTACTCGATGTCGCCCGGCTCGACCTCGACGCCGAGCTTCTCCTGGGCCTCGGTGAGGCAGGAGAAGTCGACGTGCTCACGCCAGTCGAAGCCCTCCGGGACGTTCTCGTTCGCGATCATGTCCTCGTTCCAGGACTCGAACGAGTCCTCGCTCGCGCCGGCCTCGATCGCGAGCTGGGTGGCGAACTCGCCGGTCCAGTCCTCGATCTCGGCGTCGGTGGGCTCGATGTCCTGGGCGTCCTTGACGAGCTCGATCACCGCCTCGCGGTTGTCGATGTACTCCTCACCTGCGCCCGCGTAGAGGTTCGACTCGATGCGGCCCTCGATGTAGCCGCACACCGCGTCCTTGTTGTCCTCGAGGAAGTCGGTGCGGACCACCCAGACCTCCTGGGGGGCCTCCACGAACTCCGTCTCGAACATCGTGCCGCCCGCCTCCTCCAGCGGCGCCTGGTGGCGCGGTTGCAGCTGGGCGACGTCGATCTGGCCCGCGAGCAGGGCCTGGAGCCGCTCGTCGGAGCCACCGCTGACCGGGACGAACTCCATGTCGTCGGGATCGACGCCGCGGTTCTCGAGGATGTTCTTGGCCACCTGGATGTTGCGGTCGCCGGTGGCACCACCGGAGATCTTCAGGCCCTCGAGCTCGTCGGGGTTGACGCCCTTGCGGGCACCCATCCACCACGCCTCGGCGTCCTTGGCGACACCGACGACGGTCAGGTCGACGCTGCCCTCGGCGATGGCCGACCAGATGACGTCGCTCTCGCCCTGGGCGATCCACACGTCGCCGCCGATGAGGCCGGCCAGGTACTCCGGCGACGCCGTCACCTCGGCGGGCTCGTCGAAGCCGAGCTCGGGCCAGTACTTCTCGTCGGCCACGATCCACGACATCTGGTTCATGTAGTCGTCGCCGTCGTAGGACATGCGCACCTGGGTGATCTCGCCACCGTCGCCGCCGCCGTCGTCGCCGCACGCCGAGAGCAGGGCGCTGACCGCGCCCAGCCCGGCCACGACCGCCATTGCCTTCTTCACAGTTCCTCCATTGGGATGATCTTCAGGACCCGATGGCCGGGTCTCCGTCCTGCAGTGGTGCCCGAGGCGCGTCCGGTCGGTGGGGAGACGTCGTGCCGTCCGCCCGGACTTCCGGCTGGCTCAGTCGACCAGCCGACGTCCGACCATCACCTTCCTCTCGATCCACTGCGTCAGACCCACGAGGAGCACGCAGAAGAGGACGAAGATGAGGAGCATCGAGTAGATGCGCGCGCTGTTGAAGTTCTTCTGGGCCAGCGTCATGATGTAGCCGATCCCGTTGACGCCGGTGAACACCTCGCCGATGAACAGGCCGAGGAGCCCGCGGGTGACGCCCATCCGGACCCCGATGGCGATGAACGGGACCGTCGAGGGCACCACGATCTTGGTGAACAGCTGCAGACGCCCGGCCCCGAACGAGCGACCCGCGGTGAGCAGGCCGTTGTCGACGGTCTTGACGCCCTCCATGATCACCACGAGCGTGGCCGGCACGGCCGAGAGCACGATGATCCAGATGCGCGCGGCGTCGTTGATGCCGACCCAGAGCAGCAGCAGCGGCATGAGCACGATGCGCGGCATCGTGTAGAGCGCCCACACGTAGGTGCTCAGTGCCTTGTCGAGCCACGGGATGCCGCCGATCGCGAGTCCTAGCGGGATCGCGACCGCCAGCGAGATCACCATGCCGATCGCGTAGATCGACAGGCTGATGCCGAGGTTGTTGAGCAGGATGCCCTGCTCGTGCATCTCGAGCGTCTCCGACCACACGTCGGTGACCGACGGGAGGTAGAGCGTCGGCACGCTGCCGTAGACGGCGACGAGCTGCCAGATCACGAAGAACGCGGTGAGGTTCAGGATCGAGATCACGATCCGCTGCCAGCGGCTGAAGCGCCGCCGCGACCGGAACCGGGGCGCACGACGACGTCGCATCGCGCCGGGCACGAGCGGACGGCGGCCGGGGGCCTCGGGCTGAAGCGTGGTGGTCATCAGATCACCACCTCCTCACGCCAGCGGCTGGCCCACACCTCGAGGCGGCGGGACGCCGTCACCAGGAGCAGGGCGATCGTGATGAGCAGCAGGATGAAGCCGAACATCCGCGCGGTGTCGTACATCCGGGAGGACTTGATGACTTCGCCGCCGATGCCGGCGGCCCCGATGAGCAGCTCCACCGACAGCAGGCCGACGAAGCCGCGGGAGATCGCGTTGCGCACACCGCTCGCGATGAACGGCAGCGCGGCCGGTGCCACGACCTTGGTGAACACCGAGACCCGGCCGCCGCCGAAGCAGCGGGCGGCGCGCACGAGGGAGGCGTCGACGGTCTGCACGCCCTCCTTGCAGCTGAGGCAGAGCGGGATGGCCGCCGAGAGCACGACCATGTAGACGCTGGTGGTGGTGCTGAACCCGGAGATCAGGATCAGCAGCGGCGCGAAGGCGATGTTGGGCAGCGCGAAGAAGCCCCACAGGTACGGCGAGGTGATGAGGTCGACCGTCGGCGAGAGGCCGATGATCAGCCCGACGGGGATCGCCAGCAGCGAGATCACCATGCCGAGCGCCAGCGGGCCCGCGCTGTCCTGCAGCGCCTGCCAGACCGAGCCGTCCTGGACGGCGTCCCAGAAGGCTTCGAAGGTCGCGCCGGGTCCGGGCAGGATCAGCGGCTCCGGGTCGGTGATCACCACGGCGAGCTCCCAGACCAGGAAGAACAGCGCGAGGCTGATGACGGCCGGCAGCCGGCTGCGCACGGCCTTGCCCCACGACTTCTTGCGGGCCGGCCCGAGGTGGGAGCTCCCGCCAGGCTGGGGCCCCCGCACCGTCACCTCCTCAGTGGCGGCGGTGCCGGTGCTCGGGGTGATGGAGAAGCTCATCGAAGCGCCTCGGGCGGCGCGGCGGTGGGCTCGGCCGCGATCGACGGCGCGAGCGTCTCGGCCTCCTCGACCGGCTCCTCCGCGGCCCGCTCGGCCTGCGGGCCGAGGAGCTCCCAGATCCGATCGCGCAGCGCCTGGAACTCCAGCAGCTTGCGGCTCTCGCGGCTGCGGGGCCGCGGGATGTCGACCTCGAGGATCTCCCGGATCCGGCCGGGCCGGTTGGTGACCACCGCGATCCGGTCGGCCAGCGTGATCGCCTCGTCGACGCTGTGGGTGATGAAGATGATGGCCTGGCCGGTCTCGGCGACGATGCGCGCGAGCTCGTCCTGCATCACCTCACGGGTCATCGCGTCGACGGCGGCGAACGGCTCGTCCATCAGCAGCAGCCGCGGCTCGGTGACGAGCGCCCGGGCGAGGCCGACGCGCTGGCGCATGCCGCCCGACAGCTCCCGCGGGTAGGCCTTCTCGAAGCCCTCGAGGCCGACGAGCTTGATGTAGTGACGCACCAGCTCGGCGGTGGAGGAGTCGACCCGCTTCTGCATCTCGAGACCGAACCGCACGTTCTGCTCGGTCGTACGCCACGGCATCAGCGCGTAGTCCTGGAACACGACCGCACGGTCGGTGCCCGGGCCGGTGACCGGCTTGCCCAGCACCTCGATGGTGCCGGCGGACGGCGGCATGAGCCCGGCGACCACGTTGAGGAACGTGCTCTTGCCGCAGCCGCTGGGACCCACGACGGCGAGGAACTCCCCCTGCTGCAGCTCGACGCTGAAGCCCTTGAGGGCGATCAGCGTGTCCTTCTCCCGGAGCCTGTCGTAGGTGACCGAGACGTCGTGCGCCTCGACCGCGAGCGCGCTGCCGGAGATCTGCTTCCTGTCGGACGCTTTCACCACGGGCTGCCCTTCGGTGTCATGTGACGCTGACTACTGCAAACGATTGTTGTGAGCACAGCGGGAGTTTCCTCGCCTGTCAAGGGTCTCCTCGGTATTCGTCTGGTCCAGATGAGCTCGGACGGCGGTCCGCAGCCTCAGCCGTCGGGCACCGGCGCGACGTCCAGCCGCGCGGCCCAGTCGCGCAGCAGCCCCCACGTGGCCGCGGCCACCGGCAGCTCCTCGTCGTCGTCGATCTCCGCCGGACGCCGACGCGCCACTCCCGGCACCCGCCCGCCCGCGGCCGTCGTCCGCGCCGCGAGCTCGTCGAGCCGGCCGCGAGCCCCGGCCTCGCCGTCAGGGGCCAGCAGGCCGGGGTCGATCGTGATCACCAGGTGCGCCGTCCGCTGCGGCTCCGCGGCGAGCGGGACCGAGAACGGGTCGGGCACGTCGCCCGAGAGCCGCGGCCCGATGCTGCCGGCGGTCAGGGCCTCGATCGCGAAGGCGAGCGCGAAGCCCTTGGCCCCGCCGAGCGGCGCCAGCATGCCCGCCAGGGCGACCGCGGCGTCCGTCGTCGGGGACCCGTCGGCGTCGAAGGCCCAGTGTCCGGGGATCGGCGCTCCTCGGGCGGCATGCTCGGCGATCGTGCCGCGCGCGACCAGGCTCGTCGCCAGGTCGACGATCGCGGGTCGAGGCGAGCACGGGATGCCCACCGCGATGGGCGAGGTGGAGAGCAGCGGCCGGTCGCCACCCCAGGGCGGCATCGCCGCCGGGCCGTGCGAGAGCACCAGCGCGAGGAACCCGTGCTCGAGTGCGGGCAGCGTGTAGATGCCCAGTGCGCCGCAGTGGCCGGAGTTCGACACCGCCACCGCCGAGAGGCCGTGCTCGCGGCAGCGCGCCGCGCCCGTCTGCGCCGCCGACCACGCCTGCCAGTGGCCCAGGCCGCCACCACCGTCGAGCACCACGAGGGCCCCCAGGTCGCGCACGGAGGTCAGCTGGGCGTCGGGTGGGTAGCCGCCGGCGCCCAGGCGCGTCAGGTACGACGGCAGCCGCATCAGGCCGTGCGACGACACGCCCCAGCACTCGGCGAGCACCAGGGCGCGCGACGTCGCCTCCGCCCGGTCGCGGGCCAGGCCCGTCGCGCCGAGCAGGTCGGCAGCCAGCCTCCGGGCACCACCGACGGAGACGCCCATCCTGGATTTCGCCTCCTTCCTGCAAACGTTCGCTGTCGAACTATACTGGCACAGTAGAGATAGATGACTTTGTTCGTCCAGTGGTCGGGCCGGGCCGTCAGGCGCTGCGGTAGAGCTTGGTCAGGGTGAACTCGCGGTGCCCGAGCAGCTCGGCCGCCGTGAGTCGCCCGTTGATCGTGCGCTCGACGATCGTCGATCAGGTGCTCGCCCTGCCTCCTCGACCGAGTCGCCCGTGCGGGCAGCAGGCCCGAGCAGTCGACGTCGATGTGCTCGCCCATCGAGGCCGCCGTCTTCGGGTTGGCCGAGATCTTGACGACGGGCTGGATCGGGTTGCCGATCGGGTTGCCCTGACCGGTCGGGAAGAGGTTGACGCACGCCGCCGCCGGCCGCCATCAGCGTGACGCACTCGGCCGCCGCCGAGGAGGTGTCCATGAAGTGCAGGCCGCGCACCGTCGGCGCCTCGGCCGGCGCCAGGGCGCCCACGACGGGCTGGGTGCCGGTCTTGACGATGTTGCCGAGCGCCTTCTCCTCGATCGTCGACAGGCCGCCGGCGATGTTGCCCTGGGTCGGCTGCGAGCCCAGCAGGTTGGCGCCGGTGCTTCGATCATGTCGATGTAGTCGTCGTAGAAGCCCTGGAAGCGGGCCCGCACCTCGTCGTTGACGCAGCGCTCGGCGAGCAGGTGCTCGCCGCCGGTCAGCTCGCTGGTCTCGCCGAAGATCATCGTGCCGCCGGCGTCGACCCAGCGGTCGCTGAGGTAGGCCGTGACCCGGCACGACCCGAGGCCGGTGGTCGTGTCGGACTCGCCGTCCTTGGTCGTGAGGATGATCTCGGAGCGCTCGACCGGCTCGCGGACGAGCTCGCTGGCGTCCTGGAGGAACTGCTTGGCACATCCGCGCGCCCGCCCGATGACGCGAGGTCGCCGTAGCCCTCGATGCCACATCCCCTCGACCGGCTTGCCGGTCTTGGCGATGCCCTCGACCACCCGCTCGGTCCAGTTCGGCTCGACACCGATGACGACGCACCGCCGCGACGTTGGGGTTGGACCCGATGCCGATCAGCGTCCGGAACGTGAGCTCGAGGTCGTCGCCGAACTGCAGCCGGCCGAACGCGTGCGGCAGGGCCAGGGTGCCGGGGATCAGCGCGGCGACGCCCTCGGCGGCCGCGTTGGACAGGTCGTCCACCGGGAGGATGGCGACGTAGTTGCGGGTGCCGACCGCCCCGTTGGGCCGCCGGTAGCCGGTCAGGCCACGCTGTTGTGCCACCGGGCGCTCCTCACGTTGTGGATGTGGACGTAGTCGCCCGTGGTGATGTCGGCGCTGGCGATCGCCGTGCGGACGCCGTACTCGATGACGTCCGCGCCCTCGGCCACGTCGGCAGCGCGACCTTGTGGCCGAGCGGGATCTCGGCGGTCACCTCGACGGAGACGGACGCCGTGCCGTCCAGGTAGCCGACGTCGGCCGGGCCGGGACTCGACGTCCCGGACGGCGACGGCGACGAAGTCGCCGTCCTTGTGGGCGAGGAAGCTGGGTGGAGTGTTCGCCATGCCGGGAAGCCCCTCTGGTAAGTGGTCAGACCTCTGGTGAGTGACAGTAGAACCGGCCCCGCGCGTTGTCAACGCCTCAGGTGGTGGCGACGAACAGCGGCAGCTGCCGACCCACCAACGTGGGTCGCGCGGCGGGCAGTCCGGCCGCGACGCCACGCAGCACCTGCGCGGCCGGGTGACCGGGTGCCGACAGCACCAGCGGCACCCCGTCGTCGCCGGCGGTGCAGACGGCCGCGTCGAGCGGGATGCTGCCGAGGAGTGGGGCGTCGAGTGCAGCCGCCAGCCGCGCCCCACCACCGGCTCCGAACGCACCGCCGGACATGTTCTCGACCACCCCGGCCACCTGCATCCGCGCATCGCGCGCCATCAGGCCGACGCGGGCGGCCACCGACTCGGCGGCCGGCTGTGGGGTGGTGACCACGATCATCGAGGCGTCGGGGAGCAGCTCGAGCACCGACAGGGTCACGTCGCCGGTGCCCGGTGGGAGGTCGACGAGCAGCACGTCGAGCACACCCCAGTAGACGTCGTCGAGGAACTGCTCGAGGGCCTTGTGCAGCATCGGTCCGCGCCAGACGACGGGCTCGTCGTCGGCGACGAAGAAGCCGACCGACATCAGCCGCACACCGTGGGCGTCGACGGGGAACATCAGGCCGGGCACGGCGACCGGAGCCTGCCGGACGCCGAGCAGCGTGGTCTGGGAGTAGCCCCAGACGTCGGCGTCGACCACTCCCACCCGCAGGCCGGCCGACGCGAGCTCGGCGGCCAGGTTGGCCGTCACCGTCGACTTGCCGACGCCACCCTTGCCGGAGGCCACCGCGAAGATCCTGGTCGGGCTGCCGAAGGCACCCGGCCGCTGGTGGGTACGGCGCAGCCGGTGACGCGACCTCCATGACGCCGCTCGTCGTCGGCGACCCGCACCTCCACCTCGGTGCCGCGACCGCAGGCCGCGCGCACCGCCTCGACGAGCCCGGCGGTGTCAGGCAGGGTCGTCAGCCCAGCCCGGCGACGACGACGGCGCCCCGCGCGCTCGCTCGCGTCCACGAGACCGAGCTCGCCCAGGCTGCGACCGACTGAGCGGCTCGACGACGTCGTCGACCACGCGCCCGCACCTCCGGCGCCTCGGTGCGGCTGCGCAGCTCATGAGTCCACACCGGAACGCCCGGCGCTTCGGCTTGACCGGCCGCATCATGAACTCCGGGCGGCGCTGGCCCTCGGCGTTCGGTCCGGGCCGGGTCAGGGCCAGCCACTCCTGGTAGACGGCGCGCGACCTGTCGGGTGTCGACCTCGATGTCGCCGTACCGGTCTCCGTCGGCGGCCGGCGTCGACGGTCACCTTCTGGTGCCAGCAGTGCGCGCCCGACCACGGGTCGGGCTGCACGGGGAAGGTGAGGTTCTGGTGGACGCCGGGGTCCTCCCAGTAGACCCGCTAGCTGTCGGGGTCGTCGCTCGCGAACGGCGACGTGTGCTCGGCGTACCGCATCCGCCAGATGCCGTCGTCGGTGCGGTCGAGGTCGACCTTGCCGCTGGCCCACCGGCTGGCGTGGATCCTCGTCGAGGCGCCAGCGGCCCATGTGGTGGCTGAGCGCGACCACGCCGGGCCGGATGCCCTGGTGCGCCCACGCGCGGGCGACGAAGTGACCGATCCGGGTCGTCACCCGCACCAGGTCGCCGGTCGCGACGCCGAGCCGCTCGGCGTCGTCGGCGTGCACCCACAGCGGATGGGTGTTGCTGATCTCGTTGAGGTACTTGGCGTTGCCGGAGCGGGTGTGGATCAGGGTCGGCAGCCGGAACGTCGGCACCAGCACCATCTCGCCGGCCGCGGTGTCGATCCGGCGGCGCGACGACGTGCGACTCGATGTAGGTCGGCGTCGCGTGCTCGGGCCAGCCGAACGACGCCACCGAGTCGGACCACAGCTCGAGCCGACGGCTGGGGGTGAGCCAGCCGGCCACCTCCGAGCCGTCGTCGAGCCGCACCCCGACCGACCCGGCCTCCCCCACCAGCGGCGGCGTCGAGTCGTCGGTGCTGGGCTTGCGCAGCACGCCCTGCTCGTCGGCCACGGCGTCGGCGCGCTCGGCGTCGGTGAGCGGTCGCTCGTCCTGGCGGTAGACGTCCTTGGCGATCTCGACGACGCCGTACTTGCGCATGTAGGCCAGCGGCGTGAGGCCCTGCTCGGCCGCCTTCTCGGGCAGCCCGGGCACGCGGTTCTCGAAGATCCAGCGGTAGTACTCGTCGACGGTCACCTTCTCGCCGGGCCGGTACGGCGACTCGAAGTAGCGCCGGATCCCGAGCGAGCCGTCGGGGTCGATCCGCCACGAGAGCTCGAACCAGAACTCGTTCTCCTCCCAGACCTCGCCGGGGTTGCTGTCGCGGGTGTCGCCGACGACCATGCCGAGCTTCTCCATCGCGACCCGCCGCACGGGCTGCCGGAAGCCGAGCCACTTCGCGGCGTGCGTCTCGTACGAGTGGGTGTCGTGCCGCTCGGTGGAGTGCCCCATCGGCAGCACGTAGTCGGCGAAGATCGCGGTCTCCGACCAGGTCGGCGTGAGCGCGACGTGCAGTCCGATCGTGTCGGTGCGGGTCAGTGCCTCGATCCACGAGAAGCCGTCGGGGTTGGTCCAGACGGGGTTGTAGACGCGGGAGAAGTAGACGTCGAGCGCGCCGCGGCCGTCCTGCAGCAGGTGCGGCAGCAGGAACGACATCTCGTTGGTCGACAGCGGGTACTCCGCCGGCCAGAGCAGCTCGTTCCAGCTCTCGTGCCCCTCGGGGACGTCGAAGCCGTGGGCGATGAACTTGTCCCAGCCGTTGGGGCTGGTGCCGCCGACCGTGCCGACGCTGCCGGTGAGCACGTTGAGGAAGAACAGTGACCGGGCGACCTGCCAGCCGCCGAGGTTGCCGGCCGCCGCCGAGCGCCAGATGTGGGCGGCCAACCCGGATCCGGACGTCGCGACGATCTCGGCGAGCTCGCGGATCCGCTCCACCGGCACCTGGCTCTCCTCGGCCGCGAACTCGAAGGTGTAGCGCGCGTAGTCGCTGGCGAGGGCCGCCATGAAGGAGTCGAAGTCGCGTGGCCGGTCGGGGTGCAGGCGGTCGAGGTAGGTGCCCCAGTTGACCCAGCGACGCAGGTAGTCGTGGTCGACCTGGTCGGTCCGCAGCAGGTGGGAGGCGACCGCCAGCAGGATCGCTGCCTCGCTGCCGGGCCAGGGCGCCAGCCAGAGGTCGGCGTGGCTGGCGGTGTTGGACATCCGGACGTCGAGCACGACCAGCTTGGTGCCCTGCTGCTTGGCCTCCATGATCCGCTGCGCGTGCGGGTTGAAGTAGTGCCCGGCCTCGAGGTGCGACGAGAGCAGCAGGATCACGTTGGCGTTGGCGTAGTCGGGCGCCGGCCGGTCGTAGCCGCCCCAGGTGGTGTAGCCGAGCCGGGCACCGGCGGAGCAGATGTTGGTGTGGCTGTTGTGACCGTCGACGCCCCACGCCAGCAGGAACCGCTCGGCGAAGCCGTCCTCACCCGGACGGCCGACGTGGTACATCACGCGGTCGCGGCGGTCGGTCTCGATCGCGGTGCGGATGCGTGCGGCGATGTCGTCGAGGGCGTCGTCCCAGCTGCACCGCTCCCAGCCGCCGGCGCCCCGCTCGCCCACCCGCCGCAGCGGGTGCAGGATCCGCTCGGGGTCGTCGATCTGGTTGATGGTCGCCGGCCCCTTGGCGCAGTTGCGGCCGCGCGAGCCGGGGTGGGCCGGGTTGCCCTCCAGCTTGGTGACGCTGAGGTCGTCCTTGGCGACGTACGCGAGCAGGCCGCAGGCCGACTCGCAGTTGAAGCACGTCGTGGGGATCAGCATGAACTCGCGCGGCACCTTGCGCGGATGGGCGCGGGCGTCGTGGGCGACGTGGTGGTCCCACGTCTCGGGCGGCGGGAAGTTGCGCAGGTGCTCGTGGGTGCGGGCGCCGGGCAGGTCGATCGTCATCAGTCGCCTCTCATGAGAGCGGAACGTCCTGGCCGGCGCGCACGTACGCCGTCTCGTGCACCAGCAGCGCCGGTTGGACGAGCAGGCCGGCCACCACCGCCGGCCAGACGAGGTCGCCGGTCCAGGACGCCGCGGCCAGGACGACGGCCAGGACGGTCGGGACGACCGAGCCGAGCCAGAAGAGCCGGGCGTACCGGCCGCGGACGATCGTCGTCGCCGCGACCTGCGCTCCGCGGCTGTGGTGGTGGCCGAGGAGGTCGAGGGCGGAGATCGCGAGGGTGGCCAGGGCGGCGACGGCGAGGGTGCGCGCCACGAGCGCGACGGCGTCGGCGTCCGCGCCGGCGACAGCAGCGACGACCGCCAGCGCTCCGGCGCCGGTCATCGCCGCCTGCACGAGCAGGTGGGGGAACAGCCAGCGCGACTGCCACAGGTCCCGGCCCTCCGCCTGCGCGAAGAGGAAGGCGGTGTAGCCCGCGGCGAGCACCGCGGTCGCGATCACCGGGACGGCGAGCCAGCGCTGCGCGTCGGTGGCGTCGAGCAGGCCGGTGACGAACCAGGCCGCCGCGGCCAGGCCGAACCCGAGCAGGCAGTAGCCGCCGAGCACCAGCCACGAGCTCCGGTTGCCGCGGGTGAAGAGCAGGTAGAAGCGCTCGGGCCGCTTGAGGTCCCAGACCAGCAGACCGCCGGTTGCGGCCACCGCTACCGCAGCCACGACGGGCGCCACGATGGCGCCGGTCGCCCCGAGGTCGACACCGACGAGGGCGGCCAGGGCGGCCACGAACAGCGCGCCGGCGCCGAGGCCCTTGGTCCAGAGGTAGGTGATGACCCGCCAGCCCCACGGGCGGGGGTGGGCGGTGTTGAGCGTGGTGGACGCGGTGGGGTCGGAGCCGACGAAGTCGGCCGAGGTGGCCAGCCGCTGGGCGTCGGGCTGCGCCCAGATGTAGGTGTCGCGCACCGGCGCCTCGAGCGGGTCGAGCACGGCTCGGGCCGCCCCGAGGTAGAACACGTTGGGTCCGGTGCGCTGGTCGGGCGCGCGCACGGTCGTCGGGTTGCTGGCGATGAGCTGCGAGATGCCCGACTTCTCGTCGTCGAGGTCGCCGACCCAGATCGAGTGCGTGGGGCAGACCACCACGCAGGCGGGCTCCAGGCCGTCGTCGACCCGGTGCGCGCAGAAGTTGCACTTGGCCGCGGTGTTGGTCTCGGCGTCGATGTAGATCGCGTCGTACGGACAGGCCTGCATGCACGACTTGCACCCGATGCAGGAGTCGCCGTCGAAGTCGACGATGCCGTCGTCCCGCTTGAACAACGCGTTGGTCGGACAGATCGTGAGGCACGGCGCGTCGGTGCAGTGGTTGCAGCGCATCACCCCGAAGTCGCGACGCGAGTCGGGAAACGTGCCAGAGTCGACGTACTTGACCCACGTGCGGAACTGGCCCAGCGGCACCTGGTGCTCTGTCTTGCAGGCCACGGTGCAGGCGTGACAGCCGATGCAGGTGCGTTGGTCGATCGCGAAGCCGTACCTCACGCGCAACCACGCATCGAAGCGCCCTTCCAGCCGGATCGGAGTCGTCCTCTAGTGGATAGAGGTCTGTCCACTATAGTGAGGGCTGACCACGAGGAGCACAACCGCACTACGCGCGTCGCCGGCCTCGTGGGGTGTCCGAGCGGACAACACGACAGGAGCGCCGATGGACGCCGAGAGCACGCTGGGCGCCTGGCAACCCTTGGGCCAGGGCACCCTCAACGGCCGCATCCGCTCGGAGATCCTGCGGGTGCTGCAGGACCAGCGGCTCACCCCCGGTGACCGACTGCCGTCCGAGCGTGACCTGGCGGCGTCGCTCCGGGTCAGCCGCCCGTCGGTGCGCGAGGCGGTGCGCTCGCTCCAGGCGGAGGGCCGGCTGGTGGTCAAGCACGGGCAGGGCGTCTTCGTCGCCGAGCCCGCGATGCAGAAGAGCCTGCGCGAGTCGATCGCCCAGCTCGACCACAGCCTCGCCGAGCTGTTCGCCATGCGTGAGGTGCTCGAGGTGCCGGCCGCACGGTGGGCGGCCCAGCGCCAGGACGCCGCCGAGGTGCAGACGGTGCAGGCCGCCTTCGACGCCCTCGACGACGCGCTGCTGGCCAAGCCCCGCGACTTCGAGCGGCTCCAGTCGCTCGACGCGACCTTCCACCTGCGCATCGTGCAGGCCGCCGGCAACCGGCTGCTCGTGCAGAGCCAGGGTGTCCTCAACGAGCTGTTGCAGACCGGTCTGCAGACCACGCTGGCCATCGAGGGCCGGACCGAGGCGTCGAGGGACGAACACCTCCGCATCCTCAACGCGATCATGGACGGCAACGCCGCCGAGGCCGGCCGGGCCGCCCAGGCACACGTCCGCAACGTCCGGCGCGCCGCCAACCGGCGGATCGCCGAGGCGAGCGCCCGGCTCGAGCACCGCGACTGAGTGCGGTGACCGCGCGGCTGCCCCGACCCACCCGTGGCGACCTGGTCGCCGCCGTCACCGTCGCGCTGGTGCTCGTCCCGCAGTCGATGGCCTACGCCGTCCTGGCCGGGCTCCCGCCGGTGCACGGCCTGTACGCCGCCGCGGTCGCGCCGGTCCTGGCCGCCCTCGTGGGCTCGTCGCCGTACCTCCAGACGGGTCCGACCGCGCTCACCAGCCTGCTGGTCGTGGGCGCGTTGGCGCCGTTCCCCGAGCTGACGACGGCCGGGTACGTCGCCCACGCGGGCGTGCTGGCGCTCGTCGTCGGTGCGTGCCGGGCCGCCCTGGGTCTGGCTCGCGGCGGGGTGGTGGCCTACCTGATGAGCCAGCCGGTGGTCTCCGGGTTCACCTTCGCCGCCGCCGTCCTCATCGTCGCGTCGCAGGTGCCGGCGGTGCTCGGCTCGGCGTCGTCCGCGGCCAACCCGCTGGGGTCCGCGTACGAGTCGCTGGTCGAGCCCGCCGGTTGGTCGGCGACCGCGATCGTGGTGGCGGCCGGCGTCGTCGCCGTCACCCTGCTCGGACGGCGGGTGCACCCGGTCTTCCCGGGAGCCCTGCTCGCGGCGGTCGCCGCGCTGCTCGTCGTCCGGGTCGACGTCGCCGACGCTCCGGTGGTCGGCACGATCGCGTCGGGACTCCCACCGCTGTCGGTCGACCTGCCGTGGAGCTCGGTGCCTGCGCTCCTCGTGCCGGGCATCGTGATCGCCCTGGTCGGCTTCGCCGAGCCGGCCAGCATCGCGCGCAAGTACGCCTCCGCCGAGCGCTCCCGCTGGGATCCCGACCGCGAGCTGGTCGGGCAGGGCCTGGCCAACGTCGGCGTCGCCTTCGCGGGCGGGTTCGCCGTCGGTGGCTCGTTCTCGCGCTCGGCCCTCGGACACGCGTCCGGTGCCCGTACCCGCTGGAGCGGACTGCTGACCGGGCTGGCGGTGCTGGCGTTCCTGCCGTTCGTGTCCGTGCTGTCCGGTCTCCCGCTCGCCGCGATGGCCGGCCTGGTGGTGGTGTCGGTGCTGCCCCTCCTCGACCCGCGCACCGTGCTGCGCACCTGGCGCTGGTCGCGTCCGCAGTTCGCGGTCGCGCTGGTGACCGTCGTCGTCTGCCTGGCGGCCGCTCCGCAGGTGCAGTGGGGCGTGGTGACCGGCGTGGCGCTCGCGCTCGCGATCCACCTGTGGCGCGAGCTGCGCCTCGACGTCGACCTCTGGGACGAGCACGACCTGCTTCACGTGCGACCCCAGGGGGTGCTCTACTTCGGCTCCGCGCCCGACCTCGAGCACCGGATCCTCGGCGAGCTCGCCCGCCACTCCCGCCTGACCCGCGTCGAGATCCACCTCCAGCGACTGGGGCGCATCGACCTCACCGGGGCGCTGGTGCTCCGCGCGATCTGCCGCGACCTCGCCGCCGCCCACGTCGTCGTGGTGATCAGCGGCGTCCCGCCCCAGAGCCGCAGCCTGCTGACGAAGGTGCTCGCCGGCGAGGGCATCGACCACACCCACGGCCCCCGCAACACCGTCTCCCCCGCCCACCCCCGGTTGCAGAAGCGTCCCAGCGCTGAGGATGCTGGCGGGCCTCGTGTTGGCGGAGTCAGATCGAGACGCACCCAGCACCCGGGATAGTCCCGCCGTCAGGACGCGGAGGCGTCGCCGCCGATCCCGGTCTCGTTGCCGTCGGCGTCGTGGAACACGTACTTCCACACGGTGCCGTACCTCTCGACGTGGTCCGGCTCGAGACCGCGCTCGGCGATGCGGGCGGCCTCGGCCTGTGGGTCGTCGACCCAGATCATGCCGACCGCCTCGGCGTCGTTCGGGTAGAAAGGACGGCTCCGCGCCGAGCAGTCGCTGGTACCACTTCAACGCGCTCGCGTAGTCCTTGACCGCGATCCCGGCGAACACGCCTACTGCCATGACGTGTGCTGACCGGCCCCGGCGCGCCGAGTCATCGAGGTGCCGCGCGCACGTGGGCGCGCTCGCCCTGCTTGCCGATCAGGCTGAGGAACTCGACGGGGCCGGCGGTGGTGGCTCCGAACCAGTGCGGGGTGCGGGTGTCGAACTCGGCCACCTCGCCCGCCTCGAGGGTGAGGTCGTGCTCGCCGAGCACGAGGCGCAGGGTGCCGTCGAGCACGTAGACCCAGTCGTAGCCCTCGTGGGTGCGCAGGTCGGGCTCGGCGTCGTCGCGCCCCGTGGGCAGGACGAACTTGTACGACTGGATGCCTCCCGGACGGCGCGTGAGCGGGATGACGGTCGACCCGTCGCCGCAGGCGATCGGCCGCAGGTTGATGCGGGGGTTTCCGGTGGGAGGTGCGTCGACGAGCTCGTCGAGCGTGACGCCGTACGCGCGGGCGAGCGGCAGCAGCTGTTCGAGCGTCGGCCGACGCAGGCCCGACCTCGAGCCGCGACAGCGTGCTCGCGGAGATGCCGGTCTCCGCGGCCAGGTCGGAGAGCGTGACGTCGCGGCGCATCCGCAGCTGCTTCAGCCTCGGCCCGACGGCGTCCAGGGTGGGGCTCAGGTCGTTCACGTCCACCAGTTTGCCATTTGGCAACAGGGTTTGCTGATCGGCCAGGCAGCAAGCACGTTGGCGGAGACAGCAACGGGACACACGGAGGCGTGATGCAGCAGGGATTCGACAAGGACTACTGGGAGTCACACTGGCAGCAGGCGGAGGGGCACGGTGTCGCGCCCAACCCGTACCTCGCCCGCGAGACCGGCAGCCTGGTGCCGGGCACCGCCCTGGACGCCGGATGCGGCGAGGGCGCGGAGGCGGTCTGGCTCGCCGCTGAGGGCTGGACCGTCACCGCCGCCGACATCTCGAGCGCGGCCTTGGCCCACGCCGCCGAGCGCGCGACCGCGGCCGGTGCCTCCGACGAGCGCCTGCGCTGGGTCGAGGCAGACCTGAGCGTCTGGGAGCCGGGCCGGCGGTTCGACCTGGTCACCACGCACTACGCACATCCGGCCATGCCGCAGCTGGACTTCTACGAGCGCATCGCCGGGTGGGTGGCGCCGGGCGGCACCCTGCTCGTCGTCGGACACCTCCACACGACCGGGCCCACGCACCACGCCCACGCAGACCAGCCCCCCGAGGAGGCGACGGTCACCGCCGCCGGCATCACCGCCCGGCTGGACGCCGCCGCATGGGACGTCGTCACCGCCGACGAGCGCGTGCGCACGGTCTCCGGGCGACAGGCCGAGCTGCACGACGTCGTCGTCCGCGCCACCCGGCGCAGGACACCATGAGCACCGGTCGCCTCGCGTCGGCGACGACCGGCGTCCCCACCACCTCCTGGCGAACGAATGATCCTGATGCAGCCAAGGTTTCTGTCGATGGCTGGATCCGGTCGGTCCGGCTGCGTGGCTTGCCGGTCAGGTCGAAGGGACGGGGGTCCGAAGGGTCATCTTTTCGCCGGGGCGGCCGAAGATGCTGAGGACCTCGGCGGGCTGCTCTCCGGTGCTGCCGAACCAGTGCGGGACGGTGGTGTCGAACGCGGCGACCTCGCCGGGTCCCAGCACCACGTCCTGGTCGCCGAGGACGAAGCGCATGCTGCCGGAGAGCACGTAGAGCCACTCGTAGCCGTCGTGAGCTCGAGGCTCGGGTGTCGTCTTGCTGGTGGGAATCACGATCTTCCATGCCTGCATGCCGTCGGGTTGGCGAGTCAGGGGGATCACCGTCCTGCCCTTGACCCGGCCGGGCTTGAGGCGCAGGCGCGGGTCGCCCTCCGCAGGCGCCGCGACCAGGTCGTCCAGGGGGACCCGGTAGACGTGGGAGAGGGCGAGGAGGAGCTCCAGGGTCGGTCGGCGGCCTCCGGTCTCGAGCCGCGACAGGGTGCTCCTCGATATGCCCGTCGAGGCCGCGACGTCGACCAGGGTGAGCTTGCGACGCGTGCGCAGCCGCTTGAGGCGTGGCCCGACCTGGTCGAGCGCTGCGGCGATGGCGGCGGCCGCGGTTGGCTCCATGAGGGTCATCTGACCCCTGTTTCCCGGAAACGGCAACGTTCGTAGGAGTTCGACTCGTGCGCCTCCAGCCTGGGGGCATGAGCAGTTACGACGTCGTGGTCATCGGTGGAGGCGCCGCCGGCCTGTCCGCAGCCCTCGTCCTGTCACGTGCCGGACGCACGGTCGTCGTGGTCGACGCGGGCCGGCCCCGCAACGGGCCGGCTGTCGAGCTGCACGGCTACCTCTCGCGTGACGGCACCGCACCGGCCGAGCTGCTCGCGATCGGTAGGAGCGAGGTCGAGCGCTACCACGGAGCCGTCGTCGACGGCACCGTCGTCGACGCGACGGCGCTCGGCCCCCATGGCTTCTCAGTCGCCCTGTCCGGTGGACGGCGCGTCGCGGCACGACGGATCCTGGTGACCACGGGTCTGAGCGACGAGCTGCCAGCAGTCCCGGGGCTGCGCGAGCGCTGGGCCCGCGACGTCCTGCACTGCCCCTACTGCCACGGTCACGAGGTCCGCGACCGACAGCTGGGGGTGATCGGTGGTACGCCGGGCGCTGTCCGGTACGCCCAGATCGTGCGTCAGTGGACCCACGACCTCGTGTACCTCACCCCGCCCGACGTCCTCACCGGCGCGGAACGGACGCAGCTCCTCGCGCGCGCGATCGGCGTCGTCGAAGGCGCCATCGACGGGCTCGTCGTCGACCAGGCCGACCACCTGCGTGGCGTGCGGATGCTCGACGGGCGCGTCATCCCCCGCGACGTGCTGTTCGTGCCACCCCGCTTCGTCGCGAACAACGGACTCCTGCTCGCCCTGGGCTGCGAGGTGGACGGCGACGGCTGGGTCGTGGCCGACCCCACCGGACGCACCAGCGTCCCGGGGGTCTGGGCGGCCGGAAACGTCGTCGATCCCCGCGCCCAGCTCATCACCGCTGCCGGTGCTGGATCCGCGACCGCCATCGCACTGAACGGTGACCTCGTCGACGACGACGTGCGCCGCGCCGTCCGCGACCTTGACCACGGCTTCCCGCCCTCACCACCCGTCGCACTCGTTGCGAGCACCGACTCTAAGGAGAACGCATGACCACCCCCGCGCAGCACCCGATCCCGACCAGGACAGCGCGGGCCACCGTCGTCGGACCGCCGACCAAGCATCAGCTGGCGCTCATGATCTGGGTCGCCGTCTTCCCCACGCTCACGATCCTCAACCTCGCCCTCGGTGACTGGCTGAGCACGCTGTCGCCGGTCCTGCGGACCTTCGTCCTCGCGACCATCGCGGTGCCGATCGTGATCTACGCACTCATGCCGCAGCTGCACCGGCTCCGCCGGCACCTCCTGAGCCGCTGACCTCGTCTCGTCGGCCCCCTCGCACGGCTCCCTCTCGGACCTGACCAGAAGCACCCCGACCCACGACCAGAGGCGATCTCGTCATGAGCTCACGAGGGAAGACCGTGCACGCCTCCGCGAGCGTGCCCGGCACAGCTGCCCTCCGAGTGAGCGCCGTGGTCGCGGGACTGATCCTGATCGGCGTCCAGGTCGACGATCTCCTCGTCAACGTCGTCACGACCACCGGGGTGGCGACCCGCGAGGCCCTGAAGCTGGTGGTGGCCGTCGCGTCACTCGTGGGCATCAGCGGAAGCTACCTGCGACGGGTCACGCAGACGGGACTGCTCGGCGTGCTCGGGTACGTCGCCCTCGGAGCCGGCTACCTGCTCGCGATGAGCCGGCAGGTCGTGGGCGCCATCGTGCTGCCCGCTCCGGCGGGCACGGCACCCGACTCCCTCGCCGACGTCCTCGACACCGTCGCCGGCCACCCCGCACGAGGTGACGTCGGGCAGCTGCACATCCTCGTCCTGGCCGCCGGCCTTGCCTACCTGACGGCGGGCCTCCTGGTCGGCACCGCCCTCTGCCGAGCCAACGCCTCCGCCCGCTGGGGTGCAGCCCTGCTCGCGCTGGCGGCCTTGTCGGCCGTCACGGTCTCGGTGTTCCCGCGGGTGGACGAGCACCTCCTCGCCGTCGCGGCCGGCGTCACCGTGGTCGGGCTCGGCTGTGCACGATGGGTGGTGAGCCTCGACGGCCCCGGTCCGATCCCGATGAGTTGGGCCGCGCCGTCCGGTCCATCCTGATGTGCCCGAGCTGATCCTGCCGGCCACGGACCTGCACGCCGCGTTCCTGGAGTGCCGCGACGACTGGGGTCCCGGGCTGAACAAGGACGGGTTCGGTCTGGCGGTGGGGGACGACCTCGACCCACCCGAGGGCTTCGCCACCTGGGTCGGCGACCGATTCGGCTCACCCATCCGGTCGGCACGCCGGCGCGGGCTGGCGGGCCGGGCCGCGGCGAGATGCTGGTGGGGCGCGCTCGAGGCCGTCCGCGAGACCGAGCACGGTCCCCGTACGGCGCTACTGGATCACCCTGTAGGTCCGGTCAGCGGACGACGACGGTCATGATCCTGGTGCCGCCGACCACGTGGGCGAGCGGGGCGGTCGTCTGGGTCCGCACGAACGACACCCCGCGCGCCCGCCTGAAGTCGAACTCGTCCTCCGACCCGTAGCCGAGGTCGATCTTGTTCGGCGTGCCCACCTGCACCCGGATCCGGTCGTGGCGCAGCTGCTTGGCCAGCGACGCGCCGAGCTTGCCCACGGTGTCGCCGGACGCCGTCGACCACAGGCCGTCGCCGCCCTGGGCGACGAGCACGACCGGGCCCTGGGCCTTCTTCGGCAGCAGCACCGGCTTCAGCGGCAGGACCTGCTTGCCGGCGGGGCCGCCGACGACGACGCGGAGCCGGATCGCCTTGCCGGCCCGACCCACCGCGGGAGCCTTCCGCGTGACCCGCACCCACTTCCCGCCGCGGCGCTGCTCGACGGCGCCGAGCGAGTGGTACCTGAGGTCGTCGGTGACGTCGGCCTGCGCAGTGACCGAGCCGATGGTGACGTTGTCGAACGAGCTGAGGTAGTAGACCAGGTCGGCGAGGCCGACCGAGGCCTCGAACGACAGGTCGGTGCTGGTCCAGCGGTCGGTGTACGACAGCGTGAACGGCTTGCCCTTCTCGGTGCCGGTGATCCGCCAGGTCAGCAGCTCGGTGCCCCTCGAGGGACCGTCGACGACCCGGTCCTGGTTCGTGATCAGCTGGTAGAACGTGGCCTCGGCGGCGAACTCCGGGACCGAGACGGCGGTGCTGCCCGTGCGGGCCCGGCTGCCGTAGGTGACGGTCGAGGTGATGTCGGTCGCGGTCGGCAGGGGGCCGAACGTGCCGGTGACGCCGGTGAGTCGGTCGTCGGTCAGGGTGCCGACCGCCGGCGCGATGTTGGCGACCTTGAACGGCGCCGACACCGGGTCGGGCTGCACGTAGACGGCGTCGGCGGGGTGCAGGCCCATCGTGGTCGAGCCGAGCAGCACCATCGGGTGCCCGAAGCCGACGACCCGGCCGTCGCACACCGAGGTGGCGGTGCCGACCCCGGCCATCGCCACGTCGCCGTACGCCGCGGAGACGGCCATGTTGCCGCCCGCCACCATGGTCTCCGGGCCGGCGGCCGAGGCGCTGGTCCCACCGATGGCGTAGGTGCTCCGCTCGACGTAGTCGGGGCCCTTCGCCTGGAGCTGTGCGAGCCGACGCGGGGTGACCCCGGTGATGCCCATCGGCATCGGGAGCTCGCGGAAGCCGCGGGCAGCCTGGGCGGGGGTGATGCCAGCCCGGGCCGCGACGGTGCGGGCGTCGGCGTTGCCCAACGCCACCCGGCCGGGAGCGGCGCCGGCGGCCAGGTAGTCGTCCATGTCCTCGAACGGCGTGACGCCGGCGATCGGCGAGGGTCCGTAGGCGAGGCCGTAGGCCACGGCGCCGACGAGTCGGCCGTCGGCGGCGTACACCGGGGAGCCCGACATGCCCTGCCAGATCCCACCGGTCCTCGCGAACTCCGGCATGGCGAGCTCGACCATGATCATGTCGACGTCGGGGGCGACGCCGTTCTCGAGGACTCCCAGCACCTCACCGGTGAAGCCGGTGGGGGTGGTGCCGCGGACGACGGTGAGGCCGTCGACCAGGTCGCCGGGGGCGACGTCGGCCACCGGGAACGGCTCGACGCAGTCCGAGACCGGGTCGGCCGACTGGGCGGGGCTCGCGAGGAGGGAGGCTCCGGCCGCGGGCAGCCCGAGGGCCAGGGTCGCGGCGGTCGCCAGCGACGCCATCCGGCGTCGACGGTGGGTCATGGGCATGGGGGGAAACCTCCGAGTGCGATGCCGACCCGACGGGCGTCATGACGGCGAGGTGCGAAGCGTAGGCAGCAGAGCTGCCCCGTGACTCGGGAACGGCCGAACCCGTCACGGGCCAGGCTTCGCCTCGATCGCGTCGAGGTCGCGCACGGCGTAGCGGTGGTGCTCCCACTCCTCCTCGAGGATCGTGTGCAGGCACGACAGAGTGGTCTCCTCGTAGGCCGGGTCCCACGGGTTGCTGCGCGCCGTGGCCAGCTCGTCGGCGGTCACCGTGGCCAGGAAGTCGCGCACCATGGTCTGGCGGCCGGCCCGCACCACGAGCACCTCGTCGTACGACGGTGTGCCGGACGTGAACAGCGACCGGTCAGGGCCGTCGTCCCCGCCGCCGGCCAGACCGAGCGGATGGAACGGCTGCTCGATCTCGAGGACCGCGCGGCCCAGCCACGCGTCGGTGGCCAGGACCAGGTGCCGCAGCGTCTGCGCGAACGACCACTCACCGCCCA
Source organism: uncultured Actinomycetota bacterium (assembly GCA_963825985.1). GTDB lineage: Bacteria > Actinomycetota > Actinomycetes > Propionibacteriales > Nocardioidaceae > Nocardioides. The sequence continues at coordinate 351,155 of CAWGVK010000002.1, read as the reverse complement.
CCGACTCGTCGACCGTGCCCGCCGGCGTCGCCGCGACGCGCTCGAGCGTGGCCGCCCAGGTGCGTTCGAGCGCGGCCCAGGCCGCGCGCAGCCCATCGGGATCCTTCGCGTACCGCTCGGCGCGGCCGGGGAAGCGGCGGTTGAGCTCGGCCTCGACGTACGGCACCACGTCGACGCCGTTCACCACCAACGAGCCGTCACCGCTCAGGAGCCACGGTGCGTCGACGTCCGCCCCCTGCACCTCGACGCCGCGCATCAAGACGCCGGACAGGTCCCCGCCGACGAACCGGGCGCCGCTCAGGTCCACCTCGACGAACTCGGCTCCCTGCAGGTCGTCAGACCGGTCGAACGTCGCCATCCGCCCTCCCGTCATGCCCGCTCCTCACGACGGCGCGGGCAGCACGCAGAACTCGTTGCCCGACGGATCGGCGTAGTGGCGCCACGGCAGCTCGCCGAACCCGAGGTGGAGCTCGCGGCCGCCGTGCTCGGCGATGCTGGCCGCGACTGCGTCGGGGTCGTCGCCGCTGTCGAGCCGGACGTCGAGGTGCATCCGGTTCTTCGCAGTGCCCTTGGGGGTCTGCTCGGGACACAGCTCGAGGAGGGGACCTCGCAACGACGGGTGGCGCAGCGACCGGAGCTCGGCGTCCGCCACGGCGGTCCAGCCGGTCAACCACGACCAGAACTCCGCATCCCGGTCGGGGTCGGCGGAGTCGAGCGGCAGCGCCGCGAGGGGTCCGGTGTCGACGTAGGCCGCTCGGGGTTCCATCACGCACAACGGGTTGCCCTCCGGGTCGGCGAGCACCACCCAGGGCACGTCGCGCTGACCGATGTCGAGCTCGTGTGCGCCGAGCCCGATGAGCCGGTCGACCACGTCGGCCTGGCGCGCCCCACCCAAGACGTCCAGGTGGACCCGCGGCGGTTCGGACGGCGGCTCGGGGACCGGCTGGAAGCACAGGTCGAGCGCCGGCCCACCCTCGATGGCGAGCCTCGTCTCGAAGATGCCCGGTGCGTCGGTCAGCGTCTCGCCCCCGACCACCGCCTCCCAGAACCGGCCCAGCACCTGCGGCTCGACGGCGTCGATGACGACGTTCTCCAGATACATGCCCCCACCGTAGGTGCCAGTGGTCGACGACATCCAAGCCATTAGGGTCGGCCAGATGGAGGTGGTCGACCTCGTGGACGCATCCGGCAACGTGGTCGGTCGGTCCACACGAGACGTCGTGCGCCGCGACAACCTGCTGCACGCCGCGACCGCCGTGCTCCTGCGCAACTCGGCCGGTCAGGTCTTCGTGCACCTGCGGGCCCCGACCAAGGACTGGAGGCCCTCCCACCACGACTGCTGTGCCGGTGGCGTCATCCAGGCAGGCGAGGACCCGCGCGACTCGGCACGACGAGAGCTGGCCGAGGAGCTGGGGGTCGAGGGCGTTGCCCTGACCGGCCTCGGGACCTCCCTCTTCGAGGACCACACCAGCCGCTGCTTCGAGCACGTCTTCGAGGCTGTCTGGGACGGCCCGATCGTGTACGCCGACCACGAGGTCGTGTCCGGCTCGTGGATGACGCTGCCCGAGCTGGCGGCCCACCTGGCCGACCCGACCTGGCCGTTCGTGCCCGACACACGGCTCCTCCTGGAGAGGCTGGCGACCGACCGGGTCGGTGACTACGCGCGGCTCAGCCGACGGCGGTGAGGTCCAGCCGTGCCTGCACGGGCAGGTCGGCCGGCGCCCGGCGTCCCTTCAGCGCGATCACCTGGTCGACCGTGAGCTCACGCGGCTCGGCGTCGGCGTCCACCCGGAAGACCACGCGCCCGGAGGTGTCGAACCTGGAAGCAGGCAGCCCGTCGCGGTGGACGGGCTCTGCCCCGTCGAGGGTGACTGAGGGAGCGCTCTGCCGAGCGATCAGCCAGTAGCGGCCCGCGGCGTTCTCGACGCTGTCGGCCCCGAACAGCTGGAGCCGGACGCCCGCCCACAGGGTGCCCTCGGCAGCCCAGCCGAGCCGGGCGTCGTAGGGGTAGAGGGTCACGTGGCTGGCGATGAAGTTGGCCCGGCCAGGCCGCCATGGCGAGGCCGGGTCGGCGGCGCCGAACGAGCACCTGTCCAGCACCTCGGTGCACCCCGCGGTGTAGCTGCGACTGCCGTCGTAGAGCGCCTGGGCCACGCCGGCGTCGACCTCGCCGGAGGCGACGTCGGCCGTCTGGGTCACGCCGTCGTACTCCACCTCGACCGTGAGGTCGTCGGTGTCGAGCCCGCCGTCGAGTGCGACCGCGACCGACCGGGGTTCGAAGGCGTCGATGGTGGCGGTGGTGCCGTCGAGCGCCACCGAGGTCAGGTCGACCCGTTGGTCGCCCGCGGCCAGGCGGAGCTTGATCGGCGTCGGGTCGTCCTCGCGGCCGAACCCGCCGAGCGCGTGGGTGCTCCACGTGATCGGCACCAGGCTGCCGCCGTCGGGGGCGACGAGGTCCTGGTAGTCGCTCCACCGCGGGTCGTCGTACTCGACGTCGAGGAGCTCGTGGTCGATGGAGTCGACCGGGGCGCCGACGACGAACGTGACGTCGCTGCCCGGCAGCTCGACGGTCAGCTCGCGCCCGTACGGCGCGGTCTCCAGCGCGATGGCCTCACCGACGTCCGCGGCCTCGGTCGGTCCGTCGGCTACCGCTCGCCACACCAGCACGGTGAGGACGACGGCGGCCACGGTGAGCACCGCGATCGCGAGGCGTGCCGCAGACCGGAGGCGGCGTCGTCGGGTGTCGCCCTCGGTGTCGGTGATCGTCATCCGAGCTCACCGCCCGGGACCGTCCACTGGAACCGCACCACTCGTCGCTCCGTCACGAACGGCTCACCCAGCCGGGCCCGGGCCACGAGGTCGAGGGTGAGGTCGCCGGTCGGCTCGCCCCGGGCGACGTCGAAGACCGCCTGCCCGGGGTCGTCGGGGTCCTGCAGGGCGAAGGTGCCCTGGTTGAGTGAGTTCACGTCGGCCCAGGAAGCCACGGGGTCGGCGTCGCCGAGCCGGATGTCGGACCGGAGCTCGGTGTCCCAGTACTTCGTGTCGTCTCCGGTCCCGGTGGAGAGGTCCACGTCGCGCGGCCGGATGACGTGCACCACGAGGAACTCGCGGCCCGGCTCCGCCCAGCCGATGCCATCGACGTACGGCGTGCGCAGGCTCAGCTGCACCTGGCACCTGAGCGCGGGTCGGTAGGTGACGGCGAGCGGGGTGGAGTCGAGCCGTCGGGGCCTGCCGCACCGCGTGCCCGCGGCGTCCTGCAGCTCTTCGGCGGACGGGATGTCGGCGAGCTCGGCCGCGCGTCCGACGTCGACGGACCCGTCGGCGGCGTCCACGACCTGGGTCATCCCGTCGACGGTGATGCGGACCTCGAGGTCGGTCGGCTCGCCCTCGACGGCGACCCACCGGCCGCCGTCCTGCCCGGCCGGACCGTTGGGGTCGAGGACGAGACCGCCGGGGACCGAGAGCGGGTAGTCGCGGCCGTCGGCGCGCAGCACCACCTCGGTCTCCTCGACGTACGGCGAGGCCAGCGCGGTCAACGGGATCGTGTAGTCCTCCTCGAGGGCCACCTCGACCCGGACGAAGCTCCCACCCTCCGGCGCCTGGACCGTGGGAGCGGCACCCAGCAGGTCCGGCAGCTCGGCGCGCGGCTCACCCGCACCGACCTGCGTCCGCGCCCACGGCAGCAGCACCTCGCCGCGGTGAGGGAGCGGGTCCTCCTGGAAGGGGTGGTCGAAGACCTCGCCGACCGCCGCCCGGGGCCGCCCGTCCTGGGCCCTGACCACGACCAGCGCCCCGGCCAGCGCGAGCACGACCGCCGTCATCAGCGCGACAAACGGCCACAGGGATCGCTGGCTCGGCGCCTGGGGCTCGGCTGACGTGTCGTCTTCCATGGCGACTCAGTGCCCGACCACGACCATCGCGAAACAACGAGGGCCGCCTGCTCGCTCCCTGCTCAGAGCTGCAGGATGTTCGCCGCGATCAGGTACGCCGCCGACACGTCCTCCGGGGCGTGCAGGTCTCCGGGACCCCTCAGCGCCGCCCGGGACCGTGCGCGCACCGAGGAGCCGGGGTCCTCGGCCACGAGGTCGAGGCACAGCCCGGCGACCACGGCGTCGGTGTCGTGCTCATCCAGTCCGTCGAGGGCCAGACCGTTGTGGAGCAGCGTCGCGGCCTCGAGGAACACCTCACGAGCCATCTCGAGATCCACCTCGGGCCGCGCCCGGGCGACGGCGTCCGCGGTCGCCAGGAACTGGTCGAACGGTGGGCCTGCGGTGCTGAGCGGCATGCAGCGAGAATCCCAAGGCGGCGTCCGTTCCGGCAACGGATTTTGGCGCTGCCGGCCGTCGACCGACCCGCGTCGCAGGGCCAGCCTCACTCCTCGTCGGCGCCGCCGGAGGCGTCGGCTGCCATGCGATCCGTGAGCCGTCGCGCGTCGAGCCGGGTCCCGGCGCCGTTGTAGATGGCGTTGGTGACGACGGTCCACGCTGCGCGCGGCCAGCTGCGGAAGGTGAGGTGACCGCCGGCGACCGTCGCCTTGCCGTCGCCGACGTCGAAGGTCACGACGTTCGACGCGCCGGCCAGGGAGTCGACGCCGGCTGCGTAGCCGCTCACCAGGAGCTCCTCGCCCTGGGGGTAGGACGACGCCACCTGTCCGCGACCGTTGAGTCGGAAGGCCGGATCGTTGTTGAACCACACCGGCCACCGCGCCGGCATGCCCCAGGCGCCCGGGACGGCACGGCGGAACTGCTGGTGCAGCAGGGCCCCGGGGACCTCGAGGTCGTCGTTGACGGCGACGTTCTCCAACGGGAGCTCGAGGGCTCCCGCGGCGGTGAGCGAGGACGATCCGATCGCCACCAGGTTCCCTCCGCGCTCGGTCCACGCACGCAGCCGCGCCAGCGCGTCCGGCACGCCACGGGCCCAGTGGAAGCGCTCGGGATAGCGCGCCGGGTCGAGACCCTGGGTGAGCCGCTCGGCGGAGATGCCGGGGGCCATCACGATCGTGTCGAACCGCCCGAGCCGCGCGTAGTCGTCAGCTCCGACGACCTCGTAGTCGACGCCGTACTCGTCGAACATCCACATCAGCCAACCACCCGGCATGTTGTTCGCGCCGCGGATCAGACCGACCTTCGTCGTGGGCGCCAGAGCCAGTGCTCCGGTGCGGGGAAGCCTGGGAGCCGCGTAGACCGGCAGCCCGGTCGCTGCGCTGACGCCCTCCAACGCGGCGCGCGCCTTCTGCGTGGCTGCCACCATCAGCGCACCCGGTGGCAAGGTGCGCCCGGCGACGACCGTGCGCCCCTCGGCGCGGTACATCGCCACCCCCGCCTTCTCCAGGGCGGTGATGACCCGCCCGAGCCCGTACGAAGTCGGGCTGAGCACGTAGGCACCCGCGGCACCCGGGTCCTCCGGCATCGTCACCGGGAGCGGTGCGACCTCCTCGACCATGCTCGTCGGCACCCCGATCGCGGCGTCCACGGCGTCGACCTCGACTCCCAGGAGGAGCGCGACGTTGTCGGTGGTCTCGCTGTAGGGGAGGATCAGCGGGCAGGTGCCGCACTTGCGTGCACTGTTCGGGTACTCGTCGATGCGCAGCAGCTGGTCGACCCAGCGGCCCAGCGGCTGGTCGGTCCGCAGGATCCACGATCCGCGCGGGTAACGGACGCCGCCGGCGGCGAAGGCCCGGTCGGCCTGCTCGATCCGCACGTCACCGCGGTCGAAGACCGACAACAGCTCGTAGGTGGCGAACTGGTCGCGCTGACGGGCCGGGACGACGTAGGCCGCGGGGCCGGCGTCGTAGGTCTCGCTGCGGCTGTTGCTCAGGTACAGGTTGTTGTAGAGCCACTCGTTCGGGTCGCTGGCCACGCTGTCCATGCCGGAGTAGACCGCGACCCTGGCGTAGTCGACCATCTGCTCGAAGGTCCAGGTGGTCGAGTCGTACGGCAGCGGGGAGCGCAGCGTGGCCTGGGAGGGCTGAGGATCTGCTCGGACTCGACCGGGTAGGTGAGGTCGCGGGCGGAGGCGATCTCGGTCAGCCAGGTGCTGGTGCCCTGGAAGGTGCTGTAGCCCATCACGTCGGCGTTCCACATGATGCCGTAGGCGTCGTCGGTCTTCGCGCCCTTCTTCCCGGCGGCGACGAGGTCGGAGTTGGCCTCCTGGCCGAGGCTGTTGGACGCCGCGACGGTCGCCGGGTCGAGCACGGGCGACATCGGCTCGTCCCACGGGGGCGACCAGATGCGTGGGCTGTTGGTACCGGCCTGGTGCAGGTAGTGCTGCGCGACCGGACGGTACTCCTTCTCCAGCCCCACCCGGATCCGGGACTCGGCCTGGGTCATCATGAACCAGTCACGGTTGTTGTCGTGCCCGACGTACTTCTGGTACAGGTCCGGGAACACCCGCGCGTAGTCGGTGCCGGCGGTCTCGTTGAAGTAGTCGACCACCCGGTTGTGACCGTCGGGGTTCTGCGAGGGAACCAGCAGCACGACCATGTTCTCCAGGGCGCGCCGCGTGAAGTCGGAGTCCTCGGAGGCCATCCGGTAGGCGACGTCCATCAGCGCGGGGGTGCTGCTGACCTCGGTGGAGTGGATGCCGGCCTCGATGTAGTAGACGGGCTTGCTGGTGGCGGCGAGCTCGCGGGCGTAGTCGTCGCGAGGCTGGCCGGCCTCCGCCGCCTCGCGGGTCATGGTGCTCGGATCGCTGAGCCGGGCGTTGATGTCGAGGATCTCGTCGAGGCGCTCGAGGTTGCCGGCGGCGCTGATGCGCACGACGGGGAACTCCTCACCCTCCGTGGTCTCCCCGACGACCTCGTACTCCATCTCGGGCGAGGCCTCGGCCAGGTCGCCGAGGTACTGCTTGACGGAGGCGAAGTCGGGCAGCCGCCCGGTGGTGCCCATGCTGAAGCCGAAGAACTCCTCGGGCGTGGGGACGTCGGCGCGAGGCTCTGCCCGAGCGCCGACGGTCGTCGGCGCGGCGCCGCGACTTGCGCCGACATCGCTTCCGAGGACGCCGAGGCCGCCGAGTGCGATGGCCGCCGTGGTGACAAGGGACGTCGTGAGCCGGTACCGAGACATGATCACGTTCCTTTCGCGGGCGACCGAGTGCGCCCTGCAGTAGCGCCATCTTCGACGTGTCGTCACCGGGCGGTCAACGCGCGTCGGGGCCCTCGGAGGATTCTGAGACGAGTGGCGCGAACCCCCTGCCTCGTGGTCGCGGTTCGTCCACGGTCGGGTCGCGATGTGCCCGCCCGATGAGACGAACTGCGTTCGCCCGGCGTCTCGGTGGTGGATGCTTGACCCGGTGAACAGTGGCTTCGGTGACCTCGACGACGTCGACCGGAAGATCCTGGAGTATCTGGGCGAGGACGGCCGCGCGTCGATGACGACGCTGGCCGAGCACGTCCACATCTCGCGCGCCAACGCCTACGCGCGCGTGGACCGCATGACGAAGGAGGGAATCGTCGAGGGGTTCAGCGTCCGGGTGTCGCCGACGGCCATGGGGCTGGGTGTGTCGGCGTACATCGGCCTGACCATCCTGCAGGAGTCCTGGCAGACCGTGCGCGAGGCGCTGACCAAGGTGGACGGCGTCGAGCACATCGCTCTGTGTTCCGGTGACGTGGACGTGGTGGTGCTCGTCCGTACCCCCGACATCGCCTCGGTCCGCGACCTGGTGCTCGAAGGGATCCGGTCGATCCCCGGCGTGGAGCAGACCCGGACCAGCATCGTGCTCGATGAGGTCACCACCATCGGACCGACGCGACGCGCTCCCGATGGAGGGCGCTGAGGCGTGGCGCCCCGACGCGTGGTCGGGGCGCCGCTGCGGCTGTGACGACGTCAGGGGCAGCTCAGCACGTCTCGACCGGTGTCGCCTCCGCGATCCGGTACTCGGAGCGGGCGTCGAGGAGCAGGGGGATCAGCGGCTGGTCCTCCTGGGCCATGGTCACGAACGCCCCCTGCGCGCCATTGGTCCACGTGATGCCGTGCAGTCGCAGCCGCGGCGCGAGAGCGGTCCGCTGCTCGACGGTGAGCTGGTAGCCGCACATCGGCTCCGGCTCGACCTCGTTGGCCGCGGTGGGCAGCACGTTGTCCTGGCCCGCGAAGTAGACGACCCCGGTGCGCTCGGCGCCCTCGGCGGTGTCTCGTGCGGCGGCGCCAGCGGTCTCGGCGACCAGCGTGGCCCGGTTCTCCAGGGTGAACGCGCTCCCGACGGCACTGAGGTAGTTCACCTCGACCCGCCGCCGGTTGAGGAGCGACTCGTCGGCCTCCTCCTCGGCATTCAGCGGGTCGTTCGCGGTCTCGCTGAGCATCCCGGCGATGTTCTGGAGCCCGGCGTAGTTGCGCAGGATCCGGCCCTGCTCGTCACCGGCGACCTGGCGGAAGGGCTCGCCGTCCTTGACGTAGATGCCGTACTCGCCGGAGGTGTACCCGGCACTGGTCACCTGGGCGCCGCTGTAGTCCTCGCTCATCTCTTCGCCAGGTCGTGGATCACCGGATCGGCCTGACGGTGGCGCGGCCAGAGCTGGAGCAGGTCGGTGCGGTAGTACGGGTTCGAGCCGTACTCGTGCAGGTCGTTGACCACGTCCGGCTTCCAGTCGCGGATCGTCTTGACGACCGCCCGGGCCTCGGGCGACTCGAGGGCCATGTAGTCGCGGTTGACGTCGAGGCCCTGGGCGTTCTCCCGGGTGTTGGCGACCCACCCGTCGGGGTTGACGTTGATGAAGAGCACGGTGGTGCTTCGGAGCAGACGGAGCCAGGCCGGATCCGTGGTGGTGGACATGTCGCGGGCCAGCTGCATGCACGACTCGCGCCCGGAGTTCTCGTCTCCGTGCACCGAGCAGGCGTACATGAGCACGGAGCCGCTGCGCGCCGCCGCCGGTCCGCGGGCGCCGGCTCGCCCACGGCGACCAGCTGGAGCGGCCGCCCCCGTTGGTGCGTCCGATCGTCTGGACGCGGACCCGGTCGCTGCTCGCGTCCAGGTTGCGCCAGAAACGTTGAGACTCCGGGACGGTCGTCCAGGTCGCGCCGTTCGACTCCTCGAACGGAGTGCGAAGCGTGTCGTCCGCGGCCGCCAGGGCAGCGGGCATGTCGGTGTCGTCGTCGGCAGCGCTGGCGGCCGGTCTGGCGGTGGGGCTGCCGGCCGCCGGGGTGGCGAGCCAGATGGCCGACGCCGCGACCGCTGCCGCAGTCAGGATCGCGACAGGTCGGCGTTGCTGGGTGGTGAGCAGGTGAATTCTCATTGCGCTCCTCGAGAACGCGCTACGCCAGGCCCCGGAGTGCGTTGCCCGAGTCGCAGCGGACGGTGGTTGGCTCGCCCACCCTCCTCGCCATGCGAACGAACCGCAAGACGACTTCGGCCGGGGCATCCGCAGCCCCCGATGCCGCTACCGCGTGTGGGTGCCTGGTCTCTGTGTCGGCCTGGCCCGCGACGCGCGAGGAGCCGACCGGCGCGGTTCAACGAGGTGCGAGGCTTCCTCGAGGACGCGCACGACGACCATTCGTCATGGGCGAGCGCTGGCGCTGCGTAGGGCAGCCAACGCCGATGCGGCTCGGGCACCGTGACCGTCACGGTGCGACCGCTGTGGAGTCGGAGCCGCAGGGCCTTGCCGCGCCTCACGGTGCACACGGTGCTCCAGGGTGTCCACCACAGGCCGTAGCTCACCGCCCACCAAGGAACCTCGACGACTGCGGCGTGCGCGATGTCGTCGAGCGCGTGCTCACTCGAGGCCAGCCGACGATGCCCCAATGGACGCTCAAGCCCTGCGTGCCGCAGGCGACGCGCACGTCGGAAGCCGTCATGACCTCGGCCAGTACGCCGACGAGGGCGAGCAGCGAGACGGCAACGACGGTGGTGTCGACCGAGCCGGCGGCGGCGAGTCCGACCAGTGGAATCAGCAGAAGGCCACTGATGATCACGCTCGTCCAGTTGGTCTCCCGACCTGTGTAGACACTCACGTTCATGACATCTCCTTGACAAGAGTGATGACGTCCGACGAATCCAGCCCGTACTGCCGGGCAATGTCGATCGCTGCCCGGACCGCGTCGCGTACCTGGCCGAGGTCGCCGGGCCGAGCCGGCGCTGCGACGCGGGCACCACGCCCGCGGCGAAACTCGAGAATGCCGGCATCGCGGAGCTGCCGGTAGGCGGCCAGGACGGTGTTGCGGTCCACCGACAACGCTGCAGCCAGCTCGGCAGCAGGCGGCAGCTGTTCGTCGACGGAGAGCTCTCCGCCGTGCAGTCCGCGCACGACCGAAGCGGCCACCTGGTCCTGGAGTCGCTGGGTCGATGAATGATCGATCGTCCACTGCATAGTGCTAATCGTACTAGCACTATCCTCCCATGACCAGGTCGCGCCCGATCTGATGGGGAGCAACCGCGGTGCCACGACGCACCGCCTGCCGGCGAGGTCGGCGACGGTCAGGAGGGGTCACTCAGGCGTCGGCGCACCACGCGCCGCCGCAGCGTAGGGGAGCCACGACTCGTAGCCGGCCTCGAGGAAGCCCTGCACCAGTCCGACCGACGCCTCGTCCCAGATCACCGACCTACCTGGCGGCAGCTCGATAGCCCTCCAGGACGCGTGCGCCGACCTGCTCGCCGTACTCGACGCGGGCGGCGGCGAGCCCGTAGCGGCTTCCCTGCAGTTGCGGATGGCTTGAACCGGCTTGGGCAGCCGCCCCCTTCACTCGGGCGCGCAACTGATGAGCCACGTGAGGTGCCGCATCTCCCGCCCGTGTTCCAGCACGCTGTTCTTCGTCCTCCGGGGTGCGGGACAGCACTCATGATGACCGACGCGGACTGTCGCGGTGGGGCGCGCCTCGACCCCTGACCGGGTCCGCTCTGGCAATATCTGAACAGGTCTACAACCCGGAGGTGGCGCCATGCGCACCCGTTCCCGCCTCGTCGCCATGCTGGCGGCACCCCTCGTCCTGACGCTGGCCGCCTGCGGAGGTGACGGAGACGACGGCGACGAGTCGCGCGCCCCGTCCAGCGAGGGCGCGTGCGCGGGCGACCCCGCCGACCTGCTCGCAGAGGTCTGCGAGGAGGGCAAGCTCACGGTGTCCACCGACCCGGCGTACCCGCCACAGTCGTCGTTGAACGAGCAGACCGGCGAGTACGAGGGCTTCGACATCGACGTCGCCACCGAGATCGCCAAGCGGCTGGGCGTCGACGTTGCCTGGGAGGCGCCCACCTGGGACATCATCACGGCCGGCAGCTGGAACGGCCGCTGGGACACCACTGTGGGCTCGATGACGCCGACCAACGAGCGTCAGGAGGTCCTGTACTTCACCGAGCCCTACAACTACACGCCCGCCGTCGTCGTGGTCGGCGCCGACAACGACGAGGTCAGCGACCTCAGCACCGATCTCGACGGCAAGAAGGTGGGCAGCTGCTCGCCGTGCACCTACTCGGACTTCCTCGAGAAGAAGCTCGCGATCGAGGGATACGAGTTCGACTTCATCATCGACGACGCCGAGATCTCCGGCTACGACACGGACACGACCGCGCTGGAGGACCTCGTCAACGGCCGGCTCGACGCGGTCATCACGTCGGTGACGACGGCCCAGGGCTACATCGATGCCGGCAACCCGGTGAAGATCGTGGGCGACCCCGTGTTCTACGAGCCGCTCTCGGTGGGCTTCGACAAGAGCTCGGACCCGTCGTCGGAGAGCCTCTACGAGGCGGTGGACGCGTCGTGGCGGAGATGCACGAGGACGGAACTCTCACCTCGCTGTCGGAAGAGTGGTACGGCCTGGACCTCACCACGCAGCAGTGACGCGCCGGTGACACGTAGCAATGGGTGACAGGTGGGAGCGGGTCCAGCTCACGTCGGCGCGACTGCCGTTCCGATTCAAGGTCGCGATGGTGTGGGTGGTGCTGTTCGCGCTGCTCGCGTTCTTCGGCAACGCCGCCGGCTTCGACACGCAGTGGATACGGGACAACATCCGCTACATCGTCGGTGGGCTGCAGTACACGATGGTGATCGCCGTCAGCGGGATCGTGCTGGCCATCGTGCTGGCCCTGCTGGGTGCCCTGGCGCGCATCTCACGCAACCCGGTGGCGTACGGCGTCGCGGGGTTCTACGTCTCGTTCTTCCGTGGCACCCCGCTGATCGTGCAGATGTTCCTGCTGTACCTGGCGCTGCCGCCGGTGGGAAGGAACCTCGCCGCCGAGTACGGCTGGCTGCCCGAGGGGTTCGACCAGGCGCTGATCCTCGAGGCAGCCACGGCAGGCACGCTGGCCCTCGGCCTCAACTACGGCGCCTACATGACCGAGATCTTCCGGGCCGGCATCCAGTCCGTGGCAGGCGGCCAGGGCGAAGCCGCCGACGCGCTCGGCATGACCTACGGCCAGAAGATGCGCAAGGTGGTGCTGCCCCAGGCGTTCCGCGTCATCATCCCGCCGACCGGCAACGAGTTCATCGCGATGATGAAGGACACCGCGCTGGTGTCGTTCCTGGGCGTCACCATCGCCAGTGCGGAGATCTTCCGCCGCGCCCAGCTGGTCGGCAAGTCCGACTTCAAGAACCTCGAGGCGTACGTCGCCGCAGCCCTCGTCTACTGGGGACTCACCGTCCTGTTCACCTTCTTCCAGGCCCGGCTCGAGAAGAGGATCGGGCGCGGGTACGACCGCGCACACGTCGCGCGGGCCATGGCTGCCGCGTCGGAGCAGGGCCAGCCACACGGCGGAGGTCACGTCGGATGAGCGACGACGTGGTGGTCCGCATCGACGGGCTGCACAAGAGCTTCGGGCGCCTGGAGGTGGTCCGTGGGGTCGACATGGAGGTCCGCCGCGGCGAGGTGGTGGTGATCTTCGGGCGCTCCGGCTCCGGCAAGTCCACGGTGCTGCGCTGCGTGAACTTCATCGAGGACCCGACCGAGGGTTCGATCGAGGTCTCCGGCATCCGGCTCGAGGGCGGGCACCGCACCCGGCGCAAGCGCGAGCAGATCCGTCAGCTCCGGCTTCGCGTGGGCATGGTCTTCCAGCAGTTCAACCTGTTCCCCAACATGACGGTGCTCGACAACGTCCTGTGCGCCCCCCGTTGCGCTGGGGCGAGCACCGCCGAGGTCACCAAGCGAGCCCAGGACCTCCTCGACCGGGTCGGCCTGGCCGACAAGGCGGGGGAGCACCCCATCCGGCTCTCGGGCGGTCAGCAGCAACGCGTCGCCATCGCCCGCGCTCTTGCGATGGAGCCGGACGTGATGCTCTTCGACGAGCCGACCTCGGCGCTCGACCCGGAGCTCACCGGCGAGGTGCTCTCGGTCATGAAGACGCTCTCCACCGAGATGCAGATGACGATGATGGTGGTGACCCACGAGATGGGCTTCGCCCGCGAGGTCGCCGACCGGATGGCGTTCTTCCACGACGGCCGGATCCTCGAGGAGGGTCCGCCTGACCAACTGATCACCTCACCGGAGCACGCCGAGACTCGGGCGTTTCTCGACGCGGTGCTCTGAACTGAACCGGACGACGAACGCAGCGCAGACCCAGCTTCTTCGTAGGACCTGAGCCGGGCGCCAGCACGCCTGCGTGGCAGGAAGTGGACGCCGTGGTGGTCGAGGTTGCCGCGGGCACGGTGGACCAGCCCTGCCCTCGGCCGTGGCAGCCCGGGCGAGACAGCGGGCGATACGGTCGACGGACCAGCCCCGGCGACGACATGGAGGACCGCATGGAGCACCACGAAGTGCTGATCGTCGGGGGCGGCAACGCCGGCATCTCGCTGGCCGCCCGACTGCTCCGCAACGGCGCGCAGGACGTGGCCGTGCTGGAATCCCAGCCCGTCCACCGCTACCGACCGCTGCTCAACTACGTCGGGGCAGGCGAGGCGACCATGGCATCGCTCGAGAGGCCTGCAGCCGAGGTGGTCCCCGAGGGGTGCACCTGGATCAGGGACCACGTGGTGGGGGTCGATCCCGGCGGACCGAGCGTGCTGACTCGGGACGGTCGGCGGATCCACTGCTCCACGTTGGTGCTCTGCCCCGGGCTCGAGGAGGACTGGGACGCCACCCCGGGCCTGCTGGAGTCCTACGCAGCCGGCTGGGCCGGGTCGACGTTCGTCGTCGGTACCGCCCCGAGCGTATGGCCGGCGCTTCGGGATCTGTCCGGGGGCCGCGTGGTCTTCACCATGCCACCGGAGCCCGCTCCCTGTGGCGCGACCGCCCTCAAGCCCCTCTTCATGGCGTGCGACCGCTGGCGGCGCGCCGGCGTGCTGCACGACCTCGACATTCGGCTCATCCTGCCCGGGCCGTCACCCCTCGGCGTGCCGGCGGCCGACAGGCTGCTGGAGCGGACGCTGACGTCGTACGGCGTGCAGGTCCTGCGCGAGGCGCGGGTGACGGGTCTCGACACCCGCCGGGTCACCGTGGGCACCCCCGAGGGCGACCAGGTGCTGGACGACGTCGCCTATGCGCACGTCGTCCCCCACTACCGGGCCCCCCGCTGGATCGCGGAAAGCGAGCTCGCCGGCGCGACGGCGGCCGGCCTGGTGGACGTCGACACCGGCACGCTGCGCCACCGCCGGCACGCTGCGGTCTGGTCGCTCGGCGACGTCGCCGATCTCGGCACCCGCCCGTCGGGTGGAGGGCTTCGCAAGCAGGTCGCCATCCTGGCCCACAACATCGCCGTCGCTGACACCGCTCCGCTTCAGCACTACGACGGCTACACCGTGATGCCGATCACGGTCGCTCGCCACCGCCTCATGCTGGTCGAGGTCGACCGCGATGGCCGCGCCGCCCCGACGGTGCCGTTCCCCGACCTTGTCCGGCCCCGACGTACCACGTGGTGGGTGGACCGCTACGCCTTGCCGGTGACCTACTTCCGACGCATCCTGCGCGGGAAGGTCTAAGCCACGGCGGCCCGCGATGCGTGGTGGTCGCGCGACCGCCGAGGTGCAGGGTGCGTCGTGCCGGGCGCGGTCGAGCCGGCCACCACTCCAACGTCGCCGGAGAGCTCCAGAACGGTCCCTCGACCTCTCGGGCGACGTAGTTGTCGCACGTGTCGCAGACGAACCCCCGAGGCAGCACCATCGTCGGGTTCCCCAGCGACCCCGGCACGATGTGCTCCACGCTCACCGACGTCGAGTCCTCGAGGCAGAACGAGCACCGCCCAGAGCTCATGGCCTCCGACCTCGCCCGCTGCCTCTGCCTCGCGTGCACGTCGGCCGCGACTCCGGAGGTGGCGGTGGGGTGGCCGTGGACCCGGCCGGGCTGGGGCTGCGCGTCGGTGGTCTGCGGACCGTTTCGCCGGGAACCTTCGGTCTCAGGCCGAGGGGTGCCAGCGTGAGATGAGGCAGGTGAAGGCGTACCTGCCGTCGTCGACGCCGATCTGCAGGCTGCCCAGGATCCGTCCGTCGAGGCCCGCGTGCAGGACGGTGAAACCGGGTGCGCCTACGGCGTCGCCGACCAGGGGGATGGTGCCGACGCCGACGTCGTTGTCGTCGATGTCGTCCTCCTCGATGACGGTGACCTCGATGCTCTCGACGTACGGGGTGAGGGGGGCGGCGATCTTGTCGCCGACGTGCCGGACGGCGTCATCCTCGAAGTCGCCGATGACCGAGTTCGGGATGTCGGCGACGAGGTCTCCGTCGGCGCGGATCTCGAGGGCGATGTCGTCGGCACCCCACCCGGAGGTCTCCTCCTGGCAGGTCAGCGAGGTGTCGATCGCGGGTCGGGCGATCAGCAGGCTGAGCGACGTGCTCATCACGATGTCGAACGACACAGCGGTCGCGGTGCCGGACTGACGCTGCACCAGCACGAAGAAGGACTCGTTGTCGCCGGCCCGCCACGAGATGTTCTGCGGACCGCTGCTGGGACCGGAATCCATGACGAGCGAGGCGGGCGGGGAGACGCCGTCCCAGCTGCCGAGGGTCATCCGGACCGGCGTGGTCGACGTCCCGCCGCCGACCTCCTCGACCGGGTCGAAGACCCCGACGCTGAGCTCGGCAGGACGCGGCAACCGGATCCGGGGCGTCTCGACCAGGAACCACTTGCTCTCCGAGTCGTCCCAGTCGGCGTCGTTGGTGTCGATGTTGAAGGGCTGCGCCGGGAAGCGCTCGTGGTGGAACTGGTCGGGCACCAGCACGATCGCGTCCCGCCAGGTCCGTCCGAGGTGGCGGTGGGAGCGCAGGGTGTAGGAGCACTCGCTGTGGCGCCGCACCAGGCGGACCTTCACGAAGAAGGGCGCGGCGAGCACGAAGCGAGGGCCGCGCTCGGGGTCGCTGATGTTGCGGTACGGCGGCTGCGGCGTGCTGAAGTCGTCACCCAGGTAGATCTCGAAGACCGTGTCAGCGCCCACGTGCTGCAGGTCGATGTCGTAGGTGCCGGGGACGTCGAAGCGGTACCACTTCACCCTCCCGTCGATCAGGGAGTCGTCGTCACTGAAGTCGACGACGTCGGGCGTGACCAACGCGGTCGCGGGGGTGCCGTGCGGCGTGACGACGTTGATGTCGGCCAGCAGTGGCTGGTGGTCGCTGAGGAAGGGAACGACCCCGTGCGGGTCGGCGAGCTCGCGGTCGATGCGGAGGTGCTGCACCGCGAGCTGGGACGACGCCGAGGTGAACAGGTAGTCGAGGCGCTGCCGCACCGGCGGATAGACGACGTCGGCAGTGAAGCCGGGATCGGTGCGCCCGGTGTCGCCGCCGGGGCACTGGTCGCGTCCCCATCTGTCGACGAGGTGGTCGAACATGGGACCGCTCGACTTCCCGAACAGGTTGGTCCACTCGGGGTTGTCCTCGTCGGAGGGCGGGTGCGCATCCGGGTCCTGGTCGCCGTGACCCACGATGTTGAGGTCGCCGAGGAAGAACACCTCCTCCGAGAACGGAGGGGTCTCCCCGACGCAGTGCTCGATGAAGTCGGCCACCGTCTGGATCTGCTTGCGGCGGTCGCCGGTGTTCTCCTCGATGGCTTCGGTGTCGGCCTGGGTGTGGCTGATGAACACGTGGCGCGCGCCGGCACCCGGAGGCTTGAGTCGCACGTAGAGCACGCCCTTGGCGGCGAACTTGTCAGCGTCGGACGAGTCGGAGTACATGAAGAACCGCACGACGGGGACGCCGTTGGGGAACGCGAGCGGGCCCAGCAACGCGACGACCTCGGGTGGGGTGGGCACGGTGGCGAACGGGAACCTGCTGGCGAGGAACAGCCCGCTGTCCTCGAACTTGAGCAGGGCCAGCCCGGCCAGGTCGGTCAGAGGGCCGAAGGTCAGCTCCCAGACCCTTTCCATGATGTCGTCGGAGATCCCCGGCATGAGGATCCGCGTGTGGAACGTGTCGGCTTTCGAGACCTGGAACGGGAAGTGGCCGGACAGCTCGTCGCTGAGGATGCGTCGCGACGGCTCGTCGAAGATCTCGTTGAGGCAGACCACGTCGATCTCGTCGGGGCTGTCCAGGATCGCGCGGGAGACCAGCTTCGCCCTCAGGGGCGCGGTGTACACCGGCGGGATCGACGGCGGGAAGCCCATCTCCATCAGCGCGGACCGCATCTGGGTGTTGTAGGTCAGGATGCGCATCGAGTCGCTCATGAGCCGACTCCTCCCAGCGAGTCGAAGAGCGGGTCGAGGACGTCGGGCGGGCTGCCGCGCAGGACGGCGGTGGCCGTGAAGCCCGCACCGTCCGGCTCGAGGAGCCGCAGCTCGTTGGCCACCGCGTCGCCGACCACGAGGTTGGTACCGGTCGAGGTGGTGAAGCTGGGAGAGACCCAGGTGCCGTCGCCGAGGTCGACGGTTGCCGACGTCGTGCCGTCTCCGTCGAGGACCAACAGCCGGGAGTTGCCGGCGTCGACGACCACCACGCCGTCACCCCGCGCGCCGATGCCGTACGGGATCGGCCGGTTGGCGGCCGCCGGCAGTGCGATCTCGACCCAGCCATCACCGTCCGGCGAGTCCAGGCGGGTCAGTCGATGTGCTCCGGGGTCGCTCACCCAGATCCGGTCGGAGCCGTCCACTGCCAGCCCGCGCGGGTCGACGAAGCCACCCTCGGAGGGCACCAGCCCGGCGTGCCCGTACGTCGTCCAGCCCGAGCCGCTCGGGTCGTCGATGAAGACCAGGCGACGGTTGCCGGAGTCGAGCACGACCATCGTGCCGAGTCCGAGGAACGCCGTCGCCATCGGACGGTTGAACTCACGGGTGCCGCCACCGTGCGTGCCGAACCGCTGCCACCCGGCGCCGGGCGCCGCGAGCACAACTGCGTGGAGGTCCGGCTCGGCGACGAGCACGGCCCCGCTCGCGTCGATCGCTGGCCCGCTGGGGCTGGTCAGGACGCCGTCGCCGACCTCGCCGAGCGACGCCCGGTCCAGGTCGTCGTCGACGCGGAGGACCCGGCCGCCGAGAAGCTCCGTGAACACGATCTGCGCCATCTGGCACCCCCTCGTCCCTCAGGAGTCTCGATGCGCTCAGGGAATACCGCATCCCGCGTCCCGATGAGATTTCGCCCGGTCCACGACGACGCCCCTAGCCGCCGGGCCGACTCCCCCCGAGAAAGCCGGCCCGGCGGACGCGTGGGGTCACCACGTGACGGCGACGTACTTGGACTCGAGGTAGTCGAGCATGCCCTCGTGGCCGCCCTCGCGGCCGACGCCGGACTGCTTGGTGCCGCCGAAGGGGGCCGCGGGGTCGGAGACGAGGCCGCGGTTGAGGCCGACCATGCCGGCGTCGAGGCGCTCGCTGAGGCGCAGGCCGCGGGCGAGGTCGCGGGTGTAGAGGTAGGAGACCAGGCCGTACTCGGTGTCGTTGGCCATCCGGACGGCGTCGTCGTCGTCGGTGAAGGTGACGATGGGGGCGACGGGGCCGAAGATCTCCTCGCCGAGGATCTCGGCGCCGTCGGGGACGTCGACGAGCACGGTCGGCTCGTAGTAGAAGCCGTCGCGCTCGGGGCGGTTGCCGCCGACGACCACGCGGGCGCCGGCGTCGACGGCGCCACGGACCAGGTCGTCGACCTTGCCGGCGGTCTCGTCGTTGACCAGCGGGCCGACCTCGGTGTCGTCGGCGGTGCCGGGACCGAGGCGCAGCGCGCCCATCCGCTCGGCCAGGCGGCGTCCGAACTCGTCGGCGACGTCGGCGTGCACGTAGAAGCGGTTGGCGGCGGTGCAGGCCTCGCCGGCGTTGCGCATCTTGGCGATCATCGCGCCGTCGACGGCGGCGTCGAGGTCGGCGTCGTCGAGGACGACGAAGGGCGCGTTGCCGCCCAGCTCCATCGAGCAGTTCACGACCTGGTCGGCGGCCTCGCGGAGCAGGATCCGGCCGACCTCGGTGCTGCCCGTGAACGACAGCTTGCGCACCCGCGGGTCGTGCAGCATCGCCGAGACCACGGCGCCCGAGCGGCGCGCGGGCAGCACGTTGACGACGCCGGCCGGGACGCCGGCGTCCGCGAGGATCTGCGCCATCAGCAGCGCGGTGAGCGGGGTGTCGCTGGCCGGCTTGAGGACGACGGTGCAGCCCGCCGCCAGGGCCGGCCCGATCTTGCGGGTCGCCATCGCGGCCGGGAAGTTCCACGGCGTGACCAGCACGCAGATGCCGACGGGCTGGCGGAGCACCACGATCTTGTTGGCGCCGGACGGCGCGGTCATCACGGTGCCGGCGGCGCGCACGGCCTCCTCGGCGTACCACCGGAAGAACTCCGCGGCGTAGGCCACCTCGCCGCGGGCGTCGGTGAGCGCCTTGCCGTTCTCGAGGGAGATCAGGTGGGCCAGGTCGTCGGCGCGCTCGGTCATCAGCTCGAAGGCGCGGCGCAGCACCTCCGACCGGCCGCGCGGTGAGGTGGTCGCCCAGCCCGCCGCCGCGGCCTCGGCGGCGTCGAGCGCGGCCAGCGCGTCGTCGACCGTGCCGTCGGCGACGGTCGTGAGCACCGCGCCGGTGGCCGGGTCGAGGACGTCGAAGCGGCCGCCGTCGGACGCCGGCACCGCCTTGCCGCCGACGTACAGGTCGAGCGGCAGGTCGGGGATCCGGTCGAGGGAGAAGTCACCCATGACAGAAGGCCTTTCGGGTCAGTAGGGGTTGGTGACGACGAGGTCCTGGGCGGGGAAGAGCGTGAGGATCTTCGGGCCGTCGTCGGTGATCACGATCTCCTCCTCGATCCGCGCGGCCGAGACGCCGTCGGACGCCGGGCAGTAGGTCTCCAGCGCGAAGACCATGCCGACCTGCAGCTCGACCGGCTCCTTCATCGAGTTCAGCCGGGAGATGATCGGCCGCTCGTGCAGACCCAGCCCGAGGCCGTGCGCGAACTGGAGGCCGAACGCCTCCATCTCCGAGTCGAACCCGAACTCCTCCGCGGCCGGCAGCAGCGCCGCCACCTCGTCGGTGCCGACGCCGGCCTTGATGCCGTCGATGCCGCGGTCCATCCACTCGCGCGCGGTCTTGTACGCGTCGCGCTGCGCCGGCGTCGAGCTGCCGACCGCGAAGGTGCGGTAGTAGCAGGTCCGGTAGCCGTTGTAGGAGTGGATGATGTCGAAGAACGCCTGGTCGCCCGGGCGGATCAGCCGGTCGGTGAAGTTGTGCGGGTGCGGGTTGCACCGCTCCCCCGAGATCGCGTTGACGGCCTCGACCTGGTCGGAGCCCATCTCGTAGAGGCGCCGGTTGGCGAGGGCGACGATCTCGTTCTCGCGGACGCCGGGCTTCAGCGCCTCCACGATGTCCTGGTAGACGCCGTCGACCATCGCGGCCGCCTGGTTGAGCAGCACGATCTCGTCGGTCGACTTGATGCAGCGGGCGTCGAGCATGTGCTGCTGGGCGTCGACGACGCTCAGGCCTTGCCGCTGCATCTCGAAGAGGAACGGCGGCTCGACGATGTCGAGGCCGACCGGCAGGTCGGCCACGCCGGCCTCGGTGAGCAGCGACTTGATCTCCGCGACCGCGGTCTCCATCAGCCCGACGGACGGCGCGACCGCGCCCCGGAACCCGAGGAAGCCGGCGCGGTAGTTCTCCTCCGGCACCCAGCGCGAGTAGATCTTGTGGTGCTTGACCGCGGAGCCGAAGTCCCAGAGCACCGGGTCCTTGCCGCGCGCCAGCAGGGCGTAACGGATCATCTTGTCGCCCAGCGCGCCGCCGATCCACGTCTGCGTGGTGTAGCGGATGTTGTAGAAGTCGAAGAGCAGGAACGCCCCGCACTCGCTGGCCTCGAGCGCGGCCTGGGCCCGCTCGAGCCGGTAGCGGCGCAGCCGGTCGAAGTCGACGCGCTCCTCGTAGTCGACGCCCATGTGGCCGGGCGCCGGGATCGGCCTGCCCACGGGGTCCATCAGCCGAGCCCGTCGTCGACGTCGACGTTCTCGGGCTTGAGGTTCAGCCCCGAGCTGTGGGCCTGCAGGTCGAGCAGGATGGCGAAGTCCTCGGTGGTGCGCCCGCTGCTCACGCTCGCCTGCACGGCCTCGGCCGTCGCCGCGGCGACCGGCATCGGGACGCCGAGCTCGTGGGCGGCGGCGAAGCCGAGGTCGAGGTCCTTGCGCAGCAGGATCGGCGTGAACGTCGGGGTGTAGTCGAGGTTGACGAACGCCGGCGACTTGTAGCGGGTGAACATCGAGCCCATCACCGAGTTGTTGAGGAACTCCAGGAACGCCGCCCGCGACATGCCGCCCTTCTCGGCGAGCACCGTGATCTCGGCCAGGCTCTGCGTGACGACGCCGAGCATCACGTTGTGGCAGATCTTCGCCAGCCGGGCGAGGTCGCCCTCGCCGACGTACGTCGCGTGGGTGCCGATGTGCTCGAGCAGCGGCGCGACCCGGTGGTAGGTCTCCTCCGGCCCGGACGCGACGATGCTCAGCAGGCCCGCCCGCACCACCTTGCCGTTGCCGCTGACCGGGGCGGCGAGGAAGTCGACGCCACGCTCGGTGCACACGGCCCGCATCGCGACCGACGACTCGGTGGACGACGGTCGAGCAGTCGACGACGACGGAGGGCACGTGGTCGGGGTCGGCCAGCAGGCCGCCCTCGCCGATCAGCACCTGCTCGAGGTCGTCGGGGGTGGAGACCATGGTGAAGACGACGTCGAGGGAGCGCAGGTCGGCGATCGTGTCGGCGACCGTGCAGCCGACCTCGACGAGGGCCTCGGCCTTGGCGCGGGTGCGGTTCCAGACGGTGACGTCCTCGCCGGCGAGGGCGAGCCGGCCGGCCATGGCGGCGCCCATCCGGCCGGCGCCGATCCAGCCGACCTTCAACGATCCGGCGGACGGGGTGTCGTTGGTGTCCATGGTGTCCACGGGTCAGCCTGCCTTTGCGATCGGGGTGGGGGCGAGGTGTGCGGCGAGCCAGTCGGCGGTGCGCGGGCGGTGCCAGGGCGCGACGTTGGCGCAGCCGTGGTTGCCGTGCTCGAGCATCAGCAGCTCGACGGGGCCGGCGACGGCGTCGCGCAGCCGCTCGGCCTGTTCGTAGGGGATCAGCCGGTCGCGGCGTCCGAACACGATGAGCAGGGGCGCCACGACGTCGGCGGCCGCCTTCTCCATGCCGAGGGACGACGCGACGGCGCGTGCCTCCTCGTCGGTGGCCGTGCCCGAGCGCACCCGGAAGGTGTCGCGGGTCAGCTGCGGCAGGCCCGGCCAGCAGTCGCCGAAGTTGAACGGGCCGCCGAGGGCGACGCAGGCGCGCACCCGGTGGCCGAGAGCGGCGGCCACCCGCGGCGCGTAGTAGCCGCCCAGGCTCACGCCCCAGACACCCAGCCGGTCGCGGTCGATCTCGGGCAGCTCGCCGACGGCGTCCCAGAGCGCCTCGGCCACCGGCGCCCAGTCGCCACGGATGGGCAGGTCGTACTCCGCCTCGCCCTGGCCGGGTCCGTCGACGCTGAGCGTGGCCAGGCCGCGGTCGAGGAACGTGGCCTCGGTGGAGCGCAGCTCCTCCTTGGTGGAGTCGAGGCCGGGCACGAGCAGCACGAGCGGGTGTGGGGCGTCGCCTCGCGGCAGCCGCAGGACGCCGACCATCCGGCTGCCCTCGAACGGGATCTCGACGCGGCGGCCGGGCGGGTCGAGGTGCGGGAGCGCGTCGGTCAGGCAGGCGACGGCCCGGCCGTGCGCGGCCCGCATCTGGTCGAGGTCGGTGACGAAGACGAACTTGGCGAAGTGGTGGTAGACCGCGGCCTGGGCGAGGTGCTCGCCGCCCGATCGGAGGCGACCCTCGGTGAGGGCCTGACGGCCCAGCTGCTCGTGCTCGGCACCGGCCGCCGTCCACGCGGCGCACCAGTCGGGCCAGCGCTCGACGCTGGCGGTGATCCGCTCGAAGTCGGCCACGGTGACGCCGTTGACGGTGAACCGCGGCCCCCAGTGGGACACCGCCGACGCGACCAGGTCGTCCATGGGGCTCCTCCGGCTGGTCAGTTCTGCAAACGAGTGCAGCCTCACGCATCACCCCGAGAGTGTCAAGCGGACGTGCAGTTACCGGTGCTCGAGCGGGGCGCTGGGCCTCGGGTTGCGAGACCACTTGCTGCAATCGACTGCAGCATCGGTTACCGTCTGATCCGGCACACAGGAGGCACACATGGTGCAGGACGTCGTCGTGGGGTCGTTCACCCCCTCGGTGCTGCTCGACCTCGCGCGCGAGACCGGCCGCCTCGAGCAGGCCGGGCTGGCGGTCACCGAGGTGCCCGTCCCGTCGTCCCCCGCCCAGTTCCGCGCCCTGATCGACGGCGAGCTGGCGGTCGGGCTCACCAGCCCCGACAACGTGCTCGCCTACCGCTTCGACCCGGGCAACCCGCTCGGCGAGGTCGCCGACGTGTGCATCGTCGCGGCGATCGACCGGGGCCTCGGCCTGGGGCTCTACGGGCGCGCGGGCATGGTGGCCGCCGACCTGCGCGGCGCCCGCGTGGGCGTCGACGTGCCGACGTCGGGGTTCGCGCTGGCCCTCTACGCGCTGGCCGACGCGCTCGGGGTGAGCCGCGACGAGTACGAGCTGACCGCGCTGGGATCGACGCCGCGGCGCCTCGAGGCGCTGCTCGCCGGAGACTGCGAGGCGACCATGCTCAACGCCGGCAACGAGCTGGTGGCCGAGCAGCGGGGCTGCGTGCGGCTCGGCGGCGTGGCCGAGCACCTGTCGCCGTACCTCGGCACCGTCGTCGCCGTGGCCGGGGAGCGCCACCTCGACGTCGCCGAGCGGCTGTCGGCGGCGCTCGTCGCCACCGCCGGCGCGGTCTGCGACGGCGGGCTGGGCGACGAGGCCGCCGCCTCCGCGTCGCGACGGCTCGGGCTCGACGACGAGCTCGCCCGGCGGTACGTCGACCGGTTGCGCGATCCGCGCGAGGGCCTGGTGCCCGACGGCGCGGTCGACCTCGACGCGCTGGCCACCCTGGTCGGGCTGCGCGCGACGTACCTGCCGAGGCTCGTCGACGGGGCCGACGTGCTCGCCGGTGCGCTCGAGCCCGATGCGGGTCTCGTGCACCGAACGGCGCCGTGACCGCGACGACCGAGCGGCGCGCCGGCGCCCCGGCGTCCCCCATCCGCCTGCTGCAGCTGACCGCCTTCGTCAGCACGCTCGACCGGTTCGCGATGCCGCCGATGCTGGTGGCGATCGCCCACGACCTCGGCGTCCCGCTCTCCGACATCGTGCACGCGGCCGGCGTCTACTTCCTCGTCTACGGCCTCTGCCAGCCCGTGTGGGGCATGGTGTCCGACCACCTCGGGCGGGTGCGCACCATGCGGGTCACCCTGCTGCTCGCCGGGATCTTCACGATCCTCTCGGCCGTGACCGGCTCGCCGGTGATGCTGGGCGTCGCCCGCGGCCTCGCCGGCGGGTTCTTCGGCGCGGCCTTCCCGGCCACCCTCATCTACCTCGGCGACACCGTGCCGGCCGCACAGCGCCAGCGCGAGGTGAGCCGGTTGATGGTCGGCGTCGCCCTCGGCACGGCCCTCGCCTCGGCCGGCGCCGGAGCGCTGGCGGCGCTGCTCTCGTGGCGGCTGGCGTTCGTCGTCACCGGCGTGGTGGCGCTCGCGCTCGCCTGGACCCTGCGCTCGCTGCCCGAACCCAGCGCCGACCTGCGGCCGACCACCCTCCTCGGGCCGCTGCGCGCGATCGGGCGCTCCCCGGTGGCCCTGCTCGTGCTGCTGCTCGCCTTCACCGAGGGCGCCGTCCTGCTCGGCGGGCTGACCCTGCTGCCGGCCGCCGTCGAGAGCACCGGCGCCGACGCCGCTCTGGCCGGCGGCGTCACGGCGGTGTACGGCGGCGCCGTCCTCGCCGGCTCGCACGTCGTGGGCCGGCTCGCGGTCACCTGGCACCCCTCGCGGCTGATCGGCGTCGGCGCGGTGGCCGCCGTGGCCGGGTGTGCCCTGCTCGCGTTCAGCCAGGCCCCGGCGGTGGCCGCGGTGGTGGCCGTGCTGCTCGGGCTGGCCTGGAGCGCGATGCACTCGTCGCTGCAGACGTGGGCCACCGAGGTGCTGCCGGGTGCGCGGGCGGCGGTGGTGTCGTTCTTCGCGGGCTCGCTGTTCGTGGGCAGCGCGGTGGCCGCGGTCGTGGTCGCCGGCCTCGCCGATGCCGGCCGCTACTCGCTGATCTTCGCGGTGTACGCCGCCCTGGCCGTGCCGCTCGGCGCGCTCGCCGTCGTCGGTCGGGCGCGGTGGCAGCGACCCCACGAGGACGACGGCACCTAGGATGCCTCCCGTGCACACCCCCACCCTGCGCGACGTCGCCGACGCCGCGGGCGTGCACCCCGCGACGGCGTCGCGGGCGCTGAACCCCGCGACCCGCGGGCTGGTCAACGCCGACACCGCGCGCCGGGTGATCAAGGTGGCCGGCACCCTCGGCTACCGGCCCAACCCGATGGCCCGCGGCCTGAAGACCGCGAAGTCGGGCACGATCGGCCTCGTCGTCCCCGACCTCACCAACCCGCTGTTCCCCCCGATCGTGCGCGGCATCGAGGAGGTGCTCGAGGCGGCCGGCTACAGCGGCCTGATCGTCAACACCGACAACGACCCGGGGCGTGAGCGCACCCAGATCGAGTCGCTGCGCTCGCGCCAGGTCGAGGGGCTGATCGTGGCCACCGCGCTGCTCGAGCACCCGCTGCTCGAGCAGCTGCACCGCGAGGGGGTGCTGATGGTGATGGTCAACCGGCGGCCCGACGGCATCGACGTCCCGTCGATCACGCCGGACGACGCCACCGGCATCGGCCTGGCCGTGCAGCACCTCGCCGACCTCGGCCACCGGCGGATCGCCCACCTGGCCGGCCCCGCCAGCACGTCGACGGGCATGGTGCGCGCCCGTGCGTTCCGCGGTGCGGTGCGCGA
The DNA here is from genome assembly GCA_963825985.1 of uncultured Actinomycetota bacterium. Lineage (GTDB taxonomy): Bacteria > Actinomycetota > Actinomycetes > Propionibacteriales > Nocardioidaceae > Nocardioides. Next base: position 324,990 of record CAWGVK010000002.1, on the reverse strand, counting down.
CCTCGGGCTCGACGACGACCCGGCGCTGACCCGCGTCTGCGACCTCTGGAGCGAGGCGTCGGGCGCCGACGCGCTGCGCTCGCTGCTCGACGCCGGGGCCGACGTCACCGCCGTCGTGGCGGGCAACGACCTGATCGCGCTCGGCTGCTACGACGTGTTCTTCGAGCGCGGCATCGACTGCCCCGGCGACATGAGCGTGGTCGGCTTCAACGACATGCCGTTCCTCGACAAGCTGCGCCCGCCGCTGACGTCGGTCTCGATCCCGCACCACCAGATCGGCACCGAGGCGGCCCGGCTGCTGCTCGACGCGATCGCCGAGCCGACCCGCCCGGCGCGGTCGGTGATGCTGCCGCTCTCGCTGGTCGTGCGTGGCTCGACCGCGGCGCCGCGCTGATCGTCAGCAGGGTTCGGGGTCGTCCCAGGTCTCCCGGTCGGCGGTGACGCAGACCGTCTCGGGCTCGCTCGTCTGGTCGAGGCCGATCGTTCCCCCGTCGTCGAGCACCCAGCGCCGCAGGCTGACCCGAGCGTCGGACTGCTGGTCCCACGCGCCGTCGGTGAACCACGAGACGAGCTCGCCGTCGCGCAGGAACGTGTGCTGGTAGGAGCCCCCGTCGATGACCCCGCTGACCGGCAGCACCAGCGACTCGCCCGGGCCGGCCGCCGGGGCGGCGACAACCCGGTCGCCGTCGAAGGTCAGCACGGTCCACCAGGCGTCGTCCGGGCCCTCCGCGACGATCAAGGTCTCGGGCACGCCGTCACGGTCGAGGTCCTGCTGACCGGCCACCACGGGCAGCCACGTGCCGGAGACCAGGTGCTCGGTCGTCTCGCCCGACGCCCTGACGACCCGGGCGCGGAGGTAGGGGCTGAAGCCCTGCGGGCGGTCGGACTCCGGCATCAGCAGCTCGACCGTGTCGTCCTGCCCGTCGCCGTCGACGTCGACCTCGCTCTGGCCCGACAGAAGCAGCTCCGGGTCGCCCACGGTCACGGTCCGGCTGGCCTCCGCCACGATCTCCTCGCCGTCGGCACCGCAGTACGGCGCGCGCACGGACACCTCGTAGGTGCCCGGCCCGTCGACCTCCACCAGCACACCCTTGCCCTCGCTGCCCAGCACGGTCCGGTCGGACGTCGCCTCGGGGGTGCCGGCCCGGCAGCCGAGCTCGCCGAGCTCGCCCGGCCCCGGGACGAAGCCGTAGTCATCGCCGTCGAGGAGCACCCGGCTGTACGGCGCGCCCGCGACGCCGATCGACCGGTTGCCGACCGACCACTCGGACGACGTCCCCTGGATCCGGACGACGACCCCGATCAGGTCCGGCGAGACCTGGGTCGCGTCCAGCTCGACCGTGATGCCGTCGGGGTCGACGGCCGGTGCGGTGGTCGGGTCGGTGGTGGGGTCGGTGATGGGGTCGGTGGCGGTGGGCGGGTTGGTGGCCGGCAGCGAGTCGGCGTCGCCGTCGGGCCGCACCTGGAGCACGCCCACGGCACCCGCCGCGACGATGACGGCCAGTCCGGCGCCGACGGCGGCCACGTTGCGGCGGCGGTTGGCGCGGGCCTTGCGGGAGATGCCGGCCATCCGGTCGGTGACGTGGTCGGCGTCGGACAGCCCGGCCAGCTCGTCGAGGCCCCGGAAGAGGGGGTCGCGCCCTTCGGTGTTCATGACTCTCCCTTCGACGATGCGTTGGTGGACACCGCGAAGGCGGCGCGCAGATGGGCCAGACCCTTGCTGGTGTTGGACTTGACGGTGCCGAGGCTGCACCCCATCGCGTCGGCCGTCTCGGCCTCCGACAGGTCGCACCAGTGACGGAGCACGACGGCGGCCCGCTGCCGGTCGGGCAGCGCGCGCAGCGCCTCGAGCAGCACCTGGGTCTCGACGACGGTGTCGCCGACGGTGGTGGCTCCCGAGCCACGCCCCGATCGTTCGGGGATCTCGGGCACGAGCTTCTCGCGGCCCTTGGAGCGGCGCCACCACGACGTCCGGATCGAGACCATGACGCGGCGCATATAGCTGTCGGGCACGTCGTAGGTGCTGACCTTGGGCCAGTGCGGCATCACCTTGGCGTAGGCCGACTGCAGCAGGTCCTCGGCCTCGTGGAGGTCACCGGTGAGCAGGTAGGCCAGCCGCTTGAGCCGGGGCCCGCTCGTCTGCACGTAGTGCTCGAAGGAGTCGTCCTGCACGACCGTCACCTCCCACGAGACCGCTGACTGTGCGTCCATGCCCCCGTACACGCGAGCATGCTGCCGTTGGTTGCCTCTCGGCCTAGAATGGGCCGCGCAGAGGGTTGCACGCGTCTTGGAGGTGGGTTCGGCGCGTCGTCCAGACGCACCCGAAAGGCACCACCCGTGACCCCTCTCGCCTCCTACCGCAGGCTGCTCCACCTGGCCGGCCCGACGTACGTCGTCGTGGCGTTCCTCGGCCGGCTGCCGCTCGCCATGAGCCAGCTCGGCGCGCTCCTGCTCGTCTCCACCGCCACCGGCAGCTACGGGCTCGGCGGCCTCGCGGCCGGCGCCCTCGCCGTGGCCAACGCCGTCGGCGCCCCGATCGCGGGCGCCCTCGCCGACCGGGTCGGCCAGCGGCCGGTCGTGCTCGCGCAGTCGCTCGCGGGCGCCGCCGGCCTGACGACGCTCGTCTGGTTCGTGCACGCCGGACTGCCGGACGCCGCCCTGGTCGCGGCCGCCGCCGTCACCGGCCTCGCGCTCCCGCAGGTCGGGCCGCTGGCCCGGGTGCGGTGGCGCCCGATCACCTCCGGCACCGGGACCCACCAGCGCCGCCTGGTCGACGCGGCCTTCTCCTACGAGGGCGCGGCCGACGAGGCGTCGTTCGCCCTCGGTCCGGCCATGGTCGGCGCGGTCGCGGTGGTGGTCTCCCCCGGTGGCGCGCTGCTCGTGGCGGCCGGGCTGCTCGCGGTGTTCGGGACGGCGTTCGCCCTCGACCCGTCGGCACGACTGGCCGCCCGTGCGAGCACGCCCGTCGCGACCGGGCGCCTGCTCACGCTCGCCTTCGGCGTCCTCGCGGTGGCGCAGCTGTCGATCGGGATGCTGTTCGGCGCCACCCAGACCGGCGCCACCGTGCTCGCCACGGAGGCGGGTCAGCCGGGCGCGGCCGGGCTCGTGCACGCCACCCTCGGCGTCGGCAGCGCGTTCGCCGGGATCGCGACCGCCTACCTGCCCGAGCGGATCGGCCACGAACGCCGTTCGCTGGTCGCCGCCGCCGCGCTGCTCGTGCTGTCGCTGCCGCTGCTGGTCGTCGACGGCCTGGCCGGCCTCACCGTGACCGTGCTGGTGCTCGGCTGCGCGGTCGCGCCGTACATGATCGGGATCTTCTCGCTCGGCGAGCGGCTCGTGCCGCCGGCCCGCGTCGGCACCGCCATGACGCTGCTGGCCAGCGCGACCGGTCTGGGCTACGCGCTCGGCGCCGGCGTCGCCGGCCGGCTGGCCGACGCGCACGGCTCGACGGCGGCGTTCGGCGTCACGGTCGCCGCGACCGTGCTCGCGCTGCTGCTGATGCTGACGCAGCAAGGCCGGCTCCGCCGGGCCGTCGGTGCGGTCGGGGAGCCGGCCTCGCCGGTGGTCGTCTGAGCTAGGCGGCTTGCGCCTGGCGCTTCTCGGCGGCCTGGCGCTTCGCGACCTGCTGCAGGCGGGCCTGGGCGGCGCGGCGGACCTTCGGGCCCTTGGTGCTCATCGCCCAGAGCAGCTTGGCCTGCTCGGGCAGGTTCTTGACGTTGGTGGTCTCGAAGAACCCGTTGGGCAGCGAGAGCCGGACGACGCGGTGCCACGCGCTCCCGACCTGCTGGGGCAGCGGGGCGCTGTGGTAGTTGAGGTCGTACTTCTCGAAGAGCGCCTGCACCTTCGGGGCGATCTCGGCGTACCGGCTGCTGGGCAGGTCGGGGAAGAGGTGGTGCTCGATCTGGTGGCTCAGGTTGCCGGTCATCAGGTGCATCGCCTTGGAGCCGGAGATGTTGGCCGAGCCGAGCATCTGGCGCAGGTACCACTCGCCGCGGGTCTCGTTGGCGGGGATCGACTTCTTCTCGAAGGTCTCGACGCCCTCGGGGAAGTGACCGCACATGATCACCGAGTGCGACCACAGGTTGCGCACCAGGTTGGCGGTGAAGTTGGCGGCCAGGGTCGGCAGGAACGAGCCGGTCGGGATCGACATGGCCGGGTGCACGACGTAGTCCTTGGTGGCCTGCTTGCGGATCTTGGCCACCGTGTTGCGGGCCCGGCGCTTGAACTCCTCGCTGCGCTTCTCCTTCGGGATCTTCAGGTTGCGGCCGAGGTCGAGGTCGTAGGCGGCGATGCCGTACTCGAAGAAGCAGGCGTTGACGAAGTTCCACAGCGGCTGGGCCAGGAGCAGGGGGTGCCAGCGCTGGTCCTCGTCGACGCGCATGATGCCGTAGCCGAGGTCGTTGTCCTTGCCCACGATGTTCGTGTACGTGTGGTGGATCTCGTTGTGCGAGTGCTTCCAGCCCTCGGCGGTCGAGGCGTTGTCCCACTCCCAGGTGGTCGAGTGGATCTTCGGGTCACGCATCCAGTCCCACTGGCCGTGCATGACGTTGTGGCCGATCTCCATGTTCTCGAGGATCTTCGCGACGCTGAGGCCGACCGTGCCCGCGACCCACGCCGGCGGGAACGAGCTCGCCAGCAGGACGGCGCGCGAGCCGAGCTCGAGCTTGCGCTGGACGTCGACGACCTTGCGGATGTAGGCCGCGTCCTTCTCGCCGCGCGCGTCGAGGATGTCCTGGCGGATCGCGTCGAGCTCGACGCCGAGCTGCTCGACGTCCTCGGGGGTGAGGTGGGCGGTCGGGTTGACGTCCTGCTTGGTGATGACGGTCATGACATCTCCTGGGTGGTCGATGGTCAGTGGTCGATGGTGCAGGCGCCGGCGGCGGCGCTGATGCAGGTCTGGATCTTGATGCCCTCGGGGCCGGTCTCGCCGGGCACGGCGACGGTGAGCGCGCCGTTGCGCAGGTCGCGCACCGCGCCCTCCTTGAGGGGCAGCACGCAGCCGAAGCAGACACCCATCCGGCAGCCGCTCGGCATCAGGACGCCGGCGGACTCGCCCGCGTCGAGGAGGGGGGTGGTGCCGTCGGCGTCGACGGTGACGCCGCTGGCGAACGAGATCGTGCCGCCTTCTCCGGCCTCGCCGAGGACGACGGGGCGGAACCGCTCGGTGGTCAGCGGGAGCCCGCGCTCGGCGTGGTGGGTCTCGAGCGCGTCGAGCAGGCCGGCCGGCCCGCAGGCGTAGGCGAGCCGCTCGTCGAGGTCGGGCACGAGGGTCTCGAGGTCGGCGACGTCGAGGACGCCGTGGCTGTCGTCGTACCGCTCGACCAGGCGCAGGTGGCCGGCCTCGGCGTGCGCGCGCAGCTCGTCGCGGAACATCGCGGTGTCGGCGTTGAGGTTGACGTGCACGAGCGTGATGTCGGTGGCCGGTGCGGCGGCGCGCGAGAAGAGGTTGCGCAGCATGCCGATCACCGGCGTGATGCCGGAGCCGCCGGTGACCAGGAGCAGCTTGGCCGGCAGCGGGTCGGGCAGCACGAAGTCGCCCTCGGCCTGCGCGAGCTGCAGCATCTGGCCGGCCTTGGCGCGGTGCACCAGGTAGTTCGACACCACGCCGTCCGGGATCGCCTTGGTCGTGATGCTGATGCAGCCGTCGGCGCGGGGGCCGTGGGTGAGCGAGTAGGTGCGCCACAGCCGGACGCCGTCGACGTCGACGCCGACGCGCACGTACTGGCCGGGCACGTGCCCGTTCCAGTCGCGGCCGGGCCTCACGACCAGCGTGGCCGACTCGGCGGTCTCGGGGCGGACCTCGACGATCCGGCCGCGCAGCTCGGCACCGGAGCGCAGCGGGTGGAAGACGTCGAGGACGTCGTCGAGCTGAAGCGGCGTCACGGCGGCGTCGGCCAGGCTGCGCAGGCGGGTGCGCAGGGTGGGTCGCGCGGTCCGGTCCGAGCCGAGCGACATCGCCTGGCGGGGCAGGGCGGTGGACGTCATACGACGAGTCTCCCGGTCAGACGCGATAAACTCCTGACCAGGCCACGTGAAGACTCACGTCACATTTGTTCGCAGGAGACAAAAATGACCGCCACGCCGCGTCGTACCGCAGCCCACGGGCTGCTGCTGCCTCCCGAGGTCGTCGCCGAGATCCGCACCGGACTCGCCCAGGTCGGCGAGGACGTCGTCGCCGCGATCATCGACGAGGTGCCCAGCTACACCGACGCGTTCAGCGGCCCGATGGGCGAGCGGATCCGGGGGGCGGTCCAGATCGCGCTGGGTGGCTTCCTGTCGCTGGCCACCGACACCGAGGGCAAGGGCAGCCCGGCCCGGACGCCGGCCGCGCCGGCCGTCGACGGCGCCTACCAGCTGGGCCGGGGCGAGGCTCGCAGCGGGCGGAGCACCGAGGCCATCTTGTCGGCGTACCGGATCGGCGCGCGGGTCTCGTGGCAGCAGATGGCGGCCGGGGCGGTGCGAGCGGGCCTGGACGCCGCGACGCTGGCCGGCTTCGCCGAGCTGGTCTTCGCCTACATCGACGAGCTCTCCGCCGCGAGCGTCGCCGGTCACGCCGACGAGCTCGCCACCACCGGCCGGGTGCGGCAGCGGCACCTCGACCGGCTGGCCGAGCACCTGGTCGCCGGGGCGCCCGAGCAGACCCTCGTCGAGGCCGCCGGACGCGCCGACTGGACCCCGCCGGACTCGCTGACCGCCGTCGTCCTGCCGGAGTCGCAGGTGCGCCCGGTGCTCGCCTCGCTCCCCCCGGGCACGCTGCAGGCCGTCGAGCCGACCGGCCTCGACGACGACGCCGTGCTGCTCCTCGTGCCCGACTCGCACGACCACGGCCGGGCCGCGCTGCTCCGGGTGCTGGCCGGCCGCGGCGCCCTGACCGGCCCGGCGCGGCCGTGGACCGAGGTCCGCGGCTCGTTCGCCCGGGTGCTGCGCGCCCGCACCCTCGGGCTCGAGGGCGACACCGAGGAGCACCTGCCCCAGCTCGTGCTCACCGCCGACCCCGAGGCGCTGGCCGACCTCCGGGCCCGCGCGCTGGCGCCGCTCGCCGACCTGCGCCCGGCCACCGCCGAGAAGCTCGCCGAGACGCTGCGCGCGTGGCTCCTGCACCAGGGACGCCGCGACGAGACCGCCGCCGCGCTGTTCGTGCACCCCCAGACGGTGCGCTACCGGCTGGGCCAGCTGCGCGAGGCCTACGGCGACGGGCTCGACGACCCCGACGTCGTCCTCGCCCTGACCGTGGCGCTCGGTGCCACTCCGTAACGTGACGGCATGCGTCTGCACCGGCTCGTCGTGGCCCTCCTGGCGGCTGCGGCCCTGACCGGCTGCTCGTCCGACGACGGGGAGGCCGACCCGGCGCCGTCGTCTGCATCGTCGTCGGCGTCGGCGTCGTCCGCCGTCGAGATGGAGTACGTCGCCCTCGGCGACTCCTACGCGGCCGCGCCCGGCGTCCCCGAGACCACCACCGGGTGCTTCCGGTCGAGTGGCAACTACGCCCACCTCGTCGCGGCGTCCGACGACGCGATCGGGCTGACCGACGTCACGTGCAGCGGCGCCACGTCGTCCGACGTCGTCGAGAAGCAGGTGCCGGCGCTGAGCGAGAGCACCGACCTGGTGACGATCGGCATCGGCGGCAACGACTTCGACCTGTTCACCGAGGTGCTGAGCGCGTGCCTCGGCTCGCCGTGCACCGAGGCGACCGCGCCGCTCGTCGAGCGGCTGCTGCCCGACATCGAGACCAACATCGGCGACACCCTCGACGCAGTGATCGGCGACGCGCCCCGGGCGCAGGTGATCGTGGTCGGCTACCCCGACCTGGTGCCCGAGCGCGGCTCGTGCCCGGACCGGATCCCGCTGGCCGACGAGGACCTTCCCCTGGTCGACAGCGTCAACCAGGGACTCTCCGACGCGCTGCGCGCGCAGGCGAAGGAGCGCGGCCTCGACTACGTCGACGTCGCCCGCGCCAGCCAGGGCCACGACGTCTGCGCGAAGGTGCCGTGGGTCAACGGCGCCGAGACCGCCCCCGACGGCACCATCCCGTTCCACCCGTTCGCCGTCGAGCAGGAGGCCGTCGCTGAGCTGGTGCTCGGGCTGCTCTGACGGCCGGCCGGGCCCCGTGTAACTCACCGTCCGGTCGTCCTACCCGCCCCTATAGCGGCGGGTTGGACGACGCAACAGTGAGTTACAACATCGACGACCGGTGCACGACCCGCCCACCCACGACGGTCAGCGCCACGGTCATGTCGCGCAACAGACCGGCGGCGGAGCGGCTGTCGGGGTGGGGCGCGAGGGGGTCGTGGTCGAGCAGCGCGAGGTCGCCCGGCGAGCCGACGCGCACCGACGGCTGCTCGTCGACCGAGGCGGCCAGCGCCTCGCGGGCGGTGAGGGCGTGCTCGGGGTGCCAGGCGTCGCGGTCGTCGGGGCCGCGGTGGACGGCGGCCGCCATCGCCAGCCACGGGTCGAGCGGCGACACCGGCGCGTCGGAGCCGAGCACCAGCCGGACGCCGGCGTCGAGCATCCAGCGGAACGCGAAGCTGCGCCCGCCCTGGCCCGGCCAGATCAGCTCGGTGAGGTCGCGGTCGTCGAGGAGGTGGGCGGGCTGGACGCTGGCGCGCAGCCCGAGGTCGGCGATCCGGCGGACGTCGGCGGCGGCGATCAGCTGCGCGTGCTCGACCGACCCGAGCGCGCCGGTGGCGGCGTACGCGTCGAGCGCCGCGGTCACGGCCGCGTCGCCGATCGCGTGGGTGGCGACGTGGAGCCCCGACATGTGGGCGCGCGCGAGCTGGGCCGACAGCTCGTGGGGAGCGAGGTTGGCGGCGCCGGTGGGGCTCTCGAGCCGGTGGGCGTCGGCGTACGGCTCGCAGCACCAGGCGGTGCGGGTGTTGAGCGAGCCGTCGCTGATGATCTTGAGCGGTCCCATCACCAGCCGGTCGTCGCCCTCGACCAGCGGCATGCCGGTGCGCAGGCCGGCGTCGACCACGTCCTCGAGCCGGTCGACGTACGTCGCCATCCGCACCCGCAGGACGTCGCACCCGGCGTGCCAGCGCTCGAGCCACTCGTCCACGCCGCCCGCGAACTCGAGGTCGACCACCCCCACCACGCCGCGCGCGGCCGCGGCCTCGAGGGTGGTGCGGTAGGCGGGCGCGGCGGTGCCGTCGTCGCCGGTGAGGTGGGTGAGCAGCTCGTAGGCCGCGAACCACTCGTTCTCGCGGACGACGGCGTCGCGCGGGTCGAGCCCGAGCGCGGCCAGCGCGGCGCTGTTGAGCCAGCCGTGGTGACCGTCGCCCGCGATCAGGACCACGGGGGTGACGCCCGAGACCTCGTCGAGCTCGGTCACCGAGACCTCGCGCGTCCAGGTGCCCGGACGGTGGCCCCAGCCGATCACGGGCCGGCCCGGCTCGGCGGCCACCTTGGCCTCGACCAGGGCGATCGCCTCCTCCGGCGACGTGACGGCGGCGGTGTCGGTGCGCTGGCGGGTGAGCGTCCACTGCCCGAGGTGCACGTGCTGGTCCCACAGCCCGGGGGTCAGCCAGCGGCCGTCGGCCGCGACCTCCTCGACGCCGTCGGGCCGCGCGAGACCCGGCCCGACGGCGGTGACCACGCCGCGCTCGACCAGGACGTCGACGGGCTCACCCGCGGCCTCGTCGGTCGCGAGCGGCACGATGCGCGCCTCACGCAGCAGCAGGTCCCCCACGCGTCGGACGCTAACGGACCCGTTCGGCCAGCCCGGACGCCAGTCCACGGACTGTCAGCCAGTCGAAGAACCCGCCTCCCACCACGGCCAGCCGGCGGTGCTTCACGGGCGCGAGGCGGAGCCGCAGGTGCAGCCGGCTGCCGGGGCCGGACGGCGTCAGGTGCAGGCACCACGTGAGGTCGGTGCGGCCGCGCGTCGAGGTGTAGAGCAGCGTGCGCGGCGGGTCGACCGCCGCGACCGTGAACGTCGCCTCGCGCCCGCCCCAGTCGGGGATCACGTCACCGACCTCGTGACGCTGGAGCGCCGGGTCGAGGAAGCGCAGCGCCCGGCGCGAGCGCGGGACCAGCCGCTCGACCGACCGCGGCAGGTACCACCCGGCCCGCCGCTTGCCGAGCTGCACCAGCCACGGCCACACGGCGTCGGGCGGTGCCGGGAGGTCGAACGCGCGGTCCATGACGACGTCCGCCGGGTCGACCAGGTCGTCGCCGGGCAGCCGCGCCGCCCTCTCGGCGGCCGTGGGGTCGGTGCTGCCGAAGGCCATCACGCCATCCTCGCTGTATAGGGTCGCGCCTGTGAACGGGCGGATTCTCGGGGCGGTGGTGCTGATGCTCGTCGTCGGCGCCGCCGGCGGCTACGCCGTCGCCGCCCGGGACGAGCCGGACGGGCAGACCCGGACCGCCTTCGACGGCGCGGCGCCGGTGAAGGCCGACAACCCCAAGCTCCCGGTCGAGATCTTCCGCCAGGACCCTGACGACGACGCCCTCGAGGCCGCCATCCCGCTGGCAGACGTCGTGCTGACCGCCCTCAACGCCAAGGGCAAGCCCACCGACGACCAGCTCAGCTCGCCCGCGCCGGACGGCTGGACCCAGACCCAGATCGGGCCCGCGGAGTGGCGCTTCACCGTGCCCGGCAACGACGCCCGGTCGTTCGGCCTCCGGGTCGAGATCATCGCCGACCTCGGCCGCACGGTCGACAACGCCGTGCAGAGTCGCGAGTCGGAGCTGAGATCGGCGCTGGCCCAGGGGTCCTTCACGGACCTCGACATCAAGCCCGGTGGCGACGAGGGCTTCGTCGCGGAGTACGTCCAGGACGGCTACCAGCGGTTCAGCCTCGAGCGCTTCTTCAGCGGCCCCGACGGCCTGGCCTACGCGACCGTCGCCGCCTACGGGAGGGCCCGCGACGTCACCGGCCTGACCGACCTGCTCGAGCGGGTCTTCATCGGCCTGCGAGCGGTTCAGAGTCCGTAGACCCGCACCGAGTCGAGCACCTTGTTGGCCGTGGAGCGGTCGGGGCTGCGCACCTGCACCCAGAGAAGCTGGCCGCTGGTCACCTGCACGATCCGCTCGACGGTGACGTCGGCGCCGCCGCACCCGGTGAAGAACACCGTCACCGCCGGGTCTCCGCGGAAGTCGCTCTCGATCTGCTCGGTGGAGTCGGCACACTGCCGGTGCTGCGGCACCGAGCCGGGCAGCTCGCTGCCGGGCAGGACGCCGAGAAAGACCCCGTCGCCGTCGGTGGTCCAGGTCGGTGACGTGCCGACCGAGAGGGACGCGAAGTCCTGGTCGGTGGCGTTCGGCGGCTTCCAGCTGTCGGTCGACTCCGCCGTCCACGACGCAGGCACGGTGACGCCGAGGGTGCCCATCGCGTCCTCGAGCGTCACCGGGGTGGGATCGGGCTCCTCGGTGAGCTCCTGCTCGCCGAGGTAGCCCCCGGCGGCCCCGACGCCGAGAGCGACCAGCACCCCGACCCCGATCGCGGCTGCGCGACCGACCCGGCGTCGGCGGCGGGGCGGCACCGGGTCGGGCAGCGGCTCGTCGCTGTCGGGCATCGCCGAGGGCCGGACGCCGGGCAGCGTGAGCGCCGGGTCGATCGGCAGCACCCGGGTGCCGACGCCGGTGGGCCCGCCGTCCCAGCGCTCGAGCGAGTGGGTCAGAGCCTCGAGGAACGCCGTGACCGTCGGCCACCGCCACTGCCGGTCGGCCGCGAGGGCACGCCGGACGACCTCCTCGACGGCCGCGGGGTACTCGCGGCCCGGCGTCGACAGCGGCGCCGCCTCCGAGGTCGCGGCGGCCGCGGGCAGGGAGGCGTGGTTCCAGGGCAGCCGGCCGCTGAGCAGCAGGAAGGTGAGGACGCCCAGCGAGAACTGGTCGGCCCGGGCGTCGGGTGTCTCGCCCTGGGCCTGCTCGGGGGCCACGTAGGCGGGGGTGCCGGCGATCATGGTCAGCCGCGACGACACGTCGAGCGCCTTGCCGAGGCCGAGGTCGCCGACCATGGCGCGCACCCCGGACAGCCCGGCGGCCGGGTCGACGGTGCGGAACAGCACGTTGGCCGGCTTCACGTCGCGGTGCAGGATGCCGCGGTCGTGCAGCGCCTGCAGCCCCGAGCCGACCTGGGTGATCACCTCGAGCGCCTGTGCCACCGTCACCCCGCCCCCCTCGAGCCGGTCGGCCAGGGTGCCCTGGTCGGCGTAGGCCATCACCAGGTAGGGGCGGCCGTCGTCGAGCGACCCCGCGTCGTAGACGGGGACGACGTGCGGAGACTCGACCCGCCGCAGGTAGCGACCCTCCTCGACGAAGCGGTTGCGCACCTCGTGCTGCTCGGTCCAGTTCTCGGCGAGCACCTTGACCGCGACCGGCGCGTCGAGCTGCTCGTCGTAGGCGAGCCACACGGTCGCGAACCCACCACTGCCGATGCGCCGGCGCACGGCGTAGCGGCCGAAATGGCTGGGGCCGCTGGTCGGAGATGGGGTGGACACCCGTGCATTATCTTCGACATCACACGGGAAGTGGCCAATGGGTGAAGGTGGCGGCATGAGTGCCAACAGCGGCGAGAGCGTGACGCCCGACGAGATCGACGACCTCGCCCGCCGGGCCCAGGCCGGCGACCCCGACGCCATGGAGGCGGTCCTGGGCGCGATCCGACCGCGCACCCTCAACGTCTGCCGGGGGGTCCTGCCGTTCACGCCCGACGCGGAGGACGCCTGCCAGGAGGCACTGATCAACATCGCCACCAAGATCGGCTCGTGGGGCGGCCGCGGCCGGTTCACGACGTGGACGCACGTCGTCGCGGTCAACTCGGCGCGCACGACGTACCGGCGGATGAAGAACCAGGCCGTGGCCGCCGACCCGCAGGAGCACAACCCGATCGGCGAGAAGCCCGACCCGCGCACCACCAGCGTCATCGCCGGCACCCGCCTCGACCTGCTCGAGGCGATGGAGACGATCGAGAAGGACCACCCGCAGTACGTCGAGCCGCTGCTGCTGCGCGACGTCTACGGCATGTCGTACGACGAGATCGCCGAGCAGGTCGGCGTCCCGCTCGGCACGATCAAGGCCCAGATCCACCACGGCCGCAAGCTCGCGCGACCCCTCCTGCGAGGCGACGCGTGAGGCCGGTCCTCGCGGCGGCGCTGCTCGCCGCGACGGTCGGCCTCTCCGCGTGCGGCGACGACGCCACCGGGAAGCGCTCGGCGCAGGCGATGACGCCGTCCCCGACCAGCGAGGCGCCGGGGAGCCCGACGCCGCCGGAGGACGCCGAGCCGCCCGGCCGCCGACCTCGACCTGGCCGTGAGCACACCGGTCGAGGACTCCGTCTACCCCGACGTCGGCGACCCGTCGGTCGACGCCCTGCACTACGACCTCGACCTCACGTGGGACCCGACCTCCGACACCCTCACCGGCACCGAGACGCTGACCTTCCGCTCCACCGGCACCGCGGAGCGGTTTCAGCTCGACTTCGGCGAGCCGCTCGAGGTCACCTCGCTGACCCTCGACGGCGACGACGTCTCCTACGAGCACACGGGCAAGGACCTCGTCGTGACCGCCCCGGTCACCGCCGACCAGCGCTACGAGCTGGTCGTCGGCTACGAGGGCACGCCCGAGCCGGTCGACGCGCCGACCGAGCGCGCCGACTTCTCCACCACCGGCTTCACCATCGACGACGAGCACGAGACCTGGACCATGCAGGAGCCGTTCGGCGCCTACAGCTACTACGCCGTCAACGACCAGCCCTCCGACAAGGCCCTCTACGACTTCTCCCTCCACGTGCCCTCGCCATGGACCGGCATCGCCAACGGCGAGCAGGTGGCCGACGACGACGACGGCACGACCCACAGCACCGAGTACCACCTGGCCGAGCCGGCGGCGTCGTACCTCGTCACGCTCGCCTTCGGCGACTACGAGAAGACCGAGGACGTCGGACCGGGCGACGTGCCGATCACCTACTGGACGCCGACCGGCCGGGGCGTCGACGAGGGCCTGCGCGCCGCGCCCGACGCCATGGAGTGGCTCGAGCAGTACCTCGGGCCGTACCCCTTCGACACCGCGGGCATCCTGCTGGTCGACTCCGAGAGCGGCATGGAGACCCAGACCATGATCACGCTCGGCGACACCACCTACTCGACGTCGCCCGAGGTGGTCCTGCACGAGTTCGCCCACCAGTGGTACGGCGACCAGGTCACGCCGTCCGACTGGCGCGACGTGTGGATGAACGAGGGCATGGCGATGTACATGCAGCTGATGTGGGAGGCCGAGCAGCAGGGAGTGCCGTTCGACGCCTACCTCGACAGCGCCGCACCCCAGGAGGCGCAGTACCGCAGCGAGTCGGGCCCACCGGGCGACTACGACCCCGACAAGTTCGGCAACAGCAACATCTACTTCAGCGGCGCGTTCATGTGGCACGAGCTGCGGCAGCGGGTCGGCGACGACGAGTTCTTCGACGTCGTCCGCGGCTGGCCGCAGTCGCAGGACAACCGCAGCAGCGACCGCGAGACCCTCCTCGCGTTCGTCGAGAAGAGGACCGGCGAGGACCTGGACGACTTCTGGGACGCCTGGCTGCTCGGCGAGACCACCCCGCCGCGGTCGTAGTCGCTGCTCGGGGCGCCGCTGAGAGCAGAATCGGTTGCGCCCGGGTCGCGCGGCGGGTGAGGTGGGGGCATGCGACTCCTGGTGCTCGGCGGCACGGTCTTCCTGTCCAAGGCGGTGGCGGCCGACGCCGTCGCGCGCGGCCACGAGGTGGTGTGCGCGTGCCGCGGGGAGTCCGGGGCCGTCCCGGACGGCGCCCGACTGGAGCGCTGGGACCGCGCGGCCGGCGACCCGGCGCCCGACGTCGGCCCGGTCGACGCGGTCGTCGACGTCGCGCGGCACCCGTCGTGGGTGCGGGCCGGGGTGGCGGCGTACCCGGACGCGCACTGGGTGTTCGTCTCGACCATCAACGTCTACGCCGACGCCGCCGTGCCGGGCGGCCGACCCGGCGTGACGCCGCTGCTCGACCCGATCCACACCGACGAGGACATCTCCACCGGCCCCGAGGTGTACGGCGCGATGAAGGTCGGCTGCGAGCAGCTGGTCGCCGCCGGCGCCACGTCGTCGATGCTCGTGCGCCCCGGGCTGATCGTCGGGCCCGGCGACCCGTCGTCCCGCTACAGCTACTGGCCGGAGCGGCTGGCCGACGGCGGCGAGACCCTCGCGGGGGGCGCGCCCGGCGACGTGGTCCAGGTCATCGACGTCCGCGACCTGGCGGCGTGGATCGTCACCGCCGCCGAGCAGCGCACCACCGGCGCGTACGACGGCGTCGGCCCGACGATGCCCGCCGGCGACCTGCTGGCGCAGACGGCGGCCGGCGTCGGCTCCGACGCGACGCTCACGTGGGTGCCGAGCGACTTCCTCACCGAGCAGGGCGTCGAGCCCTGGTCGGGCGAGCAGGGGCTGCCGCTGTGGCTCCCCCGCCCGGAGTACGACGGCATGCTGGCCCACGACCCGACGCCGTCCGTGGAGGCCGGGCTCACCACCCGGCCGGTGGCCGAGACGGCGGCCGACACGCTGGCCTGGCTGCGCGACCACCCCGACGTCGACCGCACCGGCCTCACCCGCGAACGCGAGCGTGAGGTGCTGTCGGCCTGGCGCCCGCGCGGCTGACCCCTCGGGGGTCGTAGGTTGGCGGGCGTGAGCAACCAGGACACCCCGCTCAGCGCCCACCCCACGATCTCCCGGATCGCGATCGTCAACCGTGGCGAGGCCGCGATGCGGCTCATCCACACGGTGCGCGACCTCAACGCCGAGGGCGGCCCGCAGATCGAGACCGTGGCGCTGTACACCGACGCCGACCGGAGCGCGATGTTCGTGCGCGAGGCCGACGTCGCCTACTCCCTGGGCGCCGCCGCGGCGCGCCCGTACCTCGACCTCGTCGTCCTCGAACGGGCGCTCCTCGACACCGGCGCGGACGCCGTCTGGGTCGGCTGGGGCTTCGTCGCCGAGGACCCCACGTTCGTCGACCTGTGCGACCGGCTCGGCGTCTGCTTCATCGGCCCCACCGCCGACTCGATGCGCAAGCTCGGCGACAAGATCGGCTCGAAGCTGATCGCCGAGGAGGTCGGCGTGCCGGTCGCGCCGTGGAGCCGCGGCGCCGTCGAGTCGCTCGACGACGCGGTGGCGGCCGCGGAGAGGTTGGGCTTCCCGCTGATGCTCAAGGCCACCGCCGGCGGTGGCGGTCGCGGCATCCGCAAGGTCACCTCGCGCGCCGAGCTGGAGGACGTCTACCAGCGCACCCGCGACGAGGCGCAGCGCGCGTTCGGCAACGGGGCGGTCTTCCTCGAGACGATGATCAGCGGCGCGCGCCACGTGGAGGTCCAGGTCATCGCCGACGGGCAGGGCACGGCGTGGGCGATCGGCGTCCGCGACTGCTCGGTGCAGCGGCGCAACCAGAAGGTCATCGAGGAGTCCGCGTCGCCGCTCCTGTCGGCCGCGCAGGCCGAGGACCTGAAGGCGTCGGCCGAGCGGCTCGCGCTCGCCGTCGGCTACCGCGGCGCGGGGACGGTGGAGTTCCTCTACCACCCGGGCACGCAGGCCTTCGCGTTCCTGGAGGTCAACACCCGCCTGCAGGTCGAGCACACGATCACCGAGGTCACCACCGACCTCGACCTGGTCCGCGCCCAGATCGAGGTCGCAGCCGGGGGGCGGCTCGAGGGCAGCAAGCCCGAGGAGAAGGGCCACGCCGTCGAGGCCCGGCTCAACGCCGAGGACCCCGACCGCGACTTCGCGCCCGCGCCGGGGCGGATCACCCTCCTCGACCTGCCGAGCGGTCCGGGCATCCGGGTCGACACCGGAGTCGGCGACGGCGACGTCATCCCTGCCGACTTCGACTCGATGATCGCGAAGATCGTCGCCTACGGCCGGACCCGCGCCGAGGCGCTGGCCCGGCTGCGGCGCGCGATGCGCGAGACCACCGTGGTGATCGAGGGCGGAGCGACCAACAAGACCTTCATCCTCGACCTGCTCGACCAGCCCGAGGTCGTCACCGGCCCAGATCGATTCGGCCAGGGCGGCTGGGCCGACACCGCCTGGATCGACCGGGTCCGCGGCGAGGGCCGTCTGGTCGCCCACGAGCACTCGGGGGTGGCGCTGGTCGCCGCCGGCATCGAGGCGTACGGCGCCCAGCTCCGGCTCGAGGTGGCCCGCCTCATCGAGACCGCCCACGGCGGCCGGCCCCAGGTGCAGCACACCGTCGGCCGTCCGGTCGACTTCAAGCTGCGGGGGCGGACCTACCAGGTCACCACGCGGCAGACCGGCCAGCGGACGTTCGAGGTGCGCGTCGGCGAGGCGGTCGTCGACGCGCAGATCGACCGGATCGACGCGTTCCACGCGCGGATCGTCGTCAACGGCACCCCGCACCGGCTGGTGACCGCCACGCACGGACCGATCCAGCTGGTCGAGGTCGACGGGGTCACCCACCACGTCAGCCAGGACGAGGGCGGCATCCTCCGCTCGCCGTCCCCGGCGCTGGTGGTGGTGACGCCGGTCGCGGTCGGCGACGTCGTGGCCGAGGGCGCCCCGGTCGTCGTCCTCGAGAGCATGAAGATGGAGACGGTGCTGCGGGCGCCGTTCAACGCCAAGGTCCGCGAGCTCAGGGTGAGCGCCGGCACCCAGGTGGAGACCGGCTCGCCGCTGATCCAGCTCGACCCCGTCGAGGTCGAGGGGTCGTCGCCAGGAGCCGCACCCGACGCGGACGCCGTCGAGGGACCCAGCCTCGACCTCCCCGCACGGGGCGAGCCGGCCACGCCGGCCGCCCGGGCCGCCCACGCCCGTGGGCTGCTCACCGCCGCCATGCTCGGCTTCGACACCGCCGTCGGCGCGGGGGACACGGAGGCGGACAACCCGCTCGCCGCCTACCTGGCGGCCCGCCGCGAGCTCGTGGCCGACGGCGTCGACGTGCTCGCCGACGAGATCGCGCTGCTCGGCACGTACGCCGACCTGGCCGAGCTGAGCCGCAACCGACCGGTCGACGACGAGCTGCACACCGAGCTGCGGGTGCACAGCTCGCGCGAGCACTTCCACACCTACCTGCAGAGCCTCGACGTCGCCCGCGGCGGGTTGCCCGAGCAGTTCAGCGCGCGGCTCCGCACGGTGCTCGGGCACTTCGGCGTGACCGACCTGGAGAACACGCCCGAGCTGCAGGACGCCGTCTTCCGGACCTTCCTCGCGCTCCGGTCCGCCGACCCCCACGTCGTGGTCGCCCTGCTGCAGCGGTGGAGCGAGGAGCCTCCTCCGTCCGCCGAGAGCGCCGCCCCGGTCCGGGCCGTGCTCGAGCGTCTCGTGCGCGCCACCCAGCTGCGCTCGCCCGTGGTCGGCGACGTCGCGCGCAGCGTGCGGTTCCGGTGGTTCGACCAGCCGCTCGTCGACCACGAGCGGGCCCGCGTCATCGCCGGCGTCGGCGCCGAGGTGGCCGACCTGGCCGCGAACCCCGAGGCCCCCGACCACGCCGAGCGGGTCGACGCGCTCGCGGCGATCCCGGAGCAGATCGTGACCTTCCTCGCCGCGCGGCTCGAGGCGGGGTTCAGCGCCCACGAGCCGATGCTCGAGGTGCTCGTCAAGCGGCACTACCGCGACTTCGACCTGCACGACGTCACGCACCACCGCGACGCGGGACGACCGTTCGTGGTGGCCGACTACACGCTCGACGGCCGGCCGACGCACCTCGTGACCACCGTCGGCTCGATGACCGAGCTCGGCGACCCGACCTCGCCGCTGGCGACGGCCCTCGCCGACCGGATCGCCGAGCGACCGGCCGACCACCAGGCCGTCGTCGACGTCTACCTGCACTGGCCCGACGCTCCGGCGTCCCCGCAGGAGGTGAGCTCCGCGCTCGCCGCGGCCGTCGGTGCGCTGCCGTTCGCCCACGACGTGCGTCGCATCGCCGTGGCGGTGGCCGCCGGGCCCCGACCGACCGGTCGACTACGTGACCCTGCGGCCGGAGGACGGCGGGGTCGTCGAGGACACGCTGGTCCGCGGCGTCCATCCCATGGTCGGGCGACGCCTCAACCTGTGGCGGCTGCGCAACTTCGACGTCACGCGGATCGAGGCTCCCGACGACGTGCTGCTCTACGACTGCGTCGCCCTCGAGAACCCGGCCGACCGGCGGCTCGTCGCGCTGGCGCAGGTGCGCCAGATGGCGGTCGTCCGCGACGACGAGGGCCGCGTCGTCGCCGTCCCCCACGCCGAGCGCGCGATCGAGAACTGCCTCGAGGCGATCCGGCGTACCCGGACCGCGCGCGGCTCGGCCGGCGCCAAGCTCGACACCAACCACGTCTGGGTGCACGTGTGGCCGGTGGTCGACGCCGACCCCGGCCAGCTGACCGCGCTCCAGGGCAAGATCACCCCGCTCACCGAGAGCGTCGGCATCGAGGAGGTCGTGGCCGAGGGCCGGATCGCGGGTCCCGACGGCACCCCGACGCCGGTCGCGCTGCGCTTCGTGTCACGTCCCGGAGCCGGGGTGGTGGCGACGATCGAGCAGCCCGCGACCCAACGGCTGCAGCCGTTCGACGACTACGCCACCAGGGTGGTGCGGGCGCGACGGCGCGGGCTGGTCTACCCCTACGAGCTGCTCGACGTCCTGACCGGACCGGGCGGCTCGGTGGTGGAGCACGACCTCGACGAGTCCGGTGCGCTCGTGCCCGTCGACCGCCCCTACGGGCTGAACACGGCCGGCATCCTCGTCGGCGTCCTCAGCACCCCGACCGACCGGCACCCCGAGGGTGTCACCCGGGTCGTCCTGTGCGGCGACCCGACGATGGCCCTCGGCGCGGTGTCGGAGCCGGAGTGCTCGCGGATCATCGCGGCGATCGACCTGGCCGAGAAGATGCAGGTGCCGGTGGAGTGGTTCGCGCTCTCGGCCGGCGCCCGGATCTCGATGGACTCCGGCACCGAGAACATGGACTGGGTGGCCGCCGCCCTGCGGCGGATCGTGGAGTTCACCCAGGCCGGCGGCGAGATCAACGTCGTCGTCGCGGGGATCAACGTCGGCGCCCAGCCCTACTGGAACGCCGAGGCGACGATGCTGATGCACACGAAGGGCATCCTGGTGATGACCCCCGACAGCGCGATGGTGCTGACCGGCAAGCAGACCCTCGACTTCTCCGGCGGCGTCTCGGCCGAGGACAACTTCGGCATCGGCGGCTACGACCGGGTGATGGGCCCGAACGGCCAGGCGCAGTACTGGGCGCCCAGCCTCGCGGGAGCGTTCCAGGTCCTGATGTCGCACTACGACCACACCTACGTGGTGCCCGGCGAGCTCGGACCCCGTCAGGTCGCGACCACCGACCCGGCCGACCGCGACGTCTCGTCGTACCCGCACGACGTCGAGGGCAGCGACTTCCGCACGGTCGGCGAGATCTTCGCCCCCGAGACCAACGCCGACCGGAAGAAGCCGTTCGACATCCGGACCGTGATGCGGGCGCTCTCCGACCAGGACCACCCGGTCCTCGAACGCTGGGCCGGCATGGCCGACGCCGACACCGCGGTCGTCTACGACGCCCACCTGGGCGGACACTCCGTGGCGATGCTCGGCATCGAGTCGCGCACGGTTCCGCGGCACGGCTTCCCGCCCGCCGACGGACCGGACGTCTACACCGCTGGCACGCTGTTCCCGCGGTCGTCGAAGAAGGCGGCCCGGGCGATCAACGCCGCCAGTGGCAACCGGCCGCTGGTCGTGCTCGCGAACCTCTCCGGCTTCGACGGCTCACCCGACTCGATGCGCCACCTCCAGCTGGAGTACGGCGCGGAGATCGGTCGCGCGATCGTCAACTTCCGGGGGCCGATCGTGTTCTGCGTGATCTCGCGCTACCACGGAGGTGCCTTCGTGGTGTTCTCGAAGAGGCTCAACCCGAGCATGACCGTCCTGGCCGTCGAGGGTTCCTTCGCGTCGGTCATCGGCGGCGCCCCGGCCGCGGCCGTCGTGTTCGCCGGCGAGGTCAACAAGCGCGTCGCCGCACACCCGGCGATCCGCGAGCTCGACACCAGGATCGCCGAGGCGCCATCGGTCGAGCGGGCGGCGATGCTCGTCGAGCTCGCCGAGCTGCGCTCGACGGTCCGCGCCGAGACGATCGGAGTCGTGGCCTCCGAGTTCGACGGCATCCACGACATCCGGCGCGCCGCCGAGGTCGGCTCGGTCGACAGCGTGATCGAGGCAGCGCGGCTCCGCCCGGAGATCATCGCGGTGATCGAGAAGGCGCGGCCGCCGAGCTGATCGGGTACGACGTCCCGAACCGGGCGCCGTAGGCGACCTCGGCCAGCGCCCTGCGGGTGCGCACGGCCAGGTCGCTCTCGACGCCGCGCCCCACGGCGATGCCCGTGGTGACGCTCCAGTGCCGCGGCACGGCGGCCTCGGCCGCGAGCCGGTCGTGGTCGAAGGCGGCGAACTGGTGGGTCGCGAGGCCGAGGTACGCGGCCTGGACGGTCAGGTGCGCGACCGCCTGGCCGAGGTCGTAGGCGGCGTAGTCGGAGTAGCCGAGGGCCTCGTCGCTCTCGTCACTGGCGACCTGGTGCAGGGTGAAGACGAGGGCAGACGCGGCCGGCGCCCAGCGGCGCACGCTGGGGGCGAGCAGGTCGACGAGGTCGCGGTGGTCCGGCTCGCCACGTCGCGCGACCAGGAACGCCCACGGCTGGGAGTTGCCCGCCGACGGCGCCCACCGGGCCGCTTCCAGCAGGGTGCCCAGCTCGGCGTCACCGAGGTGGTGGTCGGGGTCGTAGGCGCGGACGCTGCGGCGCTCGCGGAGCAGCGGCATCAGGTCGGTCACACCTGCGCCAACCCGCCGGGGCCTTCCCGACTTCCCGCGGCGCAACTAACGTGCTCCGCGTGAGGCGCCCCCATCAGAACGTGGCGACCGTCCTGGTCGACCCCGTGATGCTGCGTGAGCTCGAGCTCGACCTGATGACCCTCGATCTGTGGGTGTGGCCGGTCGCCACCGCGCCGGTGTGCGTCGACGGCCCGCGGCAGGCCTTCCAGCTCCGGCGCCGGCTGCTGCAGGCCAAGCGCGGCGCCTGGGACCTGGCCGCTGCCTGGACGCCGGTCTGGGTCTCGTTCGGCGAGAGCTGGTACCACGGCGACGAGCCGCTGCCGTGGGCCGCGCACGCGACGCTGTGGGACAAGCTCGCCGAGCACGCCGACCACGTGCGCTACCGACTCGGCCTGGGCGGCGTCCCGAAGCTGGCGCTGCCCCAGGAGGCCGACGACCGCACGGCGTGACGAGGTCTCGCGACGGTTGCCAGCGCAACCTCCTCGACCACCGAAGCCACCCCTGCAGGTCGAGCAGGCCGACCACGACCGTCACGAGGCCCACCGACTCGTGAGCGACCGGCTACGAGCCGACGAGTCGGGGCGCCAGCGGCAGGGTCACCGTGAAGGTGGTGCCCTCGCCGATCCGCGACTCGACCGCCACGGTGCCCGCGTGGCGCTCGACGATGGACGAGACGATGGTCAGGCCGAGGCCGGTGCCCGGCTCGCGCAGCGCCGCCGGGTTCGACGTGCGGAAGAACGCGCGGAACAGCCCGATCTGGTCCTCCTCGGAGATGCCGAGACCGTCGTCCGACACGAGGAGCACGACGTCGTGCTCGCGCCGGGACACCGACACGGTGACCGACCCACCGGCGGGCGTGTACTTGACGGCGTTGCTCGTGAGGTTGCCGAGCATCCGGTCGAGCTCGCCCGGGTCGCCCGGCACCGTCAGGTCGCCGGGATCGAGGTCGACGCGCAGGGCGAGGCCCTTCGACCGCGCCGTGGAGTCGACCAGCAGCACGACCTCGCCGACCACCGCACGCAGGTCGACGGGGACGCGCACCAGGGGGTGCCGGGGATCGCTGACCCGGGCCAGGAGCAGCAGGTCGTCGACGACCTTCTTCATCCGGCTCGTGCCGCGCGCCATCGCCTGCTGGTGACGCGCGGCGCCGTCGTCGAGCTCGAGCTCACCGAGCAGCTCGAGGTTGCCGGAGATGACGGTCAACGGGGTGCGCAGCTCGTGCGACAGGGTCGTGATCAGCTGGCTGCGGTAGTCGTCGAGCTGCTGCATCTCGCGCACCAGCGCCCGCTCGCTCTCCCGTGCCCGCGCCGTCATCAGGGCGACGCCCAGGTCGTGGCCGATCTGCAGGGCCGAGGCCCGTTCGACCGACGACCACTGCGGGTCGCCGGCCCGGCGGGTCAGCACCAGGAAGCCGAGGCACTCGTGACCGACACCGAGCGGGACGGCGAGAGCCGAGGCCAGCTCGAACTCCTTGAGCTGGTGGCGACCCTCGTCGAGCACGGCGCCGGTCGCGCCGCCGTCGGAGGCGCCATCGTCGTCGTCGTCGGTGATGACCAGGACGCGCTGCTGCTCCCACAGCAGGGGCGCGACGTCGCGGGCGATGTCCTGCACCCGGTCGGAGAGCGTGACGACGTCGCCGTCACGGGTGCGCGCGTAGCCGCGCGAGACGCCGCGCGGCTCGAGCACCTGGACCCACGAGCCGGCGGCGCCGAAGCCCTCGACCAGCGGGCGGTGCGTCGAGCTGAGCACGGCCTCCAGCGAGGCGTGCGCCGGCATCGACGCCGCCCGGATGAGCCGACGGGCCGCTTCGGCGTAGGCGACCTGCTGCACCAGCTCCTCGCGCTCGAAGGCGGTCCGGACCGCGCTCTCGGTCTGCGCGGCGTACCGCTCGAGCAGGCTGCGCAGGGCCACGTCGGGGCGACGTCCGGTCAGCGGCTTGTCGAGCGACAGCACACCCACCAGACGCCCGGCATCGTCGGTGAGCATCGCCATCAGCACGTCGAGCGGGCGCCAGGCGTCGGGCACGTCGGCCTGCTCGGCGTCGAAGACCACCCAGTGGCCCTCGAGCGCGTCGTTGTCGTAGTCCTCGGCGGCCAGGAACCGGAACCGGCCCCAGGTCTCGGCCTGCTCGATCACCGGCTCGATCACCGAGACCGGGTCGACGTGCTCGAAGACGTAGTCGCGGTACTCCTCGGGCCCCGTGTAGGCCATCGTGACCAGGTCGTCGTCGAGCACGACCGACAGGGCGGCCACCTCGAAGCCGATCATCTCGGCCACCGACTCGACCATCAGCTGCAGCACCGCCCTGGCCGAGGAGTCGGACCAGCCGGTCTCGTCGAAGTGCTGGGGCAGCACCGCGGGGTCGGCCGAGCCGCGGCCGGCGAGGGCCGCCGGGTCGCTGTGCCGTTGTGCCGTCACGATGCTCCGGTCGCTCGAACGTTTCGGGCATTCTCGTGCACCCCGGGGCACGGCCGACCGGAAATGGCCGATTCCGGACCCGGAAGTCAGGACGACGGCGTCGAGGTGATCGACCCGAGCTGGTCCTGGATGCACGCGAGGCCGGCCTCGAAGATCGGCCCGGCGATGGCCGGGTCGTCGGCCTCCGACTGGAACGAGAGGTCGTCAGCCAGGATCCCCAGGTCGATCAGCTTGTCGACGCCCTGCGTCTCCACGAGCTTCTCCGCGAGGCAGCGGCTGGTCTCCTCGTCGCTGGCGCTGTTGGGGTCGTCGACCAGCCCGGCGGTCAGCGACTCGACCGCCTTCTCCTCGTCGCTCGCGTTGCCTTCACCGCCGCCGCCACCGCCGTTGTCCGACGAGCCGGGGTTGCCGTCGCCACCCGCGACCAGCGCCACGGTCAGGGCGGCTCCCGTGCCCAGGACGACGGCGAGGACCGCCACGACGATCCAGATCCGGGCACTCCCCCGCGGCGACGAGGGCCGGGGGGCCGGACCCGTCGGCCCGCTGAAGTGGGGCGGCTGCGGGGTCGGCGTCCGGAAGGGCGGCGCCGCCGGGGCGTTGGAGGTGGGCACGGGGGTCGGGGTCGGCGTGGGGGTCCGCGACGGCGAGAACTGCCACGACGGCTGCGTCGGCGTCGGTGACGGCGTCGCCTCGCCCTGCAGCCGGATCGGGGTCGGGTCGTCGGGCATCCGCACGACCTGCTTGAGGTCGTCGCGCATCGCCGCGACCGACGGGTAGCGGTCGGTGGGCTGCTTGGCCATCGCCGAGCGCAGCACCCGGTTGATCTCGGCAGCCAGCGGCCCCGACTCGGCCAGCTGCGGGATCGGGCGCTCGAGGTGGGCCATCACCACCTGGTAGTCGGTGCTCCCGGCGTACGGCGCCGACCCGCTGAGCGAGGCCCACAGCAGGCAGCCGAGCGAGTAGATGTCGGAGGCGGGCCCCGCGTCGCCCCCCATGTGCAGCTCGGGAGCCATGTACGACGGCGTCCCGACCGTGCCGCCGGCGTGGGTCAGCTGCGTCTCGGCGCTGACGTGGCGGGCGATCCCGAAGTCGCCCAGGTAGGCGTGCAACGAGCTGTCGCGGTTGCGGAGCAGCACGTTGGCGGGCTTGATGTCGCGGTGGATCAGGCCGGCCGCGTGGGCGTCGGCGAGCCCGTCGGCGATCTGGGAGATCAGGTTGACCGCGATCCGCGCCGGCGGTCGGCCGTGCCGGTTGAGCATCTGGCCCAGGTCGCCGTCCGGGATCAGCTGGGAGGCGATGTAGAGGCGGCCGTCGGCCTCGCCGAACGAGTAGACCTGCACCACGTGCGGCGAGTCGAGGGAGGCCTGCGCCTGCGCCTCGCGGGTGAAACGGGCCCGGAAGTTCTCGTCCTCACCGATGTGCGGGGTGATGATCTTGAGCGCGACCTGCCGGTTCAGCTGGGTGTCGAGGGCCTGGAAGACGATGCCCATGCCACCGATCCCGAGGCGCTTGCCGATCCGAAAGGGACCGAGCTGCGCCGCGGGTTCGGTGCTGCCGGACGTCATGGACACGGACCCTACCTACCCCGTTCGGCGGGTCCGAACTCAGAACAGGAGGGCTGATCCGGGGTCCTCGAGGATGCCGGCGACGTCGGCCAGGAACCTCGAACCCTTCTCGCCGTCGACGTGACGGTGGTCGAACGACAGGGCGAGCGTGGTGACCTGGCGGGCCACGATGTCGTCGCCCACCACCCACGGCTGCTTCTTGATCGCGCCGAAGCACAGGATGGCCGACTCACCGGGGTTGATGATCGGCGTGCCGGCGTCGACGCCGAACACCCCGACGTTGGTGATCGTGAAGGTGCCGCCCGCCATGTCGGCCGGCTGCGTCTTGCCGTCGCGGGCGGTGGCGGTCAGGCCGCCGAGGGCCTGCGCCAGCTCGAGCAGCGAGAGCTGGTCGGCGTCCTTGACGTTGGGGACGACCAGCCCGCGCGGCGTCGCGGCCGCGATGCCGAGGTTGACGTAGTGCTTGTAGACGACCTCCTGGGCGGCGTCGTCCCAGTAGGAGTTGATCTCGGGAGCGCGCCGGAGCGCCAGCAGCACGGCCTTGGCCAGCACCAGCAGGGGGCTGACCTTGACGTCGCGGAACTCGCGGCGCTTCTTCAGCCGCTCCACCAGCTCGACGGTCGCGGTGGCGTCGAGGGTGACCCACTCGGTGACGTGCGGGGCGCTGAACGCCGAGCCCACCATCGCGCCGGCCATCATCTTGCGCACGCCCTTGATCGGCTCGCGGGTCTCCCTCTCGGTGGTCGAGGAGGTTGCCCTGGCAACCGTCTCGAGACCCTCGGCGACACCCGAGCCGGCGCCCTCGACATCCGCGCGGGTGACGGTGCCGTCGGGGCCGGTGGCGACCAAGGAGGAGAGGTCGACGCCGAGGTCCTTGGCCAGCTTGCGCACCGGCGGCTTGGCCAGCACCCTCGCCGAGGCCGGGGCCGGGGGCTCGACCGCGGCCGAGCGGGCGGGGACGGCGTCCTCGAGGTCGGCCGCCTCGACCATCGGCGACGCGGCCGACTCGAAGGCCGCCTGCGTCTGCATGTGAGCGGCCACGCTGCCGCTGGACACCTTGCGGGCCCGGCGCACCGGGCCGCGGTCGGCCTTGTTGCGACCGACCAGGCTCTCGCCCTCGCCGCCGCCGCTGGCGGCGGGGTTGGACAGGTCGATCTCCATCGGCGGCGCATCGGGCGGCGTCGGGTCCTGGGCCTCGCCGGGCACGCCGACCGCGATGATCGGGGTGCCGACCGCGACGGTCTCGCCCTCGGCGACCAGCAGCGCGGTCACCTCGCCGGCGTACGGCGAGGGCAGCTCGACCAGCGACTTGGCGGTCTCGATCTCGACGACGATGTCGTTGATGGCGATCACGTCGCCGACCTTGACCTTCCAGGTCACGATCTCGGCCTCGGTGAGGCCCTCGCCGACGTCGGGCAGGAGGTACTCGGGCATGGGGGATCTCCTAGAAGTCGAGGGAGCGGTCGACGGCGTCGAGGACCCGGTCGAGGTCGGGGAGGAACTCCTCCTCGATCCGCGACGCCGGGTAGGGCGTGTCGTAGCCGCCCACGCGCAGGACAGGCGCCTCGAGGGAGTAGAAGCACTCCTCGGTGATCCGGGCCGACAGCTCGGCACCCATGCCCAGGTTGACGTGGGCCTCGTGGACGACGATCGCGCGGCCGGTGCGGCGCACGGAGTCGAGCACCGGGCCCATGTCGAGCGGCGAGAGCGTGCGCAGGTCGATGACCTCGAGCGAGCGGCCCTCCTCGGAGGCCGCCTCGGCGGCCTTCATGGCGGTCTTCACGGTCGGGCCGTAGGCCAGCAGCGTCGCGTCGTTGCCCTGGCGCACCACCCGCGAGGTGAACAGCGGCTCGACGTCGGCCAGGGTCTCGGCGTCGTCGAGCTCGGCCTTGTCGGCGTGGTACTGCCGCTTCGGCTCGAGGAAGATCACCGGGTCGTCGCAGGCGATGGCCTGCTGGATCATCCAGTGGCCGTCGACGGGGTTGGAGCAGGCGACGACCTTGAGGCCGGGCGTGTGCGCGAACTGCGCCTCCGGCGACTCGCTGTGGTGCTCGACGGCACCGATGCCGCCACCGAACGGGATCCGGATGACGATCGGCATCTTCGTGTAGCCGCGGCTGCGGTAGTGGATCTTCGCGACCTGGCACACGATCTGGTCGTAGGCGGGGTAGACGAAGCCGTCGAACTGGATCTCGACGACGGGCCGGTAGCCGCGCATCGCCATGCCGACCGCGGTGCCGACGATGCCCGACTCGGCCAGCGGCGAGTCGATGACGCGGTCCTCGCCGAAGTCCTTCTGCAGGCCGTCGGTGATCCGGAAGACGCCGCCGAGCTTGCCGACGTCCTCGCCCATGAGCAGGACCTTCGGGTCGTCCTCCATGGCCTTGCGCAGACCCATGTTGAGGCCCTTGGCCAGCGTGATCTTCTGCGTGGCCATCAGTGCGCTCCCTCGAACGAGGCCTGGTAGGCCGCGTAGGCCTCGCGCTGGACGCGCAGCTCGTCGGTCTCCTCGGCGTAGACGTGCTCGAACATCCGCGACGGCGCCGGGTCGGGCATCGCCTTGATGCCCTCGCGCAGGGTGTGGCCGAGCGCGTCGGCCTCGGCGCCGAGCTCGGCGAGGAAGTCGTCGTCGACCAGGCCGTTGCGGCGCAGGTAGACCTCGACCCGGGCGATGGGGTCCTTGAGCTTCCAGCTCTCGACGTCGTCGGAGAGCCGGTAGCGGGTCGGGTCGTCGGTCGTGGTGTGCGCGCCCATCCGGTAGGTGTAGGCCTCGACGAACGTCGGGCCCTGCCCCTCGCGGGCGCGCTGCAGCGCCGCCTGCGTGACGGCGTACGTCGCCAGGACGTCGTTGCCGTCGACCCGGACGCCGGGGAAGCCGAAGCCGAGGGCCCGCTGGTAGAGCGGGATGCGCGACTGGCGCTCGATCGGCTCGGAGATCGCCCACTGGTTGTTCTGGCAGAAGAACACGACCGGGGCGTTGTACGACGCGGCGAAGATGAACGCCTCGTTGACGTCGCCCTGGCTGCTGGCGCCGTCACCGAAGTGGGCGATCACGGCGGCGTCGCGCTCGGGGTCGCCGGTGCCGACGTCGCCGTCGCGCTGGATGCCCATGGCGTAGCCGGTGGCGTGCAGGGTCTGGGCGCCGATGACGATCGTGTAGTGCCCGAAGTTGTAGTCGTGGGGGTCCCACGCGCCGTGGTCGACGCCGCGGAACAGCCCGAGCAGCTTGAGCGGGTCGAGGCCGCGACACCAGGCCACGCCGTGCTCGCGGTAGGTCGGGAACACGTAGTCCTGCGGGCGCAGCGCGCGGCCGGCGCCGATCTGCGCGGCCTCCTGGCCGAGCAGCTGGGCCCAGATGCCGAGCTCGCCGTGGCGCTGCAGGGCGGTGGCCTCGGTGTCGATCCGCCGGGTCAGCACCATGTCGCGGTAGAAGCCGCGCAGCGTGTCGGCGGAGAAGTCGAGGTCGAACTCGGGGTGGTGGACCCGCTCACCCTCGGGGGTCAACAGCTGCACCAGCTCGGGGCCGCCGTCGCTCTGGCGGGGCCCGAAGACCTCGACCAGGTCGGGGCCGAAACCCTGCGCGGGCTCCGCTGACTCTGGGGGCGTGTTCATCCACAACTCCTTCTCGTCGCCCGGTCCACGGGGTCTCCGCAGCCGGGTGGCTGGGCAGGTCGGCCGCAGGGGTGGCGCGGCTGTGACCCGGGACACAGTCCGGATTCACTTCAACCTACCGCCGCGCGGGTGGACGGCGCCAATGGGGTCTCCGCCCCTGGCAGGGCCCCAGGCTCGGGGGATGGGTGAGAAGAGCAAGTCCGCAAGCGCGACGATCGCCGCGCCGCCGGCGGTGGTCTTCGCGATCCTGACCGACCCGCGCCAGCACGCGCGCATCGACGGGTCGGGCACGGTGCGCGACGCGGTCTCCGGGCCGGACCGCCTCGAGCTGGGCTCGGAGTTCGGCATGGACATGAAGAACGGCGCGAAGTACAAGATGAAGAACACGGTGGTCGAGTACGAGACCGATCGGCTGATCGCGTGGCGCCACATCGGCAAGCACCGCTGGCGCTACCAGCTGTCCCCCACCGCCGACGGCGGCACCGACGTCACCGAGACCTGGGACCTCTCCCCCTACGACCCGGTCTCCCGCACGGTGCTGCGGACGGTCTTCGGCGGGCGTACCCAGCAGGCGCTGACCCGGACCATGGCCAAGCTGAAGGCAGCCGCCGAGCAGGACGCCGCCGGGGACTGACCGTGCGTGTCAGGCTCCTGTACTGACGGTGCATCCGGCGTAGGTTGGTCAGCAGCCGAGGTGAGGAGCGCACGGTGCAACGTTCTAGAGGTGGCGGCCTGGTGGCCCTGCTGGTGGTCGTCTGGCTCGTGATCGGCGCGTTGGCGGCAGCCCAGCGCGGCTACTTCGGCGACGACCGCGAGATCAGCTGCAAGTCGACCAGCGACACGCTCCTGACGATCGTGGCGGGCCCGCTCAACTACGTGGGGATCAACCCGAAGGTCGACTGCGACCTGCCGGAGCCCTCGCAGTAGCCGCTGCAGCGCCTCAGTGCAGCTCGCCGAGGTCCTCGTGGGCCTCGTGCGAGACCGGCTCGACCTGGAACGTCGCATGCCGGACGTCGAAGTGCTCGGCCACGCAGGCACAGAGCTCGTCGAGGATCGCGCCGACACCGCGCTCGGCCAGGGCGTCGTCGGTGACGGTGACGTGCGCGGACAGGCTCGCGATGCCGCTGGTGATGGTCCACGCGTGCAGGTCGTGGATGTCGACGACGCCGGCGACGTGACGCAGGTGGTGGTCGACGTCGTCGAGGTCGAGACCCTGCGGCGCGATCTCGAGGAGCACGACGGCCGCGTCGCGCAGCAGCAGGAAGGCCCGCGGCAGGATCATCACCGCGATCACCAGCGAGGCGACCGGGTCGGCCCGCTGCCAGTCGGTGACCAGGATGACCACGCCGGCGGCCACGGCGAGCACGGAGCCGAGCAGGTCGGCGAACACCTCGTTGGCCGCGCCCCGGATGTTGAGCGAGCCGGTGTCGACCGCGGTTGAGGATCAGCATCGAGACGCCGTTGGCCACCAGGCCGAACGACGCGAACAGCACCATCGCGCCGGCCTCGACGTCCTGCGGGTCGGCCAGGCGCGAGATGCCGGCGTAGGCGAGGTAGGCGCACACCCCCAGCAGCACCAGGGCGTTGACCAGCGCGGCGAGCACCTCGGCGCGGTGGTAGCCGAACGTCGACCGCTTGCCGCCGGGCAGCGAGGCGACGTACGACGCCCCGAGTGCGAGGACGACGGCACCGGCATCGGTGGCCATGTGGCCGGCGTCCGCGAGCAGCGCCAGCGAGCCGGTCAGAAGGGCACCGACGACCTCCACGACCAGCACCGAGCCGGTGACGGCCAGCACCCACCGCAGGCGGGCGCGGTCGGCCGCGCGGCCCGCGGCGTGGCCGTGCCCGTGGCCGTGTCCCATGCGGGACAGCGTACGGGCGCGGCGGCCGGTCAGTCCCGGCCGTGCGGCTCCAGCCACACCGCCGGATCGGGGCCCGCGGGCACGATGCCCGACGGGTTGAGTTCGGTGTGGACGACGTAGTAGTGCCGCTTGATCTGGTCGAAGTCGATCGTCTCGCCGAAGCCGGGGGTCTGGTAGAGGTCGCGTGCGTAGCCCCAGAGCGCCGGCAGCTCGGTGAGCTTCTGGCGGTTGCACTTGAAGTGGCCGTGGTAGACCGCGTCGAAGCGGGCCAGGGTCGTGAAGAGCCGGACGTCGGCCTCGGTGATCGCCTCGCCCATCAGGTAGCGGCGGGTCGTGAGCCGCTCCTCGAGCCAGTCGAGCGCCGTCCAGAGCCGGTCGTAGGCGGCCTCGTACGCCTCCTGCGAGCCCGCGAACCCGCACCGGTAGACGCCGTTGTTGACCTCGGTGAAGACCCGCTCCATGACCTCCTCCATCTCCTGGCGGAGGGCGGTGGGCCACAGGTCGGGCGCGTCGGCGCGGTGGTGGTCGCGCCACTCGTGGAACAAGTCGTGGGTGATCCAGGGGAAGTCGTTGGTGACCAGCAGCCCGGTCGACTCCTCGACGAGCGACGGCACCGTGATGCCGCGCTCGTAGTCGGGGAACCGCTTCAGGTAGGCCTCCTGCAACCGCTCGATGCCGAGCACCGGGTCACGCCCACCGGGGTCGAGGTCGAAGGTCCACGAGCGCTCGTCGTGCGTTGGCCCGGCCAGGCCGAGCGAGATGACGTCGTCGAGCCCGAGCAGGCCGCGCACGATGATCGCCCGGTTGGCCCACGGGCACGCCTTCGCGGCCACCAGGCGGTAGCGGCCCGGCTCGACCGGCCACAGCTCGCCGTCGACCGGTCCGTGCTCGGGGGTGCGCGCGTCCTTGGTGATCCGGTCGGCGACGTAGTCCATGTCGCGGGAGAACTCCTCGCCCTCCTCGACGAACGTGGGGTCCTGGACGTCTGAGTCGCTCATCCTTCGAGCGTAGGAGCCACCCGGTCAGTTGATGGCGTCGATCTTCCAGTCGCCGTCCTCTTCGACCAGGTCGATGGTGCCGTCCTCGTTGCTCTCGTCGTCGTCGCACCCGCTGATCTTGTAGTCGGCCGACGCCTTGTCGCCGTCCTCCTCCTCGTTGGTGACCTCGATGTCACAGCCCTCGGCCGACGAACCGGCGAAGTACTCATCGGCGCCGGCGTCCTCGCACTCGCTCTTGCTGAGCCCGGTGGTCTCACGGAAGTCCTTGCTCAGCAGGTCGACCGCGTCGCAGTCGCCGTCGGCGACGCCGTTGAAGAAGTCCTCGGCGGTGCCGGCGGGGCCACCGCCTCCGCCCAGGAGGACGACGGCCAGCACGATCACCACGACGAACACCGCCACCGCGCCGCCGATGATCGCGATCAGCTTGCCCTTGCCGCCGCCGGAGCCCGACTGCGGGTAGGGCTGCTGCCATGACGGCTGGCCGCCCTGCTGCGGGTAGCCCTGCTGCGCGTAGTCGGGCTGCTGGTAGCCACCGTCCTGCGGCGGGTAGCCCGGCGCCGCGGGCGGCTGGTAGCCGCCCTGGGGCGGGAACCCGGAGTCGCGCGGCGGCGCGACCTGGGTGACGTCGGACGACGGCGGGACCGGCGGTGAGCCGCCGGCGCCCTTGTCGAGCGACGGGGTCGGCGGCTGCTCCTCCTGCGACTCGGGCACGGGGCCGCCGTAGCGGGTGGGCTCGCCGTGCGGGTCGGGCTGCGGGGCCTGCGGGGCCTGCGCGGGTGCCGCGGGCTGGGTGTGCTCGGTCCAGCCGTTGCCGTCCCACCAGCGCTGGGCGCCCTGGCCGTCGTCGTACCAACCGGGCGGGGTGGTGCCGTGCGTCATCGGGTCTCCTCGCGTCGGGCTGGTGGCGGACGCATCATGCCACGCACCTCGCCGCGTGATCCGACATTCGAGCGGACGTCCTACTCCGTGGGTACGTCGCTGCTGTCGGACCCGTCCTCGGCGCCGTCGATCTTCCACTCGTCGTCGACCTCGGCCTCGCCCACCTCGAACTCGATGCCGGCCGCGTCGAACGCGGCGTCCTCGCACGCACCGGCCTCGTCGAAGAAGGACTCGGTCACGAGCTCCTCGGCGGCATCGCAGCCACCGTCCTGGGCCGCGTCGACGGACGCCCGCACGGTCTCGGCGGGGTCGCCGGGCTCGGATTCGGAGGATCGGTCGCCGTCGTCATCGTCGTCGCTGAGGAGGAAGCCGGGCGCCGCGAAGGCGGTGACGGCGAACGCGACCAGCGCCACCACCACGACTGCCAGCGCCGCGAGCAGCGGGGCGCCTTGGACCGGCGCGGCCGGCTACCGCCGGGGTAGCCCTGGCCGCCCGGGAACTGCTGCTGCTGTTGGGCCGGCCTGGCTCGCGGGCGCCCACTGGTGCCCGTCCCACCACGCCTGGCCACCGCGGCCGTCGTCGTACCACCCCGGAGGCGTACCGCCCTGCGCCATCGCGCTACTCCGTGGGGAACTCGGTGGGGAAGTCCGTGAGGAACTCGGTGGGGAACTCGGTGGGGAAGTCCGTGGGGAACTCGGTCGGGAAGTCGGTCGGGAGGTCCGTGGGGAAGTCGGTGGGAAGGTCGGTCGGGAAGTCGGACGGAACCGCGCTGGGGGCGTCGGCGCTGCCCCCGCCCGAGTCGCTGCTGGACTCGTC
This sequence comes from uncultured Actinomycetota bacterium, assembly GCA_963825985.1. Lineage (GTDB taxonomy): Bacteria > Actinomycetota > Actinomycetes > Propionibacteriales > Nocardioidaceae > Nocardioides. The sequence continues at coordinate 291,088 of CAWGVK010000002.1, read as the reverse complement.
ACCGAAGTTGCTGATCTTCCACTGGTCGTCCTCGACGACGAGCAGGTAGTCGGACGTCTCCTCGAACGGCTCGGAGGAACCGCTGTCGGTCACGCGGAACGTCACTGGGACGGTGGCCTCGTCCCCGTCGATCTCGGCCTCGCCGGCCTCGAACTCGACGCCGTCGAGGTCGCCCTGCTGGAAGTCCTCCTCGTCGCAGCCGCCCTCGTCCTCGAGCAGCTCGTCGGTCACCAGGGCCTCGGCGGCGTCGCAGTCGCCAGCGAGCGCCGCTTCGAAGAAGGCCTCCACGGTGTCGGCCGGGTCGCCGAGGTCGCTGTCGCCACCCCCGCCACCGCCGTTGTCGTTGCCGCCGTCAGAGGCCTTGTCGCCGCCGTCGTCATCGGAGAGGAGGAAGCCGGGCGCCGCGAACGCCGTCACGGCGAACGCGATCAGCGCCACCACCACCACCGCGATCACCGCGAACAGGGGCGCCTTGGAGCGGGACTGCTGGCCACCGGGTCCACCGGGATAGCCCGGGCCACCCGGGCCACCGGGTAGCCCGGTCCGCCGGGGTAGCCCTGGCCACCCTGGTAGCCGGGGTAGCCCCCGGACTGGGCGTGGTCGGGGACGGGGGTGCCGTACACCGGCGTCGCCGGGGGCTGCTGGCCCGCCTGTGGGGGCCCCTGACCCTCGGGCGCCCACTGGCTGCCGTCCCACCAGCGCTGGCCGCCGCGGCCGTCGTCGTACCACCCGGGAGGGGTGCTGCCGTGGGTCATGGGGGTCTCCTCAGGTCGCAAGCGGGCGCCTGAATCCTCCCACGCACGGCGACGACCGAAACGCTAGTGGGCCGGGAGAAGAGTCGCGACGAAGTCGAGCTTGTCGAGCACCGGCGGCGCGATGACGAAGGGGTAGACGTCGTCCTTGCCCATGCTGCGGTTCATCTGGTTGAGGGCGATCGACAGGGGCACCCAGACCCCGGTCACGACGTCACGGAAGCTGGAGAAGTCGCCGATCGTGCCCACGGTGAGCAGGCCGTACTCGCGGGCGGTCTCGATGGTGTCGGCGATGTGGAGGTAGTGGGCCCAGGTCTCGGCGAAGTCCTCGAAGGGGTGCATCGTGGCGTAGGTCGAGATGTAGGCGTCCTCCCAGCCGTCGGGTGGCCCGTCGGCGTAGTGCCGGTCGAGGGCGGCCTGGTAGTCGGCGGTCTCGTCGCCGAACAGCTCGCGGCAGCGGGTCATCCGGTCGTCGCCGCGGACGAGCTGCCACTCGGCGTAGTGCCCGAACTCGTGCCGGAAGTGTCCCAGCATCGTGCGGTACGGCTCGGAGAGCCGGGCACGCACCTTCTCGCGGTAGGCGTCGTCGCTCTCCGCGAGGTCGATGGTGATGACGCCGTCGGCGTGGCCGATGACGACGTCCTCGTCGACGCTGGAGAGCAGGTCGAAGGCCAGGCCCTGGTCCGGGTCCTGCCCCTTGCCGACCACCGGGAACCCGAGCGTGTCGAGCTCGACGAGCAGGTGCCGCTTGGCCTGCTCGGCGGCCGGGTAGTTCTCGAGGCCCACCAGGTCGTCGTCGCTGGGCCGCGTGCGGGTCAGGTCACAGCAGGAGCACTGGCCCCCGGCGATCGGCGCGAGCCAGGTGCAGCCCGAGAGGTTGAGGTTGGCGCAGACGTGCCACACCAGTCCGCCGGCATCGACGTACTGCCCGGCCTCGTCGACCGGGACGATCGCCCGCTCCGACCGCGAGAACCCGAGTGCGCTCCCGCAGGAGACGCAGACGGAGTTCTCGACGTGGAGCGGGTTGTCACAGACGCGACAGCGGAACGCCTTCACTCCGTGGGGATCTCGGTCGGGAAGTCGGGGATCTCGAGGTCAGGGATGCCCACGTTCTCGATCAGCCACTTCCCGTCCTCCTTGACGAGCTGGTACTCGAACTCCTGCTCGCCGAAGTCGGGGACGTCGGCCGTGACCGGCACGGTCGCCTTGTCTCCGTCGACCTCGGCGTCGCCCACCGAGACGTCGATGTCGTCGGGGTCGATGCCGCCCTCCTCGGCAGCCTCGAACTGCGCGTCGCAGTCGACCTGCTCGGACTGCTCCTTGGCCGTGCCCGTCAGGAACTCCTTGGCGGCGTCGCAGTCGCCGTCACGCGAGACGTCGACGTAGTTCTCCACGGTCTCCTTCGGGTCGTCGGACGACGGGGAGCCACCGCCCCCACCGAGGACCAGGATCAGCACCAGGGCGATCACGCCGAGGCCGACGACTCCGCCGACGATGCCGATGATCAGGCCGGTCTTCTTCTTCGGCGGCGCGCCGTACCCGCCGTAGCCCTGCTGGCCGTAGCCCGGCTGACCGCCGTAGCCCTGCGGCTGCCCGTAACCCTGAGGCTGCTGCCCGTAGCCGGCTTGCTGACCGTAGGCGGGCTGCTGGCCGTACCCCTGCTGGGGCTGCTGCTGTCCGTAGCCCTGCTGGGGCTGCTGCCCGTACCCGGGCTGCTGGGGCTGCTGGCCCGGGCCCTGGCCCGGCGCCGCCCACTGGGTGCCGTCCCACCAACGCTGACCACCCTGGCCGTCGTCGTACCAGCCGGGTGGGGTGGTGTTGCTCATCTCGTGCTCCTGTCAGGGGTGGTGTGTGGTGGGGACCCGGTGGGGGCGTCCACGCCAGGCCTTCCCGGCGTGAGGTACGGGGCAAACCCGCGGATCACGAGCGGGCGCCGGCGAGCGCCGTCAGGGCCGAGCGCAGCTGGGCGTCGACCCCGGCATCGGGATCCGAGTAGGCCACGAGGTTACCTGCGAACCAGGTGGTGCGGCGATCGTCGCGTCGCTTGTCGGCGAAGACCGCACGGTCGGCCTCGGCGAACACGGCAGCGGACGCCGGGTCGTCGAAGGCGAGGACGACGTAGCGCTTCGCCTCGCCGACCGTGGCCAGCAGCCCGGCGACCGCTCCGGTGTCGACGGCCAGTCCGTCGTCGACCGTGGTGGGGTCGGCGAGACCGGCGGTGCCGAGGGCGGCACCGACGTCGTCGGCGGTGGCGTCCTCAGGGGTGTCGGACGCGACCACCTCGGCGCCGTCGGCCGCGAGCGCGTCGGTCACGCCGACGACGACCGACGACTCGGACCCGTCGTCGTAGGGCTCCTCCTCACCGCCGCAGCCGGCGACGACGACCAGCAGCGCGGCGAGCGCGAACCACGACCTCATGCCAACCATCATGCCGGTCACCCCCCACTCACCGGAGGGGAGCCACGTCGACGGCCACCCGCATCGTGGAGCGCTTCGCCTCGGTGACGATGACGCCCTTGAGCGGCGGGACGTCGCCGTAGTCGCGGCCGCGGGCCACGGTGACGTAGCGGTCCGAGACCCGCTGGTCGTTGGTCGGGTCGACGGCGAGCCAGGCGTCCTGGTCCTCGACCCGGCCCAGCCACACCTCGACCCAGGCGTGGCTCGCATCGGCGCCGACGACGCGCTCCTTGCCGGGGGGCGGCTCGGTCGCGAGGTAGCCGCTGACGTAGCGGGCGGCGAGGCCGTGGGAGCGCAGGCAGGCGAGCATCAGGTGGGCGAAGTCCTGGCAGACCCCGGCCCGCCGGGCGAGGGTGTCGGCGACGGTGGAGGTCACCGTGGTGGCGGTGCGGTCGTAGTCGAACTCGGAGTGCACCCGGTGCATCAGGTCGGTGACCGCCTCGCCGACCGGGCGGCCGGGCGCGAGCGATGCGGCGGCGTACTCGGCGGCGCCGGGGGCCTGGTCGACCTGCGCCGAGGGCAGCGCGAGGTCGGTGGCGGCCCAGGCACCGGGCAGGTCGGGGGCGAGCAGCGGCCGCACCGACTCCCACGGACGAGCCAGCGCCTCCTCGGGCACCGACGGCGCGACCACCTCGACCTCGCCGACCCCCTCGACGACCAGGGTGTCGTGCGGCTGGGTGACCTGGAAGTAGGTCACGAGGTTGCCGTAGTAGTCGACGTCGTCGGAGACGTCGGCGGGAGCCGGGCTGACCTGCACGGCGTACGACGTCACCTGCTGCCAGGGGAGCTGCTGCGGCACGAGGTGGGCGACGCCGAGGCTGTCGCTGACCGGGGCGTCGTAGGTGTACGTCGTGGTGTGGCGCACGCGGTACCTCATCGGACCGCCTCGAGCGAGTCGACGAGCGGGACGGCGGCCAGGGGTCGCGGAGCGGGACCGCTCGTGAGGTGCAGCTCGGTCACCGCGTCGGCGAGACGCAGCAGCTGGGCCGTGAACTGCTCGAGGAAGGCGTCGAGGTTGGGGCGGCCGACGCCGCCGATCGCGACCAGGGTGGCGATGTCGGTGGCGGCGAGCTCGGCGCGCAGGTCGGCGACCAGCCGCTCGGGTCGGCTCGACCCGGTGGACGCCGGTAGCCCGGCGAGGTGCTCGGCGATCCGGTCCAGGCCGAAGGCCAGCGAGCGCGGGTTGACGGCGTCGGTGAGCAGCAGCTCGAGGACGCCGCCGGGTCGCACCGACCCGCGGTAGCGACGGCGGTGGGTCACCGAGCTCTCGGAGGCGACGAGGACGGCGTTGAGCACCTCGCGGTCGACGTCGTGACCGCGGCGGACGGTCGTGGTGGCGGCGAGCAGGTGGCCGACCTGCAGCCCCCGCTCGAGGTGGCGGCCCAGCGCGATCATGTGCCAGCCCGGGTCGCGGATCATGCTGGCGGTGACGCCCTGCAGCGACAGGATGCCGGTCAGCATCCGTCCGGCCGACTCGGCGATCTGGTGGCTGTGACGGCTCGACTTCAGGACCTGCGTGGCCCGGTCGACGGCTCCGAAGGCCCGCCACACGTCGGGCGACAGCTGGTCGCGCACGCCCGACAACGAGCCGCGCAGCCCCTCGAGCGCATGCGCGACCGAGCCCACGCGGGACCCGTCGAGGAGCACCGAGCGGAAGCCGTCGTCCAGGTCTCTCGGGGCCGGGACCGGCGAGCCGGGTGACGGCGCCGAGCATCACCTCGAGGCCGGCGGCACCGGTGGACCGCGGCCGGCTGCGGAAGTCGTCGGCCAGGGCCTGGTCGGCCAGGACCAGGCGGAGCAGGTCCTCGGCGCGCTCGGCGTACCTCCCGAACCAGAACATGTCCTCGAGGATGCGCGGCACCGTGCCCGTCGTGGCGCGGGCGACGGTCATCGGCAGGACGTCGGCCAGTCCCTGGTCGGGCGTGGCGCCGTCGGCCTTGAGGACCCACACGTCCTTGCTGCCGACGGCGCTCCCGGGCCGCTCGCCGTCGAGGACGCTGGCCAGGCCGCCCACGAGCGGGCGGTAGGCCGAGCCGTACCGGAGCGTGAAGGTGCGCAGGGTGAGCGGCCGCGCCGCCGCCTGGCCGTGCGCCCAGGTCGGCGCCTGCGACAGCGGGAGCCGCTCCTGACCCACGTAGCGGTACGGCGCCGCCCGGATCGCCGCGACGTCGGCCTCGGCCGGGGCGCCGTCGACGGTGCGGACGGCGAGCTCGCCGATCCGGTCGAGCACCTGCTCGAGCCCGGCCGGCTCGCCACACCACCAGGTCGGGACCGAGGCCAGGCGCAGCGGCTCGCCCAGCAGGAACTCGCACATGGCGGCCATCGAGGGCAGCAGGGCGGGGTTCTCGAGGACGCCGGCACCGAGGCCGTTGACGACGCGGACCCGCCCGCGTCGTACCGCCTCGACCAGGCCGGCCACGCCCAGCTGGGAGTCGCCGCGCAGCTCGAGCGGGTCGCTCCAGGCGGCGTCGACGCGGCGCAGGATCACGTCGACACGCTCGAGCCGGCCGAAGACCCGCACCTGCACCCACCCGTCGCGGACCGCGAGGTCGCTGCCCTGCACCAGCGGGAAACCGAGCGCGGAGGCGAGGAAGGCCTGGTCGTAGGCGGTCTCCGAGCGGCTGCCCGGCGAGAGGACGACCACCCGCGGGTCGGGCAGGTCACCGGACGCCGACTGCAGGAGCGCCGAGCGCAGGGCGCTGACGAACGGCTCCATGCGGTGCAGGCCGGCCTCGCGGTAGAGCTCGGGGAGCACCCGCGAGAGCACGCGGCGGTTGGCCATCGCGTAGCCGAGCCCGGACGGCGCCTGGGCCCGGTCGGCGAGCACCCGCCACTCGCCGCGGTGGTCGCGGCCCAGGTCGGTGGCGGACAGGACGAGCGGGCGGGGGTCGACGGCCGAGCGCCGGGCGACGACGCGCAGGAAGCCGGGATGGCCGAGCACCGCGGCGGCCGGCAGCACCCCCTCGGACAGCAGCCGCTGCTCGCCGTACAGGTCGGCGAGCACGGCGTTGAGCAGCTCGGCGCGCTGGGCGAGGCCGACCTCGAGCGGCGTCCACTGGGCGGCGTCGATGAGGAGCGGCACGGGGTCGAGCCGCCAGGCGCCGCCGCCTTCCCTGGCGTCGCCGGGCCGCGAGTAGGTGACGCCGTCGTCGGCCAGCGCCCGCACGATGTCGTCGTCGACGCGTTGGAGGTCGCCGGCGGTGAGGCCGACGGCGAGCTCGGCCATCCCCTTCCAGGCGGCGCGCAGCGACCCGTCGGGCCCGACCACCTCGTCGTAGCGCGACGGCTCACCGCCGAGCGTGGGCTGCGTGACCCCCGCGGCGTAGTCGCGCAGCACGGTCACGGTGCGGCTCGGCGGCGGCACCCGCCGCAGGTCGAGGGTGTGGGGGTACTCGTCGGTGGCGGCGCGGCGTCCGGCCTCGCGCAGCGCGCCGACGTCGAGGCGGCCCGCGGTGTGGCCGTGCGGTTCGAACCGGCTGGCACGCCGGGCCTCGGCCTCGTTGGCGTTGACCGGCGGGGCGTCGTACGAGCGACCGCCGGGGTGGACGACGTGGTAGGTCGCGCCGCCGAGGCTGACCGCCGAGCGGATGTCGACGACGTCGAACCGCAGCGGCGCCTGCACCTCGATGCTCGGGTGCAGCGCCGACCACGGCTGCCAGGCCCGGAAGCGGACGCCGGCGTAGTGGTCGCCCGCGGCGGTCTCGGTCAGCGGCACGGGCACGCCCTGGCAGGTGACCAGGTGCCGGCTCGGGTCGAGCCCGCGCACCGAGACCTGCAGCCGCTCCACCGAGCTGTCGACGTACCGGGAGGTACCGGAACCGGTGGTCTCCTCGCCGAGCACGTGCCAGGGCTCGATCGCCTGGCGCAGCTCGACCTCGACGTCCCCGACCCGGGTGACCCCGATCCGCGGGAACCGGAACTCGGTGAACGGCGCCAGCCACTCCTCCTCGAAGGCGATGCCGAAGGCCCGCAGGTCGGCGACGACGGCGTTGATGTCTCCGGTCGCGCCGTGCGGGAGGAGCGGGTCCTCGTGCAGGCGGGTGCCCCACCGCACCAGCGGCTGCCGCAGCGGCTTCTCCCAGAACATGGCCACCAGGCTGCGCACCAGCAGCGCCTGCACCAGCGCCATCTGCGCGTGCGGCGGCATCTCGAAGCCGCGCAGCTCGAGCAGGCCGAGCCGGCCGCGGGAGGAGTCGGGGCTGTACATCTTGTCGATGCAGAACTCCGCGCGGTGGGTGTTGCCGGTGAGGTCGGTGAGCAGGTGCCGCAGCGCCCGGTCGACGAGCCAGGGGCGCGGCTCCTCGTGGTCCTCCGTGAGCCGGTCGATCTCGGCGAACGCGATCTCCATCTCGTACGTCGCCTCGGGCCGGCCCTCGTCGAAGCGGGGCGCCTGGCTGGTCGGCCCGATGAAGCGGCCGCTGAACAGGTACGACAGCGACGGGTGCCGCTGCCAGTAGGTGATCAGGCTGACCAGCAGGTCGGGGCGGCGCAGCAGCGGCGAGTCGACCGGCTGGTGGCCGCCCAGGGTGAGGTGGTTGCCGCCGCCGGTGCCGGTGTGGAGGCCGTCGTGGTCGAACTTCTCCGTGGTCAGGCGCGCCTGGCGGGCCTCCTGGTAGAGGTTCACGGTCAGGTCGCGCTGCTCGGCCCAGCTGCGGGTGGGCTGCACGTTGACCTCGATCACGCCGGGGTCGGGCGTGACGACGAGCTGCGTGATCCGGCCGTCGGGCGGCGGGCCGTAGCCCTCGAGCACCACCGACGTCTGCAGCTTGCGCGCGGCGACCTCGACCAGCCGGAGCAGGTCGGTGTAGTCCTCGAGCCGCTCGGTGGGCGGCAGGAACACGTGCACGTGGCCGTCGCGGGTCTCGAAGGTGAGCGCCGTGGTGGGGGCGCCCTCGGGGTCGGCGACCGTCACCACCGGGACGGCCGGCTCGAGGGGAGGTCCGGTCTCGAGGTACGACGGCTCGCCGGCGTACTCGGGGGCCTTCCAGGCGATCGCGTCGAGCGGGAGGCGCAGGCCCACCGGGCTGGTGCCTTGCGTGAGCACCAGTCGGCCACGGCGGAAGCGCCACGCCGGGCTGGTCCACTCCTCGCCGGTGGCGATCGGCAGCACCCAGCCCGTGGGAGCGTCGACGCCCGCGTCGAGCGCCCGGTGGTCGACCTGCTCGGTCTCCGGCCGTTCGCCCTCGGGCTGGCGCAGCTCGTCGGCGACGGCCGCGAGCGGGTCCTCGTAGGCCGGCAGCAGCTGGCCGTCGGGGAGCCCGAGCACCTTGGTCACCCGGTGGGCCAGCGCCGCGGCGTCCTCGGGCGTCGCGGTGCCGTCGGCCGGTCCAGGGGTCGGCGAAGAGGGTCGGGTCCTGCCAGAGCGGGACGCCGTCGGTGCGCCACTGCAGCGCGATGTTCCAGCGCGGCAGCGGCTCGCCGGGGTACCACTTGCCCTGGCCCCGGTGCACGACCCCGCCCTGGGCGTAGGTCTCGCGCAGCCGCTCGGCGAGCCGGTTGGCGAGCTCGCGCTTCTCGGGTCCGTCGGCGTCCTTGTTCCACTGGTCGGTGGTCGCGTCGTCGAGGGAGACGAACGTCGGCTCGCCGCCCATGGTCAGCCGGACGTCGCCGGCGTCCAGGCGCTCGTCGACGGCGACGCCGAGGGCGTCGATCCGCGCCCACTGCTGGTCGGTGTAGGGCTTGGTGACGCGCGGGTCCTCGACGACGCGGTGCACCTCGTTGTGGAAGCTGAAGGTGACCTCGACCGGGTCGGTGGCGCCCTCGATCGGCGCGGCGCTGCTCGGGTGCGGCGTGGCGCTCAGCGGGATGTGGCCCTCGCCGGCGAAGAGGCTGGACGTCGGGTCCATGCCGACCCAGCCGGCGCCGGGCAGGTAGACCTCGGCCCAGGCGTGCAGGTCGGTGAAGTCCTGGCGCGGCCCGCTGGGGCCGTCGAGCGCCTCCTGGTCGGCGGCCAGCTGCACGAGGTAGCCCGACACGAAGCGCGCGGCCAGGCCGTACTGGCGCAGCAGCGCCACCAGCAGCCACGCGCTGTCGCGGCACGACCCGATCTTGCGGGCGAGCGTCTCGTCGGGGCTCTGCACGCCCTCCTCCATCCGCACCGAGTAGGCGACCCGGTGGTAGACGGCGGCGTTGAGCTCGGCCAGGAACGTGATCGTGGGTACGCCGTCGGGCACCGGGAGGCTCTGGCGGAAGGCCTCCGCGTCGTCGGCGTGCTCGACCGGCCGCAGGTAGGGGGCCAGGTCGGCGGCGACGTCGGCGGTGTAGGCGAACGGGACCTGCTCGGCGTACTCCTCGAGGAAGAAGTCGAACGGGTTGATCACCATCAGGTCGGCGACCAGCCCGACGGTGACGTCGAGGGTCGTCACCTTCTCGGGGAACACCACGCGGGCCAGCCAGTTGCCGAACGGGTCCTGCTGCCAGTTGAGGAAGTGGTTCTTCGGGTTGATCGTGAGCGAGTAGGCCTCGATCGGCGTCCGCGTGTGCGGCGCCGGCCGCAGCCGGACGACGTGCGGCGCGAGGTTGACCGGCTCGGCGAAGTCGTAGGTGGTCCGGTGCGCCAGGGCGACCTTGATCGACATGGCCCCACCCTGCCCGTCCGGCGTTGCGAACGGGTAACGCGGGTGGCCGCCGCTCGGCATGTAACACGTTGTCTGCTGCTCCTCAGGACAGTTGCAACCGTCGGGAAGTTCGGTGAACAGCGTGTTACAACTCCTCCGGCCGACCACAAAGAACTCTTTGCAAATGGTTCTTTGCGGTCGTACGGTCGGCTCATGGACGGCGCCTCGATCACTCCGACCCCCCACCAGCTGCGCGCGCTCGCACACCCCGTGCGGCTGCGGATGCTGGGCATGCTGCGCATCGACGGGCCGGCGACGGCGACGTCGCTCGCGACCCGGCTCGGCCTCAACTCGGGTGCGACGTCGTACCACCTGCGCCAGCTGGCCCAGCACGGCTTCGTCGTCGACGACGACGAGCGCGGCAACGGGCGCGACCGGTGGTGGAAGGCGGCGCACATGTCGACCTACACCGAGGACAGCCCGGCCGACAGCGAGGTGGGCGAGAGCACCGACGCCTTCCTGCAGGCCGCCGTCGTGGTCTACACCGAGTGGGCGCAGCGCGCCATGGAGGAGCGCCCGCTGCTCCCCCAGCCCTGGCGCGACGCCGCGACGTTCAGCGACTGGATCCACGTGCTCACGCCCCGTCGGGCCCAGGCGGTGATCGACGCGCTCGACGCGGTGATGGACGACGTCGAGGACGAGGACGACGAGGCGGCCCGGAAGTTCACCGTCCAGATCACCGCCTACGTTCGACCCGGTCAGGACCACTCGTGAAGCGCCCGCTCTACGGCTGGCTCACCGCCGAGGGGCTCTCGCTCACCGGCACCCGGATGTCGATGATCGCGATCCCGCTCTTCGTGCTCGAGCAGACCGGCAGCGCCACGCAGACCGGGCTGGTCGCGCTCGCCGAGACGCTGCCGCTCGTCGTGCTCAAGGTGCTCGGCGGCCCCGTCATCGACCGGGTGGGCGCGCGCCGGGTCGCGATCACGTGCGATGTGTTGTCGCTGCTCGTGGTCGCCACGATCCCCCTGTTGTACGACGTGGGGCTGCTGTCGTTCCCCGCGTTCCTGGCGCTGGTCGCCTGCGCGGGCGCGCTGCGCGGCCCGGGCGACAGCGCGAAGGACGCGATGATGCCCGACCTGGTCGAGGCCGCCGGCGTACCCATGGAGCGCGCCACCGGCCTCGACGCGACGGTCGAGCGGACGGCGTCCATGCTCGGCGCGGGCATCGCCGGCGTGCTGGTCGCGACCCTCGGCGCCCAGAACGCGCTGCTGATCGACGCGGCCACGTTCGGGCTCTCGGCGCTGGTCCTCGCGTGGGCGACGGCCGGGATCGGCGTCTCCACCCCCGCGGACGGACCCGGCGGCGAGCCGGTCGACCCGGCGTCGTACCTCGTGCAGCTGCGGGAGGGCTGGGACTTCCTGCGTGGTGACGCCCTGCTGCTCGGGATGGCCGTGATGGTGGCCCTCACCAACCTGCTCGACGCGGCGTGGGTGACGGTGCTGATGCCGGTGTGGTCGGTCGAGTCGGGCGAGGGAGCGGCCACGCTGGGGCTGGTCTTCGCCGTCTTCAGCGGCGCCTCCGCGCTCGGCGCGATCTGCGCGGCGGCCTGGGCCGCCCGGCTGCCCCGCTACAAGCTCTACCTCTTCGCGTTCCTGGTGACCGGGCTGCCGCGGTTCGTGGTCTTCGTGGTCGACACCCCGGTCGGCGTCATCCTCGCGCTGTTCGTGGTCTTCGGCTTCGCCTCGGGCTTCATCAACCCGGTCCTCGGCGCCGTCATCTTCGAGCGGATCCCGGCGCACCTGATGGGCCGGGTGACCTCGCTGACGAGCGGGATGTGCTGGGCCCTGATGCCCTTCGGCGGCCTGCTCGGCGGCCTGCTCGTCGACGGCGGCAGCCTGGCCGTCGCGATGCTGGCGTGCGGTGTCGCGTACGCCGTCGTCACGCTGCTCCCGGCCGTCGACCCGCGCTGGCGGGACATGGACCGGCGTCCGGAGCGGAAGCAGGCGGCACCTGTCAGCTGAGCGCGTCGGCGAGCATGTAACACGTCGTCCACTGTTCTTCACGACAGTTGCAACTGTCGTGAAGAACAGTGGACAGCGTGTTACAACATCTCCGACGCGAGCTCAAGCGCCCACTCATCGGAACGAGGCGGCCACCTCGAGCAGGCGGTCGTTGGCCTCGGGCTCACCGATCGAGACCCGCGCGCCCTCACCGGCGAACGGGCGGATCGTGACGCCGGCAGCGTCGGCGGCGGCCGCGAGCTCGGCGGTGCGCTCGCCCAGCGCGAGCCACACGAAGTTGCCCTGCGGCTCGGGGACCGCCCAGCCCTGGGCGAGCAGTCCGGCGTGCACGCGGGCCCGCTCGACCGCCAGCGCCTCGACCCGCTCGAGCAGCTCGGGCTCCGCGGCCAGCGACGCGATCGCCGCCGCCTGGGCCACGGCGGAGACGCCGAACGGCAGCGACACCGCGCGCAGCGCGGCCGCCACCGGCTCCTGGGCGACGGCGTACCCGACCCGGAAGCCGGCCAGGCCGTAGGCCTTCGAGAACGTGCGGAAGAGGACGACGTTCGGGTGCGCCCGGTAGGTGGCGAGGCCGTCGACGGCGTCGTCCATCCGCACGAACTCGAGGTAGGCCTCGTCGACGACGGCGACCACGTGCGGCGGCACCCGCGCGAGGAACTCGTCGAGCTCGGCCTGCGACACCGCGGGGCCGGTCGGGTTGTTGGGCGTGCAGACCATGACGACCTTGGTGCGGTCGGTGATCGCGGCGATCATCGCGTCGAGGTCGTGGCGGCCGTCGGCGGTCACCGGCACCTGCACCGAGACGGCGCCCGCCGTCGTGACCGCGATCGGGTACGCCTCGAACGAGCGCCACGCGTAGACGACCTCGTCGCCCGGGTCGCAGAAGGCGTTCAGCAGCTGGTAGATCAGCGCGACCGAGCCGGTGGCCGCCGCGAGGTCGGTGACCGGCACGCCGAGCCGCGCGGCTAGCGCGTCGTACAGCGCGCTGCTGCCCATGTCGGGGTAGCGGTTCATCACCGCGACCGCTGCGGTGGCGGCCTCGACCACACCGGGCAGCGGCGGGTACGGGTTCTCGTTGCTGGACAGCTTGTACGCCGTCATGCCCGGTCGTACGGTCGGTGGCCTGCCGGGCACGTAGGCGGGGATCTGGGCGACGTTGGCGCGCGGCCGTGGGTGGACCATGAGGTCACGGTAGTGCCGGTGTTTCGCGCATCGCCGACCGGCAAGGCTGTCGGGGTCGGACGAACAGATCAGCAGAGGGGACGACAACCGTGACCGTCAACATGGAGCACGCGGCGATGCGTGCCGCCAAGCACGATGTCGCCGCCGCCAGCGAGCGGCTCGCGGCGGGTCGGCGCACCGCCGACGCGCAGGTCGGAGGGTTCCTGGACTCCGGCTGGCAGGGCGTGGCCGCCGACTCGTTCCGCGACGCGTGGGGCGACTGGAAGCTCGCGGCCGACCAGGTCAAGGAGGGGCTCGACGCCATGGAGCTCCTGCTCGACGCCGTCCACCGCGACATGCTCGAGCAGGACGCCGACTCGCAGGCGGCCCTCGACAACATCGCCGGTCGCATCGCCGACAGGCTCGGCTGATGGCCGGCCCCGACGCCTACTCGATCGACCTCGGCGAGCTCGACACGATCGTGTCCGACCTCGAGGCGCTCGAACGCGAGCTGGAGAGCACCACCAACGACCTCGAGCGTCAGATCGCCCGGCTGCACGAGAGCTGGGAGGGCGAGGCCGCGGTGGCCCAGCGCGAGGCCCACCAGGAGTGGGAGCGCGGCATGAACGACATGCGCGCCGCGCTGGCCCAGATGCGCACCGCCGCCCGCACCGCCCACGGCAACTACACGCTGGCGCAGACGACCAACCTCTCCATGTGGGACGGGCTCGGATGACCGTCACCGTCGACGCCGCCGCGTTCGAGCGGGCGGCCGAGTCCTTCGTCAACGCCAACGGGGTGGCCGCGCAGACCTACCAGGGCATGACCAGCGCCCTCGGCGGCTACGGCGCGATGGCCGGCGACGACAAGACCTCCGACGAGTTCGCCTCCGGGTACGACGGCGCGGCCGCCGACACCATGGCCGCGGCCCGCGACCTGACCGGCGCCCTCGCCGGGCTGGCGCGGATCACCTCCGCCACCGCCGCCAACCATCGCGGCGCCAACGCGGCCTCGGTCTACAGCGAGAACCCGCCCGTCTACACCGGCGGCCAGTTCGACGCGCCGCCCGACTCGACGGTGTCGGTGGCGACGTACACACCGCCCAGCGCGGTGGGAGGTGACGATCCCGGCACGCCCGAGTTCTGGGACATGATCACCGACTACCTCGAGGGCTGGACCTGGCCCGGCGCCGACACGGGCAAGCTCAAGGAGGCGGGCTCGACCTGGCGCCGCTTCGGGCAGGTGATGCGGCAGTCGATCACGCCCTACCTGCAGAGCGCCGCCGGGGAGATCGACGCCCAGCGCTCCCCCGAGGTCGAGATCGCCGGTCAGGTCACCCGCGGGCTGCTCCTCGAGCTCGAGCAGTTCGAGGTCCACTGCAACGACCTCGGGCAGGCCTGCGACGACTACGCGGCCCAGGTCGAGGCGGTGCGCGAGACGGTCAAGGGCATCATGCGCGACCTCGCGATCGAGATCGGGATCACCGCGGTCGCCTCCGGCATCCTGTCGTTCTTCACCGCCGGCACAGCGGCCGCCGGCGGTGCCGCGGTCGCCGGCTGGCGACTGGCCGCGGCGGCGCGCAAGGTCATCCACGCCTTCACCGCGATGAAGGCGGTGGTCCGCGGCGCCGCGGTGGTCAAGCTCACCCGGGTCGCCGCGAAGATCCCGATCCTCGGACGCCGGTTCCGCCGGATCAGCGAGGCCGCCAACCGCGCCCGGCACGAGAAGTTCCTCACCGAGCTGCGGGCGGCCATGGGCAAGCCCTACGTGAAGGACCCCAAGCTCTCGTCCAAGATGGACGAGCTCTACCGCGACAACGCCACCGTCGGCAGCGGGTCGACGGCCGCCGCCGTGCGGCACGAGCTGGCCACCGGCCAGCCGGTCGGCGGGGCGTTCCACTCGCAGAAGGCGAAGGACTCCATCGTGTTCCTCGAACGCTGGCTGAAGAACAACCCCGAGGCAACACCGGGCGACAGGGCCGCGGCCGAGAACGTGATCCGCGACCTCAAGGACGCCCTCGCGGGCAACTGAGACGATGGGCGACATGAGCGACTTCGACGACTTCCTTGCCGACCTCCGGCGGGCGGCCCCCGCCGTCGTCCAGCGGCTCGAGGACGACGGCGAGCAGGTCGAGCCCGACCTGGAGATCCCCGTCTCGTGGATGGGCTCGGTCGGCCGCGCCCTCGCCGACACCTTTCCGGGCCTGGGAGAGGCCGAGCGACGCGCCGCCTTCGGCGTCGTGGAGCACCACCTGGCCCGCGGTTCCGAGCTGATGGCGACGGCGCTGACGACCGGGCTGCTCGAGTCCCTCGTGCACCAGGTGTCCCGTGGTCGGGTCGTGGGTGCCGAGCTGGCCGAGCACCTCGGGCCGCAGTCACGGCAGTTCGTCGACGCCTACGACCAGTTCACGCTGGGCCGTTCGAGCCTGTCATGAGCACACCCGACTCGATCCGCGACTTCACCGACGGCGACGAGGCCGCCGCCCGGCAGCTGCGCGCGAGCCTGAGCGCCGTCCGCGACCGGCTCGCCGGCCAGCCGGAGAGCGAGGAGCTGCGCCGTCA
The DNA here is from genome assembly GCA_963825985.1 of uncultured Actinomycetota bacterium. Taxonomy (GTDB): domain Bacteria; phylum Actinomycetota; class Actinomycetes; order Propionibacteriales; family Nocardioidaceae; genus Nocardioides. The sequence continues at coordinate 275,576 of CAWGVK010000002.1, read as the reverse complement.
CCTCGACGCCGTCCTGACCGGCCGGATGTCGATGCGTGACCTCGCCGACGTCCCGGCCTTCCGGACGCTGGCCGAGGGCGGCATGCGCGAGGTGCAGGCGGAGTGGGAGCAGCTGAGCCCGGAGCAGCGGGCGGCCGCGATGCGGGCCGGGGCCGACCTCGCCGCCGACGCGCGTCAGGACGGCACGCGGTAGCGCAGCAGCCGGACGCCGGAGGCGAACGACCTGGCCTCCATCGCCTCGAGCCGCGGCAGCTCGTAGCCGTCGGGGAAGAGCCGCTTCCCGCGGCCCTGGACCGCCGGGTAGACGAAGAGCCGGAACTCGTCGACGAGGCCCGCCGCGATCAGGGCCGGCACGAGGGTGAGGCTGCCGGTGCAGACGATGTCCTTGCCCTCGGCGGCCTTGAGCGCGGTGACCTCCTCGACCAGGTCGCCGCCCAGCACCGTGGTGTGCTCCCAGTCGGGGTCGGTCAGGGTCGAGGAGACGACGTACTTCTGGACGGCGTTGAGGTAGTCGGAGACCCCGGTGGCGTCGTCCTCGAGGTCGCGCCAGTAGCCGCGGAAGTCGAGGAAGGTCTGCCGGCCGACGAGCAGGGCGTCGGCGGCGGCGTCCTGGCGGTGGTTCTCCTCGACCAGGTCGGAGTTGTCGCCGGCCATCCCCTGGGGGTCGAACCAGTCGCCGATCATCTCGATCGAGCCGTCGAGCGTGATGTTCTGGGTGATCGCGAGCGTGCGCATCTCAGTGTCGACTCCGCCACGGGCGCAGAGTCATCGCCGCCACCAGCCCGATCGCGACGCCGAGCACCGCGCCGGTGACGTTGTCGACGACGTCGGTGACGTCGCAGGCGCGGTCGATCCGGGCGAGCTCGAGCTGGGTCCACTCGATGCCGGCCGAGTACGCCGCCAGCAGCCCGAGCCCGAGCGGGACCGTCATCCAGGCCGAGCGCCAGCGCGCCGCCGCGACGACCAGCAGGGCGCCCGACGGCACGAACACCACGGTGTTGAGCAGCCGCTGCCCGCCCGAGAAGATCCAGAACCCCTCCGGCGCCGGGCCGCCGATGTCCCGCGAGCAGGTCTCGAGCCGGCCCTCCGCGGGCACCCAGCCCGGGGCCCCGTTGGCCGGGATGAGGGTGAGCAGCCCGATCACCACGATCGACCAGAGCAGGCCGCCGACCGCGAGCGCGGTCACCCAGCCGACCCGGCGCTGCAGGCTCACGGCGATCAGTGCACACAGGGCGCCCGAGAGCACGACGCCCGCGAGCATCACGCCCACACCACCGACCGGGAACACCGGTCTCAGGCTACTCAGCCGCTTCGCGGAGCCCCGAGAGCAGGTGGGTGAGCATCGGCCACAGCATCTGCACCTCGGGCTCGTCGACCACCTGGTTCCAGCCCGACAGCTCGAGCATCACGTAGCCGTGCAGGGCGCTCCAGAACTGACCGGCGACCGCCGCCGGGTCGTCGCGGCGCAGGGTGCCGGCGTCCATGGCCCGCTCGACGAACCCGACCAGCTGCGCGAACGCCGGGAGACCGACCTCCATCTCCTCGTGGTCGAGCCGGAAGCCGCCCAGCGACGTCGCCCCGAACATCACGGCGTACAGGTGGGGGTGCTCGAGGGCGTGCACGCGGTACGCCGCGGCGGCCCGGGCCAGGTCGTCGATCGTGTCGCGGGAGGGCTCGACCCCTCCGACGCGGTCGTGCAGCTGGGCGAAGCCGTCGGCGACCACCGCCCGCACCAGCGCGGGCATGCCACCGAAGTGCGTGTAGACCGCCATCGTCGACGTGCCGGTCTCGCGGGCGAGCCGCCGGGTGGTCAGCGCGGCGGGGCCCTCCTCGCCGAGCAGCTCGGCGGCGGCGTCGAGCAGGCGGCGCCGGACGTCGCTGTCGCTCACCCTTGCCACCCTGTCATAACGCCGTTATCGTCGCTAGATAACACTGTTATAGGGAGGCACCGTGAACCGCTACCTGCAGGACAGCTTCGCGCCCGTCAGCGAGGAGCTGACCGCGCTCGACCTCGCCGTCACAGGGACGCTGCCCGACCACCTCGACGGCCGCTACCTGCGGATCGGGCCCAACCCGTCGCAGGATCCCGACCAGCTGTCCGCCGACGGCTACCACTGGTTCCTCGGCGAGGGCATGGTGCACGGCGTCCGGCTCGAGGACGGCCAGGCGCGGTGGTACCGCAACCGCCGGGTGCGACCGGACGCCGGCGACTTCGCGCCCAACACCAACGTCGTGCAGCACGCCGGCCGGACGATGGCGCTGGTCGAGGCCGGCTCGCCGCCGTACGAGCTGACCGACGAGCTCGAGACGGTGGGTCGCTGCGGGTTCGCGGGCGACCTGCGGGCCGGCTACACCGCCCACCCCCACGAGGACCCGCACACCGGCGAGCTGCACGCGGTCTCGTACTCCTGGACCCGCGGCAACCTCGTCGACTACTCCGTGCTCGACACCACCGGACGCGTGCGCCACCAGGTCGAGGTCGAGGTGCAGGGCAGCCCGATGATGCACGACTGCGCGCTGACCGAGCACTACGTCGTGCTCTACGACCTGCCGGTCACCTTCGACATCGAGATGGTCAACAACGAGCCGCCACGGCCGTTGCGACGCAACCCGCTGTCCGACCGGGCCATCGACAAGCTGGCGCGCGGCGCCGTGCCGACCCAGCTGCCCTACTCGTGGGACGACGACTACGCGGCCCGGATCGGCCTGCTGCCCCGCGACAGCGTCGACGGCTCCGGCGTGCGCTGGTTCGACATCGACCCCTGCTACGTCTTCCACACCCTCAACGCCTTCGAGGTGCCCGAGACCGGCGAGGTGGTGATCGACGCGGTGCGCCACGACCGGATGTTCGCCACCGAGTTCCGCGGCCCCGACGAGGGCCCGGCATCACTGGTGCGCTTCACCCTCGACCCCGCCTCGGGCAAGGCCCGCGAGCACCGCTACGACGAGCACTCGCAGGAGTTCCCGCGCTACGACGAGCGGCTGACCGGGCAGCGGCACCGCTACGGCTACACCGTCGGCTTCGACGACGGCGCCCTCGGCGACACCGTGCTCAAGCACGACACCGTGGCGGGCACCACGCAGGTACGCCGGCTCGGACGCGGCAAGGAGGCCGGCGAGCTGGTCTTCGTGCCCTCCGCGCCCGACGCCGACGAGGACGACGGTGTGCTGATGGGCTACGTGCACGACCGCGAGCGCGGCCTCAGCGACCTGGTGCTGCTCGACGCCGGCACGCTCGAGGACGTCGCCGCCGTCCACCTGCCCGGCCGCGTGCCCACCGGCTTCCACGGCAACTGGGCTCCCCGCTGACCCGTCAGCGCTTCTACTCGGGCGGGAGGACGACCGCACCACCGGGGACGGCGGGCAGGTCGCGGCCGACCACGACGTCGACGGGGTTGGTCAGGCACCGGACCGAGCCACCGCCCTTGTGGAACTCCGAGACGTCGACGACGACGACGTCGAAGCCCCACTCCTCGAGCTGCGTGCGCACCCGGTCGGGGCAGGCGGGCATCACGATCGTGCGGCCGACGACGACCGAGTTGGCGCAGAAGGTCATCGCCTCCTCCTCGGTGAGCACCAGCGGCTCGGGCACGAGGTCGAGCAGCGCCTGCGCCGACGCGTCGTCGAGCGCGGCCGGGCAGATCATCGCGCGGCGGTCGTCGAGGGGGCAGAAGGCGAGGTCGAGGTGGTACATGCCGGGGTGGGTGATCCGGAAGCCGCGCACCCGGATGCCGAGGTCGGTCGCGAGGTGCTTGAGCGCGAGCTCCTCGGTGCGGGGTCCGTAGCCGACCACGAGGGCGTCGCCGAAGGCGAAGGCGTCACCGGCCTCGAGGTGGGCGCCGACGCCGTCGCGGCCGACGTACGACGTCGTGTAGCCGCGCTCGGCGAACCACGGCTGGGCGGAGCGGGTCTCCATCCGGCGCTGCGGGTAGCGCATGTGCGACATCACGACGTGCGGCCGGCCGTCGGCGCGCACGAGGCCGAGCCCGAGGTTCATCGCGTAGACCATGTCGGGGGCGTCGGGGCGCTGGGCGAGGACGTCGACGCGGGCACCGAGGCCGCGCAGGGTGTCGACCATCGTGTGCCACTGCACCCACGCGTGGGCGGGGTCGGGCTGGTCGGCGGGGTCCATGAAGGGGTTGATGACGTAGTCGACTCGGAAGTGCGTCGGCTCGACAGCCACGTAGTGATGTCCCCAGGCCAGCTCGGTCATGCGCACTCCCTTCATTTTGTCAGACAATCTGACAAACCCCATGGTGACGGACGAACGTCCCCAGATCAAGCCAGCGACCCCGAGGCGGGGCATGATGTTGCTCATGAGCACCGGGTCCTCCTCGACACAGGAGGCGGCAGCGCCGTTCCCGACGCTGCACGTCGAGCACACCTCGACCGTCGACCGCGCCGCCGAGGAGCTGCGCCGGGCCATCTTCGACGGCGACATCGAGGGCGGGACGGCGCTGCGCGAGGTCGCCCTCGCCGACTCGCTCGGGGTCTCGCGACCCACCATCCGAGAGGCGCTCGGGACGCTCGTGGCCGAGGGCCTGGCCACCCGCGAGCCGCACCGCGGCGTCCACGTGGCGACCCCGGAGGCCGACTCGGTGCGCGACGTCTGCCGCGCGCGCTGGGTGCTCGAGGGTGCCGGCGTCCGCCGCTGGCTCGAGGCCACCGACGAGCAGCGCGACCACGTGCGTACGTCGCTGCGCGAGTACACCGACGCCGTCCGCGCCGAGGGCACCTACCAGTCGCTCAACGCTCTCCACCTCGCCTTCCACGTCTCGCTGGTGGGCCTCACCGGCAGCCCGCGCCTGGTCGCGATGGCCGAGAACCTCGTCGTCGAGCTCAAGCTGGCGCTCGCCCAGGTGGAACGGATCCGCCGCAACGCCCACGACGAGGCCGACTCCCACATCGCCCTCGTCGACCTGCTCGAGGCCGACGACGTCGACGGCGCCCACCGTTTCCTCCGGGCCCACCTCGAGGACGCGGAGGCCGAGATCATCGAGGCGCTCGAGCTCGACTGACGGCGCGCCGGGGCCGCGGTGCCTGCCAGACTCGGGGCATGCGCATCGTGCTCCGGCTCCTCACCACCGCCCTCGGCCTGGCCGCGGCCGCGTGGGTCTTCGACGGCATCGCCTTCCCGGGCGGACCGAGGCGGGGGTGGGAGGAGGTCGAGCACAACCTGGTGCCGCTGCTGCTGGTCGCCGCCATCCTGGGCATCGTCACGTCGTTCGTGAAGCCGCTGCTGACGATCCTGTCGATCCCGCTGATCATCGTCACGCTCGGGCTGTTCCTGCTGGTGATCAACGCGCTGATGCTGATGCTGACCGGGGCGCTGGCCGACGCCCTCGACATCCGGTTCCGCGTCGACGGGTTCTGGACGGCGGTCGGCGGCGCGATCGTGATCACCCTCGTCACCTGGGTGGTCGACGGGTTCGTCGGCGACGACGCCAAGGCGCGTACGTGAGCCTGCCTGCTCCTCGGGAGGCAGGGACCTACCGCATCGCGCTGGTCTGTCTCGGCAACATCTGCCGCTCGCCGATGGCCCACGTCGTCCTCGAGGCGAGGCTCGCGGACGCCGGCCTCGACGACCGGGTGGCGGTGACCAGCTGCGGCACCGGCGACTGGCACGTCGGCCACCCGATGGACGACCGGGCCGCCGCGACCCTGACGGCGGCGGGCTACGACCCGAGCCGGCACCGGGCGCGCCAGTTCGCCACGACGTGGCTCGACGAGCACGACGTCGTCCTGGCCATGGACGAGCAGAACCTCGTCGACATCGGTGGCCCGACCGAGCGCGCACGACTCTTCGGCGACCTCGACCCGGTCTCGCCCGGAGCGGCGGTGCCCGACCCGTACTACGGTGGGCCGAGCGGATTCCAGGAGGTGCTGGCGATGGTCGAACGCACCAGCGACGCGATCGTCCGCGACCTGGCGGGTCGCACCGCGTCATGACCCGGCAGCCAGCGGTCGCCCGACGCGCGGAGTCGCTGCTCGGCTCGGCCGTCGTCGCGACCGCACCGGTCGCCGGCGGCGACGTGTCGACGGCCACCAAGCTGCGGCTGAGCAACGGCACCACGGCACTGATGAAGACCCACGCCCAGGCGCCGGAGGGGTTCTTCGAGCAGGAGGCCTGGGGCCTGCGGTGGCTGGGCGAGGTCGAGGGCGGCGTGCACGTGCCCGAGGTGCTGGCGGTCGACCCCGACTGCCTGGTGATCGCCTGGGTCGAGCCCGCCCGCAACACCGCCGACGACGCCGCCGCCTTCGGACGCCGCCTCGCGGCCACCCACAGCGCCGGCGCCCCGGCGTACGGCGCCGAGCGCGACGGGTTCATCGGCCGGCTGCCGCTGCCCAACCGCACCGCCCCCACGTGGGCGGAGTTCTACGCCACCCGGCGGCTGCTGCCCTACGCCAAGCTCGCCCGCGACCGTGGCGCGCTCGAGGCCGGTGAGGCCGCCGCGGTCGAGGCCGTCGTGGGCCGGCTCACCGACCTGGCGCCGGAGGAGTCGCCGGCGCGCCTGCACGGCGACCTGTGGAACGGCAACGTGCTGTGGGGCCAGGAGGGGCGGGCCTCGGTCATCGACCCGGCGGCGTACGGCGGCCACCGCGAGGTCGACCTCGCCATGCTGGCCCTCTTCGGCCTGCCCCACCTGCCGCGGGTCGTCGACGCCTACGCCGAGGTCGCCCCGCTGGCCGAGGGCTGGGAGGACCGGGTGTCGCTGTTCCAGCTGTTCCCGCTGCTCGTGCACGCGTGCCTCTTCGGCGGCGGGTACGGCGCGCGGGCCGCGCAGGTCGCCCGCGGCTACGCCTAGGCTTCTCAGACGCGGTTCAGGGCGGCGTGGCACAGTGACGTGGTGTCTGCCCCAGCCAAGCCGCGCGTGCTCGTCGTCGACGACGACAAGGCGGTCCGAGAGTCGCTGCGCCGTTCGCTCGAGTTCAACGGCTACGACGTCCACCTGGCCGCCGACGGCGCCGAGGCGCTGGCCGGCATCGGCGCGCTCGCACCCGACGTGGTCGTGATGGACGTGATGATGCCGCGCCTCGACGGACTCGAGGCGACCCGTGCGCTGCGCACCGCCGGCAACGACGTCCCGATCATCGTGCTCACCGCCCGCGACGCCGTCGGCGACCGGGTCGAGGGACTGGACGCCGGCGCCGACGACTACCTCACGAAGCCGTTCGCGCTGCCCGAGCTGCTGGCGCGCCTGCGGGCGCTCCTGCGCCGGGCGGTGCCGAGCGACGACGACGCCGAGGAGACGCTCGGCTTCTCCGACCTGACGATGAACGTCTCCACCCGTGAGGTCCTGCGCGGCGCGCGCTCGATCGACCTGACCCGCACCGAGTTCACGCTCCTCGAGCTGTTCCTGCGCCGTCCGCGTCGTGTGCTCGACCGCTCGTTCATCCTCGAGGAGGTGTGGGGCTACGACTTCCCCACCACCGCCAACTCGCTCGAGGTGTACGTCGGCTACCTGCGCCGCAAGACCGAGGCCGAGGAGGAGCCGCGACTGCTGCACACGGTCCGGGGCGTCGGCTACGTGCTCAAGGAGTCCTGAGCGCTCCGGATGACCGCACCGACCCACGACCGTCCCGACGCCGCGCCCGACCAGCTGGTCGGTGCGCCGGCACCCGACGACGCACCGCCCGGCGAGGCACGCTGGCACTACCGGCGCTCGCTGGCGAGCCGGGTCACGCTGCTGACGACCATCGCGGTCGGGCTGGCCGTCACGTTCCTGGCCGGCGGGGTCTACATCACGGCGCGGATGCAGCTGCAGCAGACGGCCGACGACTCGCTCCTCGAGCGGGCTCGGGTCGCCGCGGAGGCCGGCGAGGGCAACGACGCGAACGACGACTACTACCTGTCCAAGGTGGCCGCCGGCGCGTCCGACATCAAGCTGCTGCTGCTGCGGGCCGGCCAGCTGCCGATCCAGAACGAGACCAACCTGCCGATCGGGGAGCCCGAGCTCGAGGTGGCCTTCGGCCGGAAGTCGGAGAGCATCCGCACGGTCCGGGTCGGTGACGAGGACTTCCGCGTCGTGGCCGTCCCGATGCGGACCGACGGGCAGGCCCTGATCGTCGCCCAGTCGTTGGAGGACCAGCAGCAGCTGCTCGCCCGGCTCGGCGGGGTCAGCCTGCTGTTCGGGCTGATCGGCGTGCTCGGCGCCGGCATGGCCGGCTGGGGGGTCGCCCGCAACGGCCTGCGTCCCGTGCGCCGGCTGACGCAGTCGGTCGAGCACATCGCCCGCACCGAGCAGCTCGACCCCCTTCCGGTCGAGGGCGACGACGAGATCGCCCGGCTGGCCTCGGCGTTCAACGAGATGCTCACCGCCCTGTCCGCCTCGCGCGACCGCCAGCGGGCCCTGGTCACCGACGCCGGCCACGAGCTGCGGACGCCGCTCACCTCGCTGCGCACCAACGTCGACCTGCTCACCCAGGCCGACCAGGACCAGAAGGCGATCGATCCCGAGGCCCGCTCCGAGCTGCTCGACGACATCCGCGGCCAGATCGACGAGCTGACCACCCTGATCGGCGACCTCACCGAGCTGGCCCGCGACGAGCCGCTCGCGCCCGTGGTCGGCGAGGTCGACCTCGGCGAGATCGTCGACGCGTCGGTGGCGCGGGTCCGTCGGCGCGCCGTCCACACGACGTTCGACGTCGACGTCGCCCCCTGGTGGATCGTCGGCGAGGCCGGCTCGCTCGAGCGCGCCGTCACCAACCTGCTCGACAACGCCGCGAAGTGGAGCCCGCCCGGCGGCCGGATCTCCGTGCGGCTGGCCGACGGCGTCCTCACCGTCGACGACCAGGGTCCGGGCATCGCCGAGGCCGACCGCGCCCAGGTCTTCGACCGGTTCTGGCGGGCGGAGGAGTCACGCGCCATGCCGGGCTCGGGCCTCGGCCTCTCCATCGTGCGCCAGGTCGTCGAGCGGCACTCCGGCACCGTCGGCGCCGAAGCCGCGCCCGGCGGCGGCGCCCGACTGGTGATGCAGGTGCCGGGGCGGCCCGATGCTTAGGGTCACGCTCGTGGGCCTGGCGCTCGGGCTGGTCGTCGCGGGCTGCTCCGACGAGGAGGTGGCGCCGAGACCTGAGCTGCCGACGACGCCCGTGCCGCTGTGGAACCCCTGCGACGGACTGGCGCCGCCCGAGGTGTCGCGGCTGTTCGCCACGACGTTCACGACCGCGACCGGCACGCCCGAGGAACCCCGCTGCACGTTCACCCCGAAGGACGACGGCGGCCCGGCCCTCGACGTCAACTACCAGCAGTACGCCGGCTCGATGGACGACCTGTTCCACAGCTTCGGCCAGGTCACCGGCGGCGCCGAGACCCAGGTGAGCGACCCGACGGTGACCGGCGCCGACGAGGCCCGCGTCGTGGTCGACGTCGTCGACGACACCCTGGCCGTCACCGGCTTCGTGCAGAACGGCGAGCTGTTCCAGGTCGTCAACGCCATCGACCCCGCGCCCTACGACCGGTCGCGGATGGCGGCCGGCGTCCGGGCCGTGCTCGCCGACCTCGCGAGCCACGCCGCGGAGTCGGGCATCAGCTGAGCGCCCGCAGCATCCGCTCGGCCTTGAGCCGCGACTCGGCCCACTCCTCGTCGACGTCGGAGAGCACCGTGATCCCGCCGCCGGTGCCGAGCCGGTAGCGCCCGTCGCCGGCGGTCATCAGGCTGCGGATCACGACGCCGAGGTCGGCGCGACCGTCGCCCGACACCCAGCCGAACGCGCCGGCGTACGCACCGCGAGGCGTCTGCTCGACCTCCTCGATCACCTGCATCGTGCGCAGCTTGGGGGCGCCGGTCATCGAGCCGGCAGGGAACAGCGCCCGCAGCGCGCCGACCGTGGTGACGTCGTCGCGCAGCCGGCCGCGGACCGTGGACACCAGCTGGTGCACGGTCTCGTAGGACTCGACGTCCATCAGCGTCGGCACCTCGACGCTGCCGACCTCGCACACCTGGGCGAGGTCGTTGCGCAGCAGGTCGACGATCATCAGGTTCTCGGCGCGGTAGCGCGGGTGCGTGGCGAGCTCGAGCCGGCGGGCCTCGTCGTCGGCGGTCTCGGCGCCGCGCGGTGTGGTGCCCTTGATCGGCTTGGTCTCGAGCGTGCGGTCGGCGGTGATGAGCGCGTAGCGCTCCGGGCTCGAGCTGAGCAGCCAGGCCCTGGCCCCGTCGACGTCGTGCTGGAGGAAGCCTGCGTACGGCGCCGGGTTGAGGTCGCGCAGCCGCAGGTAGGTGGCCGCCGGGTCGGCGTCCGCGGCCTGCTCGAGGCGGTAGGTCAGGTTGACCTCGTAGCTGTTGCCGGCGTGCAGGTGCTCCTGGACCCGCTCGAAGGCGTCGGCGTACGGGGTGGGAGTTTCACCGGTTAACCGGTGAAACTCACGGTTATCGGCCGAAGTTTCGGACAAGAACCGCGAGTTTCGTGCGGCGCCCACCGCATGGTCGAACAACCGCACGTGGGAGGGGCGCATCCACACGGCGTCGGGCATCGTCGGGTCGGGGTAGGCCGGGAGGTCGGGGCGGGCGGCGTAGCCCAGGTAGCCGAACCACTGGCCCGGCGACGCCAGCGCCGCCTCGAGCACGGCGAAGACGTCGTCGCCGACCGCCTCGGAGCGTCCGCCCTGGTGCCGGGTGACGATCCGCGCCCCCGCGTCGTACGAGAGCGACACGTCGTCGTCGTCGAGCCAGCCGATGATCGAGCGCCGTCCCGACCAGTCCCGCGCGCCGCCACCGTCGAGCCAGAAGCACCGCGGGTGCGCGGCGGCGACGTCGCGGAAGTGGGCGGCCGGGTCGCTCATCGCACGCCGGCCAGGAAGTTCGCGACCAGGGCGGCGCCGTGCTCCGACAGGATCGACTCGGGGTGGAACTGCACGCCCTCGAGCGGCAGCTCGCGGTGCCGCACCCCCATCACCACGCCGGACGACGTCGCGGACACCTCCAGCACCGAGGGCACCGTCACGGCGGCGAGCGAGTGGTAGCGCACCGCCGCGAAGTCGGCCGCGACCCCCGCGAACACCCCGCGCCCGTCGTGGCTGACCGAGGCGACCTCGCCGTGCGCCGGCCGTACCCGCTCGACGCGTCCGCCGTACGCCGACACCAGCCCCTGCATCCCCAGGCACACGCCCAGCACCGGCCGGGTGGCGGCGAGCAGCACCTCGCGCCCGACCGCGAAGTCGGCCGGGTCGTCGGGGTGCCCGGGGCCGGGTGACAGCACCACGTGGCTGAACGCCAGCACCTCGGCCACCGACACCTCGTCGTGCTGCACCACCACCGGCAGCACGCCGGTGACGGAGGCGACCAGGTGCACGAGGTTCCACGTATAGGAGTCGTGGTGGTCGACCACCACGACGTCGAGGGTCACGGCGACACCGTATCGACCGACGTCCGTTTGCGACCCGCTCGCCACGGCGGCCGGGGTCAGCGGTCAGTCGAGCAGGAGGTCGGCCACCAGCTCGTGGAGGAGGTCGTAGCCGCGCTCGGTGAGGATCGACTCGGCGTGGAACTGGACGCCGCGGTAGTGCGGGCCGCGCAGGTGGTGGACGTCGCCGGTCGGGCCGTCGACGTCGACGCTCACCCCGTCGGGCATCGGGTCGTCGGCGCCGACCCGGCCCACGAACGTGTTGTAGAAGCCGACCCGCTCGGTGCGGCCGTCGTACGGCACCTGTGACTGGGTGCCCTGGAAGACGATGTCCTTGTAGGCGAGGGGGATGCCGAGCTCGTGGCACAGCGCCTGGTGGCCCAGGCAGACCGCGAGGAACGGGCGGCGCTTGGCCAGCAGCCACGCCACCGCGTGCCGCATCTTCTTCATCTTCGGGTCGTCGTCGGCGCGCGGGTCGCCCGGGCCGGGGCCGACGATCACGAGGTCGGCCGCGTCGAGGCACCCGGCCTCGTAGTCGTCGTGGCGCACCACCGACGACGTCAGGCCGAGGACGCCGAGCACGTGGCGCAGCATGTTCACGAAGTCGTCCTCGCCGTCGAGGATCACGACGTGCTGGCCGGCCAGGCGCGGGTCGGGCGGAGCGCCGGCCTGGTCGTCGAGCCAGAACTGGCTGAGCCGGCGGTTGCGCAGGTTGAGGGAGAGCAGCACGTCCTCGTCGCTGACCAGCTCGGCCAGGTTGAGGTCGGGCGTGGGGGCCGCGGGCACGAGGCCGAACGCGCTGAGGATGCCGCCGGCCTTGGCGTGCGTCTCGGCGACCTCGTAGGCGGCGTCGGAGTCGCGCACCAGGGTGGCTCCGGCGGTGACCGTGAGGTGTCCGTCGAGGTCGATGTCGGCGGTACGGATGACGATCGGGCTGTCGACCACCCGGCCGCCGTCCTCGTCGCGTCCGAGGATCGCCAGGGCGGCGCCGTAGTAGCCACGGCCCCGCGACTCGTACTGCTTGATCAGCCGGCAGGCGTTCTCGACCGGCGACCCGGTCACCGTGGCGGCGTACATCGTGTCGCGCAGCACCTCGCGCGGGTCGCGGTCGGTGCGGCCGGCCAGCAGGTACTCGGTGTGCACGAGGTGGGTCATCGGCTTGAGGAACGGCCCGAGCACCTGGCCGCCCTCGTGGCAGACGTCGCACATCATCTTGAGCTCCTCGTCGACGACCATGAAGAGCTCGTAGATCTCCTTCTCGTCGCGCAGGAAGTCGAGGAGGCGCGGTTTCAGGGACCGCTCGTCGCCGGCCTCGCCGCGCACCCGGAAGGTGCCGCTGATCGGGTTCATCCGGACGTCGCCGCCGCGCACGCTGACGTGCCGCTCGGGACTGGCACCGATCAGGTAGCGGTCACCGGTGAAGAAGACGTAGGTCCAGTAGGCGCCGCGCTCGCGCTCGAGCAGCCGGCGGAAGACCGCCAGCGCGGTGGCGTGGCCCCAGTCGGCGACGGTGGCCCGGTAGTGGCGGCCGATCACGAGGTTGGCGCCCTCGCCCTGGCCGATCTCGTCGGCGATGATCGCCCCGACGAGCTTGCCGTACTCCTCGTCGTCGGTCTCGAACCCGCCGCGGTCGGTGAACTCCACCGGCACCTCGTCGATCGCCTCGACCACCTCGGCGACCGAGAACTCGCGCTCGGTCTCGATCTCGACCATCACCAGCGGGGTGCCGTCGTCGTGGGCCTCGAAGCCGCGCTCGGCCACCTGGCGGAACGGGATGGCGAGCAGGTGGTCGGCGATGTGACCGGCCTCCGGCACGCCGTCCTTCAGCGGGACGTCCAGGATCGACTCGACCACGCTGCGGCGTCCGCCGATCAACCCGACCGTGTCGCGGTCGCCGGCCCGGGTCGAACGCCGGATGATCGCCCACGCCTCGTGCCCCGTGAGCGCGTCGATGGCGTCCCGGGCGGAGGTGGGTGAGGTCATGCGCGCATGCTAGTGGGGGCCGTCGGGGACGTCATACGGGGTGGATGCCCCGCGAGCCGTCTCGTACGACGTCCCGAGCGAAGCCGGCTCAGCTGACCGTGGTCAGCAGCTGCGTGGCGCGGGTCAGGACGACGTAGAGCGTCGACCGGCCGGTGACCGACTCGTCCTGGATCTCCTGGGGCCGCACCACCACGATGGCGTCGAACTCGAGGCCCTTGGTGTCGAGCCCGGTGAGGACGACGACCCGGTCGTCGCCCGACGGCGTGACCGAGGAGTCGACGGCCGCGCGGGCCCCGGCGGCGTCGTCGGCCAGCTCGGGCCACGACGCGAGCCAGGCGTTGACCTCGGAGCGCCGTGCCACCGGCACGACGACCCCGACCGTGCCGGGCACCTGGCCGGCCGCCTCGATGACGGCGCGTGCGGGTGGCGTCCTCGAGGTCGGCGACCGGGCCGACGACCCGCGGCTCCACCCCGGTGGAGCGGACGGCGGTCGGCAGGTCGGCGTCGAGGCCGACCCGCTCGGCGTACGCGGCGGCGTAGGCGTAGATCTCGGAGGAGTTGCGGTAGTTGGTCGAGAGATGGAACTCGTGCAGCGCCTTGCCCTCGAGGGCGGCCGCCCGCGCCTCGGCCGACTCGGCCGGCACCGGCCACGACGACTGGGCGGGGTCGCCGACGATGGTCCACGAGGCGGCACGGCCGCGGCGCCCGACCATCCGCCACTGCATCGGCGTCAGGTCCTGCGCCTCGTCGATGAGCACGTGGGCGAAGCCGTCGTCGTCGATCGAGTGGGTGGGCGGCGTCCAGCCTCGGCCCGAGGGTGCGTACTCGCGGTCGGCGGCGGTCATCAGCTCCTGGATGTCGACGCCACCCTCGACCAGGGCGATCGGGTCGTCGCGGTCGTCGTCGGTGCGGGTCGGGACGTCGCCGAGCGCGTAGCGCAGCTCGTCGAGCAGCGGCACGTCCTCGATCGCGAGGTCGCCGACGCGGTCACCCAGGTTGGCCCACGACTTGAGGAGCAGCACCTGCTCCTCGCTCGTGAGCAGGCCCTCGCCGACCCGGGCCAGCAGCTCGGGGTCGCGCAGCCAGCCGAGCACGTCGGGGGCCGACAGCGGCGGCCACCAGTCCAGCACGAAGTCGAGGAACTCGTCGGTGCCGAGCAGGTCGTCGTCGAAGAACTCGCGGCCACGGTCGCGGCCGCGCTCGCTGCGCACCTGGCGCCACAGCGCGTCGAGGAGGGTCGGGGTGACGCGGGGCAGCTGCTTGTTGCGGCGTCCCTGCGACATCAGCGAGCGGCGCGCGCGGCCGAGTGCCCCGCGGTCGAGCACCAGCGTGTTGTCGTACCAGAACAGCCGGAACTCGCCCGGGCTGCCCGGCGCCTGTTGGCGCGCCGTCCGCCGCATCAGCTCGGCCATTCGTGCCGAGCCCTTGACGTCGGCCACGGCCGGCTCGTCGTGCCGCGTGGCGCGGACGCCGTCGACGACCTCGCCCAGCGAGCGCAGCGCGACGGCGGTCTCGCCGAGGCTCGGCAGCACCCGCTCGATGTAGCGCATGAACACGCCGCTCGGGCCCGACGACGAGCACGCCGCCGGTCTCGTAGCGGCGCCGGTCGGTGTAGAGCAGGTAGGCCGCGCGGTGCAGCGCGACGACGGTCTTGCCGACGCCGGGACCGCCGGAGATCGTGGTGACGCCGCGGCTGGGTGCGCGGATCGCCTGGTCCTGCTCGGCCTGGATGGTCGCGACGATGGAGTGCATGGTGCGGTCGCGGGCGCGGGACAGCTGCGCCATCAGCGCGCCCTCGCCGAGGATCGGCAGGTCGTCGACGTTGCCCTCGGCGTCGAGCAGCTCGTCCTCGACGCTGACCACGGTGGTGCCCTGCGAGCGCAGCACCCGGCGGCGGACGACGTTCTGCGGCTCGGCGGCGGTGGCCTGGTAGAACACGGCGGCGGCGGGCGCACGCCAGTCGATGAGCAGGGAGTCGCGGTTCTCGTCGCGCAGGCCGATCCGGCCGACGTAGCGCGGGTCGGTGTCGACCTCGGGCCGCAGGTCGAGCCGCCCGAAGACGAGCCCCTCGTGGGCCGCGTCGAGCTGCGCGATCCGCTTGGCCGCCTGGAAGACCATGGCGTCGCGCTCGACCAGCCCGCCCTCGTGACCGAGCCGACCCCGGTCGTGACCCTCCCGCGCCAGCTGCTGGGCCGCCAGGCCGGCGTCCGCGAGCTGGCGGTGGACGCGGTCGACGAATGCCTGCTCGTCGGCGATCTCCTGCTCGACCAGCTCTTCTGTCACCAGTTGCCCCCTCGGACCCGAATTTGCGGCAAGTTCTCTACCTTACAAAGTCGTCGGCGCCGGGTCAGTCAGTTTGCCCGTTGTTCGCGCCGCGAGCGCAATCGGCCGGCCATGACGTCGACCACAAGGGCGGGTTTCCGCCGGGGGTGAGGGGTCGTGTGCCTGACACCGGCCCATGGATCGGTGTGAGACACACGAGTGGCTCCGCGCCCCGGGCCCATCGGACTGCCTGTGGAGGAGCCGCGCAGCGTCGGCCGGATCGGGCCAGGGTCGGGCGCATGGACAGCCGCCGACACCGAAGCCTCGAGGCGCTGGTTGCCGCCCAGGCGGGGATGGTCGCGCGCCGCCAGCTGACGGCGATCGGCATCGACTGGGACGCCGTCGAGGCCAACGTCGCGGCCCGGCGGTGGGTGGTGCGCACACCCAGGGTGATCAGCACCTTCACCGGGGTGCCGACGGTGGAGCAGCGGCGCTGGCTCGGCGTCCTGCACGCCGGGCCCAGGAGCCTGCTCGGCGGGCTCACCGCCGGTGCCCACCACGGCCTCACCGGATGGGAGCGCGACGACGTCACCGTGCTGGTCGACGACGAGCTCAGCTTCGATGAGGTCGACGGCATCCGGTTCTTCCGGTCCCGGCGGCCGTTCGGGCTGCTCGCGAGCCCTCGGACCGGCATCCCGTCCGCGCGACTGGAGCCCGCGCTGCTGCTGTGGGCCGGGTACGACGCGGCACCCCGACCGGCTGTCGGCGTCCTCGCGGCCGCCGTCCAGCAGCGGCTGACGTCGGCCACGCGACTGCTCGAGTGGGTCGACGGCCTGTTCCCGCTCCGCCGGGCCAAGCTGTTCCGCTCGGCGCTGTCCGACATCGACGCCGGCGCGCACTCGACGGCCGAGCTCGACGTCGGGCGCATGTGTCGGCGCTTCGCCATGCCACTGCCGGCGCGCCAGACCCACCGACGCGACCGCGGCGGTCGGGTGCGCTGGACCGACTGCGAGTGGGACCTCCCCGACGGAACCGTCGTGGTGCTCGAGGTCGAGGGCGCCGCGCACATGGAGGTCCGGCAGTGGGAGGCCGACCTGCGCCGACACCGCCGCGTGACGGCGCAGCAGCGCCTCGTGGTCCGGTGCTCGTCGCGTGAGCTCCGCGACGAGCCGCACGAGGTCGCGCTCGACCTGATCGCCCTCGGGCTGCCGGGGCGGCTGCCGTCCTCCGTGGCCTGAGCCGGGCAGTTGTGTGGGCTGCCGGGGTCGGACCTGACACTCGTGTGCCCCACACCGGCCCCCAGACCGCGCTCGGGCACACGACCCCTCACCCGGAGACAGACCCCGCCCCGGGTCCCACCCCGGACAGGACACTCGTGTGCCCGACACCGGCCCCAGGACCGGGCTCAGGCACACGACCCACCCCCCGACGCCCGCCAAACCGCGCCGACCGACAGCCTCAGCCCTTCCTGCGCGACAGGAAGGCGTGCATCGCGTCGCGGGCGGCGTCCGAGCCGAAGAGGCGGGCGGACAGCTCGGCCATCTCGTCGGCGTTCGCGTCGATCCGGGCGAGGAGGTCGCGGGCCAGCAGGGCCTTGGTCTCCCGAAGGCCCTGAGGGGCACCGGTGGCGAGGGAGGCGCAGACGTCGGCGACGGCGGCGTCGAGGTCCTCGCCAGGCACGGCCCGCGTGACCAGGCCCATCGCGACCGCCTCGGCGCCGGTGAAGACCTCCCCGGTCAGGCACGTGTACGCCGCCGCGCGCGACGTGAGGCGGGGCAGCACCGTCAGCGAGATGATCGCCGGAGCCAGGCCGAGCTTGACCTCGGTGAGCGCGAAGGTCGCGTCGTCGGCCGCGACCACGATGTCGGCGGAGGCGACCAGGCCGATGCCCCCGGCCCGCACCGCCCCGTGCAGCCGGGCCACGACGGGCTTCGACATCGCGACGACGTACCGCTGGAGGCCGACGATGGCCTGGGTGCCCACCGACATCCCGTCGGCGGAGGCCTCGGACAGGTCGGCGCCGGAGCAGAAGACCTTGCCGGCCGCCGCGAGCACCACGACCCGCACCGCGTCGTCGCCCTCGGCCGCCTCGAGCCGGGTCGCGAGCTCGGTGACGAGCCGGCGCGACAACGCGTTGCGGTTGTGGGGGGAGTCGAGGGTGATGGTGGCCACCGGGCCGTCGACGGCGTAGTGGACGAGCTCGGACCCAGGGGTCGACGTGACGTCTGACATGTCGACCATCCTGCCGGAATCCCATCCGCGGAGCCGCTCCGCGACGAACACCGCACATGGTTTCCCGTCGTCTCTACGCCGTCTTCGGCCTCATCGCCACGCTCGTGGGCATGGCCGTCGGCCACCTCACGGCGGCGCTCATCACACCCGACTCCTCCCCCGTCCTCGCGGTGGGCTCCGCGGTCATCGACCGCACGCCCGTCTCGCTCAAGGAGTGGGCGATCAAGAACTTCGAGTCCGACGGGTTCAGCATCGGCCCGTTCGACTTCGCGGCCCGCAACTACGACAAGGTCGTCCTGATCGGCTCGGTGTTCATCGGCGTGCTCGTGCTCGCGGCGATCGCCGGCCTGCTGGCCCGGCGTCGCTTCGAGCTCGGCGCGGGGCTGCTCGTCGTCCTGGTGGCCGTCGCGTCGTTCGCCGTGCTGACCCGCCCGATGGTCGAGACCTTCGACGTCGTCCCCAGCCTGCTGACCGCCCTGGCGGGCGTCGCGTCGCTGTGGTGGCTGCACCGCACGGCGCACGGCCTGCCGCTCGACCCGCGCGCCACGTCGACCGTCGAGGTCGCCAAGGCGGAGGGCGCCGCCGGCTCCGACGAGGACGACGACGACATGGTCGTGATCCGCGGCGAGGGCGCGACCGAGGGTACCGAGCCCAAGCCCACCCGGCGCGGCGTCCTGATCGCCACCGGCGCGCTCACGGCCGCGGCCGTGGTGCTCGGCGGCGCGGGTCGCTGGATCATCAACCTGCGCGCCCGTCCCGAGGACGTCGCGCTGCCCGCTCCGGCCGCCGGCGAGACCGCTCCGGCGCTCCCGAAGGACCTGGCGAGCAAGGTCCCGGGCATCACGCCCCTGCAGATCAGCAACGGCGACTTCTACCGCGTCGACACCCGTCTCGACACCCCCGTGGTGTCGTCCGACGACTGGACCCTCACCGTCGACGGAGACGTCGAGAACGAGCTCACCATCACCTTCGACGAGCTGCTCGAGATGCCGATGGTCGAGCGCGACATCACCCTGACCTGCGTGTCCAACAGCGTCGGCGGCAAGTACGTCGGCGGCGCCCGCTGGCTCGGCGTCCCCCTGATGGACATCCTCGACAAGGCCGGCGTCGGCGGCAACGCCGACCAGCTGCTGGCCACCGACTTCGACGGCATGACCATCGGCACCCCGCTCGACCTGGTCACCGACGGGCGCGAGCCCCTGGTCGTCGTCGGCATGAACGGCGAGCAGCTGCCCCGCGAGCACGGGTTCCCGGTGCGGATCGTGATCCCCGGCCTGTACGGCTTCATCAGCGCCACCAAGTGGGTCACCAAGCTCACCCTGACGACGTACGCCGACCAGGACTCGTACTGGACCGAGCGCAACTGGGACACCCGTGCCCCGATCAAGCCGTCGGCCCGGATCGACACGCCCAAGGGCCTCAGCACCGTCGACGGAGGCAAGGTGATCATCGGTGGGGTCGCCTGGGCCCAGGACAACGGCGGCGCCTCGAAGGTGCAGATCAAGCTCGACGGCGGCGAGTGGGGCGACGCCCAGCTCGGCCCCGACGTCAACAACGTCTACTGGCGCCAGTGGTTCCACGAGGCCGACCTCGACGCCGGCCAGCACACGGTCGCGGCCCGGGTGGTCGACGGCGACGGCGAGACCCAGACCGACGTCAAGGCCCAGCCGTTCCCCGGCGGGTCCAGCGGCATCCACTCGATCTTCTTCACCGTGTCGTGACCACCGTCACCACGATCGGCGCAATCGCGTGCACCACCGACCAATCCAGCACCACCGCAGGACCGAACAACCCTCGTAAGTTCCCCTACCGGAAGGCAGCCACTGCCATGAAGCTCCAGACCCTCCGCCGCGGCACCGCTGCCGCGGCTGTGCTCACCCTGTCCCTCACCCTCGCCGCCTGTGGCGAGGACGACGAGCCCGCCAGCAGCGGGAGCGACGACTCCTCCCAGACCACGGAGGAGGAGCCCGCCGCCGAGGAGGAGCCGCCCGCCGAGGAGCCGCCCGCCACGGACGACGAGTTCGGTGCCGTGTTCGGCCCCGCCTGCGACGCGCTCCCCGCCGACGGTGAGCCCGGCTCGCTGACCGGCATGGTCGTCGACCCGGTCGCCACCGCGGCCGGTACCAACCCGCTGCTGAAGACGCTGGTCGCCGCCGTGGGCGCCGTCGAGGGTCTCGACGGCGTGCTCAACGACGCCCCCGCCCTGACCGTGTTCGCGCCGTACGACGGCATGCCCGGCAAGGACGGCTTCGCGGCCATCCCGGAGAAGGACCTCAACGCCCTCCTCGCCGGTGCCGAGAAGGACGGCGTCGAGAGCGACCTGGCCGTCGTCCTGCAGCACCACGTGCTCGGTGAGAACCTCGACCCGACCGCCATCGTCGGCGAGCAGCCCACGCTGATCGGCGACAACCTCATGGTCGAGGGCGACACGGAGGCCGGCATGACCGTGTCCGACGGCACCGTCACCGCCAACGTGCTCTGTGGCGGCATCCCGACGGCCAACGCCACCGTCTACGTCATCGACCAGGTGCTCACCGGCGCCAAGCCCGCCAGCTGACGTTGGACTGACGGAGCCGAGTAGCGAGAAGATCAGGTCATGGACCAGATCAGCCCCGAGCCCGCCGGCGCCCCCCTCGTGGGGGTGCCGGTGGCTCCGGGCGAGCACCTCAGCCAGCTGCTGCACCGCGCCGCCAAGGGCGACCAGCAGGCCTTCGCCGAGCTGTACGACCTGACGTCCTCGCGAGTCTTCGGCCTCGCGGTGCGGGTCGTGCGCGACCCGGCCCAGGCCGAGGAGGTCACCCAGGAGGCGTTCCTGGAGGTCTGGAAGACCTCCAGCCGCTTCGACCCGGCGCGCGGCAGCGCTCTCTCGTGGCTGATGACCATCTGCCACCGCAAGGCGGTCGACCGGGTCCGGTCGGCCGAGGCGTCCACCCGACGCGACACCTCGTTCCACCAGCAGAACCAGACGATCGACCACGACGTCACCGCCGACGCAGCCCAGGCCTCGATGGAGGCCCAGCGGGTCCGCGGGGCGCTGAAGGGCCTGACCGAGGTCCAGCGCGAAGCGATCGAGCTGGCCTACTTCGGCGGCTACACCCACTCCGAGGTCGCGGGGATCCTCAACCTCCCCGTCGGCACCGCCAAGACCCGAATCCGAGACGGCCTGATCAGGCTGCGCGACAAGATGGGAGTAGGAACGTGACTCACCCCCTGGCGCTCCACGACTCCCGCCACCACGACTTCCGCACAACCTCAAGGGGAACCCGATGACCGTCGACATCCACGCTCTGTCCGGCGCGTACGCCGTCGACGCCGTCGACGAGTTCGAGCGGGCCCTGTTCGAGCGTCACCTCGCCGACTGCGCCTCCTGCCGCTCCGAGGTCGACTCGCTGCGCGAGGCCAGCTCGCTCATCGCCGAGACCTCCGCCCAGACGCCTCCGGCCTCGCTGCGCGACGCGGTGCTCTCCGAGATCAAGTCCGTGCGCCCCCTCCCGCCGGTGGTGATCGCCGCGGCCGAGCGAGGGCGGGCGACCCGACGTCGATTTCCGGCACTGGTCGCAGCGGCTGCGGCGCTGATCGTGGTCGGCGGGGTCGGCGCCACCGTGTGGCACCCCTGGTCCGACGACACCGCACCGATCTCGGCCGCCCAGCGGGTCGAGGACGCCACCGACGCCCAGACCTTCACCCACCAGCTCGACGACGGCGGCACGGTCACCCTGACCCGTTCCAAGACGCTCAACCAGGCGATCGTCTCCACCGAGGGCCTGGCGCCCCTCGACGACGACCAGACCTACGAGCTGTGGCTCATCCACGACGACCAGATGGTGCCGGCCGGCATCACCGACGGCGACGTCTCGTCGCTGCTGCTGGAGGGAGACCCCGCCACGGCCAGCGGCGCCGGGATCACCATCGAGCCCGAGGGCGGCTCCGACGAGCCGACCTTCCCGCCGGTCGCGCAGATGGACTTCGGACAGGCCTGACATGACACGCAGGATCGCCGTCGTCGGTTCCGGCGTCGCGGGGCTCACCGCTGCCTACGTGGCCTCCCGTACCGCCCACGTCACGCTCTACGAGGCCGACGACCGCCTCGGGGGCCACGCAGACACCCACCTGGTGCCGGAGGGATCGCGCACGCTCGCGATCGACACCGGGTTCATCGTGCACAACCCCCGCACCTATCCGGTGCTGCTGCGGCTGTTCGCCGAGCTCGGCGTGACCACCCAGGCCTCCGAGATGTCGATGTCGATCAAGGACGACGACAGCGGCCTCGAGTGGGCCGGCGCGCTCGGCCGGCGCGGGCTGTTCCCGACCCCGGCCAACCTGCGCAAGCCCCGCTACCTGGCCATGCTCGCCGAGATCCCACGCTTCCACCGACGTGCCAAGGCCCTGCTCGACCAGCCCGGTGACGACGTCACGCTGCGCGAGTTCCTGCGGACCGGCCGCTTCTCGGCGTACTTCACCCGGCACTTCATGGAGCCGATGGTCGCCGCCGTGTGGTCGTGCGACCCCGCGGTCGCCCTCGAGTACCCCGCCCGCTACCTGTTCACCTTCCTCGAGCACCACGGCATGCTCGGCATCTTCGGGTCGCCGCAGTGGCGCACGGTCACCGGCGGCTCGCGCTCGTACGTCGACCAGGTCGGCGCGGCGCTCCACGAGGTGCGCGTCGGCGCCAAGGTCACCTCGGTGGCCGAGACGCCCGACGGTGTCGAGGTCACCGACGGCAACGGCGACGAGGCGACGTACGACGCCGTCGTCATCGCGACCCACCCCGGGCACGCGCTGTCGATGCTGGCCGAGCCGACGGCGCTCCAGCGCGAGCTGCTCTCGGCGATGCCCTACTCGCCGAACAGCGCCCTGCTCCACACCGACACCTCGCTGCTGCCCTCGGCGACCGGTGCCCGGGCCTCGTGGAACTTTCGCCGCCCCACCGACCCCGACGCCGGCGTCATCGTCACCTACGACCTGACCCGTCTGCAGCGGCTCGACACCGACGTCCACTACCTGGTGACGCTCGGCGGCGACGACCTCATCGACCCGGCCACGGTGATCGACCGCATGGAGTACGAGCACCCGCTCTACAACCCGGCGTCGGTGGCCGCGCAGGCCAGGCTGCCCGAGATCGACAGCGACCGCGTCGTGTTCGCCGGCGCCTACCACGGCTGGGGGTTCCACGAGGACGGCGCCCGCTCCGGCCTCGCGGCCGCCACCCGGCTCGGTCTCGACTGGCCGGACCGGGGTCTCGTGACAGGCGCCCTTCGAGACGGTCGCAGAGCGACCTCCTCAGGAACCACTAGCGCGCCTTCCTCGACCATCGGGGTGGGCAGCTACGACACGACGATCGTGCACACCCGGCGGACGCCGTTCACCCGGCGCTTCACCCACCGCTCCCAGATGTGGGTCGTCGACGTCGACGACCTGCCCGACCACGGCGTGCTGGGCCGCTTCGACTCCCGCGACCACCTGGGCTCGCCGGACGCCTCGATCCGCGACAACGTCACCGCGTTCCTGCGCGACCACGACGTCGAGATCGGCGCCGGCAAGGTCTTCCTGGCGGCCAACGCCCGGGCCTTCGGCTACTGCTTCAACCCGATCAGCGTGTTCTGGTGCCACGACGAGGACGGCGCCCTCGCAGCCACCCTCGTGGAGGTGCACAACACCTACGGCGACCGCCACGCTTACCTCGTGCACGCCGACGCCCGGGGCCGGGCCACGACGCCCAAGGCGATGTACGTCTCCCCCTTCCACGGGACCGGCGGCACCTACCACCTGACCGTCCCACCGCCGTCCGACCGCCTGCACCTCGTCGTCGAGCTCCACACCGACGACGCCACCGACGGGCAGAGCCGCTTCACGGCCTCGCTCACCGGCGCCCGGACGACGACGTCCGCCCTGCGCGCCGCGCCCGCGGCCCTGCGCGGGTCCCTGCTCATCCGCGCCCACGGCATCTGGCTGTGGCTGCGTCGACTGCCGGTGCGCCCGCGCCCGGCCCACACACAGAAAGGTGTGCAGCACTCATGACCGTCGCCCCCGAGCGCGTCAGCGCCAACCACTGGCCCGGCCTGCACGTCGTCCCGTCCGGACCCCGCACCGCCGTGTCCGCCCGGATCGCCCAGCGGCTCTTCCGCGCCGCCGTCAACCGGCTCCACGTCACCGTGGTCGCCGGCGACGAGAGCTACGGCCGGGGCGGGCCGACGATGGTGATCCACCGGCCCGACGAGTTCTTCTCACGGATCGGGCGCCACCAGCTGATCGGGTTCGGCGAGTCCTACCTCACCGGCGCCTGGGACGCCCAGGACCTCGGCGGGTTCCTCGAGGTGCTCGCCGCCGAGATGCCGCGCCTGGTGCCCGACAGCCTGCAGAAGCTGCGCGGCGTCGTGGTCAAGCGACCGCCGCGCCGGCAGAAGAGCAGCACCAAGAACTCGCGCGACAACATCGCCCACCACTACGACCTGTCCAACGACCTGTTCGAGCAGTTCCTCGACCCGACGCTCAGCTACTCCAGCGCCCTGTTCGACGGCGAGCCGACGGCGTCCGGGCACGCTGACCTGCAGGAGGCGCAGGGCCGCAAGATCGAGCGGCTGCTCGACCAGGCCGGCGTGACCGAGGGCAGCCGGGTGCTCGAGATCGGGTCCGGCTGGGGCGAGCTGTGCATCCGCGCGGCCCGTCGCGGCGCGACGGTCACCTCGATCACCCTGTCGACCGAGCAGAAGCGGCTCGGCGAGGAGCGGGTGGCGGCCGCCGGCTGCTCCGACTCGGTGAGCATCGAGCTGTGCGACTACCGCGACGTCAACGGCTCGTACGACGCCGTCGTCTCGGTCGAGATGATCGAGGCCGTCGGCTGGCAGTACTGGCAGACCTACTTCGAGACGATCGACCGGGTGCTCGCGCCCGGCGGCCGGGTCGGCATCCAGGCGATCACGATGCCGCACGACCGGATGCTCGCGACCCGCAACACCTACACGTGGATCAACAAGTACATCTTCCCGGGCGGGTTCCTGCCGTCGGTGCGCGTGGTCGACCAGATCACCCGCGAGCACACCTCGCTGCGGATGGCCGAACCGTTCTCGATGGGCCAGCACTACGCCCGGACGCTGACTCTCTGGGACGAGGCGTTCCTCGAGCACTCCGAGCGGGTCCTCGAGCTCGGCTTCGACGACACCTTCCTGCGGATGTGGCACTTCTACCTCGAGTACAGCCGCGCCGGCTTCGCCTCGGGCTACATCGACGTCAACCAGCTCACCTTCAGCCGGGACGGCTCATGAGCACCCCACGCATGAGCACCCCGAGCCGGCTGTCGGTGGTCGAGGAGACCGGCCACGAGACCCCCGGCGTCGCACAGCGACTGGCCGACACCCTGGCGCCGTTCGTCGGCGGCGAGCTGCCGGTGCGGCTGCGCGCGTGGGACGGCTCCGAGGCCGGCTCGGCCGACGGGCCGCTCGTCGTCCTGCACTCCGCCGACGCCGTACGCCGCCTGCTCTGGCACCCGGGTGAGCTCGGTGCCGCGCAGGCCTACGTCACCGGCGAGCTCGACGTGCCCGAGGTCGACGGCTGGACCCTCGACCGGGCCCTCACCTACGCGTTCGCCGTTGCGAAGGAGCGCGGCCTGTCCGGCGTGCGCCCCTCGCCGTCCGCCCTGGTGAAGGCCCTCCGCACCGCGCTCGACCTCAAGGCGTTCGGCAGGCCGCCCGCGGCCCCGACGTCGCAGGCGCAGATCAAGGGCCGCCTGCACAGCGCGCTGCGCGACCGCCGCGCGATCAGCCACCACTACGACCTCTCCAACGAGTTCTACTCGCTGATCCTCGAGCCCAACATGGCCTACTCGTCGGGGTACCACTCGTCGGCCGACCAGCCGCTCGAGGAGGCGCAGGCCGCCAAGCTGTCGCTGGTCTGCACCAAGCTCGGGCTCGAGCCGGGGATGACGCTGCTCGACGTCGGCTGCGGCTGGGGCTCGATGTCGCTGCACGCCGCCGAGCACTTCGGCGCCCAGGTCGTCGGCGTCACCATCGCCGCGGAGCAGAAGAAGCTCATCGACGAGCGGATCCGCGAGCGCGGTCTCGAGGACCGGGTCGAGATCCGGCTGCAGGACTACCGCGACATCCCCGAGCGCGACCACTTCGACGCGGTGTCGTCGATCGAGATGGGCGAGCACGTCGGGCAGAAGAACTACCCGACGTACGCCGAGGTGCTGCACCGCTCGGTCAGGCCCGGCGGGCGGGTGCTGATCCAGCAGATGTCGCGCACCGGCAAGTGGCCAGGCGGCGGCCCGTTCATCGAGTCGTTCATCGCCCCCGACATGTACATGCGCCCGGTCGGCGACACGGTCGCGATGCTCGAGGCCGGTGGCCTGGAGGTCCGCGACGTCCACGGCCTGCGCGAGCACTACGTGCTCACCGTCGCCGGCTGGCTCGAGAACTTCTACGCCCACCGCGACCGCCTGGTCGAGCTGATGGGCGAGGAGGTCTACCGCGTCTGGGAGCTCTACCTCGTCGGGGGCTCGATGGCCTTCCGCGACGGGCGGATGGGCGTCGACCAGATCCTGATGGTGCGCCCCGGCGGCGCGCACTCGCTGCCGCTCGTGCGCAGCTGGTGACCCTGTGAGTTTCACCGGTTAACCGGTGAAACTCACGCTTACCCGACGAAACTTCGTACCAGAACCCGGAGTTTCGTCCAGATCCGGGAGACTCACCGTCATGGACGTCGTGCTGATCACGCTGGGAGTCTCGTTGGCGACGGTCGTGGTCGGGATGACGGTGACCGCGGTGCGCATCCGCCAGCTCGACAAGGCGGCCGTGGTCGACGTCACGTGGGGGGCCGGCTTCGTGCTGGTCGCGCTCGTCGCGGCGCTGGTCGGCACCGCCCTCGGCGAGGGCGAGCCGTGGCGGCGCTGGTTGCTGGTCGGCCTGGTCGCGGTCTGGGGTGGGCGGTTGGCGTGGCACGTGCGCGGCCGCGCGGTCGGCGACCACGGCGGCAAGGAGGACCCGCGGTACGCCGAGATGCTGGGCGGCCGGGTCTCCGAGGTCGGCATCGGCACCGTCGTCCGTCGGGTGCTGCTGGTGCAGGGCCTCGCCCAGTGGTTCGTGGCGGTTCCGGTGGCGGTCGGAGCCGTGCTCGACGCCCCGTGGTGGCCCGCCGTGCTCGCCGGCGTCGTCGTCTACGCCGTCGGGCTGTTCTTCGAGACCGTCGGCGACCGGCAGCTGGCGGCGTACAAGAGGATCCCGAAGGACCAGCGGCCGCAGGTGATGGAGACCGGCCTGTGGGCGTGGACCCGCCACCCCAACTACTTCGGCGACGCCGCCGTCTGGTGGGGCCTGTGGCTCGTGGGCGGGCTCGCGTCGGGTTGGGTCGCCGGGCTCGCGACGGTGCTCTGCCCGCTGGCGATGACCCTGTTCATCCGCAACGTCACCGGGGCCAAGCTGCTGGAGAAGACGATGATGAAGCGGCCCGGCTTCCCCGAGTACGCCGAGCGGGTGCCGTTGTTCTTCCCTCGGCCGCCACGCCGTGCCTGAGCTGTCGTTCCACGTCGTCGACGTCGGCTCCGGCGACGTGCTGCTCTCGGAGCGGTCCGACGTCGTGCTGCGCACCGCCAGCGTGGCCAAGGTGCTGGTGCTGACCGCGCTCGCCGAGGGGTTGGAGTCGGGCGCGGTCGACGCCGGCGAGGTGCTGTCGCGGACGACGGCGCCGCCGGTCGCCGACTCGGGCCTCTGGCAGCACCTGGGCGTCGACGCCCTGCCGGTCGGTGACGTGGCGGTGCTCGTGGGTGCGGTCAGCGACAACCTGGCCACCAACGTCCTGGTCTCGCGGCTCGGCCTGGGCGTCGTCCAGGCGGTCGCCCCGCGGGAGGGGCTGGCCGCGACGCAGCTGTGGGACGTCGTCCGCGACGAGCGCGGTGCCGATGACCCGCCGACCCTCAGCACCGGCACCGCGGCCGACTGGTGCGCGGTGTTCGCCCGCCTGCACACGGGCACCTGGGTCTCACCGGCCGTCTCGGCGCGGGTCCTCGGCTGGCTGGCCGCCGGCGTCGACCACTCGCTGGTCGCCTCGGCGTTCGGCCTCGACCCGCTCGTGGTCGGCGACGGCGACGACGGCCTGCGGGTGGTCAACAAGACGGGTGCCGACGCCGACGTCCGGTGTGACGTCGGGCTGGTGATCGGCCCGACGCGTGCGGTGGCCTACGCCGTCCTGGCGAACGGGCCCGGTGACCTGGTCACGCCCACGCGCCGCTTCGGGCAGCAGCTCCTCGCCCTCGTCAGCCCGGCGGCGTGAGGCCCGTGTGCGTCGCCGCGAAGGCCAACAGGTCGGCGTTCTCCGCGACGATCGCGGAGGCCGGCTTCCCGTGTGCGTGGCCGGTCGAGGCCTCGATCCGCGCGAGCACCGGCGCCGCACCGGAGTGTGCGTGCTGTGCGGCCGCGGTGAACTTGAAGCTGTGCGCCGGCACGACCCGGTCGTCACCCTCGCCGACGAGCACCAGGGTTGCCGGCAGCGACGTCCCGGGCCGGAGGTTGTGGACCGGCGAGTAGGCGCGCAGGACGGCGAAGTCGTCCGGATCGTCGGGTGACCCGTACTCGTTGACCCAGGCGGCGCCGATCGTGAAGCGGTGGAAGCGGAGCATGTCCATGAGTCCGACCGCGGGCAGCGACACCGCCGCGAGCTCCGGTCGCTGCGTCGTCAGCGCTGCGACGGTGAGGCCGCCGTTGCTGCCGCCGTGCAGCGCGAGCTGGTCCGAGGTGGTGACACCGCGAGGCGACGAGATGCTCGGCGACGGCGGCGAAGTCGTCGAAGACGTTCTGCTTGCGGTGTCCTCGACCGGTCTCGTACCACGCAGCGTCGTACTCACCCCCGCCGCGCAGATTGGCGATGGCGACCACCCCACCGGCAGCGAGCCAGCTCGAGAAGGCCGGGCGGAACTGGTTGAGTGCCGGAACCTTGAAACCCCCCTTGCCGTACAGGAGCGTCGGCCGGGTCTGGTCCAGCGCCAGGTCGCTGCGGTGGAACAGGAAGTACGGGACCTCCGTGCCGTCAAGGCTCCGCGCCCTGCACCGCTCGCTCGTCACCTCAGGTGCGGTCCACTCGGACGGCCGTTGCTCGAGACCAGCCACCGGGCGCACGCTCGCGTCACCCAGGTCGACGCGGTACGACGTCAGCGGCGACGACACCGACGACATCCCCACGAACACCTCGTCGTCCCCCGCGCTCGCGTTCAGCGTGACCACCGTCCCACCTGGCAGCGGGACGACCGCACGACTGGCTCCGTCCAGGGAGTGCCGGGTGACCACCGGCTGCGCGTCCTCCAGGTGCACCGTCAGGATCCCGTCGCCGGCGGCGACCGCCTGCCGCAGCACGCTGGTGCGTTCGGGCACGACGTCCTCGAACACGGTCCGCGCGGTGGCGGTGGCGGACAGGTCGACGCGAACCACCTTGCCGAAAGGGGCCCGGTGGTCGGTGCGCAGGTAGAGGTCGTCGCCCTCGATGCGGACGACGGCGAGCTCGGCGATGTCGACGTCCACCACCTTCATCGGCTCACCGAGCACCGACCGGTCGCCGTCGGTCGTGACCGGGTAGAGCCACAACCGGTTCCGCTTGGCCGTGCCTCGACGGATGGCTACCGCCAACCAGCGACCGTCGGGCGACAGGGTCGGCTCCATGCCGGCGTGAGCGTCCGCGGGGAACTCGAGCACGACGTCGTCGTCGTCCTGCGACGAGCCGACCCGATGGCGCTTGAGCTTTCCGCTCGGCAGCACCGTGGTGTCCTGACCCCCGCGGTCGCCACTCACGTCGAAGTGCGTGTAGAGGAACGACCGGTCGGGCAGCCAGGTGACCGTGCTGTACCGGACGCCGGTCAGCACCTCGAACGGCTCTTCCGGCGTCGTGCCGTCCAGGTGCACGAGCCGCAGCGACATCCAGTCGCTCCCGCCCTCGCTGACCAGGTAGGCCAGCAGCTCGCTGTCCCTGCTGGCCCTCATGTCGGCCAGCGACGAGCCGCCCTCGCGTGAGAAGGCGTTCGGATCGAGGAGCAGCCGCCCGCCGGAGCCCAGCTCGTGGAGGTCGTCGGCGACGTAGACCTGGTCCTGCTCCAGCGTGCCGTCGTTGCGCGCGACCAGGTAGCGACCGCCCGCCTTGTCGGGTGTGCCGGCACGTCGTCTGTGGACGAACGCCGTCAGGTCGGCGACGAACCAGGGCCGCGACGCGAGGCCGTCGAGGTGCGACCGTGCGAGGACGTTCTGCGACCTCACCCAGCTCCGGGTCTCCTGAGAGCCGAGGTCCTCGAGCCATCGGTACGGGTCCTCGACGTCCTGGCCGTGCAGCCTGTCGACCGTGCTGCCGCGGGGGGTCTCGGGGTAGGCGTGCCTGTGCATGCGTGTCCTCTCTTCCTCGCGCCGCTGCGCGAGCCGTCCTGGTGCCTCGATGGGCACGGCCCAGGAGTGTGCGGCACGACGGGGGCCTTGCGGCAAGACCCCCTCTGCGCTATAGATTATTGAGTGGCAGGGAGCGGCGATCTCCCTGCCTTTGTCATGCGCCGACGCACCCGGTCGTCGGGGTCAGGGAAGCCACACGGCGGCGTCATGGGCGAAGACGACCCGCTTCGGGTCCTGCGCCGCCAAGGCGTCCGCCGACCGACGTGCACGGGACGCAGCCTAGGGAGGTCGCTCGCCCTCGCCCGGGTAGCTGGCGACCTGCGACGTGGGCGGTGGTCCGGGGTCGTCATCGGCGTCGACCGACCCGCGGAGGTCGGGCGCCTTGTTGTCGGGCTCGAGCACGATCTCGTGGGTGTCGCCGTCGCGGCCGTCGAAGCGCACCACCACGGTCTCGAAACCCTTGTGGCGCTGCATCTGCGCGTACATCGCGTAGGCGCGGCGGTCGGCCTCGGTCAGGTCGACCGAGTCGGTGAACGGCGTCAGCAGGGCCCGCGGCCACAGCCGGCGGGCGAGGACGACGTTCACCTCGACGCCGAGGATCGCCATCACCGACGCGATGTAGATGATGCCGATCAACCCGAGGACGAAGCCGAAGGTCTGGTTGAGCGACGTCGGCCCGGTGAGCACGTTGGTGACGTAGAGCGTGCCGAGCCACTGCAGCGCCTGCCAGAGCACGGCGACGGTGAACGCCCCGGGTGCCGCGCGGGTCACGCGGTGGCTGCGAGCCGAGGCGAAGCGCATCAGCACCGTGAGCACGAGCCCGACCACGAGCACGGTCGCGGCGAGGATCAGCAGGCGGATGGTGAGGTTGAGGCCCGCGCCGAACACCTCGGTGTTGCTCCCGAGCGCGGACAGGATCGAGACACCGAGCACGGCCAGGCCCGCGAACAGCAGCAGCACCAGGCTCTTGAGCCGCAGCAGGAAGGGGTTGGGGCGGCTGTTGCGCGGGATCGCCCACGCGGTGGCCATCAGGTTCTGGATCGCCTGCCCGAGCCCGAGCGCGCCGTACGTCGCCGCCAGCGACCCGCCGATCACCGCGCCGGCCGAGCCTTGGAGACCCTCCGGGCGGCCGAGCTCCTCGCCGACGATGGGGAACTGGCGCAGCGCCGAGTTCAGCACCTGGTCCTGCAGCTCGGGGTTGCCCTGCAGGATGAAGCCGAAGATGGACGACGCCAGCAGCAGCAGCGGAAAGGTCGCGATGAACGCGTAGTAGGTGATCGCCGCGGCGAGGTAGTTGCCCTGGTCGTCGAAGAACTTGTAGATCACGGCCAGGGGGAAGCCGAAAATCGTGAAGCGCCGCTGCGTGCGGTCGACGCCGCCTACGACACCCATGCCGTGAACCTATCCGCCGCGCCGTTCTCACTGGGGCTCGTGACGATCTCCGACGTGTTGTTCGGTGGTCGAGGAGGTCGCTCTGCGACCGTTGGTTCCTGAGGAGGTCGCCTTGCGACCGTCTCGTAGGGCACGAGACCCGGGGACTCACGGGAACTGGATGGCGCCCTCCTCGTCGATCTCGAACAGCTGGATGCCGGCGACCTCGGGGGCGTCGGTGCCGAGGCCGACGGCGATCTTGTTGGCGGCGTTCCGCATCACGTCGAGCACCACCTCCACCGCCTGCGCGGGTGTGAGGAGCTCGCGGACGGCGTCGAGGTCGGCGCGGCGCAGGCGCGACGGCGTCCAGATGATCGCGTCGGTCAGCGCCAGGGCCGCCTGCTGCGCCGCCGGGAGGCCGCTGGCGCGGTAGTCGTCGACCGCCCGGAAGGTGTGCGCGTCGGCGCCGGCGTACACGGCCGCCAGGCTGCGGCGCGCCATGCAGACGCGGCACCGGTGCTGGCGGGCGCCGCGCAGCCGCACCAGCTCGGTGGTCACCGGGTCGACGGCGTCGAGGAGGGCGACCTCACGCAGGAACTCGTCCAGCACCAGGCGCGAGTGGAGGGTGCGCGAGAGGTCGCCGTCGTACCAACCGTCGTCGCCGAACAGGGCGTCGAGGGCGGCCCGGACCCGGGGCACGAAGTCGGCGACGTACACGGTGAGGGTCGGGTCGTTTGCCTCCCGGCCGACGAAGCTCAGCCATCCGGCGCGGACGCCGTCGCCGAGGGCCCCGACGTCGAAGGCGAACTGCTCGGCGAAGGCCGCGACGGCCGGCTCGGGCACCTCGATGTGGCGGCGCGGGCCGGTCGGCGGCAGTCGCAGCGGCACCAGCCCGTGCGCCTCGCCGGCGACGGTGCGGATGGTCCGCAGCTGCACCTCACTCACCGACGGCGGCCACGCCGCGACCAGGCCGCCGAGCGCGGAGGCGGCCGTCGGGGCATGGGCCTGCAGGGCGGCGGCACCGCCCAGAGCCCACGCGTCCGACATGCCCCGAGGATAGAGCGGCAGCTCGCCGCGACGTCAGTACGACTTCGGCAGCCCCAGTGAGTGCATCGCCACGAAGTTGAGGATCATCTCGCGGCTCACCGGGGCGATCCGGCCGACCCGGGTGGCGACGAGGAGCCCGGCCATGCCGTACTCCTGGCTGGCGCCGTACCCGCCGTGGGTCTGGACGGCCCGGTCGACGACGTCGCAGGCGGCCTCGGCGGCGGCGTACTTGGCCATGTTGGCGGCCTCTCCCGCGGCCATCTCGTCGCCGGCGTCGTAGAGGGCCGCGGCCTTCTGCGTCATCAGCCGCGCCATCTCGATCTCGATGTGGCTCTGCGCGAGCGGGTGCGCGATCGCCTGGTGGCCGCCGATGGGGCCCTGGAACACCACCCGCTCCTTCGCGTACGCCGTGGCCTTCTCGAGCGCGTAGCGCGCCAGGCCGGTGGAGAACGACGCCGCCATGATCCGCTCGGGGTTGAGCCCGGCGAACAGCTGGGCGAGGCCGCCGTCCTCGTCGCCGACGAGGTGGTCGGCGGGCACCCGGACGTCGTCGATGAACACCTGGAACTGCTTCTCCGGCGACACCATCTCGACCGGGATGTGGTGGAACTCGAAGCCCGGGCTGTCGGTCGGCACCACGAGCAGCACCGGCTTGACCTTGCCGGTCTTGGCGTCCTCGGTGCGGGCGACGACGAGCACGTTCTCGGCCTCGTCGACGCCGGAGATCCAGATCTTCTGACCCTGGAGCACCCACTCGTCGCCGTCGCGGCGCGCGGTCGTGGAGATGTTGTGGGTGTTGGTGCCGGCGTCCGGCTCGGTGATCGCGAAGGCCATGGTGCGGGTGCCGTCGCACAGGCCGGGCAGCCAGCGCTGCTTCTGCGTCTCGGTGCCGTACCTGGTGATCACGGTGCCGCAGATCGCCGGGCTGACGACCATGAGCAGCAGCGGGCAGCCCTGAGCGGCGAGCTCTTCGCACACGGCCGCGATGTCGCCGATGCCGCCGCCCCCGCCGCCGTACTCCTCGGGGATGTTGATGCCGAGGTAGCCGTTCTTCCCGATCTCGAGCCAGAGCTCGGTGGTCTTCTCACCGGCCCTCGCCTGCTGGGTGAACCACTCGCGGCCGTACTTGCCGGCCAGCTTGGCGACCTGCTTGCGGAGCTCCCGGCGCTCCTCGGACTCGCTGAACGCGCTCATGCTTCGTCTCCCTCGACTACGGCAAGCACTTCTCCGGCCGCGACCTGCGTGCCGGGTCGGACGTGGATCTCGGTGACCGTGCCAGCGGTGGGCGCGCTCACGGTGTGCTGCATCTTCATCGCCTCGAGCACGAGGACGGCGTCGCCGGCCGCGACCCGCTGGCCCTGCTCGGCCAGCACCTTCACGACGGTGCCGGGCATCGGCGCGAGCAGGCTGCCGCTGGCCACCGCGTCGGCGGGGTCGACGAAGCGGGGTACTCGCACCAGCCGGACGTGGCCGTGTCGGCTGTCGACGTCATACGCCCCGGCCGGCCCGGCGGCCACCTCGTACGACGTCCGGACGCCGTCGGCCTCCAGCACCACGAGCGTCGGGCTCGCGTCGACGACCACGGGACCGTCGGGCACCCGGTAGCCGTCGCGGCCGCCGTACCACTCGACGACGACCTCGCCGTCGTCGAACTCGGTGCGCTGCGGCTGGCTGACCACGTTGCGCCAAGCGACGGGCGCGCCGGGTTGGACGGTGCGATCGGCGCGGGCCTGCTCGGCGACCGCGATCGCGGCCGCGACCTCGGGGTGGCCGGTCCGGGTGGGCCGCTCGAGCGGCTCGTCGAGGAACGCGGTGCTGACCTCGCCGGCCAGGAACCGGTGGTCGCCGAGGATCGCGAGCAGCTGGGCACGGTTGGTGGTGACGCCGTGGATGCGGGCGCGGCGCAGGGTGCCGGCGAGCCTGCGCGCGGCCTCCTCGCGGGTGCGGCCGTACGCGATCACCTTGGCGAGCATGGCGTCGTAGTGCGTGGAGACGGTCGTGCCGGTGGCGAACCCGGAGTCGACGCGCACGTCGGGCCCGGTCGGGATCTCGAAGCGCGTCAGCAGCCCGCTCTGGGGCTGGTAGTCGTGGTCGGGGTCCTCGGCGTAGAGCCGGACCTCGATCGCGTGTCCGTCGGGCTTCTCGGGATAGGTGACGTCGGAGGTCTCGCCCTGGGCCGCACGCAGCTGCAGCTCGACGAGGTCCTGGTGGAACACCATCTCGGTGACCGGGTGCTCGACCTGCAGGCGCGTGTTCATCTCGAGGAAGAAGAATCGCTCGGCCTGCTCGTCGTAGAGGAACTCCACGGTGCCCGCGCCCTGGTAGCCGATGGCCTTGGCGGCCAGGAAGGCCGCGCGGTGCATCGCCTTGCGGGTCGCGCGGGTGAAGGTGCCGGGCGCCGGGGCCTCCTCGACGACCTTCTGGTGGCGACGCTGGATCGAGCAGTCGCGCTCGCCCAGGACCGCGATCCAGCCCTTCGCGTCACCCCAGACCTGCACCTCGACGTGCCGGCCGCGCTCGACGTACGTCTCGACGAAGACGGTGCCATCGCCGAACGCCGAGAGCGCCTCGTCGCGCGCGGTCTCGATCTCGCGCGGCAGGTCCTCGAGGTGGCGCACGATCCGCATGCCCCGCCCGCCGCCGCCCGCGCTCGCCTTCACGATCAGCGGCAGGTCGGCCTCGGTGGCGGACTCGGCGTCGAGGTTGGTGAGCACCGGCACGCCGGCCGCCTCCATCAGGCGCTTGGCCTCGATCTTCGACCCCATCTGGCGGATGGCGTCCGGCGACGGCCCGACCCAGGTCAGCTCGGCGTCGATGACGGCCTGCGCGAAGTCGGCGTTCTCGGACAGGAACCCGTAGCCGGGGTGGATCGCGTCGGCGCCCGTGCGCCGGGCGGCGTCGATGATCAGGTCGCCGCGCAGGTAGGTGTCGGCCGGCGCATCACCCGGGAGCCGGACGGCGACGTCGGCCTCGCGCACGTAGGGCAGGCCGGCGTCGGCGTCGGAGTGGACGGCGACCGTCTCGATGCCCAGCGCCCGGCAGGTGCGGAACACCCGGCCGGCGATCTCGGCCCGGTTGGCGACGAGGAGCCTGGTGATCATCGGAGAGCTCGCCCCACGTCGGTCGAACAGGTTGCGCCAGCAACCGTCACGAGACCACCTTCACGTCCCCGGTCGAGGGGTCTCGAGACAGGCGCCAGCGCGCCTTCCTCGACCAGCGAGCCGCTCACGGACGGAACACCCCGAAGCGGTCGGTGCCGGCGTACGGCCTGTTCTCGATCACGGACAGGCAGATGCCGAGGATGGTGCGGGTGTCGCGGGGGTCGATGACGCCGTCGTCGTAGAGCATGCCGGAGAGGAAGAACGGCAGGCTCTGCTCCTCCACGCTCGACTCGATGAACGCCTTCATCCCGGCGTCGGCCTCCTCGTCGTAGGCCTGGCCCTTGGCCTCGGCGGCGGCACGGGCCACGATCGACAGGACGCCGGCCAGCTGGGCCGGTCCCATCACCGCCGACTTCGCCGAGGGCCAGGTGAAGAGGAACCGGGGGTCGTAGGCGCGGCCGTTCATGCCGTAGTTGCCGGCGCCGTACGACGCCCCCATCACCACCGTCAGGTGCGGGACCGTGGAGTTGCTGATCGCGTTGATCATCATCGCGCCGTGCTTGATGATGCCGCCCTGCTCGTACTCCTTGCCGACCATGTAGCCGGTGGTGTTGTGCAGGAACAGCAGCGGGGTGTCGGTCTGGTTGGCGAGCTGCACGAACTGGGTCGCCTTCTGGGCCTCCTCGCTGAACAGCACGCCCTGGGCGTTGGCGAGGATGCCGATCGGGCGGCCGTGGAGCCGCGCCCACCCGGTGACCAGCGAGGCGCCGTACAGCGGCTTGAACTCGTCGAAGGCGACACCGTTGTTCTCGCTGACGCCGTCGCAGACCCGGGCGATCACCTCGCGCGGGTCGAACGGCTCCTTGAGGTCGGCGGGGATCAGGTCGAGCAGGTCGTCGGGGTCGGCGTCCGGCTCGGCGAACGCTCGCGCGACGTCGCCGGACTTGCGCCAGTTCAACCTCGCCACGATCCGGCGTCCGATGCGCAGGGCGTCGAGCTCGTCTTCGGCGAGGTAGTCGGCCAGTCCCGAGGTGCGCGCGTGCATCTCGGCGCCGCCGAGCGACTCGTCGTCGGACACCTCACCGGTCGCCATCTTCACCAGGGGCGGGCCGCCGAGGAACACCTTGGCGCGCTCCTTGACCATGACCGTGTAGTCGCTCATGCCGGGCACGTAGGCGCCGCCGGCGGTGGAGTTGCCGAAGACCAGGGCGATGGTCGGTCGCTTGTCGGCGCTCGACCGCGTGATGTCGCGGAACAGCTTGCCTCCCGGGATGAAGATCTCCTTCTGCGTGGGCAGGTCGGCGCCGCCGGACTCGACCAGCGCGACGGTCGGCAGCCCGTTCTCCTCGGCGATCTGGGAGGCCCGGAAGATCTTCTTGACGGTCCAGGGGTTGCTGGCGCCGCCCTTCACCGACGGGTCGTTGGCGGTGATCATGCATTCGACGCCCTCGATGACGCCGATGCCCGTGACCACCGACGCACCGACCGTGAAGTCGGACCCCCACGCCGCCAGGGGGCTCAGCTCGAGGAACGCCGACCCCTCGTCGACGAGCAGCTCGATCCGCTCGCGAGGCATCAGCTTGCCGCGGTCGTGGTGGCGCCGCACGCTGCGTTCGCCACCACCTGCGACCGCCGTGGCGTGCTCGGCGTCGAGCTCGGCCAGCTTGTCGAGCATGGCGGTGCGGTTGTGGGTCTCGTGACGGTCGTGACCGACGTCCTCGACCTCCGAGTGACTCATGACGCGTACCCCAGCAGCTTGGCCGCGAGGTCGGCGAGCACCTCGGTGGCACCACCGCCGATCGGCAGGATGCGGGCGTCGCGGTAGTGCCGCTCGACCTCGGTGCCGTGCAGGTAGCCGGTGCCACCGTGCAGCTGCACCGCCTGGTCGCAGACGTACGTCGCGGTGTTGCAGGCCGTCTCCTTGGCCAGGCAGGCCTCGGCGATGACGCTCTCGCCGGCGACGTGCCGTTCGGCGACGTGGCGGGCGTAGGTGCGGGCGACCTCGACCTGGCGGCGCATCTCGACCAGCCTGTGACGGACCACCTGGTTGGCGATCAGCGGCCGGCCGAAGGTCTCGCGCTGCCGGCAGTAGTCGGCGGCCAGCTCGAGGGCGCGGCCGGCGATGCCGTAGGCGTGCACCGCGAGGCCGATCCGCTCGACGACGAACTGCTCCGCGATCTGGGAGAAGCCGGTGTTCTCGGCCCCGACCAGGTTGGCCGCGGGCACCCGGACGTCGACGTACGACAGCTCGGCGGTGTCGGAGCAGTGCCAGCCCATCTTGCGCAGCGAGCGGTCGACGGTGAAGCCGGGCGTGCCCCTCTCGACGACGAGCAGCGAGATGCCCGCGTGGCCGGGGCCGCCGGTGCGGACGGCGGTGGTGACGAAGTCGGCGCGGACGCCGGAGGTGATGAACGTCTTGGCGCCGTTGACGACGTAGTGGTCGCCGTCGCGCACGGCGGTGGTGCGCAGGCCGGCGACATCGGAGCCGCCGCCCGGCTCGGTGACCGCGAGCGAGCCGATCAGCTCACCGGCCAGGGTGGGCCGGACGAAGCGGTCGACCAGGTCGGCACTCTGCCCGTTCTTGGCGGACGCGACGATGTGGGGCAGGGCGATGCCGTGGGTGAACAGCCCGGCCATCAGCCCGGAAGACGCCCCGGCCGCGAACATCCCCTCCTGCAGGTCGGTGGTGTCGAGCAGGTCTCCCCCGCCGCCGCCGACCTCCTCGGGAAAGCCGATGCCGAGGATGTCCTGCTTGGCCGCGGCTCGGTGGAGCTCGCGCGGCATCGTGCCGTCGTCCTCCCACCGGTCGATGTGCGGTGCGATCTCGCGGCGCGTGAACTCGGCGCCTAGGTCGAACAGGTCACCCGTCACAGCAGTCCTTCCTGAACGTGCACGGAACGCGAGCGGACCCACTCGCCGAGCCCCTTGGCCTGCGGGTCGAAGCGGGTGGACGCCGCCACGCCCTCGCCGAGCAGACCCCGGATCAGCACGTTGACGGCGCCGAGGTTGGGCAGCACGTAGACCTCCACCTCGAGACCCCGGGCCTCGGGCACCAGCTCGCGCACCTTGCGCGGCGTGATCAGCTTGGACAGCCAGGTGACCCGCTCGGCGTACTTCGGTGAACCGTCGTTGACCACCCACAGCCCGAGGTTGGCGTCGCCGCCCTTGTCGCCAGATCGTGCGTGCACGAACGAGCCGAGCGGCACCTTGCGGGTCACCGAGTCGATCGGTGCGGGGTACGGCGACGGCCGGCGGCCGAGGTCGCCGGACACCTCCGCGAACGCCGTGGGCTCGGGCACGACCTCGCGGCGTCCGTCGGCGTGCACGACCGTGTGGGTGACGGCCGAGCGATCGACGTACTCGGGCCGGTAGACGCCGTACGGCGTGGGCGGCCCGGGCGGCGCGGTCATCGTGAAGCCAGGGTAGGAGCCGAGGGCCAGCTCGACGAGCGGACCGGTGAACGCCTTGCCGACCGGGCCGGCGTCGGCGTCCGTCACCGTGCACCGCAGCAGGCACGAGGCGCCCTCCTCGGTGTCGGCGTCGGCGACCGGGAGCGCGGTGCGGGTCCACGTGACCGACGAGGCGGTGAGGACGCCGTCGAGCTGCGAGCGCACCCAGTCGGCCTTCGCGTCGATGTCGAGACCGGTGAGCACCAGCTCCACCGTGTTCCGGAACCCACCGAGGGTGTTGACGCAGACCTTGAGCCGCTCCGGCGGCGCCTCGCCGCGGACGCCGGTGACGGCGACCCGGTCGGGGCCGGCCTGCTCGAGGCCCACGGTGTCGAGGTGGGTCGTGACGTCGGGGTTGAGGTAGCGCGTCGACTGGATCTCGTAGACCAGCTGAGCGGTCACGGTGTCGACGGTGACCGCGCCACCGGTGCCGTCGTGCTTGGTGACGACGCAGGAGCCGTCGGCGGCGATCTCGGCGAGCGGGAAGCCGAGCGGGCGGCCGTCGCGTGGCAACGACAGGAACCCGGAGAAGTTGCCGCCCGTGGCCTGGGTGCCGCACTCGAGCACGTGTCCGGCGACCACGGCGCCGGCCAGCTCGTCGTACGACGTCGCCGTCCAGCCGAAGTGGGCGACCGCCGGGCCGACGACCAGCGACGCGTCGGTGACCCGGCCGGTCACCACGACGTCGGCGCCCTCGCGGAGCGCGGCGGCGATGCCGAAGCCGCCCAGGTAGGCGTTGGCGGTCAGGGCACCGTCGCCGAGTTCCAATTCTTGGCCGAGCGACCGGACGTCGTCGCCCTCGACGTGCGCGATCGCCGGGTCGAGCCCGAGCCCCCTGGCCACCTCGCGCAGCCGGTCGGCCAGGCCGGCGGGGTTGAGGCCGCCGGCGTTGCTGACGATCGTGACGCCCCGCTCGAGGGCGAGGCCGAGGCAGTCCTCGAGCTGGCGGACGAAGGTGCGCGCGTAGCCGAGCGCGGGGTCCTTCATGGTGTCCTTGCCGAGGATCAGCATGGTCAGCTCGGCGAGGTAGTCGCCGGTGAGCACGTCCAGACCCTGCCCATCACTGGCACCCTCGAGCATCTCGCGCATCGCGGACAGCCGGTCACCGTAGAAGCCGGAGCAGTTGCCGATCCTCACGACGGACCCCTGCCGGGGCCGGGAGGTCCGGCGAACGACTGGGCGACGTCGAGCCAGGCGTCGGCGCCGGCGCCGTCGGCGACCAGGCCGGTGTCGTCACGGTGCACCCGCTGGGTGACCAGGAGGCAGAAGTCGTGCGCCGACCCGGTCACGCGCTCGGGGGCGTCGTCGGGCCCCCACGTCCAGGTCTCGCCGCTGGGGGCGGACAGCTCGACCCGCACCTCGGCGTCCGGGACGTCGAGCCCGCGGTTGGCGAAGGAGTAGCCGCGGGTGCGGACGCCGATGTGGGCCACGTGCCGGATCCGGTCGGTGACCTCGGGGGTCAGTCCGAGCGCGTCGTGGACGTCGAGCGCGTGCGCCCACGTCTCCATGAACCGGGCGCTCGCCATCGACGGCGGCGCCATCGGCGGCCCGAACCAGGGCATCCTCTCCCCCTCGGGGAAGGCTCGCAGCGCCGCCGCGAGGTCCGCCCGAGCGGCGTCCCACCGGGCGAGCAGGTCGGACGGCGGCAGGGTGGCGAGCTCGCGCGCGCCGGCGTCGACGAAGCCGGTGGGGTCGGCGATCGCGGCCAGCACCACGGCGTCCCACGGCGCCTGGTCGAGGTGGACGCGGGCCGCGAGCGTCGCGACCTCGTCGGTCCAGAGCAGGTGGGCGACCTGGGTGGCGACCGTCCACCCGTCGGCCGGGGTGTCGGTCGCCCAGCCGGCACGGTCGAGTCCGGCGACGGCTGCCCGCAGCCGGTCGCCCTCGGTGCTCAGGTCGGCGAGCAGGTCGTCGAGCAGTGTCATCGTGAGCCCTCCTTCAGCCGGTCGTCGAGCACGACGGCCCACTGGGCGAGGATCCGGCGCCGCCGCCGGGCGTCGTCGGTGATCGTGCCGGCCAGCCCGAGGCCGCGCACGAGGTCGAGGGTGGCCTGCACCAGCTCGCGGACGCCGGGCTGCGACTCGTCGGCACCGAGCACCTCGACCGTGAGCCGGTGGGTCTCCCGGCCGACCCGCTGCTCGAGCGGCGCCACCGCGGCCAGCAGGCCCTCGTCGGTGCGGGCGGCGACCCACAGCTCGAGCGCCGCGGTGAAGACCGGCGAGGCGAAGTGGTCGCCCAGCATCTCGAGCACCGCGCGGGTACGCCGGGCGCCGGTCGGGAGGCGCGCCGCGGCCGCGGCCAGCTCGGCCCCGCGGACGACGGTGAGGTGCTCGACCGCCGCCAGCACGAGGTCGTTCTTCGTGGGGAAGTGGTGCAGCTGGGCACCGCGGCTGACCCCGGCCCGCTCGGAGACCAGCGTGGTCGACGTCCCGGCGAAGCCGCGCTCGACCAGGCAGTCGACCGTCGCCTCGAGCAGCCGGGCCCGCATCGCGCGGGTGCGCTCCTCCTGGGGCACGCGGGTCGAGGTGGTCACCCCGCCAACCTGCCCGATCGACAACAAACAGTCAAGCCTGACTTTATCTACGCGCGAACCGTTGCACGGTCGCCACCACGAACGGGTGGTCGGACACCTTGTCGTCCCAGGTGTCGTGGTCGGACACGTAACCGCTGAACCTGACGCCACCCCCGAGGATCCAGTCGATCTCGAGGTCGCCGGACGGCG
The DNA here is from genome assembly GCA_963825985.1 of uncultured Actinomycetota bacterium. Lineage (GTDB taxonomy): Bacteria > Actinomycetota > Actinomycetes > Propionibacteriales > Nocardioidaceae > Nocardioides. The sequence continues at coordinate 233,713 of CAWGVK010000002.1, read as the reverse complement.
GCACGCACTCCCCGTCCACGTGCGACCCGCCATCGGCCGACACGAGCAGCCCCTGCCGCGTGAGCGGGCAAAACGCCTCCTCCTCGGCGTTGAGGTCACCGACGAGGAACACGACCCGGCCCAACGCCTGCTCACGGGTCACGAACGCGCGCTCGATGGCCACCGCCTCGTCGCGCCACCCGGCCGCGTCGCCCAGCGAGTCGGCGGGGTTGTGCACGTTCACCACCGTGATCACCTGCCGCGTGCCCCTGAGCCGCAGCCGCACCACCGGCATCGGTCGCGGCTCGCCCAGGAAGTAGGGGATCGTCAGCGTCGTCCGGGTGAGCACGCGGAAGGCCTTGCGTCGCCACATCACGGAGTTGTCGAGGTCTCCGAACGTCGCGTACGTCGACCCGACGCCCCGCTCGGCGAGCCTCCGGCGTTGCGCCAGCTGCAGCTCCTGCACGCCGACGATGTCGGGTCGGTACTGGTCGAGCAGCGCGATCATCCCGTCGGTGCGCTTCACGCCGGAGGGGAGCTCCTCCCGGTGGCCGCCGGGCTCGGAGTGCTGCGCCCCGAGCGCGTTGAAGGTCGCGACGGTGAGCAGCGGGTCGGCCGGGAGGCTCGGCGTCGTCGGTGTCTCCGGCGCGGGCGTCTCCGGGGACGCCTTCTCGCCGCCGTCGCAGCCGGCCAGCAGCACGGCGCAGAGCGCCAGCGCCGCCCAGCGGGTCGTCGGGTTCCTCACGGCGGGGTCCTACCCGAGAACGTCGCCGAGGCAACCACGAACGGGTGGTCGGAGATCTGCCGCCGGCGCGACGACAGGTCGACGACGTATCCGTCGAACTCGACGTCGGCGCCGAGCACCCAGTCGATCCGGAGGTCGGGCGGGGGTGCGCAGACGCCGTCGACGTGGCTGCCGCCGTTCGCGGAGGCCATCAGACCGCCCTCGGACAGCGGGCAGAACGCCTCCTCGCGGGCGTTGAGGTCGCCGACCAGGAACACGACCCGGCCCCGTAGCCGCTCCCGCGTGACGAACGCCCGCTCGCGTGCGACCGCCTGGTCGCGGGACGACGCGGCGTTGCCGCGGACGCTGGCGGGGTTGTGCACGTTGAGCACCGTCACGACCCGACCGGTGTCGCGGTGCCGCAGCCGGACCACCGGCATCCGCCGCGGCTGGCCGTAGAAGTACGGGATCGTGAGCGTCGTCCGCGCGACGACGGCGAGCTCGGAGCGCCGCCACAGGATCGAGTTGTCGAGGTCGCCGAAGATGCCGAACCGGTCGCCGAGCCGCCGCTGCACGGTGCGCAGCTGCACGCGCTGCAGCTCCTGGAGGCCGAGGACGTCGGGCCGGTGCTTGCCCACGAGCTCGATCAGGCCGCGCGTCCGCGCGGGTGCCTCCGGGTAGTCCGGTCGCGTGCCGCGCGGCTTCGTGTGGTTGGCGCCGAGGGCGTTGAACGTGGCGACCGTGAGCCGCGGCTCGGCGGGCTCGGGCGGTTCGGGTGGCGTGGTCGGAGGGGTCGTCGGCGGGCTCGACGGGGCCGGTGGTGTGGTGGTCGGTGGTGTGGTGGTCGGCGGCGTGCTCGGCGGCTCGGGCTCGGATTCGCAGCCGGTGACGAGCACCGCGAGGCACACGGCCAGCGCCACGCGGGTAGCGCCCCTCATGTGTTCACCCGCTCCTCGACGGCGATCCGCAGGTCCATCCCGGCGGCGAGGTGGCTGAGGCCGCGGTGCTGCTCGGTGCGCCAGGCCGCGACGGCGTTCGCGACGACGAGCAGCAGGAGGCCGGCGGCGGCCCACCAGCCGCCGATGGCCACCAGCACGAACGCCGGGGTCGCGCCGACGAGCAGCTTGACCAGCCGGGCGAGGTACGGCGGCCCCGGGCGCCGGACGACGGCGCGGACGGCGACCACGTGCTCGCCGACGGTGCGGCCGACGGCCAGCACGCTGGCCGCCTCGACGGCGTACGGGACGCCGAGCATCAGGACCATCTGGACGTCGGAGTCGAAGCTGCCCGGGCCCTGGACCCCCCAGCCGCGGTAGGTCGCCGCGACCGCGCCGCCGAGCAGGACGCAGAAGATCGCGTCGCTGGCCAGGCCGACCAGGCGGCGTCCGAGGCTCACGGTGGTCGGCAGCGGCGGGGTGGTGTCGTCGCGGCGGTCGAGGAACACGTACGACAGCAGCGACCCGCCCACGGCGCCGAGGGTGTTGACGATCAGGTCGTCGACGTCGAAGAGGCGGTAGGGGCAGTCGTAGAGGTTCCAGACGCCGGTGTTCTGGGTGACCTCGATCAGCAGCGACGTGCCGAGACCGACGAGGCCCGCGGTGACCACACCGCGCTTGACGATGACCCGCAGGAAGTAGCCCAACGGCACGAACAGCAGGACGTTGAGCCCGACCTGCCCGATCTGGAAGGTCTGGTCGGCGCTCTCCGTCCACATCTTGCTGATCGAGCCGAACGGATCGAGCTGGCGTCCCTTGCAGGCGTAGCTGCCGTCGACGGGCATCGGCAGCAGCGTGTAGGTCCACAGCGCGAGGCCGTAGATCGCGCCCGAGAGGAGGACGGCGAGGTCCTTCGGCTGCAGCTTGCCGTCGAGCCGGTACTGGTACGCCGCGGTCGGCACCAGCAGGACCACCGCCGCGACCGTGCCGAGCACGATCGCCACCACCGCGTTCGTCGCCTGGTCCCCCACGGGGGAACCGTAGACGGTCAGCGGTACGTGAGGTGGTCGGCCTCGAGGTGGGGGTGCTCGTTGAACGTGAGCAGGCGGGCGCCGGTGGAGCCGAGCACCACGCGGGTGACCGAGGAGTTCACCGTGACCGCGTTGAACCGTGCCCAACGGCGCGCGACCGAGGCCTGGACGTCGTCGTCGGGGTCGACCAGGGTCGCCGCGCACACCCCGATCGGGCCGCCCGAGGTCACCACCACCACGGTCTCGCCCGACCCGGCGGCGGCCGACGCGCGCTCGAGCGCCCCACGGCAGCGGGCCACGAAGCCGGCGTACGGCTCGGGGAAGCCCTCGCCCTCACCGGCGGTCCACCGGGCGGTGGCCTCCTCGAAGACCCGCTGGAAGGCGCGCCGGTCGAGGGGCCCGTCGGGCACCTCGGGGTGGGAGGCGACGACGCCGAGGTGGTCGAACTCGTCCCAGTCGGGGTCGGTCACGACCTCGTCGAGCGACCACGCAGCCGACTCGGCCATCGCCTCCAGGGTCTCGCGGTGGCGGCGCAGGCCGCCGCGCACGATCGTGGAGGGCGCGACCCCGCGCTCCGCCAGCCAGCCGCCGAGCAGCCGCGCCTGGGCCCAGCCGGTCTCGGAGAGCACGTCGTAGTCGTCGGTGCCGAACGACGCCTGGCCGTGCCGCACCAGCAGGAGCAGCCCCATCAGGCGTACTTGCCCAGCTCGAGCCGGGCGATGACGCCCCGGTGCACCTCGTCCGGCCCGTCGGCGAGGCGCAGCGCTCGGGCGGTGGTCCAGGCGCCGGCGAGCGGGTGGTCGTCGGAGAGGCCGCCGCCGCCGTGCAGCTGCATCGCCATGTCGATCACGCGCTGGGCCATGGCCGGCGCGGCGACCTTGATCTGGGCGACCTCGCTGAGTGCGTTGACCGGGCCCCCGACGTCCAGCTTCCAGGCGGCGTGCAGCACGAGCAACCGCACCGAGTCGATGGCGATGCGCGCCTCGGCGATGCGCTCGCGGTTGCCGCCCAGGTTGGCCAGCGGCTTGCCGAACGCCGAACGGTCGAGCGAACGCCGGCAGGCCAGCTCGAGCGCCATCTCGGCCAGCCCGATCAGGCGCATGCAGTGGTGCACCCGCCCCGGACCGAGCCGGCCCTGCGCGATCGCGAACGCCTCGCCGGGCCCGCCGATCACGTTGGCCAGCGGTACCCGGACGTCGGTGAAGGACACCTCACCGTGCCCGAACGGCTCGTCGTGGAAGCCCATCGTCGAGAGCATCCGCTCGACCCTCACCCCGGAGGCGTCGCGGGGCACCAGCACCATCGAGTGCCGGTGGTGCCGGTCGGCGTCGGCGTCGGTGAGCCCCATGAACACGAAGACCTTGCAGTCGGGGTGCCCGACGCCGGTCGTCCACCACTTGCGCCCGTTGATCACCATCTCGTCGCCGTCGACGACCGCCGTGGCCTCCATGTTGGTGGCGTCGGACGACGCGACGTCGGGCTCGGTCATCGCGAACGCGCTGCGGATCCGGCCGTCGAGCAGCGGCTCGAGCCACTCCGCCCGCTGCGCGTCGGTGCCGTAGCGCAGCAGCACCTCCATGTTGCCGGTGTCGGGCGCGTTGCAGTTGAGGACGACCGGCGCGATCGCCGAGCGCCCGGTGAGCTCGGCGATCGGCGCGTAGTCGACGTTGGTGAGCCCCTCGCCGTACCCGCCCGCGTGCTCCTGCGGCAGGAACAGGTTCCAGAGGCCGCGCTCGCGGGCCTTGGCCTTCAGCTGCTCGATGACCGGCAACGGCTGCCACGGGTCACCGGTGCGGCGGAGCTCGGCGAGATCGCGGTGGTAGCCGGGCTCGACCGGCGTGACCTCCTCGGCGAGGAACGCACGCACGCGCTCGGTGAGGTCGGCGGCGCGGGGCGAGGGGGCGAAGTCCACGTCGGGAACAGTAACGGCGCGTGGCAGGATCGGTGCGTGCTCCGCCGCTCCCTGCCCGCCGTCCTCGTGCTTGCGGTCGCGGTCACCGGATGCAAGGCCGACTTCGCGCAGAACGACGACGTCGAGCCGCAGGAGGCCGACGTCCGGGCCGGCCTGGTCGAGCTCTACACGCTCGACGACGAGACCCCCGACGTGGTCGCCGAGGGCGGCTGCTTCGCCGACGCGCTGCTCGCCCGGCTCAGCCTCGACGAGCTGGTGCAGGCCGGCGTCGTCGAGGACGACGGCTCGGTCACCGTGGCGATCCCGATGCTCGACGTCGACGTCGCCGAGTCGTGGGTCGACGCCCAGGCCGCCTGCGTCGACTACGTGGTGCCCTCGACCAGGGCGCTCGTCGACCACGGCGCGGTCGGGCTCGACGAGACGGCGTACGCCGCCTGCTTCGAGGCCGCCCTCACCGACGAGCAGGTGCGCACCGCGCTGGTGAAGTCGCTCAGCGGCGGCATCGACGGCCCCGACGTCGCCGCCCTCACCACCGCCGAGGCCGACTGCGCCGAGCAGTCCGCGCGCTGAGCTTCCCGGGAACAGTTCGCCACTGGGTCAACGTCTGACGCGTGTCCGGAGGTCGACCCGGTGGCGGACTTTCCCGAGTGACGGTCAGGCGGCGGCGACGACGGTGACCACGCGGGCCCGGTGGTGGGGGTCGGCCCAGGTGCGTCGGGCGTGGATCAGCCGGGTCGTCGACCAGCACACGAGGGGCACGGCGAGCAGCGGCGCGAGTCGCCAGTCGTCGGCCTGCGCCGCCCCCGAGAACAGCAGTCCGGTGACGGTCGTGCAGACCGCGAGCCGCGCCGAGTAGGCGACCATCACCGACGGCGGCGCCGGGGTGGCGCGCGCGGAGCGCAGGTCGACCGCGAACGGGCGCGTCGACGACCAGCGCATGGACGCCGCCACGACCTGCACGGTCACCACCACCAGGGTGGCGGCCAGGGCGGTCAGCTCGGCCGGGGTCGGTACGCCGGCGCGGACCGCCACCACCGCCACGGTCAGCAGCGACGCGACGAGCAGGAACTCGGCCAGCACGTAGGCCCGCGCGTCGAACACGGTCTGCGCCGGCACGGGAAGGCTCTCGCGCCACAGCGCGCCGCGGCTGTCGAGGCACCAGGCGTTGACGCCGTACAGGAGCGCGCCGCCGGAGGCGACCAGTCCGGGCAGGATCGTCATCGACCCCCACGGCAGGTCGCCGAGCACGGCCACGATGCCGGGCCCGAGCGCGAGCACGACCAGGCCGCGGCGCATCGGCACCGCTCGCCAGACCGACGCCCGGTCGGTGCGCACCATCGCGCCGAGCACCGAGCCCGGCATCGAGCGGGCCTGGTAGCGGCCGCCCTCGACCTTGAGCTCGTCGCGGGGCACCCGGCGGGCGGCGATGTGGGCCGGCACCGCGCCGATCGCGACGAGCGCGACGAACGCCACCAGCACGACGCCGGCCGCGAGCGCCCACCTGGTCGTCAGCCCGTCGAGCATGGCCACCACGAACCAGCGGGTCGGGATCTGGTCGAAGACCGCCAGCATCCGGTCGGAGACCTGCAGGCCGAGCGCGATGCCGAAGACCACCACCGTGAGCAGCCGGACACCGACGATGCCGTGCGGGGTGCGGCGTACACCCTCGAAGCTCCAGGCGAGCACCTGTGCCAGGGCGGTGCCCGCAGCGAGCCACAGCGCGACGATCACCTGCGCGCCGAGCAGGGTGTCGGGGCCGATGGCGTACGCCGTGACCCCGAGCAGTGCCCAGGCCTGGATCAGCCAGGCGATGTTGAGCGGCGCCAGCAGCAGCGCGCCGAGATGGTCGGTGGTGGGGCTGATCGGGTGGATCCCGGCCGGGTCGCGAGCCAGGAGCTCGCGCCCGCCCCCAGAGGCCGACGCCGACAGGATCGCGACGATGAGGAACCCGGCGAGCGCGGTCGGCAGCAGCACCAGCAGGTCCAGCGCTCGCCCCGGACCACCCGCACCCGGAAGGTACGCCGGCGCCACGGCCGCCGCGGCGGTCAGGACGAGGAACGCCACTGCCACCGCGGCGGTGACCCGGCGCCGCATGGTCGTGGCGCGGAACCGCAGCAGGTGCCCGACGTCGGCGACGGCGCGGCCAGCCCGGCCGACGGTGGTGTCGGGCGAAGGATCAGTCGAGGAGGCCGCGGTAGGCACGAGCGCCCTCCTCGCCGACCATCTCGGTGGCGGCCATGGTGGCCACGCGGGACCCGCCGCGAAGCACGCTGACCGTGCTGCACGCCTCGACGGCGAGCTCGCGCAGGTGGGTCGAGACGAGCACGCACGCACCACGGGCCCGCGCGTCGCTGATGACCTCGAGGGTGGCCTCGACCCCGATCGGGTCGACGCCGTCGAAGGGCTCGTCGAGCAGCAGGACCTCGGGGTCGTGCAGCGCGGCGAGGACCACGCTGAGGCGGCGGCCCATGCCGTGCGAGAAGCCGGCGGTCACGCGGTGGGCGACGGCGCCGAGCTCGAAGCGCTCGAGCAGGTCGCGGGCCCGGTCCTCCCAGCCGCGGAGGCGGCGCAGCCGGGCGGAGAGCTGGAGGTGCTCCCACGGCGTCGCCCGCGGCACCAGGCCACCCACGTCGGGGCAGTAGCCGACCGCCTGCTTGACCCGCAGCGGCTGCTCGCGGACGTCGTACCCGGCCACGACCACGCTGCCCTCGGTCGGCGGGACGACGCCCGCCAGCACCCGCATCGTCGTCGACTTGCCGGCGCCGTTGCGTCCCAGCAGGGCGGTCGACTGGCCGGCGTACGCCCTGAGGTCGACGCCCGCGACGGCCTCCACGTCGCCGAAGCGGACGTGCAGGCCCCGGACGTCGACGAGTGCGGTCGGCTCGATCACCGCCCCATCCTCGCCGTCCGGGCTCGGCTCGACCACGATTCGGCCGAAATCTGACCGAAAGGACTAGCGAGAGGACTAGTGGGCCGTCACTCGTTCTGCGGGAAGCCCAGGTTGAGGCCGCCGTGGCTCGGGTCGAGCCAGCGTGAAGTGACGGCCTTCTCGCGGGTGAAGAAGTCGACGCCGGAGGGTCCGTAGGCCTTGGCGTCGCCGAACAGGGACGCCTTCCAGCCGCCGAAGGAGTGGTAGGCCACCGGCACCGGGATCGGCACGTTGATGCCGACCATGCCGACCTCGACGTCCTGCTGGAAGCGGCGGGCCGCGCCGCCGTCGTTGGTGAAGATGGCGGTGCCGTTGCCGTAGGGACCGCCGTTGATGAGGGCCAGCCCGTCGGCGTACGACGCCACCCGCACGACCGACAGCACCGGCCCGAAGATCTCGTCGGTGTAGACGGTCGAGGAGGTCTCGACCCGGTCGACCAGCGAGGGGCCGAGCCAGAACCCGTCGGCGGCGCCGTCGGCCTCGACCCCGCGGCCGTCGACGACGACCGAGGCGCCGTCGGTCGTGGCGACGTCGAGGTAGCCGGCGACCTTGTCGCGGTGCTCGCGGGTGATCAGGGGGCCCATGTCGCTGCCGCGCCGGCCGTCGCCGGTGACGAGCTTGCCCATCCGGTCGCGGATCTTCTCCACCAGCTCGTCGCCGACCGGGTCGACGGCGAGGACGACCGAGATCGCCATGCACCGCTCGCCCGCGGAGCCGAAGCCGGCGTTGACCGCGGAGTCGGCGACCAGGTCGAGGTCGGCGTCGGGCAGCACCAGCATGTGGTTCTTCGCGCCGCCCAGGGCCTGCACGCGCTTGCCGTGCCTTGTGCCCGTCTCGTAGACGTACTTCGCGATCGGGGTCGAGCCGACGAACGAGATCGAGGCGATGTCGGGGTGCACGAGCAGCGCGTCGACGGCCTCCTTGTCACCGTGCACGACGTTGAACACCCCGTCGGGCAGGCCGGCCTCGGTGAGCGCCGCGGCGAGCCAGTTGGCGACCGACGGGTCCTTCTCCGACGGCTTGAGGACGACGGCGTTGCCGGTCGCGATGGCGATCGGGAAGAACCACATCGGCACCATCGCCGGGAAGTTGAAGGGGCTGATGATGCCGACGACACCGATCGGCTCCTTGACGGAGTAGACGTCGACGCTGGTCGAGACGCTCTGCGAGTAGCTGCCCTTCGCCAGCTGCGGCATGCCGCACGCGAACTCGACGACCTCGATGCCGCGGGCCACCTCGCCGGCTGCGTCGCCGAGCACCTTGCCGTGCTCGGAGGTGAGGATGGCGGCGAGCTCGTCGCGGCGCGCGTTGAGGATCTCGCGGAACGCGAACATCACGGTCTGCCGCTTGGCGATCGACGAGCGTCCCCAGCCCGACGGGCCGCCGTACGCCGCCTTCGCGGTCGAGACGGCGGTGTCGACGTCGGCCGTGGAGCCGAAGCGCACGTGCTTGGTGACCTCACCGAGCGCCGGGTCGTAGACCGGGCCGGAGCGGTCGGAGGTGCCGGCGGCGAGGGTGCCGCCGATCCAGTGGTCGAGAACGGGGAGGTCGGTCATGAGATTTCCTTGTCGAGGATGGTGAACACGTCGTCGTAGATGGAGATCGCCTCGGCGACCTCGTCGGCGGTGACCACGCAGGGTGGCACCACGTGGATGCGGTTGTCGGCCGCGAACGGGATCAGCCCGCGGGCCATGGCTTCCTTCTTGGCCAGCCCGATCACGGCGGGTGGCACCGGCGCGCGGGTGTCGCGGTCGGTGACCAGGTCGAGGGCCCAGAAGACCCCCAACCCGCGCACCTCGCCGATGACCGGGTGCTTCTCGGCCAGCTCGGCGAGGCCGGGTCCGATCGCCTCGGCCCCGATCTGCCTGGCGTTGGCCACGATGCCTTCGGACTCCATGGCGTCGAGCGCCCCCACGATCGAGGCGGCGGCGAGCGGGTGCCCGGAGTAGGTGAGCCCGCCGGGGAACACGGTCTCGTCGAAGGAGGCGGCGATCTCGTCGCTGATGATGATGCCGCCGACCGGCACGTAGCCCGAGTTGACCCCCTTCGCGAAGGTGATCAGGTCGGGCCCGCCGGCGTCGGCCAGCTCGGGGAAGGCGTCCATCGCCAGCCACTCGCCGGACCGGCCGAAGCCGGCCATCACCTCGTCGAGGATCAGCATGATGCCGTGCTGGTCGCACAGTGCCCGGACGCCGGCGAGGTACCCGGGCGGCGGCACCAGCACGCCCGCCGTCCCGGGGATCGTCTCGAGCAGCACCGCCGCGATCGACCCCGGCCCCTCGCACTCGACGACCCGGCGCAGGTGCTGCAGCGCGCGCTCCGACTCCTCCTCCGGCGTGGTCGCCCAGAACTCGCTGCGGTACAGGTAGGGCCCGAACACGTGCACGTGCCCGCGGGCGAACTCGTTGGGCACCCGCCGCCAGTCACCGGTCGCGACCACGGCCGCGCCGGTGTTGCCGTGGTAGCTGCGGTAGGTCGAGACCACCTTGTCGCGGCCGGTGTGCAGCCGCGCCATCCGGATCGCGTTCTCGTTGGCGTCGGCCCCGCCGTTGGTGAAGAACACCTTGTTCATCCCGGACGGCGCCCGGTCGGTGATCCGCCGCGCCGCCTCGCCGCGGGTGAGGTTGGCGGTGGCCGGCCCGATCGTCGCGAGCAGGCCGGCCTGCTCCTGGATGGCGGCGACCACCGCCGGGTGCTGGTGGCCGATGTTGACGTTGACCAGCTGGCTGGAGAAGTCGAGGTAGGTGCGGCCGCTGTGGTCCCACACCCTGGTGCCGAGACCGCCGGCCACGGGCAACGGGGCGAGCGCCGCCTGCGCCGACCACGAGTGGAAGACGTGGGTCTTGTCGAGGGTCAGGGTCTGCGCGTCGAGGTCGGTCGCGACGTCCGCCGTCATCAGTTGCCGCCCTCGGTCAGCTCGACGTCGATGGGCTGGTAGTCGGCGCCGGTGGTGTCGACCTCGTCGCCGAGCTCGTCGATCGCCTGCTCGATGTAGGTGTTGTCGTACGCCGTCTCCGGCGGCTCCTCCGTGATCAGGTTCTGCCCCTGCTCGTTGACGGCGGCCAGCGCACCCTCGACGGTCTGGTCCCAGGCGGCCTCGTCGATGACGCCGATGCCGTTGTCGGCCGGCCAGATCAGCTTGTTGGTCTCGTTGGCCATCCAGAGCTCGTGGCTCGGGCCCCAGTCGGAGCCGGCGGCGACGGTGGTCTCGGCGGCGTCCTCGACGTTGTCGCGGGCGTAGGCCCAGCCCTTGATGACGGCCTTGAGGAACGCGACGGTGGTCTCGGCGTACTCGTCGTCGGACTCGAGCCGCTCGGTGTCGGCCCAGATCGCGTCCTGGAGCATGGCGCCCGCGGTGTCCTCGTACGAGATCACGTTGAAGTCCTCGGGCGTGTAGAGCTCACCGGTGTCGGGGTTCGGCGTCTCGAGCACCTGGGCGTACTCGTTGTAGGTCATCGCCTGGGCGGCGTCGATGTCGCCCTGCAGGAAGGCGTTCATGTTGAAGTCCTGGGTGACGATCTCGACCGACTCGGCGTCGAGGCCCTCCTCCGCCATGGCGGCGAAGATCTCCCACTCGTTGCCGAAGCCCCACGAGCCGATCTTCTTGCCCTCGAAGTCGGCGACCGACTCGATGCCCGAGTCGGCCATGGAGACCTGGAGGGTGCCGGAGCGCTGGAAGATCTGGGCGACGTTCGGTCAGGTTGGCTCCCTGCTCGATCGAGCCGAGCACCTTCGGCACCCAGGCGATGGAGTAGTCGACGTCGCCGGCGGCGAGGGCGTCCTGCGGCACGATGTCGCCTCCGGACGGGATGATCTCGACCTCGAGGCCCTCCTCCTCGAAGAAGCCCTGCTCGACGGCGGCGTAGTAGCCGGCGAACTGGGCCTGCGGCAGCCACTGCAGCTGCAGCTTCACCTCGGTGAGGCCGCCGGCGCTGCCGCCGCCGCCGTCGTCGTCCTCTCCGCAGGCGGTGAGCATGGTGGTCGTCGCGGCGAGCACGGCGCCGGCCGCGAGGATGCGGCGCAGGGGTGTCTTCATGGTGTGGTCCTCATCGATGTGGGTGGGCGGGCGTCATGCGGGGTCCCCGAGGCGGGTTGCTCATGCGGTGTTGCCGGTCGGGAGGGCGTACTGCACGAGGCGTTCGAGCAGCACGGTGACGACGTAGACGACCAGCCCGAGAACGATGGCCGCCGCGACGTACGCCCAGGCGCGGGCGTACGCACTGGTGGCGGCGCTGGTGGAGATGAAGCTGCCGAGCCCACCGCGCGGTCCGCCGAAGTACTCGGCGACCAGGGCCGAGATGACCGCCAGCGAGCTGGCGATCCGGATGCCGGTGAGCACGAAGGGCGCCGCCGAGGGCAGCGTCATGGTGCGGAACGTCTGCAGCCCCGAGGCGGCGTACGAGCGGAGCAGGTCGCGGTGCAGCGGCGTGGTCTGGCGCAGGCCGCGGAACGGTGTTGACGTAGACCGGCACGAAGGCGGCGATCGCCGCGATCGCGCGCCGGCCGTACTCGCTGTCGGCGCCGTACATCGAGTTGAGCACCGGCGCCAGCGCCACGATCGGGACGACGGCCAGCGCGGCGACGACGGTGGCCAGCATGCCGTCGGCCCAGCGCGCCCAGGCCGACAGCGCCGCCAGGACGACGCCCACGACCGTGCCGAACATCAGCCCGATCAGGGCGTTGCGGCCGGTGATCCAGAACGCCTCGCGGATCGACTCCGTGTTGGCCTGCCACTCGTCCCAGATCTCCTGCGGGCCGGGCAGCAGGTACGGCGAGACCTCGACCACCGAGACGAGGAACTGCCACAGCGCGAGGCCGATCACGCCGACCAGCACCGGCGCGACGAGCTGCGGGAGGCGTCGGATCATGCGGGGTCCCCGGGGCGTTGTTCGTCGGAGGAGCGCGGGGGAGACGAAGATCGTCGTGGGGTGCTCATCGGGTCTCGACCCCGGGCGAGGACGCGGGAGCGCCGTGCAGCGCCTCGCGGACCTCGATCACCTTGTCGAAGAAGCCGCGGTCCTCGCGCAGGGCCTCGTCGCGCGCGACGTTGCGGCCGATGCCGGTGACCACCTCGCCGGTGATCCGGCCCGGTCGGGCCGACATCACCACCACGCGGTCGGCGAGGAACACCGCCTCGGGGATCGAGTGGGTCACGAAGACGACGGTCGCGCCCGTGTCGACGACGATCCGCGCCAGCTCGGCCTGCATCCGCTCGCGGGTCATCTCGTCGAGGGCGCCGAACGGCTCGTCCATGAGCAGCAGCCGGGGGCGCTCGGCCAGCGAGCGGGCGATCGCCACCCGCTGCTGCATGCCGCCCGAGAGCTGGTCGGGGTAGCTCTTCGCGAAGTCGCCGAGACCCACGAGGTCGACCAGGTGGGCCACCCGCTCCTTGCGCTCCTTGCGGGCGGCACCGTGCAGCTCGAGCGGCAGCGCGATGTTCGACGACACCGTGCGCCACGGCAGCAGGCCGGCCTGCTGGAAGGCGATGCCGTAGTCCTGGTCGACCCGCGCCTGGGGCGCCGGCTTGCCGAAGACCTGCACCGTGCCCGACGTCGGCTTCTCGAGGTCGGCGACCACCCGCATCAGCGTCGACTTGCCGCAGCCCGACGGCCCGATCAGCGACACGAACTCGCCCGCGCCGACGGTGAGGTCGACCTCGGACAGGGCGTGCACCTGGCCGCTCCTGCTGCCGAAGGTCTTGGTCACGCCGGAGACCTGCACGGCCGGGTAGCTGCCGAACGGCGCGTCGCTGGTCACCGTCGCCTCGGACTTGGTCAGGTCGGGAGTGTGGTCGGTCACGGAGCCTCCGAGCGTCGGTACGGGCGCATGAGCAGGCCGAGCAGGGCCACGAACGCGGCTGCCACCAGGCCGAGGGCGATGGCGCCGAAGATCGGCGCCCACGCCTTCTCCGGGTCACCGGACGCCTGGCCGGCGTAGGCCACCAGGAGCCGCCCGATGCCGTCGAGGTAGCCGATGGACACCTCGGCGACCACGGTGCCGACGACGGCGCTGGCGGCGCCGAGGCGGAGAGCGGGCAGCAGGTAGGGGACGGCGGCGGGCAGCCGCACCCGGCGCAGCGTGGCCCACCAGCCGGCGGCGTAGCTGTGCATGAGCTCGGTGTGGATCCGGGCCGGCGACTGCAGGCCACGCAGGGCGCCGATCGCGACCGGGAAGAACGCGAGGTAGCTGGCGATCAGCGCGACCGACAGCCACGGCGGCCACTCCCAGGTGCCGATCTCGATCCGCGACCCCCAGCCGCGGACGACGGGGGCGAACGCGATCAGCGGCACCGTCTGGCTGAGCACGATCCAGGGCAGCAGCCCCCACTCGGCCAGCTTGACCCGGGCCATCAGGACGGCGAGCAGCAGGCCGACCGTCACGCCGACCACCCAGCCGACGGCGGCGATGCCGAGCGAGACCACGGCGGCGTCCATCACCACCCGCCACAGGGGGTCGGCCCCCTGGAGGCTGGTGACCGGCTCGCCGAGCCGCTGCACCATGTCCCACACGTGGGGCATCGCGAGGTCGGTCGTGCGCGGCAGCACCCGGTTCTCACCGATCACGACGCCGTCGTCGGGCCCGAGGGCCTTGTAGCCCTCCCAGAGACCGGCGACGACCAGCAGCCCGAGGACGCCGAGCAGGACGGCTCGCAGGCGTGCGAACCATCCGGACACCAGTCCGGGGTGGACCGTCACCAGCCCCGGGCTGGCGGTGGTCTGAACCGTTGCGGACACTCCTACCTGCCTTTCGGGGTCCCCGGGGAATCGTCCCCGGGGGAGCGCAGCGGAGGAGGGGACGATTTCATGGGGTGTTTCAGGCCTTCGCGGTCACGTGGTCGCGCAGCTCGGGCATGATCGACTCGCCGTACAGGCGCATCGTCTCCTCCTTGTTGTCGTGCTGGAGGTAGACCGCGAACTGGTCGACACCGATCGCCTTCAGCTCCTCGAGCTTGGCGATGTGGTCGGCGGGCGTGCCGAGGATGCAGAAGCGGTCGACGATCTCGTCGGGCACGAAGTCGGTGTGCGTGTTGCCGGCCCGGCCGTGCTCGTTGTAGTCGTAGCCCTCGCGCCCCTTGATGTAGTCCGTCAGCGCCTGCGGCACGTCTCCGGTGTCGCCGTACTTCGCGACGATGTCGGCCACGTGGTTGCCGACCATGCCGCCGAACCACCGGCACTGCTCGCGCATGTGCTCCATGTCGGTGCCGACGTAGGCCGGAGCAGCGACGCAGAACGTGATCGCGTCAGGGTCGCGGCCGGCGTCGCTGGCGGCCTTGCGGACGGCGCCGATCATCCACTTCGCGATGTCGACGTCGGCGAGCTGCAGGATGAACCCGTCACCGACCTCGCCGGTGGTCTTCAGCGCCAGCGGGCCGTACGCCGCCACCCACACCTCGAGCTCGGACGAGCGTGCCCACGGGAACTGCAGCGTCGTGCCGTTGACCTCGACCGAGCGGCAGTTGGCCAGCTCGCGGATCACGTGGGTGGCCTCGCGGACGTCCTTGAGCGTGGTCGGCTTGCCGTTGAGCACCCGCACGGCGGAGTCGCCGCGACCGATGCCGCACACGGTGCGGTTGCCGTACATCTCGTTGAGCGTCGCGAAGACCGACGCGGTGACCGTCCAGTCGCGGGTGGCCGGGTTGGTGACCATCGGGCCCACGACGACCCGCTGGGTCGCCCCGAGGATCGCCGAGTAGATGACGTACGGCTCCTGCCACAGCAGGTGGGAGTCGAAGGTCCACACGTAGTCGAACCCGTGCTCCTCGGCCTGCTTGGCGAGGCCGACCGTGCGCCAGGCGGGTGGGTTGGTCTGCAGCACGACGCCGAAGTCCATCTGGGTTCTCCTTCTAGTTCGGAGGTCGAGGAGGCGCGCCAGCGCCGTCACGGGACCTAGACGAGGTACTGGGTGAGTCCGCGCTTGAGGTACTGGCCGTGCCCGGCCCGGCCGTGGAACTCACCGTCGCTGACGACGACCGACCCGCGCGAGACGACGACATCGACGTGCCCGTCGATCTCGTAGCCCTCCCACGCACTGTGGTCCATGTTCATGTGGTGCGTCTTGCCGACCCCGATGGAGGTGTGGCCGGCCGGGTCGTAGACGACGATGTCGGCGTCGGCACCGGGCGCGATGACGCCCTTGGTGCCGTGCAGGCCGAACATCCGCGCCGGCGTCGTCGAGGTGAGCTCGACCCAGCGCTCGAGGCTGATCTCGCCGGTGACGACGCCCTGGTACATCAGGTCCATCCGGTGCTCGATCGAGCCGATCCCGTTGGGGATGGCCCGGAAGTCGCCCTTGCCGAGCTCCTTCTGGTCCTTCATGCAGAAGGGGCAGTGGTCGGTGGAGACCATCTGCAGGTCGTTGGTGCGCAGCCCCTGCCACATGGACTCCTGGTGGCCCTCCTCGCGCGAGCGCAGCGGCGTCGAGCAGACCCACTTGGCGCCCTCGAAGTCACCCCAGGTGGGGTCGCCGGTGGCGCCGAGCTGCTCCTCGAGGGAGAGGTAGAGGTACTGCGGGCAGGTCTCGCCGAACACGTTCTTGCCGCGGTCGCGGGCGGCGGCGATCTGCGCGACCGCCTGCTTGGCGCTGACGTGGACGACGTACAGGGGCGACTCGGTGAGGTCGGCCAGCATGATCGCGCGGTGGGTGGCCTCCTCCTCCATCTGCCAGGCGCGGGCGACGCCGTGGAAGTACGGCGTGGTCTTGCCCTGGTTGTAGAGCTGCTCGGCCAGCACGTCGATGGCCGGGCCGTTCTCGGCGTGCATCATCGTCAGCAGCCCGAGGTCGGCCGCCTTCTGCATCGCCCGGAGGACCTGCGCGTCGTCGGAGTAGAAGACGCCCGGGTAGGCCATGAACAGCTTGTAGCTGGTGATGCCCTCGTCGACGAGGGTCTCCATCGCCTTGAGCGACTGCTCGTCGACACCGCCGATGATCTGGTGGAATCCGTAGTCGACGGCGCAGTTGCCCGCCGCCTTCTCGTGCCAGGCGGCCAGGCCCGACTCGACGCTCTCGCCGTACTTCTGGACCGCGAAGTCGATGATGCTCGTCGTACCGCCCCAGGCCGCCGCAGTGGTGCCCGTCTCGAAGGTGTCGCTGGCGTTGGTGCCGCCGAAGGGCAGCTCCATGTGGGTGTGGGCGTCGATGCCGCCCGGGATCACGTACTTGCCGGTGGCGTCGACGACGGCGTCGACCGACGCCGCCAGGTCGGTGCCGAGCAGCGACGAGCCGGGCTGGAGGACGGCGACGATCCGCTCGCCGTCGACCAGCACGTCGGCCTGCGAGCGGCCGGTCGAGCTGACGACCGTGCCGCCCGTGATCAGCAGGGTGCTCATCGGGTTCCTTCCTCATCGTCGGTCGAGGAGGTTGCGCCAGCGACCGTCACCGGCCTCCTCGACCAGCGGGTGGTCATCTCAGGCCTGCGCGATCGCGGTGTAGGAGTCGGGACGGCGGTCGCGGTAGAACTGCCAGTCGTCGCGCATCTGCTGCACCAGGTCGAGGTCGATGTCGCGCACCATCAGCTCCTCCTTCTCCGAGCTGCCGCGCTCGCCCACGAAGTTGCCGCGCGGGTCGATCACCTGGCTGGTGCCGTAGAAGTCGACCGCCTCGTCGCCGTACTCGTTGTCCTCGAGCCCGACCCGGTTGGGCTGGAGCACGAAGTAGCCGTTGGCGACGGCCGCGCACGGACCCTCGACCTCCCAGAGCCGGTTGGACAGCCCGGGCTTGGTGGCGTTGGGGTTGAAGACCAGGTGGGCGCCGTTGAGGCCGAGCTCGCGCCAGCCCTCCGGGAAGTGCCGGTCGTAGCAGATGTAGACGCCGACCCGGCCCACCGCGGTGTCGAAGACCGGGTAGCCCAGGTTGCCCGGGCGGAAGTAGAACTTCTCCCAGAACTTGTCGAGGTGCGGGATGTGGTGCTTGCGGTAGGAGCCCAGGATCGTGCCGTCGGCGTCGACCACGACGGCGGTGTTGTAGTAGACGCCGGTCTGCTCCTCCTCGTAGATCGGGAGCACCATCACCATCGACAGCTCCTTCGCGAGGGCCGCGAAGCGCTGCACGATCGGGCCGTCGGCCGGCTCGGCGTAGCGGTAGTACTTCTGGTCCTGGGTGATTCCGAAGTAGGGCCCGTAGAACAGCTCCTGGAAGCAGATGACCTGCGCTCCCTGCTCCTTGGCGTCGCGGGCGAACTGCTCGTGCTTGTCGAGCATCGACTCCTTGTCACCCGTCCACGTGGTCTGGGTGATGGCGGCTCTGACGGTCGTCACGACGGCCTCCTGAGGCTCGTTCCGGGGTAGCTGAGATCTGTTATCGTGCGAGTTGAACATTTCGCGTCGATTACCCGGCTGTCAAGGCTTTCGTCGGAACGAGAGGGTCCACGCGTGTGAGTCGTGCCCCCGACCTCGACGCGCTCGACGACCGGTCGCCCCGCGGCATCGCCGGCGCGTTCAGCCGCGCCATCCGGGCCGGCGAGCTCGCCCCCGGCGACCGGCTGCCCACGGTCCGCGACGTCGCCGCCGGACTCGGCGTCTCCCCGGCCACGGTGAGCGCGGCGTGGCAGGCGCTGCGGCGTACCGGTCTGGTGGTCTCGCGCGGGCGCTCCGGCACCTTCGTCCGCGAGACGCCGACACCGTGGCTGAGCCCCCGCGTGCGGGGTCTGGTCGGTCCCGGCCCCGAGGGTCTGCGGCTCGACCTCTCCCGCGGCACCCCCGACCCGTTGCTGCTGCCCTCGCTGGGGCCCGCGCTCGAGCGGGTCTCGGCGCGCGCCGGCACCCTCGCCTACCAGGACGAGCCGGTGCTGCCGGGCCTGCGCGACGTGCTGGCCGCGACCTGGCCGCACCCGGCCGAGGCGATCACGGTCGTCGACGGCGCCACCGACGGCATCGCCCGGATGCTCGAGCAGGTGGTCTCGTACGGCGACCGCGTGGTGCTCGAGTCGCCGGGCTTCCCGCCGTTCTTCGACCTGGTCGAGGCGCTCGGGGCCGAGGTGGTGCCGGTCGAGCTCGACGGCGCCGGCGTGCGCCCCGACTCGCTGCGGCGCGCCCTCGACGAGCGCCCGGTCGCCGTCGTCCTGCAGCCGCGGGCGCACAACCCCACCGGGGTCTCGATGACGCCGGCGCGGGCCGAGCAGCTCGCCCGGCTCGTGCGCCGCCGCGGCGCAGCCGCGCCCTGGGTCGTCGAGGACGACCACTCCGGCGCGATCAGCACCGCCCCCGACGTCTCCCTCGGCGGCCACCTGCCCGCGCGGGTGGTGCACGTGCGCAGCTACTCCAAGACGCACGGCCCCGATCTGCGCATCGGTGCCCTCGGTGGTCCGGCCGCCATCGTCGACCGGATCGTCGCGCGGCGGATGCTGGGGCCGGCCTGGACGTCGCGGATGGTGCAGACGATCCTGCTCGACCTGCTCACCGACTCGCGCTCGATGGACGCCGTCGCCGAGGCGCGCCGCCAGTACTTCGGCCGCCAGCGCGACCTCGTCGCCCGCCTCGCCGACCACGGCGTCGACGTCGCACCTCCCGACGGCATCAACCTCTGGCTGCCTGTCGTCGACGAGCGGGCCGCCCTGCTGCACCTGGCCGCCTCGGGCATCCGGGTCGCCGCCGGCTCACCGTTCCTCGCGGTCGACACCCCCGACGCCGACCAGCACGTGCGGGTCACCACCGGCCTGGTCGACCCGTCCCGGACCGACGAGGTCGCGGCCGAGCTGGCGCGCGCCGCCCGGGTGCGTTGACCGACGAATCAAGTCGCGTATCTACACTCACGCACATGCCGAAGATCCCCGGACCCCTACGACGGGTGGTGCCACCAGGCATGCGGGTGACCCGCCTCGGCGACGACGCCTGGCTGGTCCGCCGTCGTGCGGCCGTGCAGTCCCTCATCCTCGACGAGCTCGACGACGCCACCTGGGTGGTGCGCCGACGCGGCCGCAACGGGCGGGCGATCCGTCGGCTCGGCCCCGAGCAGCTGCGCACCGACCTCCTCGTCGACCGCAAGCAGCTGCGCACGAACCGGCAGGGCCACCACCTCCAGCTGCTGCGCCACCTCGGCGGCGAGCACGTCGGGTGGCTGCTCGGGCGGCTGGGCGTCAACGTCGTCCTCGACGTCGGCGCCAACCGCGGCCAGTACGCCACCGAGCTGCGGCGCAACGGCTACCAGGGCCGGATCGTGTCGTTCGAGCCGGTGCCCGCCCAGGTGCGGGTGTTGCAGCGCAAGTCGGCCGACGACCCGATGTGGGAGATCCGGCCGTGCGCGCTCGGCGACAGCGACTCCACCATGCCGATCAACGTCGGCGTCGGCCAGGGCCGGCTCAGCTCGCTGCTCCCCGCCACCGACTTCGGCCGGTCGTGGAACGCGCGCATCGACGCCGAGCGCACCGTCGACGTCCCGGTACGCCGGCTCGACGGCCTCTTCGACGAGCTGGTCGACGGCGTCCCCGACCCCCGCGTGTACCTCAAGCTCGACACGCAGGGCTACGACCTGCACGCCTTCGCCGGTGCCGGCGAGCGGGTGAACGACGTCGTCGCCATGCAGTCGGAGGTGTCGATGGTGCCGCTCTACGAGGGCATGCCCCACTTCACCGAGCAGCTGATGACCTACGAGCGCGCCGGCTTCGAGCTGGCCGGCATGTACCCGGTCATCATCGACCGCCCCACCCTGCGCACGGTCGAGTTCGACGCCGTCCTGGTGCGCGCCGGCGCCGTCCGGAAGCGTTAGCCGGACGGCCCGGCGTGGTCAGGCGGGGAACGAACCGCCGGACGCCGCGAGGTCGCGCAGCCACGGCGTCGGCGTGAACCGCTCGCCGTACGCCGCCGCCAGCTCGTCGGCGCGCGTGACGAACGCCGTCAGGCCGATCTCGCCGTCGGCGCCTTCGTAGCCGGTCATGAACTGCGCCGCGCCGCCGGTCATCGGCGGGAAGCCGATGCCCATGATCGAGCCGATGTTGGCGGCCGCGGCGGAGGTGATGACGCCCTCCTCGAAGCACTTGGCGGTCTCCAGGGCCTCGGCGAACAACATCCGGTCCTTCATGTCCTGGAACGGGATCTGCTGCTCGGTGGGCGGGAACTCCTCGGCGAGGCCGGCCCAGATCGAGCCGCGCTTGCCGTCGTCGTAGTCGAAGAAGCCCTTGCCGACCAGGCGCGAGGAGCGACCCAGCTCGATCATCCGGCCGATCACGGCCTCCGCCGGGTGCGCGGTGTGCGGCGTGCCGTCGCGCTCGGCGGCCTCCTGCGCGGCCTTGCTGATCTTGGCCATCAGCTCCATGTTCAGCTCGTCGGAGAGCTGCAGCACGCCGACCGGGTAGCCGGCCTGCGTCGTGGCCCGCTCGATCGAGTAGGGATGGGCGCCCTCGCCGAGCATGGTGATGCCCTCCATCACCTGGGTGCCGATCACCCGCGAGGTGTAGAAGCCGCGGCTGTCGTTGACGACGATCGGCGTCTTGCGGATCTGCTGGACGACGTCGTAGGCCTTGGCCAGCGCGGCGTCGGAGGTCTCCTTGCCGCGGATGATCTCGACCAGCGGCATCTTGTCGACGGGGCTGAAGAAGTGCAGGCCGATGAAGTCCGCGGGACGGTCGACGCCGCCGGCGAGCTCGGTGATCGGGAGGGTCGAGGTGTTGGAGCAGAGCAGCGCGTCGGGGTTCACGTGCGGCGCCACCTCGGCGAACACCTTCGCCTTCAGTGCCGGGTCCTCGAAGACGGCCTCGATGACCAGGTCGCAGCCGGCCAGGTCGGCCGGGTCGCCGGTGGCGGTGATCCGGCCGAGCAGCTCGGCCTTCTTCTCCTCGGTGCTCCTGCCCCGCGAGATGGCCTTGTCGAGCAGCTTCTCGGAGTAGGTCTTGCCCTTCTCGGCGTTCTCGTCGGAGACGTCCTTGAGCACCACCTCCATGCCGGCACGGGCGCACGAGTAGGCGATGCCGGCGCCCATCATGCCGGCGCCGAGGACGCCGACCTTGGTCGCCTTCCACGGCTCGATGCCCTGGGGACGCAGGGCCCCGGAGTTGATCGCCTGCAGGTCGAAGAAGAACGCCTGGATCATGTTCTTCGAGCCCTGGTTGACGATCAGGTTGGTCAGGTAGCGCGACTCGATCCGGCTGGCCGTGTCGAAGTCGCGGCTCGCCCCCTCGACGGCGGCACTGAGGATCGCGCGGGCGGCCGGGTAGACGGCGCCCTTGGTCTGCTTGCGCAGCAGCGCGGGGAACGCCGGCAGGAAGGCGGCCAGCGCCGGGGACGTCGGCGAGCCGCCGGGCATCTTGTAGCCGGGCGCGTCCCACGGGCTCTGGACGGCGTCCGGGTTGGCCTTGATCCACGCCTTGGCGGCGGGCACCAGCTCGTCGCGGGTGGCAACCAGCTCGTCGACCAGGCCCTTCTCCTTCGCGGCCCCGGGCTTGAAGCGGGTGCCGGTCAGCAGCACGTCCATCAGGCCGGACTGCAGGCCGAGCTTGCGGACGACGCGGGTCACGCCCCCGCCGCCGGGCAGCAGGCCCAGGCTGACCTCAGGGAGCCCGATCTCGGCCTTGGGGTCGTCGACGACGATCCGGTGGTTGGCGACCAGTGCGATCTCGTAGCCACCGCCGAGCGCGGCGCCGTTGATGGCGGCCACGACCGGCTTCGAGAACAGCTCGAGGCGGCGCAGCGCGGCCTTCACGCCCTCGGCCAGGGCGAACACGTCGGCGGCGTCGTCGGGGGTCGCGGCGATCATGCTGCGCAGGTCGCCGCCGGCGAAGAAGGTCTTCTTCGCGCTGGCGATGACGACGCCGGTGACGTCGTCCTTCTCGTCCTCGAGCCGGTCGACAGCGGCCAACATCCCGTCGATGTAGAGCTGGTTCATCGTGTTGGCCGACTGGTTCGGGTCGTCGAGGGTCAGGGTGACGATGCCGTCGGCGTCCTTCTCGTAGCGGACGGCGCTGAGTTCGGATTCTTGGCTGGTGGTGGTGCTCATGTAGTCGTGTGTCCTTGTCCTGGGGTCAGCTCAGACGAGCTCGACGATGGTGGCGATGCCCATGCCACCGCCGACGCAGAGCGTGGCGAGGCCGCGCTTCTGGTCGCGGCGGGCGAGCTCGTCGATGAGGGTGCCGAGGATCATCGCTCCGGTGGCGCCGAGCGGGTGGCCCATCGCGATGGAGCCGCCGTTGACGTTGGTGATCTCGTCGGTGATGCCCATGTCGCGCATGAACCGCATCGCGACGGCGGCGAAAGCCTCGTTGATCTCGAACAGGTCGATGTCGGTCGCCTCGAGGCCCGCCTTGGCCAGCGCCTTGCGGGCGGCCGGGGCGGGCCCGGTGAGCATGATCGTGGGGTCGGCGCCCGAGACGGCCATCGAGACGATGCGGGCGCGCGGGGTCAGGCCCAGCTCGGTGCCGATCTGCTCGGTGCCGATCGCCATCAGCGCGGCGCCGTCGACGATGCCCGAGGAGTTGCCGGCGTGGTGGACGTGGTTGATCTTCTCGACCCAGTGGTACTTCTCGAGCGCGACGTCGTCGAACCCGGCGTCGGCGCCCATCTGGGCGAAGCTCGGCCGGAGGCCGGCCAGGCCCTCGACGCTCGTGTCGGGGCGGATCAGCTCGTCGTGGTCGAGCACGGTGATGCCGTTGCGGTCCTTGACCGGTACGACGGCGTCGGCGAAGTAGCCGTTGGCCCAGGCCTTGGCGGCGCGGTGGTTGGACTCGGCGGCGAACGCGTCGACGTCCTCACGACTCCAGCCCTCGAGCGTGGCGATCAGGTCGGCGCCGATGCCCTGCGGCACGAAGCCGGTGGTCAGCGCGGTGGCGGGGTCCTGCGCCCAGGCGCCGCCGTCGGAGCCCATCGGCACGTTGCTCATCGACTCGACGCCGCCGGCGAGGATGAGGTCCTCCATGCCGCCGCGGATCCGGGCCGCGGCCTGGTTGACGGCCTCGAGGCCGGAGGCGCAGAAGCGGTTGAGCTGGACGCCGGCGACGGTCTCGGGGTAGCCGGCGGCCAGCGCGGCGGTCTTGGCGATGTCGCCGCCCTGCTCACCGATCGGGGTCACGACACCGAGCACGACGTCGTCGACGCGGGCCGGGTCGAAGCCGGGGTTGCGGGTGCGCACCTCGTCGAGGAGGCCCACGACCAGGTCGACCGGCTTCACCTCGTGCAGCGAGCCGGTGGCCTTGCCCTTGCCGCGCGGGGTGCGCAGGTGGTCGTACACGAATGCTTCTGCCATGACCGTCCCTTGTGTGTCTGCTTGTGTGTCGCAGGTTGTCGGAAGTAGGTGACCATGCGATTGTGACACCGATACTGTCACCGTTCTAGTGGAGTGAGGGGAGTCACGTCATCGTCACGGCTGCCAACGACCTGCTGACCCTCGACGAGCTGTGCGCGCGGGTGGGGCTGACGGTGCGCAACGTGCGCTTCTACACCTCGCGGGGCCTGGTGCCGCCGCCGATCCGACGCGGCCGCTCCGGCTACTACTCCCCCGAGCACGTGGCCCGTCTCGAGCTGGTGCAGGAGCTGCAGGCGCACGGGTTCACGCTGTCGGCGATCGAGCGCTACGTCTCGGCGCTGCCCGCCGACGCCGAGCCCGAGGACATCGCCCTCGCGCGCACCATGCTGGCGCCGTGGCAGTCCGACCTGCCGGTCGACATGGAGCGCCCCGAGCTCGAGCGGCGCGCCGGCCGCTCCCTCTCGGAGGAGGACGTCGCCACGCTGGTCGCGCTCGGCGTCGTCCGCCGGCGCGACGACCGCTTCCTGGTGGCGCGCACCCAGCTCGGCATCGGCGTCCGGCTGCTCGAGCTCGGCTTCCCGCGCGAGGTCGCCGAGGCGGCGCGCGACGTGTACCAGTCGCACGGGCGGCAGATGGCCGAGGAGCTGCACCGGGTGATCGCGGAGAAGCTCGCGCCGCGCTACGGCGACGAGGAGTCGGAGCACTTCCAGGAGGTCATGGAGCGTCTCAAGCCGCTCTCGGTCGGCGGACTGGTGACGGCGTACGAGACCGCCGTCTACCAGGCCGCACGAGAGGCCGCGCGCGGGCGACCCTGACGTCGGTCAGCGACGCCCGGAGGAGAACGACGCGGCCGTGTGGCCACCGGACGACGGTCCGCCCGCGGGGCCGCCGGAGCGACGCCGGTTGCGGCCCTGTCCGCCACCGGGCTTGGAGCCGCCCGACTTGGGCGCACCCTGACGCTGGCCACCGCCACGCGACGAGCCCTGGCCGCCCTGCTTCGACCCACCACCGGAACGGCCACGGCCGCGGCCACCACCGCCGCCACCCGAGGAGCGCTGCGGGCGGTCGTCGTTGGGCGTCGCGATCTCGAGGCCGCCGGGCACGAGGACCCGCTCGCCGGGGGCGAGCTGGACGAGCACCGGGTGGGTGCTGCCCGACAGCTTGGTGAGGGTGGGCTTGATGCCGGCGGCGCGGGTGAGCTGGCGGACGTCGCGCACCTGCTCGTCGGTCATCAGCGTGATGACGGTGCCGGCGGCGCCGGCGCGGGCGGTGCGGCCCGAGCGGTGCAGGTAGGCCTTGTGCTCGGTGGGCGGGTCGGCGTGGATGACGATCGCGACGTCGTCGACGTGGATGCCGCGAGCCGCGATGTCGGTGGCGACCAGGGTGGTGGCCTTGCCGGAGTGGAAGGCCTCCATGTTGCGGGTGCGGGCGCCCTGGCTCAGGTTGCCGTGCAGGTCCACCGACGGGACGCCGCTCTTGTTGAGCTGACGGGCCAGCGCCTTGGCGCCGTGCTTGGTGCGGGTGAACACGACGGTCCGGCCGGGGGCCGAGGCGAGGTCGACGAGCACGGAGACGCGGTGCTCGCGGGCGATGTGCAGCACGTGGTGGTCCATCGTCGAGATGGGCGACTGCGCCGAGTCGGCCTGGTGGACGACGGGCGAGTGCAGGAACTTCTTGACCAACGTGTCGATCGCGTTGTCGAGCGTGGCCGAGAAGAGCAGACGCTGACCGGTGGCCGGGGTCGCCTGCAGGATCCGGCGGACGGCGGGCAGGAACCCGAGGTCGGCCATGTGGTCGGCCTCGTCGAGCACGGTGACCTCGACGTCGTCGAGCCGGCAGTGGCCCTGGCCGATGAGGTCCTCGAGCCGGCCGGGGCAGGCGAGCACGATGTCGGCGCCGCGGCGCAGGTTCTGCACCTGCGGGTTCTGGCCGACGCCGCCGAAGATGGTCATGGTCGAGAGGCCGGCGGCCCGCGCCAGCGGCTTGAGGGCCTCGTGGATCTGGCCGACGAGCTCACGGGTGGGGGCGAGGATCAGGGCCCGCGGCTTGCCGGGAGCGGCCTGCCGTCCGGACTCGACGAGCCGGGCGACGACCGGTAGCAGGAAGGCGTAGGTCTTGCCGGAGCCGGTGCGGCCGCGGCCGAGCACGTCGCGACCGGCGAGCGAGTCGGGCAGCGTCGCGGCCTGGATCGGGGTCGGGGTGGTGATGCTCTGGGCGGCGAGCACGGCGACGAGGTCGGCGGGCACGCGCAGGGCAGAGAAGGATGAAGCGGAGGAAGTCACAGAAAAGTCACTCACGTTGGTGTGTCTCACCAAGCTGTCCCGCCGGCGGCGGAATGGAGAAGCATGTGCCTCACGAGGAGGGGCGCCGATCCGTGATGTGCGAGGGACCTGCGCAGGAAGCCCGAGGCAAGACTCGACGGGCTGCTGACAGCAACTCTAGTGGCTGCTGGGGTGAACCCGTGCATCCTTGCCCCTCCCTAGGGTGTGAGCATGCCCACCGTCCTCGTCACTGGCGCGACCGGCTTCGTCGGACGCCGCCGGTGACTAGGGTGTGAGCATGCCCACCGTCCTCGTCACCGGCGCGACCGGCTTCGTCGGACGCCGCCTGGTACCCGTCCTCGCCGACCGCGGCCTGCAGGTGCGCGCCATGACCCGCAAGCCCGACGACTACGACGGTCCTTGCGAGGCAACGTACGGCGACGTCCACGACTCCAGCACGCTCGAGGCGGCGCTGCAGGGCGTCGACGTGGCGGTCTACCTCGTGCACTCCCTGGACGACGACGACTTCGAGCGCAAGGACGCCGAGGCTGCCCACGCCTTCGGGGTCGCGGCCGCCGCGTGCGGGGTGCAGCAGATCGTCTACCTCGGCGGCCTCGGCGAGGACGACGGCGACCTGTCGCCCCACCTGCGCTCACGCCGTGAGGTCGAGGCCAAGCTGGCCGAGGGCGGCGTGCCGGTCACGGTGCTGCGCGCCGCGATCATCGTCGGCGCCGGCGGTATCTCGTGGGAGATCACCCGCCAGCTGGTGAAGAACCTGCCCGCGATGGTCGTGCCGAGGTGGGTCAACACACTCACCCAGCCGATCTCGATCGACGACGTCGTCCGCTACCTCGACGGCGTCATCGACAACGACGACGCCTCCGGGCGCGTGCTCGAGATCGGAGGCCCCGAGCGGCTGACCTACCTCGAGATGATGCAGCAGGCCGCCGAGGTGATGCTGGGACGCCGGGTGCCGATCGTGACCGTGCCGGTGCTGACGCCGTCGTTGTCGTCGCACTGGATCGCGTTCGTCACCGACGTCGACACCACCACCGCCAAGAACCTGATCGACTCGATGTCGACCGAGGTGGTCGTCACCGACGACGCGATCACGGCGCTGGTGCCGGGCGAGCCGATCTCCTACCAGGAGTCGGTGCGTCGGGCGATGGAGAAGTCAGACCCCGAAGACCGCGGGTAGCGCGAAGAGCATCGCGAGCGACCACGTGCAGTGCGTGAGGATCGGGGCGAGGATGCCGCCCGAGGCGCGCCGCTGCAGGCCGACGATCAGGCCGAGCAGGACGGCCGCGAAGCTGAGCATGACGTTGCCGGTCGCGGCCGTGGCAATCGTGTAGGCGACCGTCGTCCAGGCGACCGGGCTGCGGGTGATCGCGGCGTAGGCGGCGCCTCGGAAGAAGAGCTCCTCGGCGATGCCGTTGATCGCCGTGACCAGCGCGAGCACCGGCAGGTAGCCCTCGGTCGCGAAGCCGAGGACGCCGCGCACCTGGTCGGCCAGAGGCTCGATCTCGCGCACCACCAGCGCACCGGCGACGAAGACGCCGGCCAGCGCGAGCCCGATCAGGATCGGCTGCAGGATGGGGCGCACGGGCATGTCGCGCACCTGGATCGAGCCGAGGTGGAGCGGGCCGGAGACGAAGGCGCCGACGGCCCAGACACCGGCCAGCACCAGCGACATCAGTACGAACAGTGCGCTGCCCTGCTCGAGCCGCAGCAGGACGCCGAGCACCACGGCGCCCAGCAGCACGAAGCCGACCGTGACCAGCTGGCGGTGGCGCAGGGCGGCGGGAGTCTCGCGGTGGTCGCGCGGCACGATGTCCCACAACGACCGCTCGACCCACCGCCTCACCACGGGTTCACGGTAGCGATGCCGACCGCTTCTATTTGGTCAGCCCGTCCTTGACGTCCTTGGCGGCGTCCTTCACCTTCTCGGTGCCCTGCTTGAGCTTCGAGGAGGTCTGGTCGCTCTTGCCCTCGGCCTCGAGGCGCTCGTTGCCGCTCGCCTTCCCGGCGCCCTCCTTGGCCTTGCCCTTGAGCTCTTCTGCCTTGTTGTCGAACTTGTCGTCAGTAGCCATGCCTCAAGTGAACGCCAGAACCCCGTCGTCCAGATCACCCCGGCGGAGGGTCCTGACGTCGACGAAGTAGTTCTGCCGCAACGCCCAGGGCGCGCGGTCGCCCTGCTTGGGCAGGCCGTCGAGGGCGCGCTGGATGTAGCCGGAGGCGAGGTCCATGAACGGGCGCTCCTGCACGGCGTCGTCGCGCACCGGCACCACGGACGTGAGCCCCTTCGCGTCCATGTGTCCGAGCAGACGCACCACGTAGTCGCCGACGAGGTCGGCCTTGAGCGTCCACGACGCGTTGGTGTAGCCGACGGTGAAGACGAAGTTGGGGATGCCGGAGACCATCAGGCCCTTGTAGGTCATGGTCTCGTTCGGCGTGATCGTGACGCCGTCGACGCGGAGGTCGATGCCGCCGAAGAGCTTCAGCTTCAGACCGGTGGCGCTGACGATGATGTCGGCCTCGAGCTCGCGCCCGGAGGTGAGCCTGATGCCGGTCGGCGTGAATGTCTCGATGGTGTCGGTGACCACCGACGCGGTGCCGTCGCGCAGGGCCCGGAACAGATCGCTGTCGGGGACGACGCAGAGCCGCTGGTCCCAGGGGTTGTACGGCGGCTGGAAGTGCTCGTCGTACGACACGCCCTCGGGCAGCTGGCGCTCGGTCATCTTGCGGACGAGCTTCTTCGACTGCTTCGGGAAGCGCCGGGCGAGCTGGTAGCTGGCGATCAGCCGGATCACGTTCTTGGTGCGGACGATCGGGTAGGTCACGGCGTCCGGCAGCGGGGCTAGCAGCTTGGCGAGGGGGTCGCGTCCCGGCTGCGGGAGGATGTACGTCGGCGTCCGCTGCAGCATCGTGACGTGGCCGGCGGTCGGCGCCATCGACGGCACCAGCGTCACCGCGGTGGCGCCGCTGCCGATCACGACGACGCGCTTGCCGGCGTAGTCGAGGTCGTCGGGCCAGAACTGCGGGTGGATCACCTGGCCTGTGAACTCGTCGGCCCCGGGGAACACCGGTGCGTGGCCCGTCTCGTAGTCGTAGTAGCCCGTGCAGCCCCACAGGAAGTCGCAGGTCATCGTGAGCTGGGCTCCGTCGTGGTCGATCTCGACGGTCCAGCGCATCGTGTCGCTGTCCCAGTCGGCGGCCGTGACCGCGTAGCGGTAGCGGATCAGCTTGTCGACGCCGCGCTCCTCGGCGACGGTGCGGACGTAGTCGAGGATCAGGTCGCCGTCGGCGAGTGCGGTGACGCCCGGCCACGGGCGCCACTGGTAGCCCATGGTGAACATGTCGGAGTCGGACCGGATGCCCGGGTAGCGGAAGAGGTCCCACGTGCCGCCGCTGGCGTCGCGGCTCTCGAGGACGGCGAGCGTGCGGTTCGGGTGGCCGGACTTCAGCTGGCAGGCGGCTCCGATGCCGCTCAGGCCGGCGCCGACGATGAGGACGTCGACGTGCTCGGGTGTGCTCATGGGACGACGGTATCGGCTTATTGACAGATGTTCAACAGTCTCGTCGTGGCCTGGGTCACGTCTGGACCACGACCCCACGCTCGACCAGTCCGTCGACGTCGGCGACACCCCAGGCGGCCAGCGCGGCCCGGGTGTGCTGGCCCGGGGTGGGCGGCGGGAGGGTGAGCGACGGCGCCGTCCTCGAGAAGCGTGGGGCAGGCGTCGGCTGGGTCAGCCCGTCCTTCTCGACGAACGTCTCACGCGCCACGAGGTGCGGGTGCTCGACGGCCTCGCTGATCGGCACGATGCCGGCCACGCACGCGTCGGTGCCCTCGAAGATCGCGATCCACTCCGACTGGGTCCTGGTGCGGAACGTTTCGTCGAAGATGATCCGCATCTCGTCGTACCGGTCGAGGTCGGCCTGACCCGGACAGGTGTCCTGGACGCCGAGGGTCGTCACGAGGACGTCGAAGAACTGCGGCTCGAGCGCACCGACCGACAGGTGCCTGCCGTCGGCGGTCTCGTAGACGTCGTAGTAGGGCACGCCACCGTCGAGCAGGTTGGCCGCCCGCTCCTCGTGGTAGCCGCCGCTGGCGGCGAACGCGCTGGTCATCGCGTTGAGGTGGGCGGTGCCGTCGACGATCGCGGCGTCGACCACCTGACCCCGCCCCGAGACCCTCGCCTCGAGCAGGGCGGCCAGGATGCCGATCACGAGGTACGTCGAGCCGCCCCCGAAGTCGCCGACCAGGTTGGCCGGGAAGTGCGGGCGCGACTTGTCCTGGCCCATGCCGAACAGCGCCCCGGTGATGGCGATGTAGTTCATGTCGTGGCCGGCCGCGCGGGCGAGCGGACCGTGCTGGCCCCAGCCCGTCATCCGGCCGTAGACGAGGCGCTCGTTGACGGCGAGGCAGTCGTCGGGTCCGAGGCCGAGCCGCTCGGTGACGCCGGGGCGCATGCCCTCGACCAGCACGTCGGCGTCCTTGACCAGCGCGAGGACGACGGCGGCCGCCTCGGGGTTCTTGAGGTCGAGCGCGACGCTCGGCCGGCCGCGGTTGAGGATCATCGTGGCGCCACCCGCGAGCAGCGACCCCCCGGGGCGCTCGACGCGGATCACGTCGGCGCCGAGGTCGGCCAGGATCATGCACGCGTGCGGCCCCGGCCCGATCCCCGCGATCTCGACCACCCGGACCCCCCTCAGCGGTCCGGTCCCCTGCCCCAGCTCGATCTCCTGGTCGCTCATGCCGCGATCCTGCCAGTAAGGCTGTCACGGTTGGGACACTTCGCCACCCCATCAACGTCGTGGGGTGCCAGCCACGTTGACGGGGTGGCGAACTTCCCCGGAGAACCGGGTGACTACGGTCGTGCCCATGACCGATGACTGCCTGTTCTGCGGCATCGTGGCCGGCGACGTCGCCTCGACGAGGGTCGACGAGGACGAGCGCACGGTCGCCTTCATGGACATCAACCCCGCGAGCGAGGGGCACCTGCTCGTGGTGCCGCGCGTGCACTCCCGCGACCTGCTCGACATCGAGCCCGACGACCTGACGGCGTGCGCACTCGCGGCCCAGCGGGTGGCCGGACGGGTGGTCGACGGGCTGGGCGCCGACGGCGTCAACCTGCTCAACTGCTGCGGTTCGGCCGCGTGGCAGACGGTGTTCCACTTCCACCTGCACGTCGTGCCGCGGTACGTCGACGCGCCGGCCCGCGACTCGCTGCAGCTGCCGTGGGTGCCGACGCCCGGCGACCCGGACGCGATCGCGGCGGCGGCCGAGCGGGTTCGCCGATGATCCGCGACCTGACCGACGCCGAGGCCCGCGCGGCGCTGGTCTGCAAGTGGGGCGAGGTCGCGCCCGACGTGCTGCCCGCGTGGGTGGCCGAGATGGACTACGCGACGGCCGAGCCGGTGCTCGACGCCCTGCACCGCGCGGTGGCGGCGGGGATGACCGGCTACCCGCGCCTGGCCCAGGGCGGCGCGCTCGGTGCGGCGTACGCCGGGTTCGCGGAGCGTCAGTTCGGCGCCACGGTCGACCCGGAGCAGGTGCTCGCGACGGTCGACGTCACCGCCGGCGTCCGGCTCGCGCTCGACGTCGTGGCGGCGCCCGGCGCCCTGGTGATGCCGCTGCCCGGCTACGCACCGCAGCTCGACATGGCGGCGATCACGGGGCGGGAGCGACGCGACCTGGTCGTCGACCCGGACGCCGAGCGCGCCGAGCTCGACCTCGACCAGCTCGAGCACCACTTCGCCTCCGGTGCGACCGCCCTGCTGCTCACCCAGCCGCACAACCCCTGGGGGCGGGTGTTCACGCGCGCCGAGCTCGAGGGGGTGCGCGACGTCGTGCTGCGCCACGGCGCGACCGTGGTCTCCGACGAGATCCACGCACCGCTGGTGCTCGATGGTGGCGAGCACGTGTCGTACCTGTCGGTCGAGGGCACCGCCGAGCACACGGTCGCGGTGGTCGCGGCGTCCAAGGCGTTCAACATCGCCGGCCTCAAGTGCGCCCAGGTGGTCACCGGGTCGAGCGCGCTGCACAAGGCGCTGACCTCCGCCCCGATGGCGCGCAACGACTCGTGGTCGGTGCTCGGGGTCGAGGCCTCGGTGGCGGCGTACACGGAGGGCGACGCGTGGCTGGCGGCGCTGCGCGATCGGCTGACCGCGCAGCGCGACCTCCTGGTCGAGCTGCTCGCCGACCAGCTGCCGCTGGCGCGGATGCGGCCGGTGGAGGCGACGTACCTCGCCTGGGTCGACCTGCGTGCCTACGGCCACGACGACCCGGCGGCCGTCGCGCTCGAGCGGGAGCGGGTCAGGCTGGCGCCCGGGCACGACTACCAGCCCGGGCTGCAGGGTCACGTGCGGGTGAACTTCGCGACCAGTCCGGCACGGTTGACCGAGATCGTTCACCGACTCGCTGCCGCGCTGACTCACGACGCCTCCTAGGCTTGCCCCATGCGGATCACCGTCATCGGATGTGGCTACCTCGGCGCCACCCACGCGGCCTGCATGGCCGAGCTCGGCCACGAGGTGCTCGGGATGGAGATCGACGACGCCAAGCGCGCCTCGCTCGCCGGTGGCACGGCTCCCTTCTACGAGCCCGGTCTCGACGACCTGCTGGGCAAGCACGTCGCGTCGGGACGGCTGCGGTTCACCGACTCCTACGAGGAGGCGGGTGCGTTCGCCGACCTGCACTTCGTGTGCGTCGGCACCCCACAGCTGCCCTCCTCGCTGGGCGCCGACACGACGTACGTCGAGACCGCGGTCCGCGGGCTCGCGCCGTACCTCACGCGTCCGGCAAACGTGGTCGGCAAGTCGACCGTGCCCGTCGGCACGGCCGAGCGGATGTCGGCCCTGCTGGCCTCGCTCGCGCCGGTCGGCGACGCCGCCCAGCTCGTGTGGAACCCGGAGTTCCTGCGCGAGGGGTTCGCCGTGCGCGACACCCTCGAGCCCGACCGGCTCGTGCTCGGCGTCGACTCCGAGCGCTCGGAGAAGGAGCTGCGGGAGTTCTACGCGCCGATGACCGAGGCCGGGACGCCGATCGTGGTGACCGACTTCGCGACCGCCGAGCTGGTGAAGGTGTCGGCCAACGCGTTCCTGGCCACGAAGATCTCGTTCATCAACGCCGTCGGTGAGGTCTGCGACGCGGCGGGGGCGGATGTCGTGGCGCTCGCCGACGCGATCGGCCACGACAACCGGATCGGACGCCGTTTCCTCAACGCCGGGTGTGGGTTTCGGCGGTGGCTGCCTGCCCAAGGACATCCGGGCGTTCGTCCACCGCGCCGGCGAGCTGGGAGTCGAGGACGCCATGTCGTTCCTGCGTCAGGTCGACGACATCAACCAGCGGCAGCGACTCCGCGCCACCCAGGTCGCCAAGGCGATGCTGGGCGAGTCGGTGCTCGGCGCCCGGATCGGCGTGTGGGGCGCGGCCTTCAAGCCCGACTCCGACGACGTCCGCGACTCCCCCGCCCTCAACATCGCCGGCCAGCTGCACCTGCGCGGCGCGCACGTCACCGTCTACGACCCGAAGGCGGCCGCGACCGCTGCCGCCCGATTCCCGACGCTGGACTACGCCACCTCGGCCGTCGACGCCGCGCGCGGCGCCGACCTGTTGCTGCACCTCACCGAGTGGCCCGAGTTCCGCGCCGTCGACCCCGACGAGGTCGGCGCCGTGATGACCCACCGCCGCCTGCTCGACGGCCGCAACCTCCTCGACCTCCCCGCCTGGCGCGCCGCCGGGTTCGAGGCGCGAGGCCTGGGACGACGGTAGGGACGACCCGTCAGGGCAGGTGACGCGGGTCGGGCTCGAGGAGGCGGGACGGGTGGAAGCCCGGCCAGGTCGCGACGGTGCGCTTGGGGTCGAGCAGGTAGTCGAGGTCGACCTGCCAGGTGTGACCGGAGGCGTTGCGGCGCAGCACGTAGCCGAGGCCGTGGGTGCGGTAGATCGCGGCGCCCATGGCCTGGAGTGCGTCGATGAGCTGGGCGTCGACGTACTTGCGGACGGCGCGGAAACCGCCGGCCTCACGCAGTGCGGTGCGGTCGACCAGCATCGTGCCGCCGGCGACGAACGACGAGTACAGCTCGACCGGGTGGCCGCGCTTGACGGTCAGGTCGGGCTCCGCGAGGTAGTGCAGCTCGGCCGGCATGCCCACGAGCTCGGCGCCTGAGTAGGCGCGGGCGCGGAGCAGGTCGGCGACGACGTCGGGTGCGTACCAGTCGTCGTCGTCCATCTTCAGGACGACGTCACCGCCGGCCGCCCGCGCGGCCGCGTCGAGGACGTCGCCGAAGAGCGTGGTCTCGGGCTGCGGCAGCACCTGGACGGCGACGTCGGGACCGACGGCGTCGCGCACCCGGGCGAGCGGCACGTCGAAGCCGTGCGGCGCGAGCACCAGCTCGAGGGAGTCGACGCCGCGCTGGCGGGCGACCTGGGCCAGGGCGAAGTCGAGCATGTCGTCGCGGCGCGTGGCGAGCACGACGCTGACCATGGGCTGCCCGGCCACGCTCGAGAAGATGTCGAACGCAGCCCGCCGCGTGACCAGGCTGTGCTCCTCGCGGGCGATCGGGTCTGCGAGGTCGACGTGAGCAGTGATCGCGTCACGGAGCAGTGCTCCGAGCTCGACCGGCGCGGTGTCGGCGACGACCGGCACCCCGGCCAGGGCAAGGGCGGCCACGGTCCGGGTGGTGTCGGGCGTCCAGTCAGCCACTCGCACGCCGGCGGCTCCGCGCAGCCCGGCCACCACGGCCGGCGTGACCCGGTCGAGCGTCGCCGCGTCGACGACGCGGCCGTCGTTCGCGGTGACGAAGCCGATCGGGTTGAGGGTGCGCTCGTCGAGCGGGCCGACCAGCGGCGCGTCGAGGCGGGCACGCAGCACGCGCCCGTCGTGCCGATCGCGCCACACGCTCTGGCGCGCGATCTCGTCGAGCACGGCGGCGACGTCGACCGCCTCGGCGAACCGGAGCACCGTCCACCACCTGCCCGCCGCCGGGCGCGACCGCAGCGCCAGCAGCCTCGGCCACTCGGGCCGCGTCTCGAGCGTGATGGCGCCCCCTGCCGACCACACCCCGAGCACGGGGGTCCGCACTCCGGCCGGCCACTCCTCGCCGCGCAGGGTGGGGCGGACGACGGCCACGCGGTCGTGCCGGCCGGGGTTCGCGTCGGAGAGCAGGACGCCGCCGCCGTCGAGGAACGTCTGCACCGCCGGCGGAAGCTCGGGCACCTCAGGCACCGGCCCGGCGGGCGACGAGCGGGCGCCTGGCCCGCGGCAACCAGGACTGCACCACGTGGTCGACGACGTGGATGCCGGGTGGAGCCTCGATCCGGTGCAGGTCGGGCACCTCCTCGCCCCGGCCCTCGCGCAGGGCTCCGACGACCTCGCGCTCACGTTGCTTGCGCCTGACCCGCTTCTGCGTGAAGCCGTCGATGGGGCCCCAGTTGGCGAACTCGTCGGTGTCGAGCCACTTCAGCTCGACGCACAGACCTTCGGGCGCCACGATGCGCGGCGAGGTCGTCGGGAACTCCCGCACCTCCCACTCGAAGGCCTTCACGAAGGTGAAGTCGGCGCCCATCGGGTAGACCCACGGCTCGACGAACCGCGAGCCGAGGTCGATCCACGCCTCCGAGTCGCTCGTCACGGTCACCGGGTGCCGCGGTACGACGACGACCGCGCCGCTGCCCTGCAGCTGCCACGACAGGTCGCGCAGCACACCCACGCCCTCGGGGGTCAGCACCATGTCGCCGTCCCACTTCATCGAGTACGTGGTGCGCACGTGGCTGAACGACCAGTTGTAGAAGTGGGTCAGCGAGTGCACCGAGTCGGGGGCGGTGGCGAGGTGCTCGGCGCCGGCGCGGCTCACGTCGAAGGGGTATGACGCGGCGGTGTAGCGGTCGCCCGCCCCCACCTCGGCGGCGATCCGGGCGGCGACCTCCGGCGTGCCGTCGTCGGACCGGTTGTCGACGAGGACGACGTGCTCGACCGCCTCGAACATCGGGGGCAGCACCCAGGGCAGGTTGCGGGCCTCGTTCCTGACCCGGAAGACGCACGTGAGCCCGGTGCGCAGAGCGGCGCCGTGGTTCCACGGCCATCGGACGTCGTAGGCCGGATCGCCTTCCAGGCATGGGATGTCGGCACCGCGGGTCGGCACGGGGTCAGGCCTCGCGGTTGCGACCGAGGGCCCGGCGCAGGCCCCGCCGGGCACCGGCGGGCACCATCGCGCGCATCCGGTGGGGCACCCGGTCGGCCCCACGCTTGACCACGGCGTTCACCGGCGCCGGCAGCGTGGACAGCCCGTCGCGATGGGCGGCCAGGGCGCTCGACTGGGAGAGGGCCTCGGCCTCGTCGTAGAGCGTGGAGTACGCCGTGCGCACGGCGTCGAGCCGGTCGTGGACCTCCGGTGCGTCGCCGCCGGGTTCGGCGAGGCGGTCGAGGTTCTCCCAGGTCTCCTGGGCGATCTCGCGCAGCTGCCGCGGCACCTCGATGTCGGCCCAGGTGAGGGACGCGCGGTGCAGGGACGGGTCGATGAAGGTGTGCACGGCCCGGATGGCGTTGGCCTCGGCGTCCTGCACGGAGACGAGGTCGAACTGGTCGCCGATCCCGAAGACCGGGACCGTCCAGTCGTCGAGCATGTCGGCGTACCGCACGAAGGCGCGCGCCGAGCCGCGGGTCGCGCGCTCGGTGTGGAGCATCATGTTGACCCAGGCGGCCGTGCGCTGCACCTCCCCCACCTTGGCCGTGTGGTGGCGCTGCTTGCTGCCGACCACCTCGGCGGGCGGGCGCAGCATCGTGACGTACGCCGGGGTCGCCTCGCACCGCAGCGCCGCCGAGCGCCAGAGGCCGAGGAACCAGGCCAGGCGGGGGTCCTTGATCACGAGCTCGGGACCACCCTCGACGAACTGCTCCTCCAACCAGGCGTGCAACCGGCCGCGCAAGGGCTCGAAGTGCGCCAGCTTGCCGGACTCGAACCACGCCGCCGGTCGCGCGTCGGAGACGTGCACGTTGCATCGCTGCAGCAGCTCGTCGTGGAGGTCGACGACCCACTGCGCCTCGCCGAAGCCCTTGGGGTTGGCCTCGTCTGCCGCGACCTCGGGCTGCGGGACGTGCATGCCGAGGGTGCGCAGCGCGCCCGACATGGTGCTGGTGCCGCTGCGGCCGGCACCGACGACGAAGACCACGCGGCGCACGACCTGCGGGTCCTCGGGGTCGGTGGGGTGCACGGCATCCACGCTATCTGCCACCGACGCGGCTCTCTGTCATGGCAGGTCCATCAGGGCGCTGGGCCGGAAGCCGGGCCACCGGGCGGCGACCCTCTCGGGCCGGACGTCGACGTCGGCACCGCGGCGCAGGTACCCCAGGCCGTGGGTCCCGTAGATGCTGCCGCCGGCGTGCCGGACGGCGTCGAGGAGGCCGGTGCCGACCGGGCGGGTGCCGAGGTCGCGCAGCACGGTGCGGTCGATCAGCACCGTTGCGTCGGCGACGTCGGTGTCGTGGGTCTCGCTCGGGCCGCGCAGGCGCACGGTGGTGTCGGTCGCCTCGAGGTAGACCATCTCGGCGGGCATCCCGACCACGTCGGCGCCGGTGTAGCGGCGGGCGAGCAGCAGGTCGGTGACGACGTCGGGGCCGTACCAGTCGGCGTCGTCCATCGTCAGCACCACGTCACCCGACGCCGCATCGGTCGCCTGGCGCAGCACGTGGCCGCCGAGACTGTCGGTGGTCGCCTCCACGATGGTGTGTGGCAGGACGCCGAGGGCGTCGCGGACGACGGCACGATCGGGGGTGAACCCGTGGGCGGCGAGCACCAGCTCGACGTCGGCTCCCGGCCCGGCGGGGTGGGCCGGTCGCTGGCGGGCCACCTGGGCCAGGGCGTGGCCGAGTCGCTCGGGGCGACGCGTCACCACGACCAGGCTGACCGTGGGGTCGGCGGCGCGTCGGACGCCGGCGCGGGCGGCGAGCCGGGCCCGGTGGGCGGCGATCGAGTGCCGCGCGATCGCGGCCCGCCGTAGCCGCACCGACAGCTCCTCGCGGCGCAGCGCATCGTCGAGCGCGCCGTCGAGGTCCACCTCGGGCACCCCGTGGGGAGGCCCGACGAGCGGGATGCCGCTCATCGCCAGGCCCGCGGCCAGCTGCTGGTCTGCTCCTGGCGCCACCCGCACGCCCTGGGCGTCGCGGAGGTCGCGCACCAGCGCGGGGCTGAGCCGGGTCGACGCCGGCAGGTCGACCACCGGGCGCTCCCAGTCGCGGCGGAAGCCGACCGGGTGGTAGACGGCCTCGTCGAGCGGGTCGGGTCCGAGCTCGTCGGCGGAGACGAGCACCGGGGGGCGGTCGATGACCTCGCTCACGGCCAGCCGACCGGCGGCAGCGTCGGCGACCACGACGTCGGGAGGGGTCTTGGCGTCGGGGTCGTAGGCCGCGGCGACCCGGACGCCGCCGTACCCGCCGGTCACCGGCAGCGCTGCGGCGCGGGCGAGGCCGGCCAGCACCGGGCCGGCGTCGAGGCGGGCGGAGAACGTCACGCGCGTGCAGGCGACGTCGCCGAGCAGGCGGGCGTCGACGTCGGTCAGACCCGGCCAGGCCGGGTGCCGTCGCGGGGCGAGGGCGGCCTCGGCGCCCGCCACCACGACGCCGACCATGCGGGCCCATCCGATCCCGGCCAACCGCTCGGCCGCGCGGCGCAGCGACGGCACGTCGGCGACGACCAGGACGACGGTCCGCACCTGGCCCTCGGGACGAGGCTCACCGACCCGGATGACGGCGACGTCGGCGACGTCGGCGACCTCGAGCAGGCCGAGGTCGAGATCGGTGACGACGAGCGCGGGGAGCCGGGCGCCGTCGAGGACGTGCGCGACGGCGTCCGCGACCGAGGGCATGCGCCTACGGTAGGGCCCGGGCAGGCGAGGGTCTCAGCCGACCGAGCGGGGCTGCGCGGCGATCAGCGAGGCGTACCAGTCGAAGGAGCGCTTGGGCGTCCGGACCAGTGTGTCGAAGTCGACGTGCACCAGGCCGTAGCGCTGCGAGAGTCCCTCGGTCCACTCGAAGGAGTCGAGCAGTGACCACGCGTAGAAACCCCTGATGTCGACCCCGCGCTCGGCGGCGGTGGCGACGGCGCGGAGGTGGGCGTCGAGGTAGTCGATGCGCAGCTGGTCGTCGACGACACCGTGCTCATCGGGATCGCCGCGGTACGACGCACCCGCCTCGGTGATCACGATCGGCGGGAGGGCAGCGCGGAAGCGGGCACGGAACGTGATCAGCCACTCGCGCAGCGCGTCGGGGACGACGGTCCAGCCCCGGTCGGTGCGTGGGTAGCCGAGCAGCTCGAGCACCTCGAACGGGACGGGCGCGTCCTCGGAGGCCGCGGCGATCCGGATCGGGCTGTAGTAGTTGACCCCGTAGAAGTCGAGCGGGGCCCGGATGTCGGCGAGGTCGCCGGGCCGCACGAGCTCCTCGACCAGGGGCTGGAGGTCGGCCGGGTAGCGGCCGAGGAGCATCGGCTCGAGGAACAGCCCGTTCCACAGCGAGTCGAACAGCTTGCCGGCGCCGACGTCGGCCGGGTCGTCGGTGGCGGGCCAGATCGGTGCGTGGTTGTTGGCGCACCCGATGTCCCTCGCCCCGCTCGCCCGCAGCGCCGTGACCGCGCGGCCGTGCGCGAGCAGCAGATGGTGGCAGGCGTGCAAGGCGTCGAAGTGCAGCACGTGGCCGGGGGCCTGGGTGCCCAGGCCGTAGCCCTGCAGCGCGGCCACGTTCGGCTCGGCCACGGGCACCCAGCTGGCGACGCGGTCGGCCAGCCGGTCGCCCACGATGCCGGCGTACTCGGCGAAGGCGGAGGCCGTGGCGGGGTTGAGCCAGCCGCCGTCGTCCTCGAGGGCCTGCGGCAGGTCGCTGTGGTAGAGCGTGGCCATCGGGGCGATGCCCGCCTCGAGCAGCCGGTCGACGAGCCGGTCGTAGAAGTCGAGGCCGGCGGCGTTGACCGGACCGCGCCCGGCCGGCTGCACCCGCGACCAGGCCACCGAGAAGCGGTAGCCACCGACGCCGAGACGTTCGAGCAGGCCGACGTCCTCGCCGACGCGGTGGTAGTGGTCGGCCGCGACGTCGCCGTTGGTGCCGTCGACGATCCGCCCGGGGGTGTGGCTGAACGTGTCCCAGATCGTGGGGCCGCGGCCGTCGTCGCTCACGGCGCCTTCGACCTGGTACGCCGAGGTCGCCACGCCGAGCAGGAACCCGGGCGGCAGCAGGGGAGGACGGCCCGGGTCGGGGCGCCCGCCGACATCGGGAGGTGGCACGGGCACAATGATGCCCGTGAGCGCGGAGATCCGCCGGGGTTCTGACCGGTTCGTCGAACGGGAGCAGGGGCGCCTGAGCCGGCACTCGTTCTCGTTCGGCTCCGCCTACGACCCCGACAACCTGCGCTTCGGCCCGATGGTGTGCCACGACGACCACCTGCTGGCGGCCGGCCGCGGCTTCGACACCCACCGGCACAGCGACCTGGTGATCGTGACGTACGTCGTGAGCGGCGCGCTCGAGCACACCGACCCGACGGGCAGCACCGTGGTCGGGGCCGGGTCGTTCGGGGTGCTCCGCACCGGCGCGGGGGTCGAGCACAGCGAGGTCGCGGCCGCGCCGCAGACCCGCTTCGTGCAGACCTGGCTCACCGACGACCACGACGGCCCGGCCACCTACGGGGTCGTGCCCGGCGACGACGTCGAGCCGCTCCCGGGCGCCCGCCTCGCGGTGGTGCGGCTCGGCGACCACGAGACGACGACCCTTCCGTCGGCGCCGCTGGTGCACGTGTACGTCGCCCGGGGGGCGCTGCTGCGCAGCTCGCTCGCCGAGCCGCTGCAGGAGGGCGACGCCTTCCGGTTCACCGGCGACCCTGCGCACGAGGTGACCGCGGGTGTGCCGAGCGAGCTGCTGGTCTGGTCGTTCGCTACGGGCTGATCAGGGCCAGCGCCGCCGGCAGCACCTCGACGACGGCCGGGTCGTCGTCGAGGCCGGGCAGGACGCCGAGCGGCTCCCCGTCACCGCCGACGGGGACGGCGGGCTCGGCCGCGAGCTCGACCCGGCTGCCCCGCAGCACGGTCACCTCCGTGCAGGTCGACGTGCGCGCCGTCGTACACCTTCGGCAGCGACCGCATCAGGGCCAGCCGCGACGCGGCCTCGATCACCACCACGTCGAGCAGCCCGTCGTCGACGGCGGCGTCGGGTGCGATCTTCATGCCCTTGCCGTAGTAGGCGGAGTTGGCGACGACGACGTTGGCGGCGGCGTACTCGCCGACCACACCGTCGACCGACACGCGGAACCGCGCCGGCCGGTACGTCGCGAGCGACCGCAGCGCGGCGTAGGGGTACTGCACGCGCTTCGGCAGCCGGTGCGCCCGGTCGACGAGCACGCTCGCCCGGGCGTCGACGCCGGCGTAGACCGACCCGGCCACACGGCGTCCCCGGTAGGAGACGAGGTCGACCCGGCGGACGCCGCCCTCGAGCAGCAGCCGCGCCTGGCCCTCGGCGTCGTCGGGCAGGCCGAGCATCCGGGCGAAGTCGTTGCCGCGCCCCGCGGGCAGCACGGCCAGCGTGCCGTCGGCGGCCGAGACCGCACCCGCGAGCGACGACAGCATGCCGTCGCCGCCGACCGAGACCACCACGTCGCCGCGCGCCACGGCGGCGTCGACCAGCACGGCCATCGCCCGGGGACCGGGTGAGTAGGTGACGTCGACGGTCGCGCCGGCGTCGCGCAGCAGCCGGGCGACCGGCACGACGGCGCCGGGCGCCGCGCCGCCGCCGGAGGCGGGGTTGACGAGGAAGGTGAACGAGCGGCGCATGGGGGTGTTCATGGAATCAGCACCCCGGGGTTGAGGATGCCGGTCGGGTCGAGGTCGGCCTTGACCGCCCGGAGCACCGACGCGCCGAGCTCGCCGATCTCGGCCGTGAGCCACGGCTTGTGGTCGGTGCCGACGGCGTGGTGGTGGGTGATGGTGGCGCCGGCGGCGACGATCGCGTCGCTGGCGGCGGCCTTGGCGGCGCGCCACCGACCGAGCGGGTCGTCGCCGGCCTGGGTGGCGACGGTGAAGTAGAGCGAGCAGCCGGTCTCGTAGACGTGCGAGATGTGGCAGAGCACGATCGCTCCGTCGCCCAGCGACGACGTCAGCGCCTGCTTCACCGCGGTGTAGAGCGCGTCGCGGTTCGACCAGAACGTCGCGGTCTCGAGCGTCTCGACCAGGACGCCGACGTCGAGCATCGAGTCGCGCAGGTACGGCGCCCCGAAGCGGCCGCGCGCCCAGGCCCGGCCGGGCTCCTCGCCGAGCGGCACGCCCCCGAGGCCCCCGAGGACGGAGGACACCGCGGCGCGCTTCGCGGCGACCGTGGCGGGCTCGCCCTCGTGGCCCACGATCATCAGGCAGCCGGGCTCGCTCGCGCCGATGCGGTCGGGATGGGCCAGGTTGATCGCGGTCTCGGACTCGTCGGAGAGCCGGACGACGGTCGGCAGCAGTCCGCTCTGGGCGAGGGCGCGCATCGCGTCGGCGCCCGTCTCGAACGACGGCCAGCGCCACCCCTCGTAGTACTTCTCGGCCGGCAGCCGGCGCACCCGCACCGTGACGGCGGTGATGACGCCGAACGCACCCTCGGAGCCCAGCAGCAGCTGACGCAGGTCGGGGCCGGCGGCGGTGGCCGGCGCGCTGCCGAGCACCAGCTCGCCGCGCGGCGTCGCCACCCGCAGGCCGACGACCAGGGCGTCGAAGCGGCCGTAGCCGGCGCTCGACTGCCCGCTGGAGCGGGTGGCCGCGAACCCGCCGATGGTGGCGTACTCGAACGACTGCGGGTAGTGGCCGAGGGTCAGTCCGTGCTCGGCGAGCAGGGCCTCGGCCTCGGGGCCGCGCAGGCCCGGCTCGAGCGTGGCGGTCATCGACACCGGGTCGACATCGAGCAGCCGCTTCATCCGCAGCAGGTCGAGCGAGACCACGCCGGCGTACCCGTCGCGGCGCGCGGCGAGCCCGCCGGTCACCGAGGTCCCCCCGCCGAACGGGACGACGGCGGCGTGGTGCTCGACCGCGACGGCGAGCACGGCGGCGACGTCGTCGTGGTCGCCGGGTCGGACGACGACGTCGGGTGCGTCGACCAGGTCGCCGGCCCGGGCGCGGAGCAGGTCGGGCGTCGACTTGCCGCGGGTGCGCAGCCGGCGGGTGTCGTCGTCGGCGAGGACGTGCTCGGCCCCGATCGCCTCGCCCAGGGCGTCGAGGACCGCCGGCGCGAGGGCCCGGGTGGGCAGGTCGCCGGTGCCGGCGGGGCTCGCGACGAGCGGACCGAACGCGAGCTCGACCAGCTCGCGGGCGGCGTCCGGGAGGGGGGCGGCCAGGTCGGGGTCGCCCCAGCGGGCGGGGTGCATCTCGGTCACGTGTTACAGTGTGACACATGACGTCACTTCGTCACAACGACGATCCGCGGGACGGGTACCTCGACGCCGCTCGCGCCTGCATCCTCGACGTCGGCTGGCGGCGTACGACGCTCACCGAGGTCGCCCGCCGAGCCGGCGTCTCCCGGATGACGATCTACCGCTCGTGGGCCGACATGCCCACGCTGCTCGGCGACCTGATGACCCGCGAGTGGACCGGCATCGTGGCCGCGACCGACTCGAGCGACTCGACCGACTCGACCGACTCGACCGGGGCCCTGGTCGAGCGGATGGTCGCCACCGTGCGCGCGCTGCGCGAGAACGAGCTGTTCCTGCGGATCGTCGAGCTCGACCCCGAGCTGATCCTCCCCTACCTGCTCTCGCGCCGCGGCCGCTCGCAGGACCTCATCCTCGCGATCGCCGAGACCGCCATCCGCGAGGGGCAGGACGCCGGCGACGTCCGCCCCGGCAACCCGACCGCGATCGCCCGCGCCCTGGCGCTGGCCGCGCACGGGTTCGTGCTCTCGGCGCACACGATGATCGACGACGGCGTCACCCAGACCGAGCTCGACGACGAGCTGGCACTGCTCCTGACCCGGATCCTGCAGCCATGATCCGGGCCGGACTCACCCACGCCCCGACCGACGTCGACCTGGTCGTCGTCGGCCTCGGCGTGACCGGCGTCGGCGTCGCGCTCGACGCGGTCAGCCGCGGCCTCACCGTGCTCGCCGTCGACGCCCACGACCTCGCCTTCGGCACGTCGCGCTGGTCGTCGAAGCTCGTGCACGGCGGCCTGCGCTACCTCGCCAACGGCCAGGTCGCGGTCGCCCACGAGAGCGCGGT
Source organism: uncultured Actinomycetota bacterium (assembly GCA_963825985.1). Taxonomy (GTDB): domain Bacteria; phylum Actinomycetota; class Actinomycetes; order Propionibacteriales; family Nocardioidaceae; genus Nocardioides. Next base: position 189,556 of record CAWGVK010000002.1, on the reverse strand, counting down.
CGAGCGCGGCGTCCTGATGGAGGTCACCGCACCGCACCTGACCCGCCCGATGCCGTACGTCGTGCCCTTCACCTCCGCCACCAGCCGGCCGCAGCGCGCACTGACCCGGGGCGCGCTGCGGGCGGGCGACCTCCTGCGCCGCAGCGCCCACACCTCCGTCGCCACCCTGCCCCCACCGCGGCGCCTCTCGGCCACCGAGCTCCTCCAGCTCGCGCCGGGGCTGCGCAGCGCGGGGCTCGCCGGTGGCTACCTCTCCTGGGACGGCCAGCTCGAGGACGACGCCCGCCTGGTCATCACGATCGCCCGCACGGCGGCCTCGCTCGGCGCCCACGTGCGCACCCGCGCCCGGGTGCTGGCGGCGTCCGGCACCCACGTCGAGCTGCGCGACGAGCTGACGGGCGACGTCCACACCGTCACCTCCCGGGCCGTCGTCAACGCCACCGGTGTCTGGGCCGGCGACCTCGTCGACGACGTGACCCTGCGACCCAGCCGCGGCACCCACCTGGTGCTGCGCGCCGACACCCTGCCCGGCCTGCGCACCGCCGTCTTCGCCCCGGTGCCGGGAGAGAGGAACCGCTTCGTGATGGTCCTCCCCCAGCCCGAGGGCACCCTGTACGTCGGCCTCACCGACGAGCCCGCCCCCGGGCCGGTGCCCGACGTGCCGACGCCCTCCGAGAGCGAGATCGGCTTCCTGCTCGACGTCGTCGCGGCGTCGTTCGACCGGTCGCTGCACCGCTCCGACGTGGTCGGCGCGTACGCCGGCCTGCGGCCGCTCCTCGACACCGGCGCCGGCTCCACCGCCGACCTCTCGCGCCGGCACGCCGTGCTCACCAGCCGCACGGGCGTGGTCACCGTCGTCGGCGGCAAGCTCACGACCTACCGCCGGATGGCCGAGGACGCCGTCGACGCCACCGGGCTCGGCGGCCCCTGCGTCACCGCCTCGCTCCCCCTGCTCGGCGCCGCCCCGCGGCCGACCCTGGCCGCGCTCGAGCAGCCCGACCGGCTGGTGCGCCGCTTCGGCACCGACGCCGAGCTGGTGCTCGGCAGTGCCCGCGACGCCACCGGTCTGGGCGACGACGAGCTGCTGGCGCCGCTCGCCCCCGGCGTCCCCGCCACCCTCGCCGAGCTCGTCTTCGGTGTGACCCACGAGGGTGCCGTCGACGTCGCCGACCTCCTCGACCGCCGCACCCGCGTCGGCCTGGTGCCCTCCGACCGCGCCCTCGCCGTCCCCGCCGCCGAACGCGCCCTGACCCTGGCTCGCACCGCCTCGTCCGGGACTACCCCACCGACCGATGACTTTCTCCCTCGACCCCGGTCAGTACGGAAGGCAGACTGACGAGGGGCGGGAGATCGACATGACGACGGTGGCGCGCACGGCGCACGACGGGACGGCGACAGTGACGACGGACAACGCGGCGACCGCGACCGAGCTCGACGACTTCGACGGGCTCACGTCGCGCTACCAGCGCGAGCTGCTGGCCCACTGCTACCGGATGAGCGGGTCGGTGCACGAGGCCGAGGACCTCGTGCAGGAGACGTTCCTGCGCGCCTGGAAGGCCAGCGCCACGTTCCAGGGCCGCAGCTCGGTGCGCACCTGGCTCTACCGCATCGCCACCAACGTCTGCCTCACCAACCTCGAGGGCAAGCCGAAGCGGCCGCTGCCGGCCGGGCTCGGCACGGCCGACCAGATGGCCGGCGACGCCCTCGAGCAGGACCACGAGATCGCCTGGCTCGAGCCCGTCCCGGACGCCGCCGTCACGGTCGCCGAGCGCGACTCGATCCGGCTCGCCTTCGTCGCCGCCCTCCAGCACCTGCCGGCCCGCCAGCGCGCGGTGCTGATCCTGCGCGACGTGCTGCGCTGGTCGGCCGCCGAGGTCGCCGAGGCGCTCGACACCACCACCGCCGCCGTCAACTCCGCCCTGCAGCGCGCGCACGCCCAGATGCAGGAACGCGGCCTCACCGAGGACACCGTCACCGACGACCTCTCCCCCGAGCAGCAGTCGATGCTGACCCGCTACCTCGATGCGTTCTGGCGCAAGGACATCGACGAGATCGTCTCCCTGCTCAAGAGCGACGCCGTCTGGGAGATGCCGCCGTTCGTCGGCTGGTACACCGGCGCGTCCAACATCGGCGACCTGATCGAGACCAAGTGCCCCGGCGGCGTCCACGACATGCCGATGATCTCCACGGTGGCCAACGGCCAGCCCGCGTTCGGTCTCTACATGCGGATGCCCGAGGGGCACTTCGAGCCGTTCCACCTGCAGGTGCTCACCCTCGACGGCGACAAGGTCAGCCACGTCGGCGCCTTCTTCGAGAAGGGGCTGTTCGAGAAGTTCGGCCTGCCCTCGCAGCTGCCGGCCGACTACGTCCCGGTCCCGTGACGACCGCCCCCACGGGGGCCGTCGAGCTGCTCGAGCGAGCCCTCGCCTACACACGAGGCGCGCTGCTGCACGTCACGGACTCCGACCTGCGCCGCCGCACACCCTGCGCCGGCTGGGACCTGGACCAGCTGCTCGTCCACATGGACGACGCGCTCGACGCCTTCACCGAGGGCGCCGCCGGCTCGGTGGCCCTCGAGCGCGAGCTCCTCCCTCGAGGTGCGGGTGACGACCCTGCAGGTCAAGGCCTGCGGCCTGCTGGGCGCGTGGAGCGGGCCCGACGCGCCGTCCCACGTGCGGGTCGGCGACCTCGCCGTCGACACCGGGGTGGTCGCGCTCGCGGCCGCGCTCGAGATCACCGTCCACGGCTGGGACGTCGGCCAGTCGACCGGCCACGGGGCCCCGATCCCCGAGGCGCTCGCCGAGGCGCTCCTCCCTGTCGCGAACGCCCTGGTCAGCGGCGACGACCGGGAGTCGCGCTTCGCCGACCCCGTCGATGTCGGAGCCTGCGCGTCTCGCTGCGACCGGCTGCTCTCGTTCCTCGGACGGCGTCCCGGACTCCACCTGACTGGTCCACTCGATCGGGTTTCCACGATTCACCGGACGGACCATCGCTCGGCTTCCTAGCCTGAGCGCCATGTCACCTGCAGCGCTCGTCGTCCCGGCCACCGGGGCGCTCCTCGACGACGCCCGGTCGCTGCTGCGGCGCGGCCGGGTCCGCCTCGCCCTCGACCTCCTGGTGCCGCTCCACCTCGAGCCCGACCCGCTGCTGCACCCGGCCGACCGCGTCACGCTGGTCGCGCTCCTCCTCGACTGCCACCTCGCGCAGGGCCACCTCGACGCCGCCCTGAGCCTCGGCGACGAGCTCGCCGCGCTCGGCGACCACCCGGAGGCCCACCACGCCCGCGCCGAGCTGGCCGCGGCACTCGGCGAGCCCGACCTGGCGCTCGACCGCTTCCTGGCGGCGGGCGAGGCCGGCTGCGACGACGACGGCCTGGCGCCGTGGCGCGCCGGCGCCGCCCTGGCCATGGCCCGCCTCGGCCGCCGTACCGAGGCCCTCGAGCTCGCGCGGGCCCAGCACGACCTGGCGCTGCGCTGCGGCGACACCTACGACGTGGCGCTGGCCCTGCGCGTGCTCGCCGCCGCCGACCCCGACGACCAGCGGATGCCGCGGCTGCGCCGGGCCCTCGCCCTCCTCGCGGACGTCGAGGCCGACCGACTGCGCGCCCAGGTCGAGACCGACCTCGCCGGCCTGCTGCTGCTCGAGGGCCGCCGTGACCAGGCGGTGCTGCTGCTGCGCGACGCCGAGGCCTACTGTGCGCGCGAGGACCTCTGGCCCCTGCAGAGCCGGGTGCGCCGCCTGCTCGAGCGGCTGGGCGAGGAGCCGCGGCGCCAGGAGGCCGAGACCCTCGCCGTCCTGACCGCCGCCGAGCGCCGGGTCGCGCTGCTCGCGCTCGACGGCCACACGAACCGCCGGATCGCCGACCAGCTGGCGGTCTCGGTCAAGGCCGTCGAGGGGCACCTGTCTCGCGTCTACCGCAAACTCGGCGTCAGCTCGCGCGCCGAGCTCGTCGCGGCCGTCGACCGCTGACCCACGTCTCTAGACTGCCGTCCATGACGGTGCGCACCACCCACTACCGCGAGCGGATGCGGGGCCGCGACCCGCACGAGACGGGCCGCGCGGCCACCCCGCTCGAGCTGCTCTTCGACCTCACGTTCGTGATCGCCTTCGGGACGGCGGCCGACGAGCTGGCCCACGCCCTGGCCGAGGACCACGTCGTCGACGGGCTGATCGGCTTCGCGTTCGCCACGTTCGCGATCACCTGGGCCTGGATCAACTTCTCGTGGTTCGCCTCGGCCTACGACACTGACGACTGGGTCTTCCGGCTGACCACGATGGTGCAGATGGTCGGCGTCCTGATCCTGGCGCTCGGTCTGCCCGACATGTTCGCCTCGCTCGTCGAGGGCGAGACCGTCGACAACCGGGTGATGGTGCTCGGGTACGTCGTGATGCGGCGTGCCGATGGTCGCCCAGTGGTGGCGCGCCGTCGCGGCACGACGAGGCGCGTCGGCCCGTGTGCCGCACCATGATCGCCAGCCTGGTCGTCGCCCAGGTCGGCTGGGTCGGCCTGCTGGTCGCCGACCTGCCGGTGCTGCCGATGTTCCTGGGCGTCGTCGTGCTCGTCGGCGTCGAGTTGGTCGGCCCCTACCGAGCCGAGCACATCGGCGACGGCACCCCGTGGCACGCCCACCACATCGCCGAGCGCTACGGCCTGCTCGTCATCATCACCCTCGGCGAGGGCCTGCTCGGCACCATGGCCGCCGCTCGCCGCGCTGGTCGGACCCGACGGCCCCGGCTGGTCGGTCGACGTCGTCGTCCTCGGACTGGCCGGCACCGGCCTGACCTTCGGCCTGTGGTGGACCTACTTCGTGATCCCGTTCGGCCACCTGCTCCACGCCCGTCCGGAGCGCTCGTTCGCGTGGGGCTACGGCCAGATCCCGATCTTCGGCGCGCTGGTGGCCGTCGGCGCCGGGCTGCACGTCGCGGCGTACTACCTCGAGCACCACTCGGCCCTGTCGTCGGCGGCGACCGTGCTCTGCGTGGCGATCCCGGTAGCCGCCTACGTCGCGCTGCTGTACGCCCTCTACGCACAGGTCAGCCACACCTGGGACCCGTTCCACGCGCTGCTGATCGGACTCTCCGCGGCGGTCGTGGTGGCGTCGGTCGTGCTGGCCGCGGCGGGCGTCTCGCTGGCGTGGTGCCTGGTCGTGCTCGCCCTGACGCCGTGGGTGACGGTCGTGGGCTACGAGGCCGTCGGGCACCGTCACAACGAGGAGGTGCTCGACTCCTTGGAGTCCTGAGGCTCGGGGTCGCGCAGCGGGTGCGCGATCTCGTCGGCGGGCAGCCGGGCCGCGACCGTCGCCACGATCGCGGCGACGCCCGGCACGACGCCGGCGATGAAGAACGTCGTCCGCAGCCCGATCGCGTCGGCCACCGGGCCGGCGATCGCCATCGAGACCGGCATCAGGCTGATCGAGACGAAGAAGTCGAGGGAGGCCACCCGGCCCAGCAGGTGCGGCGGCACCCGGCGCTGCAGGAGCGTGCCCCAGATGACCATCGGCGCCGAGAACATGGCGCCGATGACGAACGCCGACACCACGATCACCCACACGTGCTCGGCCAGCCCGATCACGACGAACGGCAGGCAGCCGAGGCCCCACATCAGGTTCATGGTCGTCAGGTAGCGCCGCGGCATCGGGAAGGACGCCATGGCCAGCGAGCCGACCGCCCCGCCGATGCCGAAGGCTCCCAGCACCAGCGCGTGGTCGCCCGGGCCGCCGCCGAGCTTGTCCTTGATGAGGAACGGCACGAGCACCTCGAGCGGGCCCATCAGCACCAGGATCATCGCCGAGGCGAAGAGCAGCGTGGCCAGCAGCCAGGGGGTGCGCATCATGTAGTGGAAGCCCTCGCGCATGTCGGTCAATGCCGACGACCGCTCCTCCCCCACGGCCGGCGCCTGCCGGCGGACCGCGGTCAGCGGCACCAGCGTCAGCGCAGCCAGACCGAGCGCATAGGCGCCCGTCGCGACCGCCATCGCGGCTCCCGAGCTGGCCACACCCACGACGACGCCGGCGACGCCGGGCCCGATCGCCTGGCCGATGGTCGGTCGGACCATCCCCTCGAACCCGTTGACCGCCATCAGGTCGGCCTCGTCGACCAGGGCCGGCAGCCACGCCGAGTAGGCCGGGTAGTAGAACGCCATGCCGACCCCCGCGGCGAACGAGACCACGGCCAGGTGCCAGACCTGGGTGACATCGAGCAGCGAGAGCGTGGTCACGAGGGCGACACCGACGAGCTCGAGGGTCGCGACGCCGAGCAGGATCTGCTTCTGCGGCACCCGGTCGGCCACCACGCCACCGAGCAGGGCCGGCACGACGACGCCGATCGCGCCGGCGGTCGAGACGATCGAGAGCTGCGAGGCCCCACCGCCGATCCGGATGACCTCCCACACCAGCGCGACCACCCACACCCCGCCGGCGAAGGTGCTGAGCATCAGGGCCACCGCGAGCCGACGGTAGGCCCGGTGCCGGAACGGCGTCAGGGCGCGCGGCAGCCGGCGTCCGGTCGGTGCCCGGTCGTCCTCGGCCATCGGGTCCAGCAGCGCGGTCATCGCTCGCCTCCGTCGCTCGCAGTGTCCATGTCAGGACCTGCGGTCGCGACCGGATTCATCGCGGTGACGAGCACGACCTTCCCGGCGGCCCGGCGTCCCTCGAGGTCGGCGTGCGCACCGGCGGCGTCGGCCAACGGGTAGGTCGTCACCAGCGGTCGCCACTCGCCCGAAGCGACGCGGTCGAGCGCTCGGGAGGCGAGCCCCGGGATGCCACCGGGCAGCGCCATCATCCGCGGCCCGAGGCTCCAGCCCGCGGTGACGCCGCGGGCGACCAGGTCGCGGGAGTCGAAGGCGGTCGGTGCGCCGGCCGAGAAGCCGAACATCACCAGCCGGCCACCGGGTCGGATCAGGTCGAACGCCGCGCGTCCGACGTCGCCACCGACACCGTCGTAGACGACGCTGACCCCGCCGACCGCGTCGGCCCAGCCCGGGTCGCGGTAGTCGACGACCGCGTCGACACCGAGCGCGTCGAGGAGCGCCGTCCGCTCGGGCCCGCCCGCGGCGGCGACGACGCGGGCGCCGGCGGCCAGCGCCGACTGCGCCAGCAGCCATCCCAGGCCGCCGGCAGCCGAGGGCACCAGGACGACGTCGTCGGCCCGCGGCGGCTCGAGCTCGAGGATCCCCAGCGCCGTCCGACCGGTGCCGACCGCGGCCACCGCGTCCGGGAACGTCACGTGGTCGGGCACCGCGAACAGCGACCCGACGGCCGTCACCGCCTGCTCGGCGTACCCTCCCGGCACCATGCCCAGATGGGCGACCACGCGCTTCCCGACCCACCCGGCGTCGACGCCCTCACCGACCTCGTCGACCACTCCGGCCACCTCGCGGCCGGGCACCGTCGGCAGCTCGGGCAGCGCCATCGGACCACCCTCATCGCCGCGCCGCAGCGTCGTGTCGAGCAGGTGGACGCCGGCCGCCGCGACCGCGATCCGCACCTGACCCGCTTCCGGGGTCAGGTCGGGCAGGTCGTCGAGGACGAGCGTGGACGGAGGGCCGAAGGAGTGGTGCCGGATCGCGTGCATGGCGACCAGTCGACAACCTCAACGACGCTTGAAGTCAACCCCGGCTCGCTCGAGCCGCTTGCGCGCCTGCACCACCTTGTAGACGAACACCGCCACCCCGGTGACGACGCCGGCGTCGTCGACCAGGCCGAGCGGGCCGAGGAGCACCTCGGGCAGCACGTCGACCGGGCTCGCCAGGTAGACCAGCGCGCCGACCATGGCGACCACGCCCCGCGGCGGCACGCGGTAGCGCCACATGACGAACCCGATGACGAGGACGCCGAGCAGGACCAGGACGCCGAGCACCACCAGCACCGCGACCAGCACGTCGGACACGTTCATGGGGGCTCCGGGTGATCGGGTGGGTCGTGTGTGTGAGTTTCACCGGTTAACCGGTGAAACTCGCGCTTCTGGCACGAAACTTCGTACCAGAACCCGCAGATTCACCACTTAACCGGTGAAACTCACACCTTCAGTACCGGTGGAACCACGGGGACAGGTCGACGGAGATGCCGGGGCAGGTGAGGTTCATGTCGCGGTCGTCCTCGACCCACTGGCCGAGCACCGCCTCCCCACCTTGGATCACCCAGTCGTCACCGCAGCGGGCGAGGGCCTCCTCCGACGACGTCTGGCCGGCGGCGCGCCACTCGGGGACGCCGAGCTCGAGGTTGCCGACGACGCCCGCCCACAGGTACGGCGTGGAGTAGACGCCGATCCGGTAGCCGGCGTCCTCGATAGCCGCGCGCGACGCCGGCGACCACGGCGGCGTTGGCGTCGAGGTCGCTGCTCCACTCGAAGTCGGGCACCGGCTCGACGTCGATCCACACGATCGGCGTGACGAGGCCGGTCCTCACCATGTTGTCGACGTTGAACATCGCCTGCTGGTAGCCGGTGTTGGCCAGCGCGCCCAGCGAGGTGGCGCCGTCGTACGGGCCGTCCTGGCCGTGCTGGTCGACGAACCCCTGCTCGGGATAGCTGGCGACGGCGTACGCCGCGATCATCCGGCCGGCCTCGCGGGTGTCGTCGACCTGGCTCTGCAGGCACGGGTTGGGGTAGAAGCCGGGCCCGTTCGTGAGGCCGACGATCACGTAGCGGGCGTCCTCGACCGGCCCGGGCCCGCCGTGCGACCGCTTCTCGGGGATGCCCATCCCGGGCGGGCACTGCGGCCAGCTGATGTCGGACCCGAGCACCGGCCCCTCGTCGACCTCGATGTCCTCGACCAGGTCGGCGAGCGGGTCGCGCGTGATCTCGGGCGGGGGCGGCGCCGCCTCGGTCGGCTCGGGCGTCGTCACGTCGACCGGCGCGTCGCCGGGAGCGCTGGCCGCCGGGGACGACGTGGGCCCGGCAGACGGGGCCGACGGCTCGGACGGCGAGCACGCCGTCGTGAGCAGCACGACCAGCGCGCCCAGGAGCCACCTCATGCGGGCAAGGCTACGTACCGGGCAGCGCGACGTACGTCGTCTCCAGATACTCCTCGATCCCCTCGAAGCCGCCCTCACGACCGAAGCCGCTGGCCTTCATGCCGCCGAACGGGGCGGCGGGGTTGGAGACGAGCCCGGTGTTGACGCCGACCATCCCGAACTCGAGCGCCTCCGCGACGCGGATCGTGCGGGCGAGGTCGCGGGTGTAGACGTAGGACGCCAGGCCGTACTCGGTGTCGTTGGCCGCGGCGATCGCCTCGTCGTCGGTCGTGAACGTGGTGATCGGGGCGACCGGCCCGAAGATCTCCTCGGCGTTGATCGCCGAGTCGGCCGGCACGTCGACCAGCACGGTCGGCGGGTAGAAGTACCCCGCACCGGACGGCGCCGACCCGCCCACCAGCACCCGGGCGCCGTCGTGCACGGCGTCGGTCACGAGCTGCGAGACCGACTCGACCGCCTTCTCGTCGATCAGCGGCCCGACGTCGACGCCGTCGTCCTGGCCCCGCCCGACGGTGAGGGCGCCCATCCGCTTCGCCAAACGCTCCCCGAACTCGTCGGCGACGTCGGCGTGCACGAGGAACCGGTTGGCCGACGTGCACGCCTCGCCCATGTTGCGCATCTTGGCGATCATCGCGCCGTCGACCGCGGCGTCGAGGTCGGCGTCGGCGAACACCACGAACGGCGCGTTGCCGCCGAGCTCCATGCTCACCCGCTGCAGCTGGTCGGCCGACTGGCGCACGAGCACCCGGCCGATCCCGGTCGAGCCGGTGAAGCTGACCTTGCGCAGCCGGTCGTCGGCCTGCAGGGCCTCGCTGAGCCCGGCGGCGTCGGTGGTCGGCACCACGTTGAGGACGCCGTCGGGCAGCCCGGCCTCGGCGAGGACGCCGGCCAGCGCGAGCATCGTCAGCGGCGTCTGCGCAGCGGGCTTGACCACCATCGTGCAGCCGGCCGCGATGGCCGGTCCGATCTTGCGCGTGCCCATGGCGAGCGGGAAGTTCCACGGGGTGACGAACAGGCACGGACCGACCGGCTTCTTGATCGTCAGCAGTCGGCTGCCACCGGCCGGCGCCTGCATCCAGCGGCCGTGGATGCGCACGGCCTCCTCGGCGTACCAGCGGAAGAACTCGGAGCCGTAGGCCACCTCACCCTTCGCCTCGGCCACCGGCTTGCCCATCTCGAGACTCATCAGCAGCGCGATGTCGTCGGCGCGGGCGGTGATCAGGTCGAAGGCGCGGCGCAGGATCTCGCTGCGCTCACGCGGCGGGGTCGCCGCCCAGGCGGCCTGCGCGTCCACCGCGGCGTCGAGCGCCTCGGTGGCCTCACCGCTCGACGCGTCGGCGACCGAGGTGAGGACCGAGCCGTCGGCGGGGTCGACGACATCGAAGCGGCGGCCGTCGTCGGCCTCCCGCCAGGTGCCGCCGACGAACAGGTTGCGGTGCTCGGGCGCGAGGAGGCTGTCGAGCCGTCCCGTGGTCGCCTCTGAGGTGCTCATGGTGACAGCCAACCACTCCCAGCGTTTCTACCTAAACCGACGACACACCTTGCCGCAGCCGCGTAGAGTTCTCCTCAGTCGTCCTTCGGAGGGAGCACCAAGAAGACGACGAGAGCCCCTCGCCGACCCCATGCGGCGGGGGGTTCGCTCCTTTTCTGCGCCCGGGCACGGCACGAGGCCCGGCAGCCAGGCTGCCGGGCCCCGTGTCAGGCGCCGGTCAGGGAGTGTCGTACTTCAGCGTGTAGCTGCCCGACCCGGCGTAGGCGTAGACCTCGATCCGGTAGGTGCCCGCCGTGCCGTTGTAGGCGATCTGCTCGACCGACGACGCGCTCTCGCTGGCCGCCACGTCGACCCATGACGTGCCGCTCCGCTTCTGCAGGTAGAGGTCGAAGTCGGTGCCGCTGGGGCCGGTGAGGCAGGCGTTGATCGTGCCGGTCGCGGCCGCGAAGCCCGTGGTCGAGGGCTTGTACGACGACGTCCGACTGGTGACCGATCCGGTCGTGGTGGTCTCCGAGCAGGTGCCACCACCCGGGCCGCCGCCACAGGTCGGCTCGCCGGCCTGGGCCGGGACCGAGACGCCGTCCCAGGCCGCCTTGACCCGGTTGAACGTCGTGCAGTCGGTGGTGCCGAACAGGTTGCGTGCCGCGGTCAGGGTGGCGACGCGCGCCTTGCCGTGGGTCCACGACGACGTCTTGAGCAGCAGGCCGTTGTAGAAGACCTTGCCGGCGTTCTGGATGCCGATGCCGGTCAGCGTGGTCCCGTTGCAGGTGGTCGAGCCGCTGGTGCCCTGCGAGAGCAGGTAGAACCAGTGGTTGAGCGGGCCGGCCGCCGCGTGCACCTCGGTGTTGGGGATGTCCGAGGAGTAGCAGTTGGGGTCACCGAGCGCGCTGGGGTTGCCCATGTTCCGGATCGGGCCCTGGCCCACGAGGTTGGCCTCCTCGCCGACCAGGAAGTCGGCCGGGTCGTCGGGGTTGGCGGCGTACGACTCGGTGAGCGCACCGAAGATGTCGCCGGTCGCCTCGTTCAGGCCGCCGGTCTCGTTGCCGCCGGACGAGCCGCCGGGCGTGGTCTGGAAGATCCCGTGGCCCTGCTCGTGGGCGACGATGTCGATCGCGGTGAGCTGGCGGGCGTTGTCGGAGGAGTGGCCGAAGTTCACGTACGAGCCGTTGTAGAAGGCGTTGACGTCGTTGAGGCCGACGCGGGCGGGGTACGACGTGCCGTCGCCCTTGATGCCGTTGCGTCCGAGCCAGGCCGACAGCATGTCGACCTCCTTGCCGGTGGAGTACAGGACGTCGACGCAGGCGGTCTCGAGGTTGGTGCCCGAGCCGTTGCCCCACACGTTGTCGGTGCCGGTGTAGGCCGAGCCGTTCTGGCCGCCGCAGCGGACCCCGGCGCGGGCCGGGTCGGTCATCGAGAACGACGAGCCCGAGCCGGACGTGCCGATCGTGACGCCCGGGTAGTAGTAGCCGTTGCCGGTGCCGTGGACGACCTGGTCGCTGGCCAGCAGCACCGTGCCGGTGCTGGCGTCGCTCCACACGGTGGTGATCGACGGGGTGCCGGCGTCGACGCCGGTCACCTTCGTGCGCCACGCGAGGCGGGGGGTGCCGACGGCGTAGACGGTGAGCGTCGGCTTCGAGACCGTGCGCACCTGGTCGAGCTGGCGACGCGCGGTCGCCCGCGCCGACGCCTGCGACTTCGTCGGCGTGGTCGTGCGCAGCGAGATCGCCCGGGCGGGCGCGCCGGTGGCGCCGGTGACGCGGCCCGACTCGTCGACTGCGACGACGAAGTCGCCGCCGTACACCGCCAGTCCCTGGTAGCTGCGCTGGTAGGTCACGTAGACGGTGCCCTTGGTGCCGGGGACGGCGCCCGAGCGGCTGGCCACGGCGGCGTCCGCGCCGCGCGCCTGGGGGGCGCGAGCGGTGACGAACGCGGCGGCGGCGTCGACCGCCCGGTCGCGGCGTGACTCGGCCGCGGCGCGACCGTCCTGGGTCGCGCGGTCACTCGCGACGGCCTTGCCGTCGGTGGGTGCCGCGGTGGACGACGGCACCTGGGCACCGAGCGCGAGCGCGCCGGCCAGGGATGTCGCCAGTGCCGCTCCGAGCAGCGTCCTGGATCTCATGGGTTCTCCTGAGTGTGTGAAGGGGGAGGTGCGGTCGTCCGGGGTCGCCGGTCAGCCGCGCTCCGCAACGTAGGGATCACCGATTTGGCGCGGTAAGGGGGAAAACCCTTACGGCCCAGGGGGACTAGACCACTTCTTCCGGGCGGTGGCAGAAGTCGCCGGGCGCGTGCTACTCGGGCGGTGCCGGGACCAGGAGCGTGGCGAGCTGGGTGCGCGAGCGGAGGTCGAGCTTGCGGTAGATCCGGGTCAGCGTCGCCTCGACGGTCTTCACGCTGACGTAGGTGCGCTCGGCGATCTCGCGGTTGCTGGCGCCGGCGGCGACGGCCCGGGCGATCCGGACCTCGGTGTCGGTCAGCCGCTCGAGCAACGGGTCGTCGGAGTCGGGGGCCTTGTCGGGTGACAGCTCGGCGTGCACCTGCGCGGCCCAGGCGTCCGCGTGCAGCGAGACGAACAGCTCGTGGGCCTCCTGCAGGTCGGTGCGGGCGGCGGCGACCCGGCGGCGCCGGCGCTCGAGGTGGGCCCGGGTCACCAGGCAACGGCCCACGTCGACGCGCAGGCCCAGGTCGGCCGACATCTTCGCGGCCCGGTCGAGCACCAGCTCGGCCCCCTCGAGGTCGCCGCGGGCGACGAGCAGCTCGGCCTCGACCCGGTCGAGCTGGGCGGCGACACCGTCGGTGCCCTCGCGGCGCTCGAGGGCGTAGCGCGCCTCGGCGAGCAGCTCGGCGGCCTCGTCGAGCCGACCCAGGGCGGTGAGGGCCGCGACCAGGTCTGCGTGCCAGCGGTTGACCGTGGGGTCGCCGAACCCGCCGACGCGCTCGATCGCCTGCACCCGCTCGAGGGCCTCGCGCGCTCCCTGGGCGTCGCCGGAACGCAGCAGCGCCTGGCCGAGCACGATCAGGTGCCGCTGCAGGTAGCGGGTGTCGCCGCGCTCGTCGGCCGCCTCTGCGCCACGCAGCGCCAGGGTGCGGGCGCGGCCGAGGTCGCCGGCGACCAGCTCGGCGAGCGCGGTGATGAACCAGCCGCTGTGCGCCTCCAGGTCGAACTCCTGCCCCACCCGGGCGGCCCGCGCGGCGTACTCCACCGCCTCCCGGCTGCGCCCGGTGCGGACGGCGACCTCGACCAGGCACCGCAACACGTGGACGTGGTCCATGCCGGCGCCCCGCTCGACCTGGGCGAGCATCGCGAGGAACGACGTCCAGGCCTCGTCGAGCCGGTCGTCGTAGAAGGCGAAGCGTGCCTCCATGTACTCCGGCGACGTGTGCAGGAACCCGGTCGGAGTCGGACCCGCGAGCTCGACGGCGCGCTCGATGCAGGAGCGGTGGTCGGCGCCGATCCAGCGGCGCGCGACGGCCAGCGTGGTGAGGCCGAGGGCGAGCTCGTCGTCGTCGCCGCGGCGCTCGAGCAGCGCGACGGCGCGCTCGCAGGCGCGGTGGGCGGAGTGCGGCCGCGACTCCATCAGCGCGATCCGCGCCCGCTGCAGCAGCACCTTGGCGACGAGCATGTCGTCGTCGCCGGCGTCCGACAGGGCGGCCGTGAGCACCTCGTCGAGGATGGCGACGGCGTTGCCCGCCAGCTCGGGGATCGCGAGCCGCACCCGCACCGCCTGCGCCGGCGACATCGGGGCCTCGAGGACGTCGGCCAGCGCGCGCTGCACGAGGTCGACGTGGTTGCCCGGCGCCGCCGTCTCGATGGCGGCGACCAGCCACTCGACCCGCTCGGCGTCGAGGGTGAGCGGCGACCGGTCGGCGGCGAGCAGGTAGAGCTCGGAGGCGATCTCGCGCGACCCGGCGGCGGCGGAGTCGCGCGCGGCCAGGCCCAGGTCGTGGGCCAGGTCGGCCTCGGGGCGTGGGTCGGCGAGCGCCAGGTGACGCATCCGCTGGGCCGCCGTCGGGGCGGCGTCGGCCAGCGTGCGGTGCAGCGCCGCCCGGTCGGAGGCCGGCACCGACTCGACGATCACCTCGCGCAGCGCCGACGGCGTGAACCGCAGCCCGCTGTCGCCGCGCGCGACCAGGCCGGCCTGCGTGGCGCGTCGGATGTCGTCGTCGGCGCCGATCCGGCCGGCCCGCTCGAGGTCGCGCAGCGTGGGCCGGTGCAGCATCGCGGCGTGCAGCAGGGTCTCGCGGACCTCGGGCGGTTGGGCGCCGAACCGGTCGCCCAGCACCCGCTCGATGCTCGTCGGCAACGGGGTCGGACCACCCAGCACGACCGGACGCTCGCCGATGAGACCGGCCAGGGCCAGGGCCATCGACGGGACACCGCCGGACTCCACGTGGACGCGTTGGGCCACGTCGGGCGTCAGGCCGTGCGCACAGAGGAGCTCGATCATGTCGACCGGATCGAGCGGCGACACCTCGACGTGGTGCAGCCCGGTGAGGTCGACGACGCTCTCGGTCTCGCTGGGGGTGATCGTCGCTCCGACGGCGCCGAGGGTGGCCACCACCCCGACCCGGCCGGTCAACCGGCGCCGGGCGTAGCCGACGACCGCCGACGAGTCGGCGTCGAGCCACTGGACGTCGTCCAGCAGGAGCAGCACCGGACGTTCGGCAGACCATCGCTCGAGCAGGGCATGGAAGCCGGCCGTCAGGCCCGTGCGCAGCTCGTCGGTCGCCTCGATCCCGACCAACCCCGACTCCACGGCCGCCCGGACGGTGTCGGGAAGCTCGTCGAGGAGCCCGGCCGGACACTGGGCCAGGAGGTCGCGCATCGCGGCGTACGGCAGGGCCACCTCGTCGGCGGCTCCGGTGCAGCGCAGCACCTCGGCACCGTGGTCGGTCCGCTGCGTCTCCTCGATGACGTCGAGCAGCGCGCTCTTGCCGACGCCGGACGGTCCGCACAGCGCGACCGACTCGCCCCGCGCCAGCAGGTCACGCACTTCGGCCAGCAGGCTGGCACGTCCGACGACCCGAGGCATAGCCTTCAGGTTAGGCGTACCTGGGCTGGACCGACAGTGGAACGTTCCCGCTGACCCGGCCTGCTCAGCCCGCCGCGCGCAGGAACGCCTCGAGGATCGGGCCGGCGGTGCCGGAGCCGGAGGAGCCCTCGGCGACGAACACGGCGACGGCCAGGTCGCCCTGGGCGGCGACCATCCAGGCGTGGGTGCGGATGTCGCCGTCGTCGTCGAACTCAGCGGTGCCGGTCTTGGCGATGATGTCGGGCCCCGGCACGTCGGAGAGGAACGAGCCGCTGCCGGAGGTGACGACGCCGCGCAGCAGGCCGCGCAGCTGGCCGGCCTCGCGCCCGCTCGGCGGCTCCGCGCCCTCGGGCGGCGTCACCTCCACCTGCTCGAGGAGGCGCGGCACCACCGTCGACCCGTACTGCACCGACGCGATCACCGCGGCCATCGCCATCGGCGAGGCCAACACCTTGCCCTGGCCGATCATGTCGGCTGCCCGGCCGGTCTCGTCGGTGGGCGGCACGACCTGTCCGAAGTACGCCGGGAAGCCGAGGTCGTGGTCGATCCCGAGGCCGAGCGAGGCGGCGGCAGCGGCCAGGTCGCCGTCCTTCAGCCGCGGCGCTCGTCGATGAAGGCGGTGTTGCACGAGTTGGCCAGCGCGGTGCGGAACGGGATCCGGCCGGTGCCGCCGGCGGGGTAGTCGTCGTAGTTCTCGAAGTCGCGGCCGTCGACGTCGATCGTGACCGGGCACTCGACCGGGGTGTCGGGGGTGACGCCGCGCCGCAGCAGGGCCAGGCTGCTGACGCTCTTGAACGTCGACCCGGGGGCGTACTGCCCGAACGTAGCGACGTTCTGGCCGTTGTTGCCGGGACCGTTGGCCGCCGCCAGGATCGCGCCGTCACTGGGCCGGATGGCCACCAGGGCGCTGACCGGCGACACGTCGGAGAGCACTGCCTCCGCCTCCGACTGCAG
This sequence comes from uncultured Actinomycetota bacterium, assembly GCA_963825985.1. Classification (GTDB taxonomy): domain Bacteria; phylum Actinomycetota; class Actinomycetes; order Propionibacteriales; family Nocardioidaceae; genus Nocardioides. The sequence continues at coordinate 173,108 of CAWGVK010000002.1, read as the reverse complement.
CCGCTCGTCGAGCGTGAGCTCGAGGCCCTCGCCCGGCTTGCCGCCCATCCGGACGACCTCACGCTCCTTGCCGTCGCTGCCCACGGCGTTCACGACGACGCCGGCGGTGCCCTGCAGCTGCTCGTCGTAGCGCGCCTGCAGGCCCGAGAGACCGGCCACGTCGCCGGTCTCGTAGCGCTCGGGGTCGGCGTCGATCATCTCGGCGGTGACCTCGCCGACGGTGCCGAGGATCGGCGCCGCGAACTCCCGGGTCGGGGCGAGGGGGACCTCGTCGGAGACGGCCAGCGCGCCCTTGATCGCGTCGTAGTCGCGGACCACCCCGGCCGGCACGTCGTCCTTGCGGTAGGTGATCGCCTCGACGAACGCGGCGTCGCCGGCCGCCTCGACCTGCTTGACGTACGGCGCCACGTCGATGTCGACCAGCCGCGCGAGGGCGGCGGCCGAGCTGCCGGCCTGGCCCGCCGGCACCTGGCCGCGGTCGATGCCGAGCCGGAAGACGGGTCGGTCGGTGACCAGCTTGAGCCCGTCGGCGCCGGTGATGTCGCCGCGGGCCGCCTGGATCGGCGTGACGTCGAGCACCGAGTTGGCGTTGAGCGAGGGCTCCACGACCTGGTGCTCCCAGAGCACCTGCCACTCGTCGGAGTCGCCGCGCTCGAGCGACACCTGGCTGTCGTAGGTCCACGCCTCGTCGCCGGTGAGCGGCCACGACCACGTGAGCGTCGGCGGTGGCGCCGTCGCCGTCCTCCTCGACCTCTCCGAGCGTGACCGACGGGGTCAGCTCGCCCATGCCCTCCACGACGGACGCCAGGTCGCGGTCGCCTCGGCTCCGGTGGTCTCGCGTGAACGCACCTCGGCGAAGTCGCCGCTGGCCAGCGCCTCGGCGAGCGCGGCCGCGGTGCCGTCGGCCTTCTCGCCGACGTCGTCGGGGTCGGGCTCGGAGTCGCAGCCCACCAGGCGGTCGAGACCAGGACCGAGGCCAGGGAGGCGACCAGCAGACGGGAGCGCATGCCCACGGTTCTACCAGCCGCCACCCACCGGCCTCACGCCTCACCGCACGTCGTTGCGCGCCATCCAGCGGTCGAGGTCGATGCCCGCCTGCCGCGCGGCGACCCGGGCGGTCCTCGAGTGCACGTCGAAGGGCCGGACGACCTGCGGCTCGATCCGGCGGTCGGCGGCGGCGTACCGGCTCTGCAGCAGCGCCTGCTCGTCACCCGCGGCCGCGCGCGGCGGCGTACGTCGACGTCGTGATCCGGGCCGGCGCTCCGGTGAGCACGGGGCTGACCAGTCGGCGCGTAGCCGGAGGCGTGACCCTGCGTGTTGGGGTGGTAGCTCTCGCTGATCGGGTTGGAGAGCCCGTTGAGCCACTCGGGGTCGTCGCAGACGGCGTGCCCGATGAAGCTGCTGGTGGGGTTGGCGAAGGAGAACCCGTTCGCCGAGGCGGCGGTAGCCAGCTTGGTGTTGAGCAGGTCGGCCATCTGGTTGAGGCGGGCCTGCTCCTCCGGGGCGAACCAGGTGAGGGCGTTGCAGTCCTCGCCCATGAAGATCCTCGGGTAGCCGACCACGACCACCTTCGCGCTGGGCGCGCGCGAGCCGATCGAGGAGTAGAGCGTGCTGAGCTGGCCGGGCAGCGAGCTGTTGATGAAGCTCTCGGCACCGTCGATGGCACCGTCGCAGTCACCGGCCCAGAACGGCGTCGCGCACTCGGTCAGGACGTCGGCGAACCCCGCGTCGTTGCCGCCGACCGAGATCGTGACGTAACGGGTCGACGAGCTCAGCGCGCTCAGCTGGGTGCTGGTGACGTCGGGGATCGTCGCGCCCGAGCACGCGCGGAAGTTCAGGGCGTAGCCCTTCTGCGCCGCCAGCAGGCTGGCGTAGGCCGACCGTCGAGCGCTGGCACGAGGTGCCGTCGTCGATGTAGCTGCCGGTCCCGGTGCCCGAGGAGTAGGAGTCGCCCAGCGCGACGTACGTCCTCGCCGGCGGCCTGGGCGGGTGAGACGGTAGTGGCTGAGCAGTGCCGCAGGAGCGGCGAGCGCCACCAGGGCAGCCAGGACGAGCTTGCGTGGGTTGCGCACGTGACCTCCGAGATCCGAGAGGCCACCCCGATGCGGCCCCGCCCTCTCAGCCAACCACCGCCCGCTTGCGGGCGGTAGAGGGGAAACCCTAACGATGGGTGACGGCTTGCCCTGCAGCATGTCGTCGACGTTCTTGCGGAAGCCGCGGGCAGTTGGCGACGTCGTGCGCGCGGCAGCTCAGCGCGTGCAGGGTCATCTCGCGCGACCGCTGCATCTCCTCCATCCGCCGCTCGAGGTCGGCGATGTGCGCCTCGAGCACCTCGTGCCGGCCGCGCGACTCGGCGTCGAGGAGCACCTGGATCTGGTCCAGGCTCATCCCGCCGCCTTGCTGCGCACGATCACGGCGACCCGCACCAGCTCGTCGCGGCCGTAGCGCCGGCGCCCGCCGGGGTCGCGCTCGGGGTGAGCAGCCCGACGTCCTCCCAGTGCCGCAGCACGTGGGTCGCGAGGCCGAACCGGGCGGCGAGCTCGCCGATCGTCCAGGGGCTTGACTTCATGTCAACATGAAGCTCACATCCTCTTTGTTGGACAACTTCTGGACGAAGGAGAGCACCATGGACACTCGACTACGACGTGACCGTGATCGGCGGCGGACCCGGCCGGACTGCAGGCTGCGCTGACGCTGGGCCGGATGCACCGGACGGTGCTGCTGCTCGACTGCGGCGCTACCGCAACGACCCCGCCGACCTGATGCACAACTTCATCACCCACGACGGCCGCCCACCGGCCGAGCTGCGCGCGCTGGCGCGCGCCGAGCTGGCGACGTACGACACCGTCGAGGTGCGCGACGAGGCGGCGCTCTCGGTGGTCCCGGACGGCCACCGCTTCTCCGTCGGCACCGAGGCGGGACCGGTCTCGACGCGCCTGGTGGTGCTCGCGACCGGCGTCCGCGACACCCTGCCCGACAAGCCCGGGCTGGCCGACCTGTTCGGCACCGTCGCCGCCCACTGCCCGTTCTGCCACGGCCACGAGTACGCCGGCCTGCCGGTGGCCGTGCTGGGAAGCCACCCGCACGTCGGTCGGATGGCGTCGATGCTGGCGCCGATCGCCTCCGAGGTGGTGGTGCTGGCCGACGGCGGTGTGGTGGACGACGAGAACGCCGCCGTCCTCGCGGGCGCCGGTGCGTCGGTGCGGCAGGAGCCGGTGACCGGCTTCTGCCGCAGCTCGCTCGGCGCCCGGGTGTCGTTCGCCGACGGCCCGGACCTCGAGGTCGGCGGCGTCCTGGTCGGCACCACGTTCGAGCAGTCGGCGCCGTTCGCCACCGACCTCGGCCTCACCCTGCTGCCGTCGGGCTGCGTCGAGGTCGACGAGATGGGCCGCACCTCGCGCCCCGGCGTCCTCGCGGCCGGCGACCTCGCTCACGTGCCGGCCTTGGCGATGCCGCTCAGCTCGGTGCTGGCCTCGGCCGCCGCCGGCCAGGCCGCCGCTGCTGCCTGCGTCTTCGACCTCCTGGTGCCTGCCGATGCACTGGTGTCGGTGGCGTGAGGCCGGTCGCGGTCACGTGTAACCCACCGTCCGTACGTCCGCACCCGCCGCAATTTCGGCGGGTAGGACGACCAAACGGTGAGTTACACCGGGGCTCGGCTCAGTCGCGGGGCTTCTTGTGCCGCGGCTTCTTCTCGCGGGACGGCGGGCCGCCGCCGCGGTCCTCGGTGAGCTCGATCAGCTTGCCGCTGATCCGGGTCGACTCGAGCTTCTTCCAGGCGTCGGGCGACAGCTCGGCGGGCAGCTCGACGAGCGAGAAGTCGGGCCGGATCGAGATCGCGCCGAAGTCGCCGCGGCTGAGACCACCCTCGTTGGCGAGGGCGCCGACGATCTGGCGAGGCTCGACCTTGTGCCGCTTGCCGACCTGGATCCGGTAGGTCGCCATCGGCTGGTCGGAGCCGTGCCGCGGGCGGCCGGCACCGCGTTCGGGACGGGCGCCGCCGCGCTCGGGCCGGGCGCCGCCACGCTCGGCGCGGTCGTGGCGCTCGGGACGGGCCGGGCGCTCGGCCTTCGGGTCGAGGAGCAGCGGGGTGTCGCCCTGGGCGACGATCGCGAGGGCGGCGGCGACGTCGACCTCGGGCACGTCGTGGTTGCGCACGTAGTGGCCGATGATGTCGCGGAAGGTCCCGATCTGGTCGTCGCGCCCGAGAGCCTCGGTGATCGCGTCGTCGAAGCGGGCGAGCCGGGTGGTGTTGACGTCGTCGACCGACGGCAGCTGCATCTCGGTCAGCGGCTGGCGGGTGGCCTTCTCGATGTGCTTGAGCAGGCAGCGCTCGCGCGGGGTGACGAACGAGATCGCGTCGCCGGTGCGGCCGGCCCGGCCGGTGCGGCCGATCCGGTGCACGTACGACTCCGTGTCGATCGGGATGTCGTAGTTGACGACGTGGCTGATCCGCTCGACGTCGAGACCGCGGGCGGCGACGTCGGTGGCGACGAGGATGTCGAGCTTGCCCGACTTCAGCTGGTCGACCGTCCGCTCGCGCTGCGCCTGGGCGACGTCGCCGTTGATGGCCATCGCCGAGAACCCGCGGGCCCGCAGCTTCTCGGCGAGGGTCTCGGTCTCGTTCTTGGTGCGGACGAAGACGATCATCCCCTCGAAGTTCTCGACCTCGAGGATGCGCGTGAGGGCGTCGACCTTCTGCGGGTAGCTGACGATCAGGTAGCGCTGCGTGGTGTTGGCCGACGTCGTCGTCTTGTTCTTGACGGTGATCTCGACGGGGTCGGTGCAGGTACTTCTTCGACAGCCGCCGGATCTGCGCGGGCATGGTGGCGCGAGAACAGCGCGACCTGCTTGTCGTCGGGGGTGTCGGCCAGGATCGTCTCGACGTCCTCGGCGAAGCCCATGTTGAGCATCTCGTCGGCCTCGTCGAGCACGAGGAACTTCAGCTCGGTGAGGTCGAGGGTGCCCTTCTCGAGGTGGTCCATGATCCGGCCGGGCGTGCCGACGACGACGTGCACGCCGCGCCGCAGGGCGCTCAGCTGGACGCCGTACCCCTGGCCGCCGTAGACGGGCAGCACGTGGACGCCGCGCATGTGGGTCGCGTACCTCTCGAACGCCTCGCACACCTGCAGCGCCAGCTCGCGGGTGGGCGCGAGCACCAGCGCCTGCGGGCTCTTCTGCTTGATGTCGAGCCGGGTCGAGGATCGGCAGCGCGAACGCCGCCGTCTTGCCGGTGCCGGTCTGCGCCAGGCCGACCACGTCGCGGCCGGCGAGCAGCGGCGGGATGGTCTCGGCCTGGATGGTCGACGGACGTCTCGTAGCCGACCGTCCTCGATGCTCTTGAGGACGGCGTCGCCGAGCCCCAGGTCGGCGAACGTGGTGGCCGGGGTGTCGGGACCTGCTTGATCAGGCACTGCGTTGCTCACCCGCCAACGGTAGTGCTTGTGGCTTGTACCACCCGATTCGTCGCCGCGGTGCGCTGGGTCACGCGGTGACCGAGGGCCGCCCGGTCTCGACCCGGCCGGTCAGGCGGCGCCGGAACGTCGCGTCGTCGGGCGAGGTGACCTCGACGTCGTACCAGCCGCGGTCGGTGGGCCACACGAGGGACGCCTCGCCCCGGCCCTTCAGCCGCACCGTCCGGCGCCGACCCTGGTAGGCGCGCGGCTCGACCACCAGCGTCACGCTGTCGCGCCCCTCGTTGACCAGGTCGATCCGCAGCGACGACCGGGTGCGGATCGTCCCCGACCGGACGTCGACCCCGGCGGCGCGCCCGTCCAGCGTGCCCGCGATCTCGCACCAGAAGCGCTGCGGTCCCTGCACCAGCAGGTCCCAGCCGCCACCGACGGGCGCGACCCGCAGCCGCTTGCGTCCGCGGACGGGCACCGAGACCGGCTGCCCGGTGCCACCGACGTACGGGTACACGGTGAACGAGGCGGTCTCGCGCCCGGTGTTGGCGAGCGCGACCTCCACCGCCCCGCGCACCACGGACGCCGACGCCGAGGGCTGGTAGGGCAGCGCGCGCGAACGACGGCGCCCGGCCTCCTGCTCCGGCGCGGTCTGCTCGGACGGCGGCTCCGGGCGCCAGCGGTCGATGGCGTCGGGCACCGGGCCGGGCTGCGCCAGGGCCGGCGGGCGGTGGTGCCGGTCCCAGTCGAAGGCACCGGTCAGGTCGGAGCACACCGTGCGCCGCCAGTCGGAGATGTTGGGCTCGCGGACGCCGGTGACCCGCTCGAGGAACCGGATCGTCGAGGTGTGGTCGGCGACCGACGAGTCGACGAACCCGCCGACGGTCCACGGCGACACGATCGTCATCGGCACCCGCGGGCCGAGGCCGATCGGCTTGCCGGCGTACCAGTCGTCGTCGTTGCCGGACGCCGGGCGCGGCGCGACCGGCGGCGGCACGTGGTCGAAGAAGCCGTCGTTCTCGTCGAAGTTGAGCAGCACCGCCGTCGACTCCCACGTGTCGCGGTCGGCAGCGACGGCGTCCAGGAGGTCGTAGACCAGCCCGGCGCTGCCCACGGGTGTCGAAGCGCCCGGGTGCTCGGAGAGCGCGGCGGGCGGCACCACCCAGGTGACCGTGGGCAGGGAGCCGGCGGCGATGTCGTCGCGCACCCGCTGCAGCACGGTGCCGGGACGGCTGCGGTACATGGCCTTGTCGAAGAGGCGTCGTTCGCGCGCGCTGAGCGCCGACCGTCCGGTCTCGAGCTGGGCGAGCAACGCGTCCTGCTCGGCGGCCGGCTTCGCGTGCAGCGAGTCGTAGAACTCCTCCGTGGTGCGGTAGGCACCGGTCACGTGCGCGAGCATCTTGGTGCCGATCCGCTTGAACGGCGTGAAGTACTCGACCGCGTTGTCGGTGAAGTTGTCCCACTCCTGGTAGATCTGCCAGCTCACCCCGGCGGCCTCGAGCCGCTCGGGGTAGGTCGTCCAGCCGTAGCCGCCGTGGGCGTAGGAGTACGCCGCGTTCGTCACCGCACGGCTGACGCCGTCGGGCTCGTAGCCGGTCGTGCCGCTCCAGAAGTAGTTGCGGTTGGGGTTCGTCGAGCCGAACACCGAGCAGTGGTAGGCGTCCAGCGTCGTGAAGGTCTCGGCCAGCTCGTACTGCAGCGGCACGTCGCGGCGGTCGTAGAACGTCATCGACGCACGACCCTTCGCGGGCAGCCAGCCGTCCCACCAGCCGTCGGCCCAGGCCGCGGTGGCGTCGGTGAACCCGTGCGGCAGGTCGCCGAGGTACTGGATGTCGCCGGGCGGTCGGCCGGCCGCGGCCGCCGCCTCGCGCAGCGAGAACGGCAGCACCGACCCGGCGGCGTCGCGCTGCTCGAGGATGCTCGACCCGTCGCGCTGCCGCAGCGGGTGACGGTCGCCGTACCCCCGGACTCCGCGCAGCCGCCCGTAGTAGTGGTCGAACGACCGGTTCTCCTGCATCAGCAGGACGACGTGCTCGACCGCGCGCACGCCACCTCGACGTGGCGGCGCGGCCATCGCCGCGTGCAGCGACGGCGGGAGCAGCGAGCCGGCGGCCACGAGAGCAGCGCCGGCTCCGCCGGACTGCAGGACCTGACGACGTGAGGGACCCGAGGGCTGTGTCATGCGTCCCAGCGAACCAGACCTGCGTGGCCGGACCGTGAATCTGGGGTGGCCGCGGGTCGACCCGCCACACTGGTCACCGTGACGACGATCCTCAACGTGCTGTGGCTGGTGCTCTGCGGCTTCTGGATGGCGGTCGGCTACGTCCTCGCCGGCATCGTCTGCTGCATCCTGATCATCACCATCCCGTTCGGGCTGGCGTCGTTCCGCATCGCCAACTACGCGCTGTGGCCGTTCGGCCGCGAGGCCGTTCGCCGCGGCGACGCCGGCGTCGCGTCCGGGATCGGCAACGTGATCTGGTTCGTGGTCGCCGGACTGTGGCTGGCGATCGGGCACGCGGTCACCGGCGTCCTGCTGTGCGTGACGATCATCGGCATCCCCCTCGGCATCGGCAGCTTCAAGATGATCCCGATCTCGCTGCTGCCGCTGGGTCGCGTGATCGTGCCCGCCGACCAGCTCGCCTTCACCCGCCGCTGAGGACGCTCAGCGGTTGAACAGCCCGGACAGCAAGCCCTTCTTCCGCTTCCAGCCGTGCTGCCCGAGGAAGGTGAAGAGCGGCTCCTTGATCCGGCTGGTCTCGAAGGAGTAGACGACGGGGTCGACCGAGACGCCGTCCTCGGTCTTGTTGACCCCGCCGAAGGAGAAGCTGAACTCCTTCTTCGACTGCTTGCCGACGAAGAACTCCTTGCCGCCCGAAATGCCGTCGCCGTCGACCCGGCCCGTCGTCGACGAGGAGCGCTCCGTGAAGTCGTACGTCGACTTCTCCTCGTCGAGCTCGACGGTGATCGAGTAGTCCTTGTCGACGTGCTCGACGGCGGTCGGGTACAGCGAGGTCGCCTTGACGATGTCCCACGTGCCGACGATGCGGTCGCCGTCGACGGCGAAGGTGAAGGGCTGGCCGGGATCGTCGAGGGTCGGCACCGCGGCGAGCACCTCGGACTTGGGCGTGGTCATGGCGCGTGAACCTACTCCGAACTCACTCCACCGTCACCGACTTCGCCAGGTTGCGGGGCTTGTCGACGTCGTGGCCGAGGTGCAGCGCGGCGTGGTAGGCCAGCATCTGCAGCGGGATCGTCATCAGGATCGGGTCGAGCTCGCGCTCGGAGCGAGGGACGTCGATCCGCTCGCACCCGACCTCGCCGAGGTCGACGCCGGCGTGGGTGACCACCACCAGCGGGCCGCCGCGGGCGGCGATCTCGTGCAGGGCACCGACGTTGCGGTCGGTGAGCTCGTCGTCCGGTACGACGGCGACGGTCGGCACGGTCGGCGAGATCAGCGCGAGCGGTCCGTGCTTGAGCTCGGAGGTCTGGTAGGCCTCGGCGTGCCGATAGCTGATCTCCTTGAACTTCTGCGCTCCCTCCCGCGCGACCGGGAACCCGCGCACCCGTCCGACGAAGAAGAGGCTCTCGGCCTCCGCCAGCCGCTGCGCGACCTCGGCCAGGGCGTCCTCCTGCGCCAGCACCTCGCCGATCTGCTCGGGCAGCGCCTGCAGGGCCGCGATCAGCCGCTTGCCGTCGGCGATCGACAGGTCGCGCACGCGACCCAGCTGCAGCGCCAGCAGGGCGAAGCCGAGGTACATCGTGGTGAGCGCCTTGGTCGAGGCGACCGCGACCTCCGGGCCGGCGTGCAGGTAGATGCCGCCGTCGCAGGCCCGCGCGATGGCGCTGCCGACCACGTTGACCAGCCCGATCACCCGGCCCCCCTTTCGCCGGATCTCCTGCACGGCCAGCAGGGTGTCGATCGTCTCGCCCGACTGGCTGACCGCCACGTAGAGGGTGTCGGGCTCGATCACCGGGTCGCGGTACCGGAACTCGCTGGCCGCCTCCGCGTCGGCCGGGATCCGCGCCAGCTCCTCGACGAGCGAGGCCCCCATCTGGCCGACGTAGTACGCCGACCCGCAGCCGAGGATCTTCACCCGCCGGATCGCCCTGGTCTCGCGGGCGTCCATGTTGAGACCGCCGAGGTGGGCGGTGCCGAACCGCTCGTCGAGCCGCCCCCGCAGCACCCGCTCGGCCGCGGCCGGCTGGTCGTGCATCTCGCGGTGCATGAACGACTCGCCGGACGATGCGTCCACGTCGTACGTCGCCGGGTCGACGTCGACCCGGGTGGCCTCGCGCGGGCTGCTGGTCAGGTCGGTGCGGTACGTCGTGAAGCCGGTCGCGGTGAGCGTCGCGATCTCGCCGTCCTCGAGGTGGGCGACCGTGGTCGTGTAGCGGACCAGCGCCGCGAGGTCGGAGGCCACGTGCATCTCCTTGTCGCCCACGCCGATGATGAGCGGGCTGCCGTTGCGGGCCACCACGATCCGGTCGGGGAAGTCGGCGTGCACGACCGCGAGCCCGTAGGTGCCCTCGACCCGAGCGAGCGCCTCGCTGACCCGGCCCTCCAGGGTCGCGGCCTCCGACCGGCCGATCAGGTGGGCCAGCACCTCGGTGTCGGTGTCGGAGACCAGGTCGACGCCGGTGTCGGCGAGGTGCTGGCGCAGGGCCGCGGCGTTGTCGATGATCCCGTTGTGGACGACGGCCACGTTGCTCTTGGCGTCGACGTGGGGGTGGGCGTTGGCGTCGGTGGCCGGCCCGTGGGTCGCCCACCGGGTGTGCCCGATGCCGACCCGGCCGGCGAACCGCTTGGGCAGGTCGGCCTGCAGGTCACGCACCCGCCCGGCCTTCTTGGCGACCTTGAGCGCCGACTCGCGACCCGGGCCGAGCACGGCGACGCCGGCGGAGTCGTAGCCGCGGTGCTCGAGCCGGGTCAGGCCCTCGAGCAGGAGGGGCGCCGCCTGCTGGGCGCCGATGTAGCCGACGATGCCGCACATGATGGGGACCTCGGTTCCTTCTATCCGTAGACGATGCGGCGCAGCTGCCGCTCGGTGAGCTTGGGTGACGCGACGACGCGCTCGGCCAGCTCGCCCGCGATCCGGGTGAAGATGGCGTCGTTCCTGGCGCCGTAGGTCTTGAGCTCGGCGTGCCGCCGGCGTACGTAGGCCTCGACCGGCTCGGCGTGGAAGGCGACCACGTCGTCGATCACCCGCGCCGCCTCGACGGCCGTCAGTCCCGTGCTCTCGACCAGGCGGGCGACCAGGGCGGGATCGGCGGGCACGAGACGGATCGTGCAGCCATGCGGGTCGGATGGCAACTTCCTGCCCGAATTCGGGCACGAGTCGCCCGTTCGCCGTACTGCGGACGGGTCGAGCTCGCCGGCCAGCTGTTCGCCGACTGGATGCCGGATCGGATCGAGGCGCTCGTCGAGGGGCTGGACGAGGTGCTCGAGACGATCAAGGCGCTGCTCGAGGAGCAGGAGAACCGGTCATGAGGAGGGCGTGGCCGGGGCTGCGCTTCCTGCTGGTCACCGAGTGGCGGATGTACGTCGGCGCCGCGCGACTGCTGGCCCGGCGCCCCGACGTCCCCGCCGACGCCATGCCCGTGCGGTACGCCGGCGCCGTGGCCGCCCTGCTGTGGGCGTTCACCGTCGTGTCGGCCGTCGAGCTGGTGGCACTTCACCTGATCCTGCCGTGGCACGCGGCGCGTCTGGTCGCCGACGTCGTCGGCATCTGGGGCGTCGTCTGGTGCCTGGGCATGACCGGCTGCCACTACGTGTACCCGCACCTGGTGACGCCGTCGGCGCTCCGTCTGCGCACCGCCCGCAAGGCCGACGCCGTCACCGTGCCGTGGGCGAACGTGGCGGCGGTCCGGGTGCGCGAGCGCAGCACCGAGTCGGGGCGTGCCCTGCAGGTGGGCGACGGGCTGGCCCAGGTCGTCGTCGGTCAGCGCACCAACGTCGAGCTCACCCTCGACACGCCGCTGACGGTCACCGACCGCGGTGTGACGCACGAGGTGCGTGAGGTCCGTGTGTACGCCGACGACGCGCGCGCGCTCGTGACAACCGTTCGCAGCCGGCTGGACAGTGGGGCGCACGAACCCTCCTGACCCCATCCGGACCGCCCCAGGTGGGGCAATGACACCGAATTCTGGGAACCGTTGCCCGCTCTGGTGGGGATCGTGTATCTTGGTGAACAGAAGGTGAACAGGAGGTGTCCCATGAACGACGACCGTCGCTCCCAGCTCGAGATGCGCTGGACCCAGGTGACCGACGACAACGGACGCACGCGCATGGAAGCGGTCTGGATCGTCCCGGCCGAGTCCGTGAGCGTCACGCACGCCGCCTGACCCACGAGCCAGTCGCACGCACGCCGGCAGTCGCCGCCCTCCGGGGCCGCGACTGCCGCCCCTTTTGTCCGCCGGGAATGGAAACGGACCCTGGTCCGTTAAGGTGATTGACAGTTCAACCAATCACCACCGATCCCCAGGAGACACCCATGAGCGAGTTCGACGCCGGCACCATCGCGATCGCCGACATCACCGGCGGCTACACCATCGACCCCTCCCACTCGCGGCTCGGCTTCGTTGCCCGCCACGCGATGGTCACCAAGGTCCGCGGCCAGTTCCCGGACTTCAGCGGCACGGCGCACATCGACAGCGAGACGCCGGCCAACTCGAAGGTCGACCTGACCATCCAGGTCGCCAGCGTCGACACCGGCTCGCCCGACCGCGACGGGCACCTCAAGTCCGGCGACTTCTTCGACGCCGAGGCCAACCCCACCATCACCTTCAGCTCCACCTCGGTCGAGCGCGACGGCACCTCGTGGGCCATCACCGGCGACCTCACGATCAAGGGCACCAGCAAGTCGGTCACCATCGACTTCGACGAGGTCGGCTCGGCCCAGGACCCCTTCGGCAACGTCCGGGTCGGCTTCGAGGGCGCCACCACGGTGAGCCGCAAGGACTGGAACCTCACCTGGAACGCCGCGCTCGAGACCGGCGGCGTGCTCGTCTCGGACAAGATCAAGCTCGAGTTCGACATCTCCGCCATCCGCAACGCCTGACCCACACCACGTCGGCCGCCCGGCCGGCTCCTACGGGAGCCGGTCGGGCGCTGTCACGTCGTACGGCTCGAGCAGCTGACCCAGCGCGAGCAACGCGGCGGCATCGATCTGCTCCGCGCTCGGGAACGGCTCCACTCCGCGTCCGCCGCCAACGCCATCGATCGAGACGCCGACCACCAGGTTGCGCTCGCGCACCCAGACGGTCAGCTCGGGCTTGTACCCGCCGCGCCGGAGGATCCACGCCTCGTCGCCGATGTCCGGCGCCTCGACCGCGCCGTCCGGGAGCAGGTCCGTCAGCGAGCGGGCGGCAACCTCCCGAGGTGACTCCGACGGGGCGTCGCCCTGCTCCTCCGGCCCAGGGACGGTCACGAACGTCGTGAGGTCCACGTACATGGACCAGCCGTAGTTGTCGTCATCCCCGCTGCGATGGCTCCACGCGCAGCCCGCCGACGGTGGGAGCGCGGCCTCGGTTCCCCAGTTCAGCAGCTCGAAGACGCGCGGTGACACGTCGTGGCACCCACCCCCGTCGTCGGGTCGGAAGTCGCCCTCCTCGAATCCGGACGTCGGGCCCTCGTCGTCCGCGGCCGCACGCTCGACTCCGTCCCCCTGCTCGGGCACCGGGTACGACGCCGCGCCCTCCGCCCCGACCACCACGACTCGGTCGCCGACCATGCCGACCCGCTGTGGGACGTCGCTGTCACCGAAGAGCAGCGGCTGACCATCAGCCGTCGGCGCCGAGCCCAGCCGGCCGAGCACCTCGGTGACTCCGGGGTCGTCGCGGACGTCGGCCCGGGTCAGCCACAGCTCGCCGTCGACCCAACGTCGGCCGATGAGGTCAGTGCCGTGCAGACCGACCAGACCCAGCGAGTCGTCCGGACCACGGGTCCACAGCACCTCACCGGTGGTCAGGTCGATGCCGTACGTGGTGAGGGAGCCGATGTCGGAGAACGTCACGACCAGCACGTCGTCGGCGATGCCGAGGACGTCGTGGCGTCCCGCCGAGCTCAGGTCCTGCTGGTAGCCGAGGTAGCGCACGGGCCGACCGTCCTCACCGATCAGTCGCAACACCCGGTGAAGGCGATGGGCGACGTCGATGATCAGCGGGTCGCGCGACACGATCGCGTACACCTTGAGGGCCGGGTCGCCGGCGTACCCACGGACCCGGGCGAGGCGGCGATCGGTGTCGCTGTCGGCGAGCACCAGGTCGCCCAGCCGTCCGTCGCGCTCGACGGAGGTGAGGCGCAGATCGCCGCCACCGAGTCCGACCCCTTCGCAGATGTTGGTCAGCTCGAGCGTGGGCAGCTGCCGGCCGGACGTCAGGTCGAAGCGGAGCAGGTCACCGCAGCCCGCCTGGTAGCTCACGGTGCGCCGACTGACGTCGAGCTGCTTGGAGCCCGACGCGAGGCGGGTCCGCGCCGACCAGAGTCGGTCACCGGTGTCGAGGTCCACCACCGACAACGACCTGCACTGAGCCCGCCCGCGCGCCACCGTGACGATGGCCACGAGGTCCTCCTGCGTCGGCCCGGACTCGAAGCACAGCTCGCCGACCGGCGTCCGCCAGAGCCGGGCGCCGGTCGCGGGGTCGAGGGCCTCGAGGTGGGTGCGGGTGGAGACGACGAGCCGCTGGGCGGTGGACAGCGACGAGAGCAGCGACACGTCTTCGCCGAACTTGCTGTCGGTGGTCCAGTCCGCGTCCACGAGGGGCGGCGGCGGGGGCGGGGCGGGAGCGGCCGCTGCCGGCCGGTCGTCACCGCCACGGGCGACGAGCACCCCGATCACGAGCGCGATCGCCACCGCGGCCACCGCCAGCGCAACGAGCGTGGAGCGACGGGTGAGACGGTTGCTGACGTTCATGACTGGCTCCTCTGCCGGGGCACCGGGTGAGTGCCCCGGCAGCGGGTGCCGGAAACGCCTCGCGCGAGGACGCGTCTGCTGCTTCGATGACGGCGTGAGCGCCGACCTGCCGCCCGGACTGACCACCCGCTCCCTCACGATGGACGACGCCCCGGCAGTCTTCGAGGCGATGGCCGCCCAGGAGACCCACGACATCGGGCAGGCCGAGGTCGAGCTGGCCGACATCGTCGGCGAGTGGCAGCGGCCCAGCTTCGACGTGGCCAGCAGCACCGTCGGGGTCTTCGACGGTGAGCTGATGGTCGGGTACGCCGAGGTCGGCCCGAGCGAGCGCGGCGACGCCGTCGTCCGCCCGCCGTACCGCGGTCGCGGCATCGGCACCTGGCTCGCCCGCTGGATGCGCGACACCGCTCGGGCCCGGGGCGCCTCGATCGTCGGGATGCCGGTGCCGGAAGGCTCGGACGGCGACCGGCTGCTCACCGCGCTCGGCTACCACGTGCGCTGGACCAGCTGGGTGCTCAAGCTGCCGCCGGGCGCGACCATCGTCGAGCGCCCGCTGCCGGCGGGGTACGCCGTGCGGACGGCCGAGCCGGCCGAGTACCGCGACGCCCACACGGTGGTCGAGGACGCCTTCCTCGAGTGGTCGGTGCGTGAGCGCGAGTCGTTCGAGGACTTCGCGGCGGTGACCGTCGAGCGGCCGGGCTTCGAGCCCTGGCACCTGCGGGTCGTCACCGACGAGACCGGCACGATCGTCGGCGTCGCCGTCCTGAGCGTGTACGAGGGCGACGACGACGGCAGCGAGGCGTTCATCCCCAGGCTCGCCGTGCGTCGCGACCTGCGCGGCCGCGGCCTCGCCCAGGCACTCATGGTCGACGCCTTCGCACGCGCCCGCGAACACGGGACGACGACCGCCGGCCTCTCGACCGACAGCCGTACCGGAGCGCTCGGCCTCTACGAGAAGGTCGGCATGCAGGTGACCTCGACCTGGCTGCACCGCGCCGTCCGGCTGCTGCCGCCCGGCTACGCGTCGCGCGCGCTCACCATGGCCGACGCGGAGGCCGTGCACGCCGTGGTCGCCGCGGAGGAGGTGGCCGACCTCGGCCGCGTCACCGTCGACCTCGACGACATCGTGGGCGAGTGGCAGCGGCCCGACGCCGACCTCGACGCGACCACGGTCGGCGTCGAGCGCGACGGCGTCCTGGTGGCCTACGGCGAGCTCACCGACGACCACGCCTTCGCCGCCGTCCACCCCGACCGGCAGGGGCAGGGCATCGGCCGGTGGGTCGCGCAGTGGCTCGAGGACCGGGCCCGCTCGCTCGGCTGGGCCGAGCTGGGTGGTCAGGTCTTCCAGGGTGGGCCGGCCGACCGGCTGCTGGTCGCCCGCGGCTACGCGGAGCGCTGGACGGCGTGGGACCTCGAGCTGCCCGACGGTGTCGACATCCCCACCGTCGGGCTGCCCGAGGGCTACCGGCTGCGCGTCGCGGAGGCCGGCGACCACGAGGCCTGCTGGACGGTGTTCGAGGACGCCTTCCTCGAGTGGTCCGACCGCGAGCGCAAGCCGCTGGCCGACTTCGGCTCCCTGATGTGGGAGCGACCCGGGTTCGAGCCCTGGAACCTCCGGGTGGTGACCGACGGCGGCGGTGCGATCGTCGGCGCGGTGTTCGTGACGCCCACCGACGGCGGCGACGCCTACGTGCACAAGGTCGCCGTCCGGGCCGACCAGCGCGGCCGCGGGCTGGCCCGGGTGCTGCTCGCCGACGCGTTCGCCGAATCCCGCAGCCACGGCGCGGCAAGAGCACTGCTCTCGACCGACACCCGCGCAGGTGCACGGGGGCTGTACGAGAGCGTCGGGATGGTCGTCGAGTCGACGTGGGTGAATCGGGTGCTCGCGCTCGCCTGACTACCCTCGGGCCCATGGGTGAGGTGTTCGCGGGCCGCTACGAGCTGCTCGACCCCGTGGCGACCGGCGGCATGGGCGCGATCTGGCGGGTGCTCGACCGGGCCGACGGGCGGGTGCTGGCCGCCAAGATCCTCCGCCAGTCGGACGCCGCCTCCCTGCTGCGGTTCGTGCGCGAGCAGTCGATGCGGATCGACCACACCCACGTCGTGACGCCGCTGTCGTGGGCGGGTGTCGACGACCGGGTGCTGTTCACGATGCCGCTGGTGCACGGTGGGTCGGTCGCCGACCTGCTCCGCGAGCACGGCGCGCTGCCGGTGCGCTGGGTGGCGATGCTGACCGACCAGGTGCTGCAGGCGCTGGAGGCCGTGCACGGAGCCGGCATCGTGCACCGCGACGTGAAGCCCGGCAACCTGCTCCTCGAGCCCACCGGCGCCGGCGCGCCGCACCTGCGGCTGACCGACTTCGGCATCGCCGCGCCCGTCGACGAGCCGCGGATGACGCGCGGGTCGATGGCCATCGGCACCCCCGGCTACATGCCGCCCGAGCAGTGGATCGGCGCCGACCCCGACCCGCGAGCCGACCTGTACGCCGTGGGTCGGGTCGCACTCGAGATGCTCACGGGACAGCGACCACCGGCCGAGCAGGGCGTGGGTGACCTGGCGACGCAGCCCCTCGGCGACCCCGCCCGCGACCGGATGCTGGCGCTGATCGCGGCCGCCACCCGCGTCGATCCCGCCGAGCGGCCCGCCAGCGCCACCGCGATGCGCGCCGACCTGGCGGCGTCCGCGCTGCTGCAGCTGCCCGCGGCCCCCCACGAGTCGGTGTCGGTGCCGGACCGCTTCGGCTCCACCCCCACGATCGCCGACCGGCCCGACCTGCCGCCGACCCGGATGGGCTCGCCGACCCTCCCGGAGGAGAGCGTCGTCGTCCGCCGTCGCCGCTCCGCCGTACCCGGCGTGCTGATGCTCGTGGCGGGTGTGATCGGCCTGGTCGCGGCCGCCGTCCTGCTACTGGCGTGAGCGCCGTCGCAACGAGGCCACCCCGGCCAGGCACAGGCAGGCGCTGACGATCGCCAGCGCGATGCCGACCAGGGCTCGGGTCTCCGAGCCGCCCTGCTCGTCGGCCTCCGGCACGCGTGGCGTGCCGGAGATGTCGGCGCTGAACTGGTTCTCACCGATCAGGTACGGCGTCGTCGAGTCGTAGCCGCCGGGGCCCGCCTTGCCGCCCGGTGCCGTGACGACCTCCCGGAACGTCGGCGCCTTGCCCGGCTCCCCCACCACGTCGACGCTGATCTCGACCGGCACGTCGACGGGTTCGCGGTCGGTGGCGGGCGCCACGGCGACCGAGACCCAGTAGTCGCCGGGCACGATCATGAGTCCGTCGTCGAACCGGTTGAGGTACGTCACCGGCCGGGTGCCGTCGAAGAGGCTGCTGCCGTCGTCGTCGTAGGCGCCTTCCTCGTCACGCTCCTCTGCGCCGCCGTCGAAGGTGTTGCGCAGCGGATCGACCAGCGTGAGGTTGACGGTCGGCGACACGCCCTCGATGGCGTCCGTCGGTGGGACGTCGACCCGGGCCGCCAGCGCCTGCCCCCAGTCGAGGCGTACCCGGTAGAGCCGCTCGGTGCCTTCGGGCACGGCGTCGGAGACGGTGGAGCCGGGCTCGAGCTCGGGGGCCTCGTCGAAGGATGACCCACCGGTCACCGGGCTCGGCTCGACCGGCTGCGGCAGGGGCACGTCAGGCGTCTCGACGGGCGGCGGGAGGTCCTTCTCGGCGTCGACGATCGGGGCCTCCTCGACGATGCGGATCGCGATCGGCAGGTCGCCGGTGAAGGTGGCGGTGCCGCGGCCGACGGCGATGTCGAGAGAGTTCGAATCGACGCACGGGTCGTCTGCGGTGTCGAACGTCTCGGACACCACCAGCGCGCCGTACGCCGAGCCCGGCACGCCGGACGTCGACGAGTCGGTGCCGCAGCTCGTGCTGCCGGACTTGACCGAGACCTCGACGGCGTCCCCGGACTCCTCCGGCGAAGTCGCGACGACCCCGACCAGCACGGTGCTGTTCTCCATGGTCCGCTGGTACTTGAACCGGTGCAGGTTCCCGTCGACCCCTCCCGGCCCGGTCAGGGTGTCGGCCCACAACCCGGCCGTGAGCCTTGTCGGGTCGCGCGGATCGGTACTGACCTCGACCCGGCTGCCACCGAGGTCGATCGGGTCGGGCAGCTCGGGTGTCGCTGCCCCGGCGCCGGCCGGTGCCACCAGCGCGGCGACCAGCAGCACGCCGCACGCCCACCGTCTGCTCACGGCGGGGACCCTACCCAGTGGCGTGCCCGACGAGCGTGACCGAGTCGTCGAGCTCGATAGTGGTGACGACGTCGGTCACCGACGGTCGCGGCGGCGTGGAGGAGAAGCCGAAGCGGGGCGGCGGGTCGACGGGCGCGAGGTGGCCGAGGTCGACGCCGTCGAGGCTGCCGCCGGCCGCGAGGATCGCGCGGTTGGCGGTGGCGCCGTACCACTCACGGCGGTCCTGGGTCTCGCCGCGGGTGCGGACGCCGTCGAGGACGACCCGCGCGACCGCGTCGGTGGTCGCGCACCACCAGGGCGCCTCCGCAACCCGGGCCGGGACGACGCGGAGCAGCCGACCGAGCAGGGTGAGGCCGCCGACGCGCAGGTCGAGGGTGAGCGACGACGAGGCGACCCGCCACCGGTCGCCCTCGACGGTCACCGCGAACGGCTCGATCCGGATCTCGTCGAACTCGTAGGTGGCGGCCACGAACCGGGCGACGTCCGGGGTGGGCGCGACCAGCACGCGGTGGCCGGCGGCGTCCTCGACCATGGCGTCGGCGAAGGTGCCGAGCGGGCTGTCGAGCCAGCGGCCGACCACGATCCGGGTGCCGCTGGTCGTGCCGACGCCGGCGATCTGTCCGCGGAACCGGATGCGGTGACGTCCGGCGGTCATCGGATGGGTGCGCCCGAGATGGTGCGCGCGATGACGAGTCGCTGGATCTCGGAGGTGCCCTCGAAGATCGTGTAGATCTTGGCGTCGCGGGCCCAGCGCTCGACGGGGTACTCGCGGGTGAAGCCGTTGCCGCCGAGGATCTGCATCGCCTTCTCGGTCACCCGCACCGCGGTCTCGCCGGCGAACAGCTTCGACATCGAGCCCTCCGCCGAGTCGAAGGCCCGGCCCTGGCTCGCCATCCATGCGGCCCGCCACACCAGCAGCCGGCTGGCGTCGATGCTGGTCTTCATGTCGGCCAGCGCGAAGGCGATGGCCTGGTTCTCGATGATCGCCTTGCCGAACTGCTCGCGGGTCTTCGCGTAGTCGAGCGCCACCTCGTAGGCCGCCCGCGCGATGCCCACCGCCTGGGCGCCGACGCCGGGCCGGGTGCGCTCGAACGTCGCCATGCTGGCGTTGCCGCGGCCGCCACCGCCCTGGCGTGCGCGGGCCATCCTGGCGTCGAGCTTCTCCTTGCCGCCGAGCAGGCAGCGGCCGGGCACCCGCACGTCGTCGAGCACCACCTCGGCGGTGTGGGAGGCGCGGATGCCGTGCTTGCGGAACTTCTGGCCCTGGCTCAGCCCCTTGGTGCCCGGCGGGACGACGAAGCTCGCCTGGCCGCGGGTGCGCAGGTCGGGGTCGGCGACCGCCGTCACCACGTGGATGTCGGCCAGACCGCCGTTGGTCGCCCACGTCTTGGTGCCGGTGAGGACCCACTCGTCGGTGGCCTCGTCGTAGCGGGCGCGGGTGCGCATCGCGCCGACGTCGCTGCCGGCGTCCGGCTCGGAGGAGCAGAACGCGCCCAGCTTGAGGTCTCCGGGGCTGCCGAACATCTGCGGCACCCACTCGCCGACCTGCTCCGGTGTGCCGTTGGAGCTCACGGCCGCGGCGGCCAGGGTGGTGCCGACGATGGCCAGGCCGATGCCGGCGTCACCCCAGAAGAGCTCCTCCATGGTGACCGGGATGCCCAGGCCGGTCTCGTCGAAGCTCTGGGTGGCGAAGAAGTCGAGCGAGTAGATGCCGACCTTCGCGGCCTCCTCGAGCACCGGCCACGGGAACTCCTCGCGCTCGTCCCACTCCGAGGCGGCGGGACGGACCACCTCGGCGGCGAACTGGTGCAGCCAGGAGCGCAGCTCGACGTGGTCGGAGGTGAGCTCGAAGTGTGGGGTCGACACGCCCGCACGTTAGCCCCAGGAGTGTGCCCGTCGAGAGAACAGTCCACAGCCGATGAAGAAGATGCCGATCCAGAACGGCAGGCTCGTCACGACCGACAGCACCACCAGCAGGACGGCGATCGGCAGGAACGGCACCGGCCGCCACCCGCGAGCACGCTCACGGCCACGACCACCGCCGCGGCCGGCTCCCGCACGCGGGGCCGGAGCCCGGCCGCCCGGGAGGTCGTCGAAGAGCAGGTCGAGGTCGCCCTGGGTGCGAGCGGTCCACACGGCGTCGAGGCGCTCGGCGTGCTCGTCGGCCGACAGCCGTCCCAGGGCGAAGTGCTCGCCCAGGTCGACCGCCGCCCGGTCACGCTCCACGTCGCCGACCCGCAGCGCGCCGCTCACCGCTCCGTCTCCTCGTGCTCGTCACCCTCGTCGCCCTCGACGCCCTCGGGTCCGTCGGCCAGCACGCCGTACAGCCGTCGCCGCGTGTCGGCGAGGATCTCGACGGCGGCCTGCCGCTGCGCGGGCGAGCCGGAGGTGATGATCTGCCACACGGCCGGCATCACCTGGCCGAGCTCGGTCTTGAGGTCGACGTGCTCGCCCTCGTCGTCGCTCTTGGCGCTGCGCGCGAACGGCTCCCAGACGGCGGCGAGCTCGTCGGCGTGCTCCTGGACCCAGGTACGGCCGGTCTCGGAGAGCCGGATGGTGCGGCGTCCGCGCTCGTCGTCGGACTCGACCAGGCCCTCGTCCTGGAGCTGCTGGATGGTCGGGTAGACCGACCCGGGGCTCGGGCGCCAGGCGCCCTCGCTCTTGTCGGCGATCTGCTGGATCACCTGGTAGCCGTTGATCGCCTCGTCCTCCCATGCGGCCGTGGCCAGCACGTCGAGGATGGCGGAGCGGACGTCGCCGCGGCGGACCCGCGGTCCGCGGCTGCGCTCGGGCTGGCCCATGCCGAACAGGCCGGCCACCCACGGCGGCGGGCCGCCCGGTCCGCCGAACGGTCCGCCGAACGGGCCGCCGCCCCAGCCGGGTCCACCCCAGCCGTGGCCGCGTCGCCCGGATCCCTTGTGCTGCTCCCACGAAGCGTCGGGCCCTCCGGCCCACTGTCTGCTGCGTCCTCGGTGTCCCATCACGGGACCCCCTTTCGTCTGTGTCTCCGAATGTGTATCGCGATGCGTTCGCGATATATCGGGAGTGTACGCAGACGTGTCGTCCCGACGCAAGCGGTGTCGACTGCTCAGCTCGGGAGCGAGCGCTCCAGGCCGTCGAGGATCAGGTCGAGCCCGTACTCGAACTCGGCCCCGAAGTCGTAGCCGGGCGCCATCACGTGCTCCGCCCCGAACTCGGCGAGGTGGGGGTAGTCGGCGATCACGACCGACAGGTTCATCGCCTCGGCCACCTCGGCGACGGTCTCGGGTCCGTTGATGGGCAGGGCCGCCTCGGAGAGGGCGAAGCCGAAGACGTAGCTGTCGAGCAGGGCGAACGCGTGGGCCGTCATCACGATCGAGAAGCCCGCGCCGCGCAGGGTGCCGATGATCGCGTCGTGGTGGCGCAGGGTGGCCGGCCCCGGGTTGGTGCGCGACTGCACGAGCGGCACCGCCCACGGATGGCGGCCGAGCACCTCGCGCTCGGAGCGCGCCCTGCGACGCATCTCGACCTTCCACTCGCCGTCGACCGTGGGCAGCTCGACCTCGCCGAAGACGAGGTCGACGATGCCGTCGAGGATCTCGTCCTTGTTGGCGACGTGGTGGTAGAGCGCCATCGGCTTGACGCCGAGCTGCTCGGCGAGCGAGCGGATCGTCAACGACGCGATGCCGCCCGCGTCGGCGACGGCGACCGCCCCGAGGAGCACCCGCTCGCGGTTGAGCGGCACCCGGGCCGGGCGCTGCTGGCTGGCTGACATTTGTCCTCCGGACCTCGTCGATTCGTACATAGTACGGTACGCTCACGTACTAAGTACGGTGAGACTGCCTCGCCGACCGAGACGGAGAAGCCCATGACCCGCACCGACCACCACGCACCGGCTCAGACCGGCACCATGCGCGCGATCGTCCAGGACGCCTACGGCCCGGCCGACGTCCTGCACCTGGCCGAGATCCCGGCCCCGCAGGTGGGTGCCGCCGACGTCCTCCTGCGCGTGCACGCCGCGGGCCTCGACCGCGGCACCTGGCACCTGATGACCGGCAAGCCGTACCTCGTGCGGCTCGCCACCGGGCTCCGGCGCCCCCGCAACCCGGTGCCCGGGCGCGACGTCGCCGGCGTGGTCGTCGCGGTGGGTGCCGAGGTGACCAGGTTCGCCGTGGGCGACGAGGTGTTCGGGGTCGCGCCGGGCTCGTTCGCCGAGTACGCCGTCGCGCGTGAGGACAAGCTCGCCCGCAAGCCCGCGAGCCTGACGTTCGCGCAGGCGGCCGTCGTCCCGATCTCGGGCGGCACCGCACTGCAGGCGTTGAGCGACGTCGGCCGCGTGCAGCCGGGCCAGCACGTCCTCGTCCTCGGCGCCTCCGGCGGTGTGGGGTCGTACGCCGTCCAGCTGGCCAAGGCCCTGGGCGCCGAGGTCACCGGGGTCGCCAGCACCGGCAAGCTCGACCTGGTGCGGTCGCTCGGGGCCGACCACGTCGTCGACCACACGCGCGCCGACTTCGCCGACGGCGAGCACCGCTACGACCTGGTCATCGACCTCGCCGGCAACCCCGGACTGTCTCGCCTGCGTCGCGCCCTCACGCCGCGTGGGACCGCGGTGCTCGCCGGCGGCGAGGAGGGCGGCAGCTTCTCGGGGGGCATGAACCGTCAGCTGCGGGCGATGGCGCTGTCGCCGTTCCTCCGGCAGCGGCTGGCGATGCTCGTCTCCCGGGAGCGGGCAGCCGACTTCGAGCGTCTCGCCGAGCTGATCGAGTCGGGTCAGGTGACGCCGAGCCTCGACCGCACCTACCCGCTGGCGCAGGCGCCGGAGGCGATGCGTCGCCTCGCCGCCGGGCAGGTGCGGGGCAAGATCGCGATCACGGTCTGACCGAGCGGCGTCAGCGGGCCAGCCAGGCGGCGTACGCGTCGAAGGTGTAGGGCCGGCCGAGGAAGTCGGCGACCAGGTCGGCGGCGTCCTTCGTGCCGCCGGGGGCGAGCACGCGCTCGCGGTAGCGGCGGGCGACGCCGGTGCCAGCAGTGTCGAAGAGGTCGGCGGCGTCGAAGCCGCTGAAGAGGTCCTTGGCGATGACCATCGACCACATGTAGGTGTAGTACGCCGAGCTGTAGCCGGCGAGGTGGCCGAAGCTGGCGAACATGTGGGTGCCCTCGAGGTAGGGCAACGGCGAGTACTGCTCCTGCAGCTCGACCATCCGCTTCGTGAGGTCGGCCGGCCGCTTCGACGTGGAAGCGGTAGGCCATCGACGCGTAGAACATCTGCGCGCGGGCCAGGTAGCCCTTGCCGAAGTCGTCGCTGCTTCGCATCGCCTCGACCAGCTCTACCGGGATCGGCTCACCGGCGCGTCGGTGGCGAAGGAGCGCAGCACGTCGGCGTCCCACGCCCACTCCTCGAGCATCTGGCTCGGCGCCTCGACGAAGTCCCACTCGGTGGCCACGCCGGAGAACCGGGCCCACTCGACGTGGCCGCCGAGCACGTGGTGCACGAGGTGGCCGAACTCGTGGAAGAGCGTGACCACGTGGTCGTGCTCCATCAGCCCGCGCGCGAAGTTGCACACGAGCACGCCCTCGGCGCAGCTGCCGCCCGGCGACGCCGTCGGCGAGCGTGAACTGCGCGGCGTGCTTGAACTTGCCCTCGCGGGGGTGCAGGTCGAGGTAGATCCGGCCGAGGCCCTCGTCGCTGGCGTCGTCGACGACGTCGTAGGCGTCACCCCGTCGTCCCACACGACCGCGTCCGGCACCTCGTCGTAGCGTCAGCCCGAACAGCCGGCCGGTCACCTCGAGCAGCCCGGCGCGCACCTTCGATGAAGGCGAAGTAGGTGCGGACCCGCTGCGAGTCGACGTCGAGCTGCTCCTTGCGGACCGCTCCTCGTAGTAGCTGACGTCGTACGACGGAACCTGTCTCGGCGTCCGGGAAGTCCTGCCGGTAGCGGGCCAGGACCACCGGCGGTCGCGCTCCATCGGGCCCTGGGCCAGGGCGGCGATCCGGTCGATGAACTCGGGGATGGCCGGACCCTCGCCGATCATCTTGACCTCGGCGTCGTAGTCGGCCCAGTCGGCGTAGCCGACCGTGGTCGCCAGCTCGTGGCGCAGCTCGAAGAGCTCGGCCAGGAGCGGCTCGCTCGCCGGCCAGCCGCGCTGGAGGAAGGCGGTGTGGATGTCGCGGCGCATGTCCTGGTCGTGGGCGAACATCGGGTCGGCACGGCGTCGGGGTAGTCGGTGGTGACGGTGACCAGCCCGTCGTCGCCGGCGGGGTGCGCCTCCAGCCAGTCGGTCGGCAGCCCGGCGAGCCGGTCGGGAGTGACCTGGATGCTGCGGACGTCGTCGCGGATGACCTTGCCGAACTCCTGGTCGAGCTCGGTGATCCGCTCCTGGATCGCGGTGATCCGGGCGCGGGTCTCGTCGTCGCGGTCGACGCCGCAGCGGGTGAAGTCGCGGCGCGACCTTGCTCAGCAGGCGGGCGGCCTGCTCGTCGAGGCCGGTCTCCTCGAGGGCGGCGAACAGCTCGTAGAGGCCGCGGTCGAGGGTGAGCTCGGTCGCCATCCGGCTGACGTCCTGCTCGGCCTTCTCGGCGGTGGTGCGCACGGCCTCGTCGGGGTGCACGTTGCCGAACAGCGAGCCCATCGCCGCGACGTTGCCCAGCTCGAGCGCGGCCTCGTCCCACTGGCGCAGGACGTCGACCGCGGCGGCGGGCGGGTCGGCGCGGAGCCCGTTCACCAGCTCGGAGGCGCGGGCCAGCCCGGCCTCGGCGCGGGCGCGCACCCACTCCTCGGCGTCGTCGGCGGCGGGCAGGGTCACGGGGCTCTGGGCGCTCACGCGCTCACACTAGGTCGGCCGAGCCGGAGGCGACCAGGGTGTCGCCCAGAGCGGTGCGCCAGTAGAGGACCTCGCGCCCCGAGCGCCGGCGCAGCACGACGCCGGCCTCGAGCAGCACCCGCAGGTGGCTGCCGACCGAGCCGAGGGCCAGTCCGCTCAGGGCGGCGACCTGCGACGTGCTGCGCGGGACGTCGAGCAGCTCGAGCACGGCGGCCCGGTTGACGCCGAGCAGGGCGCCGAGCCCGCGGGCGCTGCCGGCGTCGACGTCGGCCAGGCGGCCGGCCAGGGGGTAGTAGATCGCGTAGCGGTCGTCGCGCCAGCCCACCCAGCTGCCGTCGGTGTGGGTGGGCACGAACATCAGCCGCGAGCCGGACGGCAGGGTGCGGGTCGGCAGGTCGTAGCGGTTGATCCGCAGATGTCCGTCACCCACCCACTCGCGGTCGCGGCCGAGGTCTCGGAGCACGGCGGCCCAGCCGTGACGGGCGAGCTGGGCGGTGCGGGAGACGATGTCGGCGCGCAGGATCCGCTCGCGCCGCGCCCAGTCGGTCTCGAGCGTGTGCGTCCAGAGCCAGCACACGAGGTCGACGGCGACGTCGCCGAGGCCGGGCTCGAGCAGCCGCGGCGACAGCTCGGCCCGGGTCGTCTCGCGCAGGTCGGCCCGGAGGTCGGCGTCGGTGAGCCGGCGCAGCAGGTCGACCTCGTGGTCGAACGTCGGGTCCGGGGCGTCCGCAGGGTCGGCGAGGTAGTCGGCGATCCAGCCGGAGACCCCGGGCGAGGAGCTGCGGAAGCTCGACCGCACCAGGTCCGCAGCAGTGGGGCGGTCGGCCAGCCAGGCCGAGAACGCCGCCCCGTGGGTGGCGCCGAACGCGCGCTGCTCGGGCGAGCGGGGCCGGGTCAGCGCACCCAGCGCGCCGACCACCTCGGCCTTGGGCGAGATCCCGAAGCTGCTGCTCGCCAGCACGTCGGCCGGCACCCGCCACGTTCCCATGTTTCGCCTCCTGACGAAACATTATCGCGGCCGCGTGCACGTCCACCAGACTCCCGGTCGTGAGGACCTATCGCGAGCTGTTCGGTGTCGCCGAGTTCCGCGTGCTGTTCGCGGCGACGTCGCTCACCGTCGGCGCCGGCTCGGTCGGCAGCCTGGCGCTCGGCACGCTCACCTACGCCGAGACCGGGTCGCCCATCCTGAGCGCGTTCGTGATGTTCGGCGGACCGTTGGTGCGGCTCGCGACGTCGTGGCTGCTGCTGTCGCTGGCCGACCTCTGGCGGCCTCGCACGGCGATCACCTTCGCGGCCGCGGTCACCACCGCCTCGTTCGCGGTGCAGGCCGTGCCCGACCTGCCCTTCGTCGCCCGGATCGTGCTGCTGCTGGTGCCGTGGGTGGTGCTGTCGGCGGTCGGCGGCAGCTCGATGGCCCTGGTCGCCGACATCCTCCCCGACGGCTCGTTCGTGTTCGGCCGGGCGACGATCAACATCGCGGTCGGCGTCATGCAGATCGTCGGGTACGGCGCGGGCGGGCTGCTCCTGCTCGCCTTCAGCACCAGCCAGCTCTTCCTCGGCGCTGCGGGCGCGGCGCTGGTCACCGTGGTGCTGTGCCGGCTCGGGCTGGCCGACCACCCGCCGCGCGCCACCGGCACGGTGGTCGCGCGCAGCCGTGCAGCCAACCGGGCGCTGCTCGGCTCACCGGTGCTGCGGCCGGTCTACCTCGCGCTGTGGGTGCCCAACGGGCTGGTCGTCGGCTGCGAGGCGCTGATCGTGCCGTACGCCGGGGAGCGGGCCGGGTTCCTCTTCGCCGCCACCGCGGTCGGCATGCTCGCGGGCGACGTCGCGATGGGACGGTTCGTGCCGCCGGCGTGGCGCGACCGGCTGGTCGGCCCGGCGCGGCTGCTGCTCGCCGTCCCGTGGCTGCTCTTCCTCCTGCAGCCCGGCATCGTCGCGGCCTGCGTCCTGGCCGCGGTCGCGTCGGTCGGCTACTGCGCGAGCCTGCCGCTGCAGGAGCGGCTGATCACCCGCTCGGCCCCCGACATCCGCGGGCACGTGCTGGGCCTCAACAGCCTCGGCATGATGGCCATGCAGGGGGTCGGCGCCCTGCTGGCCGGGTTGGTCGCCACCCTGCTCGGTGCCGACGCGCACGCGGCCGGTGTCGCGATCACGGTGATGGCGGCGGCCTCCGTCGCGGTCTCGCTGGGCCTGACCCGCGGGCTGCGCCGCAGCCGAGACGGCGAGCCGGTCACGGTGGTGGCGCTACCGGTCACGCCAGCTGGTCGCGCCGTCGGGTGAGGTAGGCCGTCTCGGCCGGGTTGTCGATCAGCGCCAGCGCCGCGTCGTACGCCGCCCGCGACTCGGCGCTGCGACCCAGCCGGCGCAGCAGGTCGGCGCGGGTGGCGTGCCAGGCGTGGTAGCTCTCGAGGGGCAGCCGGTCGACCGCCGCGAGCGCTACCTCCGGGCCGTCGAGCTCGGCCACCGCCACCGCCTGGTTGAGGGCGACGATCGGGTTGGGGTCGATGGCGGCGAGCTGGAGGTAGAGGGCCGCGATCTGCGACCAGTCGGTGTCAGCGGCGGCCGCGGCGTCGGTGTGGACGGCGTTGATGGCGGCGAGCAGCTGGTAGCGGCCCGGCCGGTTCACCGCCAGGCACTCGCGCACCAGGGCGTGGCCCTCGGCGATCAGCTCGCGGTCCCAGCTGCCGCGGTCCTGCTCGTGCAGGGGCACCAGCTCGCCGCTCGCGACGCGGGTGGCTCGTCGCGACTCGGTGAGCAGCATCAGGGCGAGCAGGCCGGTCACCTCGGGCACCTCGGGCATCAGCCGGCGCAGGATCCGGGCCAGCCGGATCGCCTCGGCGGTCAGGTCGTCGCGCACGGGCTCGTCGGCCGACGTCGACAGGTAGCCCTCGTTGAAGACGAGGTAGACCACGGCCAGGACGCCGGAGACCCGCTCGGGCAGGTCGGCCGCCTCGGGCACGCGGTAGGGGATGTGGGCGCCGGCGATCTTCTTCTTCGCGCGGGTGATCCGCTGCGCCATCGTGGTCTCCGGCACGAGGAACGCCTGCGCGATCTCGGTGACGGTCAGCCCTCCGAGCAGTCGCAGGGTCAGGGCCACGCGCGCCTCGGGTGCGAGGGCGGGGTGGCAGCAGGTGAAGATCAGCCGGAGCCGGTCGTCGTCGAGGAAGCCGGTGGGCTCGTGGGGTGTGTCGTCGTGGATCATGTGTGCCGCCTGGTGCTTGGCGTCGCGGTGCGACTCGCGGCGGATCTTGTCGATGGCCTTGTTGGCGGCCGTGGTCGTCAGCCAGGCCCCCGGGTTGGGGGGTACGCCGTCGACCGGCCACTTCTCGAGGGCGACCAGGAGCGCCTCGCCGGCGGCGTCCTCGGCAACGTCGATGTTGCCGAAGCGCCGGACCAGGGAGGCGACCACCCGACCGAACTCCTCGCGGTAGACCCGCTCGATCGCATCCACGAGCCGGGCGCTCAGCCCGCGTCCTGGAAGGGGCGGACCTCGACGCGGCCCTGGCAGGCCTTCGAGCCCCGCTTGGCCCAGTCGAGCGCGGCGTCGAGGTCGGCGGCCTCGATGATCCAGAAGCCGCCCAGGTACTCCTTCGACTCGGCGTAGGGGCCGTCGGTGACGACGGCGGTCTCGCCGGTGTGGTCGACCGTGGTGGTCGACTCGTGGGTGGTGAGCCCGCCGGCGAAGACCCAGGCGCCCGCGGCCTTGACCTCCTCGTTGAAGGCGTCGACGGCGTCGAAGATCGGCTGCATGTCCTCCACGGTCATGGCGGCCATCTCGGCGGCGTCGGCCTCGGTGTGGTTGACGGCCAGGAAGTACTGCGACATCGGATGCTCCTCGGGTGGGGAGGCGACCCCGGTGGCTGCCTCTCGTGCTGACCACGAACACGGAGGCGACGACACGACACCTCCGGAGAATGTTCCCTCGGATGTTTTCTACCGTGAGCCCTATCGTCAGGTCATGACCGACTGGGCGGTTCTGTACCGCGACCACGTGGACGCCGTCAGTGCCCTCGCCTCCGACCTGACCGACGAGCAGCTGGCCACGCCCGTTCCCGGTACGCCGGCCTGGGCCGTGCGCGACGTCCTGGCGCACGTCGCGGGTGGGCCCGCCGACGTCCTGACCGGACGGATGGACGGCGCCCCCGGCCCCGAGTGGACCTCGCGGCACGTCTCCGAGCGCACGCACCTGCCGGTGGCCGCCTGATGGCCCGCTACGCCGTCAACGACGCCGCCGTCGCCCGGGCGCGGGAGCGGATCAGGGCCAAGCAGTACGTGCTCGACAGCGACTGGGGCGACGTCCAGCCCGACGCCGAGGCGCAGAACGCCTACCTCGAGCGGCACTCGTGGGACGAGTACGCCGGCTGGCACCTCGGCCTCACCGACGGCGCCAACGACGAGACCAAGGCGCGCTACGCCTTCGTCTACGGCGACCTGCGCCGCGTGCACCGCTCCGGCCTGATCGCCTGCGTCTACCGGGCGGCCGAGTGGCGGCACAAGTCGGTCGAGCTGGCCGCGCACGAGCTGCTGCAGGAGCTGGACCGGACCGCCGGAATCGAGTGACGTCAGCCCCTCGCCTGCACGGGCGCGCGGGCATACAGTCCCGATAGCGCTCTGACCGTCCGCAGGTCAGGTGCATCACCGCCCAGGGGGACGCGCTCATGATCCGACTCTCATCTCACCGCCGCCGGCTGCCCGCCCTGGTCGGCGTCGCTGCACTCGCCCTGGTCGTCGCCGGCCTGGCCGACGGTCGGGCCACGGCCGAGCTCGCCCCTGGGGCCCGGGCTCCCGCGGCCGCGCCATCGGCACCGTCCGGCACCGGCAAGGTCGGTGGCAGCGGCGAGGCGGCGGGCAACTACGACTCCCGCGCGCTGGCGACCCCCGCCCTGGTCCGCAACGGCGGCAAGTCGCTGCGCGAGAACGGGGCCGCCGTCAACCGGCTGGCCCGCACGATCGGTGGCGACGCGTCGGTCTCGGTCGACGCCCTCACCGGTACGCCGACCGACGTGTCGTCGCGACTGGGGTTCCTCACCGGCCCGAGCAAGGCGCCGGCGGCACGGGTGGCCCTCGACTTCGTGCGCGGGCACCTGGCCGGCCTCGGGCTCAGCGCGGCCGACGTCGGCACGTTCTCGCAGAGCCGGAAGTTCACCGACATCAACGGCATCACCCACGTCTACTGGGTCCAGAAGGTCGGCGGCATCCCCGTCTTCGGCAACGGCCTGCGCGCCAGCGTCGACCGCCGCGGGCGGCTGATCTCCCTCCAGGGCGCACCCGTGTCCCAGCTGACGGGACTCGCCGAGCGCTCCGCCTCGCCGCGGCTGTCCGGTCGCGACGCGATCCGGGCCGCCGTCCGCGACGTCCGCGGTGATGCCGCCCGCAGTGGCGCCACGTCCCAGCGCGTCTGGTTCCTCACCACGCAGGGCCTGCGCCAGGGCTGGGTCACCTACACCCGCCCGAGCGGCACCGAGGGCTACCAGCACGTCATCGACGCCACCACCGGTCGCACGCTCTACCGGCGCAGCACCGTCGCGTTCGAGAAGCGCCCGCGCGCCAAGGCGCTCGTGCACGAGAACTACCCCGGCGCCCGGGGCACGCAGGCCGGCGGCCGGCAGCACACGGTCGACCTGCGCAAGCGCGGCTTCCTGCCCAAGCGGGCCACCTGGATGCGGGGGCCCTACGCGTCGGTGTGGGCCGACGTCAACGACGACGACCAGGTGCAGGAGCGCGAGAAGTCGCGGGTGCCCGCCAACCCGCGCCGGCCCCGGTTCCCCTTCGTCCCCTTCCCGACGGGCGTCGGCCAGGAGGACTGCACGAACGCCTACAAGTGCACCTGGGACCCCACGGTGCCCAAGTCGTGGAAGGTCAACAAGAACCAGGACGGCGTCCAGGGCCTCTACTTCACCAGCAAGTTCGCCGTGTGGCTGAAGCGCGCGCCGTTCGGCTTCACCCCGGCCCTGGGCAACTTCGAGCGCAAGGGCGGCGACCCCGTCCTCGTGCACACCATGGACGGCGCCGACACCGACAACGGCCTTCCCGACGGCGGCCACGTCAACAACGCCAACTTCAGCACGCCGCCCGACGGCACGCCGCCGATCATGCAGATGTACCTCAACAACTCGCCCTACCTGGCTGCGAGCTCGACCAATGCGTTCGACAACATCGGCCATGAGTACACGCACGGGCTCTCCAACCGCCTCGTCGTCGACTCGATGGGCTTCTCGACGCTCAACAGCTACCAGGCCGGCGGCATGGGTGAGGGCTGGGGCGACTTCTACTCCTTCGACTACCTGCTCGACCACGGGCTCCTCGAGAACAACGAGAACAAGTCGGGCGAGCTCATGTACGACCGCTACCTGAGCAAGAACCGCGCCTTCACGCGCACCCAGGCCATCGACTGCGCGGTCGGCGAGGACGCCCGGCTGTGCAAGCAGGTCGACGGCGTCGGCGTCGGTGGCTACACGTACGGCGACATCCCGCGTCAGCTCACGACCGAGGTGCACAACGCCGGCGAGGTCTGGGCCCAGGCCATGTGGGACATCCACGAGGTCCTCGGCCACGAGGTGACGATGCGGCTGGTGACCTCGGCGATGACCCTGGCCCCCAACGACCCGTCGATGCTCGACATGCGCGACGCGATGATCACCGCCGACAAGGTGATCTACAGCAAGCGGCACACCGCCCAGCTGTGGAAGCGGTTCGCGGCCCGGGGTTACGGCTACTTCGCGGCCTCCATCGACGCCGCCGACACCGAGCCGGTCGAGGACTTCCACCGGCCGCCGGCCGCCGGCCTGACGCCGGGATCGATCAGCGGCACGGTCACCGACACCAACGGCGACCCGATCGCCGGTGCCGTCGTCCTGGTCGCGGGCCGCACCTCGGGCGCCATCGGCAACTACTCCGACGTCACCGACGCCGCCGGCGAGTACCAGATCGGCGGAGTGGTGCCGGGCACCTACCCGAAGCTGGTCGCCCTCGGCGACGGCTTCGAGAGCGCGAACACCCCCGTGACCGTCGTCGAGGGTGAGGACACCGACGTCGACCTCGCGCTGCGCCGCGACTGGGCGGCCGCCTCGGGCGGCGCGTCGGTCGTCGACTTCGAGGGCGTCGACTACACGCCGTTCGGCTGCGGCCCCGGTGGCCTGATCGACCTCTCGCAGGGCACCGGCTGGGGCAGCACCTCCGGCGCGACCGAGGACCCGATCACGTCGGCCGACCAGATCGACCCCAAGTCGATCGTGATCGAGCTGCCGCAGGCCATCGACATCACGGCGTTCGCGGTCGACCCGGGCAGCACCTGTGGCGACGCGGGCAGCGCCTCGACGGGTGACTACCTGCTGGAGGTCGCCGCGGCGGCCGCCGGGCCCTGGGTCGAGGCCGCCTCCGGCACCTTCACCGTCGACGATCGCGGCGTCATGGTCGACATCCCGGTCACGGTGCCGGACGGCATGCAGTACGTGCGCTACACGATGCTCAGCCCGCAGGTGCCCGACTTCGCCGGCTGCCCCGACGACTTCGCCGGGTGCACCTACATGGACTCCTCCGAGCTGGCGGTCTACGACGACTGACGACGACCGAGTCACCAGCCCCAGGTGCCGGGCTCGCCCTTGAACGGGCCGACCACCCGTGAGGTGATCCAGCCGCCGTAGAAGCCGCCGGCCTGGGGCGTGACGACCTCGTCGTTGACCACGCACCGGTCGACCTGACCCGGCATCACCGAGACGGCGCCGGCGAGGTCGGCAAAGGCAGGGGTGGGTGCCAGGTAGGTCCACGCCGCGCGCGGGGCGACGAGGCCGCCACCGAGCACGTCGAAGTACGACGCCTGCCCCTTCCACTCACAGTGCGACGAGCCGTCGGCCTCGCGCAGGGCGCCGTCGACGAACGCCTCGCGCGGCAGGTAGTACGTCGGGGGGTGGCTGGTCTCGAGCACCCGCCACGACCGCGTCGTCGAGGCGACGACGACCCCGCCGAGCACGACCTGGACCGAGTCGGTGGACTCCTCAAGTGCGGGTGGCCGGGGGTAGTCCCAGCAGGACTCCTGCGCGCGTGGGGTCTTCATTACTCCAGCCTGGCACTGAGGTGGATGACCACGTCGTCGCCCTCCTGCTTGCCGGACTCGACGCGCAGCGCCGACTTCACGGGCAGCTTGTGGTTGCCGTCGCCGAGGGCCATGAACGAGCTGTCGAACGGGACGCCGTCGACGGTGCCGCTCACCTTCACCCGGCCGCGGGTGCCGAAGAAGGACGCCGACTCGGGCCAGACGACGTAGGTCCACCCGCCCGTGGCGGTGCTCTTGCGCAGCGGCACGGTGAACGTGACGTCGAGCGGGGTGCTCATCGCGCGGCCGGCCCGTCGAGGTCGACGATCTCCTGCGGGGTCCTGCCGGTCTTCTTCTCGGCGTTGTCGAGGTAGGCCTGGAACGTCATGGGTTCACTCCTGACGAAGGACGGTGGGTGTGCCAGGTCAGACCCGACACACCCGCCGGACTCATCGTTCGCCTAGCCCGGGGGCCGACGGATCCGGTCGCGGCCCGGGCCACCGACGAACTTGTCGCGTGCGCGGGAGCCGACCATCACGTCGTCGCCGGCCTGGCCGTACATCGAGTCCCGTCCCTTGCCGCCGCGCATCCAGTCGTCGCCACGTCCGCCACAGATCAGGTCGGTGCCGAGGTTGCCGCGCAGCACGTCGTCCCCGCCGCGGCCCAGCATGACGTCGGTCAGGGCGCTGTCGACGATCCGGTCGCGGCCCGACGTGCCCACCACGACCCGCACGACGAGTCGGCGGGTGCCTGCCGTGTTGGCGGCGGTGATCGTGACCCGGGCGACGCCCGAGGCCCTGGCCACCGGTCGCACCGTCAGCCGCAGCCGGTCTCCGGAGCGGGAGAGCCCGATCCGGGACGCCGGCAGCAGGGCGGTGTTGCTCGACGTCACCGACACGACCGACCCGTCGTCGGGCGCCAGCCGGAGCGCGACCACACCGCCATTGCTCGCGGGGTTGTTGCTCCCGACGTCGGACGCCACGATCGCCGACTGCCCGGCCGGGCCGACCAGGATGACGTCGAGGTCTCGGGCGAGGTTGTGCATGAAGTTGTTCAGCCGCACGGTGACCTTGGTGGTGGTGCCGGTGAATCCGCTGATGGTGATCGGCGACGGGTAGGGGCTGCCCGGGCTGTGGTCGGGCGCGCCGGTGCCGCCGGGCGGGACTGCGATCGGAGTCGCGTTCGTGACTGTCTGGGTGTCGGCGTGCGCCGGGGCGGTGCGATCACCACGGCCAGCGAGGCGGCCGCGGCGACGAGGAGGCTGAGGACGGCGGCGCGGGGGGCGGAGGACGAGGTCACGGGTGCTCCCGGGTGGGGGTCGTCAGGTCGATCGAGGGGGGTCCTGACGGGGTCTCCTGAGCGTGTCACCGGCGCAGCCCCGGCGCAGCCCCGGCGCGGGCGAACGCCGGAAGTCGTCTAGCGTGACGGCGTGGATCGAGCAGCCCGGGTGGCCGCATGCGGCTGAGGGCCCTGGTCGCCGACACCCGCCCGCTCGAGAACGACCACTTCCGGCGGCTGTGGGTCGCCAACATCATCACCGTCATCGGCGCCCAGCTGACGGTCGTCGCGGTGCCCGCACAGATCTTCGCCGACACCGGTTCGTCGGCGTACGTGGGTCTGACCGGCGTCTTCGGGCTGGTGCCGCTCGTGGTCTTCGGGCTGTGGGGCGGCGCGCTGGCCGACGTGTTCGACCGGCGCACGATCCTGATCTGCACCACGGTCGGGCTGATCGTCACCAGCGCGCTCTTCTGGGCGCAGGCCGCCGCCGGCAACACCAACGTGTGGCTGCTGCTGTGCCTGTTCGCGGTGCAGCAGGCGTTCTTCGGGGTCAACCAGCCGACGCGCAGCGCGGTGCTGCCGCGGATCGTGCCGATGGAGCAGCTGCCCGCCGCCAACGCCCTGAACTCGACCGTGTTCATGGCCGGTGGCATCGCCGGGCCACTCGTGGCCGGCGCGCTGATCCCGGTGTTCGGGCTCGAGTGGCTCTACCTGATCGACACGGTCACCCTGCTCGCGACCCTCTCGGCCGTCGTCCGGCTGCCGTCGTTCAAGATCGTGGGCTCCCCCGGCAAGGCGCCCGGACTGCGCTCGGTCGTCGAGGGTTTCGCCTACCTGCGCGGGCATCCGGTGCTGATGATGTCGTTCGTCGTCGACATCATCGCCATGGTCTTCGGGATGCCGCGCGCGCTCTTCCCCGAGATCGCCCACGAGAGCTTCCTCGGCCCCGAGGAGGGCGGGCTCGCGTTCGCGCTCCTGTTCGCAGCGATCCCGACGGGGGCGGTGATCGGCGGCGTGCTGTCGGGCTGGGTGTCGAGGGTCGAGCGGCAGGGGCGGGCGGTGATCGTGTGCATCGTGCTGTGGGGTCTGGCGATGCTGGGGTTCGGCGTCGCCGTCGGTCTCGCGGGCGAGTACGACGGCCTGCGCGACACCCTGCTCGTGGTGGCGGTGCTGATGCTGGTCGTCGGCGGTGCCGCCGACATGGCGTCGTCGGCGTTCCGCTCCGCGATGCTGCAGGCGGCGGCGTCCGACGAGGTGCGTGGCCGGCTGCAGGGCATCTTCATCGTCGTGGTCGCCGGTGGACCGCGCATCGCCGACGTCGTGCACGGCGCCAGCGCGGCCACGCTCGGTACCGCGGTGGCGGCCGGCGGTGGCGGCGTGCTGGTCGTCGTGTTCACCGTGGTCGCGGCGCTCGCGGTGCCGTCGTTCGTGCGCTACCGGATCACGAAGGGTGGGAGTTTCACCGGTTAACCGGTGAAACTCACGGTTCTGGTACGAAGTTTCGGCCCACAAGCGTGAGTTTCATCCGCCCCCGCCCGGCTCCGTAGACTCCCGGGGTGATCGACCCGGACGACCTCGAGGCGACGCTGCGCGTGCTGAGGGCGCTGCACACGGTGCCGGAGGACCATCCCGACCACGTGGCGGTCAAGCGGGCGGCGTCACACATGTACAAGACGCTCAAGCGCGAGCGGCGGACGGCGAAGCGGGAGGCCGAGCTCGCCCACGACCGGGCGGTCACCGCGGCCACGGCGACCGGGTCACCGCTGCGCATCGACGACGAGACCGAGGGGCTGCTGCTGACCTCGTCGACGTCCGGCGCGTTGGCCGGCGAGCTGGTCAACCCGCGCGGCTGCTACATCTGCAAGCAGGACTACACGTTGGTCGACGCGTTCTACCACTGGCTCTGCCCCACCTGCGCCGCCCGCTCGCACACCAAGCGCGACCAGGGCACCGACCTGCGCGGACGACGTGCGCTGCTGACCGGCGGGCGCGCCAAGATCGGCATGTACATCGCGCTGCGGCTGCTGCGTGACGGCGCACACCTGACGATCACCACCCGCTTCCCGCACGACGCCGCCCGCCGGTTCTCGGGCCTGGCCGACAGCGGCGACTGGCTGCACCGGCTCAAGGTCGTGGGCATCGACCTGCGCGACCCGACCCAGGTGGTGGCGCTCGCCGACGACGTCGCGGCCGCCGGGCCCCTCGACGTCCTGGTCAACAACGCCTGCCAGACCGTGCGCCGCTCCCCCGGCGCCTACGCACCGCTGGTCGAGGGCGAGCGGGTGCCGTTGCCCAGCGGCGTTCCGCTGCCCGAGCTGGTGACCTTCGACCGGGTCTCCGAGCTGCACCCGGCGGCGATCTCGGGAGCGCTGACCGCCGACGCCGTCGCCCACCACGAGGGCGAGTCTCTCGAGCAGGCCCGCGCCGCCCACTCGGCCGCGGCCCTGACGGCGCTCGCCCTGCGCGGCGGCAGCGCCTCGCTCGACGCCCACCTCGCCGGCACCGCCGTCGACGCCGGCGGGCTGCTGCCCGACGTGGCGACGTCCAACTCCTGGACCCAGACCGTCGACGAGGTCGACCCGCTCGAGCTGCTCGAGGTGCAGCTGTGCAACTCGGTGGCGCCGTTCCTGCTGGTCTCACGGCTCCGGCCGGCGATGGCCGCGGCCGCGGCAGCCGCGCCGTCCGGGCGGGCGCACGTGGTGAACGTGTCTGCCATGGAGGGCCAGTTCTCGCGCCGCTACAAGGGCCCCGGGCACCCGCACACCAACATGGCGAAGGCGGCGCTCAACATGCTGACCCGCACGTCGGCGGGCGAGATGTTCGAGGCAGACCACATCCTGATGAACGCCGTCGACACCGGCTGGATCACCGACGAGCGCCCGCACCAGGAGAAGCTGCGGATCGCGGCCGAGGGCTGGCACGCCCCGCTCGACCTCGTCGACGGCGCCGCCCGCGTCTACGACCCGGTGGTGCGCGGCGAGGCCGGCGAGGACCTGCACGGGCACTTCCTGAAGGACTTCGACCCGAGCCCGTGGTGAGGTCAGACCCCGAGCAGCCCTCGCAGGTACGCCGCCTGGCCGACGTGCTGGGTGTCGTCGTTGACGATGCTGACCAGGCGCACGCCGAGGGTGACCGGCGGGTCCCAGCCCTCGTCGACGACCCGGTCGAGGTCGTCGGGACCGATCGTGCGCAGGTAGGCGTGGGTGCGCTCGTCGACGGCGACGACGTACTCGGCGAGCAGGTCGGCCGGCGCGGAGAACGCGCCGACCTGCGTCGGGGTCTGCCCGTAGCCGATGTCGCCTTCGTCGTAGGGCAGGGCGAACCGCTCGACGAAGCCGGCGTACACCTGGTCGTCACCGGCCACGCCGGCGATGTGGTCGTCCTGCACCCGGGCCAGGTGCCAGACGAGCCACCCGATCGAGTTCGCCTGAGGTGTCGGTCGGTGCTCGAGCTGGTCGGCGCTCAGCCCGTCGAGCACCTCCAGCGCGCTCTGGCGGACACGGTCGAAGGCGTCGGCCAGGAGGTCGGCAGGAGTCATGGGTCCAACGTACGACGGCGGGTCGGAGGTCGCCCACGTAGCCTCGGAAGGGTGAGGAATCTCGTGGCGGCCCTGCTCGTGCTCGCGCTCGGCGCGTGCTCGTCGGGTGGCGACGGCGACGAGCCCGAGGGTGGCGGGGCCGCCAGCACATCGTCGTCGTCCGCACCCGACGACGAGGCGCCCCCAGACCTCAGCGACACCGAGGCGTGCGCGGAGGTGCGCGCCGGGATCGACGCGTTCAACCTCGGCGACCTCGACGAGACGGTGGCCCGCTTCGAGGCCGCGATCCCGCTCGCCGAGCAGCTGGTGGCCGACGACCACGCGCCCTCGGCCGAGCTGCTGCTCGAGGCGATCCGCTACTACGCCACGCTGCCGCCTTCGGGGTACGGCGCGGCGTCGCCGTCCCCGGAGTTCCAGCGCTACAAGACGGTCACGCTCACCCAGTGCGACTACGGCAGCGCCCCGAGCGAGGACGACACCGGCCTCGACGCCTGAGCCGGGGAGCTACCCCGTGGCGGGCTTCCACTCCTCGGCGAGCAGCGCGTAGCCGTAGCCGTCGAGCCAGCCCTGGTCGCGGTGCAGCGAGTCGCCCACGGTCTCCTGCTCGCGGCGCATGCCCAGGCGCTCCATCAGCCGCCACGACGGCTCGTTGTCGGCGAAGCACAGCGCGACCACCCGCCGTAGCCCGATCGGCCCGAAGCAGACGTCGATCAGCGCGGCCACGGCCTCGGTGGCCAGCCCGCGACCGCCGTACGCCGGGTCGAAGACCCACCCGAGCTCGGCCTGGGTGCCGACCACCTGCTCGGCGACCTCGCTCTGCCCCCACGGGTCGTCCTGGCGAAGCATCAGGTCGCCGATCACCGCGCCCTCGTGCTCGACCATCAGCGTGGCCGCGAGCCGGTCGGGGCGGCCGAAGCGCTCGACGTGCCCGGCCTCGTCGGTGGGCAGCACGGGCAGCCACAGGGCGACGTCCGGGCGGGAGCGGTAGCCGAAGGAGGCCACGCCGTCGTCAGCCGTGGCCGGCCGCAGGGTCAGCCGCTCGGTGTGCACGGGCCAGGTCGCCCGGTCGATCAGACCGGGTCCACACTCACTCATCCATTACCTCTCATCCGTTCGAGTCGGTGCGCCAGGAGCCCGGTGCGGTGGGCGTTCTGGTGCAGGGTGACGAACCGCTCGCCGAAGACCCAGAGCAGCGCGTCGTCGAGACGGCGGACGGCGCCGGGCGGGTGGCGGTAGTCCATCCGCTCGGCGATCGTGTCCTCGTCGGCGCCCCGGAGGACCTCGCCGAGCTCGACCAGCGACGTCACCCCGAGCTCGAGGAGCAGGCCGGCGATCCAACCGTAGTGGTCGGTGCGCGACCAGCCGGCCTCGGAGTACTGCCCCGCGAGGAACGCCGCCAGCTCGCGCGGGTCGAGGCGCGGGTCGCCGTCCGCCATCGCGGCGGGCACCTCCGGTGCGGCACCCCGCAGCCGGTCGCGGATCTCGGAGAACTCCCGGTCGGCCAGCTCGAGCAGGCCGGCCGCCAGGGTGAAGCGGCGGTCGAACTCACCCACGTGCTCGGCCGGCACGGTGCCCTTGTAGCGGATGTCGTGCTCGAACTCGGCCCACGCGTGCTGCAGCACCGTGCGCACCTGCACCTGCGCCGCGCGGCCCCGCAGGTGGGCGAAGTCGGGGTGGCTCTCGCGAGCCGGGTCGAGTGCGATCATCAGGTGGCGGCTGGCGTAGCCGAACCGGCCCTCGCTGGCGGTCTCCTGACCCCAGTCCCGGTCGTCCTGCACCGTCACCTGCTCGGCCAGGACGTCGGCCACGGCGTCGACGTCGTCGCGCACGTAGGTGATGACGCGGACGCCGAGCAGGTCGGTGATGTCGGTCAGCGGGTCGTCGTACAGCGAGCGACCGTCCTGGGTGCGGGTGGCCTTCTCGGCGAACGACGGCACCGACTTGGTGCGCCCGGTCACCGACAGGTAGTTGATGCCGGCCTCGTCGAGCAGGCCCTGCACCAGCGCGACCGCCTCCGCACCCGCCCGCGTGAGCTCGGGGTGCTGCTCGGCGTAGACGCGCACGGCCTCGCGGACGACGTCGACCCGCGGGGTGGCGACGCTCGCCCCCAGCGTCGGCGTGACGATGTAGCCGGTCTCGGCGTCGCCGTACCGCGTCACCAGGTCGGGGCGGGTGTCGGCGAACAGCGCGAGGTAGGCGCACAGCACGGCGTCGACCTGGTCCTCGACCCGGCGCAGCTCGCTCTTGCGGGTCGCGTGCTCGACCTGGTCGTGCAGCCCCTGCCACGTCTCGTCGGTGGTGACGACCGTCGCGACGTAGGCCATCAGCTGCAGCAGCTCGGAGCGGAGCAGGTCGAGGTCGCGGCCGGGTTTGGCCTTGTAGCGCAGGACTTTCGGGAGCCCGAACAGCACGATGGTGGCCGGGTGCGGGTACACCTCGATGGCCCGCCTGCGTCGTCCGGACGACGGGTTGATGTCGAGGCCGAGCCGCTTGGCGACGCGCGCGCCGCGGGTGTGCCCGCCTGCGAACTCCGGCTTGCCGGTGTTGGAGGGGTGGGTGCCGGCGTCGTAGCTGCGGAAGTCCTTGCTGAGCTGCTGCTCGGCGGGCCGCGACCCGGTGGCGTTGGCGACGATGAGGGGTGCGTCGATGGCGGCCAGGCAGTCGCCGGCGACGTACGCCGCCAGCGCGGCCTCGAT
The DNA here is from genome assembly GCA_963825985.1 of uncultured Actinomycetota bacterium. Taxonomy (GTDB): domain Bacteria; phylum Actinomycetota; class Actinomycetes; order Propionibacteriales; family Nocardioidaceae; genus Nocardioides. The sequence continues at coordinate 132,252 of CAWGVK010000002.1, read as the reverse complement.
CTCGTCGTCGGTGCGCACCGCGCTCACGTGCAGCAGCCGGGCGTCGGCGTCGATGACGGCCAGGCCCGTGGGCTTCTTCTCGCCCCAGGCGAGGTCGATACCGAGGTAGTGCACGCCGCCACCCTGCCGTATCAGCCGGCCGGGCGGGCGGCGGCCATCGCGGCACCGAAGCGGGCGTTGTGACGCACGAGGGCGATGTTGGCGACCAGGCTGGCGCCGTCGGTGAGCTCGACGATCCGCCTGAGGAGGTACGGCGTGACGTCCTTGCCGCCGATCCCGAGCGCGTCGTGGTCGGCCAGGGCGCGGTCGATGACGGCGTCGATCTCATCGGCCGGGATCTCGTCGGCGGGCGGGATCGGGTTGGCCACCACGATGCCGGAGCGCAGGCCGAGCCTGCGCGCGGCCGCCGACACCGCTGCCGCCTCGGTCGCCGACTCCACCCGGGCGGGCGCGGCGTGGCCGCTGCTGCGGGAGTAGAACGCCGGGAACTCGTCGCTGCCGTGCACCAGCACCGGTACCCCGTTGGTCTCCAGCGTCTCGAGGGTCAGGGCGATGTCGAGGATGCTCTTCACGCCGGCGCACACCACGGTGACCGGCGTGCTGGCGAGCTCGGTGAGGTCGGCGGAGACGTCGAACGACTCCGACGCACCGCGGTGGACGCCGCCGAGCCCACCGGTGACGAACACCTCGATGCCGGCCAGCGAGGCCAGCCGCATGGTGGCCGCGACGGTGGTGGCGCCGTGCAGGCCCCGGGCGACGACGTACGGCAGGTCGCGCACGCTGGCCTTGCCGACGCCGGGGTCGCTGGCGAGCAGCTCGAGGTCGTCGGGCGAGAGGCCGACCCGGGGGACGCCGCCGAGGACCGCGATCGTGGCCGGCACCGCGCCGCCGTCGCGCACGATGCCCTCGACCTCGACGGCCATCGCGACGTTGTCGGGGTAGGGCATGCCGTGGCTGATGATCGTGCTCTCGAGGGCCACCACCGGGCGACCCTCGGCGAGGGCGGTGGCGACCTCGTCGGTGAGCTCGACCGGTGCGTTCACAGCAGGCTCCTCGACGAGCTCGTCGGACAGGTCGGGGCGCACGGCGTGCCGGGTGGCGACGGTCAGCGCGGCCGCTGCGTGACCGTACGCCGCCGCCTCGGCCGGAGCGGCTCCGCCCAGCAGGGCATGGCAGAACGCCGCCAGCATGGCGTCGCCGGCGCCGGTCACGTCGCGCACGTCGGCGGGCACGACGGGCAGGTCGACGCGGTGTCCGTCGGCGGTGAGGGTCGAGCCCGCGGCGCCGCGGCGCTCCCAGACGATGTCGGCGTCCGGGTGGGTCAGCACGGCCAGCTCGGCGGTGCCGGCCGACAGCAGGCGCAGCGCGCGACCCTGGCGGTGCGCGTCGAGCGCCGCCGCCTTCGGCACGCTCACCGGGTCGAGGGCCACGGGGACGCCGGCGGCGAGGGCGGCGTCCCACGCGGCCTGGAGGGTGGCCGGGGCGAGGTTGCCGTCGAGCACCACGAGGGCGGCCGTGGCGATCGGGGTGCCGTCGACGTCCTCCGGCGTCAGGTGGGCGGTGGCGGCCATGTCGGAGACCGCGCCGACCAGCTCACCGGCGTCGTCGAGGAGGGCGAGGTAGGTGCCGGTGGCGGCGGGCACCCGTCGTACGTGCTCGACGTCGACGCCCGCGGCGCTCGTCGCAGCGAGCACCAGGTCGCCGTGGGCGTCGGCCCCGACCGCGGAGACGAGGTGGCAGGGGGTGCCCAGGCGGGCCAGGTTCTCGGCGACGTTGCGTCCGACCCCACCCGGCGTCACCGTGACCCGGCCGGGGTTGCTGGTCGCCGCGACCGGCCGGGCGTCGGGACGGGCGACGACGTCGACGTTCGACCCTCCGACCACCACCACGTGCGCCACGACCGCAGCCTGACAGAACTCCGATGATTCTCGTTGTCAGTGGTGGTCTCTAGTGTCGAGCATGGGGTGGAGCATTCGAGCGAGAGGGAGTCGATGACCGACATGATCCGGGCCCGGGGCCTGGTCAAGCGTTACAAGGAGGTCACCGCACTCGGCGGGCTCGACCTCACGGTGCCCGAGGGCACCGTGCTGGCGCTGCTGGGGCCCAACGGAGCCGGCAAGACCACGGCGGTCCGGTGCCTCGCGACGCTGCTCATCCCCGACGAGGGCTCGGCCGAGGTGGCCGGCGTCGACGTGCTCGCCGACCCCCAGGGGGTGCGTCAGCGGATCGGCCTGTCGGGGCAGTACGCCGCCGTCGACGAGTACCTCACCGGCTTCGAGAACCTCACGATGGTCGGCCGCCTCTACGGCCTGGGCAAGGCGCGCTCGCGCGAGCGGGCGCGCGAGCTGCTCGAGCGCTTCGACCTCGCCGACGCCGGCGACCGCCCCTCCAAGACCTACTCCGGCGGCATGCGGCGCCGGCTCGACCTCGCCGGCGCGCTGGTCGCCGCGCCGCCGGTGCTGATCCTCGACGAGCCGACGACCGGCCTCGACGTCCGCGCCCGCCAGCAGATGTGGGAGGTCATCCGCGAGCTCGTGTCGTCCGGGGCGACGCTGCTGCTGACCACGCAGTACCTCGAGGAGGCCGACCGGCTCGCCGACGACATCGTGGTGATCGACCACGGCCTGGCGATCGCCCGCGGCACGGCCGACGACCTCAAGTCGCAGTGCGGCGGCGAGCGGATCGAGGCCACGCTCACCGACGCCGGCCAGGTCGACGCCGCCGTCCGCGTGCTCGCCGACGTCGCGGTCGGTGAGGTGAAGGCCGACGACCGCACCGTGACGGCGGCCGTCACCGACGGCGCCCGCTCCCTGCACCGGGTCCTGGGCGACCTCGACGAGCAGGGCATCACCGTGCTCGACGTCGGACTCCGGCGTCCGACCCTCGACGACGTGTTCCTCACCCTCACCGGGCATGCCGCAGAAGATGGCCCCGAGTCCGACTCCGATACCGACCAGACGAGCGTGGAGGTGAAGGCATGAGCACCACCATCCCCGACCGGCGCACCACCCAGGCGCTCACCGACGGCTGGGTCGTCGCCCAGCGCAACCTGATCAAGATCAAGCGGGTGCCCGAGGTGCTCGTGTTCGTGCTGATCAGCCCGATCATGTTCGTGCTGCTCTTCGCCTACGTCTTCGGTGGCGCGATCGACGTGCCCGACGGCGTCGACTACAAGGAGTTCCTGGTCGCGGGCATCTTCGCGCAGACCGTCGTCTTCGGTGCGACGTTCACCGGCGCCGGCCTCGCGGAGGACATGCAGAAGGGCATCATCGACCGGTTCCGGTCGCTGCCGATGTCGCGGGCGGCCGTGCTCATCGGCCGCACCACCTCCGACGTCGTCTACAACGTGCTCTCGCTGATCATCATGGGCCTGACCGGACTGCTCGTCGGCTGGCGGATCCGCGAGGGGGCCTTCGACGCGCTGCTGGGGTTCCTGCTGCTGCTGGTCTTCGCCTACGCCGTCAGCTGGATCATGGCCTACGTCGGCCTGCTGGTGCCGAGCGTCGACGTGGTCAACAACGCCTCGTTCGTGGTGATCTTCCCGCTCACGTTCCTGTCCAACGCGTTCGTGCCGCTCGACAGCTTCGACGGCGTGCTCAAGGTGCTCGTGGAGTGGAACCCGGTCTCCTCGCTCACCCAGGCCTCCCGTGAGCTGTTCGGCAACGCGATCGGCCCCCCGCCGTCCGACGCCTGGTCGATGGAGCACCCCGCGCTCTACACGCTCGCCTGGTCGGCCATCTTCGTGGCGGTCTTCGTGCCGCTCTCGGTGCGGCAGTACCGGCGGTCGACCAGCAAGTAGGTCTCGTGACGGTCGCAGAGCGACCTCCTCGACCACCGGGCCTCCGTGACGGTCGCAGAGCGACCTCCTCGACCACCGGGTCTCCGGGTCTCCGGGTCTCCGGGTCTCCGGGTCTCCGGGTCTCCGGGTCTCCGGGTCTCCGGGTCTCCGGGTCTCCGGGTCTCGTGACGGTCGCAGAGCGACCACCGTTGCGCCGGTCTCGGTGGTCGAGGAGGCCGGTCACGGCCGTCACGAGACCTCGCGCTAGCGCGTCAGCTCGAGCAGCCGGTCGTCGTCGGCGTCCGGCTCGCCGCGGCCGTCGGTGTTGGAGGTGACCACCCACAGCGCAGAGCCGTCGGCGGTCGCGACTGCGTTGCGCAGCCGGCCGTACTCGCCCGCGAGCCGGGCGACCGGTTCTCCGGCGCCGTCGGCCTCGACCGGCACCTCCCACAACCTCTCGCCGCCGAGGCCGGCCAGCCAGAGCGAGCCGTCCCAGAAGCCGATGCCCGACGGCGAGGCGTCGTCGGTGCTCCATACGGCTTGGGGGTCGACGTACTCGTCGCCACCGCCGGTGCCCTCGACCTCGGGCCAGCCGTAGTTCTGGCCCGGCTCGACCAGGTTGAGCTCGTCGAAGCGGTCCTGGCCGAACTCCGCGGCCCACAGCCGGCCGGTGTCGTCGAAGACCAGCCCCTCGACGTTGCGGTGTCCGTAGCTGAGGACCGGCGAGTCGAAGGGGTTGTCGGGCGCCGGCTCACCGTCGAGCGTGTAGCGCAGCACCTTGCCCGAGAGCGAGTCGCGGTCCTGGGCGTCCTCCGGCACGCCGTTGTCACCGGTGGCGACGTACAGCAGGTCGTCGGGTCCGACGACCAGCCCCCCGCCCTGGTGAAAGGAGGCGCCGCCCGGGATGCCGTCGACGACGACCTCGGGCTCGCCGAGGCGGGCGCCGTCCCACGTCATCCGCGCGACCGTGTTCTCGGAGTCGCCGGTGCTGTAGGCGTAGAGCGCGGACTCGTCGGCGGTCAGCGCCAGGCCGAGCAGCCCGCTCTCGCCCTCGGCGCGGACGCCGTCGAGGGCACCGACCACCTCGGGCTCACCGCCGGGAGGAACCAGCAGGATCTCCGCGGTGTCGCGGCTGCTGACCAGCAGCGACCCGTCGTCGAGCGGCGCCAGCCCCCAGGGCACGTCGAGCCCGGTCAGCAGCTCGGCGACCTGCGGCGCGGCGTCGGCCCCGGCGTCCGGGTCTCCCGTACGGGTGTCGGGGTTGGGCTCGTTGGCCGGGTCGTCACCGCAGGCGGCCAACGCCAGCGCGAGCAGGACCACGGGGACGCACCGGCGCAGGAGCATGCGCCAAGGTTCGCAGGGCGGTCCAACAGTCCTAGACCGACGCGTTCTCGCGATCGGATCCGTAGAGGTGCACGGGCAGCTCCTCGACGCCGTACACGGCAGAAAGCTTGCGGAAGTCGAGGCTGCTCCGGTCGGCGGTGACGGTGAGGTCGGGGAAGCGGTGGGCGAGGGCGCGCAGGGCGATCCGCAGCTCCATGCGGGCGAGCTCGGCGCCGACGCAGCGGTGCATGCCGTGGCCGAACGCGAGGTGCCGGGTGGGGGCACGGTGCGGGTCGAAGGTGTCGGGGTCGCCGGCCAGGGCGGGGTCGCGGTTGGCGCCGAGCAGGCTGATGCCGACCGCGTCGCCGGCGCCGATCTGCTGACCGCCGAGCTCGAGGTCGTGCTTGGCGAAGCGGAGGAACGCGAGCTGGACGACGGTGAGGTGGCGGAGCAGCTCTTCGACGACGCGGTCGACCGACTCGGGGTCGTCGCGCAGCATCGTCATCGCCTCGGGGTTCTCGGCCAGGAGGTAGGCGCCGAGGGCGAGCATCGAGGCCGACGTCTCGTAGCCGCCCAGGAAGACGCCGTCGGCGATGCCGCCGAGGGTGAGGTCGTCGAGCTCGTCGCCGTGCTCCTTGAGGAGCCCGCCGATCAGGCCGTCGCCGGGTTCGGCCCGCTGCGCGGCCACCGACTTGATCAGGAAGTCGCGGGAGTGGGCGGCCGCACCGAACGCGCCGGCGCCGCCCTGGGTGAGGTCGAACCGGGCGACGCCGAGGCTGAAGAAGCGCTCGCGGTCCTCGGTCGGCAGACCGAGCAGCTCGCAGATCACCTGGAAGGGCACCGGGAAGGCGAACTCCTTGACCAGGTCGACCTCGGGCCCAGCGGCCTCCATCGCGTCGAGCCGCTCGGAGACGACCCGCTCGATCTCGGGCTCGAGGCGCGCCAGCCGACGCATCGTGAACTCGGGGGTCAGGTAGCGCCGCAGGGCGGTGTGCAGCGGCGGGTCGGTCATGCCGAGGCCGCCGATCTGGTCCTCGTCGCTGCGCCCCTCCTGCGAGACGAACTGGCCGATGTCGTTGGAGTACGACGCGCCGTCGGCCAGCGCGGCCCGCGCCTCGTCGTACCCGCTCACGAGCCAGATGTTCTTGCCGAACAGGGTGGCCAGCTTCTTGACCGGCTCGGCCGCGCGGACCGTGGCCATCTCGGGCAACGGGTCGAGCCCGTCGCGCTTGAGCGGCATCGTCACCGAGTCGGGCAGGAACCGCATCTTGCGCAGGTCGATCCCGCCGCGCATCGTGCGCTCGAGCAGGAACTTGCCCACCCGTTGCTTGATCGCTCCCACCAACCTCATGGACCTATTGGATCAGACCCGGTCGGGCGGCCGAACCCGGATCTGCCCTGAGTCTTCCCTGAGGCGCAGTCGGGGCGTGCGGGCTCAGACGTGCAGGTTGGCCGGGACGCTGCTGTTGGCGGTGCGGTTCTCGGCGTCGACCATCCAGGCGAGCTGCTCGATCCGCTCGATGATCGTGTGCAGCAGGTCGGCGGTGGTGGGGTCCTCGGCGTCGACGTCGTCGTGGATGCGACGCGCGGTCGCGGCCACGCCGTACAGGGCCCCGACGATGAGGTCGACGGTCTCGGCGGTGTCGACCTCGGTGGCCGGGAACGCTGCGAGGCTCGACTGGTGACCGACGGTGGCGGCGCGCGCGTCGGGCGTGACGTAGACGGCGCGCATCCGCTCCGCGACGTCGTCGCCGAACCCGCGGGCGGCGTCGACGATCTCGTCGAGCTGGAGGTGGAGGTCGCGGAAGTTCTTGCCGACGACGTTCCAGTGGGCCTGCTTGCCCTGGAGGTGCAGGTCGGTGAGGTCGACGAGCAGCTGCTGCAGATGGGCGGCGAACTGCTCGGACGCGCGGAAGGCGGGGTGGGCGCTGTGCACGGTCTTGTGCCGGTCCTGGGTGGAGGTGGTCATGCCCCCGACTCAACCACCTTTTCTGGAACGATTCCAGACAAGTGAGCCTATCCTCACCGGCCCGCCGGGGCATGTAACACGTTGCCTGCTGCTCTACACGACAGTTGCAACCGTCGTGAACAACAGTGAACAGCGTGTTACAACATCTCCGGCCGGCCTCAGCCCAGCTGAGCGAGCTCGAGGGAGATCGAGGACCGGGCACCGAGGTCGGACGACGAGGGGCGGGCGCCGTCGCGGACGAGCAGGTCGCCGATGGCGGCGATCATCGCGCCGTTGTCGGTGCACAGGCGCATCGGCGGCACCCGCAGCTCGATGCCGGCCTCGGCGCACCGCTGCTCGGCCAGCGCGCGGATGCGTGAGTTGGCGGCGACGCCGCCGACGATCACCAGGGTGTCGACGTCCTCCTGGCGGCAGGCGCGCAGCGACTTGGTGACCACGGTGTCGGCGACGCACTCCTGGAAGGACGCCGCGATGTCGGCGACCGAGATCCCGGGGTCGCGCGGCGCTGCGACGTAGCGGGCGACCGCCGACTTCAGCCCCGAGAAGGAGAAGCCCAGAGCCGGGTCGCGCTGGCCCATCAACGGGCGCGTGAAACGGACGGCGGCGGGGTCGCCGTCTCGGGCGACCCGGTCGATCGAGGGGCCGCCGGGGTAGGGCAGCCCGAGCAGCCGGGCGACCTTGTCGAACGCCTCGCCGGCGGCGTCGTCGAGGGTGTCGGACAGGTGCTGGATGGGGGTGCGCACGAGGTCGTCGACCGCGAGCAGGCTGGTGTGCCCGCCGCTGACGATCAGCACGATGCTCCGCTCGGGCAGCGGTCCGTGCACGAGCGTGTCGGCGGCGGCGTGCCCGGCCAGGTGGTGCACGCCGTACAACGGGACGCCGAGCGCCAGCGCCGTCGCCTTCGCGGCCGCCACCCCGACGTGCAGCGCGGTGGCCAGGCCGGGGCCGGCGGTCACCGCGACCGCCCCGACCTCCGGCCAGGTGAGGTCGGCGTCGTCGAGCGCGGCCGCCATGGTCGGCACCATCGCCTGCACGTGCGCCCGCGCCGCGATCTCGGGGACGACGCCACCGAAGCGCACGTGCTCGTCGATGCTCGAGGCGAGCGCGTCACCGAGCAGGACGCCGTCGCGGACGAAGCCGACGCCGGTCTCGTCGCACGACGTCTCGATGCCCATCACCACGGTCACGAGCCGATCCTCCCAAACGCCAGCAACGCTACCGTGGGCGCATGATCCTGATCGTGGTGAAGTGGAAGGTGAAGCCCGAGCACGCTGACGCGTGGCCCGAGCTGACGAAGGCGTTCACCGAGGCGACCAAGGCCGAGCCCGGCAACGTGTTCTTCGAGTGGTCGCGCAACCTCGACGACCCGACGCAGTACACGCTGGTGGAAGGGTTCGACGACGACGCCGCGGGCGCGCACGTCACCTCAGAGCACTTCAAGACGGCGCAGGCCGAGCTGCCTCAGTACGTCGTGGAGACGCCGCTGATCCGCAACTGGCAGGACCAGCCGACCGAGTGGGACCGGCTCGGCGAGTTCACCGTCGAGTGACCCTCAGCCGACCAGGTCGGCGTACTCGGCGTTCTTCTCGATGAACGCCGCCACGGCCGGGCACAGCGGGCGCACCTGCAGGCCGGCGGCCCGGGTGGCGTCGAGGGCCTCCCGGATCAGGCGCTTCGACAGTCCCTGACCGGAGTAGGCGTCGTCGACCACGGTGTGCGGCATGGTGCGCACGCCGTCCCGGTCGGAGTAGACGGTGAAGCCGGCTCGGACTCCGTCGACCCAGATCTCGAACGTCCCGTCAGCCGGGTTGTCGCGTACCTCGATGCTCTCGCTCACGCACCCAGCCTCGCACCGGTAGGACATCCTGGACCCATGGCCCTCCTCCACGACGCCACCATCACGCCCACCAAGCTCGAGGCGATCGCTGCCTGGATGCCCGACCAGCCGTGGGCCGGTGGGCTCGACCACGACTCGGCCACGCTCGTGGGCGCCTACCGGTTCGACGACCCCGCCGGCGAGGTCGGCATCGAGATTCACCTGGTCGACTGTGCCGGCGTCGTCGTCCAGGTGCCCCTCACCTACCGGGCCGAGCCGTTGGCCGGCGCCGACGCGGCGCTGGTGTGCACGATGGAGCACTCGGCGCTCGGACGGCGGTGGATCTACGACGGCTGTGCCGACCCGGTGTGCACCATGATGCTCGCCGCGGCCACGCTGACCGGGGTCGGCCAGGCGGCACAGATCGTCGAGGTCGACGGCCGGGTGCTCACCCGCGAGCCGAAGGCGCGCCTCGGTGGTGGCGGCTGGGCGAGCGGGTGGCTGCCGGTCGGCGACCTGAGCGTCGTGTCTGCCGACGGCGACCAGACGGTGCTGCGCAGCCCCGCCCTCGAGCTGCGGCTCGTGCGGCGACTCGGCACCGAACAGGCGCCCGACGGCGTCAGCCACCTCACCGGCACCTGGCCCGGCCACGACGAGCCGACGCTGCTGGCCACGGCCGCGCTGCTCTAACCAGACAGCAGCGCCAGCAGGTGCCGCGCCTGCCCTTCGGTGGTGCCCGGCGGGTTGCGGGCGAAGCCCGCGTTGCCGGGCAGCAGCATCACCATCCAGAACGCCGCCATCAACGGCCGGTACGCCGCGACCCGGACGGCCTGCTCGGCGGTCAGCCCGGCGGCCGAGATCAGCGCGTCGGCTTCCACACCGCCGGGCACGCGCACCGTGACGTGCTCGAGACAGTCGGCCACCTCGTAGGCCGGGTCGGAGAGGCCGGCGTCCTCGAAGTCGACGAGGCGAACGGCCCCGCCGTCCCACAGCAGGTTGCCGAGGTTGCCGTCGGCCAGGCCGAGCACCGGGTCGAGCGGCCCCCGCGGCGCGGACGCCGGCGAAGCGAGCCAGTCGCGGGCCGCGCCCAGCCCCTCGGCCACGAGGCCGGAGTCGGCACACGCGGCCAGGTCGTGGTCGTCGCCCGCCCACTCGCGGACCATGGCCGCGAACACGGAGGGTCCGTTGACCCGCTCATCCAGGCCCGCGGCCCGCACCGCGTCGACCGGCACCGAGAACAGCCGCCGCAACGCCGCGCCCCATGCCGCCACCTGCTCGGCCGTGACCCGCTTCTCCCCGAGCGGCGCCCCGGGCAGCCGCGACATCACGACGTACGGCGCACCGTCGACGCTGCCCCGCCGCAGCGGCGTCGGCGCCAACCCGGGGGCGTGCCCGGCGAGCAGGCCGAGCGCGGCCCACTCGCGGCCCGGCTCGTCGCGCTCCCACGACACGTAGCGCTTGGTGACCTCACGCGGCCCGAACGTCAGGTGGTGCGTCTGCTGCAACGACATCCGGGCGATCGTAGAGGTGCCTCAGCGGACGTAGGAGTGCTCGACCTCGACGCCCACCGCGTGCGGCGGCGCCGACGGGGCGGTGCCGAGCAGTGCTCGCAGCCCGGGCCCCAGGCGCTGGGTCATGAACGCGTCGGCCTGGTCGCGGGAGTCCCACAAGGCGACGATGCAGAGCTTGCCGTCGACCATCCCCGCGTACCGGGCGGCCAGGCCGTCCGGCTCGGAGAGGATGTCGGTCATCAGCTTCTCGAGGTTCTCGACGGTGCCGGCGGGTGAGTCGTCGACGACGGTGACGTAGGACATGGTTGCCTCCTTGCTCGGCGGCCGGGTTGGCCGGTGCCAGGCACGCTAGGGAGACGGGCGCCGCTCGACATGAGTCAGACCACCCATGCGACTGCTCATCCCGCTCGCACACCACGCCGCGACCTGGCTGCGCGAGGTGAACCCGAGCTTGGTCAGGATGTGCGCCACGTGGTTGTCGACGGTGCGGTCGGAGATCACCAGGCGGCCGGCGATCTGCCGGTTGGTGAGGCCGTCGGCGACCAGCCGCGCCACCTCGGCCTCCCGCACGGACAGGACGCCGTCGCCGGGACCGAGCCGGCGCACCAGCTCGGCGCTCGCAGCGGTGAACGCCGTCATGCCCAGCGAGCGGACGAGTCCGTCGCTCTCAGCGGCCAGGCGCCGGGCGCGTTCCCGGTCACCCGGGGCGCCGCGGGCCGCGAGCGCCGTGGCCAGGTGGTGCGTGGCCTCGGCGAGGTAGGCGGGCACACCGGATCGGTCGCAGAGCCGGACGGCGACCTCGAGATCGTCGACGGCGTCGTCGAGCCGGCCCTGCGCGAGCGCGCCGAGCCCGAGCGTCACCTCGGCCGGACCGCAGTAGCTCACCCCGGAGCCCACGACGTGCTGGCCGCGGAACGGCTCGAGGTCCGCGAGCGCTGCCACGAGTCCGTCGGCGTGCCCGAGTCCGATCGCCACCAGCGTGGCCAGCACGGCTCCCGGGGCGACGAAGAACGGCGGCCACGACCACGATTCCGGCGCCCCGGCCTGCCGGAACTGACCCGCGGCCTCGTCCTCGAAGCCGGCCCGCAGCAGCAGGTAGGCCCGCGACACGCGACCCATCGTGCGGAACTGCGGTGGCGGCTCGACCCAGGTCCGGGCGAGCGTCAGTGCGTCGTCCGACGTGCCGACGTGCCGAGCGAGGGCCCACTGCGTGCCGAGGAACACCCCGGTGGCGGGCGACGGCTCGATCGGCCGCATCCGCTCGAAGCCGCGCGCCGCGGCTTCCTGCGCGTCCGCGAACCTGCCCTGGGCCTGGGCGACGCAGGCGCGGACCCGGTCGAGGTGCCATCCGCTCACGGGCCCACCGACGCGGGCGACGGCTGCTCCCAGTGGCGCCAGCTCAGCGGCGGCGCCGGCGATGTCGCCGTCCTCGACCAGCGCGTCGATTCGCCACAGCCGGCCCCACATCGCGGTGCCGGCGTCACCCGTGCGCCGCGCGGCGGAGAGCATCTCTGCGGCGAGCACCAGCCGTTCGGGACGCCGGTCCGGGCCGGGGCACGCGTCATGGTGGGCACGCAGAGCCGCGACGAGCGCCTCGTCGTCGTCGGTCGACCGGGCCAGGTCGAGCGCGGCCACGCTCGTCCGGCGGGCCAGCTCGTGGTCACCGACGTAGAAGGCGAGCGTGCTCCGCACGGCCAGCAGCCGGGCCCGCAGGCCGGCGGCGCGCTCCGGGTCGGCCCGGGCCAGGGCCTCCTCGCACAGCTCGGCGATCACGGCGGCCACCGACGGGTCGGGCACGGGCTCGACGACGAGCGCCGCCTCGGCGACCAGGTCGGCGAGGTCGGCGGAGCGGGCGAGGTCGGCCGCCGCGACCACGGCCGACAGCGCGGTGTCGAGGTCGCCGGCGAGGTAGGCGGCGCGGCCCAGCAGCAGCGTGGTGCGACAGTGCGTGGCGACGTCGGGCCACCGGGCGGTGACGCCGAGTGCCGCCTGGTAGAGCCGCACCCCCTCCTCGAACCCGAGCCGGCGCACCGCCTCGGCGGCAGCCCGCAGCGCCCAGTCGCGCGCCGGAGCCGCCTCGCCGTACGGGGCGATCGCGAGGCGGTGCCACGCGAGCTCGGCGAGATGGTCGTCCAGCTCGCCGGCCCAGTGGACCTCCAGCGCGTCGGCGGCGCCGCGGTGCAGCGAGACGAGGGCGGACGGCGGGATCGAGGCGCGGACGGCGTCGCGGGTCAGGGCGTGGGCGAAGCGCAGCTCGCCGCCGCCCACCAGCGCCACCAGCCCCGAGGCGACCGCTTCGTCGGCGAGGCCGAGGCTCTCCCGAGTCGAGACGTCGAGCATGTCCGCCACGACGGCGAGCGAGAAACGCCTGCCGACCACCGCCCCGGCCCGCACGAGCTGCTGGGCCTGACCGGTGAGCCGGTCGACCCGGGCACCGACGGCGACGCGCACGGTGCGCGGCGGCCGGTCGGGTCGCCACGTGCCCTCGACGACGGCTCGTGCGACCTCGCGGACGAAGTACGGGTTGCCTCCCGTCGCGTCGTGCACCGCCACGGCGGGGGCGTCGGCACCGAGAGCGTCGAGCTGCCGGGCGACGTCGGCCGGCGTCAGGCCACCCAGGCGGAGCACCTCGACGTCGGCGGCGTGGTGCAGGTCGGGCAGCGCGCGGCCCAGCGCACCCGCGGGCTCGGCGTCGCGCAGCGTGGCGAGCATCAGCAGGGGCGCGCCCGCTGCACGGTCGGCGAGGTGTCGCAGCACGAGGAGCGACGCCTCGTCGCACCAGTGGAGGTCGTCGAGCACGAGGAGCAGCGGCCGCCGCGCCGCCTCGGCAAGGACCGACGCCGAGACCGCCTCGACGGCACGGAAGCGATCCTGCGGAGTGCCCCCGGTGCGGACCGGGACGTCGTCGACGCGCAGGTCGCGCAGCACCTGCACCCACGGCCAGAACGGCGGCGCGCCCTCGGTGTCGACGCACCGGCCCCACGCCACGGCGACGTCCCCCGCGGCGGCCCCCGCGGCCGCGGCGAGCTCCTGTGCCAGACGGGTCTTGCCGATGCCGGCCTCCCCGGAGCAGAGGACCAGGCGGCCGCGGCCGGCCCGCGCGTGGTCGAGCCAGCCGCGGAGCGCGTCCAGCTCTCGGTCCCGCCCGACCAGGGCCGCGCCGCTCGAGTCGCCGGAGGGCGAGGTCATGGGGCCAGCATGGCGCATCCCCGGCCGGTGCGGGGGTCAGCCGGCTGCGGTCACCGCCCCAGCGACCGCGACCGCCGGTTGCTGCAGATCTGGCCCACGCGGGCGACGCGGCCCCGGTCGACCACGACCTCGCGGGTGCCCACGGTCCGGCCGGTGCGCAGGTTGGTGCAGGTGAGCACCCACGCCTCCTTCAGGCCCGTGTACGCCGGCGGGGTCGGCCCTTCGAACGTCACCGACCCGGTCCAGTCGGTGGCGTCGGTGCCTCCTGCGAAGTTGTTGACCACGACCGTGTACTCACCGGGCACCGGGTCGACCAGGGTGGCCGACTCCGGGTTGTCGAGCGTGGCGGCGACCGCGACCTGGTTGCCCGCGGCGTCGTAGACGAAGACGTCCCAGTCGACGGCGTCCGGCGCGCCGCCGTTGGTCCACTCGATGTTGACGGTCGCGGTGCCGTTGTCGGCCTCGGGCAGGCCCTCGACGGTGAACGTGGCCTCGTCGGACTCCCCCACCGGCGGGACGCCGGCCGGGTTGGCGAGCGTGACCTCGTCCTGCGGCGGGGCCTCCGGGTCGCGCCCGTACCGGCCGGCGACGAGGGGCCGGGTCGACGGGTTCACGTCCCACTCGAAGCGTCCGCCGTCGCCACGCAGGGTGCTGGTGAGGATGTCCTCGTAGTAGCGCTGGGCGCCCTCGTTGCCGTCCTCGTCGAGCACGGGCGAGGTGGCGGTGATGAAGCGCTTGCGGATCTTGAGGGCGTGCCGCTTCGGCAGCTGGCCCACGATCCGCGCGTGCAGCCGGTCGTTGAGGGTCGCCATCGAGGCGCGGTAGTACGCCTCACGGTTGCCCCCGGTGCCGGCGCCGGCCGCGGGCGCCAGGCCCATGTACTCGGCGACGACGCCGTTGAAGTACGGCGGGTGGAACTCGTCGGGTCCGATCTCGAAGGTGAAGCCGAGCCCGCCGGTGTTCCAGTAGCTCCAGTCCTCGACCGACCCCGAGGTGTCGTAGAGCTGGAACGCCGCCTGGCTCGTGTAGCCGTTGGCGCCCGCCAAGGAGTCGCCGAGCGCCTTGTAGACCGGCTCGTCGGGCGCCCGGCCGGTGGCCGCGATCGACGGCGGCCGCAGCACCAGGTTCGAGAAGGTGTGGTTGCTGATCAGCGTCGTCACCTGGCGCTTCGAGATCAGCTTGCGGATGTTGTCGGTCTCCGGGGTGTCGCCGGGGCCGTCGCCGCGGTAGGTGTCGCTGGACCAGTTCGCCGACGCTCCCGGCCCGCCCCAGAAGCCGGGGTAGTTGCGGTTGAGGTCGGTGCCGCGCAGCCGCCCGGCCGGGTTGTCGGCACAGGTGCCGCCGAGGTACTGCGCGGGCGTGAACCGCGAGACGCCGCAGTGCTTGCGCTTCATCTCGTAGTCGAACTGGCTGAAGTCGCCGAGCGGGTCGGCGTTGCGCGAGACCGCGAAGCCGTCGACGTTCACGATCGGGATGATGATCGTGCGCGTGTTCCTCACGATCGGCCGGGCTCGTCGGTCGGCGCCGCTGCGGTAGTTGCGGAGCAGGTCGTAGGCGTACTCGATCGTGTGCTCGCCGGTCGGCCACTCGCGGGCGTGGTGGGCGCCCATCAGCAGGAAGACGGGCTTGCCGTCGGCGACCTGGGCGGCGTTCGTCGTGATCTCGATGCCGCGCACCAGGCGGCCGTCGACGCTGCGGCGCTTCAGGGTGAGCGGCTTGACCAGCTTGGGGTACTTGCGGTGCAGCGCGGCCAGCTCGCGGTTGAAGTCGCTCAGCTGACGGTACGACGTGCGACCGCTCGGCAGCTGGGAGCGCCGGGTGGTGCGGGCGTAGCGGGCGTCCTCACGCTCGTTGGCGCGCAGCAGCTTGCCGAGGTCGGCGACCAGGACGCTCCACGTGAAGCCGGCGTCGCGCAGCAGCTGCGCGTCCTGGGGCCCGTGCAGGATCACCTCGAGCCCCCGCTCGGTCACCTTGGATGTGGCGTCGACACCGAGGGCGACGATCGCGTTGCGCTCGGCGCGGGAGCGGGCGTGGACGACGACCAGCTGCGTCGGCCCGGGCTGGGCGACCCGTTCGATCTCGGCCAGGGCGGGGTCGGGGTCACGCTCGGGGACGGCGGTCGCGCCGGCCGTGACGATCAGGGCGGGGGTGAGGGCGGCGGCGCTGAGGACGGCCAGGATGCTGGTCCTCCTGCGGCGCCGGCCGGTCGTCGTGGGGCGAGGCTTCATGGCCGAGAGTCCCTTGGTCGAGGTCCGATGGGATGTGACGTGGGTCACGTCCCTGCAACCTAGGGGAGCCTCGTCCGACCCCGCAACGGCTCAGCAGCAGCGTTGTTGCGGGCGCGCGCCGTACTCGTCCTGGCGCCGGCGTTCGAACGTGCGCCGGTCGAGCACGGGCGCGCCGGGGTGGGCGGCGCGCTCGTGGGCGACGTAGCGGTCGTAGGCCGACTCGCCGGTGACCTCGCGCAGGTACCAGCGCAGCCCCCGGCCCCACCGGCCCACACGGTGCAGCGCGGTCACGGCTCTTCTCGTTCGCCGGCTCCGGCACCCGCCATCGCGAGCTTCTCCTCCTTGGTCGCCACCAGGCCGGCCGGCGCGACCAGGGTCGAGCGCACGTACGGCGTCTCGGTGGTCTTGACCGTCTCGGGATGGCGCAGCGCGCGCACGCACACGCGGGCGGCGTCGCCGATCACGACGATCACCAGGATCGCGAAGAACGCGGCCAGGATGCCGTCGACGGTGGTGTTGGTGACGACCTGCCGCATCCCGTCGAGGTCGGTCGCGGGGGCCAGCACCTCCCCCTTGTCGAGGGCGTCGGAGAACGTGGAGCGTTGGGCGAAGAACCCGAGCTTGGGGTCGTCGGAGAACACCTTCTGCCAGCTCGCGGTCAGGGTGACGGCGGCGTCCCAGGCGAGCGGGACGCCGGTGACCCACGCCCACTTCAGCTTGCCGTTCTTGATCAGCAGCGTCGTGGCGACCGTCAGCGCGATCGCGGCGAGCAGCTGGTTGGCGATGCCGAACAGCGGGAACAGCTGGTTGATGCCGCCGAGCGGGTCGGTGACGCCGACGTACAGGAAGTAGCCCCAGCCGCCGACCACGATCGCGCTGGTCAGGTAGACGCCGGGCTTCCAGGAGACGTTGGACATCGGCTTCCACACGTTGCCGAGCGTGTCCTGCAGCATGAACCGGCCGACGCGCGTGCCGGCGTCGACGGTGGTGAGGATGAACAGCGCCTCGAACATGATCGCGAAGTGGTACCAGAACGCCGTCAGGTTGCCGCCGAACGCCGCCGAGAAGATCTGCGACATGCCGATCGCCAGGGTCGGTGCGCCGCCGGTGCGTGACACCAGCGAGTCCTCCTCGACCGCGCGGGCGGCGTCGGCCAGCTGGTCGGGCGTGATCACGAAGCCGAGGCTGCCCACGAACTGCGAGGCCGTGTCGACGGCGCCGCCGGTGAGGCCGGCCGGGGAGTTCATCGCGTAGTACAGGCCGGGGTCGATGATCGAGGCGGCGATCAGGGCGCTGATGGCGACGAAGCTCTCGGCCAGCATGCCGCCGTACCCGATCAGACGGACCTGCGACTCCTTCTCGATCATCTTCGGGGTCGTGCCGGACGCGATCAGCGCGTGGAAGCCCGACAGCGCCCCGCAGGCGATGGTGATGAAGACGAACGGGAAGAGCGACCCGGCGAAGACCGGCCCGTTGCCCTCGGTGGCGAAGTCGGTGACGGCCTTGTTCTCGAGCACCGGCCGGGCGAGCACCAGGCCCACGGCAAGCAGGCCGATGGTGCCGATCTTCATGAACGTCGACAGGTAGTCGCGCGGGGTCAGCAGCATCCACACGGGCAGCACCGACGCGACGAACCCGTAGACCACCAGGCAGAAGACCAGCGTCTCCGGGGAGAGCGTGAAGGCGTCGGCCAGCGACGAGTCCTCGATCCAGCCGCCCCCGACCAGCGCGAGCAGCAGCAGCGCGACGCCGATCACGGTCGTCTCCATCACCCGCCCGGGCCGGATGATCCGCAGGTAGAAGCCCATGAACAGGGCGATCGGGATGGTCATCGCGATCGAGAACGTGGCCCACGGCGAGTCGGCCATGGCGTTGACGACGACCAGGGCGAGGACGGCGAGCAGGATGATCATGATCGAGAACACCCCGACCAGGGCGGCGACCCCGCCGATCGGACCGATCTCGTCGCGCGCCATCTGGCCGAGGCTCTTGCCGTCGCGGCGCATCGAGAGGAACAGCACCACCATGTCCTGCACGGCGCCGGCGAGGATGACGCCGACGATGAT
The DNA here is from genome assembly GCA_963825985.1 of uncultured Actinomycetota bacterium. GTDB lineage: Bacteria > Actinomycetota > Actinomycetes > Propionibacteriales > Nocardioidaceae > Nocardioides. Next base: position 114,372 of record CAWGVK010000002.1, on the reverse strand, counting down.
CCAGATCGTGCCGGGCAGGTATCCCATCTGGGCGGCCAGCACCGGCCCGACCAGGGGTCCGGCGCCGGCGATCGCGGCGAAGTGGTGGCCGAAGAGCACCCGCCGGTCGGTCGGCTCGTAGTCGACGCCGTTGTCGAGGCGCTCGGCCGGCGTGGCGCGAGTGTCGTCGATCTCCAGCACCCGCTTGGCGATGAACCTCGCGTAGAAGCGGTAGCCGATGGCGTACGAGCCGAGGGCGGCGCCCAGCAGCCAGATCGCCGAGATCTGCTCGTCGCGCACCAGCGCGATGACGCCCCAGCAGACGGCGGCGACGATCGAGATCGTGGTCCAGACGACCACCTCGCGGGTCCGGTTCTTCGTTGGCGGTGGTGTGGCAGTGGTCGTCACGAGGACCTCCAGGGTCGGGAGAGCGATGCGCAGCCCGAACCCACCTGTGCGACCGGCCCGAGCGCCACCCGGAAGTGACGGCGGTCACTCTAGTCCTGAGTCGTTCTAGACCGCGACCGTCGTCTCGTCCTGGCTCTCCTGCAGCTCTCGCGCGCCGGGTGCGCGCAGCAGGACGACGACCGCCGCGACCGCGAGCACCACGGCGGCCACCACGAACGCCGACCCGGTGGCGTCGACGAACGCCTGCTGGGCGGCGGCGAGCAGGTCGGCTCCCCGCTCGCCGAAGCCGGGTGCGGACTGCTCGACGGCGCCGATCGACGACTGCGCGGCCTCGGCCGCCTCCGGTGGGAGGCCGGCGGTCGCGCCGGCGACGTTGCCGCGGTAGGCGTCGTTGAGGACGCTGCCCAGGATGGCGATGCCGAGGGCCGAGCCGAGCTCGCGGGAGACGTCGTTGACCGCCGACCCCACGCCCTGCTTGCTCGCGGGCAGCGACGAGGTGATGGCCATCGTCGCCGGCGTGCTGGCCAGCGCCATGCCGGCGGCGAAGAGCACGAGTGCGGCCGCGAGGTGCCAGTAGGTGAGGTCGACGTCGAGCGTGGTCATCGCGAGCATCCCGGCCGACGAGAGCGCCAGGCCGAGCGCGGCGACCCGGTTGGCGCCGAAGCGCAGCGCGAGCCGTGGCGCCACGCGGGCCAGGGGGATCAGCACCATCGGCAGCGGGAGCAGCGCGAGCGCCGACTCGAGCGGCGAGAGGTCGACGACGTACTGCAGGTACTGCAGGACGATGTAGAAGAACCCGAAGCTCGCGAAGAACTGCGCCGTCACCGACAGCGCGCCGGTGCTGAAGCCGCGCAGCAGGAAGAGGCGGGGGTCGAGGAGCGGCTGCCTGCGCCCCAGCTCCCACAGCACGAAGGCGACCAGGCTCAGCACCCCGAGCACGAAGGCGCCGACGGTCAGGGCGTCGTCCCAGCCGCGCTCGGGGCCCTCGATGAAGCCGAACACGAGGCCGGCGACCGTCAGCAGCGAGAGCAGGCCGCCGACCGGGTCGAGCGCCGGCGGGTGCTCGTCGCGAGAGTTGGGCACCACCAGCAGCGTGCCGGTGAGCGCGACCACGGCCAGGGTCACGTTGAGGGCGAAGAACGAGTTCCAGTCGAAGAACTCGAGCAGGAGGCCCGACCCGAACAGCCCGATCACGGCGCCGCCGCCGGCGACGCCGACCCACACCCCGATCGCGCGCGCCCGCTCGGCCGGCGGGAACGACGTGGTGATCACCGACAGCGTCACCGGCATCACCGCGGCGGCCCCGACGCCCATGAACGCGCGGACGACGATCAACGTGCTCGGGTCGTCGACGACGAACCCGCACGCCGACGCGGCCCCGAAGACGAGCAGGCCGAACGCGAGCACGGGCTTGCGGCCGTACCGGTCGCCGACCGCGCCCGCGATCAGCAGCAGGCCGGCGAAGACGAGGGTGTAGGCGTCGACGATCCACTGCACCTCGGTCTGCGTGGCGCCGGTGTCGCGCTGCAGGTCGGGCAGGGCGACGTTGAGGCCGCTGACCGCCGACACGACGGTCATCAGCGAGACGGCGACGACGCCGAGGACCGCGCGGCGGCGGCGGGGGCTGAGGGTGTCTGACATGGTGGCTCCGGAAAGTTCAACGGGTGATGAATTACTGTATTCTGACCACGTTGAATTAGGGTTGTCAACCATGAGCACCAGCAGGAGCGGCCCCGGACGGCGCACGGGCACCAGCACCACCCGCGCCGAGATCCTCACCGCCGCCCGTGCCCAGTTCGCCGAGCACGGGTACGACGGCTCCAGCCTGCGGGCGATCGGCACCGCCGCGGGGGTCGACGCCGCCATGATCAGCTACTTCTTCGGCTCGAAGCAGGCGCTGTTCCGCGAGGCCCTCGAGCTGCCGATGGACCCGGCCGTGATGCTGCCCGTCGTCCTCGAGGGCGACCCGGCGCAGGTCGGTCACCGGCTCGCGACGCTGATGGCGCAGGTGCTCTCCGACGACCAGATGCGGCAGCGGATCGTCGCGCTGATCCGCTCGGCCAGCCGCGAGAACGCCGCCGCCGAGCTGATCCGCGACACCCTCACCGACGCGCTGCTGGTGCCGATCGCCGAGCACCTGGGGGCCCCCGACGCGGCGTACCGCGCCGGCCTCGCGATGTCGCAGATCGCCGGCCTCACCCTCGCCCGCCACGTCATCGGGCTCGCCCCCCTGGCCGAGGCCGGCACCGACGAGCTGGTCGCCGCCCTCGGCCCCACCCTCCAGCGCTACCTGACCGGCGACCTCACCTGACGGTAGTCCCGGCTGTTTGGGCCCCTGATCGCGCGGATCGAGGGCCCAAACAGCCGGGACTACCGCTTCTCAGCGACCCGGGGCGACGTAGCGGGCGCCCTCGGTCACCGACGGTTCCGTGGATCGGGCCGCACCGGATCGGCCCGACGACGACACCTCGGCTGCGGCGTCCGACGGCGTCCACCGCCCCGGCGTACGTCGCGCGACGTAGGCACAGGTACGTCGCAACGGGGGTGACGCAGGGCCCGCGATGGCCCAGGGTTGAGAGCGTGGAGCAGCGACGGCCGACCAGAGCCGACCTCGTCCTCGCCGGGGTCCTCACCCTGCTCGGCCTGGTCACCCTGTCGTCGATCGACGAGCTCTCCGGCGTCGACGCCCGGGTCGACGAGCTCGCGGTGCTGCTCGTGGTCGTGGCCGGCGTCGCCACGGCGGTACGCCGGGTGCGGCCGGTGCCCGTGCTGGCGGTGGTGGCCGCGACGACCGCGGCCTACCTCGCGATCGGCTACCCCTACGGCCCGATCATGTTCTGCCTCGCCCTCGCCGTGTACGCCGTCGGCCGGCAGGTGCCGCTGGTGCCGGCCGCCGCGTGGTCGGCCGGCGCCCTGGCCGTGGTGCTCGTGCACCTGCTGACCAACGACGCCGCCCTCGACGGCCTGGCCGGCCTGGCACCCGCCACCGCGTGGGTCGCGATCCCGCTGACGATCGGCGCCGCGCGGCGCCTCGTCGTCGCGGCCGGCACCCGCGAGCGCGCCGCGGCCGACCGCCGCCTCGTGGACGCCGAGCGGCTGCGGCTGGCCCAGGAGGTGCACGACGTGGTCGGGCACGGGCTCGCGGCGATCCAGATGCAGGCCGACATCGCGCTGCACCTGAGCGACCGTCGTCCCGACCAGGCGGTCGTCGCGCTGCAGGCGATCAGCCGGGCCAGCGACGAGGCGCTGACCGAGCTGCGCTCCACGCTGGCCTCGGTCGCGCCCGACGACGAGGCCGACACCCGCGCACCGACGCCGGGACTGGCACGCCTCGACGCGCTGCGCGACCGGGTGCAGTCGGCCGGGGTCGCGGTCGAGCTGAGCGTGTCCGGCACACCGCGGCCGGTCTCGGCTGCGGTCGACCTCGCGGCGTACCGGATCCTGCAGGAGGCCCTCACCAACGTGGTCGAGCACTCGTCGCACCCCCACGCGGAGGTCGCGGTCCGGCACGGCGGAGACGCGATCGAGCTCACGGTCACCGACCAGCACCTCGACGTCGGGCCGCGCGCCGACGGCTTCGGGCTGACCGGGATGCGGCGCCGGGTCGCCCATCTCGGCGGACCGCTGGACGCCGGCCCGGCGGCCCGCCGGCACGTTCGCGGTGCACGCCACCCTGCCCACGGAGAGCCCGTGCGCGAGCCCGCGGAGGAAAGCGATGATCTCGGTGCTGCTGGTCGACGACCAGGACCTGGTGCGGATCGGCCTGCGCGCCCTGCTCGAGAGCGAGGACGACTTCACCGTCGCCGGCGAGGCCGCCGACGGGCTCGGGGCGGTCGCCGCAGACCGGCCGGACCCGACCCGACGTCGTCCTGATGGACGTCCGGATGCCGGGCATCGACGGGCTCGAGGCGACCCGCCGGATCGTGGCCGACCCCGAGCTGGCCGAGACCCGGGTCGTCGTCCTGACGACGTTCGAGCACGACGAGTACGTCTTCGACGCCCTGCGGTACGGCGCCAGCGGGTTCCTGCTGAAGAACACCACCGCCCCCGACCCTGCTCGAGGCCCTGCGCACCGTGGTCGACGGCGGCGCCCTGCTCTCCCCCACGGTGACCCGCACGCTGATCCGCGAGTTCACCGGCATCTCCCCGCGCGCGATCACACCGCACCCGCAGCTCGGCGATCTCACCGACCGCGAGCTGGAGGTCGTCGGCCTGGTCGCGCAGGGGCTGAACAACCACGAGATCGCCGAGCGGCTGGTGCTCAGCCCCGCCACCGCCCGCACCCACGTCAGCCGGGCGATGCTCAAGCTGGGCGCCCGCGACCGCGCCCAGCTCGTCGTGTTCGCCTACCAGTCGGGCCTGGCCTGACGAGGCTCGTCAGGCCAGGCCCCCGGTCAGCCGACCGGGATGATCTCGATGGCCGAGACCTTGGCGTTCTCGATCCGGCGGATGAAGTCGATCGTCATCACCCCGTCGGTGACCCCGACGTTGAACTGGCGCGAGATCGCGCGGTCGATGCCGCCGGCCTGGGCGAAGATGTCGAAGCTCGAGAGCACCGTGGCGTTCTCCAACCGGACGTCGAAGGTGCGGGTGCCGGCCCGGGTCTTGTTCAGCTCGGCGAAGTGCAGCCGCACCTGGTACTGGCCGTTGGCCACCGGCACCGCGAACCCGAACGCCCGCTGCCCGACGGGCACGGTGCCGCCACCGGTGGCCCCACCGGTCCACTCCGAGCGGAAGATCGTGTTGTTCATCCCCGCCGGGATGCCCGTGATCGTGTCCGCCTCGGTGTGCGCGAAGCCGCCCGACACCCGGTTCGAGCACGCCGTGACGCTGGCGCAGGCGTTCCACACCGTCGAGCCGACCGTCTGCGCCGGCCCTCCTGCGTTGATCCGGATGGTCGGGCGCGGCGCGGCCGGGCGGGCCGCACTCACCGTGGCCGACCGGACCGACTCGTTGCCCGACACGTCGACCGCGGTCACCTGGTAGTACGACGTCGCGCCGGCCGGGGCCGTCGTGTCGTTGTACGTCAGGCCGGTCACCGCCGCGCCGTTCAGCCTGGTGTACGTGCCGCCGGCCGTGGCCGACCGGTACACGTGGTAGCCGGCCAGGTCGGTGGCCGGGTTCGCGGTCCACCGCACGGCGTTGCCGCTCTGCGACCCGGTCGCCGCCACTCCGGTCACGACACCGGGCGCGGTGCCGTCCGCCGGGATGATCTCGATGGCCGAGACCTTGGCGTTCTCGATCCGGCGGATGAAGTCGATCGTCATCACCCCGTCGGTGACCCCGACGTTGAACTGGCGCGAGATCGCGCGGTCGATGCCGCCGGCCTGGGCGAAGATGTCGAAGCTCGAGAGCACCGTGGCGTTCTCCAACCGGACGTCGAAGGTGCGGGTGCCGGCCCGGGTCTTGTTCAGCTCGGCGAAGTGCAGCCGCACCTGGTACTGGCCGTTGGCCACCGGCACCGCGAACCCGAACGCCCGCTGCCCGACGGGCACGGTGCCGCCACCGGTGGCCCCACCGGTCCACTCCGAGCGGAAGATCGTGTTGTTCATCCCTGCCGGGATCCCGGTGATCGTGTCGGCCTCGGTGTAGGCGTTGCCGCCCGACACCCGGTTCGAGCACGCCGTGAGGCTGGCGCAGGCGCTCCACGCCGTCGAGCCGACCGTCTGCGCCGGCCCACCCGCGTTGATCCGGATCGGACCCTGGGCGACGGGGTTGGGTCGCAGGGCCGACGCGGTCGCCGACCTGGGCGACTCACCGGACGGGTTGACCGCGGTCACCTGGTAGTACGACGTCGCGCCGGCCGGGGCCGTCGTGTCGTTGTACGTCGTGCCGGTCACCGCCGCGCCGTTCAGCCTGGTGTACGTGCCGCCGTCCGTGGCCGACCGGTACACGTGGTAGCCGCTCAGGTTCTGGGCGGAGGACGCCGTCCACGACACCGCGATCCCGCTCTGCGAGCCGGTCGCCGTGACCCCCGTCAGCTGCGCGGGAGGCGCCACCGGCCGGGTCGCGTCGGCGGTCGCCGAGCGCACCGACTCGCCGCCCGGGTTCACCGCCGTCACCTGGTAGTACGACGTCGCGCCGGCCGGAGCCGTCGGGTCGTCGTACGACGTGCCGGTCAGCGCGGCACCGTTGAGCTTGGTGTAGGTGCCGTTGGCCGTGGCCGACCGGTAGACGTGGTAGCCGGTCAGGTTCTGGGCGGCGGACGCCGTCCACGACACCGCGATGCCGCTCTGCGAGCCGGTCGCGGAGACCCCGGTGACCTGCGCCGGCGCCGCTACCGGACGGGTGGCCGACGCGGTCGCGGGAGCCGACTCGTTGCCGGCGGTGTCGACGGTGCGGACCCGGTAGAACGACGCGGAGCCGGCCGGAGCCGTCGTGTCGTTGTAGGTGGTGCCGGTCAGGGCCGCGCCGTTGAGCTTGGTGAAGGTGCCGTCGGCCGTGGCCGAGCGGTACACGTGGTACCCGGCGGTGTCAGCACCGTTCACGGCCGGCCAGGCCAGCGCGATGCCGGTCGCCGAGGCGGTGGCCGTCGCCGACGCCGGGGCGTCCGGCGCAGAGGTGTCGGCCCCCGGAATGATCTCGATCGCGCTGATCTTGGCGTTCTCGATCCGGCGGATGAAGTCGATCGTCATGACCCCGTCGGTGACGGTGGCCGGGAACTGCCGCACGATCGCCCGGTCGATCCCGCCGGCCTGCGCCCAGATGTCGAAGTTGGAGAGCACGGTGGTGTTCTCCAGCCGGACGTCGAAGGTGCGGGTGCCGGCCGCGGTCTTGTTCAGCTCGGCGAAGTGCAGGCGGACCGTGTAGGGCCCGTTCAGCACCGGCACCGAGTACCCGAAGGTCCGCTGCCCGGCCGCCACGGTGCCACCGGTCCACTCGGTCTGGAAGATCGTGTTGTTCGTGCCCGGCGGCAGGCCGGTGACCGTGTCGGTCTCGCCGTAGGCGTTGCCGCCGCTCACCCAGCCGCTGCACGCGGTGGTGCTGGTGCAGCCGCTCCAGGTGACCCCACCCACGGTCTGGGCCGGGCCGCCGGCGTTGATCCGGACCGGGTTCTGCACCGGCACCGGCCGGGTGGCCGAGGCGACGGCGGAGCGGTCCGACTCGTTGTCGGAGGTGTCGACGGCCAGCACCCAGTAGTACGACGGCACGTTGGCGGGCGCCGTCGCGTCGACGTAGCTCGAGGCGGCGACCGGCGTGGTCGTCAGCTCGGTGTAGGTGCCGCCGGCGGCGTCGGAGCGGAACACCCGGTAGCCGACGACGTCGTTCTCGACCGCGTCGGTCCAGTCCAGCGTGATCCCGGACTGGGCGCCCACCGCGGTCAGACCGGTCGGGGCTGACGGGGCGTTCGTGTCGACCGGGCAGGCACCCTGGCAGAGCACCTCGATCGCCGAGATCGCCGGGTAGTCGGCCGTGGCCCGCAGGGCCAGGTCGAGCGACCCCGCCGCGTCACGGTGACGTTGTTGACCGACAGCACGGTGGCGGTGTTCAGCCCACCGGCAGCCGCGAAGATGTCGAACCCGGTGCGGACGGTCTCGCCCTCGACCGCGATGTCGAACAGGCGCCGGCCGGCGGCGTTGTTGCCCGCGGCCCGCTCGGCGAAGTGCAGCCGGACGTCGACCTTGGTCGCGGCCTGGGTGGGCAGCGCGTAGGTGATCGTCCGCGGCGTCACCGCTCCGACGTTGCCCCGGTAGGTGCGCGTACAGCGGGTCGTCGGTGGTGCCGGCGATCGCATCGTTGCGGTTGCCCTCGTTGGCGGCGCTGGCCGGCGTGAAGCGACCGGTGTCGGCCTGCCACACGTTGCCGGCATCGTCGGTGAAGCTGGTCGACGACCCGGTGTCGAGTCGCAGCAGCGCCTCACGAACCGCCGGGGCGCCCCCGGCGACGTTGCCGGGCACGACCGCGAAGGAGTCGTAGCCGGCCACGAACTGGTCGCCCGCCTTGTGGGAGACCAGGATGCCGGCCTGCGACCGCACGTCGAACAGCTTGCCGGCGAAGGCCGGCGGCACGGTGAACGTGGTCGGCAGGAACGTCCACGCCCCGCCGTTGGTGCGGTACGCCGCCCGCACGGTGCGGGCGCCGGGGTCGGCGACCAGGGCGAGGTCGACCGAGGTCACGCCGCCGGGGCTCGGCACCAGGACCGGCGTACCGACGGTCACGCCGGTGCCGGCCTGCTCGGCCAGGAACTCGATCGCCGGACCGGTGGTGCCGCCGACGGTCTTCTCGATGACCGCGACCTTGACGAAGTTGTCCTGGTCGGCGCCGAGCTGGATGCCGATCTGCTCGGACCCGCTGTCGATCTGGGTGATCGGGCCGTTGACCCGGGCGCGCACGCTGAACGGGTCGCCGGTGCCGTCGAAGGGCACCCGCAGGCCGTTGACCAGCGTGTTGTCGTTGCCACCGTTGGTGCCCTCGGGCGTGGCCGCGTTGGTGCCGCTGCTGGTCACCCGCAGCGTGCCGCCGCCGGCGGTGTCGAGGTCGAGGAGGCTCGGCACGTAGGAGTCGCTGCCCACCGTCACGTCACGCTCGTTGGGCTGGGTCGAGCGGAACCCGGTGCCCTGGCCGTCGGCGTCCACCAGGGTGCCGGCGACCGCGAGCCCCGAAGTCGAGGTCCAGCGAGGTCGCACCCGGGATCGGGCCCGGGGCGGACGGGTCGACCGCGAGCTCCGGCTTGATGTTGGAGACCAGGTAGACGTTGTCGTTGTAGTCGTAGTTGATGCCGGCGTAGTCCATGCCCACCAGGTAGGTGTTGGCGATGACGGCACCCGAACGGTCACGCGCGGGCCAGATCCGCAGGTGGTGGCCGCACTGCGCCGTGGCCGAGCACCCGTTGTCGCGGTCGATCTGGCTGTTGTTCCTGGTCGGGTCGCTCCACTCGGGGTCGATCTTGAACCCGAACGCGGTGGTCGGGGAGAAGGTCCCGACGCCCGGGGTGTTCCCGGCGTCGTTCTTGCGCGGCAGGATCGACTGGCCGTCGACCCCGACGTGGGTCAGCACGGTGGGCGTGGTGTTCGAGCCCTTGGCGTGCCAGAAGAAGGACGCCGTGTTGCCCTGGGTGTGGAAGGCCGCCAGCTGGCGCACCGTCACCGGCGTCGAGGCGTCGGCGCGCAGCCAGTACGGCGACAGGATCTCCTCGCCGTTCGCCTTGAGCAGGCCGTTCTGGTTGAGCGGCTGGCCCGGCGAGGTGATCTGGGTGGTGTAGCCGAACAGCCGGGCGATCTCGATCAGGTCGGGCTCCTGGCCGCCCTCGGAGACGGACTGCCAGAAGCCGGCCAGCTCGACCGGGAGGCTGGCCTCGTCGGCGTCGTCGCTCTCCACGGTGAGGCCACCGGTCCACAGGCCCGCCGCCGCTCCCGCGGTGGTCGCGGTGAAGCGGACCTTGACGTCGAGGTGACCGCCGGCCGGCACCAGGGCCGGCAGGACCGGGGCGTCGACGAGCACGAACGGACCCGTGATCGGCAGCGCCGCCGACGTTGAGGCCCTCGGTGCCGGTGTTGGAGATCCGCAGCGTGGCCACGTCGTGCACGACGTTGGCCGGCAGCGGCGGCTGGGCGAGGTTCTGGATCCGGCTCATCACGAGGCGGTCCTTGAACGGGACGCCGTCGAGGTTCGACACCGCCACGTTGCCGCGCGAGGCTCCGCCGGCCACGACCGTGAACGACTGGGTGGCCGTGGTGGTGAAGGCGCCGGCGCCGTTCTGGGCCCGGGCCCGGACGGTGTGGTTGCCCAGGTCGCTGACGACCACCGGAGCGGTGTAGGCGACGAACGGGCCACCGTCGATGCTGATCGACGTCAGCGCGACGCCGCTCTCCGGGTCGGAGGACACGACCGAGACGGTCGCCTCGTTCTTGTACCGACCCGGCGCCTCCTGCAGGCCGCTGATGCTGGTCAGGACGAGCGGCGCCGTGGTGTCGGTGCCGACCAGGGGCCGGCTGATGTCGAGGTACTGGAGCTTGGTGTTGGTGCCACCGATCGCGTCGACGTCGAGCACCCCGTCGGTCACCTGCACGGTGGCGGTGCCGGACGTCGACCGCGCACCGGCGGTCGGCGTGTAGTTGGCCACGACGGTCTGGCCCTCGACGTTGATCCGGTGCACGGAGTCGTCGAAGCCCGGGTCGCCCACGCCGACGGCGACCACGTAGGTGCCGTTGGGCAGGGTGTAGCGCCAGGCGGCCGGGCCGTCGGCGCTCTGCTCCGCGGTGGGCTGCATCAGGATGAGCGTGCTCTGGTTGAGGTTCGCCCCGGCACGGTCGCGGGTGAAGGCGGTCATCGCCTGCGGCACCCCGGTGGTCTGGTCGACCCAGCCGGAGCCGCCGCTGACGAACGCGGCGCCGGAGTCGCGGGTGTAGCCGGCCGCCAGTGCGGACGACGCCGGCCCGAAGTCGATCTTCGCGACCGGGGTGGTGCCACCGGTGGTGCCGGCGACCCGGACGTTGCTGACCTCGAAGACGTAGTCCTGGTAGTCACCGTTGGAGGCGTCCTCGAAGGTGACCAGGTAGGTGTTCGGGATCGCCACTCCGGCGCGGTCCTTGGCCGGGTAGGTGCGCACGGCGTGCGCGACGCCGGTGTTCAGCGCGTCCTGCGTGTAGCTGACCCGGTTGAAGGTGTTCGAGTCGACGTAGAAGCCGAAGCTCGCGGCACCCGGCTCGAAGCTGGTGGCCCCACCGGCCACGATGGCCGGGTTGAGCGTCTGGAACTGACCGGCCGCGATCGAGGCGACCTCGTTCAGCTCGGGGCTGCCCCCGGTCGGCAGGTACCAGCCGAAGGGCAGCACCTCGTCGGGCGAGAACCGGGCGACGGCCTTCATGGTCACCGGTCCGGTGCCGACCTTGGTGAACAGCGGAGCGTTGACCTCGTCGCCCTCGAGCTGGGCGCCGGTGGCCGGGTTGTCGTTGGTCAGGCCCGGCCAGCCCACGTTGAGGTTGCGGCCCAGGGTGCGCACGACGTCGGCGAGCGGCGGCTCGTTGCCGCCCTCGAGGCCGCGCAGCGAGAGCCCGTACAGGCCGATGTCGAGGGCCGGGGTGTCGGCGTCGTCGCTGCTGACGCGGAGCGTCGCGGAGCGGGTGCCCTCGACGGAGGCCGCGGGCTTGAACGTCAGCCGGTACGCCGCCGTACCGCCCACGGGCAGGGTCCCCGGGCCGTCACCGGCCAGGGTGAACTCGGTGGCGTTCGCTCCGGTGACCACGACGCTGCTGATCTCCAGCGGGGTGGTCCCGGTGTTGCGCACCCGCACGGTCTGCTCGGGCGAGGTGCTGCCCTTGACGGCGGTGAAGATCGCCTCGGGCGCCTCGGCGGTGATCTCACCCTGGCCGGCGGTGACCACCGGCTGCACGTTGCGCACGACGATCGCGGCGTCCTGGAAGTCGACGCCGGTCGGGACGTCCTCGGGCGCCAGGATGTAGGCATACGGCTCGACGGAGCCGTCGGCGTTCTTGAGCGGGTAGACGCGGACCTTGTGCGGGTTGGCCGCGGCCCAGGTGTTGAGCTCGTCCTCCTGGTAGGCGACCCGGTCGCTCAGGCCGTGCCAGGTCCAGTCGAAGCCGAAGGTGTCGGGCATCTCGGTGACGCCGATGCCGGTGAACGTCGGGCAGGACCTTCTGGTTCTGGTTGTTCGGGCCGACGACCGACGACGGTGCGGTTCGCGACGTCCTCGCTGTCGTGGACGCCCATCGTGACCACGTTGCCGTTGCCGCCGGCGGGGCCGAACAGTGAGAGCGGCTCGAAGCCGCACGATGTTGTCGAACGGGTCGCGCTTGAACGAGTCGATGTCGACCTCGTCACCGATCAGGTCGCTGGTGACGGGCATGTCGTTGTTCGACGGGTTCGGGTCGCCGACGTCGACCGGGATCTGCAGGGTGTCGAGGATCCACTGCAGCGACGGCTCGTTGGCGCCGCCGGTCCCGATCGTGCCGAGGCCGCGCAGAGCGGTGCTCACGGTCGGCGTGACCAGGCTGTCGGTGGCGAAGGTGAGGACGGCGCCGCGGGGACCGGCCACGGTCGGGTTGAACGTGACCGGCACGTTGACGCTGCTGTTGGCCGGGATCGTCATCGGGAACGTGCCCGACCGCGTGAAGAGCGCCGCGTCGGCGCCGGAGACGGTCGCGCTGGTGACCGTGAGCGGGGCCGCGCCGATGTTGCGGACCGACGACGTTCTGCGCCGCGCTCGCGGCGCCGCCGGCGACCTCGGTGAAGACGACCCGGCTGCTGGCCTCGGGCCGGCCCACCGTGTTGCTGCCGCCCTGCGGCTTGAGCAGCTTGATCGCCGGTGTTGCCGAAGTTGTTGGTCAGCTCGGAGACGTAGAGGTTGCCGTTGGTCGGGTCCTCGACGAGGTCGAGCGGCTGGGCGAAGCCGGTGAAGCCGGTGACCCCAGTGGTCGGCCGACGACAGGCTGCCGTTGGCGCGCACGTCGAAGGTGACGAGCTCCTGGTTGGAGCTGTAGCGGACGACGACCAGCTTGCCCTTGAGGGCGCCGCCGAAGGCGCCGGCGTTCTGGTACTCGATGGTGCCGTTCGCCGAGGCGTGCATGCCGGCGTCGTAGACGTTGCCGAGGTCGTAGTTGGGGTCGGCCTGCTGGCCGGCCGGGTAGGCGTTGACCTTGAACAGCGGGTTGCCCGTGTAGCCGGTCGGGTTGCCGGCGTTCAGGATGTACTCGCAGCGCACCGGGTTCGGGTGGCCGTAGTACTTGCCCTTCTTGATGTTGAAGATGTAGTCGGTCTCGTCCTGGCGGTTGTTGGTCAGGGCGGGCGCCGTCGGGCCCGTGTAGCCGCCGTCGGGTCGGTTGGCGCACGACGCGGGCAGCGGGTTCGGGACGGCGGGCGTGTTGCCGCCGGCCGCGGAGCCGTTGGTGCCCGTGTACAGGTTGCCGTTGCTGTGCCACACCAGGTCGTAGGCGTTGCGGATGCCGGTGGCGTACAGCGTCAGCGGCGCGCCGGGTGCGTACGGGTTGTAGGTGCCGGTGTGCGTGCGCGGGTTCCCGCCCGCCTTCGACCAGGTCAGGGGTCGAGACGTCGACCGGCAGGTTCGTCGGGAGCTTGGCCGGGTCGAGCTCGAGAACCGCCGCGGAGAGCAGGTTCTCGGGCTTCTTCCAGGTGCCGTCCTGGGCACCCATGGCGTTGATCGAGCCCTGCGTGACGTAGATCTTGCCGTCGTGGAAGGCGAGCGAGTTGGTCTCGTGGTCCTTGATCGAGCGCGGCAGGTTGACGACCACCTCCTCGTAGTTCTGGAGGTTCGGCCCGGTCAGGCGGGCGATGGCGCCGGTGCCGTTCGGGACGTCGGACCCGAGGTAGGCGTAGTTGTCGGTGATCCACAGGACCGGGTTCTGCGCCGTCGAGGCCGGGTCGAAGGCCAGGCCGATCACGGTCCGGTTCGGCGCGCCCTCCCAGCCGGCGGACGACGCGTGGGTGCGCACCGTGTTGATCACGGTCTGGTCGGTCAGGGTGCCGTCGGCGCTCACGGTCCAGCGGTAGATCTGGCCGAAGATCGAGCCGGCGTACAGCCTGCCGTCGGGGCCGAAGGCGAGCGAGGTGTAGGCGCCGCCCTTCGGGGCCCCGGAGTCGGACTTGTCGAAGGCCGCGGAGGTGTTGCCCGGGTTGGTCGAGTCGGCCTTGGTGGTGAACACCGACGAGAACGGGACGAAGTGGTTGCCCGCGGTGTCGGTGGTGCTCTCGAGGACGTCGAAGCGGTAGAGCGTGCTCGGCAGCAGCGTCTCGCCCTCGGCGAGCCGGAAGCTGACGGTGTCGCCGCCGCCGCTGGTGCCGCCGACGCCGTCGACGGAGACGCCGTCGGAGACCCGGGTCAGCCGGACGCCGGCGACGACGGTGTCCTCGCTGACCGCCCCGCCCGGCAGCTCGTTGCTGGCGGTCGGGGACGCGTTGGTGACCACGTCGGTCGTGCCGTTCGCCGGCAGCACCATGGTGCTGTAGGGCCGGCCGGAACCGTTGAAGCTGGCGATGTCGACGTAGGTGATCTTGGTGTTGGTGCCGCCGACCGGGCTCAGCGTGATCCGCCCGTCGGTGACCGCGACGACCCGCGTGGCGGTGGCGTACTTGGTGCCGGTGACCGGGGTGAACGCGGCGACCGCGTTCTGGTTCTCGATGTTCACCCAGTGCGCGCTGTCGATGGGCGCGCCGGGGTCACCGACGTCGACCTTCACGGTGTAGAGCCCGTTGGGCACGGCGACCTCCCACGAGCCGGGCGCCGAGACCGACCCGGCCGCGGTGCCGACGTACTGCATGTGGATGAAGGAGGCGCGACGGTCGTCGGGCTCGTTGGCCGACGGAGCGGTGGTGTTGCGGTTGCGGCCGTTGCCGACCAGCGAGACCGGGATCGACGTGTCGGGGCCGACCCAGCCGTAGGACAGGCCCGTCCCCTGGTTGGCGCCGCTGCGGGCGCCGAAGCCCTGCCCGTAGTCGAGGAGGTAGCCGGACGCCGGGGTCGTCGCGGCGTCGGCGAAGTCGACCTTGATCGAGAGGTCGGCGGCGGTCGCCACCGGGGTCACGGTGGCGGTGTTGGACGACGCGCCCACGTTGCCGCTGTTGTCGACGGCCCGGACGACGTAGGCGTACTGGGTGCCGTTGGTCAGGCCGGAGTCGGCGAACGAGGTGCCGGAGACCGGGCTGGTGTTGACCTTCGTGGCCGCGCTCGGGGTGACGGTCGAGCCGGCGGCGCGGAAGACGTCGTAGCCGGCGATGTCGGTGTCGGCCGGGGCCGCCCACGACAGCGTCGAGCTGGTGTTGCCGGCCGAGGCGAGCAGCCCGGTGACGGCGCCGGGCGCGGTGGTGTCGGGCAGCGAGCGGGCCGGCGCTGACGATCCGCACCCAGTTCACCTTGGTGTTGTTGCCGCCGATGGCGTCGAGGGTCAGCCGGCCGTCGGTCACGTCGACGGTGGCGGTCGCCGCTGCGGTACTCGACCGCGGCGGTGGCCTGGAATGCCGGCACGACGGTGACGCCCTCGGCGCGGACGACGTGGCTGCTGTCGTAGCAGGGCGCCGCGCAGCCGGCCTTGGCCGCGCCGGGCTGGTCGCCGACGCTCGCGGTGACCGTGTAGCGGCCGTTCGGGAGCGCGTGCTCCCAGGCGCCGGGCGTGAGGACCCCACCGGTGGTCGGGGTCGGGACGATGTCGCCGTACTGCAGGTGGATGAGCCGGCTGTTCTCGGCGGAGATGCCCGCGCGGGTGCGCAGCCGGGTGTTCGCGCTCAGGTCGAGCGGGGTGTGGGTCGGGCCGGCCAGGCTGGCCTGGGTGACCCAGCCGCGGCCGGTGGTGGCGCTGTAGGCCGCGCCGGTCTCCTTGACGAAGCCGCTGGGCACGGCGGCCGTGTCGGGCTGGAAGGCGTAGGCCAGGTCGACGCCGGCGGCGGCGATGGTGGCCGACGCCTGGTTCGAGGGGCCCGCCTGGTTGCTCGAGGTGTCGAGGGCGACGACGGTGTAGTACGACGTGCTGCCGGCCGGGAGGTCCTGGTCGGTGTAGATCGTGCCGGTGACGATGCCCGAGCTGATCTTGGTGCCGAGCGCGCCGGCGGTCGCGGACCGGTAGACCTCGTAGCCGGCCGTGTCGGTCGACGGCGACGCCGTCCAGTCGAGGTTGACGTCGTCGTCGTCCACCGTCGCCGTGAGACCCGACGCCGCCAGCGGCGGAGTGGTGTCGGGCGTCGGGAGCGGCGTGGCGTTCGGGGTGCCCGAGACCCCGGACTCGTTCGCGGGCTCGGCGTCGTCGAGGGCGGTCACGGCGTAGTAGTACGTCGTGCCGACGGTGACGTTGGCGTCGATGTAGGTGCGCGGCCGCGTGGCCAGGAACGTGCCGAACTGGTCGAAGCCCGTCGGGAAGCTGCTCGACGTCCGCGACCGGTAGATCCGGTACCTGGTCACGTCGGAGCCCTCCGGGGCCGCGTCCCAGGTCACCGTGACGTTGTTGACGCCCGCGGTCGCGGTGACGCCGGTCGGTGCGGCCGGGGCCTCGGTGTCGGCGGGGGTCGCGGAGACCTCGGCCGACCGGGCCGACTCGTTGCCGGTGGTGTCGACCGACGTGACCCGGTAGAAGTACGCGGTGCCGTTGATCGCGGTGGTGTCGACGTACGGGCTCTCGGTGACCGGGGTCGCGCCGCTGACCAGCGTGCCCGTGCCGGACGCCGTCGCCGAGCGGTAGACGCGGTAGCCGCGCAGGTCGTTCGACCCGGTGACGTCGTCCCAGCTGATCCGCACCCGGTTGTCGCCGCCGTCGGCGGTCACGCCGTCCGGCACTGCGGGCGGGGTGAGGTCGGGGTCGGGCACCGGCGTCGCCGACACCTCGACCGAGCCCTCGGACTGGTTGTCGACCTCGTCGAGCGCGGTGATCCTGTAGTAGTAGGTGGTGCCGTTGACCAGGCCGGTGTCGACGTACGTCGGGTCCTCGGTGGTCGCGACCCTGGTGTCGCTCGAGATCGCGACGTCGGCGGTGGTGTCGCGGTAGACCCGGAAGCTCGCGACGTCACTTGCCTGGCCAGCGCTCCAGCTCAGGGTGACCTCGCGGTCGCCGGCGGCGGCGTTGACGTCGACGGGCGCCGACGGGGCGACGTCGTCGACCGGCGTGGCCGTGGCGGAGGCCGAGGCACCCGACGCGTTGCCGTCTGCGTCGACGGCGACGACGGCGTAGACGTACTGCGTGCCGTTGGTGACCGCGTCGTCGGTGTAGGTGACGGCCGGGTCGTCGACCCGCGCGAGCGGCGTGCCCGTGGTGTCGAGGTCGCCGTCGACACCGCGGTAGACGCGGTAGGCGGCCACGTCGTCGGCCGTCGAGGCGGTCCAGGTCAGCGTGACGAAGCCGTCACCCGCGGCGGCGTCCAGGTCGGACGGCGCGTCGGGAGCGGTCCGGTCGCCCGGGGTGGCGTCGACGGTCGTCGAGGCCACCGACTCGTTGCCCGCCTCGTCGACCGCGGTGACGACGTAGTGGTAGGCGGTGCCGTTGGTCAGGCCGGTGTGGGTGAGGGCCCGCGCCACCTGCGGGGTGGCCGGCGTGAGCCGGTTCGCGGCGGTCAGCGCCACGGTCGGGCTGGTCGAGGCGTACACGTGGTAGCCGGCCAGGTCGCCCTCGGTGTTGGCGTCCCAGTCCAGCACGTTCTGCTCGTCGCCCTCGGTGACCTCGAGGCCCTGCGGGGCTTCGGGCGCGTCGACGTCCGCCACGGCGACGTCGACGTAGTTGATCTTGGTGTTGGTGCCGCCCGCGGCGTCGATGGTCAGCTTGCCGTCGTCGACGGTGGCGACCACGGTGGCGGTCTCGAACTCGTCGGCCGCGGTGGCCTGGAAGCCGTCGATGGCGGTGACGCCCTCGACGTTGAGCTCGTGGACGCTGTCGTAGACGTTGTTCGCACCGGGCTGGTCACCGGCGCTGACGGTCACGCGGTAGCTGCCGTTGGGGACGGCGATCTCCCACTCGCCCTCGGTCTTGACGCCGTTGAAGGTGCCGGCGACGTCGTCGGCCTGCAGGTGCACGAGGCCGCGCTGGCGCAGGTCGACCGTGACGCCGACGCGCTCCTCGCGGAGCCGCCCGTTGCCGACCAGGTTCAGCGGTGCACCCGTGGTCGGGCTCACCCAGCCGTAGCCGCGCTGGTTGGAGTAGGCCTGGCCGAAGTCCTTCTCGAAGCCGGCGCCGACGGCCGTGTCTGCGGCGACGAAGTTCACCTGGAACGGCACCGCGACCAGCGTGGGCGTGGCGGTGTCGGGCGTCGCCGAGACGACGGACGTGGCCGTCGAGGTCTTGCCGGCCTCGTCGACGGCGACCACGACGTAGGAGTACGAGGTGCCGTTGACGGCGGTGCTGTCGACGTACGTCGAGTCGGTCAGCAGGGTCGCGCCGCTGAGCGGCGTTCCCGTGGTGGGCACGGTCGCGGTCTCGGAGCGATAGACGCGGTAGCCGGCGAGGTCGTCCTCCGCCTCGTCGTTGTCGGCCCAGTCGAGGGTCACCGCTCCGTTGCCGGGAGTCGCGGTGAGGCCCGTCGGGGTGGCCGGGGCGGCGTTGACCGGGGCGGCGACCGCGACGGTGAGGTCGGTCAGCTTGGTGTTGGTCCCGCCGATCGCGTCGACGGTCAGGAAGCCGTCGGTCACGGCGACGTCGGGCACGGTGACGGTCCGGAAGCGGTTGGCGCCGGTCAGGGCGACCCCGGTCGGGCTGACCGCCACGTAGGTGACGGCGTTCGCGCCCTCGACGTTGACCACGTGCCGCGTCGGGTCGGTGCCCGGCGCCGCGTCGCCGACGGTGAGCTCGACGTCGTACCTGCCGTCGGCGACCGCTACCTGCCAGGCGCCCTGGCGGTGCACGCCGTTGGTCTGGTTCGACCCGGTGGCGTTGTACTGCGCGTGCATCATCGTGTTCAGGGGTGCCGGGGCGGTGGCGTCGGCCGTCCGGGTCCGGCCGTTGCCGACGATGCCGAGCGGCGTCCCGGTGCCGGGCACGACCCAGCCGAAGCCCTGCGTGTTGCTGTAGTTGCGGCCGTAGTCGGCGACGAACCCGCTCGGGGTCGCGCCGGTGCGGTCCTGGAAGTTGACCTTCAGCGGCAGCGTCGGCCGGGTCGGGCTCGCGTCGTCGCCCAGGGCCTGGACGACGCTGCCGTTGAGGGCGGCCGCCGTGGCGCTGGTGCCGACCGCGTAGTGGTAGAGCGTGCCCTTGACGGCGGTGGTGTCGGTGAACTCGGACGCCGTCGGGCTGCCGAGCTGCGTGAGACCGGCTTGACCGGCTGCCGGCGTCGGCAGGGCCTCGGAGCGCCACACCTTGTAGCCGGCAGCGCCGTCGACGTCGGCCCAGTCGAGCGCGATCGAGGTGGCGCCGGTGACGGTGGCCGTGAGCCCGGCGACCGGCACGGAGTCGATGGTGACCCAGGCGAGCTTGGTGTTGGTGCCACCCACGCCGTCGATGGTCAGCTTGCCGTCGGTGACGGTGGCCCATCCGGTGGCCATGCGCATCCGGCTGGTCGCCCCGCACACCGTCGAGGGCGATGCGGCGTCGCCCTTCACGAGGTTGACGCCCTCGGCGTTCAGGGTGTGGCTCTCGGGGTCGGCGCCCGGGTTGGCGTCGCCGTACCCGACCTCGACCTTGTACTGCCCGTTGGCGAGCGCGTACTCCCAGGCGCCGAAGATCGGGGTGTTGGTGGCGCTGATCGCCGGGTTCTGCATGTGGATGAAGGTGCGGCCCTGCAGCGTCCCGCCGGTGCACGACCCGGTGGTGCGGTTGCGGGTGTTCTTGGTCAGGTCCAGCGGCACCCGGGTGCCGCCCAGGCTGTCCTCGCGGACCCAGCCGCTCCCGGCCGCGTCGGTGTAGGCGGCCCCGGTGTCCGTCGTCCACGTGGCCGCACCCCCGCCCGCCGGCGCGAAGTCGACCTTGACGCTCAGCAGCGTGGGCGCCGGGTCGGCCGCGGCGGGCGGGCCGGTGATGACGGCCTGCGGCAGCGTCAGGACCAGGCCCAGCAGGGCGGCGAGCGACGCCTTCACGTGCCACGGTCGGCGACGGTGGGCGACGTCAGCACGTCTCGCGGTGAGGCTCGGCCTCGGCGTCGCAGTGCGGTTGTTGGTGCGTCGTACCCATGTCGAAGCCATGCCAAATGTCCCTACGTGGTCCGTCGCCAGCCCCCCCGGCGACAAGCACCGACGCAGCAGGACTGCGTCGGGCTCTGACGCCGATCCTCAGCAGCGCTCCGTGACAGACGCGTGAAACCTGGGCATCTGACTAGACACATGTGGCCGAAACGGCCAACTCCCGCTTCCGGAGCGTGCATCCTTGGTGACGGCGCCGGGGGGCGGCGCCGGAACGGGTGCCACTCGTGGCGTCCATGGGGGAGGGACTTCTTGTCCTCGACACTGCGACTCATCGGCACGATCGGGTTCCAGCGCGACGACGGCACCGACGTCGACGTCGACGCGGTTCCGACCGTCAAGGCGCTCGACCTGGTCCGGCTGCTCGCTGCCGGCGGCCAGGACGGCGCCCGGGCCGACACACTCATCGAGCACCTGTGGCCGGCCACCGACGACGCCCGTGGGCGGGCGAGCCTGCGCACGGCGCTGGCCCAGCTGCGCCGGGTCCTGGGATCCGACGTGGTGCGCCGCTCCGGCGACGTCCTCAGCCTCGGCGACGTCGACACCGACATCGCGGAGCTTCGGTGCTGCGCCGACGGCGTCGAGGCGGCCCGGCGATCGGGTGCCGACCACGACGTGGTGGCGCTCGTGTGGGAGGCGGAGAAGACGTGCGGGGGCGACCTGGTCGTCTCCCGGTCGTCGTGCGACGCCGTGTACGCGACCCGCGACCTGCTCCGCGAGATCCGCTGCCAGATGCTGCTCGACGGCGCGGCGGCTGCCGCCCGTCTGGGCTGGCTGCGCGACAGTCTCGAGCTCGCCCGGCGCGCCGACCTCCTGAACAGCACCGAGGCCTCGACCCGGGCGTTGATGGTCGCCTGGGCGGGTGTGGGCGAGACGCGTCGTGCCATCGAGTCGTTCGAGCGGTTGACGGCCCACCTCGCCGAGGCGTTCGGCGTCCAGCCGTCTTCGCAGTCACGCGCTCTCTACCTCCAGATCGTGACGGCCGGCGACCGGCTGGTGCTGGGGCCCGCCCGGCACCACCCGGCGGCCACGGCCGAGCTGGCCGACGCCATCCGGCTCCTGCGCCGAGACCCGCACGCCGGTGGTGTGGTGTGGCTGCACGGAGAACCCGGCTCGGGGCGTGGGTTGGTCGCCCGGCAGGCGCGTGAGCTCATCGACGACGCAGCGAGCGCCGGGCCCGGGTCGGTGGAGGTGCTGCCCGAGGTCGTCGACCTCGACGACGTCGAGGCCGAACGACTCCGGCGCGCGGCGAGCGATCGCGGTTGCGTGCTCGTCGTCCCGATCCGCAGTGGCGTGCGGCCCTCGCGTTCACGGCGCGAGGTGCTCGTGCACGTCCGGCGGCTGAAGCCCGCCGAGTTCCACGACCTCGTCTGCCAGCTGTTGCAGGACCGGCCGGCTCCGGAGCTGGAGGCGAGGCTCTGGAAGCTGTCCGGTGGTCTCGCCGGTCAGGTCTGCCAGACGGTGACCCGGCTGGTGCAGGACGGCGCGCTCGCCTGGGCACCCGGGTCGATCTCCCTCGCCGCGCGCGACTGCGGCCCGCGGCGTCGCGCCGATGTGGGGTGACGTCGACACCCCTGGGGTGAGGTCGAGGATGCCGCGCTGACCTACGGTCGGGCGATGCACTCGCTCGCCGACTGGGTGCTGCGGCACCGCTTGGTCGTGGGCCTCGCCTGGCTCGCGGTGGCGGCCACCGGCGGCGCCCTCGCGCCCACCACGGTCGACCGTCTCAGCTACGAGTTCGCGCTGCCCGACCAGCCGGCGTACGAGGCCAACCTCGACATCGCGGAGGAGTTCGGCGGTGGTGGTGGGATCGACCCGCTCGTGGTGGTCGTCCGTGGTGAGGGGGCGCAGGACGGCGCCGCGGAGATCGCGAGGGCGGTCGAGCAGGCGGTCGCGGACACCCGCACGGTCACGGCATCGGCGCCGGGTGCCGAGTCGCTGACCGCCGACGAGGGCCGGCTCTCGATGGCGATCCTCTACCCGCCGACCACCCCTGGCCCCGAGCCGTACGCCGCCGCGCAGCCGCAGGTCGAGCGGGTGGTCGCCCAGTTCGACGAGCAGGCCACCGGTGCCGGTGCCGACGCCGAGCTCACCGGGTTCCTGCTGCTGGCCGAGGGCGGCGCCGAGGGCGACCGCGGCGTCCTCGTCGAGGTGCTGCTGGGCGGTGTCGGGGCGCTGGTGGTGCTCGCGCTCGTCTTCGGCTCGTTCCTGGCCGGCGTACCGCTGCTGGTCGCGGCGGTCTCCATCCTCGGCACCTACCTGGCCCTGCTCGGGCTGACCGGCGTCACCGAGGTGTCGTTCGTGGTGCAGTACCTCGTGGCCCTGATCGGCCTCGGCGTCGCCATCGACTACTCCCTGCTCGTGGTCACCCGCTGGCGCGAGGAACGCGCCCGTGGCCGCGACAACGACGACGCCGTCCGGGTCGCGATGCAGACCGCCGGCAGGTCGGTGCTGTTCAGCGGCGTCACCGTGGCGGTGTCGCTGGCAGCGCTGGTCGCGGTGCCACTGCCGTTCCTGCGCAGCATCGGACTCGGCGGCCTGCTGATCCCGCTGCTGAGCGTGGCCACGTCGCTGACCCTGGTGCCGGCCCTCCTCAGCGCGTTCGGGCCACGGCTGCAGTGGCCGCGCCGGGCACCCTCCGACGGGCGTTCCCGTTTCTGGGCCGGCGTCGCCCGCGCCGTGCTGCGCCGCCGGTGGCTGACGATCGTCGGCTCCACCGCGGTGCTGCTCGCCCTGGCGGCTCCGGTGGTCGGGCTCGCCCTCGGCTCCCCGCAGCTCGACGGCCTGGCCTCCGACGCCCCGGCGTCCCGGGCCGCCACCGAGGCGATCGACGCCGGCGTCCCCGACGGCGTGCTGCGTCCGGTCGAGGTGCTCGCTGACACCGACGACGCGGGTCCGCTCGTCGACTGCGCTGCGTGGCGTCGAGGGCGTCGGCGCGGTCGCCGCGCCCGCCGACGGCTGGACGAGCGGCGACCGGTCGCTGCTGCAGGTCTGGCTCGCCGACGACCCCGCCAGCGACGGCGGCCGGGACGCGCTCGACCGGGTCCGCACGACCGCCGACGAGGCCGGCGCCCGCGTCGGCGGCAGCCCCGCCGAGGACGCCGACTTCGTCGCGGCCGTCTACGGCGACGTCGTCTGGGTGGTGCTCGCCGTCGTGGTCGTGACGTTCCTGCTGCTGGCGCGCGCGCTGCGCTCGTTGTGGCTGCCCGTCAAGGCGCTGGTGCTCAACGTGATCTCGATCGGGGCGGCGTACGGCGTCACGGTGCTCATCTGGCAGGAGGGGTTCGGCTCCGAGCTGCTCTTCGGGCAGCCGGCCACCGGCGTGATCACGACCTGGGTCCCGATCGCGGCGTTCGCCTTCCTGTTCGGGCTCTCGATGGACTACGAGGTGTTCATCCTGTCCCGGATGCGCGAGGCCTACGACGAGCGCGGCGACCCCGACGGCACCGATCCCGCCGTCGTCGACGGCATCGCCCACACCGGCCGGCTGGTCACCTCCGCGGCGCTGATCCTGTTCCTGGCCTTCATCGCGCTCTCGACCGTGCCGGCGGTCGAGGTGAAGATCCTCGCCACCACGCTGGCCCTGGGTATCGCCATCGACGCCATCGTCGTCCGCGGCCTGCTCGCCCCCGCGCTGGTCGGCGTGCTCGGGCACGCCAACTGGACGCTGCCGCCGGCCATGGCGAGGCTGTTGCGCATGGCGGCGTAGGTGGGGCCACTTTCGCCAACGATTGGGCGAAACTTGTCCACCCCAAGACGTAACTCTCTCTTCCGTTGACAGGAAGAGTCATGTTTGACTAGACGTATGTCACAAGCCCTCCCCGACGCGGGTGCTGCAACGCTGGCGCCCGTCCCGCCGGGTGGTGGCGATCTTCTCAGTCTGATGCTCGACGGACTCCCCCGCACCCGAGCCGACCTGATCGAGCTCACCGGTCTAGCCCGCTCCACGGTGGCCGGGCGGATCGACGGGCTGCTCTCGGTGGGGCTGCTGCAGCCGTCCGGGCAGAGCCGTTCGACCGGCGGCCGGCCGCCCACGCGGTTCGCCTTCAACCCCGACGCCAAGCTGGTGCTGGCCGCCGACTTCGGCGCCACCCACGGGCGCGCCGCCCTGACCGACCTGACCGCCCGCGTCGTCGCGGAGGTCACCAGCGAGCTCCACATCGCCGACGGACCCGAGCTCGCGCTCGGCTGGCTGGTCGAGGTGGCGCCGCAGCTGCTCGAGTCGATCGGCCGCACGGCCGCCGACCTCGCGGGGGTGGGCATCGGCCTCCCGGGGCCGGTCGAGCACGACACGGGTCGGCCGGTGAAGCCGCCGATCATGCCCGGCTGGGACGGCTTCGACGTGGCCGGCTGGGTCAACGAGCGGATCGGCGCCCCGGTCTTGGTCGACAACGACGTGAACATGATGGCGCTGGGCGAGCACTCGGTGGTCTACCCCGAGGTCGAGCACCTCGTGTTCGTCAAGGTGGCCACCGGCATCGGCGCCGGCATCATCAGCGGACGCCGGCTGCACCGCGGTGCCCAGGGCTCGGCCGGCGACCTCGGACACGTGCAGTCACCGCGCGGCGGCGACGCGCTCTGCGACTGCGGCAACCACGGCTGCCTCGAGGCGATCGCGAGCGCCCGGGCGATCGCCCAGGACCTCGACCCCGTCCACGCCCCGGTCAACGACGCCAGCCGGATGGTTCTCGAGCGCCTGGCCCGCGGCGACCGCGACGCGATCGCCGCCATCCGGCGCGCCGGGCGCGACATCGGCGAGGTCCTCGCCTCCTGCGTCAGCCTGCTCAACCCGTCGGTGATCGTGCTCGGCGGCGCCCTCGCCGGCGGCGCCCCCAGCCTCCTCGCCGGCGTCCGCGAGGTCATCTACGCCCGCTCGCTCCCCCTGGCGACCGGCGAGCTGCGCGTCGTCCCCGCCCAGACCGGCGAGCACGCCGGCGTCATCGGCGCGGCCACGATGGCCGTCCAGCAGTTCCTCGCCCCCGAGTCCGTCGACGCCATGCTCGCCAACCCCGCGGGACTCAACGCGTCCTGAAACTTCTGGGGTCTCGAGACGGTTGCTAGCGCAACCTCCTCGACCAACGAAGGACGCACCCCGACCCCCGGCGGGTCGCAGCGGGGGTCGGGAAGGTTCCGGGTCTCGAGACGGTTGCCAGCGCAACCTCCTCGACCAACGAAGGACGCACCTCGACCCCCGGCGGGTCGCAGCGGGGGTCGGGATGGTTCTGGGTCTCGAGACGGTTGCTGGCGCAACCTCCTCGACCAACGAAGGACGCACCCCGACCCCCGCCGGGTCGCAGCGGGGGTCGGGATGGTTCCGGGTCTCGAGACGGTTGCTGGCGCAACCTCCTCGACCAACGAAGGACGCACCCCGACCCCCGCCGGGTCGCAGCGGGGGTCGGGAAGGTTCTGGGTCTCGAGACGGTTGCTGGCGCAACCTCCTCGACCAACGAAGGACGCACCCCGACCCCCGCCGGGTCGCGGCGGGGGTCGGGGTGGATCGGGAGAGACCGGTCAGCGGCGGACGGTGAAGCTCCACGTCTTGACCGTGCGGTTGCCGGCGGCGTCGAAGGCCACCACGCGGACCGTGTGCCGGCCACGGGCCATCGCGCGCGGCGGCGTCCAGGTCAGCCGGTCCTGCTGGGCCTTCCACGTGAAGCCGCCGATCCTGCGGCCGTCGACGACCAGGGTGAGGTCGCCGCGGCGCACCGCCGAAAGCCGGTCGGTGACCGTCGCCCGGATGGTGGGCGTGCGGTCGCGGGTCGCGCCCGTCGGCTGGACCCCGGTGACCCTCGGGCCGTCGAGGTCGACGGTCCAGCTCGCCGTGGCCGGCGTGGCGTCGACGCCGGCGTCCGTGACCGCCCGCACCGCCACCTCGTGCTCCCCGCCGCCGACGCGGTAGACCTTCGGCGACACGCAGGCCCGGAACGGAGCCCCGTCGAGCGAGCACTGGAAGGTCGCGTCGCCCGCCCCGGCACCGACGGCCGTGAACCGGATGGTCGCGCTGCGGTTGCCGGTCACGCCCCTGGGTGCGGCGGTGATCCGGGTGTTCGGCAGCGCCACCGGCACCTCGGTCACCGTCACGGTCACCGTGCCGGTGTCGGTGTCGGTGCCGTCGCTGACGACGTAGTCGAACGTGTCGTCACCGGTGAAGCCGGCGTCGGGCGTGTACGTGACGACTCCGTCGTCGCCCACCTCCACCGCACCGGAGGCCGGGTCGGTCGTCGAGTCGACGGTCAGCTCGGCCGCCGCGTCGGCGTCGGTGTCGTTGGCCAGGACGTCGACCTCGACCGGCGTCCCCTCGCTGGTCGTGGCCTCGTCGTCGACCGCCACCGGGGCGGCGTTGACGACGTCGTCGCCGTCGACGGTGAAGCTGTCGAACGAGACCTCGTCACCGCTCTGGTTGACGCCCGCCGCGAAGACACCGAAGCTCGGCGACGCCATCGCGTTGGTGACCGTCCTGGGCATGTCGACGAACGTCGTGCCGCCGTCGAAGGACACCGAACCGGTGTAGGTGGTTCCGGCCTTCTGCAGGCGGAGACGGACGGCGCTCAGGTCGGCGCCAGCCGGCACCGCGATCTCGGGCTGCGGGTCGCCCCCGACGATCACGTTGTTGACCTCGGAACGCAGCTCGAACCGGTTGGGCGAGGTGCGGTCCTGGTCGGAGATGGCCACGATCTTGACGTAGTTGGCGTCGTCGCCGTAGACCATCACGCCGGCCTGGCTGTAGGAACCGTCGAGGTTGCCGACGTCGGCCACGGTCTCGATCGTCCAGTCCGCACCGGCGTGGTCGGCCGACTGCAGGACGAGGTTGGACTTGCCGGTACCGCCCTGGTAGATCTCGCCGGGCGTCGTGGTGACGAAGAGGCGCCCGTCGGCAACGCGGTACGTCGTCGGGTCCTCCGCCACGATCGCGTTCCAGCGGCACCTGTCGAGCGCGGTGGCCTCGAAGGTGTCGTCGGGGGTCGCCAGGTCGCAGGCCTCGGTGACCGTGACCGTGACGGTGGCCGTGTCGGTCAGCTCACCGTCGGTGACGGTGTAGTCGAACGCGTCGGTGCCGGTGTAGCCGGCGTCCGGCGTATAGGTGACGGTGCCCGCGGCGTTGACCGCCGTGGTGCCGTGGGCCGGGTCGGTGGCCGACTCGACGCTCAGCGTGTCGCCGTCCGGGTCGGTGTCACCCACGAGGACGGGCACGGTGACCGCGGTGTCCTGCGGCGTCGTGGCCGCGTCGTCGTCGGCGACCGGGGCCCGGTTCTCCGTACCCGCGCCCGAGACCCTGAAGTAGTCGAACGTCGCCGACTGGCCGGACTGCTGGACGCCGAGCGAGAAGACGCCGAAGTCCATGTCGGCCGTCGGGTTCGACACGGTGCCGACCGTCACCCAGCCGCCACCGAAGTCGACCTCACCCAGGTAGGACGCACCCGTCTTGGTCAGGCGCAGCTTGAACGACGAGACGTTGGGCGGCACGTCGACCTGCGGCTGGGGCTCCAGGATGGCCGCGTTGGACTCCGAGCGGAGCTCGACGCGGTTGAAGCTGGCGTTCGGGAGATCGACGTCGGCGACCGGGTCGAGCTTGACGTAGTTGTCGTCGTCGCCGTAGACCATCAGGCCCGCCTGGCCGTAGCCGTCGGTGTAGGTCGCCGACAGCTGCGTCTCGATCGTGTAGTCCTCCGTGGTGTTGGTGTCGGACTGCAGCATCAGGTTGGTGGCCTCACCCTGGTTGGCCGAGGCCGTGTAGAGGTCGGCGGGCGCCCCCTCGATGGTCAGGCCGCCGTCCGCCACCTCGTAGGTGGTCGGGTCCTCCCGCACGATGGCGTTCCAGCGGCACGGGTCGAGCGCGGCGCCGTCGAACTCGTCGGACGGCGCGACGGAGCCGGTGCCGTCGGGGTCGAAGCGGATCCAGTCGAACGACGCCGTCGGCTGGCTCGCCGTGGGCGTGCCCGACAGCGCCGTCGGCCCGACCCTCGGGTCGGCGAAGCTGCTCATCGGAGCCGGCCGGCCGACCGGCGAGAAGGTCACGCCGTCGGCGGAGTAGGCCGCGCGCAGGTCGGTGCCGTCGGAGATCAGCCGCACCCAGTAGGTGGTCGGGAACCCCTCCGGGACGCCGCCCAGCTTGTCCTCGGCCTCGTTACGCGCTTGGCCCTGGTTCTCGTAGATGAACTCGACGTCGCGGGTGCCGCCCGCCGAGATCAGGTGCACCGACGCCCAGTTGTCCTCGTCGGAGTAGAGCCGGAGCCCGGCCTGGTGGTAGTTCTCGGTCACCTCGGCGGTCACCTTCGCGGTCACCTCGAAGGCGCCGTCGGGGGCGTCCTGGACGACGAGGTCGGTGGCGGTGCCACCCGGGCCGTACAGGCTGCCGCCCAGGATGGGCAGCTGCAGGCTGCCGTCGGCGACCTCGGCCACACCGGTGTCGTCGATCACCTGCCACTTGCCGTCGAGCGCGGTGCCGTCGAACTCGTCGGACTGCAGGGTGCCGCACACGTTCAGCACCCGGACCGGCACCGAGAAGGTCCGTGAGCCCGTGCCGTCACTCACGGTCAGCCGCGCGGTGTAGCTGCCCGGCAGCTCGTAGGTGTACGTCGCGTCGACGGTGGTAGCCGTGTCGGTGTCGGTACCGGAGACCCCGAAGTCCCAGGCGTAGGTGAGGGCGTCGTCGTCGTAGTCGACGGCCGTGCCGTCGAAGGCGACCTCGAGCGGGGCCGTGCCCTGGTTGGGCGTGGCCGTCGCCGTGACGACGGGCCGCGAGTTCACCGAGACGCCGCGACCGACGGCCTCGAAGAAGTTCACGTTGAACAGGCCGGTAGCGCCGGGCGTCGCGCCCTCGAAGACGAGGAACAGCTCGTGGCTGCCCTCCTGGGCGGCCTCGTCGACGTCCATGGTGACCGTCGTCCAGCTCTGCCAGCCACCGGTGACCGGCACGTCGACGGTGCCGACGGCGGGGCCGTCGGGCGAGTCGAGGTGGGCCGAGATCGAACCGCCGGCGCCGGCCGAGGCCACACGGAACTGCAGCTGGTCGACGCGGTACAGGCTGATCGGGTCGTAGGACACGTGGTCGCCGTCGTCGATGTTCGACAGGTTGACGGCGCCGCCCTGCGAGTCGGTCGTCGCCTCGGTGGCCACGCCCTGCTGCGTCGTGAAGTGCTCAGCCTGCTTGCGCTTGGGCTGCAGCACCACCTCGTCCGAACCGGTGAGAGCCCGAATCTCGCCGGCTCCCTGGTCGGTGTAGCTGGCGTCGATGACGCCGAAGATGTTCGCCGAGGCGTCGTGGCCCTCGTCGCGAACCGTCGGCAGCGTCACGCTGCAGCCGGTCGCCTCGCTGAGCGGGTGGCCATGCGAGTCGTGACCGAGGACGTAGTTGATGTCGACCTCGCTGCAGTCGATGTCCCCGTCCTCGGGGTCGCTCACGTCGACCTCGACCTGCACGGAGTCGCCGAACTCGAAGAACCCCCCGTTGGGCGGCGTCACGATCTCGACCGTCGGCCGGGTGTTGCCGACCGTGACCACGGCCGTGGCCACGCCGGTGCGGTCGGTCGTGTCGGTGACCGTCAGCCGGGCGTCGTACTCGCCCGCGGCCGCGTACGTGAACGTCGGGTTCGCCTCGGTGGAGTCGACGGTGCCGTCGTTCTCGAAGTCCCAGGCATAGCCGACGATCGAGTCACCCTCGTCGGGGTCGCTCGACCCTTCGCTGGAGAACTCCACCTCCAGCGGGGGCTGGCCCGAGTTGGGCACCGCCCTGGCCACCGCGGTGGGCGAGCGCTCGCCCTCGTTGATGAAGTTGATCTTGTAGACCGCGGAGTTCTCGTTGCCGGTGAAGTAGCCGCCGTTGCCGTAGTCGAGCACGTAGAGCGAGCCGTCGGGGCCGAACTCCATGTCCATCGCGGCGTAGAGCACCGAGGCGTCGAAGAACGGGGCGATGCCGCTGACGTCGCCCTCGTCGTCCATCGCGATGTCGCGGATCCAGCCGCGGGTCCACTCGCCGGCGAAGAAGTGGTTGTCGAAGTACGCCGGGAACTTCACGTCAGAGGCGAGGTCGGGGTCGTAGTTGTAGACCGGGCCGGCCATCGGGCCCTCGCCGCCGCTGCCGAACTCACCGGTGGTCTGGCCGTTGTAGGTGACGTTGCCGCCGTCGTACTGGA
This sequence comes from uncultured Actinomycetota bacterium, assembly GCA_963825985.1. Taxonomy (GTDB): domain Bacteria; phylum Actinomycetota; class Actinomycetes; order Propionibacteriales; family Nocardioidaceae; genus Nocardioides. Next base: position 84,294 of record CAWGVK010000002.1, on the reverse strand, counting down.
TCCAGGCCGCCTGCGCGGGCGGCAGGTTGGTCAGCCCGGTGTTGTGCGGGCTGTTGTTGACGGGGGCGGTGCAGTCGAACTTGGGCGGGGTCTGGTCGGCCGGGCCGGCGAAGTCCCACTCGTGGTAGGTCGTCGCCGCGGTGTTCTGCCCGGTGCAGTAGGGCCAGCCGAAGTTGCCGGCCGCGCGGATCTGGTTGAACTCCACGATGCCGCCGGGCCCGCGGTTGGGGTTGGCGCCGCCGGCGTCGGGGCCGTACTCACCGAGGTAGACGTAGCCGGTCTCCTTGTCGACGGTCATCCGGAACGGGTTGCGGAAGCCCATCGCGTAGATCTCGGGCCGGGTCTTGTCGTCGGCGTCGTCGGCCTCGTCGAACAGGTTCCCCTCGGGCACCGTGTACGTCGCCTCGGTCGGGTCGGGCGTGATCCGGACGACCTTGCCGCGCAGGTCGTTGGTGTTGGCCGAGGAGCGCTGGGCGTCGTAGGCGGGGTTGCGGTTGGCGCGCTCGTCGAGCGGCGCGTAGCCGTCGGAGGCGAACGGGTTGGAGTCGTCGCCGGTGGAGAGGTAGAGGTTGCCGTCGGCGTCGAAGTCGATCGCGCCGCCGGCGTGGCAGCAGATGCCGCGGTTGGCCTCGACCCGCAGCAGCTCCTGCTCGGTCGTGAAGTCGAGCTCGTCGTCGACCATCTTGACGCGCGACAGCCGGTTGTAGCCCTCCCAGGCCTCCCAGGTCTCCGCCGTGCCCTCGTTGGGAGCGTCACCGGCCGGGGTCTCGAGCGGCGGCGCGTAGTAGAGGTAGACCCAGCCGTCCTCGGCGAACGTGGGGCTGACCGTCAGGCTCTGCAGCCCGTCCTCGTCGTGGGAGTAGATCGGGACGTCGTACAGCTCGGTGGTGTTGCCGCCGAGGTCGGTCAGGAAGATCCGGCCGTCGCGCGCGTTGTGCAGCACCCGGCCGTCGGGCAGCACCGACAGGCTCATCGGCTCACCGATCTTGTCGTCACCCTTGGCGAGGGTGACCTGCTCGAAGTCGGCGTCGGTGGGCGGGGCCTCGGCACAGTCGGCGGGCAGCTGGTCGGCGGCGTACTGGATGCCGCCCACGAGGTGCTCGCGGAAGAGCGGCTCGTCGAAGGACGCGGCGGTGTGGCCGCCGCCGGTGTAGAAGCTGCGGCCGCCGTCGAAGTCGTGGTACCAGGCGATCGGGTGGTCGTCGTCGGTGGCGTTGCCGTCCTCCTCCACGTACGTCGACTCGTCGACGGTCGCGATCACCGTGACGTCCTCGCGGGGGCTGTAGTCGTCACCACCGCCGTTGACCACGGGGTCCTCGGGCGACTGGAAGTTGTACCACTCGTCGGTGCGGTCCCACCGGGTCGGCAGGAAGCAGGACGAGGCGGTCTCCTTGTTCTCGACGTTGACCGTCGCGGCCGGGGTGCCGGCCGGGTGGTTGCGGAAGTAGGCACCGACGAGCTGGCCGTACCAGGGCCAGGTGTACTCGGTGTCCGACGCCGCGTGGATGCCGACGTAGCCGCCCCCGCCCTGGATGTAGCCCTCGAACGCTGTCTGCTGCGCGGCGTCGAGCACGTCACTGGTGGTCGACAGGAAGATGACCGCCTCGTACGTCGCGAGGTTCGCCGTCGTGAACTGGGCCGGGTCCTCGGTCGCGGTGACGGCGAAGCCCTTCTCGACACCGAGCTCGGTGATCGCCGCGATCCCCTCGTCGATGGAGTCGTGGCGGAAGCCGGTGGTGCGCGAGAACACCAACACCTCGTACGTCGGCGGTATCGCCGCCGCTCGGACGGCGTCGGCCTGCGCGGCCGGCAGGTCGGCCAGCTCGGCCGCCACCGACGGCGTGGTCAGTGAGGCCGCGCTCACCGGGGCCGCCGCGGGGGCGGCGTCGGCGCTCGGCATGGTGGTCGCGGTCAGTCCGGCGGCGACCGCGAGCGCGGCCACCCCCGCCACGGCCCGGTGCACCCTGGATCGGTTCATCCGCATCGTCGTCCTGCTTCCTGTCCGGTGTTCAAGAGGGGTCCCGAGGGTGGAGCGTCCGGCGCGTCAGCGCCGGATGGTGAACTGCCAGGTCTTGACCGTGCGGTTTCCGGCCGCGTCGATCGCCACGAGTCGTACGTAGTGCTTGCCGAAGGCCATCGGCCGCTTCGAGGTCCACGTCAGGCGGTCGCGTCTCGCGTCCCAGCGCAGCGAGCCGACGATGCGGCCGTCGAGGCGCAGGGTGAGGCCCTTGCGGTCGACGGTCGAGAGCTGGTCGGTGACGTCGGCACGGACCGTGGGCGTGCGGTCGCGGGTGCGCCCGGTCGGCCCGGTGGCGCGGATGGTGGGTCCGCGGGAGTCCACGACCCAGCGCCGGACGACCGGGCTGGGGTCGGCGTTGCCGGCCGCGTCGACCGCGCGCACCCGCAGCTCGTGGCCGCCGTCGCGCAGGCCGCCGTACCGCACCGGGGAGGCGCAGGCCTTGAACGCCGTGCCGTCGATGCTGCACGCGAAGGTGCTGCCCGGCTCCGAGCTGCCCAGGCGGAACACCGCGGTCGACGTCCGGACGGTGCCGCTGGGGCCGCCGGTCAGCGTGGTCTGCGGGGCCTCGGTGTCGACCACGCCCTCGACGACCACCACGACCTCGGCCACGGCCGGCTCACCGTGGTGAGAGCTGGCGGTGACGGTCGCGGTGTAGGTGCCGGCCTCGGTGTAGGTGTGCTCGGGGTCGGCGCCCTCGCCGGTCTCGCCGTCGCCGAAGTCCCAGGCATAGGTGAGCCCGGACGGCACGAGGTCGACGCAACCGATCCGCTTGGCCGGGTTGTCCGGGTCGTGGATGACGATCGCGACGGCCTTGGCACCCGCGCGCTGGTCGCTCGCGACCTCGACCACGCCGCTGGCGCCGTCGGCGTCGGAGGTGAAGGGCAGCCAGATCTCGTTCGCCTCGCTGAAGGGGAGATCCTCGTCGAAGCGGTAGTGCGCGCCGCCGTTGGCGTTGCCGCAGGCCTGCTCGTGCACGTGCACCATGTGGGGGGCGTTCGGCTTGAGCCCGGTGACGTCGATCATCGTGTGGGTCATGCCGGTCATCCGGTGCAGCGAGGCGTCCCCCTCGAGCTCCGGGTAGGCCGTCACCCCGTCGGCGATGGGCGAGAACTGACCTTCCGTCTCGGGCGCGTTGGTCACCGCACTCGAGAACTGCACCGACAGGGGCGCCTGTCCGGACGTCGGCGTGGCCGTGGCCGTGGCGGTCATCTCGTCACCACCGCCGTCGCCGACGACGACCTCGAACTGCTTGCGCCCCACGTTGCCCTGGGGGTCGGTGGCGGTGAAGACGGCGGTGTAGGTGCCGTCATCGACGTAGGTCCAGCCGTGCCGGCCGCCCTCGAAGACGTCGGCGTCGGTGCCAGGGACCCCGAAGTCCCACTGGTAGGTCAGTGGACCACCCTGGTCGTCGGTGGCCTGACCGAGCGCGTTGACCGTGAGCGGCGCGGTGCCGGTCAGCGGGGTCACCGACGCGCTGACCAGCGGCGCGTCACCGGTCGCGACGATCTGGAAGTCCTCCTGGTAGACGCCGCCGTTGCCGTCGTCGACGGTCAGGGACGCCGTGTAGCGACCCTGCTGGGCGTACGTGTGGTGGGCGTGGTCGGACGTCGAGCCGGGAGTGCCGTCGCCGAAGTCCCACTCGTAGGTCAGGTCGTCGCCGTCGGCGTCCTCGGCGTTGGCCTCGAAGTGGACGTAGAGCGGGGCCGGGCCGGTGCGGTCGCCGCTGTCGTCGGCGACGTACGGCTCCGCCGTCGGGGGCTCGTTGTCGGGTTCCTCGACCACGACCGTGCCGCTCATGGTCGCCCCGTGGATCGAGCAGATGTACTCGTAGGTGCCGGGCTCGGTGAAGGTGTAGCGGATCGGCTCCCCGTTCGGGTCGCGGAACTCCGTCACCGGCGGGTCCCAGGTGCTCGCCGTGTTCCGCGACGTCAGGTCGTGCGACTGGGCCGCACGGTCGAACTGCCACTCGACGGTGTCGCCGACGGCGATGGTCACGGTGGAGGTGCCGGTTTCCTCGGCGACCCAGCGGGCGCCGTTGGCGTCGTCGACCGCGTCGACCACCGCGTCGACGTCGTCGGAGCACTCACGCTCGGGCGCCGCGGCGAACCACTCGAAGGTGCCGGTCGCGATGTCGCTGCCGGGGCCGCGCAGGGCGTAGGGGCCGACGGCCTGGCTGTCGCCGAAGGCCTGCCTGGCGTCGCCGGCCGACTCCCACGTCTCGCCGTCGACGGAGTACTCGCCACGGAACGTCTCGCCGTCACCCGAGGAGAGGCGCAGGTAGATGGCCTCCGGGAAGTCGCCGGGCAGGAACGGGCCGCTGAAGTCGCCGCCCGGGCCGGAGTGCCAGTTGCCCGAGAAGTCGTACTGCCCCTCCGGGACCCGCAGGAACTCGACCCAGCGGTTGCCGCTGCCCTTGTTGACGAACGCCAGCTTGAGGTAGCTGTTGGTGTCGGGCTCGGCGATCACCAGGCCCGCCTGCTGGCCCTCGGCCGTGCTCGGGAAGTTGAGCTTCGTGACGGCGGTGAACCCACCCGTCTCGGGCATGGTCTGCAGGATCAGGTTGGGCGCGGTCTCCTGCAGCTCGCCCGGACCGGTCTGGATCTCGAGGTTGCCGCCGGTGACGTCGTACAGGTCGGGCTGGTGACGCTGGATGCTGTCCCACCGCTCGGTGCTGAGTGCCGTTGCGAAGTCGTCGGAGCGCGAGCACGAGGTCATCGTTGGCTCGCCGATCTCCACCTCCGGGCCCGGCTGCTCGCTGGCGAAACGGAAGAAGTCGTAGTCGGCGTTGGGGGCGGCCGAGGCGTCGCCACGCAGCGCCATCACGCCGACCCGCGGCGACTCGATGCCTGCCAGGGCCCGCGGGTCGCCGACCTGGGTGAAGGTCTCGCCGTCGGTGGAGTACCAGCCGGTGAGGTCGGTGCCGTCGGAGGTGAACCGCAGCCAGAACGTCGTCGGGAAGTCGGTCGGCAGGAACGGCCCGTCGAACGAGCCGCCCCCGGTGTGCCAGTCGCCGCTGAAGTCGAAGTCGTTGGCGGGCGAGCTCGACTTCAGGAACTCGATCCACTCGTTGCCGCCCGCGCTCTTGCGCACGAACATCAGCTTCGCGAAGCCCGAGCTGCCGGCACCCGCGACCACGAGGCCGGCCTGCTGGCCGGGCTCGCTCGGGTCGAAGGTCACCTTGGAGGTGACCGACCACGGGCCGGCCGGGGCAGGCTGGGTGATCACGTTGGGCGCGGTGGCGTACTCGCCCGGCCCGGCCTGCAGGCTCAGGGACCCGTCGCCGACCTCGTAGAGGGCGTCGTCGGCGCGACGGACGTTCCAGTTGCAGTTGTCGAGCAGGTCGGTGTCGTCGAACTCGTCGGAGCGACGCTGGCCGCACGGCGGCTCCTCGTCGGAGACGACAGCGGAGATCGCGAGCAGGTGCAGCTTGGGGTCGACCGGCAGCGTGATGCTCGCGAGGTCCTTGTCCTCCACGAAGACCGACTGGCCCCAGATGTAGACGCGCGGCGAGGTGTCGCCGGCCGAGTTGTGCCGGTGTGCCATGTCGACAGCGATGGTCTCGCCGAACTTCGGCGCCACCGCCCAGTCGGTGAAGCGCAGCTGGACCTGCGACGTCGTCCCGTCGGAGTAGGTGACCGTGGCCGGTGCCTGGACGTCGCCGTTGTGGGCCGAGCCGAGGATCTTCAGCTGGTCGAAGCGGCCCGACGGCAGCGGAATGGTCTGCCCGTTCGCCTCGACGCTGTTGAGCTCGCCGTCGGCGGGGCTGGGGAACTCGTAGTCGACACCGTCGAGGGTGACGGCGCCGCCGGTCTCGCGCACCGCCTCGGGCAGCAGCTCGGCGGCGAAGGCCCAGCCGCCGCCGTCGAAGTTGCCGTCACCCGGGTTGGCGTGGGTGGAGATGGCGTCGTTGTTGAAGAACGGGCCCAGGTCGGCGACCGACCGGCACTCCCCCGACTCGATGGCACGGACGGCGACCGACGTGGTGCCGGTGTTGCCGTCGGGGTCGGTGACGGTGAGGGTCGCGGTGTAGACGCCGACCTCGGTGTAGGTGAACGTCGGGTTCTGCTCGGTCGAGGTGTCGGCGTCGCCGTCGACGCCGAAGTCCCAGGCGTAGGTGACACTCTGACCCTGCGGGTCGGTGGCCGAGCCGGTGAAGGCGACCTCGACCGGGGCGATGCCGCAGCTGGGCGTGGCCGTGGCCAGCGGCACCGGGTCGGTCAGGACGGTGATCTCGTCGGCCTCGACGGTCGCGCCGCGGGTGCCGTCGGCGTCGATCGGGGTGACGGTGGCGGTGTAGCTGCCCTCGTCGGCGTAGGTGTGGCCGGTCTCGGCGCCGGCGGTGACCACGTCGGAGCCGTCGCCGAAGTCCCACTCGTAGCTGAGCTCGTCGCCCTGCCGGTCGACGCCCTCGGCGGTGAACGTCACCGCGAGCGGAGCCGGGCCCTCGGTCGGGGCGACCGTGACGGTGTTGACGAACGGCTCGTCGACGTCCAGCTCCTGGATCTGCACGTTGCGGAACGAGACGGCGTCGGCGTTGCCGTGGTTCTGCAGGCCGACGAAGCCGGTGGTGCCACGCGAGCCGTCGGAGGTGTAGCGGTTGACCTCGACGCCGTTCAGCGTCATCACGTAGGTCTGGCCGACGACTCGGACCTCGTAGTCGTTCCACTCGCCGACGGGGTTGGCGTTGCGGGCGTCCTCGCGGTCGAAGTTGTAGACCGAGCCGGTCTTCTGCGGCTCGTCGTTCGGCGCGCCCTCCTTGATCTGGATCTCGTGGCCCTCGTCGACGGCGACGAACGGGTCGTCGCCCGGGTCGGGGAACCGCGTGAAGACGCCGGAGTTGTCGCCGTCGTCGGACAGCTTGAACTGCATCTTCATCACGTAGTCGTCGTACTGCTGCTCGGTGTTCCACAGCAGGCCGAGCCCGCCGAACGACGTCATCGCGCAGTCCTCGACGGTGAACCCGCCGGGGCCGGCCTGGTCCCAGCCCTCGAGGTCGCGGCCGTTGAACAGCAGCTCGTAGCCCGGGTCGGGCGTGGGCGGTGTCGTGCACGCGCGGCGGACGACGACGTCGACGGTGCGCTCGCTGCTCTTGTCGGTGGCGTCGGTCGCGGTGACCGTGGCGGTGTACCGGCCCGGCTCGGTGTAGGTGTACGTCGGGTTCTGGTCCTCGGACACGTCGGTGTCGGTGCCCTCGACGCCGAAGTCCCAGGCGTAGCTGATGGCGTCGCCGTCGGGGTCGTTGGCCGTGGCGGCGAAGTCGACCTCGAGCGGGGCGGCGCCGTCGTCGGGCGTGGCCGTCGCGTCGGTGATGGTCGGCGCGACGTTGGAGGCCACGCCGGTTCCGGCGAAGCGGACCTCGTCGAAGTTGACCTCGCCGCCGCCGGTGTAGACGAAGAACAGCGGGCGGCCTCCCTCGTCGGCGGACCGGTCGGTGATGTCGGCGGTGACCGTCTTGTAGTAGTAGAGGCCCTGGGTGGCGCCGTCGAGCGGGATCCGGGCCGCGACCGGTCCGGTGGCCGAGCCGGCGCGGGCCTCGATGGCGGCGCCGGCCGCCGGCGATCCCGAGTAGGTGACCGAGATCGAGGTCATGTTGACCAGGCTCATCGGGGTGAACGACACCGAGTTGCCGTTGCCCATCCCGGTGATGATGCCGCCGCCACCCGGGCGGGTGCCGCTCTTGTCGTCGTACCCGGTGGAGCCGACGCCGTTGCGCCCGGCCGCGTGCTCGGCCTGGCGGAGCTTGGGCTGCAGGGTGACGATGTCCTGGCCGGTGAGCGGCTCGTTGGCGCCGCCGTTGCCGCCGCCGTCGGCGTACGACGCGCCGATCACGCCGTAGGTGTTGGCGTCCGGCCCGTGGTCGGTCGACTCGGCGGTGCGCATGATGCCGGTGCAGCCGTTGACGCTGAGGTTGGGGTGCACGTGGGCGTCGTGGCCCAGGCCCTCGGAGACGACGACCTCGTCGCAGTCGACGGTCTCCTCGGCGTCGTTCACGTCGACGTCGAAGGCGACGTCGTCGCCCGAGTCGAAGAAGCCGCCGTCGACCGGCGCCTGGATGTCGAGGGTCGGGCGGGTGTTGCCGACGTTGACGATCACCTGCGCCGTGGCGGCTTTGCCGGTGCTGTCGGTGACGGTGAGGACGACGGCGTAGTCGCCGGCCGCGTCGAAGGTGTGCGACGGGTTGGCGTCGGTGGAGTCGGGGGTGCCGTCCTGGTCGAAGTCCCAGGCGTAGGTGAGGGTGTCGCCGTCGGGGTCGACGGTGCCGGCGCTCGAGAAGTCGACGTCGAGCGGTACGCCGCCCTCGGCCGGGTCGGCCGCGGCCCTCGCCTGCGGCGCCTGGCCGTTGACGGCGTAGTCGATGCGGACCAGCTTGGTGTCGGGCGAGCCGGAGAAGAAGCCGGAGCCGTACTCGAGCACGTACATCGAGCCGTCGGGTCCGAACTCCATGTCGCCGGGAGCGAAGAAGCCGCTCATGAAGTCGTCGATGGACAGGATCGCGCCGTTCTCGTCGACGCGCACCTCCTTGATCCAGCCGCGGCTCATCTCGGAGATGAAGACCGAGCCTTCGTAGTAGGCCGGGAAGGCGGTGTCCTTGGTCGTGGTGTTCCGCGACTGGCGGTAGACCTGCGCGCCCGACGGGGTCGAGCCCTCGACCTGGGGGTACTTGAACGGCGCCGAGGTGGAGTAGGGGATCCAGGCGTCGGTCATCGGCGGCAGGTCGGTCAGGCCGGTGCTGTTGGGCGAGTCGTTGACGCCGTCCATGCCGTCGGGGTCGTTGCAGGGGAAGCGCTTGGGCGTGCCGTCGGGGTTGGTCCTGAACCGGTCGGCCACGAAGTCCCAGTCGACGTACGCGCCACCGAAGCCCTGGTTGGTCAGGTCGTCGCCGACCTCACCGCCGCAGTAGGGCCAGCCGCCGTTCATGGCCTCCTCGGTGCGGTTGAACTCCTCCTGGTGCCGCGGGCCGCGGTTGGCGTTGTTGGTGCGCGAGTCGGGGCCGACCTCGCCCCAGTACAGGACGTCGGTGTCGGGGTCGACGCCGAGGCGGTAGGGGTTGCGCAGGCCCATCACGTAGATCTCGGGGCGGGTCTTCGCGGGGTCGGCGTCCGGGTACTTGGCGGTGGGGTAGGCCCCGCCCTCGCCGAACAGGTTGCCGTCGGGGATGTCGTAGGAGATGGCGTCGTCCGGCGTCGGGTTCACGTCGCCGGCGTCGTCGGCGCGCGGGCGGACCCGCAGGATCTTGCCGCGCAGGTCGTTGGTGCTGCCGGCGGAGTCCTGGGCGTCGTAGTCGTTGCGGCCCGGCCGCTCGTCGTGCGGGGAGAAGCCGCCGTTGTCGGACGACGACGTGTTGTCTCCGGTGGCCAGGTGGAGGGTGCCGTCGGGGCCGAACTGCAGCGAGCCGGCCGAGTGGCAACAGATGTTGCGCTGCGTTCCGACCTCGAGGATCACCTTCTCCGAGGCCTTGTCGATGAAGACCTCGCCGTCGGCGCTCTCCTCGACGGTCACCCGGGCGAGCCGGTTGAAGGTGTACGACGCCGGCAGCGGGGCGTAGTAGACGTACATCCAGCCGTTCGTGGCGAACTCGGGGTCGAGCGTGATGCCGAGACCGCCGTCCTCGAGGCCGCTCCAGACGCCGAGCTCGGGGTTGAGCATGATGATCTCGATCGACCCGGTGGTCGGGTCGTACATCTGGATGTCGCCGGCTCGGGTGATGAAGAAGACCCGGCCGTCCTGGGCCACGGTCAGCTCCATCACCTCGCCGAGCGCGTTGCCCTGGCCGAGCACGACCTTCTGGAACTTGCTCAGGTCGGGCGGGTCGTCGGCGGCCGGTGCTGCGCTGCCGGTGACGGTCGCAGCCGCGACGGTGCTGGCGGTGCCGACCGGCCCGGCGGGCGCGGCCGGTGCCGGCGGGGCACCGAGGACGCCGGCCACGAGGAGGGCGGCCAGCAGGGTCATCCATCCTGACCCACGGCGGGAACAAGCGGGCGGAAAGCGCTCCGAGTAGCGGCTCATGGCTCGTCGATCGACCTTTATTCGCAGGGGGGATGCGGATGCCAGCCGGCTTTTCGTCTGCGAAGACGACCCGAGTGCTCTGTGGCCCTCGTCACACTAGGGCGACGGTTTTGTCGGCGTCAAGACAGAAGTCCACCCAACTTCGTGAGAGATTCGGCGCTGTCGTTCGCAGAAGAAGGCGTGCTCCGACCCCCGTCCACGTGGAGGCGTGGACGGGGGTCGTGGACGGGGTCGTGGGGGCGGAGTCGGGCGGGAGGGATGGCGGGGGTCAGGCGGGGATCCGCTGCCAGGAACGGGTGTCGGAGCTGGTCTCGACGGCGGCCAGCACGCGCTGGACCTGCAGGCCGTCGGCGAACGACGGCGTCAGGGGCGTGCCGGAGCCGATGTCGCGCACCAGGTCGACGACCTGGTGGGTGAAGGCGTGCTCGTAGCCGAGGCCGTGGCCGGGGGGCCACCAGGCGCCGACGTACGGGTGCGTCGGCTCGGTCACGATGATCCGCCGGAACCCGGCCTCGGCGTCGGGCAGGTCGGCGTCGTAGAAGTTGAGGACGTTCATGTCCTCGAAGTCGAACGCCAGGCTGCCGCGCGAGCCGTTGATCTCGATCCGGATGGCGTTCTTGCGGCCGGTGGCGAAGCGGGTCGCCTCGAAGACACCCGCGGCTCCTCCGGTGAAGCGGGCCAGGAAGATCGCCGAGTCGTCGACGGTGACCGGCCCGCGCTCGGCGCCGGCCGTGCCCGAGAGGCCGGAGTGCTCGGAGGCGATCGGGCGCTCCTTGACGAAGGTGTCGAGCTGCCCCGACACCTCCATGATCCGGTCGCCGGTGATGTGCTGGGTGAGGTCGATGATGTGGGCGCCGATGTCGCCCAGGGCCCCCGAGCCGGCCCGGTCCTTGTCGAGCCGCCACGAGAGCGGCGCCTCGGCGTCCGCGATCCAGTCCTGGAGGTACTGCGCCCGCACGTGCCGGATCTCGCCGACCCGGCCGTCGGCCACCATCTGCCGGGCCAGCGCCACCGCCGGCACCCGCCGGTAGGTGAAGCCGACCATTGCCTGGATACCGCGGCTCGCGGCCTGCTCGGCCGCGCGCACCATCTCCTCGGCCTCGGCAACCGTGTTGGCCAGCGGCTTCTCGCAGAGCACGTGCTTGCCGGCCTCGAGCGCGGCCACGGCGATCTCGACGTGGGTGTGCCCCGGCGTGCAGATGTCGACCAGGTCGACGTCGTCACGCTCGACCAGGCGGCGCCAGTCGGTCTCGGTGTGCGCCCAGCCCAGACGGGTGGCGGCCGCGCCGACCCGGTCGGCGTCGCGGCCGCAGAGGACCTGCATCACGGGTTGGCAGGGCAGGTCGAAGAACCGGCCGGCCGTGCGCCACGCTTGTGAGTGCGCGGCGCCCATGAAGGCGTGGCCGACCATGCCGACCGTGAGGTTCGCCGCGCTGCTCTGGGTGCTGGTCATGGGTTGCTCCAGGGGGAGGTCGGTAGCCCGGCCGGGGGACGCGCGATCACGCGCGCCCCCCGGCCGGACCAACGGTTGGACTCAGGACTTGAACGCCGTCGGCAGGTACTCGTCGACGTTGTCGGCCGTCACGACAGGCGCGAACAGCTGGACGGTGCGAGGGACCTCGACCTCGACGAGGTCGGACACGTTCTTGTCCTGCGCCAGGAGGCGAGCCAGCTTGACGCCGTCAGCACCCTGGGTGGACGGGTAGATGACCGTCGCCTTGAGCACGCTGTTGCCGGCCTTGATGGCCTCCATCGCCTGCTGCGAGCCGGCGCCGCCGATCATGACGAACTCGTCACGTCCGGCAGCCTCGATCGCCGCGATCACGCCGACACCCTGGTCGTCGTCGTGGTTCCAGAGGTAGTCCATCTCGGGCAGGGCCTGGAGAAGACCCTCAGCGGCCTCCTGGCCGGTGTCGGCGGAGAAGGCGGCCTCGACCTGGTTCGCGACCTCGAGGCCGCACTCCTTCAGCGCGTCGGCGAAGCCCTGGCTGCGGTCCTGGGTCAGCGGCAGCGAGGCGATGCCCTGGATCTCACCGATGACGGCGTCCTCGTTGCCCGCGGCGTCCTCGCAGACGTACTCGCCGGCCGAGACGCCCATGCCGTAGTTGTCGCCGAGCACGGTGACGCGGGCGGCGTTGGGGTCACTGAACTCGCGGTCGACGTTGACGACCGGGATGCCGGCCTCCATCGCCTCGAGCGCGACCGGGGTCAGCGCCGCACCGTCGAAGGGCAGCAGCACGATGGCGTCGACCTCGTCGCTGATGAACGTCTTGATCTGCTCGATCTGGACGTTGGGGTCGTTGGTGCCCTCGGAGACCACCAGCTCGACGTCCTCGTACTGCTCGGCGACCGCGCGGGTCGACTCGGTGATCGACGCCATCCAGCCGTGGTCGGCCGCCGGGGCCGAGAAGCCGATGGTGATCTTGTCGCCGGCCTCGTCGTTCGAGCCCTGCTCGGCCTCGGAGGTGCCGCCGGACAGGTTCTCGTTCTCCTCGTCGGAGGAGTCGTTGCTCGTGCAGGCGCTGAGGCCCAGCACGGCGATGACGGCGATCGAGGCGGTGACCTTCGCGGTCTTCCGCTTGGTGGTGAGGTACTTCAGGGTCATGTCGTGCTCCTTGGTGGTTCGACCTGAGGGGTGGTGCGATGAGGTGGCGCGCAACGGACGGTGTCGCTAGGCAGTGCTCTTCCGAGACGCCAACCACTGCTGGAGCAGGACGGCGGCGACGATGATGGCGCCCTTGAGCACGTCCTGCTCGGAGGGCGGGCGGTTGTTGAGGGTGAAGACGTTGGTCAGGGTGTTGAAGATCAGCACACCCAGCACGGTGCCGGTGATCGTGCCACGGCCCCCGGCGAGCAGGGTCCCGCCGATCACCACGGCCGCGATCGCGTCGAGCTCGAGGAGCTCGGCGTGGTTGGCGTTGCCGGTGGTGGTCTTGGCGATGAGGATCAACGCCGCGAGACCGGCGCAGACCCCGACGAGCACGTAGAGCAGCACGGTGTGACGACGCACGTTGATACCGGCCAGCCTCGCGGCCTCCGGGTTCCCGCCCACGGCGAAGGTGCGGCGCCCGAAGGTGGTGCGGTTGAGCAGCACCCACCCCAGGACGGCCACCACCGCGAAGAGCCAGATCTGCATGTCGATGCCCAGCGGCTTGGCGTTGAAGAAGTCGTAGAAGCCAGGCAGGTCGCTGCTGCTGACGATCTGGGTCCGCTTCTTCGAGATGATCTCGGCCAGGCCACGCGCAGCGACCAGCATCGCCAGGGTCGCGATGAACGCGACGATCTTGCCGTAGGCGATGAGCAGTCCGTTGATCAGCCCGGCGCCCGCGCCGACCGCGATCGCGGCCAGCACCAGCAGCAGCCAGTGAGTGTCAGCAGCCATCTCCTGGGTCGCGATGGTGGTGGCCCACACCGACGACAGCGCCACGACCGCACCGACCGAGAGATCGATACCGCCGCCGGTGATGACGAACGTCATCCCGATCGCCACGATCCCGACCACCGTGCCCTGACGCAGGATGGACTGGAAGTTGTCGGTGGCCAGGAAGCGATCACCGGCGGTGATGGTGCCGACCACCGCGATCAGCAGCAGCACCACCACGAGACCGATGATGCGGAAGAAGCCCATGTCGGCCAGCCGGGTCATCGTCCCGCCCGACGCGCCCGGGGCGGCCATGGTCTGGGAGGAGCCGGTCGAACCGATCACCGGCAAGGCGTCTGCGGCGTCGTGCCCGGCGTGCTTGCCGTCTGGTTCGTGCTTGTCGAGGGGCGAGGCCCCGGAGGGGTTCTCGGTCGTGGAGTCACTCATGCGGGGTCCCCTGGGCGTTGGTCGATGGAGGAGCGAAGCGGAAGGAGCCGGGCATCGTCTGGGAGTCTCATGCGGGGGTTCCTTCCATCACCAGGTCGAGGACCCGTGACTCGTCGAGGTGGGCGGCGTCGGCCTCGTGCACGACACGTCCTTCGCGGACGACGAGCACCCGGTCGGCCAGGCCGAGCACCTCCTCGACCTCGCTGGAGACAACGACCACGGCCACGCCGGAGTCGGCCAGGCCGCGGATGAGCCGGTAGATCTCGGAGCGGGCGCCGACGTCGACGCCGCGGGTGGGCTCGTCGAGCAGCAGCACCCGGCAGCCGCGCAGCAGCCATCGCGCCAGGACGACCTTCTGCTGGTTGCCGCCCGACATGGTGCGCACGTGGCGCGAGATGTTGCGGGGGCGGACGTCGAGGGAGTCGACCAGCTCGCTGGCCTTGTCCTTCTCCTTGCCCCGCTGCACGAAGCCGAAGCGCTGGAACGACTTCATCGACGAGACGCTGATGTTGGCGTAGACGGCCTGGTCGAGCAGCAGGCCCTGGCTCTTGCGCTCCTCGGGTGCCAGGCCGACGCCGGCGCGGACGGCGGTGTCGACCGACCCGCGGCGCAGCCTCTTGCCGTCGACCGAGACGGTGCCGCTCGTCGCCCGACGCGCGCCGTAGACGGTCTCGATGATCTCGGTGCGACCGGAGCCCACCAGTCCGGCGAGGCCGACGATCTCACCCGCTCGGACCGTCATGTCGACGCCCGAGAACACCCCCGCCAGCGACAGGTTGTCGACCTGCAGGACGACGTCGCGCCCGGTGGCGACCGATGCCTCGGCGTCTCGCTGCGGGAAGACGTACTCGATCGAGCGACCGGTCATCAGCTTGATCAGGTCGGACGTCGGCGTGGTCTTGGCGGGCAGACCCGTGGCGACGGTGACGCCGTCCTTGAGGACGGTGATCCGGTCGCCGATCTGGCGGATCTCCTCGAGCCGGTGGGAGATGTACACGACCGCCACACCCTGGGCGGTCAGGTTGCGCACGACGCGGAAGAGGTTCTCGACCTCGCCGTGGTCGAGCACGGCCGACGGCTCGTCGAGGATGAGGAGGTCGACGTCGTGGGACAGGGCGCGGGCCATGCTGACGACCTGCTGCCCCGCGGGCGAGAGGTCGCCCACCAGCCGCGACGGGCTGATCTCGCTGTGGCCGAGCCGGGCCAGGATCTC
Organism: uncultured Actinomycetota bacterium; assembly: GCA_963825985.1. Lineage (GTDB taxonomy): Bacteria > Actinomycetota > Actinomycetes > Propionibacteriales > Nocardioidaceae > Nocardioides. The sequence continues at coordinate 69,246 of CAWGVK010000002.1, read as the reverse complement.
CTTGGCGCGGGTGTTGGCCGCTGCGCGGCGGGAGAACCCGCCGGTCGAGATCTCGTGGCCCAGGAAGATGTTCTCCGCGACCGTCAGGCCGTCGACCAGGTCGAGCTCCTGGTAGATCGTCGCGATCCCGGCGTCGATCGCGGCCTGCGGATTGCTGAACTTGGCCGGCTTGCCCTTCCAGGTGATGGCGCCCTCGTCGGGGATGTACGACGCCGAGAGGATCTTGATCATCGTCGACTTGCCAGCACCGTTCTGGCCGAGCAGGCAGTGCACCTCGCCCGCGCGGACGTCGAGGTCGACCCCGCCGAGGGCGCGCACTGACGAGAACTCCTTGACGATGCCGGTCATCCGCAGGAGCGCGTCGCCGTTCGAGCCGACTGCGGGGTCGGACTTGTCGAACGCGGAAGCGTCTGTCTCGGGCACGCGGGCTCCTGCTCTGGGATCGTCTGTGATTGCCATCACAACTCAGGACTGCGAGTAGAAAGTACGGCCTCTTCTGTTGTTTTGGCAAGGGGGTTCTGACGGATGAACGACAAAACTGTTGTCCGACAAGGTCGCCCGACTCAGGACGACGTCGAGAAGGCGGCGTCGAACGCGCTCGGTGGGCGGGTCGAACGCGAGCCGGCGGACGAACTCGAGCGCCTCGGGGGCGCCGACCAGGCGGTCCATGCCGGCGTCCTCCCACTCGATCGAGATCGGGCCGTCGTAGCCGATGGTGTTGAGCATCCGGAAGCACTGCTCCCACGGGACGTCGCCGTGGCCGGTCGAGACGAAGTCCCAGCCGCGGCGCGGGTCGGCCCAGGGCAGGTGGGAGCCGAGCCGGCCGTTGCGGCCGTTGCCGACCTGCTTCTTCGCGTCCTTGCAGTCGACGTGGTAGATCCGGTCCTTGAAGTCCCACATGAAGCCGACCGGGTCGAGGTCCTGCCACACGAAGTGGGAGGGGTCCCAGTTGAGGCCGAACGCCTCGCGGTGGCCGATCGCCTCCATGGTGCGCGACGGTGGTCCAGTAGTCGTAGGCGATCTCGGAGGGGTGCACCTCGTGGGCGAAGCGCACGCCGCACTCGTCGAACACGTCGAGGATCGGGTTCCAGCGGTCGGCGAAGTCGCGGTAGCCGGCGGCCACCATCTCCTCGGTGGCCGGCGGGAACATCGCGACGTACTTCCAGATCGCCGAGCCGGTGAAGCCGACGACCGTCTTCACGCCGAGCCGCTGCGCGGTCGCGCGCGGTCAGCTTCATCTCCTCGGCCGCCCGCTGCCGCACGCCCTCGGGGTCGCCGTCGCCCCAGACCTGCGTGGACAGGATCGCCTCGTGCCGCGCGTCGATCGGGTCGTCGCAGACCGCCTGGCCCTTGAGGTGGTTGGAGATCGCGAAGACCTGCAGGTTGTACTTCGCCAGCAGGTCGAGCTTGCCCTGGACGTAGGCGTCGTCCTCGGCGCGCCTGCCACGGGTCGAGGTGGTCGCCCCAGCAGGCGATCTCGAGGCCGTCGTAGCCCCACTCGGAGGCGAGGCGCGCAGACCTCCTCGAACGGCAGGTCGGCCCACTGGCCGGTGAACAGGGTGATCGGTCGGGGCATGGTGTCGTCCTCTGGTCGCAGGGGATGTCAGGGGCGGGTGGCGCAGGCGCACGAGCAGGTCGCGGACGTCGGTCGCCTCGACCCGGTCGCGCCTTGACCGCCGGGTCGGAGCAGACGAGCACCGGGCCCTCCTCGGGCCGCGCCGGCAGCCGGCCGTGGCTGCCGCTGACCGGCGCCGGGTCGAGCGGCACCACGCTCATCGCGTAGCGCAGCCCGACCTTCTTTCGGGCCAGCGCCGAGCCGCGGCGCGCAGCCTTGACCCAGCTGGTCCTCGGGGTCGAGGAACAGCTCGGCCGGGTCGTAGCCGGGCTTCTTGTGGATCTCGACCGCCTTGGCGAAGTCGGGGGCGTTGGCGTCGTCGAGCCAGTAGTAGTAGGTGAACCACGCGTCCGGCTCGGCGACCAGCACCAGCTCGCCGGCGCGCTCGTGGTCGAGGCCGTACGCCGCCTGGCCCTCGCGGTCGAGCACCTCGTCGACGCCGTCGAGGCCGCGCAGCAGGTCCGCGCACGCGCGCGCACGTCGGCGGGGTCCTTGACGTAGACGTGGGCGACCTGGTGGTCGGCGACCGCGAAGGCCCGCGACGTCCACGGGTCGAGCAGCTCGCCGGTGGCGTTGTGGTGCACGTGCAGCAGGCCCTCGCGGCGCAGCAGCCGGTTGACGTCGACCGGCCGGGTGGCCTTGGTGATGCCGTACTCGCTGAGCAGCACGACGGTGGCGCCGCGTGCGCTCGGCGTCGTCGAGCAGCGGGGCGAGGACGGCGTCGACGTCGCGGGCCGCCGGCCACGGCCTGCGGCGCTGTCGGGGCCGAACCGCTGCAGGTCGTAGTCGAGGTGCGGCACGTAGACCAGGGTCAGGTCGTGCTCGGGCATCAGCTCGCGCGCGGCCGCGACGATCCAGCGCGAGCTGGGGATCGCCGCCGTCGGGCCCCAGTAGGTGAACAGCGGGAACGGCGCCGAGCTCGTCGGTGAGCCGGTCGTGCAGCTCGGGCGGCCAGGTCCAGCAGTCGGGGGACTTGCGGCCGTCGGCGTGGTAGACCGGCCGCGGCGTCACCGTGCTGTCGACGTCGGCGCCCATGGCGTACCACCAGCAGACGTTGGCGACCTTGTAGCCCGGGCGCTGCGGCGGACGACGTCCCACAGCTTCTCGCCCTGCACCAGCGCGTTGTGCTGGCGCCAGAGGAGCACCTCGCCGAGGTCGCGGAAGTACCAGCCGTTGCCGACGATGCCGTGCTCGGCGGCAGCAGCCCGGTGAGGAAGGTCGACTGCACCGAGCAGGTGACCGCCGGCAGCACCGTGCCCAGCTCGGCGGCGAAGCCGGACGTCCGCCACGCCGCGCACGCGCGGCATGTGCGCCAGCAGCTCGGGGGTCAGCCCGACGACGTCGACGACCAGCAGCGGTCGCCTTGGGTGCGTTCATGCCGCGCTCCATGCAGGCGCTCGAGGCCCAGCTCGACGAGCCGGTCGCGCACCCAGCGCGACCTCGGCGGCGATGCCGGCGACCAGCCCGGCGTCGTCGCGCGGGTCGCAGGTGCGGGGGCAGCACCCCCCACGTGTAGGTCTCGACCTCGACGTGGTCGGTGACCGGCGCGGTCGCCGCCGACCAGCGCGGCGAGCGCTGGCCTCGAGGTGGTCGCGGGTGCTGGTCAGCGGCGGCTCGGGGTCGGCGTGCAGCGGCACGTGGAAGTGCACCCGCCACGGGTGCCGGCCCGGCAGCGGCCGGTCGCCCGGCCGAGCGCCTCGTCGAGGTCGTCGCGCGCCGGTGACGCGGAACCCGTCGCGGCTCGCGGGTCTGGTGCAGGAAGCGGTCCTCGGCGTAGCCGGCCAGGGCCGCCGCGTGGCGCCGGTCGGCCGGGTCGTCGGCGTGCAGCGCGGCCGAGGCCTGGATCTTGACGACGGGGAGCCCGGCCGCGGCCAGCCGGTCGAGCGCCTCGGCGGTGTCCTCGAACGCCGGTGGCGAGGTGGCAGGTGTCGACGCAGACGCCGAGCTGGTCGGAGTCGACTCGCGCAGCCAGGCGAGCCGCTCGACCGCGTCGGCGACGGTCTCGACGACGCAGCCGGGCTCGGGCTCGAACCCGACCCGCACCGGCCGGCCGGCGTCGGCGTCGACTTCGCCAGGCCGTCGGCCAGCCGCTCGAGCTGCGCGCGCGGCGGCGCGGTCGCGGTCGGCGTACCAGGGGTGCGCCAGCCCAGCGGGAGCGTCGAGATGCTGCCGCGCACGGCGTCGTCGGGCAGCAGCTCGGCCAGCACCCGCGCGCAGTCGAGGGTGTAGTCGAGGCGGGCCGGCTCGACCAGTCCGGGCGGTAGACGGCGCTGCTTGACGACCGGGTCGTGGAAGCCGCGGTAGGGGAAGGCGTTGACGGTGACGACCTCGAGCCGCTGCGGCGCGCAGCGTCGCGGCGGAGCCGGTCGAGCGCCGCCGGGTCGCCGGCCAGCTCGGCGGCGACCGGCGCCGGCAGCCACAGCCCGACGCCGAGCACGTCGGCGCCGAGCGCGGCGCGCACCGGCACCGGCGTAGCGGCGCAGCTGGTCGACGATGCCGTCGACGGTCTCGGCCGGGTGCACGTTGCTGCCGTAGGAGAGGTGGACGACGGTGCCGTCGGGGTGCCGGAACCTCATGCACGCGCTCGCCGCGCAGCAACGAGTTGCCCTCGAAGGTCTCGCGTGCCGTCGGCGCCGGTCACGTCGAGCAGCAGCCGGCCGCTCTGGCCGTAGAACTCGACCGGGTTGCGCCACAGCACCCGGTCGACGTCGTCGTCGGAGAACCCGGCGTCGAGCATCGCCTCGCCCGTGCGGCGGGTCCGCAGCGGGTCGCTCCTGCCCCAGTCGGCGGCGCTGTTGACCAGCACCCGGTCGAGGCCGCGGCGCTCGAGGATCGCGACCATCCGGTGCGGGTCCATCTTGGTGTCGGGGTAGATCGAGAAGCCCATCCAGGCGCCGGACGTCGTCGACGACGTCGACGGTCACCTCGTTGAGGTGGTCGACCAGCGACCGCTCGGCGGGCATGCCCGACCTGCGGCCGACCAGCTCGAGGGTGCGGTGGGTGCCGGCCAGCTTGTCGCGGTGGGGCGTGTGCACCATCGCGGGCAGCCCGTGCTCGCCGGCCAGCTCGAGCTGGCGGACGAACGCCTTCTCCTCGGCGGCGGTCATCGAGTCGAAGCCGATCTCGCCGACCGCGACCACGCCGTCCTTGGCGAGGTAGCGGGGCAGCAGGTCGAGCACCGGCGAGCAGCGCGGGTCGTTGGCCTCCTTCGGGTTGAGCGCGATCGTGCAGTGGTGGGCGATGCCGAACTGCGCGGCGCGGAACCGCTCCCAGCCGACCAGCGCCGTCGAAGTAGTCGACGAACGAGTCGACGCTGGTGCGCGGCTGGCCGAGCCAGAACGCCGGCTCGACGACGGCGCGGACGCCGGCGGCGTACATCGCCTCGTAGTCGTCGGTGGTGCGCGACGTCATGTGGATGTGCGGGTCGAAGATGCGCATCAGGACTCCCGGGAGCTGGTGGTGCGGCAGGAGCCGGCGGGCGTCGTCGGGGACGTCGCGGCCGGCGGCGCGTGCGCTCGTCGGCGTAGGCGGCGACCATGCGTGCGCAGCTCGTCGTCGGTGCGGCTCGTCGAGGCCGGCGACGAGCTCGAGCGGGACGCCGACGAACAGGCACTTCAGCACCGCCTGGCGCCAGGCGGCGTCGTCGAGGAGGGCGGCGCCGTAGGGCCCGAGCGCGGCGGCGACCAGCCGGGCGTCGTTGGTGCGCAGCGCGTCGTGCACGAGGTCGGAGGCCCGGTCGCCGAGGCCGAGCTCGGCCGAGCGCCGAGCAGCACGGCCCGGCGCTCGTCGGCGTCGCCGAAGCGGTAGAGGTCGTGCACCTCGGCCGTCAGCGTGTCGGGGTCGTCGGCCAGGGCGCCGGCCAGGGCGGCGAGCAGCCGCACCCGGACGGCGTCCTCGACCCGCGGCTCGCCGGGGGTCGCACCCGGGGTGCCGCTGCGGCCGATCTCGCGGCGCGGCCGCGGGAAAGCGGGACCGGATGCGGGTGGGGTCGGCGGCGACCTCCTGCTCCCACGTCGCCAGCAGGTCTTCGTTCATGATCGTCGCCACCTCCAGAAGGGACGTCGCCTCGGCCTCGCGCAGGAGCGCGCAGCGAGCGCTCGGCCACGACCGGGCGCCGCGTGGGACTGCCGGGGCAGCTCGAACGCGGCCAGACCGGTGTAGCCGACCTCGCGCAGCGCGCCGGGCGGCCGCCACGAAGTCGACCTCGCCGGTGCCGAGCTCGAGGTGCTCGTGGACACCGGCGACCATGTCGTCGACCTGCACGTTGGCGAGCAGGTCGCCGGCGCGGCGGATGGTCTCGGCCATCCCCCGCGGCTCGTTGCACACCACGTGGCCGAGGTCGAGGGTGACCCGGAGCAGGTGCGGGTCGCCGAGCCGGCGGCGCAGCTCGAGGACGCCGTCGAGGGTGTCGACGAACATGCCGGGCTCGGGCTCGACGGCGCACACCGACGCTCGCGCCGCGCGGCCAGGTCGAGCACGGCGTCGACGCCGCCGTCGACCCGCGTCCCAGGCCCGGTCGTCGTCGACGCCGTCGGGCAGCACGCCCGACCAGAACGAGACCGCCTCGGCGCCGAGGTCCGCGGCCACCTCGACCGCCCGGTGCAGGTAGTCGACGCGCACGCTCGCGGCCGGCGTCGGAGACCAGGGTGGGGTGGTGCTTGCGGCGCGGGTCGAGCAGGTAGCGGGCGCCGGTCTCGACCACGACGGCCAGGCCGAGCCGCTCGAGCCGGCGGCGCGACGGCGGCGGTGCGGGCCGGCAGGTCGGGGGCGAACGGGTCGAGGTGCAGGTGGTCGAGGGTCAGCGCGACGCCGTCGTACCCGAGGTCGGCGAGGACGGTCAGCGCGTCGTCGAGGCGGTGGCTGGTGAAGCCGTTGGTGCCGTAGCCGAACCGCAGCGGCTCATGTCGGCGACACCACTTCGAGGCCGCCCGCACGACGGGACCGGCGGCCAGCAGGCCGAGCGCGGCGCGCGGCGCGCCGGAGCCGGCGACCAGCGCTGGCCTGGAGCGGGATCATGCCGCGGATGCCGGCGCCGGTGGCGCCGCGCACGGTCTCGGCGCCGGCGGGTCGGGACGGCCGCGGCCTGGGCCCGGCCGACGGCCACGGCGTACGTCGCGGCGAGGACGGCGGGCAGCGGCCGCGTCCGCGTCGCCCGGCCGCACCGCGGTGCCGAGCGGTCGCGCGGTGACCACGCCGGCGGCGGTCGGGCCGGCGCGCCGTGCACCTCGCCGCGGCTGAGCAGCGGTCACCCCGGCGGTGTGCGCGGCCATCAGCAGGGCGGCGCGGCGCCGGCGCCGCGCCAGGCCGCCGCCGCGCCCCGAGCAGCGACGTCGAGCCCGCGGGCCGCGGCCATCGCGGCCGGTCCGGCCGGTCCCTTCTTGAGCACCAGGTCGTAGGCCCAGACCGTGGCGGCCAGCGGGCCGCCGTCCGGGCGGCCGGGCGGCCGCCGGCGAGCCCGGCCGCTCCGGCCAGCCCGGCCGCGGTCAGCCCGGCCGCAACCCCGAGCGCTGCGGCCGGGCTGATCCGGCCCGAGGGGATCGGCCGCTCGGGTCGCTCGACGGCGTCGAGGTCCCGGTCGGCGTAGTCGTTGAGCGCCATGCCCGACCAGTACAGGCAGACCGACGCGACCGGCATCAGCGCCGACGACGGCCCGAGCGCTCCCGGGGCGGCCGCCCCGGCGAGGGTGTCGCCGGGCACCGTGAGCGCGGCGGGCAGCCGCACCAGCTCGGCGAGGTCGCGCAGGTTCATCGGGCGCTCACCCAGAGCCGCACCAGGCGACGAGCGCGTCCCACTGGGCGGCGAGCCGGTGCTCGTCGGAGGCCGCGGGGTCCTTGAAGAAGAAGCCGAGCGCCGACTGCGGGCCGGTGCGCCCGCCTCGTGGGCGCGGGCGGTCAGCCGGGCCAGGTCGAGGACCAGGGGCGCGGCCAGCGCCGAGTCGCAGCCCGTACCAGGTGAACTGCAGCGTCATCCGGACGCCGAGGAAGCCCTCGAAGGACACGTGGTCCATCGCGGTCTTCCAGTCGCCGTGGTCGGCGACGTTGTCGATGTGCATCGGCCCGTCGACCGGGTGCCCGAGGATCGCCTCGAGGCCCTCGCGCTTGGTACGCGGTCTTGCTGGCCGCCGCGCGCCGGGTCGGCGAGGGTGGCGCCGTCGCCGCCGCCGAGCATGTTGTACGACGCCCAGGACCGCACCCGCAGCGCGCGGGTGCGCGAACATCGGCGCCAGCGCCGACTTCACCAGCGTCTCGCCGGTCTTGCCGTCGGAGCCCGCCCACGGCACCCCGGCCCGCTCGGCCGCCAGCTCGAGCGCGGGCAGCCGCGGGCCCGGGACTGGGCGTGAAGGCGACGTAGGAGCAGCCGGCCCGGTAGGCCGCGAGCGCGTAGGCCGAGCTCGCGGGCAGCGGGCCTCGCCCGCGGCCAGCGCCGCGTCGAGCGCGTCGAGGTCGACGAGCGGACCGGCGGGGTCGGCCACAGGCCGGGTCGACCGGCGGCTCGGTGCTGGAGACGTCGACCACGACCACCCGGTCGAGGCCGTGGTCGTCGCGGAAGGCGACGAGGTCGGCCCGGACCCGCTCGACGGCGTCGCCCTGCGACTCGGCCGAGGTCGGGTAGACGCCCGGGCGCAGCCGCTGCTCGACGTCCTCGAGGTCGCGGTGCAGCAGCGGCAGCAGGGAGGTCGGCAGGACACCGCTGTCGGCGAGCATCTCGGCGCGCTTGGTCACCGGCACGGTGCCGAGGTCGTGGCCGCCGATCAGGAGGTCGGCCACGTCGGTCAGCCCGGCGGCCGCCAGCTCGGGGAGCTGTCCGACCAGGCCGGTCGTGTCGGTCAGGTGCGCTCGCAGCGCGGCGACACCGACGATGACGGTGGTGGCCACCGAGCCTCGTGCGCCGACGAGCCACAACCCCGTGCGAGGCCGGTCGCCCCCCTGATTGGTCATGCTCGTCACCCTCGTCCTCGTCGCGCAGGGGCGCGCCGCACCCCCGGTGATGGCCGTCACTCCCTGCCTCTTGAACGTAGGAGGCTTCCGTCACAACGTCAAGCAAAAGTCGGCCGGATCGTCACGAAACTGCGCGGGCCGGCGAAAACCGGTCGACGGGTCGCCGGACGCCGTGCCACCGTCGGTGCCGACACCACCCGACAGCCTGCGACCAGGAGCCAGCCATGCGAGCAGCTTCCACGCCCCGGACCCCATTCCGTCCCGCCGTGGAGCTGCCCCTTGACCGCCACCCACCGTCACTGTCACACCCTCAACCTCGGGATCGTCGCGCATGTTGACGCCGGCAAGACCAGCCTGACCGAGCGCCTGCTCTACGAGGCGGGCGTCGTCGACGCGCCCGGCAGCGTCGACGCGGGCACCACCCGCACCGACTCGATGGACGCTCGAACGACGGCGCGGCATCACCATCCGCGCCGCCGTGACGTCGTTCGCGCTCGGCGGACCTCGACGTCAACCTGCGTCGACACCCCGGGCCACCCCGACTTCATCGCCGAGGTCGAGCGCTCGCTCGGCGTGCTCGACGCGGCGGTGCTGGTGCTGTCCGTCGGTCGAGGGCGTGCAGCCGCAGACCGTCGTCATCTGGCGGGCGCTGCAGCGGATCGGCGTGCCGACCGTGCTGTTCGTCAACAAGGTCGACCGAGCCGGCGCCGACGTCGAGCCGGGTCGTCGACGCAGGTGCGGCGCCGGCTGACGCCGCACGTCGTCGCGCTCGCCCGGGTCACCGGCCAGGGCACCCGCGACGCCACCGTCGCCGCCGTCGCCGCTCGACGACGAGTCCGTCGTCGCGGCGGTCGCCGACGGCGACGACAGGCTGCTGGCGCGCTGGGTGGCCGGCGAGCCGATCCGCCGCCGCGACTCGCGCCGCGCGCTCCGCCGCGGCGTACGCGCGGGCGCCCTGACCCCGGTCGTGTGCGGCTCGGCGATCACCGGCGCCGGCATGCCGCGAGCTGCGCCGGGTGCTCACCGACACTCCTGCCGCGCGCGCCGCGAGCCGACGGGCGGACCGCCGGCCGGCACCGTCTTCGCCGTCGACCGCGACGAGCGCGGCCGGCGCGCCTGGGTGCGGCTGTGGTCGGGCGAGCTGCGGGTGCGCGACCGGGTCGCCTTCGGCTCCGGCGCCGGCCCGAGCGGGTGACCGAGGTCGCGCGTGAGCGGCCCGGCGGCGTCCTGGCGCACCGGCGCGGCCGCCGCCGGCCAGATCGCCGTCGTGCGCGGGCCGTCGGCGCGGATCGGCGACACCGTCGGTGCACCCGCCGCGAGCGGCGTACCCACCGCTTCGCACCCGCCACCCTGCAGGCGCTCGTCGAGCCCGAGGACCCGACCCAGCGCACCGCGCTGTTCGCCGGCCTCGCCGAGCTCGCCGACGAGGACCCGCTGATCGACCTGCGCCTCGACGAGGACGACGGCGAGGCCGCGGTCAGCCTGCACGGCGAGGTGCAGAAGGAGGTGATCGCCGCGCTGCTGCGAGGAGCGGTACGGCGTGCGCGCCCGCTTCCTCGAGCACCTCCGTGGTCTGCCTCGAGCGGGTCGTCGGGACCGGCGCTGCGGCGGTCGACCGGATCGAGGTCGCGCGGCAACCCGTACCTGGCCGGCATCGGGCTGCGCGTCGAGGCCGCGCCGGTGGGCCACGGCGTCGAGTTCTCGCCCGGCATCGAGCGCGGCAACCTGCCGCCGGCGTTCGTGGCCGCCACCGAGGAGGGCGTGCGGGCGGCGCTGCGGCAGGGCCTGCACGGCTGGGCGGTCACCGACTGCGTGGTGACGATGACCGAGTCGCAGTACTGCCCCCGGCAGAGCAGGCCGCACCAGAAGTTCGACAAGTCGATCTCGAGCGTGGCGGCCGACTTCCGCCACCTCGCGCCGGTCGTGCTGACCGCCGCCCTGGCGCCAGGCCGGCACCCGCGTCTGCCAGCCGGTCGACCGGTTCGAGCTCGACCTGCCCGACGAGGCGCTACGGCTCCGGTCGCCGCGCTGCTCGGCCGGCTCGGGGCGCGTCCACGCTCGAGACGTCGGCCGGCGGGGCTACACCCGGCTCGTCGGCCACCTGCCGTCGGCGCCGTCCCCGACGTCGCCGCGCGGCTGCCCGACCTGACCAGCGGCGAGGGCGTCCTGGTCACCCGGCTCGACCACCACGCGCCGGTGACCGACGCTCCCCCGAGCGGCGCCGGCACGGCCCCGACCCGCGCGACCGGCGCGCCTGGTTCCGCGACGTCCCGCGGTGATCGCGACCTTCGGAGGTCGAGGAGGTTGCGCTAGCAACCGTCACGAGACCCCGCCCCTTCGGTCTCGTGACGGCCGTGGCCGGCCTCCTCGACCACCGAGGGTGGCGGCCGTGGCCGGCGTCAGGCGGCCCGCGGTCGCGCGTGGGCCGGCTGCCGGGTCGTGTGCCTGACAACCGGCCAGAGGTGGTTCTCAGGCACACGACTGGAGCCGGTCCGGCCGCGCCAGCACGACCTTGCGCAACCGTCCCGCCCCCGCACCGCCGCGGACGAGGTCGTCGCGGTCGAGGGCACGCACCAGGACGCCGGCCGGTGACACCCGGTCCGCGGCCTCCGGTTCTCCGGGTTCGTCGCGTGGCTGATGTGGCTCGCCCTGCACCTGTTCCACATGGTCGGCTTCCGCAGCCGGGTCAGGGCGCTGCTGCACTGGGCGGTCAGCCTCCTCGGCCGCGGCCGGGCCGAGCGGACCGTGGCGGACCGCGCGGCACCGACACACGGCCCTCAGCTGGCGACGCCCTCGCGGTCGACGTAGACCGACTCGCAGTCGACGTAGCGGTCGAGACCGTCACGTCGCTCGTGCCGCCGGAGGCTGATCTCGACCCAGTCGAAACCGGGGCCGCAGTGGATCACGTCGCGACGACCGTCGTTGTACTCGTAGATCTCGTCCGAGCCGGGTCCGGCGCGGACGACGTCCGCGCCGTTGTTCGGGACGAGGACGTCGTAGCCCACACCGCCTCGCAGCACGTCGCGGCCACCGCCGCCGTACACGCTGTCGTTGCCGGGCCCGCCCGAGACGAGGTCCGCGCCCCGATGGCCGCTCAGCAGGTCGGAGGCCGCCCCGCCGTACACCAGGTCGTCGCCGTCACCGCCGTCCAGCCCGTCGCTGCCCCGGTAGCCGTGGATCCGGTCAGCGCCGCCGAGTCCGTCGTACTGGTCGGCCCGCGGGGTGCCACCGAAGACATCCGGTCCGTCGCTGCCCACCTGGTCCTGGTGGGCGACGCTCGTCGTCATCGTCGCGAGGGCGAGGAACGCCCCGAGCCCGCCACCAACGAGAGCGGTCCGCCTGAGTCTCATGTTCGTCGTCATGGAGGACCAACGCACCGGCACCGCCAAGCGTTGACATCCTCCGGAAGCAACATCCGGGGCGCCCGACGCGTCGTACCTGTCGAGCGGCCGGACCGGCCGCGTATCAGGTCCAGACCGCCGTGCTCCTGAGGAGTCGGCGCACTACTCTCGGCCCAGGAGGCCCCCATGCCTGCAGCCCACCCCCACGGTCACACTCCCCCGCACGGACGCAATGCCTTCCCGATCGAGGGCGAGACGCCGCGGGCGGAGGCGGGCACGGCGGCCGTCGCCCCGGAGTTCCGGTTCTCGCGGATGGGCCCGAAGGGCCCCGCGCGGCTGCCGCAGGCGCTGCGCCGCAAGGTCGCCGAGGCGATGCTCGGTCCCGGTCGGACGCAACAGCACCATCCCGGCCGGCTACACCTACCTCGGCCAGTTCGTCGACCACGACCTCACCTTCGACGCGACCGTGGTGGCCCTCGGCGACCAGGTCTCGCCCGCCGAGCTGCTGCAGGGACGATCGCCCCACGCTCGACCTCGACTCGCTGTACGGCGCCGGGCCGACCGACCCGGTCTCGGCCGAGTTCTACGCCGACGACCGGCACCTCAAGATGGGCAAGACGGTGCGCACCCCACCCGACGCCGCGCGGGTCGGCTTCGACCTCCCCCGCACCGGCACGCAGGAGCCGGGCCCAACCGGCGCCGGGCCCTGATCCCCGACCCGCGCAACGACGAGAACCTCGCGGTGGCCCAGCACCACCTCGCGATGATCCGCTTCCACAACCGCGTGGTCGACACCCTCGGCGCCGACGTCCCGGCCGACGAGCGCTTCGCGCGGGCCCGGCGCCAGGTCGTCCTGCACTACCAGTGGATGCTGAAGACCGACTACCTGCGGCGGATCTGCGACCGCGCCGTCGTCGACGAGGTCTTCACCAGCGGCCGCAAGGTCTTCGAGGTCGGCGCCGACCCGCTGTCGATGCCCACGATGCCGGTGGAGTTCTCGGTGGCGGCGTTCCGGCTCGGCCACTCGATGATCCGGCGCAGCTACGACTGGAACAAGCGCTTCCCCGGCACCGCCGGCACCCTGGAGTTCCTCTTCGAGTTCTCCGGCACCAGCGGGTTCCTCGCCGCCGGCGACCGCGCGCTGCCGAGCAACTGGATCGCCGACTTCCGGCGCCTCTACAACTTCCGGTCAGTCGGACGCCCCGACCTCAAGCCGCCGCCGGGCGCCAGCAACCTGGCCCGCGGCATCGACACCGTGCTCGCCGACTCGCTGACGTTCCTGCCGCCGGGCTCCTTCGGTGGCGACGACGACGACTTCGGCACGCTGCAGGCCAACCTGGCCTTCCGCAACCTCACCCGCGCCGGCATGGTCCGGCTCGCGACCGGCCAGCAGATGGCCACCCGGCCTGCGGTCGAAGGGCGTCCCGGTCACCAAGCTGACGCCCGCCCAGATCATCGAGGGCGACGGCGGCGCCGTGCTGTCGGGCCTGACCACCGCCGAGCGGCAGCGCTTCGTGGCCGAGACCCCGCTCTGGTTCTACATCCTGCGCGAGGCCGAGCTGAACGGCGGCAAGCTGACCGGTGTCGGCGCCCGCATCGTCGTGGAGACCTTCCACCGGGCGATGGAGGGCAGCACCCACTCGATCGTGCGCAACCCCGGCTTCCGCCCCCGGTTCGGCGAGGTGACCAACCGGTTCACGATGGCCGACCTGCTGCTGTTCGCCTTCGAGGGCGACGTCGCCAAGCTGGCGCCGCTGGGTGACTAGCCCGCCGCGTCGAGGATGACCTGCGCCAGCTCGGCCGGGCGGGTGAAGCTGGGGCCAGTGCCCGGTGGGCAGGTCGACGTGGGTGATGTCGCGGATCCTGGTGAACTCCGCGACCGGCTCCTCACCGGAGTCGATCCACTCCCGCAGGTCGGCGCTCGTGTACTCGGTCGCCACCGCGGTGACCGGCACGTCGTAGCGCCGATCGTCGCCGAGCTGCTGGACGTCGGTGCTCAGCCGGGCCGGCGACGGGATCGCCCGCGACCGGAAGTCGGCGAGACCCGCCTCGTCGAGGTCGCGCAGGTCGGCCTCGCCGAACTCCGACAGGTCCGGCATCGGGAGGTCGCCGCCCTCGGTCGCGAACCCGCTGGCCACCGCCAGCCCGGCACCGGTCGGGAAGCCGCCGACGTACACCGCCCGGGCCACCCGGTCGGGGCGGGCGTCGACCGCCGCGTGCGCGATGCCGCAGCCGGCCGAGTGGCCGACCAGCAGCACCGGGGCGTCCGCGGCGTCGATCGCGGCCACCACCGCCGCGACCTGGTCGGCGAGCGTGACCGCCGACCGGTCGGCGTCGACCGACTCGAGCCCCGGCAGCGTGAGCGGGTGGGTGCGGTGCCCGGCGGCCTCGAGCGGGGGCAGCACCCGCTGCCACGACGAGCCGTCGAGCCAGAGCCCGGGGACCAGGACGATGTGCATGCGTGTCTCCTGCGCGTTGATGGGCGACCCCGGGTCGATGATGGCACCACCCACCGACAGTCGCTCGCGGATGCCACGAGGTTCGGCACTCACGACCTTGCGTCCTACGGCTGGAAGAGCTCCACCGGGTTGCCACTCGGGTCGTCCAGGAGGATCTGCTGGCCACCCCGGCCGCTCACGATCTCGTTGCGGAAGTGCGCGCCGATGGCTCGCAGGCGCTCGACCTCGGCCGGCAAGTCGTCGACCTCGAGCTGGATCCGGTTCCAGCCTCCGGGTTCAGGACGGCGGCCGTCGGTCATCGGCTGCGCGGCTCCCCCGGGCCCCGAGGGCACGCTGAGCAGCAGGTGCAGGTCTCCCCGGACCAGGCCGACGAACGCCGGGGCGGCGTCCCGCTCCACCTCGAACGCAAGGGACTGCGTGTAGAAGGCCGCGGCCACCTCCACGTCGTCGACGATGTAGCGCACGGTCGCTCCAGGCATCAGATCCTCCTATATCCTGATCATCAGCGATGCTGATGATCAGGGTAGCCCATAGACTTGGGCGTGTGAACGACTCGTCGAGCCCGGCTCCCGGTGAACAGCTGCCGCCTGCTCTCTCCGACCAGGTCGGCTACCTCCTCGGACAGGCGCACCTCGCCCACCGACGCCTGGTGGACGAGCCGCTCGCCAGGCTCGGGCTCGCGGTGAAGGAGTTCAGTGCGCTGTCGGTGCTGACCGACGAGGGCCCGTTGTCCCAGCAGCGCCTGGGCGAACGGATGCGGGTCGACCGCTCCACCATGGTCGCCGTCATCGACGCCCTCGAGCAGCACGGGTTCGTCGCCCGCACCCGCAACCCCGACGACCGACGTGCCTACGCACTGGCAACGACGGCCCGCGGACGACGAGTGCTCGTACGCGCCGTCGTCGTCGTCCGGGAGGCGGAGAAGACATTCCTGGCGTCGCTCCCCGAGCGGGAGCGCGACCGGTTCACGACGCTGCTGCGGACACTCGTGACTACGTAGGGACGACGTCAGACGTGCGGGGCTCGCCGATGAGAGCATGAGCGCCATGGCGATCGAGGGCGACGACCGGGCCTCGGACTCGCCGTACGTCGCGCGCGTGTGGCGCGGCTACAGCTCGGGGGTCGAGCAGATGGTCTCCGTGGCGACATCCCACTGGGAGCTCGTGTTCTGGGCCGAACGCGGGCAGACGCACGTCGCCGCCCGCGGGCCGGAGACGCGGGCGACCACCGCCGAGGTGCCCGACGACTCGGCGTCGTTCGGCATCACCTTCGCCCACGGCACCTCGATGCCGCACCTGCCCGTGGCCCGGCTGGTCGACACGCAGACCGAGAGCCGCCACGTGTCGTCACGCGGCTTCGTGCTGCGTGGCGAGGAGTGGGAGGTGCCCGGCTTCGACGACGCCGAGGTGTTCGTCGACCGGCTGGTGCGGGCGGGCGTGATCGTGCGCGACCCTCTCGTCGACGACGTCGTCGAGGGCGAGCTGCCGCGGGTCGGGGCGCGCTCGGTGCAGCGCCGGGTCGCCGCCGCGACCGGCCTCACCCAGGGCGCGATCCGGCAGATCGAGCGGGCCCGGCAGGCCGCGATCCTGCTCAGCGAGGACGTCGCGCCGCTGGACGTCGTCGAGCGGCTCGGCTACTACGACCAGCCGCACCTGGCACGCTCCCTGACCCGGTTCGTGGGTCGCACGGCCACCGAGCTGCGGCGACCGGGCACCGCCGAGCCCCTGTCGCTCCTGTACAAGACCGAGGCGGACGCCGGTTCCTAGGTTGGTGGCACACACCGGAACCCACACCACCGCAGACCAGGGAGCACACCATGGGCAGGATCATCGCCAACTTCTTCATCGCCCTCGACGGCGTCGTCGAGTCGCCCGACCAGTGGCACTTCCCGTACTTCGACGACGACATGGGCGCCGTCGTCGGCGCCGGCTTCGAGACCACCAAGGCGATGCTGATGGGCCGGGTCGGCTACGACGAGTGGGCGGCGTACTGGCCCACCAGCACCGACGAGCCGATCGCGACCATCTTCAACGAGATGCGCAAGTACGTCGTGTCCAGCACGCTGACCGAGCCGACGTGGAACAACACGACGGCCGTGCCCGGGGACGTCGACGCCGTCCGCGCCGTCAAGGACGCTGTCGACGGCGACATCGCGATGTCGGGCAGCGCCACGACCGTGCGGTGGCTGCTCGCGAACGACCTCCTCGACGAGCTGCGGCTGCTCGTGCACCCGATCGCGGTGGGGTCCGGCCAGCGGCTCTTCGAGGACACCCCGACCCACAAGCTCGAGCTCGTCGAGAGCGCCGCTCTCGCCAGCGGCGTCCTCAACCTCACCTACCGACCGGCCACCTGACGAGGACGCCCCGAGCGCCGCCGGGAGTACGGTGTGGCGACCGTCACAGCCAGCCGAGAAGGTGCCATGCCGACAGCCGCGCGTCCGTCCCGAGTGCGACACCTGGTGGCCGTCGGCACCGCCGCGCTCCTCGCGCTCTCCGCCACCGTCGTCGGTGCGCCCGCAGGTGCCGACCGCGCCGCTCCCGAGCGGCACCACGGCACCGGGGACGGCTCACAGCCGCTGCCGGGGTACACCGTGTCCAACCCGCCCCTGGCACCCCTCACCGTCGGCGGGCGGCCGACGCGGGTGCTCCAGGGCGTCCGCGACCACGCGGCCTACGACATCGAGATCCCGCCACGGTGGAACGGCCAGCTGGTGATGTGGGCGCACGGCTACCGCGGCACCGGCACCGTGCTCACCGTCGACCCCCCGGGCTTCGGCCTGCGCCGGCGCCTCGCCGAGCAGGGCTACGCGTGGGCAGCCTCCAGCTATGCACGCAACGGGTACGACGTCCGCACCGGCGTGACCACGACCCGGTCGCTCGCCGAGTACGCCGCGCGGGTCCTGCCTCGCCGGCCCCGGCGCACCTACGTGGCGGGGGTCTCGATGGGCGGCCACGTCATCGGCCGCTCCCTGGAGGAGTACCCGCACCTGTACGACGGGGCCCTGCCGATGTGCGGCGTCCTGGGCGACCACGAGCTCTTCGACTACTTCCTGGGCTACAACCTCGTGGCCCAGGACCTGGCCGACGTCGACGCCTACCCGGTGCCCGCCGACTACCAGGGGCACGGTGGTGCCGGCGATCAGGTCCGAGCTGGGCATCGACGGCCCGGTCGGAGCCCCGGTCGTCAACCCGCTCGGCGCCCAGCTGCGCGACGTCACCACGCGGCTTCACCGGTGGCCCGCGCCCGGGCGCCGACCTCGCCTACACCGTCTGGAAGGACTTCCTGTTCACCCTGGCCACGCCCGACGACGGGGGTCGCCTCGCCTTCAACGCCGGTCGCCTCGCCCAGAACCGTGACGTCACCTACGCGCCCACCAGCCCGGTCGACGTCGACCCTGACGGTCGAGCGGGTCGCACCGGCCGACCGGCGCACCCGGACCAGCAGGCGGCTCACCCAGATCCCGCGCATCGAGGGCCGCCCTCGGGTGCCGACCCTGACGCTGCACGGCCTCGGCGACCTGTTCGTGCCGTTCTCGATGGAGCAGATCTACGCCCGCGAGGTCAGCGACCGACGGCGGTCGCGGCTGCTGGTGCAGCGAGCGGTCCGCGCCGCCGGGCACTGCGAGTTCACGCCGACGGAGGTGGGCCGCGCCTGGGACGACCTGACCGACTGGGTCGAGTCCCTCGACCGCAAGCACCGCGGTCGGGTCGACCGGCCCGCGGGTGACGACGTGCTGACGCGATCGGTGGTCGCCGACCCGACCTACGGCTGCGCCTTCACCGACCCGGCCGCCTACGACTCCCCGGAGCTGTACGCGACCCGCGGGCTCTACCCCCGCTGCCCGGCCCCCTGACGCGCACCACACAAGTGGCTCCCACCTGACCCCACGCCGACGTGGGACGATGCGGGCGATCGCTCGACCGGGAGGTCGGGCACGGCGGGAGCCGGGACCTGAGGAGCAGGGGGTTCAGCGTGGACGAGCGCGCCACGACTCAGCACGCCGAGGGGTGCTGCGCCCCCGATCCGGACGTCATCGAAGAGCTCGCCGGCACCGCGTTCCACCTGCTCGCCGATCCCCGGATCACCCGGGTGCGGCTGGAGGCCGGCTGTCACGCGGTCGAGCTCGACCGCCACTCCTCGGCCGATCCGGCCGATCGGCCGCCCCCGTGCAGGACTGGTCGCGCGTCAACGGCGACTCGACCACCTCGACCGGGCGGCACCGCCGTCCGAGCTAGGCCGGACCTACGACGGGAGCGGCAGGACGAGCCGGAAGTGTGACGACGGGCTCGAGGGCGAGGACTCGAGCAGGGTGAGCGACCCGTGGTGCTGCTCGGCCACGCGACGGGCGATCGCGAGGCCGAGACCGCTGCCGGTGCCGTGCCGGCGGGCCGGGTCGCCCCGGTAGAAGCGGTCGAAGACGCGGTCGCGGTCCTCGTCGGGTACGCCGGCGCCGTCGTCCACGATGTCGAGCACGACCGCGGCGGGGTGGGTGCCGAGCGTGATCGTCACCCGCTGCGACGCGTGCCGCACCGCGTTGTCGAGCAGGTTGCGGGTCAGGCGCCGCAGCGCACTCGGGTCACCGTGGACGGGGGCCGCAGAGACTCCCGCGGTGTCGATCCGGACCTGCGTGGCCGGCCGGGCGCGCGCGGCTTCCTCGAGCACGACCTGGTCGAGGTCGAGCAGCTGGTGGCGGGGCGGTGTGGTCTCGCCCTCGGCGACGGCGAGGGTCAGCAGGTCCTGCACCAGCAGCTCCATGTCGGCACTGCTGGCCAGCAGCTGCCTCGCCCACGACTCGACGTCCACCTCGTCGGGGTTCGCCAGCGCCACCTCGAGCTGGGTCCGCAGGCCGGTCAGGGGGCTCTGCAGGTCGTGGGACGCGTCGGCCACGAACGCGAGCTGTCTGCGCGCCGCGTCGTCCAGGCGCTCGAGCATGCGATTCATCGTGGTGGCGAGCCGACCGACCTCGTCGTCGGCGGCCGTCTCCGGGACCCGTCGCCCGAGATCGCTGCCGTCGATCGTGGCCACCGTCGTGGTGATCTGGTCGATACGGTCCAGCGCGCGGCCCACCACCAGCCAGATCACCGCGGCAAGCAGCACGAGCAGGCCGGGTACGCCGACCACCAGGCTGCCGCGCAGGGTGCGGGTGGCTTCGTCGACCGACTCCTCGCTGCGCCCCACCAGCACGGTGACGGAGCCGTCGGGCGAGGGCCCGCGCCCGATCCAGACCCGGTACTGCTCGGTCTCGTCGTCGTCAGGCCCGTCGACGGTGCGCTGCTCGAGTCGGTTGCTCGCCTCGGAGAGGGCGCCCGCGATGGCCGGTTCACCCGCGACGTTGGGGGAGGCTGCGATCACCGCACCGTCGGCGTCGACCGCCTGGGCGACCGACTCGTCGCCGAGGGTGTCGATCGTGGCCGACAGCTCACCGGCGGCGGCCAGGTCGAGGAGGTCATGCACCTGGGCCCGGTCCGCCTCGTCGCCGGCGCGGGTGAGCTGGGCCGACAGCGTGGCCACCAGCACCACGGCGGCCGCCACCAGGACCAGTCCGGTGACGGCAGTCGCGAAGAGCGTCGTCCGCGCGCGCAGCGTCATCGCCCGGTCTCCTCAGCCGCCGTGGGCGTCGAGCCGGTAGCCGACGAGCCGCACCGTCTGCAGGCTGGTGCGGCCGAAGGGGTCGTCGATGCGCTGGCGCAGCTGGCGCACGTAGACCTCGACGATGTTCGGGTCGCCCTCGTACGCGAAGTCCCACACGTGCTCGAGGATCGTCGCCTTCGACACCACCTCCCCGGCCCGCCGCATCAGGAACTCCAGCAGCGAGAACTGGCGCGGGGTCAGGGCGATCGCCGTCTCGGCGCGACTCACGCTGTGGGCGGCGGGGTCGAGGCGCAGGTCGCCGGCACAGAGCACCGCGGGCCGCTCCGAACCGCCGCGGCGCAGCAGCGCCCGGAGCCGGGCCAGCAGCACCACGTAGGAGAACGGCTTGGCCAGGAAGTCGTCCGCCCCGGCGTCCAGGGCGCGCGCCTCCTCCTCGGCGGCGGCTCGCGCGGTCAACATGAGGATCGGCGTCCAGTCGCCGGCGTGGCGCAGCTCCACGCAGAGCGCGTCACCGTTCAGCCGCGGCAACATCACGTCGAGCACGATCGCGTCGTAGTCGTTCTCCTGGGCGAACCACCGGCCCTCGACCCCGTCCGGCGCCACGTCGACGGCATACCCCTCGGCCTCCAGGCCGTGCTTGACCGCGGCCGCCACGCGCGCGTCGTCCTCGACGACCAGGACCCGCATGGAGCCACGCTCCCACGGACGGGCTGAAGGCGTGCTGAACCCGCGCTGAGCAGGTCGACGCCCGGGGCTCCGCGTTCAGGAGGGCTTCAGCGACGCGGGTCCACGGTGGTGTCACCAGCTCGTTCCATCCACCAGGTCGGGAGACCCACATGAAGATCCGCAAGGCAGCACTGGTCACCGGCGTCGTCGCCACCACCGTGGCGGCCGGCACCGCTGCCGCCGTCTCGACCGGCGAGGAGGGTGAGGCCGGCTCGAACGACTACACCGCCCAGCAGGCGCAGGACGCCACCGAGGCGGCCCTGGCGGCCACCGGCGGCGGGACGGCCAACAGCGTCGAGCGCGACAGCGAGGACGGCGCCACGTGGGAGGTCGAGGTCACCCGGCCCGACGGCGACACCGTCGACGTCCGGCTCGACGAGAGCTACGAGGTGGTCGTCATCGAGGGCGACACCGACGCCCCCGGCGACGAGGACTGAGGTGACCGCGATGAAGAAGCGGACTCTCGTTCCCGCGATCGCCGCCGCACTCGTGACCGCCCTCACCGGCTCAGCCTTCTCGACCGACGCCTCCCCCTCGGGGGCGGACCGCGCGCGGCCGCACTGCGCCCAACCAGGGCCCTACGAGCTGCCTCACGGAAGCCGGCCCGCTGAACTCGACCCCCGGGACTTCACCTCGCGCATCGACCACCCCTACTGGCCGATGCGACCGGGCACCACCTGGCACTACGTCGAGCGCGGCGGCGGCGAGGTGGCCACGGTTCGAGTCGCTGTCACCGGACGGACCAAGCTGATCGAGGGCATCCGCGCGCGCGTGGTTCACGACGTGGCGCGAGTCGACGGAGTCATCGTCGAGAACACCCGGGACTGGTACGCCCAGGACTCCGGCGGCACGGTGTGGTACCTCGGCGAGCACTCCGAGACCTACGAGGACGGCACCGCCGTCAGCACGGAGGGGTCGTGGAAGCACGGCCGCAACGGCGCCCGGGCCGGCGTGATCCTGCCGGCGCGACTGCGGGCCGGCTGTGCCTACCGCGAGGAGTACCTCGCCGGGGAGGCAGAGGACCGTGCCCGGATTCTCTCCACCCGAGAGACCATCCGCACGCCGACCGGCCTGCATCGCGGGGTTGTGCAGACGGCGAACACGACCCCGCTCGAGCCGGACTTGCTGGAGAACAAGTTCTACGCGCGAGGCATCGGCCCCGTCCTGGAGCTGGACCTGTCTCCCGAGCTCGGGCGAGCCGTGCTGGTGCGCGTCACCCACCGTCGCTGACCCTCTGGCTCCGACAGTCCGACGCGCGGTGCTGTGCAACCAATGGTTGCGCAACTCCTCGATCCCGACTACAGTCGGGACGTGCAACCAAACGTTGCGAATATCGAGGAGGAAGTCATGCACACGAGCATCGAGCGCCAGGTCCACGTCGAGGCCTCACCCGAGGTCGTCTTCGAGGTCATCAGCAGGCCCGAGCACATCAGGGAGTGGTGGCCCGACGAGGCCGACCTCGAGCCGACTGCCGGCGCGACGGGTGAGATCTGGTTCGGCGACCGGGCCTCCGGCAAGGCCGACATCTACCCGATCACGGTGGTCGACACCCAGCCACCGCGGCACTTCTCGTTCCGCTGGTGCTACCCGGCCGGCACCGCGGCAGGCACCGACGACTCGCTGCTGGTCACCTTCGAGCTCGAGCCCACGGCCGGCGGGACGACGCTCCGGCTGACCGAGACCGGCTTCCGCGAGATGAGGCCCGACGCCGCCGCGCGCGAGGAGCTGCACCAGTCGCACGTCGAGGGCTGGGACCTGCACCTCCCGAAGCTCGTCGACTACCTCGCCCGGCTGGTCGCGAGCCGATGACGACCGCCATCGACGACGACCTCTGGTCGGCCGTCGGCGACCCGACCCGGCGGCGGATGCTCGACCTGCTGCTCACCGACGGTCCGGGCACCGCCACCGGCCTGAGCGGTCGGCTGCCCGTGACCCGCCAGGCGGTCGCGAAGCATCTCGGCGTGCTCGACCGGGTCGGCCTGGTGCACGCCACGTCGTCCGGGCGCGAGCGGCGCTACCGGGTCGACGACGACCAGCTGGCCCGCGCCGTCGAGCAGCTCTCGACGGTCGGCGCGACCTGGGACGCCCGACTGCGGCGGATCAAGCGGATCGCCGAGGCGATCCAGCGCGAGCAGGACTCATGAACGCCACCACTACACGACACGAGGAGCACATCATGGTCGACATCCTTCACCGCGTCGGCATCAAGACGTCGTCCGTCGACGACGTGTACGCCGCCCTGGCCACCCCCGCCGGCGTCTCCGGCTGGTGGTCACGAGCCACCGAGGGCGAGAGCGTCGTCGGCGAGCAGCTGGCATTCGTCTTCGACGACGACCGGTTCGTGGCACGGGTGGTCGAGCTGGCCCCCGCCGAGCGGGTCGCCTGGGAGATCACCGAGGGTCCCCCCGAGTGGGTCGGCACCACGATCTCCTTCGACCTGGCCCAGGACGGCGAGTACGTGATCGTCCTGTTCAAGCACGAGGGATGGCGGGAGCCCGTCGAGTTCATGCACCACTGCAGCACCAAGTGGGCGACCTTCCTGATGAGCCTCAAGGCGCTCGTCGAGACCGGCACCGGCGCGCCCCACCCGCACGACGTCAAGATCGACAACTGGAGCTGACTCGGTCAGTCAGCGTCAGTCAGCGTCAGTCAGCGTCGACCGGTGGCGGCAGCGTCGGCTGGTCGGTGGGGTAGAGCCCCGCGACGAACGCGTAGACGGTGTCGCCCGAGCGGGGCAGAGCGGCGTAGTCGCGGACCAGCGCCTCGACCCGGCGCCAGAACTCCGACGCGCTCTCGCGCGGGATCCGCGCGTTGCGCATCGTCGTGTAGAGGGTGTCGTCCTGGTGGGCCGGCACCGACTCCGTGGCGGCGAGGGTCAGCTGGTTGACGCCCACGAGGCCGTCGGTGTCGTCGGGTGCGAACCCCGTGCCGATCCGCAGCGTGCGCGCGGCCCGGCCGTAGAAGCGCTCCTCGACCGCGCGCACCCGCCGGGTGCGGACGACGCGCAGCAGGCCGGCGTCCGCGAGCACCCGGACGTGGTAGCTGACGGTGCCGTGCGGGCGGGCGACCGCGGTGGCCAGCTCACCGATGGTCGCGGCCCGCTCCGAGACGAGGTCGAGCAGCATCGACCGGAGCGGGTGCCCCAGGGCACTCAGCTGGGCGGGGGTCGACACCTCGAGGAAGTCGTCGAGGTCGTAGTCAGGCACCCGGCTATCACTTGACATTTCCCAATCATTCCACATTATTGGAGTGTTCGCGTCGGACGACGTGAGGGGTCCGACTCAGAAGGAGATGTCCAGCATGGCTGAGGTACTGCTGTTCCACCACGCGCACGGCCTGACCAAGGGGATCCTCGACCTCGCCGAGCAGCTCCGGACCGCGGGGCACGTCGTCCACACGCCGGACCTGTACGAGGGTCGCGTGTTCGACACCCTCGACGAGGGCCTGGCCTACGCCCGGGAGACGGGGTTCGGCGCGGTCGGCCAGCGCGGGGTGCGCGCGGCCGAGGGGCTGCCCGCCGAGCTCGTGTACGCCGGCTTCTCGCTCGGTGCGATGCCGGCCCAGGAGCTGGCCCAGACCCGGGCCGGGGCTCGCGGCGCACTGCTCATGCACGGAGCCTTCTCGCCCACGGAGTTCGGCGACGGCTGGCCGGCGAGCGTGCCGGTGCAGGTGCACAGCATGGACGCCGACCCGTTCTTCGAGGACGAGGACCGGGCCGCGGCCCGCGAGCTGGTCGACGCGGCCGCCGACGGCGAGCTGTTCCTCTACGCCGGCGACCAGCACCTGTTCGTCGACGCGAGCCTCCCGTCGTACGACGAGGCGGCCGCGGCCCTGTTCACGAAGCGGGCGCTCGAGTTCCTCGACCGGGTCTAGGAGCCTGGGCCCCGCGGCCGACATCGCGTGCCAGAATGGCGGACGCCGGCGCCGGACCTCGATCACGAGGGGACCCGTCGGCCCCGAGACCCGTGCAGGACACCGCCACCGGCGCCGGCGCGACAGCAGCTGTCGCTCACCCGCCGCGACCGGCGGTCCCGCACCGGGAGGCAGCCATGACCAGCACCCAGCACCCGGACCCGCGACCCAGCTCGCCGTGGGCCGGATCCCAGCACGAGACCCGACACCGGTGGCAGCTCGACGGCGCCGCCGACCTGCTCACCGTGGTCCGGGTCGTCGAGGAGCTCGCGGTCGAGCTGACCGCCGCCCACCACGCAGGCTGGTGGCTGGTCGAGCCGATGCGGGCCGGTCAGTGACACGCGCCGCCGCGCGAACGTGCGGTCAGCGCAGCGCCTCGAGGAGCGGCACCGTCTCGTCGGGTCCGGGTAGCGCGGCGATCTCGCCCCGGATGGTGCGGGCTGCCTGGCGGTAGCGCGGGTCGTCGAGCAGCGCGTGGACGGCGTCGCGGATCTCCTTCGAGTCGGCGGCTGCCGCGTCGAGCTCGAGGCCGACGCCGAGCCGGGTGACGCGTTCGGCGTTGTGGGTCTGGTCGGCGCCGAGCGGGAGGAGGAGGGTCGGCAGCCCGTGGGCGAGGGCGCCCACGACGCTGCCCGAGCCGCCGTGGGAGATCACCAGGTCGCACGAGGGCAGCAGGTCGGCCTGGTCGACGTACCGCTCGACCCGGATGTGCTCGGGCTGCGCCGCGATCTCGGCGGGGTCGAGGTCGCTGCCGACGGTCACGACCACCTGGCCGGGGAAGTCGCGGAGACCGGCGAGCACGCGTTCGATCAGGTCGCCGGAGCGGCGTCCGAACGACGTGCCCAGGGTGAAGTAGACCGTCGGCGTGGCCGCGAGCGCCGGCCCGGGGGCCGCCGTGGCTGTGGGGCGGAACGAGAACGCTCCGGCCGGCAGCGGCGCGTCGGGGTGCCGGAAGCTGGGTGGGAAGGGCGAGAGCACCAGGTCGCCGTCGAGCATCGCGAGGCCGGGGTCGGCGCCCAGCCCGTGCCGGGCCCGCACCTCGTCGAGGGGCCCGGCCACCAGGTCGCGCCGCAGCAGCGAGCCGGCCGCGAGCACCAGCACCACCGCGCACGGGACGCCGACGCGCTCG
This sequence comes from uncultured Actinomycetota bacterium, assembly GCA_963825985.1. Taxonomy (GTDB): domain Bacteria; phylum Actinomycetota; class Actinomycetes; order Propionibacteriales; family Nocardioidaceae; genus Nocardioides. The sequence goes on along the minus strand of CAWGVK010000002.1, from coordinate 43,534 downwards.
GCGGCGACGCCCGCGCCGAAGTCGACCTCGTCGCGGACGACGACGTCCGGCCGCCAGTCGCGGACGACGTCGAGCAGGGCCGCCGCGTGCCGAGTCGCACCCCGCCGCGCGAAGCTCTCGGCGAAGTCGAGCTCGTCCTGCTCCCGGTCGACCGGTGGCAGCGGCGCGAGGTCGCGGGTCGGGCCGGGGTCCGCCACGACCGCGGGCGGCCTGCTGGTCGGCAGCAGCTCGAAGCCGGCGTCCGCGATGGTGCCGACCGGCCGGCCCGAGCCTGCGACGCCGACGACGTGACCGGCCGCCGCCGCAGCCCGGGCCACGGGGAGGAGGGGGTGGAGGTGACCGGTGCCGCCGATGAACGTGAACAGGATCCGCACGGCCGCGACAGTAGCGGGGGCGGATCTATAATCGCTGCGACACAGGATGGGAGGGCGGGGTCGCGATGATCCGGATCCACGTCAGCAACGACGACGTGGCCACGATCAGGTTCGCGGTCGACGCCGTCTGGGAGACGACCGGCAGCCTGCACAGCGTCGGCCACCCGCGCCAGCACCTCCTGCACCAGCGACTCGCCCAGCGGGTGCCGACGGACCCGGACTTCGACCTCGACTTCCTGCTGCTGCTGACGAGCTTCACCAGGTGGATCCCCGACATCCTCGGGCCGATGCCCACCGGCACCGCCCGCGACCCGGTCGGCCAGCTCGACGCCCTGCGCGCCACCGACCGGGCCGTCGCCAGGAGCGACCTGCGGACGATCGGCGAGCTCAGCCCGGGCAACCCGATCGCGACGATGACGCCGGAGCAGTACGTCGACACGGTCGCCGTGGCCCTGACCGGCTACTGGCGCGCCGTCATCGAGCCGTTGTGGGAGCGGATCGTCGCGATCGACGAGGCCGACATCGCCTACCACCACGCGACCCTGGCCCGGGCCGGCATCGCCCAGGCGATCCGCGACCTGCACGACAAGCTGCGCTACGACGACGGCGCCGTCCTCGCCGACGTGCCGGGCGTCGAGCTGGAGAGACCGGCCGGTGGGCGCGGTGTCTGGTTCATCCCGTCGGTCTTCCGGTGGCCGTGGCTCTCGGTCAACCACGAGTCGCCCCAACCCGTGATCTGCTACGCCGCCCGCGGTGCGGCCCGGGTCTGGGAGAAGCCGGGGCACCGGCCGCTGTCGCTGGCCGGCGTCATCGGCCGGTCGCGGTCCGCCATCCTGCACGTCCTCGACGTCCCGCGGACGACGACGTGGCTCTCGGGGCGGCTGGAGCTGGCACCGGCCACCGTGAGCAGCCACCTGTCGGTGATGACGTCGTCGGGGCTCCTGGAGTCGCGCCGCAACGGACGCCACGTGCTCTACTCGCGCACCGAGGTGGCCGACCTGCTGGTCGCGGGCGGGTCGGCGCTGCACCGGCTCGGCTGACACTTCGGCCCCAACCGAATCCTTGGCGCCTCGTCGGCGCCGTCCGAGACTCCGAGCATGCGCGAACTCGTCAACTCCACCTACGTCAGCCTCGACGGCGTGATCGAGAAGCCCGAGACCTGGCCGGCCACCGGTGGGTTCGGCGTGGAGGGCAACCAGATCCAGGCAGACCTGGTGCTCGCCTGCTCGGCCGTCGTCATGGGCCGGCACACCTACGACAGCTTCGCCGCGGTGTGGCCGACCCTGGCCGGCAACCCGCTCGGCGACAAGATCAACGCGATGCCGAAGTACGTCGCGTCCAGCACCCTGACCGAGCCGGCGTGGAACAACACGCACGTGATCGAGGGCGACCTCGTGGCCGAGGTCGCGCGGCTGAAGGACGAGCCGGGCGGTGACATCGTGCAGTTCGGGTTCGGCCAGGTGGCGCATTCGCTGATGGCGGCCGGGCTCCTGGATCGCCTGCGGCTGTGGGTGCACCCGTTCTTCGTCGGCGGCGGGGGACCGCAGGACCTGCTCTTCCGCGAGACCCCCGTGACCCGGTTCGACCTCGTCGAGGCCACTGCGCTCGAGTCGGGCATCGTCATCCTCGACTACCGCGTGCGTGGGTAGAGCTGCCTCGGCTACGTCAGCGGACGTAGGCCAGGGGACGCTCGCGAGCGGATTCGTCGGCCGCCGGCGGCACCGAGGCTGGGGACCGACGAAAGGAAGTCCCATGACCACCCACGAGACGACCATCCGCGAAACCTCCGCCACGACCGGTGCCGGCGCCCGGATCCTTCTCGCGGCCGCCCTCGGCTTCGTCGTGCTGTACCTCAGCAACGACTTCGTGGCCCCCAACCTGGCATCGTCGGCCCTGCCGCTGCCCGACGACCCGGTGTCGGAGGTGCGCACCTGGTTCGCGGAGAACCAGCTCGCGGCCGTCACCACCGGGATCCTCCAGTTCCTCTCGGTCAGCTGCCTGGCGGCGTTCGTGATCCGGCTGCGGGGCATCGCCACGACCGCCGGGCACGGCGCGCGCGCCGACAACGCTTCCCGGTGGGGCCTGGCCGCGGTCGTGCTGATGATGGTCTCCAGCGGGTTCGCCTGGCTGCTGGCCGCACTCGCACCCAGCGCCTCACTCGACACCGTCTCCGCGCTGCGCACCGCCAACTTCGTCGCCGGCGGGACCGCCCACGTGCTGGCCCTGGGCGTCTTCGTGCTGCTCGCCTCCCGGATCCCCGGGATGACCAGGCCGATCCGCGTCCTCGCGTACGTCGCCGCGGTCCCGGCCGTGCTGTCGCTGCTGTCGCTGGTGGTGTTCGAGGGCGCCGCCTTCATCCTGCTGGGTCGGTTGCTCTGCATGATCTGGGCGGTCAGCGCCGCCGTGAGCCTGGCCCGCCGTCGGCACACAGGAGGGCTCTCATGAGCAGCCCGACGACGACGCGAGCCGGCACGACCCGCCGTCCGGACACCGGTCGCTGGCCCCGGCTCAGTCGCGGCTGGCGGCGGACCACCCTGGTCGTCCACATCGTCTCGGCGGGCGCCTGGATCGGCATCGACGTGATCGTCGCCGTCCTGGTGCTCACGGGCTGGTTCAGCGACGACGTGGAGGTGCGCAGCCTGGCCTACCGGGCGCTGGCGAACTTCGTGGTCTGGCCGATGCTCGTGTCGGGGCTGGTGTGCCTGGTCACCGGTGTGCTGCTCGGGCTCGGCACCAAGTGGGGCCTGATCCGCTACTGGTGGGTCGCGGTCAAGCTGGTCGTCAACCTGGTGCTGTGCGCGCTGATCGTCGTTGCGCTGCAGCCCGGCATGGGCGAGGTCGACGCCTACGGGCAGGACCTGCTCACCGCCGACCCCGACAGCGCGGTGGTGTCGGGTCTGTTCTTCCCGCCGGCCGTGTCGCTGAGCGCCCTGGTCTTCGCCACGGTGCTGGCGGTGGTGAAGCCGTGGGGCCGACGAGGCTCCCGAGGCTCGAAGGGTGGCGCGTCGTGACCGCCGCCGTGGAGACCACCGGACTGACGAAGACCTACGGCGACCTGATCGCCGTCGACTCCGTCGACCTCCTGGTCCGTCCCGGTGAGGTGTACGGGTTCCTCGGCCCCAACGGCGCGGGCAAGACCACCACGCTGCGGATGCTGCTGGGGCTGGTCCGGCCGACGTCCGGCACCATCCGGATCCTCGGTACGGCGTCGGCCGGGGGCCGCGGCGACCGGCTGGCCCGCGTCGGCGCGCTGATCGAGGGGCCGGCGTTCTACCCGTTCCTGTCCGGCCGCGACAACCTGCGCTCGCTGGCCGCCCGCGGGTCGGTGCCGGGCCGTCGGGTCGAGGAGGTGCTCGAGATCGTGCAGCTCGCCGAGCGTGCCAAGGACCGCTACGCCACCTACTCGCTGGGCATGAAGCAGCGCCTCGGACTCGCGGCCGCCCTGCTGAAGCGCCCCGACCTGCTGGTGCTCGACGAACCGACCAACGGCCTGGACCCCTCGGGCATGGCCGACATGCGCGACACCATCCGCGGGCTCGCGGCCGACGGCTGCACGGTGCTGCTGAGCAGCCACCTGCTCGGCGAGGTCCGCCAGATCTGCGACCGGGTCGGCGTGATCAGCAGGGGCCGGCTGGTGACCCAGCAGCCGATCGCCGAGCTGGGCGGTGCCGGCAGCCTGCGCGTCGTCGCCTCGCCTCTCGGCCGGGCCCGCGCCGAGGTCGAGCGGATCCTCGGCCCCGAGGCGGTGCGAGGAGACCGGGCGGCCCTCGAGCTGGACGTCGCCCCCGACCGGGCAGCGAGCCTCAACGGGGCGCTGGTCGCGGCCGGGGTCGCCGTCCACGACCTGCACTGGCACGAGCCCGACCTGGAGCGCGTGTTCTTCGAGCTGACCGGAGGTGCCCCCGATGTGGCCTGACCTGCGTGCCGAGTCGATCGTGCAGCTGCGCCGTCCCGCGAGCTGGCTGCTGCTGGCCACCGCCGCGGCGTTGACCCTCGCGTTCGCCTACGTCATCCCGTACGCCGGCTACCGCGGCGGCTCCGACACCGGTCCGGGCGGCACCGTCGACCTCGCCGACCTGCTGCCCGGCAGCTTCGCGGGCACCGCCCTGGGCGGCCTGCCGGCGTTCGTCGGGTCGCTCGCGCTGATCTTCGGCGTGCTCGTGGTCGGCAGCGACTATGCCTGGGAGACGTGGAAGACGCTCCTGGTGCAGCAGCCGTCGCGGGTCGCGGTGCTGCTCGGCAAGGTCGGCGTCCTCGCCGTCGGCGCCCTGCTGCTGGTGCTCACCGTGCTGGCCTGCTGTGCCGGGGCGAGCCTGGTCGTGGCCGCCGTCGAGGACGGCGCGACGACCCTGCCGCCGGTCACCGAGGTGCTCCGCGACCTGGGCGCCGGCTGGCTGATCGCGTTCATGTGGACGATGCTCGGCGGCGCCCTGGGTGTGGCGCTGCGCGGGGTCGCCCTCCCGGTGGGGATCGGTCTGGTGTGGATGCTCGCCGTCCAGAACCTGATCACCGCGCTCGCTGCGCCGCTGCTCGACTGGGTCGACGCGGCCCAGCAGTGGCTGCCCGGCCCGGCCGCCGGCTCCCTGGTCGCCAGCCTCGGCGGCGGCGAGAACACCCCGGGCGTGGCCGAGCTGGCCGCACCGGCCCAGTCGGTCGTGGTGATGCTGGCCTACCTCGCCGTGTTCGGCGTCGTGGCGGCGGGCTTGCTACGGCGCCGCGACCTGGCCTGACCGGCGGGGTGGGCAACGATGGACGGGTGACGTCCGCACACACGCGCCCTCAGGCTGTCCTGTTCGACTTCCACCAGACCCTGGTCGGCCACTCGTCCGGCGCCGACCGGCTCGACGTCTCGTGGGCACGGCTGGGCCGGGACGCCGACCCGCGGGCCGCCTGGGGAGCCGAGGACCACGGCGACCGGCTCGATGCGCTCGCCCAGGTCTGGAGCCGGGCCCGGGTCAGGGACCCGGAGATGAGCTGGGACCTCTCGCCCGAGGCCCACCGCCGGGCCTTCACATCGGTCCTGACCGACGGGGGCTTCGACATCGAGCTGGCGCAGGCCCTGTACGAGGACCTCCCTGCCCAGTGGACGCCGTACGACGACGCCGTGCCCGTCCTGCACGAGCTGCGCCGGCGAGGCGTGCGGCTCGCGGTGCTGTCCAACATCGGGATCGACATTCGGCCCCGCTTGCGTGCCCTGGGCGTGCTCGACCTGGTTGACGCGGTGGTGCTCTCGTACGAGGTCGGCGTGGTGAAGCCCGACCCGCGCATCTTCGAGCACACGCTCGCCGCCGTGGACGTTTCCGCGGCGGCCGCACTCATGGTCGGCGACACCTGGGACGTCGACGGCGGCGCCGCGGCGATCGGCGTCCGCACGCTGATCCTGCCCCCGACCGCAGGCCCGACCCGCGGCCTCGACCTGGTGCTCCGGATCTGCTCCTAGCATCGGGAGCGACGCTGTGAGAGAGTTCTTTCAAAAGACTTCTTTCAAAGGATCACCATGGCCAACGACTGGGGTGACGTCGAGCTCGACGCGACCGGGATGCGCGCCCTCGCCCATCCGGTCCGGCTGGCGATCCTCGGCCGGTTGCGCGAGCACGGCCCGGACACCGCGACCGGGCTCGCCCCGCACGTGGGGGCCAGCCCCTCGTCGGCCAGCTGGCACCTGCGGCACCTGGCCGAGCACGGCCTGGTCGAGGACGCGCCCGGCGACGGGCGGGGTCGCCAGCGGTGGTGGCAGGCCGTGGGCAAGGGGTTCCGCTTCAGCGGCGGCGACGACCCGTCGGCGTACCGCCAGCTGATGGACCTGATGGAGGACGCGGAGGGCGACCTCGTGTCGCGGTGGCGCCACGAGGTGCTGCCGACCCTCCCCCTCGAGTGGACGGCGGCCACCAGCCGCTGGAACACCCGGATCCGGGCGACGCCCGAGGAGCTGCAGGAGATCGACGACGCCATCGAGGCCCTGCTGACGCCGTACGTCGAGCGGCAGAGCGCCCATGCGAGCGGCGACGACAGCGGCCCCGACGACGCCCGCAGCGTGCGCGTCCTGCGCTACACGATGCCCGAGGGTCCGGACGCGTGACGTCGTCGGCGCTCTGGCGCGACCGGCGGTTCCGGTTCTACTGGACCGCGCAGACGATCTCCGAGGTCGGCGACCGGGTCTCCGAGCTCGCCCTGCCGCTGCTCGCCGTGACCCTGCTGGACGCCGGTCCCGCCGAGGTCGGCGCCCTGTTCGCCGCCATCTGGGCACCGAACCTGGTGTCGCTGTTCGTCGGCACCTGGGTCGACCGGCTGCCCAGCAAGCAGCGGGTGCTGGTGTGCGCCAACCTGGTCCAGGCCGCGGCCATCGCGGTCGTCCCGGTCGCGCACGTCGCCGGCGTGCTGTCGCTTCCGCTGCTGTACGCCGTCGCCGTCGCCGGCGGGCTCGGGGGCGTGCTGTTCAACACCGCCAACCCGACGTTCTTCGTGCACCTGGTGCGACGCGAGCAGTACGTGGAGGCGAACTCGCTGCTCTCGACCACGCGGTCGGCGTCCTTCGTCGCCGGCCCACCCCTGGCCGGTGTCCTGATCCGCGTGCTCACCGCCCCGGTCGCCCTGGTCGTCGACGCCTGCTCGTTCCTGCTGTCCGCGCTGATGATCAGCCGGGTCGACGTCGAGGAGCCGCGCCCCGACCGCGACCGCACGGAGACCTTCCGCCGCCAGCTGGTGCTCGGGGTCGGCTACCTGCGCCGCAACCCGTACCTGCGGGCCAGCCTGGCGTGCTCGACCACCCTCAACCTGTTCAACCTGATGGTGCAGGCCGTCCTCGTCCTCTACGCCTCCCGAGCGCTCGATCTCGGCGCCGGCAGCATCGGGCTCGCGTTCGGGGTCGGCGCCGTCGGTGGCATCGTCGGTGCCGCAGCCGCCGGCCGGATCGGGCGGCTGATCGGCCTCGGCCGCACCGCCGCCCTCGGCGCGATCCTGTTCAGCATCCCGTTCGCGGCGCTCCCCCTCGCCGAGGGCGGACCCTTCGCACTCCGCGTCGGCACGGTCGCGGCGGCCGAGTTCGTCGCCGGGTTCGGCGTGATGCTCTACGACATCACCAACAACAGCGTCCGCACGGTCGTCACCGACGACGCGATGCGCTCCCGCGTCGCCGGCGCCTACTCCACCGTCAACTACGGTATCCGGCCGTTCGGAGCCCTGCTCGGCGGCTGGACCGCCGAGCACATCGGCATCCCCGCCACCCTGGTGATCGCCTCGTGCGCCGGCGCCCTCGCCTTCACCTGGCTGCTCGCGTCGCCCGTCATGCGGACCCGCAGCATCGACGACCTGGAGACGCACCCCGCCGTCTAGGTGGTCCCGGTCGTCAGGGGACGGCGTAGTGGTCGACGAACAGCCGGGCGACCAGGTCACCGCGCGAACCGGTGCCCGACTTGGCGAAGATCGACTTCAGGTGGTCCTGCACGGTGTACGACGACAGGTGCAGCCGCGCGGCGATCTGCTGGGTCGACAGGCCGTGCGCCACCAGCTCGGTGACCCGTCGCTCGCCGTCGGTGAAGCCGTAGGCGTCGACGATCACCGACGCCATCTCGGCGCGACGGGCCGGTTCGAGCAGCACCGCGACCGGCGCGTCCGGGCCGTCGCCCATCATCGATCCCCGGACGACCAGCCACTGGCCGGACCGGGTGCGCGCCCGGGCGCGTGGCCGGCCGGAGACCCGTCGGCGCGGCACAGACCGCGCGGGTCTGACGGGCGACCGCGGCCACCACGACGGGCAGCCGGGCAGCCTCCCGGTCGCCGGCACCCAGGTCGTCGAGCCAGAGGTCCGCGCCGCGGTTGGCCAGCTGGACGCCGTCCTCGACGTCGAGCACCAGCAGGCCGACCTCGTCGCCACCGGCGTCCGCGTCGCCGAGCAGCAGGCCGCGACGGAGGCCGTCGGCGACCAGGCCGGCCACCGACGACACGAACTCGCACCTCGGCCGAGGAGAAGTACGGACGGTTCGCCTCGCGGAACACGGTCAGCTGGCCCCAGGTGCCGCTCGCACCGGCGAGGACCACCCGCAGCTCGTCGGAGAACCCTCCCGGACGACGGATCTCCCGCTGGCGCAGGCTGCGGTCGAGGTCACCGGCGGTGACCTCGCTCAGGCTGGCCGCCGGGCCGTCCCCGTGGACGAGGTGGACCCACTTGTTGAAGTCCTGCTCCCGGATCTCGATCTCGACCAGACGGAGCAGCTCGGGTGCCGGCAGGCCGTTCTCCACGAACTCCGCGGTCGGGAGCAACGTCGCCGGGTCGACCGTCATCAGGCAGGTGCCCTCGGCCGGCACGGCCCGGCTCAGCGCCTCGCCGACGGCCCGCGAGAACTCCGGCACCGGCAACCCCCGGTGCACCAGCCGCACGATGTCGTCCCGGACGCGCGACCGTGTCGCCGCCGCGTTGACCACCGCCCGAGCGTCCGCCGAGCCGACGACGCGGCCCCAGAATTCTGGGATTGAACCGCTCGGCGCCGACCGCAGATGCTGACCCATGACGATCACCGACCAGCGGACGCAGACCGAGCCGGGAGGCCAGCCATGAGCAAGGTCGTGCTGTACATGTCGATGTCGGTGGACGGGTTCATCACCGGCCCGGACGACGCGCCGGAGCACGGCCTCGGCGTCGACGGCGAGCGGCTGCACGACTGGCTGGACGACGGCGGCGTCCAACCGGCATCGCACCGGCCGGCCGACAAGACCAACGCCACCGTCTTCGACGAGATGATGTCCACCGGCGCGGTGATCGTCGGGCCGCCGGACCTTCGACTTCGCGGGCGGCTGGGCCGGCGACCACCACGACGGCGTCCCGATCTTCGTGCTGACCCACGCCGCACCCGGACGAGCCCGCCGCCGGGCACGCCCGCTACGTCACCGACGTGCGCGCCTGCGTCGGCCCAGGCCAAGCGCGGCCGCCGGGGACGACGACGTGATGATGCACGGCGCGGCGACGGCGCAGGCGTGCCTGCGCGCCGGCCTGCTCGACGAGATGGAGCTGCACGTGGTACCGGTGCTGCTGGGACAGGGCCGGCGGCTGTTCGACGATCTGCCGCCCGACACGTCGAGCTCGAGCTGCTGCGTGCCCTGGACGGCGCCGGGCGTGCTGCACCTGCGCTACCGCGTCCGGTCGGAGGGCTGAGCGATGGCGAGCATCCGACTGGACATGACGATGTCGCTCGACGGGTACGTCGCCGGGCCGGCGGACAGCGCCGGAGGCGCCGCTGGGCATCGGCGGGTTCCGCCTGTTCAACTGGCTCGACGCCGCCACGAGCCGGGACCGCACGGCCAGGTCTACGCCGAGGCGATGCGCCACCCGCGCCCTGATCTCCGGCCGCCGGACCTACGAGCTGGCCAACCGCTGGAACGGCGACCACCACGACGGCGTCCCGATCCTCGTCCTGACCCACGACGTGCCGGACGAGCCGCCGCCGGGCAGCGTCCGCTTCGTCACCGACGTGCGCGAGTGCGCGAGCAGGCCCGCGCGGCCGCCGGGGACGACGACGTGATGGTGCACGGCGCCGGAGCCGCGCAGGCGCTGCTGCGCGCCGGCGAGCTCGACGAGCTCGAGCTGCACGTCGTCCCGGTGCTGCTCGGTCAGGGCCGCCGCCTGTTCGACCACCTGCCCGCCGAGCACACCGAGCTCGAGCTGGTCCGCCGCCTCCAGACCCCGGAGGTCACGCACCTCCGCTACCGCGTCACCTGAGCGGAGGCGCCCCCGGTCGGGCGATCAGCCTCCGGGTGCGCGCCGGGGCGGACGCAGGGAGCGAGTCGAGAATGCCCTCGAGGGTCACCTCGGCGAGGCTGGCCCGCCACGCCTCGTGGGCGTCGGCCATCTTCTCGGCCAGGATGCAGGTGCGCCGGCAGTCGGCGGCGGGCAGCGCGCCCCGTCCCTGCTGGCGGATCTCGCGACACTCGTACGGCGAGGAACCGCCGTCGACGGCCTCGACGATCTCGAGCAGCGTGATCTGCGCGGCGGGTCGGGCGAGGCGGAATCCCCCACGCGGACCGGTGGTCGCGACCAGCACGCCGCTCTGCACCAGCGCCTTCAGCTGCTTGGCGAGGTACGGCGCGGGCAGGTCGTAGTAGGAGGCGAGCTGCCCGGTCGAGGCGCTGGTGCCCGGGTCGAGCTGCGCGAGGGTCGTCGTGCAGTGCAGGACCCACTCGGTGCTCAACGGCAGCTTCACCCCGCCATCGTATCGTAGATATTGTGGACCTATTAAGTCCGTGATAGCGTCAGCAGCTCCAGCCACGAACGAGGAGGAACGACCATGCGGGTTGCGGTTGCCGGAGCGACGGGGAACATCGGGTCGCTGACGGTGTCGGCCCTCGAGCGGGCCGGGCACGAGGTCACCCGCATGAGCCGTGCGCTCGGCGTCGACCTGACGACCTGCCAAGGGCTCGACGACGCGCTGGCCGGGGTCGACGCCGTCCTCGACGTCACCAACGCACCCCCGGCCGACGAGGCCGGCGACCGTGTCGTTCTTCGCGACCACGACCGGCAACCTGCTGGCCGCCGAGCAGCGCCAGGGCGTCCGGCACCACGTGCTGCTCTCGATCGTCGGCGTCCGCCGGGTCGAGGGCAACGCCCACTTCGCGGGCAAGCGCGAGCAGGAGCGGCTCGTGGCGGCGGGCCCGGTGCCCTGGACCATCGTGCCGGCCACGCAGTTCCACGACTTCGCCGCGATGGTGGCCGACTGGACCGAGCAGGACGGCGTCGCCACCCTCGCCCCGCTGCTCGTCCAGCCCGTCGCACCGGCCGACCTCGCCGACGTGCTCGCGGACGTCGTGGTCGACGAACCCCAGGGCCGCCACGTCGACGTCGCCGGACCCGACCCGCACGACCTGGTCGACATGGCCCGGCGCACCCACGAGGCGCGCGGTCGGCAGGTGCGGCTGGTGCCGACCTGGTCGTCGATCTTCGGCCCGAGCATGGCCGGCGACGTGCTGCTGCCCGCCGCGACCGCCCACATCACTCCGACCAGCTTCGACGAGTGGCTTGCCGATCAGGCCGGCGCCCGGGCGAGCTCGTAGGCGAAGCTCGCGGTCTCGCGGAGGACCCCGCGCGGCTCGACCCGGGCGAGCAGCTCGGCCAGCTCGCGCTCGAAGTCCGCGGCGTCCTCGCCGAGGGCGTCGCGGCCGAGGTACGACGTGGAGTACACGTAGCCGGTGAGCGACTCCACCGACCAGGTGCGCTCCGCGGTGAACTCGAACCTCCCGACGTGGTCGAAGCCGGCCCGGCGCAGCACCTGCTCGTGCGGGTCCCGCTCGATCGCCGCGCGCCAGCCGGCCGGGACCCGGTCGGTGGCGCCGACCCGCGCCGTCCAGGTGACCAGCAGGTCGGCCATGGCTCGCTGCCACGGTTCGGGTCCGCGCTCCGGGGTGTCGCCCCACACGAGCGCCACCCCACCGCCCGGCTGCACCCACGACCGCATCCGCTCGGCGACCGTCGCTCGGTCGAAGCGGTGGAAGGCGTTGCCGACGGTGACCAGCTCGAACGGCCCGTCGAGCTCGACGTCCTCGGCCGAGCCCTGCGCCCAGGAGACGTGGCCGATGCCGAGGCGCGCGGTCTTGGCCCGGCCGTACGCGACGAGCTCGTCCTCCTGGTCGACCGCCCACACCTCGGCGAAGCGCCGGGCGAGCGGTAGCGCGACCTGCCCGGTGCCGCACGCCAGGTCGAGCAGCCGGCCGCCTCCCGACACCGGCAGCCTGCGACAGAGGTCGTCGACGAGCTGCTCGGGGTACGGCGGGCGGAACCGGTCGTAGTAGGCGGCGGTGCCCCGGTACAGGTCGCGCCGGAAGCCGGGCTCGGAGTCCACACGCCCACGATCCCACTCGCGCCTCAGCGGCCGCCGCGCCTCCACCGGTCGGTGCTCAGCTCGAACGCCCACGTCGCGGCCGCGGCCAGGACCGGGCTCGCGCGATCGGCCGCGTCGTCCTGCGGGAGGTCGACGCCGGCCGCGAACCCGACGGACCCGGACCCGTCGGCGTCCAGCACGAGACCGGCGAACAGCCACGGTGGGTGCTGCGGCGCGAGCAGGTCGGCGAGCCGCGCCACGAGCCCCACCTCGTGCGGTCGCGGAGCCCACGTCGCCCGCACCAGGGTCGACGGGTCGGTGCCCGAGGAGGGGCGGTCCCACATGGTGCCCCGCAGACAGGAGATGTACGGCGCCACGGTGATGTCGGCGTACCAGCCGGCCTGCGCGTACGGCTCGTCGAAGGCGAACCCGCGGGCGGCGGGGAGGTCGGACGCGCGCACGATGTGGACGCTGCCTGCGTGGCGGCTCCCGTCGTCCGACAGCACCGGTCCGCGCGCGACGAAGCGGGCCGACCACGAGTCCATGTAGGTCTGGTGCCGCTCGTGCAGCTCGTGGTCACCGTCGTCGAAGGCGGCGGCGTCCCGGCCGACGACGAGAAACTCCACGGGTGGAAGGTAGCTAGCCTCGGAGCACAGGTCCACAGGGAGACAGGAGCAACGAGATGATCGCCAGGATGTGGCGCGGCTGGGTGCGCACCCCGTTGATCGAGGAGTACGTCGACATCGTCGAGCGCACCGGCATGGCGGGCTACCGGGCCACCCCCGGCAACCGCGGCGCGCAGCTGCTCACCCGCGACCTCGGCGACGGCCGCACCGAGCTGATCACGCTGAGCTGGTGGGACGACCTCGACCAGATCCGCGCCTTCGCGGGCGACGACATCGAGGCGGCGAAGTACTACCCCGAGGACGACGCCTACCTGGTCGACCGCGAGACCACGGTCTCCCACTTCGAGGTGGCCGAGCCGCACGCACTGCCCGACTAAGCGGCCTGCCAGGCCCGCACGATCGTTCGGGCGCAGTCGACCGACTCCGTGTGTGTGGTGTCGACCTCCACGTCGTACTCGACGCCCTCGTGCACGACGAGCGCCTGCGAGGCGGCCATGCCCGTGACCCGGTCGCCGCGGGCCAGCTCGCGTCCCTCGGCCACGGCCGCGTCGCAGCGGACCCCGACCCACAACACCTCGACGCCGTGGGTCGCCGCCCGGAGCCGGCGTTGTCCCGCTCCCCCGCCGAGGAAGACGTCGTCGAGGATGACCTGGGCACCGGCCCGGCACATCGCGACGATCCCCGCCGTCCAGGCGGCCTCCAGCGCGCGGAACTGCGGCCCGACGACCACCTCGCCCGCGGGCCCGAACTCCACGCCGGCCTCGGAGTCCTGCAGGGCGGCGGGCAACGCCTCGACGAAGCCGTCGACACCGAAGGCGAGCCACGGGTCGGGCAGGAGCGCCTGGAGGCAGCGCACGATGCCCGACTTGCCCGAGCTGGAGCCACCGTTGACGACGATCAGCTGCGCGACCACCAGAGCAGGATAGGTCGCGACCGCACCGCACCACCGTGCCCTCCCGGCAGCTCGACGGGTGCAGGCCGGTGGGGGTGTCCCGCCCCCGGAGCGCGAGCAGACCCACGAGATCGAGGTCGGGGCCAACGGGTGCCACCGGCTCGCATCGTGTCCGTCACCCAGCGGACCGGGCGTCCGCGAGGAACGACTCCACGGGATCGCCGGCCGGCGCGGGCGACCCTCACCGAGCGACCGCCGCCTCCTGAAGGATCCGCGAGAGCTTCTCGGGGTTCCGCACGGTGTAGATCCCGCTGATCAGGCCGTCCTCGACGCGCAGCGACACGACGGCGTCGATCTCACCGTCGAGCCGGAGCAGCAGGGCCGGCCAGCCGTTGACCTGCATCACCTCGGTGGTGAGGTCGGCAGCGAGGGTGGCCAGGCCGCCCATCAGCAGGCGCGACACCTTGTCGGCGCCCAGCACCGGCCGCGGCAGGGCCTGCTTGACGCCGCCTCCGTCGCCGAGGGCGACGACGTCGGGCGCCAGGATGTCGACCAGGTCCTGGAGGTCGCCGGTCGTGAGCGCCCGCTGGAACGCCTCCAGGGCCGCGCGCGAGTCGGCCAGGGACACGACGCCGCGCGGGCGGCGCTCGGCCACGTGCGCCCGCGCCCGATGCGCGATCTGCCGCACGGCGTCCGGACTCTTGCCCACGGCCTCCGCGAGCTCGTCGTACCCCAGGTCGAACACCTCGTGCAGCACGAACACGGCCCGCTGCGTCGGCGTCAGCGTCTCGAGCACCAGCAGCATCGCCATCGACAGGCTGTCGGCCAGCTCGACGTCCGCGGCCACGTCGGGGCTGGTCAGCAGCGGCTCCGGCAGCCACGGTCCGACGTACTCCTCACGCCGCCGGGCCACCTTCCGCAGCTGGTCGAGCGCGGTGCGGGTGACGATGCGGACCAGGTAGGCGCGCGGGTCGCGGACCTCGGCCTGGTCGACCCGCATCCACTTCAGCCAGGCGTCCTGGACGACGTCCTCGGCGTCGACCGCCGAGCCGAGCATCTCGTAGGCGACCGTGAAGAGCAGGCCGCGGTGGGTGACGAACGGGTCGCCGCTGCTCATGCGGTCGAGCCTACGGAGCCCGGTCGGCTCGCGATCGGGGGCAGGCCGCAGGCCTCGGCGAACTCCTCCGACCGGATGCCGAGGGCGATGTTGCTGCGGGCGGCGAGGTTCATCATCCCGACCCGGGCGGTCACCTCCAGGAGGCCCGGTGCGCCCAGGTCGTCGAGCAGCGCGGCCGACATCTCGTCGGTCACCGCCAGCGGGGTCTGGCACATCGCCTCGGCGTACTCCATGACCCGGCGTTCCAGAGGGGTGAACACCTCGGACTCGCGCCACCGGGGCACCTCGCGCGCCTTGGCCTCGTCGAGTCCCTTGTTGCGGGACAGGAAGTAGTGCAGGTCCAGGCAGGCGCTGCAGCCGATCTCGGCCGCCGCGGCCATGGCCACGAGGGTGGCCAGGTCGGGGTCGATCCGGTCCCACTTCTCGACCTTGCCGCCGAACTTCATCATGTCCTTGAAGACGGGCGGGTGGTGCCACATCACCTGCGCGCTCTCGGGTACGGCGCCGAGCATCTTGCGCATCGCGAACTTGATCACCCCTCCGTAGATGCCGGTGATCTCGGTCGGCGGTACGCGGGTGCTGCTGGTCATTGTCGTCTCCTCATCGTCGGTGCTTCGACATGAAGACGCCGGACGTCGGCGCGCTGTGACACCTCCCGCCCCTGCGCGTGGGGGAGCCCTGGGCCGATAGTCCCGGCTGTTTGGGCCCTCCGGCGGGCTGATCCGGGGCCCAAACAGCCGGGACTACCACCCGGCCGGGCGTAAAGTAAAGGAACGGGGGCATCTCGGGGAAGCGATGTTCAGGATCCACTTCACGACGGCCGACCTGCTCCGGACCCGGATCGCGCGCGACCCGGATCCGATGTGGGAGGTGGTGCTGAGCCTTCATGTCCTGCGGACGCGGGGCCGCGAGGTGCACCTGGGCCCGTGGCGGCGCCACGCCGTGCAGTCCAGCGGCGGCGACGTCGGGTCGAGCCGGAGCTGCGACAGCTCGCAGGCCCAGAGCTGGTCGTGATCGGCGGCTACGCGGGGGCCGACTCGGTCGACTGGTCCATCACGTAGAGGGTGGCGCCGCCCGGGTCCTGGTACGTCGCCAGGAAGCCGCCCGGGATCTCGGACGGCGCCGCGACCACGGCGAGCGCCTCGTGCCGGCCGGCATGGAAGGCCTCGACGCTGTCGACCACGAACAGCGGCCCGACCGGGGCGCTGGAGTCATTGGCGTCGAGCATCAGCTGCACGTCGCTGCCGGGGATGGTCAGGGCGACGGTCGCGTCGCCCTCGCGCCACAGCTCGGTGAAACCGAGGCCGTCGCGGTAGAGGGCGAGCGAGGCGCCCAGGTCGGACGTCGGGACGAGGAGGAACTCGAGCTTCATGGCGGTCCTTCGCGTGTCGTAACTGGATTACGGCTCGAGCATAACCGCATTATGTAGCGGTGCGCGAGTGGATCCCGGTGTCGACCTCCCCGAAGGGCAGGCTCGCCCTCGCCGCGGTCACCGAGTTCGGGGCCCGTCCGTTCGCCGAGGTCACGGTCGGTGAGCTGGCGGCGGCCGCGGAGGTCACCACCGGCGCGCTCTACCACCACTTCGACAGCAAGCTCGGGCTCTACTCGTTCGTGCGCGAGGACGTCGAGCGACGGCTGCTGGACCGGATGGAGGGCGCCGTCGCGGCAGGCGGGGACCCGACCGAGGGGGCCGACGCCTCCGCGGCCGTCCGGGCCGCCCTCCTGGTCGGGTTCGACTTCGCCGTCCGGGAGGGCTTCCTGCAGATCCTGGGAGCACCGCCCACGGGCACCGACCGCGACCGGCTCGCCGAGCTGCTGGGCACGGTGACGGCCGAGGTCTCGCCCGTCCTCGGCCGGGTGCTCGCCGCAGCGTGGCGGGCGGCGCTGGCCGCCGTCGCCGAGGGCTTCGAGCCGGGGTCGGCGCGCGCAGCCCTCCTCGCGCTGGATCTCAGCCGCCCGTCGTGAGCGCCCGCGTCACCGGCGCGGCCTCGCACGTGCGGCGCCGTCGTCCTCGACGACAGCCGCCAGCGCCTCGAGAGCGGCGGCGATCGCGGGCTGCGCCCGGCTTCCTCGGCGGACGCTGGTGAGGAGGTGGCGCGCGGGGCTCGGATCGCCGCGCAGCGGGACCCGGGCCACGGTGTAGCCCGCCGGGATGCGCGCGAGTCGCGGGATCATGGCGATGCCCAGACCGGCGGCGACCAGCGCCGCCCCGGTCTCCCACTCGGTGGCCTCGTGGGCGACCTCGGGCGTGAAGCCGGCCTCGGCGCACGCGGTGAGCACGAGCTGGTGGTAGGGCCGGCCGGGTCGGTCCATGATCCACGGGTCTGCGGAGGTCTCGCTGAGCAGCGCGGAGGTCTCCCCCGCCAGCGGGTGGTCGACGGGCAGGAGGAGGTCGAGCGGGTCGTCGAGCAGGGGCTCCTGGTCGAACCGGCGATCCGAGCTCGGTGGCAGCGACGCGGTGGCGACGACGACGGCGAGGTCGGCCCGGTCGGCGAGCAGCAGGTCGTAGCACTCGTCGGGGTCGGCCTCGATGATCCGCACCGCCACCCCCGGATGCTGCGCGTGCACCCGGGCCGCGACACCGGCAGCAGCGCGGCCGCCGCGGTGGAGAACCCGCACAGCCGCAGGGTCCGCACCCGCTCGTGCCCGAGGTGCCGAGCTCGGCGCGGATCTCCTCCCACTGGGTGAACAGCTCGTCGGCGTGGACGAGCAGGGCCGCGCGCGGCCGCGGTCAGCTGGACGCCGCGGCCCTGCGGCGACGAGCGGCGCGCCGAGGTCGCGGGCCAGGGTCCGCAGCTGGTGCGAGACCGCCGACGGGGTATAGCCCAGCGCCTCGGCCGCGGCGGTCACGGTGCCGTGCGAGGCCACCATGCGCAGGACCTGGATCCGGTGATCGATCATGCAACGATTCTGCACGATGTCGTGACAGAACGTTCGCTTCTCTTGTCGGTTCCCGAGCGTCGCACACTGGCGG
Organism: uncultured Actinomycetota bacterium; assembly: GCA_963825985.1. Taxonomy (GTDB): domain Bacteria; phylum Actinomycetota; class Actinomycetes; order Propionibacteriales; family Nocardioidaceae; genus Nocardioides. The sequence continues at coordinate 25,747 of CAWGVK010000002.1, read as the reverse complement.
CATGCGCGCGTCGATCCGCTGCTGGAGCCCTACGAGCTCAAGGGCCTCACGCTGCGCAACCGGGTGGTCAGCACGTCGCACGAGCCGGCGTACGCCGTGGACGGCATGCCCCAGGACCGCTACCGGCTCTACCACCTCGAGAAGGCGCGCGGCGGCGTCGGGCTCACCATGATCGGCGGCTCGGCGGTGGTCTCCCCCGACAGCCCGCCGGCCTTCGGCAACCTGCTGCTCTACCGCGACGAGGTGGTGCCGTGGCTGCGCCGGCTCACCGACGACGTGCACGAGGCCGGTGCCGCGGTGATGTGCCAGGTCACCCACCTGGGACGCCGTACCTCCAACTACTCCGGCGACTGGCTGCCGGTCGTCTACCCGTCTCGGCTGCGCGAGCCCGCCCACCGGGCGTTCCCCAAGGTCGCCGAGGCCTGGGACCTCGACCGCATCGTGCGCGACTACGCCGACGCCGCCGTCCGCTGCCGGGACGCCGGGCTGGACGGCATCGAGATCCAGTCCTACGGCCACCTGTTCGACGCGTTGGCTCTCCCCGGCGACCAACCGCCGCGACGACGAGTTCGGGGGTGACCTGGAGTCCCGGCTGACCTTTCCGCTGCGCGTGCTCGCCGCCGTCGCGAGCGCGGTGGGCGACGACTTCATCGTGGGTCCGGATGGCGATGGACGAGGACCGCGCCGGGTCTCGGGCCGTCGAGGCGCTCGAGGTGCTGCGCCGCTACGTCGCCGACGGCGTCGACTTCCTCAGTGTGATCAAGGGCAGCCTCGAGAGCGACGCCACGCCTGGCCCGGGTGATCCCGTCGATGGGCACGCCGTCGGCGCCCTTCCTCGACTTCGTCGGAGAGATCCGGCGCGCGACCGGCATCCCGGTCATGCACGCCGCGCGGATCAACGACATCGCCACCGCGCGGTACGCCGTCCGCGAGGGGCTGCTCGACCTGGTCGGCATGACCCGGCGCGCAGATGGCCGACCCCTACCTGGTCGCCAAGCGTCGCCCGTGCGACGAGGACCGGATCCGGCCCGTGCGTGGGCGCGAACTACTGCCTCGACGCGATCTACGAGTCCGGCGACGCCAAGTGCATCCACAACCCGGCGACCGGCCGGGAGCAGTCGCTGCCGCACGTCACGCCCGCGGAGCCCCTCGAGCGCGGCGGCCGTGGTCGTCGGCGCCGGGCCCGCCGGTCTCGAGGCCGCCCGCGTGCTGGGCGAACGCGGCCACCGCGTCATCGTCCTGGAGGCCGCGACGCGCCCCGGCGGGCAGGTGCTGCTCGCCGCCCGCACCCCGCCGCCGCGACCTGATCGGCATCGTCGACTGGCGCGTCGCCGAGGCCAAGCACGCCGGTGTTGACTTCCGCTACGGCGTCTACGCCGAGGCCGACCACGTCCTGGCTCTGGAGCCCGGACCTCGTGGTCGTCGCCACCGGCGGCGTGCCCGACCGACTCCTGCGCCGATGGGCGCGGACCTGGTCGCTCGACACCTGGGACGTGATCGACGGCCCGGCACGCCCGACCGGGACCGTCCTCGTCTACGACGACAACGGCGCCGAGCCCGCCCTCGACGCCGCCGAGCTGCTCGCGACGCCGCGGCGCCAGGTCGAGCTGGTCACGCCCGAGCGGATGCTGGCGCCCGAGGTCGGCGGCATGAACTCGCCCGGCCTACCTCGGGGCCTTCGCCGAGCACGACGTGCCGCTCACCCTCGCCCGCCGGCTGGACGGCGTCCGGCGCGGCGGCGACGGGCGGCTCGTCGCCGACCTCTGCAGCGAGTACGCCGACCGGCGAGCTGCAGCGGACCGTCGACCATGTCGTCGTGGAGCACGGGACGTCGCCCAACGACGAGCTCTACCACGACCTGGTCGCCGTGCTCGATCAACCTCGGTGAGGTCGACCAGGCGGCGCTGCTGGCCGGCGCGCCGCAGAGGGTGCCCCGCAACGCCGGCGGCCGGTTCCAGCTGTTCCGGATCGGCGACGCCGTCGCCAGCCGCAACGTCCATGCCGCGGTCTACGACGCGCTGCGGCTGTGCCTGCCGATCTGACCACGACTCGATCGGACGAGGACGCCGATGACCGCACTCGCCGAACCCGCCGGCCGACACGCGACCTCGACCGCCTGCTCGAGCGCGGGACCCCGGCCGCCCGCTGCGGGGTGCTTCTACACCGACCCGCGACGTCTTCGACGCGCGACGTGGAGCGCGTCTGGCCACGCCGCTGGCTCTTCGTCGCCACCGACGCCGAGGTCCCCGAGCCGGGTGACTACTTCACCGTCGACGTCGGCCGGCTCCTCGGTGATCGTGTCCGCGACGACGACGAGCAGGTGCGCGCCTTCCACAACGTCTGCCGCCACCGCGGCTCCCGGCTGCTCGCCGAGCCGGCGGCTCGGTCGGCAACCTCGTGTGCGGCTACCACAGTGGACGTACGGCACCGACGGCTCCCTGCGCACGCGCCGCAGCCTCGCCGGCTTCGACCCCGCCTGCCTCGGCCTCGACCGGTCGCGATCCGCGAGGTCGGCGGGCTGCTCTACTGCTCGCTCGCCGCCGAGCCGGCCGGCGACTTCGACGACGTCGCCGCGCAGGATCGACGCCGTACCTGGCGCCCGCACCGCTCGACCGGGCCAAGGTCGCCGCCCAGGTCGACCTGGTCGAGGAGGGCAACTGGAAGCTGGTCATGGAGAACAACCGGGAGTGCTACCACTGCGAGGGCGGGCACCCGAGCTGATCTGCACCTTCTTCCCCACCTAGGGCTACGCGAGGACCAGATCCCCGACCGGCTCCGCGCGGCCCACGACCGCTACCTTCGGCCGAGGCCGATCTGAGCGCGCGCTGCGCCGCGCTCGGCCTGCCCGTACGCCCTGATCGAGGAGCTCGGATCGCCCGGTTCGGCTTCCGGATCCAGCGCGAGCCGCTCGACGGCGCGGGCGAGTCCTTCAGCATCGACGGGTCCCGGCCTGTCGCCGCGCTGCTCGGTGACCTCGACATCCCCGGCTCGGGCCGGCTGTCGTTGCACCACCAGCCCAACGCCTGGATCCACCTCTCGCCGACCACGCGGTGACGTTCTCGGTGCTGCCGCTGGCACCGGACCGCACGCTGGTGCGCTCCACCTGGCTCGTCCACGAGGACGCCGTCGAGGGGGTCGACTACGACGTCGACGCGCTCACCGAGGTGTGGCGCCAGACCAACGAGCAGGACGCCTCGTTCGTGGCCCGCGCCCAGCTCGGCGTCGCCGACCCGGCCTACGAGCCCGGGCCCTACACGCCCAGCGAGTACCAGGTCGAGGCCTTCGCCGCTGGTACGTCGACCGGCTGCGCGAGCAGCCTCGCGACGGCCTGCTGGCCCGCAGCGCACGCCGCTCGCGCCGGCGGAGTCCGGGATCGACGAGCAGCTCGTCTGCCGGCGGTCGACGAGGTCACCCACGACGTGCGAGCTTCGTCCTCGCGCCGCGCCGGACGGCACGGTTCGCCTTCGACCCGGGCCAGTACCTCACCGTGCACGCCGAGGTCGACGGCAGCAGCGTCGAGCGCTGCTACACGATCTCCTCGCCACCGACCGCGCCCGACCGCCTGACGATCACCGTCAAGCGGGTGCCGGGCGGGCCCGTTCGAACTGGCTGCACGACCGGCTCGCGGCCCGGCGACCGCGCTGCGGGTGACCGGGCCGCTCGGGCGGTTCAGCCGGTGGAGCACCCGGCGCCGAAGTACCTCTTCCTCTCCGCCGGCAGCGGCATCACGCCGCTGATGTCGATGACCCGCACGCTGCGCGACGACCGGCGGCCGTGCCGACGTGGTTTTCGTGCACAGCGCGCGGTCGCCGGACGACATCGTCTTCCGGCGCGAGCTCGAGGCATCGCGGCGCCGCGCCCCGGCTTGCGGTGACGGCGGTCTGCGAGGCCGACTCGCCGGGCGAGCGATGGTCCGGCGCCACCGGCCGGCTGTCGCTGCGGACCCTGCTGCCGGCTCGCTCCCGACCTGCACGACGCGCGAGGTCTTCACCTGCGGGCCGACCGGCTACATGGCGCGCGGTGCGCGCAGATGCTCGCGCTCGCCGGCGTCGACCCGGCGCGCTGCCACGAGGAGAGCTTCGAGCTGGAGCGCCGGTCGTGCCGCGCCGCCGACGTCGGGCGCCGGCGAGCGACCGCGGTGGAGTTCCGGCGCAGCGGGCGGACCGTCGAGTGCGGCGCCGACGAGCACCGTGCTGGACGCCGCCCTGCGGGCCGGCTGCGGCCGCCGTCGTTGTGCACGCGAGGGCATGTGCGGCACCTGCAAGACCACCCTCCTCGCCGGCGAGGTCGACATGCGGCACGCCGGCGGCATCCGGCCGCGAGAGATCGACCGGGGCCAGATCCTGCCTCTGCTGCTCGACGCCGCTGGGCGACGTGGCGGTCGACGCGTGAGCTGACCGCGGGGGTCGGGATACTGACGCGGTGACGTCGACGACCACCGCTGCCCACTCGTCGGCGCAGCTGTGGCGCGGCCTGGGGCTGGTGACGACGGCGGGGGTGCTCTGGGGGACCATCGGCGCCGGCGTCCAGCTGGTCCACGAGGGGTCGGGCCTGTCGCCGCTGATCATCGGCGCCTACCGGGCCCTGGTCGCGGTCGCCGTGCTGCTGCTCGCCGCCGCGGTGACCGGCAGGCTCGCCTCGAGCTGGTCGCTGGCGCGGGGTCAGTGGCGGCGCGTCACGGTCGTGGGGGTGCTGACCGCGGCGTTCCAGGGTCTCTTCTTCGTGGCGGTCCTCGCGACCGGGGTGAGCGTGGCGACGGTCGTGTGCCTGGGCTTCGCTCCCGTGCTGCTGCTCGTCGTGAGCACCGTCCAACGACGGCGACGTCCTCCCTCATCCCGCGTCCTCACGGTCGCGACGGCGGTGCTCGGACTGCTGCTCGTCAGCCTCGTCGGCGGCGCCCCCGCCGAGGCGACCGACCCGACGCTCGGCCTGGCCGCAGCCCTCGGGTCCGGAGCCGCCTACGCGCTGTCCGCCGACCTCGCAGCGCCCCTGTCCCAGCGCCTCGACACCCTCACCGTGACCATCGCGACCATGACGGTCGCGGCCGCCGTCCTGGTTCCCTGCGGCGTGGCGCTCGCGTACGCGCGCGGCCTCTCCCTGACCACGAGCGACACCGAGTCCTGGCTGCTGGTCGTCTACCTCGGCGTCGTGACGATGGCGGTCGCCTACGCCCTGCTCTTCACCGGATTACGCGTCACGCCCAGCGGAGCCGCGGTCGTGGCCACCCTGACCGAACCCGTCACCGCCGTCCTGATCGCGATGCTGTTCCTCGACGAGCGCCTGACTCCGGCCGGAGCCGTCGGTGCCGTCCTGATCCTCGCCGCCATCGCCAGCCTCGGGCGAGGCGGGGACGAGCCCGAGCGGCAGCCGCAGCCGCAGTGAGGCCTCGGGCTGAGCCGCCTCGTCAGTAGTCGTCGCCTTCGCCGCGCAGGCTCCCCGGGTCGACCGGCACCTGCCAGCCCCCGTCCGCCTCGCCCAGGGCCTTCTCGAGGTGTCGGGCTGGCCTCGAGACGGTCGACGACCTCCTCGGGGCGTCTGGGCGCCGAGCTGCACGCCGTTGGTCAGGCTCGCGACCATGGCGAAGCCCATGGTGAGTTGACCGTCGGTGCGGTTCTTCAAACCGGGGACGAGCCACCGGCCCCCTGTCACGTCATGCGCGGTGGTTCCTCGGGCGACCGCCCCGGATGACCTCCAGACCGCCGCAGCCAGCCGCACCAAGCGGTGGAGGCCGTGGTCGCCGCGTGGGGCCCGCCCTTCTGCGACGGATGGGAGCGCTTCCGGCCCGACCCTGCCTGGCCGATCCCCGGCCTCCCGGGTCAGTCCAACCGGTAGATGTGCTCGACGACCTCGCGGCCGACGCCGGCGGCCCAGCCGCGATCGGAACCGGCCTGCGTGAAGCCGGCGCGGCCGAGCACCGTGGCCGACCCGACGTTGTGCTCGGCGACTCGCGCCCAGAGCGGGCGGGTCGTCTCGACGTCGAGGAAGGCGACCAGGGCCCGCGAGGCCACCCCCTGCCCCCACCGGCTCGGGTCGATCCAGTAGGTCAGCTCGCGGTCACCCTCGATCGTGAAGCTCGCGATCATGCCCACCAGGGCGCCGTCGTCGGTGATCGCGAGCTGGGTGTTGTCGGGGTTGCTGCTGACCCGCGCCTGGTGGGCGTCGAACGCCGCCCGGTCGGACGGGTCCGCCCGGGTGAACGCCGCCATCGCCACCCCGCGCGGTTCGCTCACCCACACGAACATCTCGTCGAGGTCGGTGTCGACCAGGGGTCTCAGCTCGAGAGACATGGCTCGACCGTACTCAGCCCCACCGACAATCAGTCCGCCCTCGGCGCCGCGGCCTGATCAGGCGCGCCGGGCGCGAACAAGCCAGGCAGCCGAGGGCAGGCTGACCCGGCCGTCGTCCTGCACGTGGCGAGACAGGGTGTCGGTCAGCGTGCGCCGCAGCCGCTCCGCCTCCTCGTCCGGGACGGCGGCCAGCGCCTCCTGCGAGCTGCGCCAGCTGAGCACGAAGTCGAGCGCGTCGGGCACCGACGCCCCGAGGTGCACCGGCTCGTGCACGGGCGTGGCGGCGACGTCGGTGAAGCCGGCGCCGGTGAGCAGGCCCGAGAGCAGCTGTGGATCCGCGAGCCTGAAGGGACCGCCGGTCTCGATGCCCGCGCCGCCCGGGTCCCCGGTCAGGGCGCGGTTGGTCTCGAGGATCCACGGGTTGAGGCGCTGCGGCTGCCAGACCAGCGCGGCCAGCCGGCCCGACGGACGCAGCCAGCCCGCGACGTTGGCGAAGGCAGCGGCCGGGTCGTCGAAGAACATGAGACCGAAGCGGCTGATCACCACGTCGACCGGGCTCACCACCGGTCGCCGGGTCGCGGCGTCCCCGACGACGTACGAGAGGTTCGCCAGCTCTCGAGGCACCCTGGCACGCGCGGTCGCGATCGACGCCGCCGCGACGTCGACGCCGACCACGACTCCCGGCGTGGCCAGGTACGCCGCCGCGACCGTCGGCCCACCGGTGCCGCAGCCGACGTCGACCACGCTCTCGCCGGGCCGGATGGCGGCGGCCCCCAGGAGGTGCTTCGTGTAGTCGCTGAGCTTGAGCTCCTGCCCGGTCAGCCGGCTCATCGGGACACCTCCTCGAACGACGCCGCGGGTCGTTCGGCGCGGACGACGAGCGCCACCCCGCTCACGACCACGAGCGCAGCGGCGACGGTCATGACGGTCAGTGGCTCGCTCAGCACGAGCCAGCCGAGGAAGACCGCCACCACCGGGCTGACGTAGGCGTAGGTGACGACCACCGAGACCGCGGTCGTCTGCAGCAGCCACGTGTAGACGCTGAACGCGACGATCGATCCGACCAGCACCAGGAAGACCCACGCGGCCCACGAGCGGGCGGAGTAGGCGGCCGGGTCGAAGCGCTCACCCCGAGCGAGGCCGAGCACCGTCAGCACCGCGCCGCCCACGAACATCTCGTAGACCACGACGACGAACGGGTCGCGCGGCAGGGCCAGGCTCGGCTGGAGCCACGACCCGAGGGCCCAGGCCACGCTGGCGACCACGACGGTCAGCAGGGTCCAGGTCGGCACGGCGCCCCCGACGCCGTTGTCGACGACGAGGACGGCGGCACCGGCGAACCCGACCGCCACCCCCACGACCGTCCGGGTCGGGGGCCGGTCGCCGGCCAGGGTTCGGTAGCAGGCCACCCAGAGCGGGACCGCGGCGATCAGCAGGGCAGCGAGCCCGGAGGGGGCGCCGCCGTCCTCGGCGACGGTCAGCAGCCCCTGGCCCAGGACAGGAGCAGGAGACCCATCAGCGCGCAGGCCGCCAGCTGGGGCGGGGTCACCCGGAGCCGTCCGATGCCTCCGCGCATCGCCAGCACGGCGGCGAGCAGGCCGCCCGCCGTGAGCGCACGAAGGCCGGAGGCCAGCAGCGCAGGCATCTCCTCGACCATGATCCACAGCGCGAGGTAGGTCGATCCCCACACGAGGTAGATGGTGCCCAGCGCGGCGGCCACGGGCAGCACCCGAACGGCGGTCGGCGCCGGTGCGGCAGCGGCGGTGATGGTCATGGCGCGACGCTAGGCGGAGGAGTGTCTTCGTGAAAAGCGATCGTTACCGATCGGGTCGATCGTGATCGCCTATGCTCCGAGGATGGGCGACGTCGACCTGCGACACCTCCGGGCGCTGGCGCTGATCGCCGAGGAGGGCACCTTCGGCCGGGCGGCCGCCCGGCTCGGCTACACGCAGTCGTCGGTGAGCCAGCAGATCGCCGGGCTCGAGCGGGCCGTGGGCGGCGCCGTGTTCGACCGGCCCGGCGGCCCCAGGCCGGTCCGGCTGACGCCGCTCGGCACGCTGGTCCTCGAGCGCGGACGCGACCTGCTGAGGGACGCCGACGACCTCGCCGACGCCATCGAGCGGTTCCGCGCGGGCGAGGGTCGGATCGACATCGGCACGCTGCAGAGCGTGTCGGCCGTCGTCCTGCCGGCGCTGGTGCGCCGGCTGCGCGAGGAGCACCCCGGCTGCGAGATCCGGCTGTCGGAGGGCGAGGCGGACGAGCCGCGAACCGACGACCTCGACCTCCTCTTCCACGACGGGCCGGTCGACGACGACGTCGAGAGCCTGAAGCTGATCGACGACCCCTACCTCCTCGTCGCGCGTCCGGGCGACTTCCCCGACGGCCCGGTGCGGCTCGAGGGCCTCGACGACGCCGCGGTCGTGGCGTGGCCGGCCACCTGCGACCAGCCCCGGCTGGAGCGGGAGATCCGCCGCAGCGGGTCGCGCATCCGGGTCGTCTTCCGCAGCGCGAGCAACGAGACGCTGCTGTCGATGGTGCGCGCCGGGTTGGGGTTCGCGATCCTCCCGTGGCTCGCTCTCGCCGAGGCCTGGGACGACGACCGGCTCCGCGTGCACCGGCTGCGGCCCGCCCCCGCACGCGAGATCTACCTGCACTGGCCCGCCGGCCGCACCCGCTCACCGCTCGCCGTCAAGGCGACGCAGGTCGCCCGCGAGATCGCCCGCGACCTGGCGGACCAGATCTCGGCGGGCGGTCCGGGCCGAGGTCAGTCGGGTAGCGCCGGCGGTCGCGTCGGTCAGGATCTCCCGGGCCGGCCTCGCCGGTGGCGGCCGTTGACCCGCTGTGGGGGCGATGGCGGTGGCGCGTCGCCGTCGACCCGGTCGGCGATGGTCAGGCCGTCCTCGGCCAGGACGCGAGTGCCGATCCCCCGGCGTGGCCGACGTCAGTCGAGGATGACGGCGGCGAGGTCCCGCGCGGCGCGAGCGGGATGCTGACCGTCCTGGGTGGCGCCCATCACCAGCGTCCCCTCGATCAGCAGGTGCAGCTGCTCGGCTGCGTGCTCCGGGCGGGCGTGGCCCATGGCCTCGAGCTCCCGGACGAGGAGCGAGCGGATGCGCTGCGCGGAACGCCTCGGTCTCGGCATGCGCCGGATGGCCGGCATCGGCGAAGGCCAGGTCGGTCGCGAAGTACCGACAGCCTCGGAAGTCCGCGTCCGAGACCAGCTCGTCGAGTCGGTCGAACAGGCCGAGCAGTCGGGCTCGGGGCTCCGTGGCACCGGCCAACGCGGCCTCGTACCACGCGAGGTCCTCGTCGGCGGCGCGGCGCAGAACCGCCGTCACCAAGCCGTCCTTGCCACCGAAGTGCTCGTAGAGCGACCTGCGCGCGACGTTCGCCTCCCTGAGCAGCGCGTCCACCCCGACCGCGGCACCGCGTGAGTAGAAGAGCTGCTGTGCGGCGGCGAGAAGTCGCTCCCGCGGTCCTGGTGTGGGCGTCGCCATGTATTCGTGCACCTCCGCTTGACGATAGAACGATCAGTCTATATCGTACCAAGTAGACCGAACAGTCTACTTCGAGGAGGCACCGACATGACCACACACGCGACTCACCACCCACCGCCGAGACCATCGGCCGCTTCAACGACGCGTTCCGGCGCCGCGACACGACGCGCTGGCCGCCCTCGTCCACGACGACTGCGTGATGGTGTCGGCCCAGCCGGCACCCGACGGCACGGCGTACGTCGGCAAGGACGCGTGCGTGGCCTTCTGGGCCGAGCTGATGGACGACGAGTCGACCGTCTTCGAGGTCGAGCACGTGTTCGCCGAGAGCGACTGGGGCACGGTGCGGTGGCGCTACCGCTTCGGGCCCACCGACGCGGAGTCCGTGCTCGGCGTGAACGTGACCCGGGTCAGCGACGGGCGCGTCATCGAGCAGCTCGGCTACACCAAGACGCCGGGTGAGCTCCCGCTCCCGGAGTGACCTCGGATCACGCGACGGCGGTGCCCTCGAGCTCGACCATCAGGCCGGGGATCGCCAGCCGGGTCACCCCGAGCATCGTGGTCGTGGGTGCCACCCCGGCGGCACCGAGCCGCGAGGCCAGCACGCCGTAGTGCTGGAAGAGCAGGTCTACGTCGGTCGCGTAGACGTTGAGCCGGACGAGGTCGGCCAGCGACATGTCGGCCTCGCCGAGCACCGCCTCCAGGTTGTCGAGGCTCAGCGCCACCTGTGCCGCCATGTCGCCGGCGTGCTGGGGCGTGCCGTCGCCGCCCATCGCGGTCTGCCCGGAGCAGTACAGGGTCCGGGTCTCGCCGGAGACGAGCTCACCCTGGTGGTAGCCCATCTCCACCGACCAGGTCCACGGGTTGACCGCCGAACGCTTCATCGCCACGTCTGCTCCATTCGACTCGTCGACGTCGTGCGACGTCGTGGGTCACGAGCCTGCCGACGAATCACGACATCCTCCGTCATGTATTCGGCTACGTTCTGCGGATGCGTGCCGATCGGTTGGTCTCGCTGGTGCTGCTGCTGCGCCAGCGCGGCCGGCTGACCGCGACCACGCTCGCGCGTGAGCTGGAGGTGTCGCCGCGCACCGTGCTGCGCGACATCGAGGCGCTGTCCACGGCCGGCGTCCCGGTCTACGCCGAGCGCGGCCGGCACGGTGGTTTCGCCTTGTTGCCGGGCTTCCGGACCGACCTCGCCGGGCTCACCGGGCTGAACCACGACGAGGCCCTGGCCCTGCTGACCGCCGGATCGGGGCGCGGCGAGCAGGTCTTCGGCCTCGGCTCGGCGCTGGCCTCGGCGATGCGGAAGGTGGTCGACGCACTGCCCGAGAGCCACCAGGCCACTGCGAGCGATGCGGCCCGGCGACTGCTCGTCGACCCGGAGGGCGACCTGCTCGCGCGCCGGCTGGTGACCGACGACGTGCCCGAACCCACCATGATCGAGGTCCGGCGCGCGGTGCTCGCCGGGCACAGGCTGCGCATCCACTACGCGGCCACCGGCCAGGAACCGCAGTGGCGCACGGTGGACCCGATCGGCCTGGTCACCGTCCGCGACCGGGTCTACCTGCTGGCCACGAGGTCGGGCGCGGACCGCACCTACCGGCTGTCACGGGTGCTGGCCGCCGAGGCACTCCCCGAACCGGCACAGCGACCGGACCGGGTCGATCTGGACCGGGCCTGGCAGGAACGCAGCGTGCAGTTCCGGACCGGCGGCGACCAGGTGGTCGTGCTGGTACGGATGAACCCGGCGCGGCGGGAGGACCTGGTGGGCACCGCGCTCGCCGTCCTCAGCGAGGAGCCCGACGCGGACGGCTGGCTCCGGCTCGAGGTGACCTTCCAGGACCTGAGGCACGCCGAGTGGGCGCTGTGGCAGCTGAGCACGAGCGCGGAGGCCCTTGCGCCGCACCGCCTGCGCACCGCCCTGCGCGACCGCGCCGCCGCGATCGCCACCCGCTACGAGGGGTCACCCGAGCCGGTCCCGACCAACGGCGTGACGTAGGTTCCACAGGTCTCAGCGGGTCACGGCGTCTCCGGTGGCGGTCCGGGAGTAGACCACGTGCCGCCCGTCGCGCCGTCGGACAACGAGCCCGGCACGCCGCAGCACCGCGAGGTGGCTGCTGACGCCGCCGGCGCTCCACCCGGTGCTCCGGGCCAGCACCGTGGTGGACGTCGGCCGGTCCAGTGCTCGAAGCAGCACGGCGCGACGCCGTCCGACCAGGTCGGCCAGTGCCCCCGGGCCGGCGGGATCGGAGAGCCAGAGGTCACCGGTGCCGGCAGGCTGGTAGGTGAGGGCCGGGTCCCACGGGGCGTCCACCCGCGGCCAGACACCGAAGGCCAGGACGGAGGGGAGCAGCAGGAGGCCGCGACCCTCGAGGTCCACCGCGCACGGGCTCAGCCGCACCGGCGAGACCCGCAGGGTGCCGCCGTCCCACGACACCGTCGGGTCGAGGCCCAGGAATGCCGTCTCGCCCCCACCGGCGACCAGCTGCCGGGCCCGGGCTCCGACCTCTCCCTCCAGGAAGTCGCTGATCCGTCCCCACCAGGGTTCCAGCGTCGCGTGCCAGAACGACCGCATCTGGGACACCAGGCCGGCGACGGCCGACTCCGTCTCGTCGAGGAACGGCCGGGCGTCGGCGGGGACGCCGTCGGGGAAGGCGCGGCGTACGTCGGCGCGGACCACCGCGGGATCGGTCGCGGCCACGCGACCCAGCTCGTCGTCGATCCCCGGGTGCGGGACCAGGGGTGGCGGCGCCTGGAAGTTCGGCCACACGGTGCGGCCCAGTGGATTGACCGCGAAGAGCAGGTCGAGGTCCAGCCCGACCACCCGGGGAGCGACCTCGCGAAACCACGGCCGGTGCTCGGGGAAGTGGGACGGCAGACGCACCACGTAGGTCGCGGCGACGAGCTCGGTCAGGGGGGAGATCGCGAACCGGGTCCGCAACAGGTCGTCACGGCCGAAGGTGAACGAGACGGCCGACTCCGCGCGCATTGATTCAACATAGTCTGAATCAGTTCGGACGACGCGGGGAGCGGCACTAGAACGGGACTCGACCAGCACACCGAGCGAAACGAGAGAGCCATGTCGGACCTGCAGCACCGCACCACCGTGACGACCACGGGCGACGGCCGCGCGCCCCGGCCCCCGAGGCTCGCGGTCACCGGCGTCGTCGCCGCGCTCGTGGCGATGACGGCCACCGCCGTCACCGCCGCGCTCGCCCGGCTCGTCGGCGTCGACTTCGAGCTCGGCGACGCCGGCGAGGCGGTGCCCGTGTCGGGAGTCGCCGTCCTGACCGGGTTCTTCTGCGCCGTCGGTGTCGTCCTCGCCGTGGCCCTGCGTCGCTGGAGCGCCCGCCCCGCGACGGCGTTCGTGCGGGTCGCGGTCGCGCTCACGGCGCTCTCGCTCGTGCCGCCGTTCTTCTCAGGGGGCGACGCCGCCACCGTGGCCGCGCTGGTCCTGCTGCACCTCGTGGCCGCCGCGGTGATGGTCCCGGCGCTGGCTCGCGGCCTGCGCGCCTGACCGGGACGGCGGCCGTCATGACCGACAACAACGCTCACGCACGCGGCATCCTCGAGGCCACCTCCTACGTCGTCCTGGCCACCGCCGACGACTCCGGACGTCCGTGGGCGACCCCGGTGTGGTTCGCGGCCGACGCCCTGGATCGCCTCTACTGGCTCTCCTGGCCGGGATCCAGGCACTCGGTGCTGATCGAGCAGCGACCCGAGATCGCCCTCACCGTCTTCGACAGCACGGTCGTGCCCCACACCGGGACGGCGTTCTACGCGACCGCGCTGGCCCGACGGTGTGCCGACGAGGAGCTCGACGAGGCGCTCCGGATCTTCAACCGCCGTTCCCTCGCCGAGGGGCTGGACGAGCTCACGCGCCCGCGGGTCACCGGAGAGACCAGGCTGCGGTTGTACGCGGCCGAGATCACCGAGGCCTGGGTGCTCGACCAGGACGCCGAGGTCGACCAGCGCGCGCCGGTACCGCGCTGAACGGGAGGCACGTCAGTCGACGACGCCGCCCGCGGTGAGGTTGATCTCGGTCGCGGTCATCGTGGCCGCCCAGTCGGAGGCGGCGAACACGGCCGCGTTGGCGACGTCGGCGTAGCTCGGACGCCGCGCGAGCAGCAGGCCGTCGGCCTCCGTGTCGGTCCTGCCCGGGTCGGGGGATCCCGGTGACAGCAGCCAGGTGACGCGCACGCCACGTGGTCCGAGGTCGGCGGCGAGCTGCCGGCACAGCCCGGCCAGTGCGGACCAGGCGACGTGAGACCCACCGAGGTTCGGGATCGCCTCGCGCCCGCCGCCCATGACGACGATCACGCCGCGTCCGTGCATGTGGCGCGCGGCGGCGGTGGCGACGACGAGCGTCGAGGTGACCGCCTTGGCGACCGGCCGCAGGACGTCGTCGACCCGCATGTCGAGCAGCGGTGTGCCCTGCAGGTCGTCGTTGCCGGTGGCGTTGAAGCAGACGTCGATGCCGCCTGCCTGCTCCGCCACCCTCGTGGCATGGACCTCGACCGCGTCCCGGTCGGTCGCGTCGAGGACGGCGACATGGGCGGCCCCGCCCTGGTTGCGGATGCCGTCGGCTGTCTCCTCGAGCGCGGCCAGCGTGCGCCCCGTGAGGTGCACCTCGGCACCCTCACGCGCGAACGCCGTGGCGACCGCGGAGCCGACACTCCCGCTACCTCCGTGGACGATGGCCGTGCGGTTCTCCAGCAGCACGGTGCTCCACTCCTCTCGTTCGTCTCTCCTCGTACGGACCGACCGAACCGGCGGGGATCATCGGTCGGCGTTCCTGTCGACGCGCGCCGCCGACCGATCGGCCACGACGTGATGCCCTGGGCAACCCGGTCCTGCGAATTCGGGTGGAGCGCGGCTCGGCGCTTGGCTACCGTCCGCCCCTGTGAGCGATCGAGGCTTCGACTCGTACCTGATCTGCGCGACGCCGCGCACGGGAAGTACCTTGCTGTGCGGTCTGCTGGAGTCGTCCGGGGTCGCCGGCCACCCCGCCTCCTACTTCAACCGGAAGACGCTGACCGAGTACGCCGACGCCTGGGGCATCGCCCGACCGCCAGCCGGCGGCATCGACGACACCTTCGTCCGGGCGGCGTTGGCCGCCGGCAGCACCTCGAACGGTGTCTTCGGAGGGCGGGTCATGGCCGAGACGCTGCCCGAGCTGACCAGCGGCCTGGCCGCCGCCGCATCGACGTCAGCAGTCACGGATCTGGACCTGCTGAGCGCGCAGCTCGGTCGGCTCGGATTCGTTCATCTGCGGCGACGAGACTCCGTCGCCCAAGCCGTGTCGTGGGCGAAGGCACGACAAACCCACTTCTGGCACCCGGGTGAGGCCGTGGTCCCCGGGGGCCGGGATCCCCAGTACGACGAGGAGCAGATCGGCCGGCTCGTCGCCACGATCGAACGATCCGAGGCGGACTGGGCCGACTGGTTCGCCGCCCACGGCATCGTGCCTCACGAGGTGACGTACGAGGAGCTGGCCGCCGATCCGCTCCGCACGGCGCAGCAGGTGCTCGACCACCTCGGCCTGACGCTCCCACCGGGCCGACGACTGGTCGTCGGGCAGCGTCGACAGGCCGACCGGCTCAACGCCGAGTGGACGACGAGGTTCAGGTCTCGATAGCCGAGCCCGCTGGAGGGCCGCCAGCCGTTCCTCCCGAGGGACGGGTCGTGTGCCTGAGCACGGTGGATGGACCGGTCTCGGGCACACGACCCGGCCCGGAAAGGCGACGAACCCGAAGCTCTTCGTCATGGGGGTGGGCGAGGAGGGTGGGCACACGAGATCCAGCTCTAGAGGTCCGTCCTGGTCAGCACGGCGCGCTACCGGCACCACAGGCTGCCGGCGCGGTCCGCGTTCCACGGTCCACCGCAGATCGCCACCAGCGGTCCGGGAGCCGTGCCGCCTGGTGCGGGGCACGGTCTGCATCTCGACGCCCTGGGTCCTGGCGGGGCCGCAGGCGGCAGCGACTGTGCCTCAGTGAGCCATGTCGACGAAGCGGGAGTAGTGGCCCTGGAAGGCGACGGTGATGTCGCGGGTGGCGCCGTTGCGGTGCTTGGCGACGATCAGGTCGGCCTCGCCGGGGCGGGTCGACTCCTTCTCGTAGACGTCGTCGCGGTGCAGGAGGATCACCATGTCGGCGTCCTGCTCGAGGGAGCCGGACTCGCGCAGGTCGCTCATCATCGGGCGCTTGTCGCCGCGCTGCTCGGGGCCACGGTTGAGCTGGGACAGGGCGATGATCGGGACGCCGAGCTCTTTGGCGAGCAGCTTGATCTGGCGGGAGAACTCCGAGACCTCCAGCTGGCGCGACTCGACCTTGCGGCCCGACGTCATCAGCTGCATGTAGTCGATGACGATCAGCCGCAGGTCGTGGCGCTGCTTGAGGCGGCGCGCCTTGGCGCGGATCTCCATCATCGTCATGTTCGGGCTGTCGTCGATGAACATCGGGGCAGCCGACACCTTCGCCATGTGACGGGCCAGCTTGTCCCAGTCGCCGTCTTGCATGTTGCCGTTGCGGATGTGGTTGAGCGGCACCTTCGCCTCCGCCGACAGCAGCCGCATCGAGATCTCCGAGCGCGTCATCTCGAGGCTGAAGAACACGCTGGTCATGTTGTTCTGGATCGACGCCGCCCGGCACAGGTCGAGCGCCAGCGTCGATTTCCCCATGGCAGGGCGGGCCGCGACGATGATCATCTGGCCGGCGTGGAGGCCGTTGGTGAGGTCGTCGAGGTCGGCGAAGCCGGTGGGGACGCCGTACAGGCCGGCCTCGCGGTTGCTGATCGCCTCGATCTCGTCGAGCACCGACTCCATGATGTCGCTCAGCGGCGCGTAGTCCTCGGAGCTGCGCTTGTCGGTGATCTGGTAGATCTCGGCCTGCGCCCGGTCGACGATGTCGTCGACCTGGCCCTCGCCGGCGTAGCCGAACTGCGCGATCTTGGTGCCGGCGTCGACCAGTCGTCGCAGGATCGCCTTCTCGTGCACGATCTGGGCGTAGAACTCGGCGTTGGCCGCGATCGGCACGTTGGCGGCCAGGGTGTGGAGGTACGGAGCACCGCCGACCTTCGCCAGGACGCCGCGCCGCTGCAGCTCGGCGGCCACCGTGATCATGTCGACCGGCTCGCCGCGACCGAACAGGTCGATCACGGCGTCGTGGATGATCTCGTGCGACGGCCGGTAGAAGTCGTTGCCGCGCAGGACCTCCGAGACCTCCGCCACGGCGTCCTTGGAGATCAGCATCGAACCCAGCACCGACTGCTCGGCCGCCATGTCCTGCGGCGGCATCCGGTCGCCCCCCGACCGCGGCGCCTGGCCCGCGCTCGTAGGGCACCGGCCCGTCGCCCCACTCGTCGTAGGGAGGGTCGGGGATTCCCCGGCTGTCGGACTCGGTGAGGCTCACGGACGGATCTCCACGCACGAGGCGGCTGAGGGCGGCTGAAGCGGTTCGGGTGGTGCGGGACGGGTGGTGCGGTTGTTGTCGGTGAGGTTAGGGGCGGGCACTGACAGTGGGCCCGCCGCCGGGGTCGGTGGGACGACCGGCAACCGGGTGGTGGCGGCCGGGTCGGGCGGCGACGAGGAAGGTGGGAGCGAGACTCGTCGGGGTGCCTCGAACCGTGAACGTACGGGGTGCGAGGGGGGTTGCGACAGGGGCCCATCCACAGGCCCTGGGGATAACCTGTCGAGAAGGGTGGACGACACGCGGCGCGCTGTGCACAGCATGGGGACGGCACTGTGGACGACGGTTCGGAGGTACCCGTCTCCGGGCCGCTGACCTGCACAAACGTCCGTGGGCGGGTGTGGAACGAAATCAGCTGTGACAAATCGTTGTTCACCCCCTGTCCACCCGGGCGTGTCCTGGCGGTTTGTCGACAAACCGCTCCCCATGCCACATATCCACAGATCCCGCAGGGTTTTCCACCGATTCTGGTGAGGACATCGGCGGCCCGGCCCGGCGACCCGCGACACTAGGGTGGAGCCGATGCGCGGGCGCGACAGGTCGATGGACCGGGAGATCCTTCGGCTGGCGGTGCCGGCGTTCCTCGCGCTGGTGGCCGAGCCGCTGTTCCTCCTCGCCGACGCCGCGGTGGTGGGACACCTCGGCACCGCCCAGCTCGCCGGGCTCGGGATCGCCGCGGTGGTCCTGCAGACCGCGGTGGGCCTGTGTGTGTTCCTCGCCTACGGCACCACCGCCGGGGTCGCCCGGCGACTGGGCGCCGGCGACCTGCGCGGAGCCCTCGCCCTCGGTCTCGACGGCATCTGGCTCGCCGTCGGCCTCGGCGTCGCCATCACCGTCGCGGGGGTCGTGCTCACCGACCCACTGGTCGGCGCGTTCGGGGTGGACGCGGAGGTCGCCGGGTACGCCACGACGTACCTGCGGATCGCCTTCCTCGGCGTGATGCCGCTGCTGGTCATGCTCGCCGCGACCGGTGTCCTGCGCGGCCTCCAGGACACCCGGACGCCGCTGGTCGTCGCCGTCGGCGGCAACGCCCTCAACGTCGTGCTCAACGTGCTCCTCGTGTACGGCGCCGGGCCGGTCGACGGGCCCCGCCTCGAAGGTCTGGGAATCGCCGGCTCCGCCTGGGGGTCGGTGGTCGCGCAGGTGGCCTCGGCGGCCGCGCTGGTCGCGGTCGTCGTCCGCGGCGCCCGCCGGCACGGCGCGTCCCTGAGCCCCGACGTCCCCGGGGTGCGGGCCGCCGCCCGGGCCGGCGTCGCCCTGGTCGTGCGCACCCTCACGCTGCGCGCCGCGCTGCTGGTCACGACGTACGCCGTCGCGCTCGGGTCGGGCGGCGCCGCCGACCAGATCGCCACCCACCAGCTGGCGATGACCCTGTGGGGCTTCCTGTCGTTCGTGCTCGACGCGATCGCCATCGCCGCCCAGGCGATCACCGGCCGGGCGCTCGGCGCCGGCGACGTCGTCGGCACCCGGGCCCTCACCTCACGGATGGTCACCTGGGGGGTCGCCAGCGGGGTGGTGGCCGGGGTGGGGCTGGCCGCCCTCAGCCCGCTGCTCGGACCTCTGTTCGTCGACGACCCCCGCGTCCACGACCTGCTCGTGCCGGTGCTGCTCGTGGCGGCGCTCGGCCAGCCGCTCGCCGGTGTCGTGTTCGTGCTCGACGGGGTGCTGATCGGCGCCGGCGACGGCCGCTACCTCGCGTGGGCCGGGGTCGTCGTCCTGCTCGCCTACGCGCCGCTCACCCTGGCCGCCGTGGCCTGGTGGGACGCCGGCCTGGTCACCGTCTGGGTGCTGTTCGCCGGCCTGTTCATGGGCGGACGCCTGGTCACCCTGCTCCGCCGCGCCCGCGGCGACGCCTGGCTGCGGACCGGCCCTACCCTGGCCCGGTGAGGGCGACGTGAAGCCGCTGCAGTCGATAGCGATGGGCATGGTCGTGATCGCGATCATCGCCCCGGTGGGCGGCGGCTTCGACCTGCTCGCCAACCCGCTCGGCTGGGTGCTGGTGCTGCTCGGCGTCCGCGCCCTGCCGGCTGACCTGCCGTGGCGCTCGGCGTTGCTCGGCGTCGCGGCCCTCGCCGGCCTGGTGTCGCTGCCGCTGTGGGTGCCGGACGTCGTCGAAGCGCTCGACGACGCAGACGAGGCCCTCGCGTGGGCGGTCAACCTGCCGCAGTTCGGGTGCTACGCCCTGCTCAGCTTCGTGCTCGCCGGCGCCGCCGCCGCGGCCGGGGAGCGAGCGGCCGAGACCTGGTGGCGCACCCTGTTCGTCGGCGGCCTGGTCGTGGTCGGGCTGCCCGTCCTGGTCTTCGGCGGCGACCTGCGCGGCCTCACCGACACCGCCGGGGTCGCCGTGGCGGTCGTGCCGCTGGCGATGATCGTGCTGCTGTTCGTGCACGCCGGGCGCGCGTGGGCGGGCGCGGACGCACCCGACATGCAGGGGCCGCCCGCCGGGAGTCCCGGGGGCGGCCGCTGAGGTCGTGCGTCAGGCGGGGATGACGTTGAGGTCGACCGCAGCCGAGACGTCGTCGTGCAGCTTGACCGACACGGTGTGGGCACCGAGCGACTTGATCGGCGTCGGGACGACGATCGTGCGCTTGTCGACCGGCTCGCCGGCGACCGTGGTCAGCGCCTCGGCGATGTCGGTGATGGTCACGGTGCCGAACAGGCGCCCGCTGGCACCGGCGCGGACCTTGAGGTCGACCGCTCCGGCCTGCAGCTTGCCCTGGATCTGGGCGGCGTGGTCGTGGTCGCGGACCGAGCGGCTGGCGCGGGCGGCCTTGATCGAGTCGACCTGCTTCTGGCCGCCTCGGGTCCACCGGACCGCGACGTTGCGCGGGATGAGGTAGTTGCGGCCGTAGCCGTCCTTGACCTCCACGATGTCGCCGGGCGAACCGAGACCGTCGACCTCTTGGGTGAGGATGAGCTTCATCTGTTTCGACTCCTCTTCTCGGCGGTCAGCGACCGGTGGAGGTGTAGGGGAGCAGCGCGAGCTCGCGGGCGTTCTTGACCGCGATGGCGACGTCGCGCTGGTGCTGGACGCAGTTGCCGGTCACGCGACGCGCACGGATCTTGCCGCGGTCGGAGATGAACTTGCGGAGGAGCGTGGCGTCCTTGTAGTCGACACCGGTCGCCTTCTCCTTGCAGAACTGGCAAACCTTCTTCTTGGGCTTGCGAATCACTGCCTTGGCCATTGTGGTGCTTCCTCTCTCGAAGCCCGGCGCTGAGTGGTTACAGGGCCGGAATGGGGTGGGCTGGTCGGTCTAGCTTGGTCTGGCTGGATGGAGCTGATGGTCTCGTGACGGCGCTGGCGCGCCTCCTCGACCTCCGAGAGTCCGAGGATCAGAACGGGGGCTCGTCGGAGCCCACGCCGGGAGCGGCCCACGGGTCGCCGGCCGGAGCGCCGCCACCCGAGGGTGAGCCGCCCTGGCCGCCGCTGGGAGGCCCGGACTGGCTGGGAGCCGGAGTGGCCCACGGGTCCTGCCCGCCGCCACCGCCCTGACCGCCACCCTGGCCGCCACCGCCGCCGTACCCGCCGCCGCCACCGGCACGGCTGACGCGGGCGACCTTGGCGGTCGCCCAGCGCAGGGACGGGCCGATCTCGTCGACGTCGATCTCGAAGGAGGTGCGCTTCTCGCCCTCACGGGTCTCCCACGTGCGGGCGCGCATCCGGCCCTGGACGATGACCCGGGCCCCCTTCTGCAGCGACTCGGCGACGTTCTCGGCCGCCTGCCGCCAGATCGAGCAGCGGAGGAACATGGCTTCGCCGTCCTCCCACTCGTTGGTCTGCTTGTTCAGCGTCCGCGGGGTGGAGGCCACGGTGAAGTTGGCCACCGCCGCCCCGGACGGGGTGAAGCGCAGCTCGGGGTCGTCGGTGAGGTTGCCGACCACGGTGATGAGGGTCTCGCCTGCCATGTCAGGTCTCCGTACGGTGCTCTCGGGGGTGATCCATCGGTGTCGGCCTCATCGTTGCGTGAGGTACCGACATTCGGAAAGTGACTCTCCACAGACACTCAGTGAGCGTCGGGACGCATCACCTTCGTGCGCAGGATCGACTCGTTGAGCGTGAGCTGGCGGTCGAACTCCTTGACCGTGGCCGGCTCGGCCTGCAGGTTGATGACGGCGTAGATGCCCTCGGCGTTCTTGTTGATCTCGTAGGCCAGGCGACGCCGGCCCCAGACCTCGATCTTGTCGACCGTCCCGCCGTCCTTGCGGACGACGTTGAGGTACTTGTCGAGCGACGGCTCGACGGTGCGCTCCTCGAGACTCGGCTCGAGAATGACCATCACTTCGTAGGCACGCAAAGCGGTCTCCACCTCCTGTGGGCTCAACGGCCACGGTCGTTCCGTGGCAGGAGGACCTTGCTCAGTCGTCCCGTCTCGCAGCCCGTCGGTGGGTGCTGACGAGGACAGGGCAGGTTAGCAGCGCGGCCTGGCACGGGCGTAATCCCTGCCTGTGGATGAGTGGCGGCGCCACCGGCGCCGTCCGTGGCACCGTCGGCGCATGCCGTACGCCGACCCGCCGCTCGCCGGTCGCTACCTGCTGCTCGACCTGGTCGGTGTCGGTGGCATGGGCTCGGTGTGGCGGGCGTGGGACCTGCGCGAGCTGCGGTTCGTGGCGGTCAAGGTGCTCGGCCGGCTCGACGCCCCGCACCTGCTGCGGTTCGTGCGCGAGCAGGCGGTGCGGATCGACCACCCGCACGTGGCGGCGCCGACGGGCTGGGTCGCCGACGACGACCGGGTCGCGTTCGCGATGGAGCTGGCCCGCGGCGGGTCGGTGGCCGACCTGCTCGCCGAGCACGGACCGCTCCCGCCGGCGTACGTCGTCGAGCTGCTCGGCCAGCTGCTCGACGGGCTCGCCGCCGTGCACGCGGCGGGCGTGGTGCACCGCGACCTCAAGCCCGCCAACCTGCTGCTCGACCCCACCGGCGGTGCCCGCCCGCACCTGCGGATCGGCGACTTCGGCGTCGCCGCCGTCCTCGGCACGCCGCGCCAGACCCACGGCTCCTGCGTCGGCACCGACGGGTACGCCGCCCCCGAGCAGCTGGCCGGCGCCGCGCCCGACCCGCGCCAGGACCTGTACGCCGTGGGCGTGCTCGCCCGCGAGCTGCTCGGCGGCCCGACCGCCGGACCCCTCGGCGACCTCCTGCACCGACTGACAGCCCCCGACCCCGACGGCCGCCCACCCTCGGCGGCCGACGCGCGCCGGCTGCTCGACGCCGGCGGCGCCTTCGCGTCGTCGCCCCGCCCCCACGTGCCCGACCGGCTCGGCGTCACGGCCGTCCCGCTGCCCGTCGCGCGCCGGCCCAGCCGGCCGCCGACCGGTCCCGACCGGCGTGCCCTCCTGGTCCTGCTCGCGTGCTTCGTCGCCTCCGCCGCGCTCACCAGCCTGGTCGTGTGGCGCGTGCTCGGGTGGGGCTAGCCCGACGGCACACCGTGGTGGTGGCTCCCTCGTGGTCGCGGTCGCGCGTTCCTAGGTTCGAGACATGCGCCCCGGCCTGCTCCCCACGATGCTCGTCTGGTGTCTCGCAGTGGTGCTGGCGCTGGTCGCGCTCGTCCCGGACGACTCCACCTCGGCACCCGACCCGCGCCCGGAGCCGGCGGCGCGCGACGACCGGGCACGGGCCATCCACGACGTCCTCACCCGTGCGCACTTCACGGGCTCGGCCCTGGTCGCGCTCGACGGGGAGCCCGTGCTGCACGAGGCGTTCGGGTACGCCGACCGCGAGGCCCGCGTGCCGAACTCGCTGGACACCGTCTACGACCTCGGCTCGCTGACCAAGCCGCTGACCGCCGTGACCGTGCTCAACCTCCGCGACGACGGGCTCCTGCGCCTCGACCAGCCGATCTGCGACGTCCTCGACGACTGCCCGCGGCGGTGGCGCCCGATCACGATCCACGACCTGCTGACCCACCGGTCGGGACTGCCCGACTTCACCGACGTCGCGTCGCTGGCCGCACGTCCGGGTCACGCGTTCGACCACGACCAGATGGTCGAGCGGCTCGGCGCGCTGCCCGTCGAGTCGCGTCGCGGCGTCGCGTTCGACTACTCCAACTCCAACTACTTCCTGCTCGCGCGCATCGTCGAGGAGGTCACCGGCCGGGGCTACCCGCGTGTCCAGCGGGAGCGGGTCCTCACGCCGCTGGGCATGAGTGACACCACCACCGGCGGCGAGCGTCAGAGCGAGCGCAAGGCCCGCGGCTACGTCACGCGGGACGACGGCGCGACCCGGCCCGCGGCGTCGGTCGCCCTGAGCAACGCCGCCGGCTCGGGCGACGTCGCCTCGACCACCGGCGACGTGCTGCGCTGGTCGGAGGCCGTGTTCGCCTCCGAGCTGGTCGCGGCCGGCACCAGGGCGCAGATGCTCCGCCCCGTCGCGCAGCTCGCACCCGGGATCGACTACGGCATGGGCTGGGGCGTCACCCGCTGGGACGGCGACCAGGTCGCCCTCCACGTCGGCGGGATCAGCGGCTTCGCCGCCCTCCTGGCCACGATCCCGGACGACGGGGTCACCATCATCCTGCTGAGCAACGACGAGTCGACCGACGTGCTCGGTCTGGGCGAGAAGGTCGCGGCCACGATCTAGGGTGCCGCCACGACGACGCGACCGGGGTGGCGGCGGCCGCGGCGATGCTGCCGCCGCTCACCGGGCCCTCGTGTCCCGAGTCGGAAGTCCGGGCGCACTGCGCGTGCTCAGTGTGCGTGCATCGCCAGGCGCCGGAGCGCAGCTCTACTTGCTCGTCCAGCAAGCGACGGCAACGCCGCGAGGTGCGTGCAAGGTGTGCGCGAAGCGCACGCGGACCTCTGATTCAGGGCACTAGCCACCGGGGATCACTCGAAGACGACCGGGTTGTCGGCCGAGAACTCACCCGAGGTCCCGACCGAGAACACCGCGTTGATGCCCTCGGTCGACTTCGTCACCGTGAACGGCACGCGCACGCAGGCCTCGGCCTCGCCGCCCGACCAGGAGTCGGCGATGCTGTCGATCCGGACGCCGTCGGTGTCGTAGAAGTCGATGCCGAACGGCGTCGAGTCGGGCACGCCGGCGACGACGAACTCGGCGAACACCGTGTCGTCCGGGGCCAACCCGGTCAGTCGTTGGGGGTTCTCGAGGCTGCTCGTGCCCTGGCACTCGCTCTCCGCGTCGGCGAGCGTCCAGCCGGCCGCCGTCACGGTGCCGCCGGTCGGCAGGCCGGGGTCGGAGGGCATGTCGTCGAGGTACGGCGACACGTACTCCGGGTCGCCGCCGTCCGCGGCGATCTTCAGCACCGCCTCGGCCAGGTTGACCGGCACGATCAGCGCCGAGCCCTGGGTGATGGAGCCGGCGTCCATCGACGCCGCGGTGATCACCCGGGTGTTGAGGCCGACGATCTCACCGTCGTCGTTGATCGACGGCCCTCCGGAGTTGCCCGACCCGAGGCGGACGTCGCTGTCGATCGAGCCGCGCTCGGTGTTGATCACCGGGTCGGCCTGGAAGGTCGAGACCACGCCCGTGTTGACGGTCAGCGGCCGGTCGCCCTCGGCGACGATGTTGCCGATGGCGGGGTAGCCGAGCGCCACGATCGGGTCGCCGGTGCGCAGCTCGTCGCTGTCGCCGATCGGCAGCGGGTCGGGCAGGTCGAGGTCGGCGGGGTCGACCTCGTCGCCGTCGACGTCGGCGTTGATCTGCAGCACCGCGACGTCGAGGTAGCCGTCGGAGACGATCGGGTTGGCGCGGTAGGCCGCCTCGGCGGGCACGTCGTCGTCGCCGGTGGTCAGCGAGACGGTGAGGTAGGCGGGGTCGGGCTCGTCGGAGCCCTGGCCGGGCGCGTTGGGGTCGCCCACGTGGGCGTTGGTGAGGATCAGGCCGTCGTCGCTGATGACGCTGCCCGAGCCCGACCACAGCAGCTGGTCGGTGTCGTCGTAGGCCTGCAGCAGCACGGCGGCCGCCTTGGCGCGGTTGAGCTCGTCGTCGCTGAGGCCGTCGTCCTGCGCGGTGGGGGTGGAGCCGTTGTCGTCGTCGTCGCCGAGGACGGCGTTGAGCCCGATCACCCCGGCCGTGCCGAGGGCGCCCACGACCAGCACCACCGCGGCCGCGATCGCGACGATCTTGGTGGTCCGCCGGCGCCTGCGCCTGGCGATGGACGCCGTCGCCTGCCCGGCCGCCACGACCGGCACCACCTCGAGCTCGTAGCCGGCGGTGGGGTGGCCGAGGCTGATCTCGACCGGCTCCTCGATCTTGAGCTGGGTCACCCGCTCACCGTCGACGAACGTGCCGGACGTCGACCGGTCGACCCACCACCAGCCGTCGGGTCGCGGCTCGACCACGGCGTGCAGGCGGGAGACGGCCGCGTCGTCGGCGTGCACCTCCAGCGCGGGGTCGCGGCCGATCCGCACGGGGATGCCGCCGGGGAAGCGCAGGTCGGTGCCCACCCGGCGCCGGATCAGCAGACCGGGACCGCCCGGCGCCCCGAAGGCGGGGAGGCCGGTGATCATCGTCGTCTCCAGCAGCGGCGTCTGGCCGGAC
>CAWGVK010000001.1:0-233816 GCA_963825985.1 uncultured Actinomycetota bacterium | reverse complement strand
GGACGGCGGCCAGGGTGAGCTGCAGGTCTTCGCCACCGGACCGATCTTCGGCTTCGGCACAGCGAAAGCCAACCAGCCGAGTCCCCGCGACGGCCAGCCGCGCCCGCCGAGCTCGTTCACGCTCACGTTCGGCGCCGGCACCGTGACGTACAAGGTCACGCAGACCGCCGACACGGTCATCGAGTCCACCGCGCCAGCATGCGTGGAGTACGCCACGGTCGATGGCACGTTCACGATCAGCGGCGGCACCGGCGCCTACGCGAAGGCGAGCGGTACGGGGACCATCGAGGGTTCCCTGCTCAGGATCAGCGCCGCCGAACCGGCCAGGGACCTGCGCAAAGACGCCGGCGCGCGAGCTGCGCACGATGTCGGCCACGGGCACCGCCGCCACCGAGTAACGGCCTGGCTCGACGCACACCGATCACGTCACCAGTTCAAGGAGCAACCATGTATCCGCACCGCCGCTCGTCCCGCCTGGCCGTCGCGTTCGGGGGTCTCGTCGCCGGGGCACTCGCGCTGGGGCCGCTCGCGCTCGCCAACGCCGACGTGCCGACGCCGCCCACGACTCCAGTGCCCACCGGCCCGATCCCGACCTGCGCGCCAGCACCGACCGCACCGCCGCTCCCGACCGCGACCCCCACCGGTCTGCCGCCGGCACCGCCGTTGCCGTCCGCGCCGCCGACCGGGTTGCCGCTGCCGACGACGCCACCGACGGGGTTGCCGCCGGCCCCGCCGCTCCCGACCGCGACCCCCACCGGTTTGCCGCCGGCACCGCCGTTGCCGTCCGCGCCGCCGACCGGATTGCCGCTGCCGTCCGCGCCGCCGACCGGTCTGCCGCCCGCACCGCCGCTGCCCACGGAAAAGCCCACCGCGTTGCCGACTCCGAACTGCGTCCCAGCGCCGACCGTGCCGCCCACGCCGACCCTGCCGCCCGCAGCGACCCCGACGCCGCTCAACCGCCCGGCGTTTCCCTCGACGTGAGCGCCAGCCAGCATCGCTCATCCGAGTACCCAACTTGAGGAGAACCATGCCCCACGTCTCGCACCGCACAATGACGCGCCTGGTGCTGGCCGCGATCGTGCCGGCCCTGTTGCTGCCCGCGCCGGCCGTTGCCACGCCGATCGACGCACCGCTGGCGGACCTGAACGCCGTCCGGGACGCCCGCCGTCGCCGATTTCCTCAATAACCGGGAGCAGCAGACCCTGGACCTGATCAACGCCTACCGTGGCGCCCGCCAGCTACCGCCGCTGACGGCGACCCGATCCCTGAACCGCGCCGCCTACCTGCACAGCAAGGACATGGGGACGCGTGGCTACATCTCCCACGTCAGCCCGGACGGCCGAACGCCGTGGGCGCGGATGAGGCAGCAGGGGTACGGCTACAACACGCAACTGGGTGAGAACATCTTCGGCGGTGGCTACGGGACTCCCGGCGAGGCGTTCACGACGTGGAAGGCGTCACCGGAACACAACGCCAACCTGCTCAGCCGGCAGTTCCGCGCGATCGGCATCGGCTACCAGCACGCCCCAGGTACACGGTTGTGGACGCGCTACTTCACCACCGATTTCGGTGGCGTCGTCGACGCGGCACCGACCTGCCGCTGACCAACGACCACCCCGCGCAACCCGCGGCGCTGGGCGACATTTTCGGTGCTATAACACCGAAAATGTCGCCCGAAGCGCGGAGGTTGGTACCGCGGAGGGTGGTGCGGTGCGGCGGTGGGTCGGTAAGCCGGGGCGGGGGTGGTCGGGCGCTAAGTTCCGGGGCTGTCCGGTCGACGGCCGCTCCGCCGGATCAGGTCGGCGGCCGAGCGAGAGCAGTGCGGGCCAGCCGACCGCCAGACCGGCGCCGAGCAGCACGCCAGCCACCGTGTCGGAGAGCCAGTGCGCGTGCAGGTACACCCGGGAGCCGGCCATCAGCGCCGGAAGATCCCAGCTTCACCTCCCACCGCAGCCGGGATCGACCCGGCGGCAGCAGCACCACGACGATGCCCACGGCGGTCACGGCGCCGGCGATCGCGTGGCCGGACGGGAACGAATAGCCGCTGGTCTCGATCATGCTGCCGGCCGGTCGGTCGCGGTCGTACAGGTTCTTCAGCCCGCCGATCAGGACCTCGGAGGTGAGCGCCGCCAGCGCGAACGCGGCCAGCGCCCGGAACCGTCGCCGCACCAGCAGGAACAGCGCCACCGCGACCCGCAGCGGCCAGTTCACCCAGACGCTGCCGACCAGCGAGAACGCCTCGGCGACCAGCGTGGTCGGCCGGTTCCGCACGGCGGCGGCGAGCCGGTACGCGACGTCGTCCACCGACTGCACCCAGCCCCGGGTCGCCGGCAGCGCGAGCAGCAAGCAGACCGAGCCCGGCACCGGCCAGCAGAGCGCCCGCGCCGATCAGCCCGCGCTTCTGGTTCGTGATCATGGCCGCTCGGTGACCGTCCCGTGCCCCGGTTCGGAACCCGCCGAAGGTGCCCGCTCCAGCGCCGCCCCGGCCGCCAATTCGGAAACCGCCGAGGACGCCGGCTCCGCCGCCGCCCCGGGACCCGCTGAGGGACCCGCCGACGACGCCACCCCCGGGACCCGCCGAGGACGCCGGCTCCGCCGCTGCTCCGGGCGCCGGGGTTTCGGGGACCAACTCGGTGCGCGGCGCGCCGTTCGGGGGCCGCCGCCAGGACTTGTTCCGCCGCCAGAACAGGTAGGCGAACGCCCCGATCGGGATCGGCAGCACGAACGTGAGCGCACGGAAGATGAGCACGCCGGCGGCCACTCGATCACCACGACCTTGCCGCCCCGCTCGCGCAGCCGGTCGAGGTGGCGCGCCGCGGGCGGCATCGTCTCTGCCAGGTTGGAGCCGACCAGCACGAGGACGTCGGTGTGCTCGAGGTCGGCGAGGGGGAACGGCAGCCCCCGGTCGATCCCGAACGCCTGGTTGGACGCCGACGCGGCCGAGCTCATGCACCAGCGGCCGTTGTAGTCGATCTGGCTGGTGCCCAGCGCGACCCGCGCGAGCTTGCCGAGCAGGTAGGCCTTCTCGTTGGTGAGCCCGCCGCCACCGAAGACCGCGACCGAGTCGGGTCCGTGCTCGGCCTGCAGCCCGGCGATCCGCGAGGCGACCCGGTCGAGGGCCTCGTCCCAGGAGACCGCGGTCAGCTCACCGGTCTCGCGGTCGCGCACGAGCGGCGTGGTGAGCCGCTCCCGATGGCCGCGGAGCCCGGTCGCCGTCCAACCCTTGCGGCACAGGGCTCCTTCGTTGACCGGGAACTCCGGCCACGCCTGCACCTCCAGCGTGCGACGGCCGGTCAGGACCATCCCGCACTGGAGGCTGCAGTAGGGGCAGTGGGTGTGGGTCACTCAGATGCCTGCCGTGGCCAGGCTCGTGGCCCGGCTGCCGCGCCGGATGTAGACGGCGTACGTGACCGCCGCGCACACCACGTAGAACACGGTGAACACCATGAACGCCCCCTTGGTCGCCGTCAGCGGGTTGTCGACCCAGGGCGACGTGAACGCGATCGGGATCAGGAACCCGCCGAGCGCACCGACGGCGCCGATCATGCCGACCGCGGCGGAGGCCTTCTTGGTCGCGCCGGCCACCGCGATCACGCGCTCGGACGTGCCCGGCGTCGTGGCCATCTCGGCCTCGGGCGGAAGATCGCCGGGATCATCTTGTACGTCGACCCGTTGCCGATGCCGGTCGCGGCGAAGACCAGAGGAAGAAGCCGAGGAACCGCGGGAACCACGACTGGTTGTCGAGCGCGATCGCCGGGTCGGCGGTCGGGTTCGGGGTGAGCCGCGTGAGGGTCCACAGCACCGCAGGGTGAACACGACCATCGCCGCCGAACGCACCGAGGGTGACCTTCGCGCCGCCCTACCGGTCGGCCAGCCAGCCGCCGAACGGCCGGGTCGCGAGCCGATGCCGGCACCGAGGAAGGCGTAGTAGGCGAAGTAGATGCCGGTGCCGAGCGGCGCCGGCTCGGGCACCCAGAAGTTGAGCTTGATCAGCAGCGGCATCGCGGCGGAGTAGCCGATGAACGAGCCGAAGGTGCCGATGTAGAGGAACGCCATGATCCAGGTCTGCCGGTTGCGCACCACCTGCAGCTGCTCCTTCGCGGCCGACTCCGCATAGTCATGTTGTCCATCCGCAGAGCGGCCGCCACGACGCGAGCACGGCCAGCCCGGCGTACGACGTAGGCGGCCAGCTGCAGGTGGATGCCACCGACTCGCGGGCCGTGACCAGACCGAAGATGCCGGCGCCACCGACGATCACCGGCAGCAGGAGCTGGATCAGAGCGACGCCGACGTTGCCGCCGGCGGCGTTGAGACCGAGCGCCGTGCCCTTCTTGGCCGAGGGGTAGAAGAAGTTGATGTTGGCCATCGAGCAGGCGAAGTTGCCGCCGCCGAGCCCGGCGGTCGCGGCGATCACGCAGAACACCCAGTACGGCGTCGCCGGCTGCTGACGGCGTACGCGAAGAGCAGGGTGGGCACGAGCAGCAGACCGGCGCTGATCATCGTCCAGTTGCGGCCGCCGAACTTCGGCACCGCGAAGGTGTACGGCAGCCGCAGCAGCGAACCGACCAGGTTGGGCAGCGCCACCAGGAAGAACAGCTGCTCCGGGGTGAACGTCGAAGCCCATCGACACCAGGTAGGCCGAGCTCACGCTCCAGATCAGCCACACCGAGAACCCGAGGTGCTCGGCGAAGATCGACCACACCAGGTTGCGCCGGGCGACCTGCTTGCCGCCGTCCTCCCAGAACTGCTCGTCCTCCGGCCGCCAGTCGTCGATCCAGTGCTTGCCCGTACGCCGGAGCGCGGGTGCGGGCGGTTCGGTGGTGGTGGTCATGGCGACCATTCCAGGGCGCCCAGGTTTCGCCTCCCGGCGCGTCAGCGGAAACCTTGTGTCACCACGACCTCACGACCTCACGGAGTCCGAGCCTCCGACCGCTCGTCGTCCGGATCCGACCGCTCGTCGCAGACGTCGCCCCGTCCGGCGCAGGTCCGGCACGAACCCCTGACGACGTGACCCCCGCCGCTCCTAGCGTGACGAGGGTCACCCCCCACTCGACCAGCGGAAGGCGTCGCGATGCCGCACGACACCGATCAGCCCCATGACATGGCGGCCCGCCATGATCCCGTCTACGACCGGCTGCACGACTCCGCCGACTTCACCGAGCTGCGCCGGCGCTACCGGCAGCTTCGTACTCCCCGCGACCGTTCTGTTCCTCGGCTGGTTCCTCCTCTACGTCGTGATGTCGAACTGGGCGGGCGACTTCATGGGTCACAAGCTCGTGGGCAACATCAACGTCGCGCTCGTCTTCGGCCTCCTGCAGTTCGTGACGACGTTCCTCATCGCCTACGTCTACAGCCGCTACTCGACGGCGCGGCTCGACCCGCTCGGCGAGCGGCTCAACGCCCTGTACGAGGAGGGGAAGCGCTGATGGACGACCAAGTACTCACCACCGTCCTGTTCCTCGCGGTCGTCGCACTGACGATCGGCATCACCGTGCGGGCCAGCCGGACGTCGTCCGGCACGTCCGACTTCTACGCCGGCGGGCGCTCTTTCTCGCCGCTCCAGAACGGCCTCGCCATCGGCGGCGACTACATGTCTGCCGCGTCGTTCCTCGGCATCTCGGGCATCATCGCGCTCTCCGGGTACGACGGCTTCCTCTACTCGATCGGGTTCCTGGTCGCCTGGCTGGTGGCTCTGCTCCTGGTTGCCGAGATGCTCCGCAACTCGGGTCGCTACACGATGGCCGACCAGCTCGCATTCCGGATGAGGCAGAAGCCAGTGCGCCTCGCGGCGGCGACGTCGACCGTCGTCGTCTCGATCTTCTACCTGCTTGCCCAGATGGTCGGCGCCGGCACGCTCGTCGCCCTGCTGCTCGGGGTCGACAACCAGGCCGTCAAGAACATCGTCATCTTCGGTGTCGGCGCCCTGATGATCTTCTACGTCACCGTCGGCGGCATGAAGGGCACCACCTGGGTGCAGATCGTGAAGGCCGTGCTGCTGATGACCGGCTCCGCGCTGATCGTGGTCCTGGTGCTGGCGCAGTTCGACTTCAACCTGTCCAGCCTCCTCGGCGCTGCCGCCGACAACAGCGGGAAGGGCCAGGCATTCCTCGAGCCCGGGCTCAAGTACGGCACCAACCTCACCAGCAAGCTCGACTTCGTGAGTCTCGGCATCGCGCTGGTGCTCGGCACGGCCGGGCTGCCGCACATCCTGATCCGCTTCTACACCGTCCCGACCGCTCGCGACGCGCGGAAGTCGGTGCTGTGGGCGATCGGCCTGATCGGCGTCTTCTACCTGTTCACGCTGGTGCTCGGCTTCGGTGCCGCCGCCCTGCTCGACACGGCCACGCTGGACGCCTCCGGCAACCTGGCCGCGCCCCGTCTGGCCGAGGAGGTCGGTGGTGGAGCCGGCTCGACCGGCGGCGCGATCCTGCTGGCCCTGATCGCGGCGGTCGCGTTCGCGACGATCCTCGCCGTGGTCGCCGGGCTGACGCTGACGTCGTCGGCGTCCGTGGCCCATGACGTCTACAACAACGTCATCAAGAAGGGGAAGGCGAGCGAGGAGGAGGAGATCAAGGTGACCCGGATCGCCGCGGCCGGCATCGGCCTGGTGGCCATCCTGCTCGCGATCCCGGCTCAGAGCCTCAACATCGCCTTCCTGGTGGCGCTCGCGTTCGCGGTGGCGGCGTCGGCGAACCTGCCGACGATCGTGCTCAACATGTTCTGGCGACGCTTCAACACCCGCGGCGCGCTCTGGAGCATCTACGGCGGGCTCATCTCGGCGGTGGGCCTGGTGATCTTCTCGCCGGTCATGTCAGGCAAGGGTCTCGATCCCAAGACGGGCAAGAACCTGTCGCTGTTGCCCACCAGCATCGACATCTCGTGGTTCCCTCTCGAGAACCCCGGCATCGTCTCGATCCCGATCGGCTTCATGCTCGGCATCATCGGCGCCCTGTCGAAGCGGGAGCCGGCCGCCGAGGACCGCTACACCGAGCTCGAGGTGCGTGCACTCACCGGCGCCGGCTCCGAGAAGGCGGTGTCGCACTGACCCACTGATCCGCGTCCCGGGTCGGCGGTTTGGCGGCCGCCGGCCCGGGCATGCGGTCGGGACACACCGCCCCACCAGCAAGGAATCGATCGATGGCCGACTACAGCCAGCTCAGCACCCTGATCACCGACGCCAAGCGCGAGGCACTCATCGCAGAGATGACCTGCAACGGCTGGGACTTCGAGAACGACAACGTGTTCAAGAAGTTCGAGAACTACGGCGAGTCGTCGGCCGGGCAGTCGGTGACGCTCGACGGCCAGGCGCACGGCTACAGCTACAACATCGGCGCCAGCAACGACAACGACGAGGGCCTGGCCCAGGCGGCGCTCGACGAGTTCAACAAGGTCAAGTCGAAGTGGGAGACCAACATCGACGACACCATCTACGGGTGGGACTCCCTCCACGAGCCCAGCGAGTGGAACACGATCATCGACTCGCTGCAGCTGGCCACCCAGAAGGTGGCGGCCGGCACGGGCAACGACGACTCGCAGTTCGGCAACCCCGACCTCACCGAGATCGGCTTCATCCGCCAGCGGCTGGCGCAGAACGCCGGCCAGACCGTCGAGCAGTTCTACCGCCTCTACGGTCCCGAGAAGCTCGAGCTCGTCCTCGACGGGCACTGCGAGGTGATGGGCTGCCTCGGCGTCGTCCTGACCGGCGAGCAGAAGATGTGGACCGCGGCCCGTCAGGACGTCGCCACGATCCTGGCCGCCTCGGTCGAGGGCTTCAAGCAGACCCGGCACAACAACAGCACCAGCTGGGAGTCCGTGATCACGGTGGTCACGGCCGGTGTGGGTCTGGTCGGCGCCTTCTCCGCCGGCGTCCCCGGCGTGGCCGCCGCCTTCGCGGCCGCGTCCGCCACCGGGGGCTTCCTCTCCGCCTCGCTCGCAGCCCTGAACAAGGGGAAGACGGAGCCCGAGAAGAAGCCGTACAGCGGAAAGCACCCGAACGACGTCCACCGCGACCTCAAGGACGCCCTCAGGACGCTCCACGAGCGGATCAAGACGGAGGAGACCGGCTACCAGAGCTCGCTGAACAAGATGAAGGGCTTCGTGACCGACGCCATCAACCGGCAGAACTTCCACATCCACCCGGACGCCGGCCTCGCCAAGGAGTTCGGCGGCACCGACGACGTGATCGACATGAAGTACCCGGTCCTCGAGACCATCGGCTACACCTCGATGCCGCTGATCTCCAAGGCCTTCCTCCAGTCGGTGGACGCCGCCGAGGCCGGCAAGGACCTCTCGCCGTGGTACCGGCCCTACGCCACCGAGATCGGCGCCAGCATCGGCCTCGAGGCGTTCGGCGCGTACGACGAGTGGGAGAGCCTGCTGTGGGCCATCACCCCCGTCATGAACGACACCGCGGCCGAGGTCCTCCGCGCCGGCGAGCACCTCGCCGAGGCCGCGGGCTACGTGAAGGAGTCCGACGAGTGGGCGCGCACCGCACTCGGCGAGAACTACAAGGACGTCGAAGGCGCCGAGCTCGGGTGGCAGGCGCCGTACACACCCCCGCCGCCCCCGCCCCGACGGAGCGGCGGACCCCAGCCCGTCTGACCGACCTCGGGACGACCGGGGCAACCCCTGGGCAACGTCGGTACGGCAGGGTGAACGCTACCGTGACGATCACCACCAGCACGCAGGAGAAGCCGTGAGTGAAGAGACCCCGACCGACGAGACCCTGGCGAACCTCAGCAAGGAGGAGCGCACGTTCGAGCCGCCGGCCGAGCTGGCCGCGAACGCCAACCTCACGGAGGAGGCCTACGCCCGGGCGGAGGCCGACGTCGAGGGCTTCTGGGCCGAGCAGGCCGACCGGCTCGCGTGGACCCAGAAGTGGGAGCAGGTGCTCGACTGGAGCAACCCGCCGTTCGCGAAGTGGTACGTCGGCGGCAGGCTCAACGCGGCGTACAACTGCGTCGACCGGCACGTCGAGGAGGGCCGCGGCGACAAGGTCGCGCTCCACTTCGTCGGTGAGCCGGTCGACGACAAGCGCTCGATCACCTACGCCGAGCTGAAGGACCTGGTCTCCCAGGCCGCGAACGCGCTCACCGACCTCGGCGTCACGGCCGGCGACCGGGTCGCGATCTACATGCCGATGATCCCCGAGGCCGTCGTCGCGATGCTGGCCTGCGCGCGCATCGGCGCCCCGCACACCGTCGTCTTCGGCGGCTTCTCCTCCGACGCCCTCGCGTCCCGGCTCGAGGACTGCCAGGCCAAGGTGGTCGTCACCTCCGACGGCGGCTACCGCCGCGGGTCGGCGTCCGCGCTCAAGCCGGCCGTCGACGAGGCCGTCGAGAAGGCTGCCGGCCTCGGCCACACCGTCGACAAGGTGCTGGTGGTCAAGCGCACCGGCCAGGACGTCTCGTGGGACGACGACCGTGACGTGTGGTGGGACGACGCCGTCGCCGAGGCCTCCACCGAGCACGAGCCGGAGTCGTTCGACTCCGAGCACCCGCTCTACGTCATGTACACCTCGGGCACCACGGGCAAGCCGAAGGGCATCCTGCACACGACCGGCGGCTACCTGACCGGGGCGTCGTACACGCACTGGGCGGTCTTCGACCTCAAGCCCGAGACCGATGTCTACTGGTGCACCGCCGACATCGGCTGGGTCACCGGCCACTCCTACATCGTCTACGGACCGCTGGCCAACGGCGTCACGCAGGTGCTCTACGAGGGCACCCCCGACAGCCCCGAGCGCGGCCGGTGGTGGGACATCATCGAGGAGTACGGCGTCACGCTCTTCTACACGGCGCCGACCGCCATCCGCTCGTTCATGAAGCAGGGCCGCGAGATCCCCGACGAGCGCGACCTGTCGTCGCTGCGGCTGCTCGGGTCGGTCGGTGAGTCGATCAACCCCGAGGCCTACATGTGGTACCGCGAGGTCATCGGCGGCGAGCGCTGCCCGATCGTCGACACCTGGTGGCAGACCGAGACCGGCGCGATGATGATCTCCCCACTGCCCGGCGTCACCGCCGGCAAGCCCGGCTCCGCCATGACCGCGCTGCCCGGCATCGCCGCCGACGTCGTCGACGAGCAGGGCGACTCGGTGCCCAACGGTTCCGGCGGCTACCTCGTCGTCAAGGGGCCCTGGCCCGCGATGCTCCGCACGATCTGGGGCGACGACGAGCGGTACCAGGACACCTACTGGTCGCGCTTCCAGAAGCAGGGCTACTACTTCGCCGGCGACGGCGCGAAGAAGGACGACGACGGCGACATCTGGCTGCTCGGCCGGGTCGACGACGTCATGAACGTCTCCGGGCACCGGCTCTCGACCACCGAGATCGAGTCGGCCCTGGTCTCGCACCCGAAGGTGGCCGAGGCCGCGGTCGTGGGCGCGAAGGACGAGGACACCGGCCAGGCCGTCTGCGCCTTCGTCATCCTGCGCGACAGCGCCGGCGACGGCGGCGACGACATCGTCTCCGAGCTGCGCAAGCACGTGCGCAAGGAGATCGGCCCGATCGCGACCCCCCGCCAGATCATGATCGTCGCCGAGCTGCCCAAGACCCGCTCGGGCAAGATCATGCGCCGCCTGCTGCGCGACGTCGCCGAGCACCGCGAGGTCGGCGACGTCACCACCCTCGCCGACTCCTCGGTGATGGACCTGATCTCGAAGGGCCTCGACTCGGGCAAGGCCGACGACTGAGTCCACGCTGACCCGTCGTCGAGCGACGACGGGTCGGCGACGGTAGGGTGGGCACCAGGTGCGCCGGGAAGTCTGGTCGGCAGTGTTGTTCACGCGCCGTCGACCCGAGAGATCTCTTGTGACCCAGCCGCCACCGCCCTCCCCCACCCGGGGCCGCCTCTTCCAGCGCGGCACCTGGCCCGAGGCCTCGCGGGTCGCCGAGATCCTCCGGGCCGAGACCACCGGCGGCATGCTGCTCATCGCCGGTGCCGTGGTGGCGCTGGTCTGGGCCAACACGTCCTGGTCGGCCTCGTACGCCGACCTGCGTGACCTCACCGTCGGCCCCTCCGACCTGCTCGGCCTCCACCTCGACCTGAGCCTCGGGACGTGGGCGGCCGACGGCCTGCTCGCGATCTTCTTCTTCGTGGCCGGGCTCGAGCTCAAGCGGGAGTTCGTGGCCGGCGACCTCCGCGACCCGCGACGCGCGGCCCTCCCTGTCGCGGCGGCGGCCGGGGGCATGGTCGTCCCGGCGCTCTTCTACGTCGCCGTCAACGTGGCCGGCGACGGGGGACTGCGCGGATGGGCCATCCCCACGGCCACCGACATCGCGTTCGCGGTCGCGATCCTGGCCGTCATCAGCACCCATCTGCCGTCGGGGCTCCGCACCTTCCTGCTGACGCTGGCCGTCGTCGACGACCTGCTGGCCATCACGATCATCGCGATCTTCTACACCGACAGCCTCGATCTCGGGTTCCTCGCGCTGGCCGTGCTGCCGATCGCTGCCTTCGGGGTCCTCGTCCAGCGGCGGATCCGGACGCCGTGGCTCCTGGTGCCGCTGGCGCTGATCGCCTGGGTCCTGGTGCACGAGTCGGGCGTGCACGCGACCGTCGCCGGCGTCGCGCTCGGCTTCACGGTGCCGGTGCTGCGCAGCGAGGCGGCCGGCGGTCCCGAGGCCGGACCGGGGCTGGCCGAGCACCTCGAGCACCTGGTGCGGCCGGTCTCGGCCGCCATCGCGGTGCCGGTCTTCGCGTTCTTCGCCGCCGGGGTGACCGTGGGCGGGTTCTCGGGGCTCGGCGAGTCGCTGCGCGACCCGGTCGCCCTCGGCATCGTGGCCGGCCTCGTGCTCGGCAAGCCGATCGGCATCGCCGGCTCGACCTGGCTGCTGGCCCGCTTCACGCGGGCCGACCTCGACGACGACCTGTCGTGGGTCGACGTGATCGGCATGGCGATGCTGGCCGGCATCGGGTTCACGGTCTCGCTGCTGATCGG
Organism: uncultured Actinomycetota bacterium; assembly: GCA_963825985.1. Classification (GTDB taxonomy): domain Bacteria; phylum Actinomycetota; class Actinomycetes; order Propionibacteriales; family Nocardioidaceae; genus Nocardioides. Next base: position 221,878 of record CAWGVK010000001.1, on the reverse strand, counting down.
CGAGCTCGCGTTCGGGCAGGGCACGGTCGAGGACGAGCACGTCAAGGTCGGCGTCCTCGTGGGGTCGCTGTGCGCGGCGCTGCTGGCCACCGTCGTGCTGCGGCTGCGCAACCGCGTGTACCGGCGTCTGTGCGATCTGGAGGCGGTCGACGACGACCACGACGGCATCCCCGACGTGTACCAGACCGGATCGGGTGACGAGAAGCACCGGTAGGTATGGGTAGGGTCGACCACATGGCACCCGAGAAGACGGCGGCAGACGAGCCCACCATCGGCCGCCTGGTCAACGACGCCAGCCGCGACATCTCCAGCCTGATCAGCAAGGAGATCCAGCTCGCCAAGTCCGAGCTGAAGCTGAGCATCAAGTTCGGCGTCGCCGGCGTCGTGTTCTTCTGCTGCGGCCCTGTTCGTCCTCGTGCTCGCGATCATCATGCTGTCGGTCGCGTTCGCCTACCTGATCAACTGGAACGGCGACGGCCTCGACCTCCACTGGGCCTTCCTCATCGTCTTCCTCGTCTACACCCTCCTCGCCGGCCTGCTCGGCTGGCTCGGTGTGAAGAAGGTCAAGCAGGTCGGTCCGCCAGAGAAGGCGATCGAGCAGGGCAAGGAGATCCCGAAGGCCCTCAAGGGCAAGAGCTGACGCCTCCGGCGCCCGACAGTGTGCGCAGGCCGAGCTAGCGCGCGCAGTCGCCGGTGGAGACGGTGTCGCCGGCCGAGACGCCGTCGGCGGCGGCGTCGGCCACCTGTTCCCACGTCAGCGCGTAGCCGGTGTCGTCGTCGCTGACCGAGGCCGCGAACACCACGCCGGCGACGTGGCCCTGGGTGGTGACGATCGGGCCGCCGGAGTTGCCGGGGCGGATCTTGCCGCGCAGCGAGTAGACCTCGCGGATGACGGTGCCGTCGCCGTAGATGTCGGGCGAGCGGAGGTTCTGCTCGGCCCGCACCCGGCCGCGCTGCACGTCGTACGGGCCGTCCTGCGGGTAGCCGAGGATCGCGACGCCGTCGGCGGCGTCGGTGACCCACTTCTCCTCCTCGTCGTCGCTGTCGACGAACGGGACGGACGGGCGGCCGAGGTCGTCGAGGGCGAGGACGGCGATGTCGAGGTCGGGGTTGTAGTAGACGACGCTCGCGTCGACCGTGTCGTTGCCGATCAGCACATCGGGCTCGTCGACGCCCGCGACCACGTGGGCGTTGGTCATCAGCCGGTCGTTCTCGTAGAGGAAGCCGGTGCCCTCGACGCCGCGGCCGCAGTCGTTGTTGCCGCGGATCTTGAGCACGCTCGACTCGGCGTCGGCGATGTCGGGGTCGGTGAGGAGTCGCTGGGCGCCGGGGCCGACCTCGACGATCCGCTCGGGGGCGAACGGCTCGAGGTAGCGGGGGAAGAACGTCGTCCCGACCACGTTGTTGAACGCCTGCAGCACTCCGGAGGCGGACGACGGCAGCGCGTTGTTGACCGTGCGCAGCACCGACGACTCGCGGACCAGCGGGGTCAGCGACCCGATCCGTGACCCGGACACCGCCACGCCGAGGGCCCACGCGACGAGCAGCACGGCCAGGGCGCTGAGCACGGCGCCGCCCGCGGCGTCGACGGCACGGGCGGGCTGCCAGGTGATCTTGTCGCGGATCTTGGCGCCGACAAACTGCAGCAGGGCCTGGCCCAGGGACGCGCAGACGATGACGATGAACAGGGCGCCGAGCGACACGGTCAGCGACGGGTCGGCGTCACCCAGGATCACCGGGGCGAGCCACACCCCGAGCAGGCCGCCGACCAGGAGCCCGAACGTCGCGAACGCGCCGGTGACGAACCCCTGCCAGTAGCCCGACAGGGCGTAGGCGAGCACCAGGAGCACGAGCAGCCAGTCGAGCAGGTTCATCGGCGGCGCTCCTCGAACTCGGTGTTGGGGCGGACGTCGGTGTTCGCCGGCGGACGGCCCGCCAGCATGTAGGCCGGGAGCTCGCGCTCCGGAGCGTAGGGCAGATCCTCGATCCAGCCGAGGAACTCGAACAATCTGGCGACGATCCCGCCGGTGAACCCCCAGAGGATGACGTCCTTGTCGTCGCCGATGAGGAAGCCCGGTGAGCGCCAGCCCCGGGGCCCCAGGACGGTGATCCGGTGAGCGGTGTCGCGCAGCTCGCTGATCGGGACCCGGTAGACCGCGTGCACCTCGTCGGCCGAGCGCACCGAGACCGGGCTGGCCTCGCGCCACCAGGCCAGCACCGGGACGACGGCGAAGTTGCTCGGTGGCAGCCACAGCTCGGGCAGCTCGGAGAACACCTCGACGCCGGCCGGGTCGAGGCCGGTCTCCTCCTCGGCCTCGCGCAGCGCCGTCTCGACCGGCGTCTCACCGGGGTCGATCGAGCCGCCCGGGAACGACACCTGCCCGGGGTGGGAGCGCATGTGGTGGGCGCGCTCGGTGAGCAGCAGGTCGGGACCGTCGGGGCCCTCGCCGAAGAGCATCAGCACCGCCGAGCGGCGGACGTCCTCGGCGTCGTCGGGCACCATGAACCGGGTCAGGTCGTGCACCGTGATCGAGCGGGCTGCGGTCTCGACCGGCCGCAGCCAGTCGGGGAGGCCCGGGTGCTCCTCGAACGTCATCTCTCGCTCACAGGGTGATCCCGAGGTCGTCCTCCACGAGGGCGACGACCTCGTCGAGCGAGTCGAGCCCGCCGGCGGCCTGACCGGCGACCTGTCCCTCTGCGTCGAGCACGACGAACTGGGGCACGCCGGCCCGGATGGTGACATCGTCCTGGTCGTAGATCGCGCCGTCGGGGTCGGCGAGCTGGGGGTAGGTGGCCCCCGTCGCGTCGGCGAGGTCGATCGCGGCCCCGGGGTAGGTGTCGGCGACGTTGATGCCGAGCACGCCGACCTGCGCGCCGTACTTCTCGTGGAACGCCTGGAGCACCGGCATCTCCTTGCGGCAGGGCCGGCACGGCGAGTTCCAGATGTTGATCAGCAGCGGTCCGGTGAGGGTCGAGAGGTCGACATCGCTGCCACCGCCCAGGCAGCTCAGGGTGAGGGCGGGCAGGTCGCTGGTGCCCGCGCCCGGCTCGCACGGCTCGATGCCGGCGTCGGCCTTCAGCTCGCGCAGCTCGGGGGTGTCGACGTCGATGTCGCTCTTGCCGGGTGGCGAGACGTCGTCGCTGCACCCGGTGAGGGCCAACGCCAACGCGATCGCCGCGAGGAGCCGCCTCACGCGGGGCCTTGGGTCTTGACCAGCTGGGCGGCGACCTCCGGGTCGGTCGGCCCCTCGCCGTACGACGGGCACCAGTGCGCGAGCGGGCACGCGCCGCAGGCCGGCTTCTTCGCGTGGCAGCGACGGCGCCCGTGCCAGATGACGTGGTGGCTGAGCATGGTCCAGTCGCGCTTGGGGAACAGCGCGCCCACCGCGTGCTCGACCTTGACCGGGTCGGTCTCGTCGGTCCAGCCGAACCGGCGCACGAGGCGCCCGAAGTGGGTGTCGACGGTGATGCCCGGCACGTCGAAGGCGTTGCCGAGCACGACGTTGGCGGTCTTGCGCCCGACACCGGGCAGGGTGACCAGGTCGACGAGGCGGCCGGGCACCTCGCCGTCGTACCGCTCGACGATCGCGGCACTGAGCTTGAGCAGCGACTCGGTCTTGGCCCGGAAGAAGCCGAGCGGGCCGATGATGGTCTCGAGGGCCGTGCGGTCGGCGGCGGCCATCGCGGCCGGGTCGGGGTAGGCGGCGAACAGCGTGGGACGCACCGCGTTGACCCGGCGGTCGGTGGTCTGCGCGCTCAGCACGGTGACGACCAGCAGCTCGAACGGGTTGGCGAAGTCGAGCTCGCAGCCGGCGTCGGGGTAGGTCAGCGCGAGCGCCCGGTCGATCTTGCGGGCACGCCGGACCAGGCTCGTGCGGGTCTCGGCAGCTGGCACACGGCCAGCCTACGGGCCGGCGCCGACAGCCTCGACGAGAGGACATCGACCGGACGAGGAAGCGTCCGGGGTGGTGTTGCTTTCCTTGTGAGGTTCGGCACCCTCTAGGATCACGCCTGACGAGCCCGCGCCGCGCGACGCCCGTCGTCCCCAGCAATCGGGAGGTTTCCGTGGACACCGACGTACTCCGTCAGGCACCGCTCTTCAGCGCCCTCGACGACGAGGCGGCCACCGCACTGCGGGCCTCGATGAGCGAGACGCGGCTGCGCCGTGGCGACGTGCTTTTCCACGAGGGCGACTCCGGCGACAAGCTCTACATCGTGCTCGAGGGCAAGGTGAAGCTCGGCCGCACCTCGGCCGACGGCCGCGAGAACCTGCTCGCCATCCTCGGCCCGGGCTCGATGTTCGGTGAGCTGTCCCTGTTCGACCCCGGCCCGCGCTCGGCCACGGTCACCGCCGTCACCGACGCCGAGTTCGCCTCGCTGTCGCACGAAGACCTCCTGCGCTGGCTCGAGGGTCGCCCCGTCGTGGCCCGCGGGCTGCTGTCACAGCTGGCCGGCCGGCTCCGCAAGGCCAACGACGTCGTGGCCGACCTGGTGTTCTCCGACGTGCCCGGCCGGGTCGCCAAGGCCCTGCTCGACCTCGCCGACCGCTTCGGCCGCACCGCCGACGACGGCGTCCACGTGCACCACGACCTCACGCAGGAAGAGCTCGCCCAGCTGGTCGGCGCCTCCCGCGAGACGGTCAACAAGGCCCTGGCCGACTTCGCCGCCCGCGGCTGGCTGCGCCTCGAGCCCCGCTCGGTCGTGATCATGGACGTCGAGCGCCTGGCCCGCCGCGCCCGCTGACGGACCGGCCGGTCAGCCCAGCTCGGCCAGGTAGGCCAGCTGGGCGCGCACCGACCACTCGGCGGCGTCCCAGAGCGACTCGTCGACGTCGGCGTACACGATCTCGACGACCTTGCGGGGCAGCTCGTCGTCGGCCGGGCCCTCGGGGTGCGGCTGGTCCTTGAGCTGCTCGAGGGCGGCCTCGACCTGGGACAGCCGCTCGCGGCGGTGGGCGAGGTAGAAGTCGAGGACGGCACCGGCCTCGTCGAGCACCGGTCCGTGGGCGGGCCAGATGGTGGCGACCTCGCCGGCGCCCACCAGCGCCCGCATCCGCTCGATCGAGTCGAAGTAGGGCCCGAGCCGGCCGTCGGGGTGGGCGACCACGGTCGTGCCGCGGCCGAGGACCATGTCGCCCGACAGCAGCACCCGCTCGGCGGGCAGCAGGAACGACACCGAGTCGGCGGTGTGGCCGGGAGTGGCGACGACCCGGAGCGAGAGACCGCCGACCGACACGACCTCGTCGTCGGTGAGCGGCTCGGCGCCGAAGCAGAAGGCGGGGTCGAGCGCGCGGACGGCGCACCCCTTCCGCTCGGCGAACGCGACAGCCACCTCGGAGTGGTCGAAGTGGTGGTGGGTCAGCAGCACCAGTCCGACCTCGCCGGTCTCGTCGACCAGCCGCTCGAGGTGCCCGTCCTCGACCGGGCCCGGGTCGACCACGGTCGACACCGACGAGCCGGGCTCGCGCAGCACCCAGGTGTTGGTGCCGTCGAGCGTCATCAGGCCGGGGTTGGGCGCGAGCAGGCACTCACCCCGCTCGCCGAACGACCCACCGGCCCAGGCGCTCCGGCCGGACGAGCTCACCGCCGGTGCTCCGCGAGCATCGGCCGCAGCCGGTCGGGCAGCGACAGGGTGAACCCGTCACCGAGCGGCTCGACGGTCGGCATGAACATCCCGACGCTCCGGGCGTGCGCCGCGGCGAGCACCTCCTCGGGCGAGGAGTGCGTGCCCACCTCCATCGAGGTGAGGTACGTCGGCGGCATCATCGCGAGCTCACCGGCGTCCGCCTGGCGCAGCGCGACCCGGGCCGGGATCCAGGACACCGACGACGACTCCGACGACACGTCGCGGGTGCGCTGCCCCTCGGGCAGCACGGCGACGAAGAACCAGGTGCGGTAACGCCTCGGCTCGAACTCCGGCGTCAGCCAGGCGTCCCAGACGCCGAGCAGGTCGGTGCGCAGCACGAGCCCGCGCCGGGTCAGGAACTCGGTCATCGAGAGCTCGCGCGACTCGAGCGCCACCCGATCGGACTCCCAGTCGTCGCTGGTCGTGTCGGCAACCACCTCGGACGCCGACGGCCCGGCCAGCAGGACGCCGGACTCCTCGAACGTCTCGCGGACGGCGGCGCACACGAGCGCCCGCGCCATCTCCTCGTCGCAGCCCAGCCGCGCGGCCCACGCGGCCGGCGGCGGTCCCGCCCACGCCACGGTGGTGTCGAAGTCGCGCGGGTCGACACCGCCACCGGGGAAGACAGCCATCCCGGCCGCGAAGTCCATCGAGACCTGGCGGCGCATGTAGTAGACCTCGGGCCCGTCCTCCGACGGCCGCATCAGGATCACCGTCGCCGCGGTGCGCGGCTCGGCCGGCTGGCGGACGCCGTCGGCGTACTCGCGGGCGACCGCCACCAGCTCCTCCGGCAGGTGCACCGGCGGCAGCGGGATCTTCACCGACTCAGACCTCGACCAGGATCTCGACCTCGACCGGCGAGTCCAGCGGCAGCACCGACACGCCGACCGCCGAGCGCGCGTGCACGCCGGCGTCGCCGAACACCTCGCCGAGCAGCTCGGAGGCGCCGTTGGCCACGCCGGGCTGGCCGGTGAAGTCGGGGGTGGAGGCGACGAAGACGACGACCTTGACGACCCGCTTGACCGCCGACAGGTCGCCGATCTCGGCCTTCACCGCGGCGATCGCGTTGAGGGCGCACTGCTGCGCGCAGGCGTAGGCCTCCTCGGAGGTCACCTCGGCGCCGACCTTGCCGGTGACGATCAGCTCACCCGAGCGCATCGGCAGCTGGCCGGAGGTGAAGACGTGGTTGCCGCTGCGGACGGCGGGCACGTAGACGGCCACGGGCTTGGCGACCTCGGGCACCGAGTGGCCCATCGCGGCCAGGCGCTCCTCGGGGGTGCTCATGCCTTCGGGCGCTTCAGGAAGGCGACGAGACCGCCCTGGTCGTTGGTGTTGATCGTCACCAGCTCCCAGCCGTCCTGGCCGAAGTTGTTGAGCATGAGGGCTTCGTTGTGGAGCGGGATCGGCGCCACCTGGTACTCCCAGATCGTCATGGGCCGCACCCTACTCGCGGCGAATCAGGGTCATACCGTGGGCTGACGTCGTCGACCGGCCGACGTCCTACGGTGGACGCCGTGGACCCCGCCGACCCCCGCGACGCCCCGCGCCAGCCCTGGCGGCTGGGTGCGCGCGGCGACCGGTGGCTCGACGCCGGCATCGTGCTCGTGCTGCTGCTCCCGGCGCCGCTGTACCTGTTCGGCTACCCGGTGGTCTCGGCCGGGCTCGTCGCCGCCCAGGCGGTCCCGTTGTGGTGGCGGCGCCGGCACCCGGACGCCGTGTTCGCGGCGGTAGCGGCCGCGAGCGCCCTGCAGGCGCTGCTGATCGACACGCCACTCCACACGCAGGTCGCCTTTCCGGTCGCGCTGTACTCCGTGGCCCGCTACTCCTCGGCCCGTGCCGGTCTGGTGGCGGCGGGGGTCGGGCTCGCTGCCGCCGCGGTCGCGTCCGCCGACTGGATCGTGGGGTTCGACGGCGACCTCACCGTGCGCAACTTCCTGTCCTACTTCCTCACCGTCTGCGCGTTCGTGGTGACGGCCTGGGCGCTGGGCACGCTCGGCCGCACCCGCCGCGCGTACGTCGACGCGCTGGTCGAGCGGGGCGACCGGATCCGGCACGAGGCCGAGCAGCAGGTCGCGCTGGCGGCCTCCGACGAGCGGGCCCGGATCGCGCGCGAGATGCACGACGTGGTGGCCCACGGCCTCACCGTGATCGTGGTGCAGGCCGACGGCGCCCGGTACGCCGCCGCCCGCGACCCGGAGGTGGCGACCGAGACCCTGGCCCGGATCGCCGGCACCGGGCGCGAGGCGCTCACCGACATGCGCCAGCTGCTCGGACTGCTGCGCTCCGACGAGGCGTCGGCGCGCAGCCCGCTCCCGGGCCTCGACGACCTCCCCGCCCTCGTCCGCGAGGGCGAGGTCGTCGACGCCGACCTGCGCGGGCTCGACCGGCCGGTGCCCGTCGCGGTGGGGCTGACGACGTACCGCCTGGTGCAGGAGGCGCTGACCAACGTCCGCAAGCACGCCGGGCCCGGAGCCCACGCCCAGGTCGCGGTGCGCGTCGACGCCACGACCGTCGTCGTCGAGGTGGTCGACGACGGTCGCGGCGCCGCGGCCGAGGACGCCGGCGGCCTCGGCCTGGTGGGCATGCGCGAGCGGGTCGACGTGCACGGCGGCACCCTCGTCACCGGACCCCGCCCCGGCGGGGGCTTCGGCGTCCGCGCGACGATTCCCCTATGAACGCGCAGATCCGGGTCTTCCTCGTCGACGACCAGCAGATGGTGCGCGCCGGCTTCCGGATGCTCGTCGAGAGCCAGCCCGACCTCGTGGTGGTCGGCGAGGCCGGCGACGGGCACGAGGCCGTCGAGCGGCTCGCGGTCACCGGCTGCGACGTGGTGCTGATGGACGTGCGGATGCCCGTGCTCGACGGGGTCGAGGCCACCGCCCTGATCACCGCCCGCCCGAGGCGCCCCGGGTGATGGTGCTGACCACGTTCGACCTCGACGAGCACGCGTTCGCCGCGATCAAGGCCGGCGCCGCGGCGTTCCTGCTCAAGGACGCCGCCCCCGACGACCTGCTCGACGCGATCCGCACGGTGCACGCCGGCGACTCGGTGGTCGCCCCCAGCACCACCCGCCGCCTGCTCGAGCACTTCGCGGCCGGCCTGCCCACCGCCGGGTCGCCGGCCCCCGACGACCGCCTGCGCGACCTCACCGACCGCGAGCGCGAGGTGCTGGTGCTGGTCGGCCGCGGCCGGTCCAACCACGAGATCGCCGCCGACCTCGTGGTCGCCGAGGCCACCGTGAAGACCCACGTGAGCCGGCTGCTCGCCAAGACCGGCTCGCGCGACCGCGTGCAGCTGGTGGTGCTCGCCTACGAGACCGGGCTCGCCGGCTGACCGCACTCAGCCCACGGGCGGACCCGAGGACCATCCCGCGGCCTGACGACCCGACGGTCTCGTCTTCCTAGGTTCGTCGACATGACCAGCACCCTGCACCAGACCACCGACAGCTCCGTCGCGCTCGCGGCCACCGCCCGCGGCCTGACCCGCACCTACGGCCGCGGCGAGCACGCCGTGCACGCCCTGCGCGGGGTCGACGTCAGCCTGCCCGCGGGCCGGTTCACCGCGGTGATGGGCCCCTCGGGCTCCGGCAAGTCCACGCTGATGCACTGCCTGGCCGGCCTCGACCCCCCGACCGCCGGCAGCGTCAGCGTCGCCGGCCGCACCCTCGAGAGCCTCGACGACACCGCGCTCACCCTGTTCCGCCGCGAGCACGTCGGCTTCGTGTTCCAGTCGTTCAACCTGCTGCCGATGCTGACCGCCGAGCAGAACATCCTGCTCCCCCTCGACCTCACGGGCCGCGCCGCCGTGCGCCAGGCACGGCCCCACGTCGACGCGGTCATCGACGTCCTCGGCCTGCGCGACCGGCTCACCCACCGCCCCTCCGAGCTCTCCGGCGGCCAGCAGCAGCGGGTCGCGATCGCCCGCGCCCTGGCGACCCGAGCCGGCCATCGTGTTCGCCGACGAGCCCACCGGCAACCTCGACAGCGAGGCGTCGGCCGAGGTGCTCGGCTTCCTGCGCCGCTCGGTGCGCGAGCTCGGCCAGACCGTCGTGATGGTCACCCACGAGCTCGACGCCGCGGCGTACGCCGACGACGTGGTCGTCCTCGCCGACGGCGCCGTCCGCGCCCACCTGGTCGACCCCACCGCCGACCAGCTGCTCGCCACCCTCCGCGGCGGCCCACGATGAACACCCCAGGAAGTTCTCCGCTCCCCCCGCTTCGCTCCTTCCGCGAACAACGCCCCGGGGACCCCGCATGAGGACCGTCCTGCTCGCCTCGCTGCGCACCCACACCCGCCGCTACGTCTCCGCCGCGCTCGCCGTCGTGATCGGCGTCGCGTTCGTCATCGTCACCGCCGGCCTGTCCGCCGCCGCCAAGCGAGGGCCTGACCGCCGGCGTCGCCGCGCCGTACGAGGACGCCGACGTCGTCGTCACCGACGTCGACGGCGAGCACGCCGACCGCCTGGTGCGCGGGGCCCCCGACGCAGGCGCGGCGGCCGCGCGTGCTCGGCTGGACCATCCAGCCGCTGCGCCGCGACGGCTCCGTCGTCGACGACGGCGCCGACGTGGGCCACATCGCGACCGACCCCGACCTGCGCTGGCAGACCCTGGTCGACGGCGCCTTCCCGACCGGAGCCGGCGAGGCCGCGCTCGACGCTCGACCGCACGACGGCCGACCGTCGGGCTCGGCGACCCGCTCGAGATCGGCGCCGGCACCCGCGCCGTCACCGTCACCGTGGTCGCCCTGGTCGACTCGCCGTCGGCGCTGGTCAGCGGCTCGGTCTACCTGACCTGGCCCGACGCGCGCGCCTTGGCCCGACCGCATCTACGTCGACAGCGTGGCCTGGCCGGGCACCGCAGGCCGCCGTCACGGCGATCGCGCCCGACGCGACCGTCACCGGGCACGACACCTTCGTCGACGAGCGGCAGACCGAGGTGAACAACGGCGTCAACGTGATGGCCGATCGTCCTGCTGCTCTTCGCCGCCATCGCCCTGTTCGTCTCGGTGCTGGTCATCGCCAACACGTTCTCGATCCTGTTCGCCCAGCGCAGCCGCGACTTCGCCCTGCTCCGCTGCGTCGGCGCCACCCGCCGCCAGGTGCTGCGCTCGATCCGCGCCGAGTCGCTCGCGCCTCGGGGCTGGTCGCCGTCACGCTCGGCCTGGTCGTCGGCACCGCCTCGGCGGCATCGGCGTGGTGGCGCTCGTCGACGCCCGGTGGCCCGAGGCCCGGATGGGCGAGGCGTCGGTCTCGCTGCCCTGGTACGCCGGCGGCCTGGTCGTCGGCCTGCTCGTCACCGCTCGTCGCCGCCTGGCTGCCCACCCGCCGGGCCGTCCGCGCCAGCCCGCTGGCCGCGCTGCGCCCCGAGACCGACATCGACGTCCGCACGGCCGCCGGCCGGCTCGCGCATCGCCGCTCGGCGTCGCCGCCATCGCGGGCGGCAGTCGCGCTGCTCGCGCGCCTCGATCGCCTCCCAGGTGCCGGCGGTGATGCTCGCCGGCGGCAGCGATCACCTTCACCGGCGTCCTCCTGCTCGGCCCGTGGCTGGTGCCGGCGCTGATCCGACTGCTCGCCGCCGGCACCGGCCGCCTCCTCGGGCCGCCGGCCCGGCTCGCGGCCGGCAACGCCGTCCGCCACCCCGGCGCACCGCCGCCACCGCCGGCGTCGCTCCTGGTCGGCGTCACCCTCACCACCGCGGTGCTGACCGGCATGGCGAGCGCGCGCGGTGCGATCGACGCAGAGATGGACACTCAGCACCCGCTCGACGCCGTGGTCGTGGCGACCGCCGCGGTGCCCGACGACCTGGTCGACGACGTCCGCCGGACCGAGGGCGTGACCGAGGCGACCGCCGTCGACGGCGTCACCGGCCGGGTCACCGGTGTCGGCGACGTCGCGGTGCTCGGCGTCGCCGACACGGCCCTCGCGCGCGACCGCTCGGCGCTCACTCCGGAGCCCGACGAGGTGCTGGTGCCCTACGACCTGGGCGACGGCGCCCTGCCCGACCGCGTCGAGGTCACCGTCGGCGACCGCACCGAGCGGCTGCGCGTGGTGACCGGTGAGGGGTGGGGCGAGGCCGTCCTCGTGGCACCGGCGACGCTCGCCCGCCTCGGGGACCCACAGCCCCTCGCGGTCTGGGTGCGGGCGGCCGGGGGCACCGACGCTGACGACCTCGGCGCCGACCTCGAGGCGCTGGCCACCCCCCTCGACGCGACGGTCGAGAACGGCGTCCAGGCCCGCGCGTACGTCGACCTCCAGCTCGACGTCCTCACCGGCCGCCGTGGTCGGCCTGCTCGGCATCGCCGTGGTGATCGCGCTGATCGGCATCGCCAACACGCTCGGCCTCTCGGTGCTCGAGCGGGCCCGCGAGCACGCGCTGCTACGCGCCCTGGGGCTCACCCGACGTCAGCTGCGCGGCACGCTCGCGATGGAGTCGGTGCTGCTCTCGGTGGTCGCGACGCTGCTCGGCACCGCGCTCGGGGTCGTCTTCGCCTGGGTCGGCGTGCAGGCGATGGTGCGTGCGGTCGTCGACGACGCCCCGATGGTGGTGCCCGGCGGCCAGCTCGCGCTCGTCGTCCTCGTCTCGGCGGTCGCGGGCCTGCTCGCCTGCCTGCTTCCGGCTCGCCGGGCGGCGCGGGTCAGTCCCGCTTCGGGGCTGGCTCTGGACTGACCTGCGGCTCGAGCCCGAGCCGGCTGTGGCGCCGCCTGGCTCGCGTCAATCGCGACACGGCGGAACAATGGCGCTCATGGCGTACGACGAGAAGCTCGCCGACCGCGTCCGCGAGCTGCTGCAGGACCTGCCCGACGAGCGGCGGATGTTCGGCGGGCTGGCGTTCCTCGTCGACGGCCACATGGCCGTGTGCGTCAGCGGCCGCGGCGGACTGATAGTGCGCGTCGGTGCCGACGAGCACCCGGCCCTGCTCGAGCGCGCCCACGTCGAGCCGATGGTGATGGGCGGGCGCAGCTCGCGCACCTGGCTAGTGGTCATGCCCGACGGCGTCCGCACCAAGCGGCAGCTCGCCGGCTGGGTCGCCCGCGGCGAGGCGGTCGCCCGGGCGCTGCCGCCTAAAGGCTGACGGTCAGCTCGGGCTCGGTCTTCTCGCGCACCTCGTCCTCGGTGACGCCCGGCGCCAGCTCGACCAGGGTCAGCCCGGTCCCCTCGGATGGCGGGGTGACGTCGAGGACGCACAGGTCGGTGATGATCCGCTGCACGACCTGCTTGCCGGTGTAGGGCAGCGAGCACTCGTCGACGATCTTGTACGACCCGTCGCGCGCCACGTGCTCCATCAGCACGATCACCCGCTTGGCGCCGTGCACCAGGTCCATGGCACCGCCCATGCCCTTGACCATCTTGCCGGGGATCATCCAGTTCGCGATGTCACCCGCGGCGCTGACCTGCATCGCGCCGAGGATGGCGGCGTCGATCTTGCCGCCGCGGATCATCCCGAACGACGTCGCGGAGTCGAAGAAGCTGGCGCCCGGGCGCAGGGTCACGGTCTCCTTGCCGGCGTTGATCAGGTCGGCGTCCTCCTCGCCCTCGAACGGGTAGGCGCCGGTGCCGAGCACGCCGTTCTCCGACTGCAGCACCAGCTCGACGTCGTCGGCCACGTAGTTGGGCACCAGCGTCGGCAGCCCGATCCCGAGGTTGACGTACGACCCGTCGGTCAGCTCGGACGCCGCCCGCGCGGCCATCTCCTCACGCGTCCAGCTCATGCCTGCTCCTCGGTCCGCGTCCGCACGGTGCGCTTCTCGATCCGCTTGTCGGCCGCCTGTTCTGGTGTCAGCGCCACCACCCGCTGCACGTAGACCCCCGGGGTGTGCACGTCGTCGGCCGCGATCTCGCCCGGCTCGACGAGGTGCTCGACCTCGGCGATCGTCTGCCGCCCGCACATCGCGGCGAGCGGGTTGAAGTTGCGCGCCGACTGGCGGTAGACGAGGTTGCCGTGCCGGTCGCCCTTCCAGGCGCGTACCAGGCCGTAGTCGGCGACGATCGCCTCCTCCATCACGAACTCGCGCGCGACGCCGTCGACCAGGAACTCGCGCGTCTCCTTGGGCGGCGACGACAGCACCACGTTGCCGTCCGCGTCGTAGCGCCACGGCAGGCCGCCCTCGGCCACCTGGGTGCCGCCACCGGTGGCGGTGAAGAACGCGGCGATGCCAGATCCGCCGGCGCGCATCCGCTCGGCGAGCGTGCCCTGCGGCGTCAGCTCGACCTCGAGCTCGCCGTTGAGGTACTGCCGCGCGAACTCCTTGTTCTCCCCGACGTACGACGCCACCATCCGCCGCAGCCGCCCGGCCGCCAGCAGCCGGCCCAACCCCCAGCCGTCGACGCCGGCGTTGTTGGAGAACGCCTCGAGGTCGCCGACGCCCGACTCGAGCACCGCCTCGATCAGCACCGACGGAACACCGCACAACCCGAACCCACCGACCGCGAGGGTCGAGCCCGACCCGATGTCGGCGACCGCCTCGGCCGCCGACGAGACCACTTTGTCCATGCCGGGCAGGGTAGCGCCGCTTGGACGGCGTCAGTCGTTGCGGGTGGCGCGGATGGTCTTGCTCACCGCGACCTTGCAGCCGGGCCTGGCCTTGACCTTGGCGTAGAAGCGGCCCTCGGTGCCGGTGTTGCCGGTCGACCACACCCACTTCCCGCCCTGCAGGCCGGAGGTGTCGGAGGCGAAGCGCTGGTCGTTGCCGCCACCCCGCCTGCCGATCTGCTTGAAGACGACGACGGTCCGGTCGGACTTGCAGGCGAGCCGCAGGCTCCTGACCTCACCCGAGAGGTCGGTGCCCTCGGCCTTGATGGTGACGACGACCGCGGCCGGCCCCGGAGGTGCCGGTGCCGCGACGGCGACGGCACCCGCTCCGGGCAGCGCGAGGGTCGCGGCGACGACAGCGGTCTTCAGGATGCGTGACATGGGTGACTACTTCCTCTGAGGATGTGTGCTGGCCCTCAAGGAGCACGGTCCGGTCGTCCACGTACATCGGGTGCGCTCTACGCTCAGGAGTCGTGAGCGACTGGCCGAAGGTGCGACTGCACGTCGTCACCGGCAAGGGCGGCACCGGCAAGTCGACCGTCGCCGCCGCGCTCGCCCTCGCCCTGGCCACCAAGGGCAGGAACGTGCTGCTCTGCGAGGTCGAGGGGCGTCAGGGCATCGCCCGGATGTTCGACGTCGACCCCCTGCCGTTCGCCGAACGTCGCCTGACCACCGGCCTGCCCGGCCCCGACGGACGGCCCGGCGTCGTCCACGCCCTCCACATCGACCCCGAGGCAGCGCTGCTGGAGTACCTCTCCCTCTACTACAAGCTCGGCCGCGCCGGCCGCGCGCTCGACCGCTTCGGCGTGATCGAGTTCGCGACCACGATCGCCCCCGGCGTCCGCGACGTGCTGCTCACCGGCAAGGTCTTCGAGGCGGTGCAGCGCAACAGCCGCAACAAGGGCGCGATGCAGTACGACGCCGTCGTCCTCGATGCGCCGCCCACCGGGCGGATCGTGCAGTTCCTCAACGTCAGCAACGAGCTGGCCGGGCTGGCGAAGGTGGGGCCGATCAAGTCGCAGTCCGACACGATGATGACGCTCTTCCGCTCGCCGCGCACGGCCGTGCACCTGGTGACGGTGCTCGAGGAGATGCCCGTGCAGGAGACCGCCGACGGCATCGCCGACCTGCAGGGCGCCGGGCTCCCCGCGGGCGGCGTCGTCGTCAACCTGGTCCGGCCGCAGGACCTCACCCCCGCCCAGCTCGCCGCCACCGACCCCGCCTCGATCGAGGCCGACCTCGAGGCCGCCGGGGTCGAGGCCGACGCGGCGCTGGTCGCGGGCCTGGTCGTCGAGGGCCGCGAGCACGCCGAGCGGCGGGCGCTCGAGGCCTCGCAGCGCACCCTGGTCGCCGCGCTCGACGTGCCGACGTACGAGCTGCCGCGGCTGCCCCAGGGCGTCGACCTCGGCGCCCTCTACGAGCTGGCTGCCCTCTTCGCGAGCAGGGCATGGCATGACCCCCTAAGGGATCCACCCGGGTCGGCCCGACCGGCGCGAAGGCCCGCCCCCTCGACATCGACGCCCTGCTCGACGACCTCTCGGTCGGCATCATCGTGTGCTGCGGCTCGGGCGGCGTCGGCAAGACCACCACGTCGGCGGCGCTGGCGCTGCGGGCGGCCGAGCGCGGCCGCACGGTCGTCGTCCTCACCATCGACCCCGCCAAGCGGCTGGCCCAGTCGATGGGCATCGAGGCCCTGGACAACACCCCGCGCCCGGTCTCGGGTGTGGGAGGCGAGGGCCGGCTCGACGCGATGATGCTCGACATGAAGCGCACCTTCGACGAGGTGGTCGAGGGCCAGGCCAGCCCCGAGAAGGCGAAGCAGATCCTCGAGAACCCCTTCTACATCGCGCTGTCGAGCTCGTTCGCGGGCACGCAGGAGTACATGGCGATGGAGAAGCTGGGGCAGATCCACGCCGACGCCCGGACCAACGGCGGCTACGACCTGATCGTCGTCGACACCCCGCCGTCCCGCTCGGCCCTCGACTTCCTCGACGCCCCCGAGCGGCTCTCGAGCTTCCTCGACGGCCGGTTCATCCGGCTGATGCTGGCCCCGGCCCGTGGGCCGGTCCGCCTGGTGAGTGCCGGGTTCGGGATCATCACCAACGCACTCACCAAGATGCTCGGCGCGCAGGTGCTCAAGGACCTGCAGACGTTCGTCGCCGCCATCGACACGGTCTTCGGGGGGTTCCGGCAGCGGGCGACGAAGACCTACGCGCTCCTCCAGGCCGAGGGGACGGCGTTCCTGGTGGTCGCGGCGCCCGAGCCGGATGCGCTGCGGGAGGCGGCGTACTTCGTCGAGCGGCTCAGCGAGGACCGGATGCCGCTGGCGGGGCTCATCGTCAACCGGGCGAGCCCGGCGCCCGCGGGCGACCTGTCGGCCGACGAGGCGATGACCGCGGCCGCGCGGCTGCGCGTCGCCGACGCCGACTCGCTGACGGCGGGCCTGCTGCGACTGCATGCCGACCAGACCCGGCTCGTCGAGCGCGAGACGCGACTACGGGCGCGGTTCGCCGCGGCGCACCCGCAGGTGGCGACCGCGGTGGTGCCGGCGCTCGCCACCGACGTCCACGACCTCGACGGGCTGCGCCGGGTCGGCGACCTCTTGGCGGGTGGTCCCTGAGGAGCTCGCTCTGCGAGCGTCTCGAAGGGCGATCAGGCGGAGAGGGACTCGCGCGACTGAGCGCGGGCGGTCTCGAGGACCGTGCGCCACGACGCGGCGGGACGCCGGCGCAGGAGCGCCCGGCGCTCGCGCTCGGTCATGCCGCCCCAGACACCCCACTCGATCTGGTTGTCCAGCGCCTCGGCCAGACACTCGGTGCGCACCGGGCAACCGGAGCACAGCTGCTTGGCCTTGTTCTGCTCCGCGCCTCGCACGAACAGCCGGTCGGGCTGCTCTGCCCTGCAAGCGGCGCGCGGCGCCCAGTCTTCAACCCACATGATGATGTCCCCACATCGTCCGAGAGAGGCGCGTCCCCATGACGCTGTCCCATCCATCTCTTGTGTCCTCAAGGTAAAGAGCCGGAGCACCTCTCCAACAGCCTCGTTCGACCCAACTTGTCTAGTCCTAAATGACTAGTCCGGTGTGACCAGATGCGTGCTGGGGTGGTGGCGCCCATCGAGACGGCCCACGCCGTTCTGGCAGCTCGCCTCTCTCGTCCACCGGGCGATAGTCCCTGCTGTTTGGGCCCCCGACCGGCCGCGACAGGGGCCCAAACAGCCGGGACTACGCCGTCAGGAGCGCACAGCGGCCCCCCGCGGCGGCAGGTTCGGATTTCGTGGGCTCTGGCCCCGCTCACGTACATTGGTGGTCGTGTCGAGACCCACGTCAGAACGCCCCGGAGCCACGACGGTCTTCTCCCACCTGGGAGTGATGGTCGTGGTCTCCGTCGTGCTCGGCGTCGTCGTGTCGGGCCTGGCCATCCCGCTGGCGGGAGTGTTCGGGTTCGCCGCGCGGAGCACCGCCGACACCATGGACGACCTCCCGACCGAGCTCGAGACCGACGAGCTGCCGCAGAAGACCACGATCCTCGACGCCGACGGCAACGTGCTGGCGTCGGTCTTCGACCAGAACCGCATCCTCGTCGACCTCGACCAGATCGCGCCGGTGATGACCAAGGCCGTGATCGCGATCGAGGACTACCGCTTCTACGAGCACGGCGCCCTCGACGTCAAGGGCACCGTGCGCGCGCTGGTCACCAACCTCGGCTCCGGTGGCGTCGTCCAGGGCGGCTCGACGATCACCCAGCAGCTGGTGAAGCAGACGCTCTACAACCAGGCCTCCACCGACGAGGAACGCGCCGAGGTCACCGACGACACCTACGCGCGCAAGCTCAAGGAGCTGCGCTACGCCATCGCGCTGGAGAAGAAGCACTCCAAGGACTGGATCCTCGAGCGGTACCTCAACATCGTCTACTTCGGTGACGGCGCGTACGGCATCCAGGCCGCCGCCAAGCACTACTTCGACGTCAACGCGAGCAAGCTGAACCTCCACCAGGCCGCTGTCCTGGCCGGCCTGGTGCAGAACCCGACGAGCTTCGACCCCACCAACGACCCCGATCGGGCGCTGGAGCGGCGCGACGTCGTGCTCGACCGGATGGCCGAGCTCAACGTCATTCCGCAGGAGCGCGCCGACAAGGTGAAGCAGAGCAAGCTGCGCCTCGACGTGAAGAAGGTCGACAAGGGCTGCGTCAACAGCACCGCGCAGTTCTTCTGCAACTACGTGCTCGAGTACCTCCTGCGCGACAAGTCACTCGGCAAGAACCGCGAGGAGCGCGACCGGCTCCTCAAGTCGGGCGGCCTGACCATCAAGACGACCGTCGACCTCGACTACCAGGAGGCCGCCGACAACTCCGTCGAGGGCCACGTCCGAGCGACCGACCAGGCCATCGGGTCGCTGGCCATGATCGAGCCCGGCACCGGCAACGTGAAGGCCACCGCGCAGTCGCGGCCGATGGGCAACGCCAAGAAGGGCGACACCTACCTCAACTACATCGTGCCCTCGCAGTACGGCGACTCCAACGGCTTCCAGGCGGGCTCGACCTTCAAGGTGTTCGTGCTCGCCGACGCCATCGAGAAGGGCACCTCGCTCGGCGAGACCCTGCCTGCACCCGCCAGCACGATCTTCGACCAGTCGGACTTCGCGAACTGTCCCGGTGAGCCGCCTCTGGTCGGCACCTTCCCGATGAGCAACTCGGTGCAGTCCAACACCGGCGTCGAGAACCTCTACACGGGCACCCGCAACTCCATCAACACCTTCTTCTTCAACCTCGAGAAGACCACCGGTGTCTGCGACCCCTACGAGCTGGCCAGGGCCATGGGTATCCAGCTCACGGCTCCCAACGGCAAGGAGAACTCGGAAGGCGACCTCGTCGTGCAGCCCGAGCGGGTCCCGAACTTCACTCTCGGCGTCGCCGACGTCAGCCCGCTCGAGATGGCCGAGGCCTACGCCACCTTCGCGGCCCGCGGCCTGCACTGCGACGCGCGCCCGGTCACCTCGATCCAGGACGCCAACGGAAACCTGCTCAAGAAGTACGAGCCCCAGTGCCAGCAGGTGATGCGCGAGACCACCGCCGACGCCGTCAACGACATCCTCGCGGGCGTCATCAACGGCGGCTTCGCCTCGAACGAGGCACTCTCGGTGCCCGCCGCGGGCAAGACCGGGACCACCGGCACCACGTCGTCGTCACCGTCGGTCTGGTTCGTCGGTTACACGCCCCAGGTCGCGACCGCGGCCATGATCGCCGGGGCCAACAAGTACGGCACCCCGATCAGCCTCGACGGCCTCACCGTGAACGGCCAGACGGTCTCGGCCTCGGGCTCCGGCCTCGCCGCGCCCATGTGGGGCGACGCGATGCAGGTCATCGACGACCAGCTCGACTACGAGGAGTTCATCTACCCGGGCACCGTGCCGGGTGCCGGCGACACCTCCGTCTACGTGGCCCCGCCGCCCAGGAGCAACGGCGGCGGCAACGGTGACGGTGACGGGCGCGGACGAGGTCGCGGCGGACGTCGCTGACCCCGACCGTCGGCGCGCGCTCAGCCGAGCTGGCGGCGTACCTCGGCCGCGACGGCACCACCGTCGGCCCGGCCCTTGACCTGCGGCTGGACGACGCCCATCACCTTGCCCATGGCCCGCATGCCCTCGCCGGCGGCGCCGGTTTTCTCGATGGCCGCCGACACGATCCGCTCGATGTCGTCGGTGTCGAGCTGCTCGGGCAGGTAGTCGGCGATCACCGCCGCCTCGGCGCGCTCCTTCTCGGCGCTCTCGGCCCGGCCGCCGTCGTCGAAGGCGGTCGCCGCCTCGCGGCGCTTCTTCGCCTCGGTCGACAGCACCCCCACGATGTCGTCGTCGGTGAGCTCCTTGGCCTCCTTGCCGGCCACCTCGGCGTTGGTGATCGAGGTCAGGATCATCCGCAGGGTCGAGGACCGCAGGGCGTCACGTTCCTTCATCGCGGTCGTGAGGTCGGCGCGCAGCTGGTCCTTGAGGGTGGCCATGCGGCTCATTGTGGCAGCCTGACGGCGTGAGTCTTCCTGGTTTTGTCGCGCGCCTCCTCGGCGCGGGTGTGGTCGCCGGCGCCGGGCTGACGGCGTACGCCGTGCGCGAGACCCGGCAGTACACGCTGCGGCGGGTCGAGGTGCCGCTGCTGCCGGCCGGTGCCCGCCCGCTGCGGTTGCTGCACGTGAGCGACCTGCACATGACGCCCGGTCAGACCCGCAAGCAGGAGTGGGTGCGCGGGCTCGCCGACCTGCGCCCCGACCTCGTCGTCGACACCGGCGACAACCTCGCCCACCACGACGCGGTGCCGGTCGTGTGTGACGCCCTCGGCGCCCTGCTCGACGTGCCCGGCGTCTTCGTGCACGGCTCGAACGACTACTTCGCTCCCACCCTGCGCAACCCCGTCCGCTACCTGCTCCCCGACGACGAGCGCCGCCACGTCACCAGCGCCCAGCTGCCCTGGCCCGAGCTGTCGCGCCGGTTCACCGACGCCGGGTGGCACGACCTGTCCAACCGCACCGACACCGTCACCGTCGGCGACCTCACGATCGCCTTCGCCGGGGTCGACGACCCGCACCTGTTCTACGACCGCCTCGACGAGGTCGCCGGACCCGCCGACGCCGCGGCCGACGTCCGGCTGGGCATCGCGCACGCGCCGTACCTGCGGGTGCTCGACCAGTACGCCGCCGACGGGTACGACGCCGTCCTGGCCGGCCACACGCACGGCGGCCAGGTCTGCCTGCCTGGCTTGCGCGGGGCCCGGGCGCTCACGACCAACTGCGACCTCGACCCGGCCCGCGCCAAGGGGCTGCACCGCCATCCGGCCGACTCGCGACCCGGCGACCCTGGTTCGTCGTGGCTGCACGTGTCGGCCGGGCTGGGCACCAGCCCGTACGCCCGGATCCGGGTCGCCTGCCGTCCAGAGGCCACGCTCCTGACGCTGACTCCGCGCGCTGGCTGACGGGGATACCGATTGGGGCCGACCCCGGACGCTCGGGTATGCTCCGATGCTTGTGAGCCGGCTCCGGTCGGCGCACATCGGGCTGTGGCGCAGCTTGGTAGCGCGCTTCGTTCGGGACGAAGAGGCCGCAGGTTCAAATCCTGTCAGCCCGACCCATGCACCACCCCGCGAACCCCGGTCCACCGAGTCCCTCGGGCCGGGGTCTCGTGCTGTCCGGTCGGTGCCGTGAGAAACTCCGCGGTATGCCAGACGACGAGCCGGAGCGCCCCAGCCTGGAGCCGCCGAAGCTCTTCGGACGCAAGAGGACGAAGCGGACGCCTGCTCCTGAGCCGGCGCCCGAGCCGTCTGCCAGCATCGACGACGACCCGACCGAGGAGACCATCGCCGAGCCCACGGCCGTCCTGGACGCCGTCCCCGCAACCGCCCCGGAGACCGTCGACGTCGAGCCGACGTTCGTCGACGCCGGCGTCGACGAGACCGAGACCGAGACGTCCGCGGTCGGCACGACCAAGCAGGCCCGGGCCGTGCGAGAGACGGCACCCGCGGAGTCGTCCGCACCCGTCGAGCCGGCTCGCGAGCGCCGTCCCGAGGGCACCCCACTGCTTGCGGGACGCCCGGCGGCCCTCGCGACCGGGCTGCTCGTCGGCGGCTTCCTGGTGGCCGCGGTGTGGCTGGGCTTCCGCGGGCTGCGAGGCGGTGCGTGGCACCAGCTCGTGCGGCACCGGGCCGGGCATGGCCGCGCTGGTCGTGATCTTCGTGCTCGCGGTCGTGGCGGGTCGCTACCTCCTGGCCGCGTTCCAGGTGCCCGACCCGTCGGCCACCAGCTTCCTCGCCGTCGGCCTGACCGGCGTGATCGCCCTGCTGTTCCTCGTCGACGTCCTCGACACCCGGCCGATGGCCATCGTCATCCCCGTGATCACGGCCGCGACGTTCCTGCTCTCGTGGTGGGTGACCACGACGTTCGTGGAGTCCGATAGCGACTAGGACGAGAGACTCAGGACTCTCGCTCGGCCGGCTCCCACGTGCGCCGCAGGACCTCGCGGTGGGTGGGCAGCGCCGCGTCGTAGACCCGGCGCCCCTGGTCGGTCAGGCAGACGAACACGCCGCGTCGGTCGTCGTGGCACAGGCTGCGCTTGACGAGCCCGTCGCGCTCGAGGCGCGCCACCGCCCGGGAGAGCGCGCTCTGGCTCAGGTGGCTGTCGCGGGCCAGGTCGTTCATCCGGTAGTTGCCGCAGTCGGCGCTGACCAGCCGATCGAGCGTCTCGAACTCGCTCAACCCGATCTCGTGCGGCTGGAGCGCCTTCTCGAGCGCACAGCTCACCGCGGCGTGGCGATCGAGCAGCTCGCGCCACTCGTCGACCAGACCGGCCGCGGGTCGGTCCGCGTCGGTGGCAGTCGAGCGTGGCATGGGTCGGACCCTAGCCGACCAGAGGTGCGAATGCAATCACATATTATGCAGTTGCATTCAATGCACATGCATGTAAGTGTCGACGCCATGACTTCACCCGTAGCTCTCGCCGAGCCCTCGAGCTCCTACTCTCCGTGGTCCCCCCGCCTCTGGGCGATGCTGATCACCCTGTGCATCGTCCTCTTCCTCGACGGTCTCGACGTCTCGATGATCGGCGTCGCCCTCCCCTCCATCGGCGCCGAGCTCGACCTGTCGACGTCGTCGCTCCAGTGGCTCGTCAGCGGCTACGTGCTCGGGTACGGCGGCCTCCTCCTGCTCGGGGGCCGCACCGCCGACCTGCTCGGGCGGCGCCGCGTCTTCCTCGTCGCGCTCGCCGTCTTCGCGCTCGCCTCCCTGACCGGAGGGCTCGTCAGCTCGGAACCCCTCCTGATCCTGACCCGCTTCGTCAAGGGCCTTGCCGCCGCGTTCACCGCGCCGACCGGCCTGTCGATCATCGCCACGAGCTTCGCCGAGGGCCCGGCCCGCAACAAGGCCCTGTCGATCTACACCGTCTTCGGGGCCGGCGGGTACTCCTCCGGCCTGCTCTTCGGCGGTCTGATGACGGGTGTCGGCTGGCGCTGGACGTTCCTGCTGCCGGTGCCGATCGCCCTCGCGGCACTCGCGGCGGCGTACGTGCTCCTGCCCAGGGACGAGCCCGCACGGCACGGCGGCCACGACCTGTTCGGCGCGCTGTTCTCGACAGCGGCGATGCTGCTGCTGGTCTACACGATCGTCACGGCGCCCGAGGTCGGGTGGGGTTCGGCGCGCACGGTCGGCTCGTTCGTCGGCGTCGCCGCCCTGTTCGCCGCGTTCGTGGCGGTCGAACGTCGGATCGCGCACCCGCTGGTCCGCCTGGGAATCCTGCGCAAGGCCACGCTGGTGCGGGCCAGCCTGGCGATCGTCGCGCTCGCCGGCTCGTACTTCAGCTGGCAGTTCATCATCACGCTCTACCTGCAGGACAACCTCGGGTGGTCGCCGCTCAAGCTGGCGCTCGCCATCCTGCCGGTCGGCCTGATGGTCACGGCGTCGGCGTTGTTCGCCGACAAGCTCGTCGACCGCTTCGGCACGGGCCCGATCATCGCCGTCACCCTGAGCGTGATGACGGTCGGCTACCTCCTGTTCCTTCGCGTCGACACCTCGCCGTCGTACCCGGCGGTGATCCTGCCGGCCATCCTGCTGATCGGCGTCGGCTGGATCGGGTTCCCCGCCATCAACATCCAGGCCACCACAGGGATCGACGACCACGAGCAGGGGCTGGCGGCCGGCGTCCTGCAGACGTCGATGCAGGTGGGTGCGGCGATCGTGCTCGCCGTCACCGCCGCGGTGATCTCGGACGCCGGCGACGCCACCTCGACCGCCGGGGTGCTCGACGCCTACCGCCCCGGCCTCGGGCTCGCCGCGGGTGTCGCGGCGCTCGGCGCGGTCGTCTCCGTCGTCGGCCTGGCGTGGCAGGGCCGGCGCCGGGTGGAACCCGAGCCCGAGCCCGAGCTCGTCAGCTGACCAGCAGCTCGGCGATCTGCACCGTGTTGAGTGCGGCGCCCTTGCGCAGGTTGTCGTTGGAGACGAACAGGGCCAGCCCGCGGTCGTCGTCGACGCCCGGGTCCTGACGCAGGCGGCCGACGTAGGACGGATCCTGCCCGGCCGCCTGCAGGGGCGTCGGGACGTCGCTCAGCTCGACGCCCGGCGCCCCGGCCAGCAGCTCGCGGGCCAGCGCGACCGGCATCGGCTCGGAGAACTCGGCGTTGATCGCGAGCGAGTGGCCGGTGAAGACCGGCACCCGCACGCAGATGCCGGAGACCCGCAGGTCGGGAATGCCGAGGATCTTGCGCGACTCGTTGCGCAGCTTGTGCTCCTCGTCGGTCTCGAACAGGCCGTCGTCGACGATCGACCCGGCCAGCGGCAGCACGTTGTAGGCGATCGTGCGCGCGTACTTCACCGGGTCGGGGAACGCCACCGCCGTGCCGTCGTAGGTGAGCTCGCGGGCCTTGTCGCCACCCGCGGCGACCTGCGAGGCCAGCTCCTCGACACCGGCGACGCCGGAGCCCGACACGGCCTGGTAGGTCGAGGCGATCAGCCGCACCAGCCCGGCCGCGTCGTGCAGCGGCTTGAGCACCGGCATCGCGGCCATCGTCGTGCAGTTGGGGTTGGCGATGATGCCCTTGCGGGCCAGCCCGATCGCCTCGGGGTTGACCTCGGAGACGACGAGCGGGACGTCGGGGTCCATCCGGAACGCCGAGGAGTTGTCGACCACGGTCACGCCCGCGGCGGCGTACACCGGAGCCAGCGCGCGCGAGGTGGTGGCGCCGGCCGAGAAGAGCGCGATGTCGAGCCCGGACGGGTCGGCGGTGGCGGCGTCCTCGACCGTGATGCTCTGCCGACCGTTGGGACCGGCGAAGGGGAGCACGGTGCCGGCCGAGCGGGCTGAGGCGAAGAACCGGATCTCGTCGGCCGGGAACGCCCGCTGCTCGAGGATCTGGCGCAGTGCGACGCCCACCTGACCGGTGGCGCCGACGATTCCCACGCGGGTCATCTTCCGGTACCTCCGTAGACGACGGCCTCGACCTCGGTGGCGTCGAGGTCGAACGCCGTGTGCGTGGCCGCCACGGCGGCGTCGACGTCGAGCTCGTTGACCACGACCGAGATCCGGATCTCGGAGGTGGAGATCATGCCGATGTTGACGCCGGAGCCGGCGATCGCGGCGAAGAACTTGGCGGTCACGCCCGGGTGCGAGCGCATGCCGGCGCCGATCAGCGACACCTTGCCGATCTTGTCGTCGTAGCGCAGGGACTCGAATCCGACCTCGCGCTGCAGCGCCGCCAGCGCGGTGAGCGCAGTCTGGCCGTCGCTGCGCGGCAGCGTGAAGGAGATGTCGGTGAGGTTGGTGGAGGCGGCCGACACGTTCTGGACGATCATGTCGAGGTTGATCTGCGCCTCGGCGAGGGCGGTGAAGATCCGCGCCGCCTCGCCGACCTTGTCGGGGACGCCGACCACGGTGATCTTGGCCTCGCTGCGGTCGTGGGCGACGCCCGCGATGATGGCTGCTTCCATGGTGCCCTCCTGGTGGGCCTGGTCGTCGATGCTGCCCCGCACGAGGGTGCCGTCGAGGTGGCTGAACGACGAGCGGACGTGGATCGGGATGTCGTAGCGGCGGGCGTACTCGACGCACCGCAGGTGCAGGATCTTGGCCCCGCACGCCGCCAGCTCGAGCATCTCCTCGTAGGTGACGGTGTCGAGCTTGCGCGCCGCGGGCACGATCCGCGGGTCGGCGGTGAAGACGCCGTCGACGTCGGTGTAGATCTCGCACACGTCGGCCCGCAAGGCGGCGGCGAGCGCCACCGCGGTGGTGTCGGTGCCACCGCGACCGAGGGTGGTGATCTCCTTGGTGTCCTGCGAGACGCCCTGGAAGCCGGCGACGATGACGATGTGACCGTCGTCGAGGGCGGTGCGAGATGCGGCCCGGCGTGACGTCGATGATCTTGGCCTTGCCGTGCACCGAGTCGGTGATGACGCCGGCCTGTGAGCCGGTGAACGACCGGGCGCTGTAGCCGAGGTCGGAGATGGCCATCGCGAGCACCGCCATCGAGATCCGCTCGCCGGCGGTGAGCAGCATGTCGAGCTCGCGCGCCGGGGGCAGCGGGCTGACCTCGCTGGCGAGGTCGAGCAGGTGGTCGGTGGTGTCACCCATCGCCGAGACGGCGACGACGACGTCGTGACCGTCCTTCTTCGCCTCCACGATCCGGCGGGCGACCCGCTTGATCGCGGCGGCGTCGGCGACCGACGACCCGCCGTACTTCTGCACGACAATGCCCACCGGGCTCACTCCTGGTTCTGCGACGGGGAAGTTGAGACCCGAGTTTATCGAGAGTGCGGGGTCAGCCCCGGTTGGTGTCCAAGACAGCCTCCGCCGCCTCGATCTGCTCGATCTCCTCGTCGTTGTCGACGTCGAGCCGGTCGTGCGAGACCACCGACAGCAGGGCGTTGAGAGCGGCCCCCGCCAGGTTGCCCCACGACGACATGTAGGAGAACTGCCACCACCACAGCGCCTCGTCGACGTGCCCCGAACGGAAGTGACGCAGGCCGTTCTCGAGGTCGAGGGCGATGCTGGTGAGGTCGTCGGAGAGCTGGCTCGCGACCACCTCCGGCACGTAGGGGTCGAACACGAAGGCGTAGGTGTCGACGTTGTCGAGCATCTCGGCCAGGCGCATCCGCATGTCGTCGACGTCGGCCTCGGGACCGACGTCGGGCTGGTACTCGGCCCGCGGCGTGAAGTCCTGCTGGACGCCGAGGCGGGCGCCGGCGAGCAGCACCTGGCTGATCTCGAGCAGCAGCAGCGAGATCGCTCGGCTGCCGTCGGCCTCGCGGGCGATCTCGCGCAGCGCGAGCAGGAAGCTGGACACCGAGTCGGCGATCTGGTGGGCGAAGTCCTCGGTGTCGCCGTCGAGCTGCACGGGCACCTCGTCGGGGACGGTGCCTGGACTGTCGCCGCTACCGGTGGGGGGTGGCGTCATGGTGCGGCCTGCCTTCCTACGAATGCTCGTCCGAGAGTCACCTCGTCGGCGTACTCGAGGTCTCCGCCTACCGGCAGTCCACTCGCCAACCGCGTCACGCGCAACCCCAGGGGGCGCAGCATGCGGGTGAGATAGGTCGCGGTGGCCTCCCCCTCGAGGTTGGGGTCGGTCGCCAGGATCACCTCGGTGACCTGGTCGTCGGCGAGCCGGGTCATCAGCTCGCGGATGCGCAGCTGGTCGGGTCCGATGCCGTCGATCGGCGAGATCGCGCCGCCGAGCACGTGGTAGCGGCCGCGGTACTCGCGGGTGCGCTCGATGGCGACGACGTCCTTGTACTCCTCCACGACGCACAGCACCGTCGCGTCGCGGCGAGGGTCACGGCAGATGCGGCACTGCTCGTCCTCGGAGACGTTGAAGCAGGTCACGCAGAACCGCACCTTGGCCTTGACCTCGATCAGGACGTCGGCCAGCCGGCGCACGTCGTTCGGCTCGGCCTGCAGCAGGTGGAAGGCGATCCGCTGGGCGCTCTTCGGCCCGACGCCCGGCAGCCGGCCGAGCTCGTCGATGAGGTCCTGGACCACGCCTTCGTACACGTGGTGACTCTAGTTGGCTAGAAGCCGAGCTGGTTGGGGGGTGGTTCCTGAGGAGGTCGCTCTGCGGCCGTCTCGACGGGCAGGCCCGGGAGCCCTCCGCCGCCGGCGAGCGGGCCCAGCGCCTCGGCCGCGGCCGCGTCGGCCCGGGCCTTGGCGTCGCGGTAGGCGGCCACGACCAGGTCGCTCAGGTCGGCCAGCGACTCGGCGTCGTCGCCGTCGACGCTGCCGGTGGTGATGTCGATGCCGAGCAGGTCGCCCGTGCCACTGACGCGGACGGTGACGCCGGCGACCTTGCCCTCGACCACCGTCTCGGCGAGCCGCTCCTGGGCGGCCATCAGCTGCTCCTGCACCTGCTGGGCCTGGGCGAGCAGCGCTCCCATGTCGAAGCCGCCCTCACCCCCGGCTGCGCCGAACGGGTTGTCGGTCATGGTGTCTCGCCTTCACTCGGGTGCTGCGGCTGTGGGGTCGGCTGGCTCACTGGTGCTTGATCTCCTCGATCACCTGGGCTCCGAGCTCGCGGGCCAGCAGGGCGTCGGTGCCGAGCTGGTCGGAGTCGGCGTCGAGGTCGTCGGGGCTGGCGTCGGCATCGGCCGCCGCGAGGGCGTCGCTGTGGCTGGTGTCGGGCCCCTCGCCGGCCGGACGGGTCGCGCGGATCGCCTCGCGGGCGGCCGCGGTCGGGGCCGCGGGCGGTGCCGTCGGGGCCGTCGGGGCCGTCGGGGCCTCGGTCTCGGGCTCGTCGGTCGCCCAGGACGGCGGTGACTCCACCGGCTCGGGGCCCACCGCCGGTTCGGCGGCCGGCTCCGGCGCTTGCGGCGACGGCTGCGGGGGCGGGGGCGCACCGGCGTCGGCGCCGGGGTCGACGATCGTCTCGATCCGCCAGTCGGCTCCGATCACGTCGATCACTGCCTGGCGCACGACCTCGGTGCTGCCCCCGGACTCGAAGGAGTCGCGCGCCCCGCCGTTGGCGAAGCCCAGGGTCAGCGTGGTCTCGTCGACCGCCCACCACCTGGGCGTTCTGCGAGAGGTGGATCCAGGTGATCCGGCGGCGCTGCTTGGTGGCCTCGATGATGTCGGGCCACAGGCGGCGGACGTCGACCAGCGTCAGCGCCCCGGACATCGGTGCCGACGTCGGTGCGGCCGTCGGCTCAGGCGCCGGCTCGGGGGTCGGCTCCGCTGGCGCGGCCGGTTCGGGCGCCGGTTCGGGGATCACCGCGACCGGCGGGGGCGGCTCGGGGGCACGCGGCGGCGGCTCGGGTGCGGGTTCGGGGGCAGGCGCCGGTGCGGGTGCCGGTGCGGGTGCCGCCACCGGGGCGGGTGCCGCCACCCGCGCGGGGACGGGGAGGGTCGGCGGCTTCTCGCCGGCCGGGGCGGTGATCGCCGCCCGTCGTTCGAGCCGGTCGAGCCGGGCCTGCACGCCCTGGGTGGTGTGGTCGGCGCCGGGCAGCAGGACCCGGGCGCAGATCAGCTCGAGCAGCAGCCGCGGCGCCGTGGCACCGCGCATCTCGGTCAGCCCGGTGGCGACCAGGTCGGCCGCCCGGCTCAGGTCGGACCGGCCGAACCGCGAGGCCTGGGCCACCAGCCGCTCGCCCTGGTCGACCGACACGTCGATCAGTCCGGTCGCGGAGGCGTCGGGCACGGCCGCGATGATCACGAGGTCGCGCAGCCGGCGCAGGAGGTCCTCGGTGAACCGGCGTGGGTCCTGCCCGGTCTCGATCACCTTGTCGACCACGCCGAAGACCCCTCCTCCGTCACCGGCGGCGAAGGCGTCGACCACCTCGTCGAGCAGGGTGTCGGGGGTGTAGCCGAGCAGTCCGCTCGCGAGGTCGTAGGTGACACCGTCGGGGCCGGCGCCGCCGAGCAGCTGGTCGAGCACCGACAGCGTGTCGCGCGCCGAGCCCGCACCCGCCCGGACGACGAGCGGCAGCGCCGCCGCCTCGATCGCCACGCCCTCCTTCTCGCACAGCTCGGAGAGGTAGGTCGACAGCAGCCGCGGGGGGATCAGCCGGAACGGGTAGTGGTGGGTGCGCGACCGGATGGTCGCGATCACCTTGTCGGGCTCGGTGGTCGCGAAGATGAACCGCAGGTGGGGCGGTGGCTCCTCGACGAGCTTGAGCAGGGCGTTGAAGGCCTGCGGCGTGACCATGTGGGCCTCGTCGATGATGTAGACCTTGTAGCGGTCACGCACCGGCGCGAAGTACGCCTTCTCGCGCAGGTCGCGGGCGTCGTCGACACCGTTGTGGGACGCCGCGTCGATCTCGATGACGTCCATCGATCCGGGCCCGTTGCGCGCCAGCTCCCGACAGCTGTCGCACTCACCGCACGGGTCGGCCACCGGCGCCAGGTCGCAGTTGAGCGCGCGGGCCAGGATCCGCGCCGACGTCGTCTTGCCGCACCCACGCGGACCCGAGAACAGGTAGGCGTGGTTGACCCGGTTGTTGCCCAGCGCTGCGCGCAGGGGCTCGGTCACGTGCTCCTGGCCGATGACCTCCGCGAAGGTCTCCGGCCGGTAGCGGCGGTAGAGAGCGAGCGGGGAGTCCACGCCTGGAACCCTAACCACCGGGGCCGACAGCCGGTAGCGCGGTCGTCCGGAGACGTGAAGGCCCCCCGCGTACCCGACAGAGCTCACTGACCCTTGCTGCCTTCCGGCCCTGGGGGAGTTGGGCGAGATGCCGCCACGCGGGGGGTTGGCCAGGATCATAGGCGATTGGCTGCCGTCCCGGCCCGACGGGTACTGTCCTCGGCGGAGGATTCGCCTAGTGGCCTATGGCGCTCGCTTGGAAAGCGGGTTGGGTTAACGCCCTCAGGGGTTCGAATCCCCTATCCTCCGCCACCGCTGACAGCGGAAACGCCGGTTCCGGCCCTGGGGCCCGGAACCGGCGTTCGGTCTCTCGTCTCAGTTTCAGTCTCAGTTGTCAGGTTGCGAACGCGCTTCCGCGCCTGCTCGCCGAAGAAATCCTCGATCGAGGTTCGGGCGCGTTCACGGATCATCGAGGTCGTTCTGCGCACCCGCAGGCGCCGCGAAGAGCAGGCCACCGATGCGGCTGGCCACCTCGCGCCGGATGGGGTCCGTGACGTGTTGGTCGACCTCGATGCCTCGACGTTCGTAGTAGCGGAGGGTCTCGACGTGCACACCCATGGCCTGTGCGACCTGCCCCGGCCGCAGACCCGACGTCATGCGGCCAGACTTTCGCTCACCCAAGACGGACAAACCCGGACCGAGGTACGGGATGCAACTCTCGACGATGCGGCCGTTCGTCAGGGCCAGGCCACCGGGGTCACGTGGCGAGAACGGCGGCCGAGAGCTCGACGTCAGGCGCGAGCTCTGTGACGAGCTCGCGTACGCGCTTGTCGAGGTCGGCGACGATGCGCCTGACGGTGGCGTCGTCCTGACCCTTGGGGTCCTCGACGGGCCAGTCGACGTAGCGGACGCCGGGGACGTAGGGGCACTCCTCGCCACAGCCGAGCGT
Source organism: uncultured Actinomycetota bacterium (assembly GCA_963825985.1). Classification (GTDB taxonomy): domain Bacteria; phylum Actinomycetota; class Actinomycetes; order Propionibacteriales; family Nocardioidaceae; genus Nocardioides. Next base: position 190,753 of record CAWGVK010000001.1, on the reverse strand, counting down.
GATGGCGAGGTCGCTGGCGGCGATCATGTCGCGGGTCAGGGCCTTGGGTTTCTCGTGGGAGGTGTCGAGACCGAGCTCTTCGAGCACGGCGGCGACCTCGGAGTGGATGTGGTCTCCGGGCTCGGTGCCGGCGGACAAGGCGGTGATGTGCTCGCCGGCGTAGTGCTCGGTGAGAAGTCGGGCGATGACGGAGCGGCCGCCGTTCTTGCGGCAGGCGAAGACGACCTGGGGCGTGTGGGTGCTCACGAGGCTCCTTGTCGGGGTTGGATGGCTGGTGAAGCAAGCTCGAGCTGGTCGATGAGGCCGAGGACCCGGCGTTCGACGGCATCGCGGATGGAGCGCACCGTGTCCAGGTCGGCGCCGTCGGGGTCGTCGAGCTCCCACTCCTCGTACCGCTTGCCGGGAAAGACGGGGCAGGCGTCGCCGCAGCCCATGGAGACGACCACGTCGGCGGCGCGGACGACCTCGTCGGTCCAGGGCTTGGGGTACTCCCCCGCGATGTCGATGCCGCGTTCGCGCATCGCAGCGATCGCGGTGGGGTTGACCAGGTCACCGGGCTCTGAGCCACCGGACCAGGCGACCGCGCGGTCGCCGACGTGGTGCTCGAAGAACCCGAGCGCCATCTGCGAGCGGCCGGCGTTGTGGGTGCACAGGAAGAGCACGGTGGGGGTGCCGTCGTGGTGGCGACCCTCGACCTTGGCCAGAGCCCTCAGACGCTGGCGCGCGAACCGCTCGGCGAGAAGCGGCAGAAAGTTGGCCACGGTGGCGCGGCCGGCGAACTCGTCGTAGGAGGAGATGAGGAACCGCTCGATGGTCTCGGCGCCGTAGACGCCGTTGAACTCATCGGCGAGACGGACGGCTGAGGCGTGCAGCGCAGCCTGCTGGTCGAGCGGGAGGGTGCGGGAGTGGCTCATGGGCGTGGCCCTGTCTAGGAGGCGTTGGCAACGGGAGCGAGCGAGGCGATGCGTCGGCCGAGGTCGGTGACGGTGGTGTCGTAGGCGGTAGCGGTGCCGACGGCCACGGGGTCGGGGATGGCCCAGTGGATGGCGTCGCGTCCGTCGAGCTCCTCGTGGGCGTTGTCGCACACCGTGACGACCAGGTCGCCGTCTCGCAGGACGTCGTCGAGGTGACGCGGTGTCTCGTCACTCAGGTGAAGTCCGTGTCGGCGGGCGGCTGCCGTGGCTCCGGCTGCGACCTGGTCGGCGGGATGGGTGCCGGCGGACGCGGTCGGCATCGCGGATGTCTGCATCCACAGTGCGGTTGCCAGCTGGGAACGGGCGCTGTTGGCAGTGCAGACGAATACGACTCGTGTCGGCGAACCGAGCGCGTCGACGGCGCGGGTGCAGGCAGGGGTGATGGCAGGGGTGATCGCGTCCAGCCCGCCGGGAACGAGCGTGACGTAGCTGCGGCGCTGGTCGCCCTGGGAGCGACGGCGGGCCGCTATGCCGGCGTCCTCGAGGACCCTGAGGTGGTGGGCGAGCAGGTTGGACGACATTCCGATCCGTGCCTGCAGCTCGGACGGGGAGACGTCACCCAAGGCCAGACGGTCGACGACCGCCAGGCGCGCCGCATCGCCCAGCGCCGCGTGCTTCAGCACACGCAGATCGTCTGCAGCACTTCGCTCAGTTGTCATTGACTCAAGTTTGACTGAGCAACATCCGATCGTCAAGATGACCACCGTGAGCCACACCGACACCGCCCTGGGCGTCGCCGACGACGAGACTCCACTCCCGACGGCCCTGCATCGACAGCTCGTCGCGGAGTTCCTCGGCACGGCACTGCTCGTGGCCGTCGTGGTGGGTTCCGGCATCGCCGCGGCTCGGCTGTCGCCGACCGACACGGGCATCCAGCTGTTGGAGAACAGCCTCACCACGGCTCTGGCGCTGGTGGTGTTGATCCTGGCCTTCGGGCCGGTCTCGGGGGCACACTTCAACCCGGTGGTGACACTGGCCTCGGTACTCGCCGACCGACGCGACGGCGTCCCGACCATGTCGATTTTCAGCCTGTTCGCCTACGTGGTGGCCCAGTCCACCGGCGCCATCACCGGAGCGTTGCTGGCCAACGCGATGTTCGACGTGCCGACCACGATCGCGACGTACCACCGCGCCACAGGCGCCCACCTGCTGGCCGAGGTCGTCGCGACGGCCGGCTTGGTGATCGTGATCTTCACGCTGACGCGCACCGGACGCGGCACCCTCGCTGCCCCGGCTGTCGGTGCCTACATCGGCGCCGCCTACTGGTTCACCAGCTCGACCTCGTTCGCCAACCCGGCGGTGACGCTCGGGCGGATGTTCTCCGACACCTTCGCCGGAATCGCGCCCGCGTCGGTCCCAGCCTTCGTCGCCACACAGCTGGTAGGCGGGCTGATCGGCCTCGGAGTCGTGCTGTACCTCTACCCGCGCCCGGCGCGGTAGGGCTCACCTCGTCGGCCCGGCGCCCACCGCCTCCTCCCCGCGCGGGCGGTGAAGGTGGGCCACTGCGGTGACAACGGCAGCGAGGATCACCACGGCGGCCCCGAGCCATTGGCGACTGATGAGTCGGTCTCCGGTGACGTACGCCGCCGCGAGTCCGAAGACAGGAACAAGGGGTAGGAAGGCGCCGGCTACGGAAGCGGGGACGCCGCGGAGACCGCTGACGAAGAACCAGAAGGCCAGCCCGTAGTAGAGCACTCCGGACCCGCAGGCGAGGGCCCAGGTCGTCGGATCTTTGGGGAGCCCGAGATCGGCAAGCGACGCCAGCCTGGCAGCACTGACCGCGGTGACGGCGAAGCTCAGTGCGGCTACCTGTTGGATCAGGACAACGGTCAGTGAGCTGTCGTCGAGGATGAGCCATCGAGTCAGAACGGTGTAGAAGCCGCACGCGCTGACTGCGGCGACGGTGAGAGCGACACCCCTCACGTCTCCCTCGGCACCGGGTCGGTAGATCACGAGGAGAACGCCCAGGAGTGCTGCGGCAAGCGCGACGATGGTCGCCGTGGCGATCCTCTCGCGCAGCACCACGATGGCCAGGAGCGTGATCAGTAGGGGTTCGGTGGCCCACAGGAGCACCGACATGCTGGCGCTGATGGTGACCAGACCGAGGAGTCCCAGGGCGTAGGCCAGGCCGGGGTTGAGGATCCCGAGCAGGGCCAGCCTGAGCATGGAAGGCGACCATGCCCACGTGGCTCCGACCGCGAGCGAGCTGACCAACAGGAACACACAGCTGGCTGCGAGCTCGATGACCAGCAACGTCAACGGGGCCACCCCTCGGTCGAGAACCTGCTTGCTGAGTACGGTGCCGCACCCCCAGCAGGCGGTGGCGGCGACGAGCATGAGGACGTAGCGGTACGGCGGTGACGACGGCATGGCTATGACTCCGAACAGGCGGAACGAGGCGGACGACGGCTGCGATGTGGCGCGAGCGCCGTGTCAGCTGGCGTGGTCCTCGTCGTCACACGTGTCGTAAGAGGCAAGACGACTGCCAGGCCTGACGGGGAACGGACCAGGTCGATTCGTCACGCCTGCTCCCCCGGCTCGTCTGTGCGTCGTTGCCACGGGGCCGCTGCAAGTGCGTCGGGGGTCGTGGCAGTGCCGGCCAGGGTGCCCATCACCTGGGCTGCGGCTCGAGGAAACTGCTCCAGGCACTCGGCGTTGATCCGGTACCAGCTGGAGTTGGCCGAGCGCTCCACGATGACGAACTCGTCGTCGAGGAGTCGCCGGAGGTGGACGGAGGCGGTGGACTGGGCGACCCCGACCGTCCGGGCTATCTCCCCCACGCGCAGGGGCGTCATCCGGCTCGCGAGGAGGTGGAGGACCTGGAGCCGGGTGGGGTCCGCAACGCAGCGAAACCACGACGCGTACGCCTCGGCTGCCGATCGGTCCAACCCTTCCATCGTCTATCGACGATAGACGATGATGATGGGCGGTGACAAGACTGCCGGCCCCGGCGCTGCGTTCGCCCGAAGAGCTGCTCAGAGTCCGATGCGTGCCGGGGCGTTGCTGGCGTAGGCGATCAGGGGCGGAATCACGTACACCGCGTCGTCACCCACTCCGCGCAGCGTGTTGGAGGAGAACGAGCGTTGGAACTCGATGCCGAGGTAGACCAACCCGGGGTGGGTGGTGGAGATACCGCCGGCATGCTGGGGCATCCGGCGTTCGTCCAGGGCCCCGAGGTCCTGGAGGTAGTCGAAGCTCGGGCGGTAACCGGTCGCGAACAACACGGCGTCGACGTGCTCGGCGGATCCGTCGGCCCACACGATGCGTTCACGGTCGAAGGCGGTGAACATGGGCCGTCGGTCGTAGACCCCGGTTCGGAGGGCGTTGCTGTAGTTGCCGTCGTCGGAGACCAACGGTCCTGAGACGAGCTGGACGAGCCATTCGGGCGGGAGCCGGTCGAAGCCGGTGGTGGCGGTCCAGTAATGGATGTCGTGGCCGTCGCGCCGCTGCGCGAGGAACTCGACGGGCTGGAGGGTGGCGAGGGTGACGTGCGCGTGCTCGGCGAGCTCGTGGGCGACCTGGATGGCGGAGTTGCCGCCGCCGACGACGACCACACGCTGCCCGCTGTAGGCCTTGGGTTCGCGGTAGCCGGCCACGTGACGGACGTCGCCGGTGAAGGTGGTGTGCCCGGGCAGGACCGGAAGGTGGGGCTTGGAGAAGGACCCGGTGGCGGCGACGATCCCGGCTGCCTTCACCGGCGGACCGGCGTTGGTGTGAACGAGGAATCCGCGGCCGTCCTTCTCGATGGTCTCGACGCGGGTGTTGGTACGGATCTCGGTGCGGAGGTGGGCGGCGTACCGCTCGAGGTAGGAGATCGTCTCGTCGCGTGTGGGGTAGTGCTCGGGGTCGCCGGGGAAGGCGAGTCCGGGCAGGGAGCTGTACTCGGCTGGTGAGAACAGCGTGAGGCTCTCGTAGTAGTCGGGCCAGGATCCGGCCGGCCGGTCGCCGGCCTCGAGCACGATCGCCCTCACGCCGGCCGACTCCAGGGTGTGGGCAGCGGCGAGGCCGGACTGTCCACCACCGATGATCAGGATCGGGTCAGACGCTTCAGGTGCTGGGGTGGTCATGAGCGAGCTGTGCCTTTCGGTGAGGGTTGGTGCCGAGGGCGGTGAGGGATGCCCCGGACGCGATGACGGCGAGGAGCAGGAACGCGGTGGCGTGCGAGCCGGAGGCCTCGGCCACAGCCGCGCCGGCGAAGGGAGCCACGGCAGAGGCGACGAGAAGGGGCGCGGTGAGGATTCCGTTGAGACGCCCGAACCCGATGACGCCCCACCGGTCGCTGACTGCGGTGGCCTGGATCAGCGTGTAGATGCCTCGGGCAACGCCCACGAGCATCGAGATGGCGAACAGGACCAGCATCGGTCCGGGCAGCACGGCCAGGAGCGCGGTGCTGACGGCCACAGCGGCGAAGACCACGACGGTGCGGGCGATCACGTCGACCCGTGCGGCGAAGGCGGCATAGCCGAGGCGGCCGGCGACCTGGCCGATACCGCCGAGCCCGAGCGCCAGGGCGGCTTGTCCGGTGGTGAGGCCGCGTTCGACGAGCAGGGGCACCAGGTTGATCACGACCGCATAGATGCTGAACGCCACCGCACTGGTGCTCAGGGCAAGCAACAGGAAAGGCCGGGTAGCCCAGATCGGAGGCGGTGCCGAGCTCGCGTCCCGACTGCGGTGGTGCGTGGCGATCCAGGGTTGGCGAAGTCCGAACCAGTGCGTCGGGATCGTGATGAAGGTCAGGACGGTGAGCAGGACCAGGTAGGTGTGTCGCCAGTCGAGGTGGTCGTTCAACAGAGCCGTCAGTGGCGCGAAGACGGTGCTGGCCAACCCGGCCACGAGCGTCAGGGTCGTCAGCGCGGCGACCCGGCGGGCACCTCCCCAGTGGGTCAGCGCAGCGAACGCTGGCGGGTAGAGCACGCCGGCCATCGACACCCCGGCCAGGACCCACCCGAGGAGGAAAATCGGATACGTGGGTGCGGAGGCGATGGTGAGCACGGCCGGGACCGCCAGCACCGACCCGGCGGTCATGAGGACCCGAGGGCCGGCCCGGTCGATGACACGGCCGGCAACGATCCCGAGCAGGCCCGCCACGATCTGGCTGACCGAGAACGCAGCCGCCACCGCAGGTGTGCTCCAGCCGGTGTCGCGCACGATCGTGGTCGCCAGCACGGGGAACGCGTAGTAGAGCACGCCCCAGCTGGTGATCTCGGTGACCGACAGGACGACGACCACGCGGCGCAGCCCAGCCTCGTCGAGCGCACCCGGGTGGGCGGCGCCAAGGGTCGCCTCCGGTCTCACTCGCGCCCGGGTGAGCCGATGGTGATGAGCTCGGAGGTGCTCGTGGGGGCGCCGCAGCAGCCACCGTCGGCGTTTCCGCCGGCGTTGCTCGTGGTGCTGTCGGGGACGTCGAACTGGCCGGACCCGCCGCACACGCCGCTCTCGGGCAGCGTGAGCTCGACCCGCGCCGCCGCCTCGTGGTCACCGGCGATGGCAGCGACGATGCTGCGGGTCTGCTCGAAGCCGGTCAGCGCCAGGAACGACGGTGCGCGACCGTAGGACTTCATCCCTGCCAGGTAGAACCCCGACTCGGGCTGGGCGAGCTCCGCGGCGCCGTGTGGGTAGACGGTGCCGCACGAGTGGATGTTGGGGTCGATCAGGGGTGCGAGCGTCCGCGGAGCCTGCAGGACCGGGTCCAGGTCGAGCCGGATCTCCGAGAGGTGCTGAGGTCGGGTCGGAACCCGGTGACCACCACGACCTCGTCGACGGCCTCCACCTGCTGGCCATCGAGCGACTCCAACCGCAGTTGCCCTTCCCCATCCTGGGTGACCGCCACGGTTCGGAACGTGGTCAGGGTCCGGACCGGTCCGGCTTCGACGGCCACGCGGGCGCGAGATCCCAGCGCTCCGCGGGCGACGAGCTGGTCGTTGTCGCCACCGCCGAACGCGTCGCCGGTCGCGGCACGGCGCACCAGCCAGGTGATCCGGGTCGTGGGGTACTCCTCGGCGAGTCGGGCGAGCTCGACCAGGGTGTTCTGCGCCGAGGCGCCAGTGCCGGCGACGACCGTGTGCTTGTCGGCGTACCGGCTCCTCACATCCGGGTTTCTGAGGTTCGGAACCCGGTAGCTGATCTGGTCGGCGTGCTCGGTCTCACCGAGGGCCGGGAGCCCGTCTCCGCCGAGCGGGTTCGGCTTCGTCCAGGTGCCGGAGGCGTCGACCACGGATCCGGCCAGCAGCCGCACCGGACCGTCGGGGGTCTGCACGTGGATGGTGAAGGGTTCGGCGTCGCGGCCCGCGTCGACCATGAGGTCGCGACCGCGTCGGGTGACGCCGGTGACCCGATGGCCGTAGCGCACCTCGACCAGGTCGGTCGCGTCCAGCGCGTCGGCCAGCGGTTGCAGGTAGAGCCGGGTCCAGTCCGCGCCGGTCGGGTACGCGGTCGACTCCGGTGCCTGCCAACCGGTCGGCTCCAGCAGGGTGCGCGCGGCCGGGTCGACGAGCTCGGACCATGCCGAGAACAACCGGACGTGGCTCCACTCGAGCACGGTCGCGCCGGCCGAGTCCCCGGCCTCGACCACGACGGTCGGCAGGCCGCGCTCGTGGGCGTGGGCGGCGGCCGCCAGACCGGAGGGACCAGCGCCGATGATGACCAGGGGGTGTTCCACGAGTGTCTCCTTGGATCGATGGATATCGATGCAGACTCTATCGACCGATATCGATGAATGCAACCATCGACCAGGATCGATGTAGCCTGGCGACGTGACCATCCTCCAGATCGAGCCGCCACCGACCGGGCCGGGCCTGGACGCGACGACGGCGCAGACCTACGCCGAGTGGTTCGCCACGCTGGGTGACCCGACCCGGGTGCGCCTCCTGCACACGCTGGCCTCCTCCGCCTCGGGCTCCATGCGCGTCGGCGACCTCGCCACGGCGCTCGGGATCAGCCAGTCGACCTGCTCGCACCACGTGCGGCGCCTGGCCGAGGTCGGCTTCCTCGTCGTCGACAAGGTCGGTACGGCCAGCATCGTCTCGATCAACCAGGCCTGCTGCACCGGCCTCCCGCACGCCGCCGACGTGGTGATGGGCACCATGAGCCAGCGACCTTGCTGCCCTGAGGACCTGCCGACCGACGTGACCACGCGCTCGATGACCGAAGACGACCTGGACGTCGTCCGCCGGATCTACGCCCAAGGCATTGCGACCCGCAACGCCACGTTCGAGACCGAGGTTCCCGATGGGCCCACGCTGTGGGAACGGTGGCTACCCGGTCACCGGTGGGTCGCCGAGATCGACGCCGACGTGGTGGGTTGGACCGCTATCAGCCCCGCCTCCTCGCGCCTCTGCTACTCGGGCGTCGGCGAGACCACCGTCTACGTCGACGAGTCCAGCCGCGGCCGAGGCGTCGGCAAGGCCCTCCTGCACCGCCAGGTCACCGAGGCTGATCTCGGTGGTCTGTGGACCTTGCAGACCTCGATCTTTCCCGAGAACCGCGCCAGCATCGCGTTGCACCACGCTGCCGGCTACCAGACACTGGCCGTGCGCAGTCGGATCGCCCAGCTGGACGGGACCTGGCGCGACACCGTTCTGGTGGAGCGGCGCAGCGAGTTCGTCTGAGCTGATCCGCGCGTCATGCCTAGTCTCAGTTCTAGTCTCCGATGCCTTCGTTCACGGGCGTACGACGGGGTCGCAAACGGCAGCATCCACGCTTAGCCAGCCCGTACAGACCCCTCGCGGCCTTCGGGCCCGGGCCGGCGTTCGGCCGCGAGGGCGTCAGCCGCGCACCTTGCGGTTGACCGCCTCGACCGAGAACTCGCTGTCGACGACCAGCCGGGTCAGGCCTCGGATCGCCGCGTCGTCGCCCAGGCTGCCCAGCTGCAGGGTCATGTGCCGCGTGGCGCGCGGCAGGGCGAGCTGGTAGAGCGTCTCCCGGATGCCCGCCAGGAGCGGGGCCGAGGCCAGGTCGCCACCGATGAGGACCACCTGGGGGTTGAGCAGGCACACGACCGTGGCCATCACCTCGCCGATCCGGCGTCCGGCCTGCTGGGTGAGCCGGGCCGCGTCGGCGTTGCCGGCCCGGAGGAGCTCGCCCAGCTCGCGCGCCGAGGTGACGGGCAGCCCGAGCCCGGACAGCTCGTCGGCCACCGCTCGACCGCTCGCGACGGCGGCCAGGCAGCCCTGGACCCCGCACTGGCACAGGGCCTCGGAGCGGGGCGAGACGCGGACGTGGCCGATGTCGCCGGCGCCGCCGTCGCCGCCGGTGTAGGAGCGACCGTTGATGACCATGCCGGTGCCGATCCCGGTCGACACCTTGACCAGGCACATCGTGCTCGTGTGGCGTGTAGCCGGCGGCGTACTCGCCCAGGGCCGCGGCGTCGGCGTCGTTCGCCGCGAGCACGGGTACGCCGGGCAGTCCCGCCTGGAGGTGCTCGGCCACCGGGTACGCATCCCAGCCGGGCAGGATCGGCGGCTGGCTGGGCCGCCCGGACTCGGGGTCGATCGGGCCCGGGCAGGCTCACCCCCACGCCGCACAGGCCAGCCGGCGCGACGTCCTCCTTGGCCAGCAGCGCGGCCATGGCGGTGGAGATCTGGTCCAGCACGTCGGAGGGCCCCGCCTCGACCGCCACGTCGATGTCGGTCCTCGGCCAGCGTCGCGCCGCCGAGGTCGGTGAGGGCGATCCGGGTGTGCGTGGTGTCGACGGCGACGGCCAGGACCCGGGACTGCTCGGTGTTGAAGACCAGGCTGCGGCGCCGCCGGCCACCGGTGGCCTCGGTCGTGTCGCCCTCGACGACCATCCCCGCCGACAGCAGCGCGTCGAGCCGCTGCGCGACGGTCATCCGCGACAGTCCGGTCGCCTCCAGCACGTCGCCTCGGGTGTGCACGTGGCCGTGCCGGATCAGCTCGAGGATGTCGCCGGGTCCGGTGGGCACGAGGCACTCCTCCTAGTCAGATCCGTGGGCAGGTGCAGACGGAGGCTACTCGCAGTCTACGTCCAATATCTAGGCAACAATTGCTTGACTTGTTGGCGACCTAGGTCCAATCTCTTGACAAAAGTGTGACTCACTTCACGGAGGCCCCATGTCCATCCACCGCCGCGCGTCGCTCGGCCGCCGTCGCCCTGTCCGTGGCCGCCCTGGTCGCTCCCCTGGCCGCGGCCTGCAGCTCCGACGACGGGTGCGGACGCCGACAGGATCACGGTCTGGATCGTGGAGGACCTGCCCGACCGCGTGGCCGCCACCCAGGCCATCGTCGACGACTTCACCGACGAGACCGACATCGACGTCGAGCTCGTCGCGGTGGCCGAGGACCAGTTCAACCAGATCCTGACCTCCAACGCCGCGGCCGGCGACCTGCCCGACGTGATCGGCGGCCTCCCGCTCGGACAGGTCCGCACCCTGTCGGCCAACGAGCTGCTCGACACCGACGCCGTGGGCGAGGTGCTCGACGGGCTCGACCCCGACACGTTCAGCGAGAGCGCGCTCGAGCTCACCTCGGACGGCGACACCAGCTCGCCGTCCCGAGCGAGTCGTGGGTCCAGCTGCTCGTCTACCGCAAGGACCTCTTCGACGCGGCCGGACTGGCCGAACCCGCCGACGTACGACGACGTCCTGGCCGCCGCCGAGGCCCTCGACAGCCCGGACGTGGCCGGCTTCGTCGGCGCCAACGTCGCCGGGGATGCGTTCACCGCGCAGACCTTCGAGGAGATCGGCCTCGGCAACGGCTGCGAGCTCGTCGACGACGAGGGCGAGGTCACCTTCGACAGCGACCGAGTGCGTCGAGGCCATGGACTTCTACGGCACGCTCCAGCGCGACTACTCGGTCACGGGCGCCCAGGACGTCGACACCACGCGGGCGTCGTACTTCGCCGGCCAGGCGGCGATGATCATCTGGTCGAGCTTCATCCTCGACGAGATGGCCGGCCTGCGGAACGACGCCCTCCCGACCTGCCCGGAGTGCAAGGGCGACCCCGGCGTTCCTGGCCAAGAACAGCGGCGTGGTCACCTCGCTGCAGGGCCCGTCGGGCAGCGAGCCGGCCACCTTCGGCGAGATCACGTCCTGGACGATCCCGGCCGAGTCGGCCACCGACCCGGCCAAGCAGTTCGTCGAGTACATGATGACCGACGGCTACGAGCCGTGGATCGCGATCGCCCCCGAGGGCAAGATCCCGGTCCGCGCCGGCGCCGAGCGCCGGCTCCACGGAGTACGCCGACGCCTGGGCCGACATGGACGTCGGCGTCGACACCAAGGCGCCGCTGTCGGAGTTCTACGGCCAGGACGTGATCGACGCGCTGACCTCCGGGACCGAGTCCCTCGCGCGCTGGGCGATCCCGCAGGGCCAGGGTGACCTGCTCGGGCGCCATCCAGGGTGAGCAGCCGGTCGCCAATGCGGTCAACGAGGTCGCCAACGGCACCGAGCGCCGAGGACGCGGTCGGCCAGGCCGCGGACGCGATCGAGCGGCTGCGGACTCCCGCCGTGACCATCAGCGGACCGACCGCGCCCGCCGGGCCGACCGTCGAGGCACCGGATCCGGTGCGCCGCCCGGCCCCGGCGTCACCGGCGGGGGCAGTCGGCCCGCGCACGCGAGGACCGCCGGACCGGCTACCTGCTGATCTCGCCCACCGTCGTCATCGTCTTCGCGATGGTGGTGCTGCCGATCCTGTGGACGGTCTCGCTCGCCTTCCAGCAGGTCCGGCTGCTCAACCTGCGCACACACCGGCGTGATCGGCGACTACAGCCTCGACAACTTCGAGGCGGTGCTGACCTCACCGGGCTTCGTCGACGCGCTCGTCACCACGATCGTCTACTCCGTCGCTGGGCACGGCGTGCGCGATCGGGCTCGGCCTGGTCGCGGCGCTGGCCCTGCGCACAGCCGTTCCGGGGCCGCGGGCTGGTCCGGGCCTGCATGCTCGTGCCCGTACGTCGCACCGGTCGTCGCGGCGGCGTTCGTGTGGTCGACGATGCTCAACCCGCAGTTCGGCGTCGTCAACCACTACGGCACCTCCCTGCTGGGCTGGGACGAGCCGATCGCCTTCCTCAGCTCGGGCGAGCCGGTCTCGCTGTTCGGGCTCGACCTCCACGTGAGCAAGTCGCTGTTCACCGTGGTGCTCTTCGAGGGCTGGCGGTCCTTCCCGTTCGCCTTCCTCTTCCTCACCGCTCGGATGCAGGCGATCCCCGACTCCCTGGAGGAGGCGGCGATCGTGGACGGGGCGACGCCGACCCAGCGGTTCCGCGCACATCGTGCTGCCGCAGCTGCTGCCGACGATCGCGGTGCTGACCGTGCTGCGGTTCATCTGGACGTTCAACAACTTCGACGACATCTACCTGCTCACCGGCGGCGGCTCGGGCACCCAGGTCGTCGCGGTCCGGGTCTACGACTACCTGATCAACCGCGGCGACATCGGGCTGCCGCGGCCGCCCAGGCGCTGGTCCTGGCCGCGATCCTCGCCGTCCTGGTCGACGATCTACCTCAAGCTGTTCGGCCGTACCGAGGAGGTCGCATGAGCACCCTGAGCCGCGACGCCGTCGAGCGGCGCGTCCTCGGGCGTGCTGCGTCCGGCGGTCATCGGCTTCCTGCTGCTGATCACGCTGTTCCCCTTCTACTACATGGTGCTGCTGTCGTTCCGGCCGCTGGACGCCGTGCTGCAGGACCCGGGCGCGCTGTTGCCGGAGCTCGGGCGAGATCGACTTCGGCACCTACCGCGACGTGCTGGCCTCCACCGACGACGGCGGCCAGGGGTTCCTGAACTTCATCAAGAACAGCTTCATCGTGGCGATCGGGACGGTCGTGCTCAGCCTGCTGGTCGCGATCCCGGGCGCGTACGCCGTGAGCCGCCTCGACTTCTTCGGCCGTCGGCAGATCAGCGCGGTGTTCCTCGGCGTCTACTTCTTCCCGCTCGATCCTGCTGGCGATCCCGCTGTTCGTCTTCTTCACCCGCATCCAGCAGCGCGGCACGCTGACCGGCCTGCTGGTCGTGTACGTCGCGCAGGTGGCGGCGGTGTCGATCTACATGCTCCGCAACTACTTCGACACCATCCCGGCGAGCCTCGAGGAGGCGGCGGCTATCGACGGCTGCACGCGGCTGCAGGCGATGCGCCACGTGAGCCTGCCGCTGGCCCTGCCGGCGATCGCGTCCAACGCGCTGTTCGTGTTCATGATCGCGTGGAACGAGTTCCTCTTCGCGCTGCTGTTCCTCGTCGAGAACCGCGAGAACTGGACGGTCTCGCTCGGCCTCTCCCAGCTCGCCGGAAGCATCGAGGTGCCGACCACCGTGCTGATGGCCGGCTCGGTCATCCTCACGCTCCCGATCATCGTGCTCTTCTTCCTCAGCGAGCGCTGGCTGGCCGGTGGCCTCACCGCGGGCGCCGAGAAGGGCTGACCCCACCCCTCCACTCCCGGCGCTCCAGGAGGACCCCCGTGCCCGACGTCGTCGTCGTTCACCGCGCCCGGCCAGGTGGCGCTGGTGCCGTGCCGACGCCCACCGCTCGTGCCCGGGTCGGTGCGCGTGCGCACGTGGTACTCCGGCATCTCGGCCGGCACCGAGCTGACGGCGTACCGCGGCTCGAACCCGTACCTCACCGGCACCTGGGACGCCGAGCGCCGGCTCTTCGTCGACGGCGCGCCGACCTTCGGCTACCCGGTGGAGGGCTGGGGCTACTCGGAGGTGGGCGAGGTCGTCGAGGTCGCGGACGACGTCGACGGCCCGGCCGTCGGTGAGCGTGGTGCACGGCATCTGGGGTCACCGCAGCGAGGCGGTGGTGCCCGCCGCCGCCGTCCGCGACCGCGCCTGGACCGGGCGAGGACGCCCTGTCCGGCACCTTCGCCCGGGTCGGCTCGATCGCCCTGAACGCCGTGCTGGCCGCCGACGTGCGGCTGGGCGACCGGGTCGCCGTCTTCGGCCAGGGTGTGATCGGGCTGCTCGCCACCCGGCTGGCCACGCTGGCCGGCGCCGACGTCATCGCCGTCGACACCGTGCCGCGTCGACTCGAGCGGGCCCGCGCGATGGGTGCCGTCCGAGGTCGTCGACGCCGACGGTCGCCGGGAGGGCCGGGCGCCGCGGTCCGCGCCTGGTCGGGCCCGGTGGGGTCGACTCGGCCATCGAGCTGAGCGGCAACGACCGGGCCCTGCACGAGGCGACCCGCTCGGTCGTGGTGGACGGCACCGTGGTGGCCTCCGGCTTCTACCAGGGCGGAGCCGCAGCACCTGCGGCTGGGCGAGGAGTTCCACCACAACCGCGTCCGGATCGTGGCCAGCCAGATCTCGGGCACCCCGGTCGCGCTCGGCGCCCGCTGGGACCAGCCGCGGCTGGTCCGCACGTTCATGGAGCAGGTCCGGCGGGGACGCGTCGACGCCGGTTCGCTGGTCACCGACGTGGTCGAGGCCGCCGACGTCGCCGCGGTCTTCGAGCGGCTCGACCGTGGCGACCCCGAGATCCTCCAGGCGGTGCTGCGCTTCCCGGCAGCTCCGGAGGCCGCGTGAGACCGATCGACACCGCGCCCACGGTTCCCCGACGACCGGCGGCCGGGGCGGCGTCGCGATCCTCGGGTGCGGCACCGTCGCGCAGTCGGCCCACCTGCCGGCGTACGAGCAGTACGGCGTGGGCGTCACGCGGCGTCTGGAGCCGGCGCCCGCAGATCGACTGCCGACCGTGCGCGACCGCTTCCCGTTCGTCGGCCGCGTCTACGCCAGCGCCGAGCGAGCTGCTCGCCGACCCCGCGGTCCGCTACGTCGACATCGCGACCGGCCCGGAGGGTCGGCTCGACTGGATCGAGGCGGCGGTCGAGGCGGGCAAGCACGTGCTGGCGCAGAAGCCGCTGACCCTGTCGCCCGTCGACCTCGCCCGGCTGCCCGCCGTGCTGGCCCGCGCGGACGCCGCCGGGGTCCGGGTCGCGGTCAACCACAACGGTCGGTGGGCGCCACCGTGGCGGGCGCACGATCGCTGCTGCGTGCGCGACGGCGCCGTCGGGCGAGGTCGTGGGCGTGACCCACGTGCACGACAAGCCGCTGCCGCCGCTGGCCGGCACGCCGTTCGACGACGTGCCGCACATGCTGCTCACCGACTACCTGCTGCACTGGGTCGACATCACCCGCACCTGGCTGGCCGACGGCGGCGCCGGACCGGTGACGTCGGTCCAGGCGGTCGACTCGCGCGTGCCGGGCCAGCCCGACGAGGCACGCAACCCGTGGTCGGCCACGCTGTCGCTGGCCACGGCCGTCCGGGGCCACCGCGACGCTGCGGATCACCGGCAGCAACGTGTCCAGCGAGCCCGGCTGCCCGTTCTGGGTGCACGGCACCGCCGGCACGCTGCGCGGCAGCGTGCTCCTCGACTCCGACCGGCTCGAGCTCGACGACGGCACCACGCGGACCGCGGTCGCGCTGACCGGCGCGTGGTTCGTGGACGGGTTCGCCGCCGCCATGGGTGAGCTGATGTGCGCGGTCGAGGAGGACCGGGAGCCCGAGAACTCCGCCGCCGACGCCGCCCGCTCGGTCGCCCTGGTCCTGGCCGCGCGCGACTCGGCGGAGCAGGGCGGCGCTCCCGTCACGTGCAGGCGTGACGCGAGCTGGGCGTCGTCGACGAGGTGCCCGTCGACCGCGCGTCAGCGCCGCGTCTACGCCGAGGGCTGGCAGTCGCTGGAGCCCCGCCACGTGGTACCCGGTCACCGCCGCGGGCCGCCGGCCCGCCGAGGAGTGGCAGCACCTGATGCGGTTCCGGCCGGGGACGCCGGTCGCCGAGGACGGGATCCAGGCCGAGGGGCTGCTGGTGGTCGACCCCGGCGACGGCGGCACCGGCCCGCCGCTACGGCGGCACCGACCCGTGTGACGTGCCGACCCTGCACGCCACGCTGCAGGGCGACGTCGCTCGTGCGTGCGGTCCATCGGCTCCGGTCGTCGCTCACCGAGCACGACGGACGGAGCGCGAGGCCGCGCTGGCGGCGTACGGCGACGGGCTCGCCGCCGACCCGCTCGCCGGCCGCCCACCGTGTGGTGCTCGTGGTACCGCTACTTCGAGGAGGTGACCGCGGCCGACGTCGCGCGAGAACCTCCGCGCCTTCGACGAGCACGGCCTGTCCGTCGACGTGGTCCAGATCGACGACGGGTGGAGCCCCGGTCTCGGCGAGGGCCTGCGGCCGCCGACCGCTTCGGGTCCCTGCCCGCCGTGGTCGACGCGATCCGCGGCGCCGGCACGGCGCGCCGGCATCTGGCTGGCGCCGTTCCTCGTCGGCACCGCGACCACCCTGGCCCGCGAGCACCCGGACTGGCTGGTCGGGCCCGCCGGGCGCAACTGGGGCCAGGACCTCGCCGGGCTGGACCTGACCCACCCGGCGTCCGCGAGCTCCTGCCGACAGCGCTGCGGCGGCTGGTCGCCCTCGGCGTCGACTACCTCAAGCTGGACTTCCTGTACGCGCGGCGCCGTGCCCGGTCCGCGCCACGACGGCGACCGACCCGCGTCGCGGCCTACCGCTCCGGCCTCGCGCTGCGTCCGCGAGGCCGTCGGCCCGGACGTCTACCTGGTCGGGTGCGGAGCGCCCGCTGCTGCCCAGCGTGGGGCTGGTCGACGCGATGCGCGTCTCGCCCGACACCTTCCACGAGGGCGGCGAGGACGGGTCCGACCGGGCTGCGCGGCCTGATGCCGCTGGCGGCCCGCGCGTGGCAGCAGGGTCGGCTGCTGGGTCAACGACCCGGACTGCGTGGTGGCGCGGCCGTCGTACTCCCAGCGGGAGCGGTGGGCGGAGGCGGCTCCGGAGCTCGGCGGTCTCGCGTCCTTCTCCGACCGGGTCGCCGAGCTCGACGAGCTGGGGGCTCGACACGGTGCGCGCCCTGCTCGGTCGACGGGGGTCGCGCGGCGCCGTTCGCGCCCGACCGGGTCCGCGCGGCGGCCGCGCTGGCTCGCCCAGGCGGAGGCGTGTCGACGTGACGCGACGACCGGGCTGGCGCACGCGGATCGCGCCCCTTCGTCGGGCTGCTCTACCCCGACCGGCGACGAGGCGGTGCAGCCGCGACCTCGTCGAGCCCTGGCCGGACGATACGCCGGCCGGCTCGCCGGACGGACCGTACGCCGACCGACCCAGCGCGACCGCTGCCTGATCACGTACGGCGACGGGCATCCGGCGCCGCGGCGAGGCGCCGCTGCACACCCTGGCCGGCTTCCTCCGACGACCACGTGGGCGACGTGCTGAGCGACGTCCACCTGCTGCCGATCTTCCCCTGGACGAGCGACGACGGCTTCGCGGTCGTCGACCACCGCGAGGTGAACCCGGCCCTGGGCACGTGGGACGGACGTCGCCGAGCTCGCCGAGGAGCACGCGGTGATGTTCGACTTCGTCGCCAACCACACCTCGAGCGCGCAGCCCGTGGTTCACCGGCTGGCTGGCCGGAGACCCGGCGTACGACGGCTTCTACGTCGAGCGTGACGCCGGCCTTCGACGTCTCCCACGTCGTCCGGCCGCGCACCACGCCGCTCTTCCACGCGTTCCCGCGCCCCGACGGCAGCAAGGCGTGGGTCTGGACGACGTTCGGCGACGACCAGGTCGACGTCGACGTCCGGCACCCGCGCACGCTGCTCGAGCTCACCGACGTGCTGCTGGGCTACCTCGAGCGAGGGTGCCTCCGCGGTGCGGCTCGACGCGATCGGGTTCCTGTGGAAGGAGTCCGGCACCACCTGCCTGCACCTGCCGCAGACCCACGCCGTGATCAAGCTGTGGCGCGCCCTGGTCGACCACGTCGCGCCCGGCGCCCGGCTGCTGACCGAGACCAACGTGCCGCACGACGAGAACATCTCCTACTTCGGCGACGGCACCGACGAGGCCCACCTCGTCTACCAGTTCGCGCTGCCGCCGCTGGTGCTGCACTCCTTCGTCGCCGGGTCGACCGCCCGGCTGAGCGGCTGGGCGGCCGGCGTCGGCCCGGTGAGCGACACCGCCACCTGGTTCAACTTCCTGGCGAGCCACGACGGCATCGGGCTGCGGGCCGACCGAGGGGATCCTCGACGACGCCGAGCGGGAGGCGCTGGTCGAGCGGACCCGGTCACACGGGGGACGGGTCTCGATGGGCGAGCCGCCCGGACGGCAGCCGCACCGTCTACGAGCTCAACCTCAGCTACCTCGACGCCCTGTGCACGCCCGACGAGGCGCGGGACCCCGCCGTGGTCGCGGCCAAGGCGCTGGCCGCGCACAGCATCCTCCTCGCGTTCCTGGGCGTCCCGGCGATCTACTACCACTCGCTGGTCGGGTCGCCGCCCGACCTCGAGGGCATGGTGACCAGCCGCATCAACCGCCGGATCAACCGCGCCGTGCTCGACGCCGACCGGCTGGTCGACGAGCTGCACCACGACCCGCGTCGCCGCGCCGTCTTCGAGGGGATGCGGCACCTGCTCGACGTACGCCGACGGCACGAGGCGTTCTCGCCGTTCGGGACCCAGCGGGTCGAGGACCTCGACGACCGGGTCTTCGCCCTGCGCCGCGGCGAGGGCACCGACGACGAGCTGCTCTGCGTCACCAACGTCACCGGCGAGTCGGTGACCCTCCCGATCAGGCGGCATCGACGTCCTCACCGGACGGCGGGTCGACCCGCTCGTCCTCGGGCCGTGGGGGTCCGCCTGGGTCGGGTGAGCCGCGATGACGACGTGTCTCGTCCAGTGCGCCTCCGGCTGGAGCGCCAGCCGCAACCGGCCGAGCCGGGCCAGCCCCCAGGCGACGAGCAGGGTGGCGACGTCCGCGCCGAACGACTCGGCGACCAGGCCGAGGAGCGACATCTCGACGTCGCCTTCGTGAAGCAGGACGCCGGGCGGGGGCACGGTCGGCCGGTCCGGCGCGACCGGCTGCGGTGGGCGGCGGTCGAGGGCACCCGACCGGAGCCCGGTCGCCCCGTCCCGCTCGTCGTCTACCGCGCGCCGAGCATGACCCGGGCGCGCGCCGTCGAGGCGCTCGAACGTGCGGACACGGCGTACCGCGTGACCTGTACGGCCACGGGAGTGCTGGGCGTGATCGCGGCCGTGCGCGCCGGGCTCGGCATCGCGATCTTCGCGCGCACCCTCATGCCCTCGGACCTGATCGAGCTGGCGACGGGCGACGACCTCCCCGAGCTCGGCGAGATCGACCTCCTGCTCCTGACCAGCCACCGGGCGCCCACCGAGGCCGCCGAAGCGCTGGCGTCCCTGCAACTCGTCTAGCGTTCGAGCATGCTCGAAACCCAACGAGAGCCGACGCCGCGCGACGACGAGGGCGAGCTCGCGACCGCCCTCGCGTTCCTCGCCTTCGCGCGCAGCTGCCTGCTCAAGAAGATCGACGGCCTGGACGAGGAGCAGCTCCGCCGGCGCCTGGTCGTCTCGGACACCACCCTCCTCGGACTGGTCCAGCACTGTGCCGCCGGTGAACGGTGGTGGTTCGCCCATCACCTCGGGGGCGACCCGGCGTACGCCGACATCGACTTCTCGATGGTGGTGCCGCCCGAGCGCGCGGCCGCCGAGGTGATCGCCGACTACCGCGCGGCCATCGAGGAGAGCGACCGCCACATCGCGGCAGCCGGCTCGCCCGAGGCCCTCACGGTCGTCGCGGTCGACGGCGTCCGCAAGACGCTGCGCTGGGTCCTGGCGCACAAGACCAGCGAGGTGATCAGGCACGTGGGCCACGCCGACATCCTGCGCGAGCAGATCGACGAGGTCACCGGCCGCTGACGGCGTCAGCCGTCGTCGGCACCCGGCTCGCGCCGCCGTCGATGCCCGGTCGCGCTCAGGTGGGAACGGCGAGTGCGGGCGTGGCACGCACCGGGATGGGGGTTCGGCGCGAGCCGACGGGGCGCATCGACGTCGCGCGGAAGTGGTGCCGATGGTCACCGGGCGTCGTGTCGAGGCGGCGGCGGAAGGAGCGGTTCATGGTCTCGGGGGTGCCGAACCCGCAGGTCCTGGCGATCTGCTCGACGGTCCGGTTCGTGGTCTCGAGCAGGCGGCAGGCCGCCTCGAGGCGGACGGCGTCGACGTGGTCTGCCGCGGTGACGCCGACCTCGGACTTGAAGACCCGGCTGAACTGGCGTTCGGACAGGTTCGACCCGGCGAGCGAGTGCGGCCACGGACAGGTCGTCGGTGAGGTGGTCGCGCAGCCACGACAACAGGTCGCGGACCGGCTCGGTGTCGGCAGACTGGGCCGCGAGGAGGGCCGAGAACTGGGCCTGCCCGCCCGAGCGCTGGAGATAGACGACGAGCTGCCGGGCGACGGTCGCGGCGGCCCGGTGCCCGTGGTCGTCGGCGACCAGCGCGAGCGCCAGGTCGATGCCGGCGGTCACGCCGGCCGAGGTCCAGACGTTGCCGTCGTGGACGTAGATGGCGTCGGCGTCGACGGTGACACCGGCGTACCGATCGCCGAGGAGCCCGCACTCGGCCCAGTGCGTGGTGGCCCGGCGACCGTCCAGCAGGCCGGCGGCGGCCAGGACGAAGGCGCCCGAGCAGACCGACGTGACGCGACGTGCGTCGAGAGCGAGCCGTCGTACGTGGTGCAGCAGCTCCTCGTCGGCGGTCGCCGCGTCCATGTCGGCGCCGCCCGCCACCACCAGCGTGTCCACGGGCCCGATGACGTCGCCGATCGACGTCGACGCGAACTCCAGGCCGCAGCTGGCCAGCACCGGGCCACCACGAGACGTGACCACCTCGGTCAGGTACCGCACCGACTCGAGGAACCGCGAGGCGGTGGAGAAGACCTCCAACGGCCCGGTGACGTCGAGGATCTGCGCGGTGTCGAAGGTCGCGATGACCACCCGCGGGTCGCTCATCTCGTTTCCATGCCTCCACAGTAGGCCCGGCGAGACATGGCCGACATCGTCAAGCGTGTGTCCTGCGCATCTGGTTGTGGTCGGTGCGCGTGGGCCACACGCTGAGGTCGTGACACTCCTGCTCGACCCACCGTTGTCCCGCACCTCACCCGAAGGACCCACGTGAACACCACCGACATCCGCCACCGAGCCGCAGTTCTACCTTCCGCGCAGTGGGCAGGAGTTCGGGCCGTACTCCTTGCAGGAGCTCCAGACGATGGCCTCGCGAGGACAGCTCAGGTCCGGTGACCTCGTCCGGAGCACCACCGACGGGCGAGCCGTGCCCGCCCCGGAGGTCCCGTGGCTGTTCTCCGACAAGTCCTGGCTCGCTGCCGTCGTCATCGCCGTGGTGCTCGGCACCTTCGGAGCGGACCGCTTCTACCTCGGCCACATCGGGCTCGGCCTCGCCAAGCTGTTCACCTTCGGCGGTCTCGGCATCTGGTGGCTCGTCGACGTCATCCTGATCGCGCTGCGCCTCGTCCGCGACTCCGAGGGCCGACCCCTGCACTAAGGTCGCTGCTCCACCGCGGCCAGGTCGTCACCCAGGCGGGTGCGCGAGTAGTAGACGTCCCGGCCCCGCCGGACCCTGGTCACCAGGCCGGCTCGGTGCAGGATCTGCAGGTGCGCGTTCATGGTCGGCGCCGCGACCGCGAGGTGCACGGCCAGCTGGGTGGTCGTCATCGGCAGGTCGAGCCTGGCCAGCGACTCGGCGCGCGTGCGGCCCACCAGCTCGACGAGCGCCCGGTCGGACGTCGCCGTCCCCTCCCACAACCTGCCCACCCCGCGCGGTGCATAGCTCAGGACCGGCGGCCGGCCGGGGACGTTCAGGCACAGCACCTCGGGCCAGGCGAACGCGCACGGCACCAGCACCAGCCCCGAGCCCGGCTCGGTCGTCTCGGCGTCGGAGCACGAGGTGAGCACCGACAGGTCCGACCCGGTCACGCGCACGCGGGGGTGCAGGGTCTCGAGCACGCGTCGCGAGCCGGCGTCCGCGATCTGCTCGAGCCGCCACGAGACGTCGGCCTCCGCGACCGCCCTGAGCCGGTCCCACCGCGGCTGGATGGTGTCGACCCAGTGCCCGTGCAGCTCGTCGACCACGCGCCGCACGAGCAGGGCGACGTCACGGCGTCCTGCCTCGAGGATGCGTCGGGCCCCGGGTCCCGGCTTTGCGGACAGCAGGTGGTCGAGGTCGGCGATGACCGCGGACTCCTCCGTGCCCGGCGCCGACGGCATCTTCCTTCCCGGCCTCACCGACCCCCGGCTGATCGCCGCCGCCGTGGAGCGGTGCGACCGACCGCTCAACGTGATGGTGGGCGACGCGACGCCGCCGCTGTCCGAGCTGCGCGACCTGGGCGTCGCCCGGGTCAGCCACGGCCCCGGCCCGTACGTCGCCGCGATGGCCTTCCTGCAGGAGGCATCGGCGAAGGCCGCCTCGACGGCCTGACCGCTACCAGACACCGAGGTGGTCGAGCAGCACGCGCACGCCGATGACGATCAGGACCAGCCCACCGACCACCTCGGCCGGGCCCCGGAACCGCACGCCGGCCCGGTGGCCGACCAGCACCCCGACCCACGCCACCACGAACGTCGTCACGCCGATCAGCACGACCGCGCCGACGATGTCCACGTCGAGGAACGCGAAGCTGATCCCGACGGCCAGCGCGTCGATGCTCGTCGCGAAACCGAGCACGAGCAGCTCGCGCACCGGGATCCGCCCGTCGTCGCCGGGCCCGTCGTCCCCGGCGGTGAACGCCTCCCAGATCATCTTGACGCCGATCAGGCTCAGCAGCGCGAACGCGATCCAGTGGTCGATCTCGGTGACGTAGTCGCTCAGACCGGTGCCGAGCAGCCAGCCGACGACCGGCATCACGGCCTGGAACAACCCGAACGTCACGGCCACGAGCGCCGCGTCACCGACCCGGAGCCGGCGCATCTGGAGCCCCTTCCCCAGGGCGACGGCGAAGGCGTCGGCGGAGACTCCGAGGGAGATCAGGAACAGTGTCAGGAAGGACATCGCGGGGAGCGGCCTCTCGTCGGGCAGTGTCTGCCGGAGACCTGGATCAGGGGAGGCCTCGGCACGGATCGTGTGCCGAAGGTCTCGCTCACCCGGTCGGGACGACCGGGCGGTACGCCGGGTGGCGGACCACCGGTATGTCGACGTACCTCCGCGGCCCCGAGGTGCAGGGCCGGTGACGGGAACTACTCCCCTTCGCTCCCCTCATCGTGCCAGACGCTCGACCGGGCTGGCGCGGCGGCGTCCTAGCGCTTGTGGCGGCGCGACAGCACCGGGCGCAGCAGCACCGCGACCACGAGGGCCCCGCCGCCGATCAGGCCCCACCACACCGCGTTGCGCCGCGTGCTCTCGAGGACGTCGGGCTCGGGCTCGGGCAGCGTCGCGGGCTCGGCCTCGTCGTCGCGCATGTCGTCGGGGCCGCTCCCGTCGTCGGCCGGACCCGGCGCCCGGGTGAGCGCCTCGAGGGGCTGGACGACGCCGTGCCCGATCAGCTTGTCGGGTCGGTCGGGGTCGTCGTTCGCCGAGCCGGTGGCAGTCGCCTCGAGCCGGCGCACGATCTGCCCGGCGGTCTCGTCGGGATACGCCGTCATCAGCAGCGCCAGGACGCCGGCCACCTCACCGGCGGCCGCGGACGTCGACGGCTCGCCGAAGCTGCAGCCGCTCCCGTTGACGGCGTAGGTGATCGCGTCCGCGGTGGGGACCGCGACGTCGATGGCCGAGCTCTGCAGGACGTAGTCGGTCGCGCTGGCACCCTCGCGGGGTGTGGTGCTGACCCCGACGACCAGCGGGTCGTCGAACCCGGCGGGGTACACCTCGTCGGCGGCGTCCTCGCCGGCCTCGTGGCCGGTCTCGCCACGGTTGCCCGACGACGCCACGATGACCGCCCCCGCCTTGGTGGCCTTCCGGACCGCCGTCTTCAGGGAGGCGGACTCGGAGACGTCGACGGCGATGGTCACGATGCGGATCTCACCGCTCTTGATCCGTGACTGGATCTTCGTCAGCCCCTCCGCGACGCCGTCGGCGTCGACCTCGGAGGAGTCCTCGTCCTCGCCGTCGGGACCCACGTCGTAGACGCGCACGTCGACCACCGCGGCGGCCGGCGCGATCCCGACGGGCACGTCGTCGGCCAGGTCCTGGCCGTTGATCAGCCCGGCCACGGCGGTGCCGTGGTAGTACTCCAGCGCGGTCTGCTTGGCGGCCTCGGTGTCGACCACGGCGCCCGGAGTGGGCACACGTGTGTCGTCGGGGACGACCCCCGAGTCGAGGACGGCGACCGTGACCCCCGCGCCCGGTTCCTTGCCGGTCAGCTCGCGCACCTTGTCCTGCGCGGCCGTGACCTGCAGCTCGGCCAGCGGCGGGCCGGGCTCGTCGACCTCGCCGACCTCGTCGGTCGACGTCTCGATGTCGATGCTGTCGCACGCGGACGGCACGGCGTGCGCCGGCGCAGCCGACACGGCGAGGGAGCCGGCGACCAGACCACCCGCCAGCGCGAGGGCGACCGGCCTCATGACTCCGGCAGGCTTCCGCCACAGGCCCCGGTCTGCGCCCTCGACGTGGGCGGACAGCTCGCCGCGTCGATGCTGAGTGGGACGCCGTCGACCAGCATCGACAGCCAGGTGTCGGGCACCACGATGTCGTCGACTTCTGCGTAGCCGAGGTTGCTGCGTTCCTCCTGCCCGGCGAGCGGGTAGCGGATGGCGCGCGAGTCGACCAGCGCGGGCGTGCTGGTGCCGGCCGAGTCGAAGTCGCCCGAGAGCACGAATGCCCCGTGACCGTCCTCGACGCTCGGCAGCGCCTCACCGGCCCGCACGGCATCGGCCGTGGCGTCGGGGCCGGGGCCGGTGGCCAGGCGCACGTCGGGCTGCAGCCCGGGCTCGGTGTCGAGGAGGGCGCACACCTCGGAGGAGACGTTCTCGCGCGTCGGCGCCCCCGGCCAGGCCACCATCCGCTCCGGTGTGGCCAGGAGCGGCGCCGGCGTCTGCTGGATCGGCACGGCGAACTCGGGACGGCGACGCCCCGGGAAGTCGAGGTTGTCGTAGACCTCGGACGCGAAGGCGTCGAGGCCGACCACGCCCTCGTCGGTGAGCAGGTAGCGGTCCTCACCGAAGACCAGGACGTCACCGACCTGGGCGGTCGACGGCGCCCCCGCGACGGCGACCGCCGGCTTCGCCCCGATCTGCTCGCGGCTGATGCCGAAGCTCGTCAGCGTCAGCGGTCCGCCGTCCGGGAACAGACTCAGCCACTCCGGGGGGACGTCGACGGCGGCCTCGCGGTTCGTGGAGGCGGCGTTCGGCAGCACCCCTGGGGCGTCGCCGCGCGGAACGGGGTAGACGAAGGCGCGGGGGGTGGTGCGGTCGCCGGACACCTCGGCCTCGGCGACGAGGTAGAACTCGTCCTCGCTCCTGACCACGAACCCCACGTCGGGCGCCCGCGTGACCTGCGGCGTCTCCGCGATGTTGAGCTTGATGCCGAGACCGACGTCGAGGTCGACGCCCGTGCACGCCGTCCACCCGTCCTGGATCAGCTCGGTGGTCTCCGGCGGCACCGACGGCGCCTCGAGGATGCCGATCGGCGGCCCCAGCTTCTCCTTGGCGATCTTGTCGTGCGGCACGTCGGTCGACTCGACATCGGCGCCGAACAGGAGCATCGCCGAGGTGATGTTGGCGACCGGCCGCAGCAGGACGTCGCCGTCGTCGCCGTCGGGGTCGGGGACGACCACGTAGTCGGCGCCGGAGTCCTTGTCGCTGACGAGGTCCTCCTGGGCGAAGTCGACCACCGACGGCGACTTGAGGATGCCGAGGACGGCGGCGCCAGCGATCAGCAGGATCGCCAGCGCGACGCCCCCCACGATGGTGCGGCCGGGGCGGTTGGGCTCGACCTCGCGCCCGCCCGGTGCGCCGGAGACGAAGGCGGTGATCAGTCGGCGTCGACTGAACGAGTACGCCTCGACGAGGTCCTTCTTGGTGGCCATGTCAGGTGGTCGCGATCAGAAGCTGACGGAGTCGAGGAAGTCGGCGGCCAGCACCAGCAACGGCAGCAGCGCGAGCAGCGAGATGGTCTCGACGACGTCGCCGAAGCGCCCGCGGCGCACCGACGGGCCGGACGGCAGCAGGGTCAGCGCGAGCAGCGCCGCACCGGAACCCGCCAGGACGACGGCGACGGTCGGCCGCCAGCTCGGCTGGTTGACCAGCATCGAGACGGCCACCACGGCGAGCCCGACGATGCCGGAGACCAGTCCGACCAGGACCTCCGAGCCGGTGCGGTACTGGCGTGTGCGGAACATGACGACCAGGCAGGCCACCACCGCGAGCAGGGTGCCGTAGAGGCCCAACGTGACCGCGAGCGGCGCGGTGATCACCAGCAGGATCCCGACGGTGGCCGAGATGGCGACCAGGATCTCGTGGGCGACCCGCGCGTCGGAGGCAACCCGGGCCGGGTCGAGGTCGTCGGGGTCGGCGGTGATGTCGGCGGCGGAGAAGAGCTGGTCGACGCTGGTGCTGGTGACGCCCAGCGCCAACCAGGGGAAGACGCTGCCCACGAGCACGACGAACGTCAGGATGCACGCGAGGGTGACGTCGGCCTCGAACGAGGTCCGCTCGACCAGCAGCCCGGTGACACCGAGCACGGACCCGACGACGACGGCGGGGATCAGCAGCGTGCGCCCGGCCCCGAGGCCGATCAGGCACACCAGACCGACCACCGTGACAGCCGCGGCCGCGGTCGCGACCTGGTACCCGAAGAGGTCCTCGTCGTGGGCGACCATCAGGCCGGCGACGGCGGCGTAACCGACCGCCATCCACGCCACGGTGACCGCGGCCTCCTGCTCACGCTGGGCGCGCGAGAGAACGATCGCGCCGGCCACCAGCGCGCCTGCGACGATCGCCGCGGCGCTGGTCGCGAGGGTCGACTCACCCTGGACGAAGAGGGCCACCGCGCCGAGCGCCATCAGCATGGTGGCAGCCGACAGCGCCGTCCGGCGGCCCGACGCGGGGGCCCACGGCTTCAGCTCGTTCTCGACCACGTCGGTCATCGCCTCGACGACGTCGTCGTAGACGGGCGAGACCGGCTCGTCGATGCCGGCGGTCACCGTGATCAGCGAGCCGTCCTCGACTCCCTGCAGGGTGAGCCCGGAGTCGTTGGCGAGGCGCCGTCCCTCGGCCGTGACGAGCTTGTAGCCGCCGTACACGGTCGCGGAGTCGAGCAGGCCGACGCTGCGCGCCAGCTCGGGCACCAGCTCGGCGACGGGCACGGCGCCGGGCAGCACCAGGTCGACCCGGCGGGTACCGGAGGCGACGGTGACCCGCACCAGTCCGGACGTGCTGACCGGAGCCTGACTCATCACTTCTCCCTCACGGTAAGGACGGCGTCGCGGACGCGAGACTAACGCGGCCCTCGGACCTGGCCGATGGTGACATCGGCGAAGGGGCCGACACCGTCATGGTGTCGACCCCTTCGACGTCGTGGCCATCGAGCTGGGTCACTGCCCGAACTGGGCGGCTCCACGCAGGTCGGCGGCACGGTAGTCCTGGTTGGACTGGGTCACCGAGAGGTGGGTCTCGGTGAGCAGGTCCTTCATCTCCTGGATCGCGGTGTCCCACTTGCCCTTGGCGACGACGTAGGACTGCTGAGCGCTACCGGACCAGTCGTTGCGCAGCGGCTGCAGCTCCGACTCGAGGCGGTTGAGCCGGTCGTCGATGTCCTTGACCGTCTGCTGCATGTCGGCCGAGGCCTGCTCGAGTGCGCCGTGGTTGACGCGGATTCCGTCGAGGTTCATCTGTTTTCTCCTTCAGTCCTGGGTTGGCGGTCAGCTGAGCCGGCTGCTGAGGCGGCCGAAGCCGGCGCTCTGCTCGTCGTCCGTGCTCACGTTGTCGCGCTCGGTCACCGTGAGGGACTGCGCGAACTCGTCAAGGGCACCCACGATGGTGCGCTGCTTCTCGGTCCAGGTCTGGTGGAGGACGAAGAACGCGGACGCACCCTGGCCTCCCCACTTGCTCTGAACGGCTGCGATCTGGTCGGTGAGACGGCCGCTGATGGTGTTGAAGTCAGCTCGGGCGTCCGAGACCAGACCGGCGGCCCGGGTGAGAGTGCCTTCGCCTTGGCCGTACTCCGTGGCGTTCGACATGTCGCCTTCTTCCTTCGGTTCCGGCGGCATGTCGCCGCGCGAGAGTGGATGGTTGTGGTGTTGACTCTTCGACCCGCCCGACTGAGGAGCGGCACGATCAGGTTGTTACCCGAGGCAAAAACCCATAAACATCAGCCTGTCAATTCCCACAGGACGCGGAAGAGCCCGGCCGCCACCACGACCGAGCCGACGGCGAAGGCGCCGGCCAACGACTCGGCCACCTCGGCCTTGCGCGACCACCACGCGGAGCGCCACCCCCGGCCCAGCGCGACGGCCACCAGGATGAGCAGCGCACCCAGGCTGATCGACGTGATCGCGATCAGCTTCGGCAGGCTGTCACTCATGCTCGTGAAGAGGACGACGAGCAGGGCCACCCAGCACGCCAGCCCGGCGGCCCTCAGCAGCGCGCGGGCGGCTGCGTGCCGGTAGCTGCGGGCAGCGAGCAGCAGCGCCGCCCCGGCCAGGCCGACCTCGCAGCGCGCGCCGACCACGTCGATCCAGACGTCGGCCTCGCGCAGCAGCATCACCGCCGAGACGGTGGCGACCACGAAGATCGCCACGCAGGCGGCCGTGACCGAGCGGGTGCCCCGGGCGGCGACCAGGGCGACCGCCTGCCTCGGGACCACGATCCGGCCGCGGCGGCCGGTGGGCCGGTCGCGGGCCGACCAGGCGGTGACGGCCAGCCGCTCGAGGTCGAGGAGGTACTGGTCGGGGACGTCGACGGCCAACACCGGCACGAACCGGGAAGCGAGCATCGCGACGAGCAGCAGCATCGCCCAGACGACCTGCGCGTCGATGTCGGCGAGCGCGGCCAGGCCGGTGACCACGAACACGCTGACGCCGGCGATCGACCAGACCCGGAGTCCTTCCTCGCCCGGCTGGCCCAGCGCGCGGGCGACGGTGGCGGCGACGGCCGCGGCAAGGCTGGCGACGCCGATGATGGTGGGCAGCCGCTCGGGCGTGGGGTCCCAGGCGATCGCGAACGCGGCCGCACCCGCGTAGGCGGGGACGGCGAGGACCCGGTGGGTCGCCAGCGGGCCGACGGGCAGGGCGCCGACGACCGCCGTCCCGATCAGCAGCGCGAGGGTCGCGGTACGCAGGTCGGAGGACTCGGGGAGGCTCGAGGCCAGCCAGCCGGAGAGCAGGGCGGCGACGACCGCGACGGCGCACCACAGCGACGAGAGCGCGCCCGCGGTGAGCCGACGGCGCGGACGGCGTTCGCCGCGGCTGCGACGTCGGGCCGGCGCGGCCGCGTCGCCGGCCAGTGCCACCAGCACCGAACCGCTGACCAGGCCGGACTCGGCGAGCGTACGGTCGGCAGGGAGCGGCTGGCCCAGCCGTGTGTAGAGGGAGGGAACCGAGGGGAGGTTGGCCTGACGTGAGTACTCCGTGGCCACGTCGGCGCTCGACGCACCCGACGGCACGTGCAGGTCGAGGACCCCGACCGGGCCGTGGACGCTCAGGGACAGCACCTCTGGAGTGCTCGTCGTACCGCTCACGTCACCTCCCCGGGCCAGGTCACTGCGGGGCAGGGCAGCACCCGCAGGGGAACACTAGACGACCAATTCCAAGGTCTCGCACGCTACGCGTCACTCAGCATCCACGCTGGCGGCGTTGCCGACGCTCGAAAGACAACGGTCTGTCGTCGCATCGGCGCCTTGCCAGCGCGGCGCTGAGCGCCGCTCGCATGCACGATCCCTTGGATTGCTCGTCCAGACGACATACCCACTCGGCCGGCTGCCTATCATCGGGACCCCGCGGGCATCGGGTCCGCGGCGCACGACGCTCCACGGTGCCATCGACGACAGGGCGGAACCAGTGACCAGCACGATGTCGGGCCCGGGCCAGCAGCCCGCCACCACGCTGCGCGGTGCGCGGGTCGAGCAGCCGGAGATGCCGAGCGGGCAGCTGGTGCTCCAGCCGCCGCCGCAGATCCAGCCCAGCGAGGGTGCCGCCGGCGTGGCGATGAACGCCATCCCGATGCTCGGCAGCCTCGGATCGATCATCCTGGTGGCGACCATCGGCGGGTCGTCGCGGGCCGGAGGCGCCACCCGCAGCTTCCTGGCGGCCGGCATGTTCCTGTTCGCCACGGTCGGTTTCATCATCGTCCAGATCGACCGGCAGCGTAAGCAGCGCGCCCAGCAGGTGACCGGCTCGCGCACCGAGTACCTCCGCTACCTCGCGAGCGTGCGCAAGGTCGCCCGCGAGGCCGCCGCCCAGCAGCGGCGGGCGCTGACCTGGCACCACCCCGACCCGACCGCACTCCCCGCGCTCGCCGAGGACCGCACCCGCGTGTGGGAGCACCACGCGGGCGACCCCCGCTTTCTCCAGGTGCGCTACGGGTTGTGCGCACAACCACTGGCTCTCGAGCTGGTGCCGCCCGAGAGCGCGCCGGTCGACGACGTCGACCCGGCGGCGGCCTCTGCCCTGCACCGGCTGCTCGTCGTCCACCGCACCCAGCCCGACCTGCCCGCCTCGGTCGACCTGCGCGCGTTCGACCGCGTCGAGATCTGCGGTGAGGAGGAGCAGGCCCGCGCCCTGGCCCGGGCGATCATCTGCTCCGCGACCGCGTTCCAGTCCCCCGAGAACCTCGTGGTCGCCGTCCTGTCGTCCGACGAGCACCTGGCCCACTGGGACTGGGTGAAGTGGCTGCCCCACGCGCTGAGCCAGGAGCAGACCGACGCCGTGGGCCCGATGCGGATGGTCACCACGTCGTTGAGCGACCTCGCCGCCCTGCTGCCGCCCGACCTGAGCGAGCGGCCCCGGTTCGGTGCCGACGAGCGCACGTCCACCCCGCACATCCTGCTCGTGACCGACGGCGTGGAGCTGCCGCCCGGCAACCACGTCGTCCCGCCCGACGGCCTGCACGGCGTGACCCTGCTCGACCTGCCCACTCGGTGGATGGAGCTCGAGGACGCCACCCGCCTGCGCCTGCAGCTGATGGGAGAGCCGGACGCCGCCGGCTACGTGCCGGTCGAGGCGCTGCGGGTGCGCGAGGAGCCGATCCGCGCCAAGGCCGACCAGTGCGACGCGGCGACGGCCGAGGCCTTCGCGCGCCGGCTGACGCCGCTCCACAGCGTCACCGTGGCCGGCCCGGCCGACGGGACGCCCGGCGAGATCAGCGGCCCCTCCGACTTCATGGACCTGCTGGGTCTCGGCGACGTCCGCACCTTCGAGCCGAACGCCGCCTGGCGCATGCGACCGGCGCGTGACCGGCTGCGGGTGCCGATCGGGCTGGGCGAGTCGGGCGCGCTGGTGCACCTCGACATCAAGGAGTCGGCCCAGCAGGGCATGGGACCGCACGGCCTGGTGATCGGCGCGACCGGCTCGGGCAAGTCGGAGTTCCTGCGCACCCTGGTGCTCGGCCTGGCGATGACCCACTCCCCCGAACAGCTCAACATGGTGCTCGTCGACTTCAAGGGTGGCGCCACGTTCGCGGGGATGTCGGAGATGCCGCACGTGTCGGCGGTCATCACCAACCTCGCCAACGAGCTGACCCTGGTCGACCGCATGCAGGACGCCCTGTCGGGCGAGATGGTGCGCCGTCAGGAGCTGCTGCGCGAGGCCGGCAACTTCGCCTCGATCCGCGACTACGAGAAGGCACGCGCGGCCGGCGAGGACCTGAGCCCACTGCCGTCGCTGTTCATCGTGGTCGACGAGTTCTCCGAGATGCTGTCGGCCAAGCCGGAGTTCATCGACCTGTTCGTCGCGATCGGCCGGCTGGGTCGTTCGCTCGGCCTGC
Organism: uncultured Actinomycetota bacterium; assembly: GCA_963825985.1. Taxonomy (GTDB): domain Bacteria; phylum Actinomycetota; class Actinomycetes; order Propionibacteriales; family Nocardioidaceae; genus Nocardioides. Next base: position 159,110 of record CAWGVK010000001.1, on the reverse strand, counting down.
ACCTGCTGCTCGCCTCGCAGCGGCTCGAGGAGGGCCGGCTGCGCGGCCTCGAGTCGCACCTGTCCTACCGGGTCGGTCTGCGCACGTTCAGCGCGCAGGAGTCGCGGGCCGTGCTCGGCGTCCCGGACGCCTACGAGCTGCCGGCTGTCCCGGGGCTCGGCTACCTCAAGCCCGACCCGACGACGATGACGCGGTTCAAGGCGGCCTACGTCTCCGGGCCGCCGGCCACCGGCCGGATCGTGCCCCGCGACGAGGGCGGGCACGTGCGCGGCATCCTGCCGTTCACGATCTCGGAGGTGCTCTCCCTCGAGCCGGTCGAACCGGACCCGGTGCCCGAGGTCGTGGCGCCGACCACCGAGTCGCAGGAGACGCTGCTCGACGTCGCCGTGGGACACATGGAGGGCCAGGGCATGGCGGCCCACCAGGTGTGGCTGCCGCCGCTCGACGAGCCCGACACCCTCGACCAGCTGATGGGCGACCTCACCGAGGACCCCCAGCTCGGGCTGGTCTCGCCCCAGTGGCGGGCCCTCGGCGGCCTCGTCGTACCACTCGGCACCGTCGACCGGCCGCGCGAGCAGCGTCGCGACACCCTCACCCTCAACCTCAGCGGCGCCGCCGGCCACGTCGCCGTCGTCGGCGGCCCGCGCAGCGGCAAGAGCACGCTGCTGCGGTCGCTGGTCACGAGCATGTCGCTCACCACGACGCCGATCGAGACGCAGTTCTTCGTGCTCGACTTCGGCGGCGGGACGTTCGCGCCGATGGTGTCGATGCCGCACGTGGCCGGCGTCGGCACCCGGTCGGAGCCCGACGTCGTCCGCCGGATCGTGGCCGAGGTGCAGGGCGTCGTCGACCGTCGCGAGGCCTACTTCCGCGCCAACGGCATCGACTCGATCGAGACCTACCGCTCGCGACGCGGCCAGGGCCGCGTCGACGACGGGTACGGCGACGTGTTCCTCGTCATCGACGGCTGGAGCACGCTGCGCTCCGACTTCGACGACCTCGAGATGGAGATCCAGCAGCTCGCCTCGCGCGGCCTCACCTTCGGCCTGCACGTGCTCACGGGCGCCGCCCGCTGGGCCGACTTCCGGGCCGCGATGCGCGACCTCCTCGGAACCCGTCTCGAGCTCAAGCTGGGTGACCCGATGGACTCCGAGATCGACCGCAAGGTCGCCCAGCTCGTGCCGGGCGGACGTCCCGGCCGCGGCCTGGTGCCGGGCAAGCTGCACTTCCTGGGTGCGTTGCCGCGGATCGACGGCGAGGGCAAGGCCGAGACCCTCGGCGACGGCGTCGACGAGATGATCTCGCGGATCTCGGCGGCCTGGCAGGGTCCGGCCGGACCGAAGCTGCGGCTGCTGCCCGACCGGATCGACATGCAGCGGATCCTCGAGATGGCCGGCGTCACCGCCGACTCGACCGACCCCGCGGCCAAGCGCCTCTACGTCGGCGTCAACGAGAAGGAGCTGGCCCCCGTCTCGCTCAACACCGAGACCGAGCCCCACCTGCTGCTGCTCGGCGACGGCGGCTCCGGCAAGAGCGCCTTCCTGCGGGCCCACGCCCACGAGGTGATGCGCACCAGGACGCCGCAGGAGGCGCAGCTGGTGGTCGTCGACTACCGACGCTCCCTGCTGGGCGAGGTGCCGGAGGAGTACCTGCTCAACTACCTGACCTCCGCCACCCAGGCCCAGCCGGCGATCAAGGACCTCGCGGCGTACCTCGAGAGCCGGATCCCCGGCCCCGACGTCACCCCCGAGCAGCTGCGCAACCGCTCGTGGTGGACCGGCGCCGAGGTGTTCGTGATCGTCGACGACTACGACCTGGTCGCGACCCAGCAGAACTCGCCGGTCGCGCTGCTGCAGCCGCTGCTGGCGCAGGCCCGCGACGTCGGCCTGCACGTCATGGTGGCCCGGCGCTCGGGCGGTGCCTCACGGGCGCTGTACGAGCCGGTGATCCAGTCGATGCGCGACCTGGCCATGCCCCAGCTGATGCTGTCGGGCAGCCCCGACGAGGGCCCCCTGCTCGGCAACCTGCGCCCGGCTCCGATGCCGCCGGGTCGCGGCCGCCTGATCACGCGCGAGCGTGGGGTCGAGGTGCTGCAGACGGCGTGGGTCGACGCTGCTCTTTGACGAGGGTCGCGGGAGCGTAGCGACCGCGAGCCCTCGTCGATGGTGGTCGAGCGACCCGCGCGACCGAGCTTGCTCGGGCGCGACCGGCGTGCCGAGACCTCGTGAGCGATCTCGGGGACCGATCACGTGCGGTGGGTCTCGTGACGGTTGCTAGCGCAACCTCCTGACCACCGAGAGCGCAACCTCCTCGACCACCGAGAGCGCAACCTCCTCGACCACCGACAGCCTCCTCGACCACCGAGTGACGCCTGTCAGCAGGATCACCCCACGCGAGACCTGGATGTAACCCGTGGTCAACCTCCCCGAGAACTTGGCAGACCACATGAGGTCATGACCGAGAACCCCACCACCGAGGCCCGCGAGCTCGATCAGCGTCGCGCCGCCCGGATCGCCCTCAAGACCCGGCACTCCCAGAGCCTGGCCAGGCTGATGGACCAGCGCGACGACCTGCGCGGCGTCCACGCCCTGGCCGACTTCGTCGACGAGTCGGTGCGCTGGACCGCCTGAGCCTGAGCGCTAGCGGCGACCGGTCTTGAAGAGGCCGCGCGCGATCTCGCGGGCCGCGGTGCGCATGAAGTCCTTGAAGGCGCCCGACGTCACCACGTCGTGGACGATGCCCTCGTCCTGCTTCTGCTTCGGGGTCGACCTCGGCCGGGACGTCGGCGCCTTCTTCGCCTCCTTCGCCCGCTCCTCGGCGGCGGCCTCCTCGGCCAACTTGGCTGCGCCCTCCTCGAGCCGGACGGCGAGCTTCTCGCGGGCCGACTCGCGGTCGACCGTCGTGGCGTACTTCGCGTTCCGCGGGCTCGCCGTCACCGTCGCCGTCATCGCCGCGGGGTCCGTCGGCGCCATCAGTGACTCCGGTGCGCGGAGCCGGGTCCAGGCAACGGGGGTCGGCGCGCCCCGCTCGTTCATCACCGTCACCACGGCCTCGCCGATGCCGAGCGACGTGATCACGGCCCCGAGGTCGTCGTACTCGCTGGCCGGGTAGGTGTTGACGGTGGCCTTGAGAGCCTTGGCGTCGTTGGGCGTGTGGGCGCGCAGCTGGTGCTGGACTCGTGAGCCGAGCTGGGCCAGCACGTCGTCGGGGACGTCGGTGGGGCTCTGGGTGACGAAGAAGACGCCGACCCCCTTCGACCGGATCAGCCGCACGGTCTGGGCGATCTGGTCGAGAAAGGCGTCGGAGGCGTCGTTGAACAGCAGGTGCGCCTCGTCGAAGAAGAAGACGAGCTTGGGCTTGTCGATGTCGCCGACCTCGGGGAGGTCGTGGAAGAGGTCGGCCAACAGCCACATGAGGAACGTGGAGAAGATCGCCGGTCGGTCCTGCAGGTTGGGCAGCTCGACCAGCGAGATCAGCCCCTTGCCCTCGGACGTCGTCTGCAGGAGGTCGGCCGACTCGAACTCGGGCTCGCCGAAGAACGCGTCGGCACCCTGGTCCTGGAACCCGATCAGCTCACGCAGGATCACCCCGGCCGTGGCCGCCGACAGGCCGCCGAGCGCCTTCAGCTCGGGCTTGCCTTCCTCGCTCGTCAGGTGGCCCACGACGGCGCGGAGGTCGGCGAGGTCGAGCAGCGGCAGGCCCGCCTGGTCGGCGTAGTGGAAGACCAGGCCGAGGCTCGACTCCTGGGTGTCGTTGAGGCCGAGCACCTTGCTCAGCAGCACCGGTCCGAACGCCGACATCGTGACCCGCAGCGGGATGCCGGTGCCCTGGCCGCCGAGCGCGTAGTACTCGACCGGGAAGCCGGTCGCCGTCCAGGTCTGGCCGACCGACGCGGCGCGTGCGGTGATCTTCTCGCCGCCCTCGCCCGGCGTGGCGAGGCCGGACAGGTCGCCCTTGATGTCGGCGGCGAAGACCGGGACGCCGGCCGTGCTCAGCTGCTCGGCGAGCAGCTGCAGCGTCTTGGTCTTGCCGGTGCCGGTGGCGCCCGCGACCAGGCCGTGCCGGTTGACCATGCCCAGCGGGATGCGGACGTGCGTCGACGCGAGGGTGTCTGCGTCGAGCATCAGGCCGCCGAGCTCGAGGGCGGGGCCCTCGAAGGCGTACCCGGCCGCGACGGCGGCCTCGATCGGGTGCTGCTCGGTCGCCTGCTCGGTCGCCTGCTCGGTCGTCTGCTCGGTCTGCTCACCCGACGGGGTCGTCATGGCGTGAAATATAGGGGTCGCCCTCCGGCGTTTACACTCACGGACGTGATCTTCAAGCGCGTCGGCGAGGGGCGTCCCTACCCCCCGCACGACCTCACCTCCAGCGCGTGGGCCTCGTTGCCCCCGCGCCAGGTGCGGCTCGACGAGCTGGTCACCACCAAGGACACCCTCCAGCTCGCGGCCCTGCTCGACGAGGACTCGACGTTCTACGGCGACCTGTTCGCCCACGTCGTCGAGTGGCGCGGCGAGTACTACCTCGAGGACGGCCTGCACCGGGCCCTGCGCGCGGCGCTCCAGCAGCGCAACGTCCTGCACGCGCGCGTGCACCGGGTGGTCGAGGGATGAACCCCCGACTGCTGGGTCACCTCCGCACCGTGGCAACACTCGCCGTCCTCGGTGTCCTGCTGCTCGTCGGCGTCGCCTGGGGCTTGTCCGCGGTCAGCGAGCCGTTCCCCGAGACCGCCGATCCGCCGATCTGCGTCGACAGCCCGGTCTCGGAGGGCGACGTCCTGCGACCCGGCGGCGTCACGGTCAGCGTCCTCAACGCCGGCGAGCGGTCGGGGCTGGCCAGCACCACCCTCGACGACCTCGTCGACAGGGAGTTCGCCAAGGGCCAGCTCAACAACGCGAGCGACGAGGACGTCCGGTCGGCCCAGATCTGGAGCGCCGACGGCAGTACGGCCGCCGTCCGCCTCGTGCGCAGCTATCTCGGAGGCAAGGTCGAGGTCGTCGAGCGCGAGGGCCCGGCGGCCGGCATCACGGTCGTCGTGGGCGACCAGTTCCCCGGGGTCAAGAAGGGCCGCGGCCAGGTGAAGGTCGACGCCGACGGCACCGTCTGCTCCCCTCCCGGCCTGTAGGAGGCCGGCAGACGGGCTACCGCAGGCGGGCCGTCACGATCGGGTGGTCGGAGTAGTAGCGCTGGAACGCGGCGGCCGAGCAGCCACCCCCGGCGCGACCGTGGGTGTGAGCGCGCCTCTGGCAGGCGACGAAGAGCCCGGGCCGGGTGAAGGCCGACTGCGGCCGGGCGCAGCGGAAGGCCGAGACCCGGTAGGCCTGGTAGCACCGGTCCCACCAGGCGTCGGTGACGGCGCTGAGGGCGTAGAGGAAGTCGATGCGCCGCGACACGCCGTTCACGCCGGAGGGGCCCGACGGTCGATGAGCCCGGACGGCGTCGCGGAAGCCCGCCGCCAGCAGGGCGCGGTGCGCCGGGCGGACGTGGCATCCGGTGCGCTCGACCCGGGAACCGCGTCCGCAGCGCGGGAGGTTGAAGTCGCCGCCCAGGACGGTGACGTCGCTCGGGACCTGCCGGGTCAGCGCCGACAGGCCGCGGCGCAGGCTGCCGATCGCGCGGTTCTTCAGCCGGGTGTCGCGCGGGGCGACGTGGACGTCGAGCAGCGTCGCCGTCTGCGGCCCGCCGGGTCTCGCGACCGTGAGCCGGACCCACGGGTGCTCGGTGCAGCCGCGGCCGCCGCGTCCCACGATCGGCGCGACATCGGTGCTCCAGCGGCCCCAGGTGCGCAGGGCGCCTCGTGCCCGGACCCCGGTGACGGTCGTGGTGTTCACGAGGATCGCCGAGCTGCGCAGCACGCTGAACCGGCCGCGCCGGACGCCGTCGCAGCGCCCGGACCCGAACCGGTGCGACGTGGTGGTGGCGACGGCGTACCGCGCCGCTCCCCCTCGGGTGCGCTGGACGGCGTTCAGCGCGGCCGCGACGCGACCCGCGGTCCCGAGCACCTCCTGCAGCAGGACGACGTCCGGCACCGGCCCGGGTCGCGCCAGGAGACGCCGCGCGAACGCCATCCGGTCGTGGCCGGCGCGCAGGTCGGTCCGGTGGCGCCGCAGGCTGCCCTCGCGGAGGTTGGCGACGGCCACGTGCACCGACGTCGTGTCGGCACGTGGCGCGGCGACAGCCGGCTGGCTGCCGGCGGCCGACAGGGCGAGCAGGGGCCCGAGGAGGACGAGAGGAAGGAACAGGCGCGCCATGCGCCGGACGCTAGGCGGGCTCGATGAGGTGCCGGTGAACCCCGCATGAGCGGGTTCTCACGAGAAGACGTCAGTCCTTGAGCCACTGCGCCAGGCGGCCCTTGTCGCTGACCTGCCGGAGCCGTTCCTCGGTCTTCTCGCGCAGCTTGCGCGGGGTGACCACGAGCAGGTTGTCGCCGTGCTTCAGCACCGTGCGTCGTTCGGGCACGAGGGTCTCACCGGCCCGGATGACGAGGGACACCGACGCCCCCTTGGGCAGCCGCAGCTCGCCGACCTCGACACCGTGCATCTGGGACACGGGACTGATCGTGATCTGCAGCATGTCGGCCGCGACCCGTTCGAGTGGTGCGGCCTCGAGGTCGAGGTCGCGCGGCTCCGAGCGCCGGGTGACGCCGAGCACCCGGGCCACCAACGGCAGCGTGGGGCCGGTGAGCAGGGTGTAGACGATCACCATCACGAAGACGATGTCGAAGAGCTTCTCGGCGTCGTCGACCCCCTCGGCGAGCGGGATCGTGGTCAGGACGATCGGCACCGCACCACGCAGGCCCGCCCACGACAGGAACGACAGCTCGCGCCACGGCATCGGCTGCACGACGGCACTGACCAGCACCGACACCGGGCGGGCGACGAAGGTGAGCAGGAGCCCGGCGACGATCGCGAGGCCCACGATCTCGAGGCTGATCCGCCCCGGTGAGAGGAGCAGGCCGAGCATCACGAACAGCCCGATCTGGGCCAGCCAGGCGATGCCCTCGGCGAACGACCGGGTCGCCAGGCGGTGCGGCAGCTCGGAGTTGCCGAGCACCAGCGCGGCGACGTACACGGCCGCGAAACCGCTCGCGTGCAGGGCCACCGAGGTGCCGTAGGCCAGGAACGCCAGACTCAGGACGGCGAGGGGGTAGAGGCCCGACGACGGCAGTGCGATCCGGCGCATCACCCACGCACCACCGAAGCCGACGGCCAGGCCGATGGCGATACCTGCGGCGAGCTCGAAGATGATGATGCCGACCATGCCGAGCACCCCGTTCTCGGCGACCGCACCGGTCGAGATCAGCGTCACCAGGACGACGGTCGGAGCGTCGTTGAGACCCGACTCGGCCTCCAGCGAGCCGACCAGCCGCTGGGGGAGCGGAACGACGCGAAGGACCGAGAAGACGGCCGCGGCGTCGGTGGGCGAGCAGACCGCGCCGAGCAGGACGGCCAGCTCCCACGGGAGCCCGAGCAGGAAGTGGGCGCCGACCGCGACGATCGCGACGGAGACCGTGACACCGACGGTCGCGAGCGAGACCCCCAGCCGCATCGAGGGCTTGGCGTCGCGCCAACTGGTGGTCAGCCCGCCCTCGGCGAGGATCACCGCCAGAGCGGCGAAGCCGAGGGCATGGGCGACCTCGGCGTTCTCGAACTCGATGCCGACGCCGGACTCTCCCAGGGCCACGCCCATCAACAGGTAGATCAGCAGGCTCGGCAGGCCGGCGCGGCTCGAGAGCCGGACCGCGAGGATGGCGGCGAGGGTGACGGCAGAGCCCACCAGCAGGAACATGTCGAGCTGGTGGAGGTCGAAGCTCATGTCACCTCAGGCGCTTGGGGTGGCGGGTTCTGAGTCTATCGGTGACGGGTCGTGCCCTCCGACCGCCGGTGCCAGACCGAGACGGCGATGTCGACGATGTCGGCCCGGCTCGGCTGGGCCGCCACGTCGGCGATCGGCACCCAGGCGGCGTGGTCGGTGGACCCACCGACCTCGAGCGTGCCGAGCTCGCCGCCCACGATCGTGGCGTCGAAGATCACGCGCATCGACTTGTACGGGCGGCCGGTCGTGCGGCCCAGCTCGCCGGTGAACGAGTGCGTCGCCACCGGGAAGCCGACCACGACCTCGTACCCCGCCTCCTCGTGGACCTCGCGGACGACGGCCTCCTCGAGCGACTCCTCGTACTCGACACCGCCACCGGGGAGGCTCCATCCGGGCGTCTGCCCACCTTCTCCGTTGAACCACGTGAGCAGGATCCGGTCGCGGTCGTCGACGATCAGCGCGTACGCCGCCAGGCGGGTGTCGTAGTCGGTGAAGTGCACCGGGCGAGGTTACGAGGTCTCGTGACGGTCGCAGCGCGACCTCCTCGACCTCCGACGGCTCGAGGGGGTCGTTCTTCGGGCAGCCGCGCTCCTACGATCGACCACGTGAGTCGCCTCAAGGTCGCGCAGCGCGCCGACGTGCCGCCGTTCCACGTGATGGACCTGCTGGCGGCCAGCGCCGAACGTCAGCGCACGCACGGCGACCTGGTGAACCTGCTCGCCGGGCAGCCCAGCACGGGCGCGCCGAAGGTCGTGAACGACGAGGCGATCCGGCTGCTCGGCTCCGGGGAGGCGCTGGGGTACACGCCCGCGACCGGCATCCGCGAGCTGCGCGAGGCGATCGCCGGGCACCACCGGCGCACCTACGGCATCGAGGTCGACGCCGACGAGGTCGTGGTCACGACCGGCAGCAGCGGGGGGTTCCTGCTGGCGTTCCTGGCGGCCTTCGAGGCGGGCGACCGGGTGGCGATCGCGCGCCCGGGCTACCCCTGCTACCGCAACGTGCTGGCCGCGCTCGGGTGCGAGGTGGTGGAGATCGCGACCGGCCCGGCGACGCGGTTCCAGCCGACCGTCGACCAGGTGGCCGCCGTCCCGAACCTCCAGGGGCTCGTCGTCGCCAGTCCCGCCAACCCCACCGGCACCATGCTGTTGCCCAGCGAGCTCGCCGCGCTGGCGTCGTGGAGCGAGGACGCCGGGGTCCAGCTGATCAGCGACGAGATCTACCACGGCGTCGAGTACGCCCCGCTCGCCGGCGCCGAGCGGATGGCGCGCAGCGCCTGGGAGACCAGCCGCGAGGCGGTCGTCTTCTGCTCGTTCTCCAAGTACTTCTCGATGACCGGCTGGCGGATCGGCTGGATGCTGGTGCCCGACCGGCTGCGCCGCGCGGTCGACGTGCTCACCGGCAACTTCACGATCTGTCCACCGGTGCTGGCCCAGCGCGCGTGCCTCGCGGCGTTCACCGACGAGGCGTACGCCGAGCTCGACGGCCACGTCGTGCGGTACGCCGACAACCGCAGGCTGCTCCTCGACGGCCTGGCCCGGCTCGGCGTCACCGGACTCGCGCCGGCCGACGGGGCGTTCTACGCCTACGCCGACGTCGGTCACCTGACCTCCGACACGATGGCGTTCGCGCACCAGCTGCTCGCGACCACCGGTGTGGGGGTGGCCCCGGGCATCGACTTCGACACCGTCGACGGGGGACGGTTCCTGCGGTTCTCCTTCGCCGGCCCGCGCGCCGACATCGAGACCGCACTGGAACGGCTGGCGCCGGCGTTCGCGCGAGACCGGTAGCGTCGACCCGCCGACACCCGCAACGGTCGGCAGACGAATCCCCGTGTTTCGAGTCGGCGGCAGGCGGGAATGCGGCCGACGACCGGAAGGACCTGAATGTACGGCGACACCGATGTCATGCGCCGCCACGTCGACCGGCTGCGCGAGCAGGCCGTCGACGTCCGCACGCTCGCCGACCAGCTGGTCGCGCAGACCGAGGGCACCGGCTGGAGCGGCCGGGCCGCCGAGTCGATGCGGGTGCGGGTCACCGAGCGCGCCTCCCACCTGCGCGCCGCCGCGGGACAGCACGAGACCGCGGCCGACGCCCTCGACAAGCACCTGCAGGAGGTCGAGCGGCAGAAGGAGGCGATCGCCGAGGTCGAGCGCCGGGCGACGTCGCTCGTGGCCGACGCCCGGACCCGCGTGGCCCGGATCGCCGAGGCGAACGACGCCGCCCTGGAGGGGCCCGACCCCGGCGTACGCCGCGAGCCCGACCCCGACGACGTGACCCTGGCGTCCTTCGTGCCCCCCGCCAGCGGTCATCTCGACTGGTTGGCCGTCGAGCTCCCCGGCCTCTGACCTCCTCCCCGCACGGAACCAGCCCCGTCCACGAAGGAACCTCGTGACCACGATCGACCTGAGCACCCCGACGCCGCCGCCGACCTCGTTGCTCGACGCGCTGCCTCGCCGCGTGGCGCTGACCCTGCCCGAGCTGCAGCTGGTGGCCGCGCGCGCAGGCAACGCGCCGCTGCCCTTCGACCTGACCTCGCCGGGCGAGGCGCCCGCGCTCGAGGACCGTCTCGGCGCCAGCCGAGGCACGACCGAGGACCAGGCGTACGTCGCCGCCGTCGCCGCCCTGCACGACCCCGAGACGTCGCTCGCCCGCCGCGGTCTGCTCGCGGGTGACCAGGTCGACGAGGGCCTGGCCGGCGCCGTCGGGCTGCTCGCCACGCCGGTCTTCGCGGTCGACCTCGAGGTCGTGGTGGAGGAGGTGCACGTCAAGGCGTGGCACCGCGCCTCGCACGACGCCGTGGCGAGCCTGGCGACCAGCGACGGCGTGGTCTTCGAGCTCGCCTGGTTCGCGACGTCCGCGTGGTCGGGCGAGCTGGCCCGCGTCGGCGTGCTCCCGGAGGACCTGTCGCTGCGCGAGTCGATGGTGCCGGGGTACGTCGACCTGCCCTACGAGCTCGCGGACGCCGCCGTCGAGGCCGCGGCCGGCGGCCGCTCCGACCTGCTGCACGTGCTCACCGCCCAGCACCTGGGCGCGGTCGTCGACGCCGAGGGGCGCGCCTACCCCGAGGCCGAGGTGCCGGGCCTGCTGCAGGCGCTGGGCACCGAGGCACAGGGGCGGCTTCGGGTGCTGGTCGCCGACGTCTCGAGCGAGCCGACCACCGTCGTCGGCGTCCGGTCGTGGGTGCTGCTCGCCGACGGGTGGCGCACCCTGCACCCCCACCAGCGCGACGGCACGACACGGGTCGAGATCCGCGCGGTCGCACCCTCCGAGCTGGCCGCCGACCTGGCGCCGGTGCTGTCGGAGGTGACGGGATGAGCGAGAAGACCCCCGACCCCACCAGCCAGGAGTCGGTGGTCGCCGCGGCGGCCGCCGAGCAGCGGTCGGTCCCGACCACCGAGTCCGAGGCCGCCGACCTGGCCGACAAGTACGACCGGATGATGCGGCTGGCCTCGCTCTTCGACGACTCCGGCGAGGAGATGCGGCAACGGGCCAAGCTCGGCACCGACATCATCGTCGACCCGGCGTTCGTCGACTCGGCCCCGCTGTCGAAGGCCACCCACACCCAGGCCGACGACGCCATCCGCGCGGCCACCACCGGGAAGCACGGCCTGCTCTCCCGCTCGATCGAGCTCGACGCCGACGCGCTGGTGCTGCGCGCGACGGTGCTCACCTACCGCTGGATCGACGAGCTGCAGGTGGCGGCGTACAAGACGCTCGGCTCGATCGCCGGCCGCGCGATCGGCTACCTCGCCCCCGAGGTGGCCCTCGGCGGCGCGATCGTGTCGGCCGGGCTGATCGAGACCGACGCCCTCGACCGCGACGGGGTGGCGGCGTACCTCAACGAGCTCGCCGACTCCAACCCCGAGCTGATGGAGCACGTCACCAGTGGTGGCGGCGGCCTGCTCGACGGGCTGCGGATGCGCTCGCTGCTCACGGCCGGCGTCCTCTCCGGCGACCAGGGCCGGGTGGCCGGGCAGGGTGGGCTGCGCGCGATCGGCGTCGAGCCCTTCGCCCACACCTTCGACGCGGCCCTGCGCGACGTCGCCGGCGGCCTGGTCGACGCACCCGACTCCGCCGACGACACCGGCACCACCGGCAACGGGGGCAGCGCGCCCCGCAACCTCACCGAGCTGATGACGGCGCTCGACGGCGCCACGACGGGCGTGGCCGTGCGCCGGGTCGCCGAGGGCCGCTACATCGCCTTCCTGACCGGGCCCGACGGCGGACGTCCGCGGCGGCTGCGGCTCGTGGGCGGCGACCAGTCCGGGTACGCCGCGCTCGTCGTCCGCACGATCGAGGGCGCTGTCGCGGGCGACGACGGCGCGCGGGTCATGCTCGTCGGCTCGGGCCAGGGTGGCGTGACGGCCGCCGAGGTCGCCTCGAGCGAGACGTCGTTCGCGATCGACCAGGTGGTGACCGCGGGAGCACCCTCGGCGCACGTGCCGCGGATCCCCGCGACGCACGCGCGTGCTGTCGCTCGAGGACCGCGCCGACCCGGTGGCGCTGCTGGGCTCGCTGATCAACTCCGGCGTCACCAACCGGGTCACCGTCGTCTACGACGCCGACACGATCGGCGACGAGTCGGTGCACGTTGCCGGCGGCCGCGCCGCCGACGGCGCCACCCACCCCGAGCTGCGCCAGGAGATCGCGCGGCTCACCGAGCTGGGCTACCTCGCGGGCTGATCCTCGCGGTGCGTGGTTGTCCCGCCCCGGCCCGACCTGATCCGCGCAGGTGCGTCGATCAGGTCGCCCACCTCACCCCGCGAGGTCGTGCACGAACTCGGCGAGCTGGGTGAGGTTGCGGCACTCGACCATCGAGACGATGTCGCCGTACGTCGGGGCGGCGGAGTCGCCGGTCCCCCAGTGGCGCCGGTGCTCGGGGTTGAGCCACCACGCGTGACGGGCGGTGCCCGCGAGCTCCTTGAGCACCCCTTCGTGGAGGTCGCTGTAGTTGGACCGGGCGTCGCCGAGGATGAGCAACGACGTCTTCGAGCCGATCGCGTCGGCATGCTCGTCGGCGAACCTCGTGAACGCGCGGCCGTAGTTGGTGCGCCCCCACAGGGCGGCGTGCGAGGTGCTCGCGGCCAGGTCGGCCATCACGTCGACGACGTCGGCGCCGGGCTTGAAGTGGTGGGTGACCTCGTGCACCTGGTCGATGAACGTGAAGGCCCGCACCTTCTGGAACTGCTCGCGCAGCGCGAAGACCAGCAACAGCGTGAACTGCGCGAAGTTGGCCACCGACCCGCTCACGTCGCACAGCACGACCAGCTCGGTGCGGTGCGCCCGCTTGGGCCGGTGGTGCGTGGTCAGCGGGACGCCGCCCGTCGACATCGAGGCGCGCACGGTGCGCCGGAAGTCGAGCGGGCCGCGGCGGCGGGCGTGGTGCTCCTTGGTCAGCCGGGTGGCGAGGCGCCGGGCCAGCGGGTAGATCTCGCGGCGCATCTCCTCGAGGTCGGTGCGGCGCGCGGCCATGAAGTCGAGCCGGTCGATGCTCGGGCGCAGGGCGACGTCGGCCACGTGGTCGGCGCCCTTCTCCTCGGCGATCCGGCGGCGGGCGTCGCCCTCGACCATCGCCGTGAACGACCCGACCCGCCGCCCGGCGCCGCGCTGCGCCTCCTCGTCGGTGAGCCCGCCGGCGAGCAGGGCGGCCACGATCCGGTCGACCAGCTCGGACGGCGCCACCCGCTGCATCGCGGTGTACGCCGACCACGACGACAGGCCGGGCCCGCGTCCGGGCATCGCGCCGAACCGGCCGACCATCTCGGCAGCGAGGTCGCGCAGGCGCTGCTCGTCGCCGTCCTCGAGCGCGGCGGCCAGCGCGTCGCGAAACGCCTCGAGGGCGGCGGCGTTGTCGCGCACGGGCCCGCCCTCGTCGGCGTCCCGGTCGAGAGCGGCCACGCCGCCGCCGACCATCCGTGGGAAGTAGAGGTCGAACAGCGCCTCGAACGTCGGGCGCTGCGACTGGCGCTTGACCAGGGTGGCGGCGTACCCCTCGCGGACCAGCGTGCGGTCGGTCCAGTCGAGGGCGGTGAGCGCGGCGACGGCGTCGAGGTCCTCGGCGAGCGAGACCGGCAGGCCGGCAGAGCGCAGCGCCTCGAGGAAGGCGATGTGCCGGTCGACCAGGCCGCTCGCCGTCATCGGAGCCGCAGCTCCTTGACCGCGCGGTCGTGGTCGGAGGCGTGCTTGAGGATGACGCCGAGCGTGTCGGCGATCGCCTTGTCGTCGAGGTCGCCGATCTCGAGGGCGACCAGCGTGCGGGCCCAGTCGACCGACTCGGCGATCGACGGCGCCTTCTTCAGCTCCAGCTCGCGCAGCCGCGCGATCGTGGTGACCAGCTGGCCGGTGACCCGGTCGTCGAGACCGGGCACCTGCGAGGCCACGATCTCGCGCTCGCGCTGGGCGTCGGGGTAGTCGAGGTGGAGGTAGAGGCAGCGCCGCTTGACCGCCTCCGACAGCTCGCGGGTCGCGTTGGAGGTGAGGACGACGAACGGCCGACGCGTGGCCGCCACCGTGCCCAGCTCGGGGATGGTGACCTGGAAGTCGGAGAGCACCTCGAGCAGCAGTCCCTCGACCTCGACGTCGGTCTTGTCGACCTCGTCGATGAGCAGCACGGTCGGCTCGTCGCGGCGGATGGCGGTGAGCAGCGGGCGGGTGAGGAGGAACTCCTCGGTGAAGATGTCGTCGTGGGTCGCCGACCACTCCTGGTCGGGCCCCGAGCTCTGGATGCGGAGCAGCTGCTTCTTGTAGTTCCACTCGTAGAGCGCGCGGGCCTCGTCGAGCCCCTCGTAGCACTGCAGCCGCACGAGGTCGGCACCGGTCGCGCGGGCCACCGCCTTCGCCAGCTCGGTCTTGCCGACGCCGGCGGGACCCTCGACCAGCAGCGGCTTCTCGAGCGTCCCGGCGAGGTACGACGTGGTCGCGGTCGCGGCGTCGGCGAGGTAGCCGACCTCGTGCAGGCGGTCGGTGGCGTCGGCGGGTGAGGCGAACCAGCTCATGGCGCCATCCTCGCACCGCGCGCCGCGCCCGATCGGGTGGTCCACGGCCGTGACCCCGCAGCCGTCGGGTCGTTGAGCAGGCATGCCGAGAGAGCGGAGACCGACGCTTCGCTCACTCGTGATCGCCACCAAGGGCACCGTCGTCGCCACCGTGGCCGCCCTGGCCGTGGTGTCCGTGTCGTCGCCGGCGCGGCAGATGACGGTCGAGCAGGACGACGCGGGCGCCGCCGTCCACCCACGGGTCGAGCGGCTGATCGAGCGTCACGACTGCTCGGCCACGGGCTTCGGACCCGACGTCACCCCACGCTCGGCGCTCGTGAGGCGCGACGGCCGGATCCGGCACGTCACCTTCGAGAGGGGCTGGGCCGTCTACACGGGCGTCACCCACGGCACCTTCGTGGCGCTCTGCCGCGGCGACTGACGCGGCTCACCGACCCGACGTGGCGGCCGGCGCATGGGGTGCCGGCCGCCCGTCGTCCGAGCGGATGCTCAGTGGGTCGCGATCTCCTTGGAGTTCTTGCCGGCGATGGCCTCGGCGGCCCCGACCAGGAGGAGGGCGGCGATCACGGCCAGGACGAAGCCGAGCACGTTGAGCTCGCCGATGTCACCGGTGCCGAGCGCGCCGGCGATGAGTCCGCCGATGACCGAGCCGACCAGGCCGAGCCCGAGGGTGGCGAGGATGCCCAGGTTCTGCTTGCCGGGCTTGAGGAGGCGGGCGAGGGCTCCGATGATGAGCCCCGCGACGATGAATCCGATGAATCCCATGTGCCTGCTTCTTTCTCGAAGGGTCGTGGCGACCCGTGGGTGGCGCGGCGCGGTCGGTATGACCTTGCGTCCGAGAACTCCATCCGTGCCCCCATCATCCCTCGCGACCGAAATATCGGGCCGCTGCGGGGGTCGGCGCGTCACCGGATCACGATCGCGTCACCGACGGGCCTCTCTCCGGCGGCGTCCGAGGGGTCGCTCACCAGGCGACCGTCGACGGCCATGGCCGTCGACCCGCCCCCGTCGAAGTTGAGCGCGTCCTGCAGGCCGAGGGCACGGGCCACAGCGGCGGTCTCGGGGATGGACAGGCCCAGCTCGTCGAGCTGGCGGCCGTCGGCGACCACGAGCACGGTGCGGCCCTCGGCGTCGATGCCTCCGAAGGTCCGGGGGTTGCGCTGGAGAGCCCAGCCGTAGTCGAACGAGGGATCGTCGGCGTGGTGCATGCCGTCGGCGTCCTGGGTGATGTGGACCCTCCCGTTGCGGACGAGCTCGGGCCCGCCGTTGACGACGCTGGTGCCGCGCCTGACCAGCGATCCCTTCCTCCCGACGAGGGACGTGGATGCCGTCACGCGATCGCCGACCTCGAGGTACTGCGACACCGCGGCCAGCCCGCCCGTGGCCTGGAGCGACCGTTCGCCGGGGGCGAGGGCGCGCCCGCGCGCGGCGTGGACGCCGGTGACGACGCCGCGCTCGTCGAGGACGACCTCGCTCCCGGGGCCGCTGGGCGTCGTCGGACCGTAGGTGGCGTCGAACAGCACGACCTCGCTGTCGTCGGTGCAGGTGACGTCGTGCACGGGGACGCTGGTGGGACTGTCGCTCCGGTCGCCGCCACAGTTGCGGATCAGTCCCGGGACCCGGTCGATGCCGTCGAGGGGGAGTGTCGTGACCATCCCACCGCGCGCCCTCAGGGTCACCGAGGCCTTCCACTCGGGGCGCTCGACCCGGTTGCGGGCGTGCGGGGTGAGGACCATGACGGGTCGCTCGCCGACCGGCTCGGAGACGAGCCTTCCGTCGAACACCCCGGCACCGGCGGGGTCGCCCGGCGCCCCGGCCGACGGGGAGAAGACGAAGAAGCCGGCGTTGACCGCGGCCAGGGCCCCGGCCTGCTGCGCGAGGTCGGTGACCGTCTCCCGCGCCACGATGTCGGGCCCGTAGGTCGCTCCGAGCGTGCCGTCGAAGCGGCGCGGGTCGATGGTGAGGATCTCGAGGCTCCACCGGCCGGCGTCCTCGGAGCCGCCGTCCCACCCGGCGTACCAGGCGCTGCCGGTGAACCCGGCGGCGCCCAGCTCGGCGAGGCGGGTGTCGGTGGCCTCGGACGTGGCGAACTCCTCGGTCAGGCGGACGCGGTAGCCGATGACACCGGCGGCGACGTCGGCGACCCGCGGCTGGCGGACCGGCTCGGCGCGCGCGGCGAACCCGGCCGCGGCCAGGTCGTCGACGAGCGCGTCCGCCGCGGGTCGGGGCTGGACTGCCTTGGCCGGCGCGTCCGGATCGGGATCGGTCGGACCGGCCGGGATGCTGAGCTGGATCACCCACCGGGTCTCGGCGTCGACGGCACCGCGGACGACGCGGGTCCACGTCACGCCGGGCGCGATCTGACGGCTGGTCACGGTCTGCGCGAGCCCCTCGGGTCCGAGCGGCAGCTCGGGCACCGTCGGCGGCCTGGCTGCTCGAGGCGGCGGGGCGGTGTCTCGGTGCGTGACAGGGCTGGCCACCGCGCCGGGCCCGAGGACCAGGGACGCGACGAGGCAGCCGGCGAGGGCGACCGGTGTCAGGGGGTGTCGGCGAGTCATGGCCTCGAGCCTGGCATCCACGCCGCCGCAGCGCGAGCGTGCGACGGGCCGACCTCCCGGAGGAGGCCGGCCACGCAAGACCTGGCGTCAGATGACGCCGTTCTCGGTGAGGAAGTCCTCCGCGACGACCTTGGGGTCGTCCTTGTCGACCTGGACCCGGGCGAGCGCCTCGGTGAGGTTCTCGGTGGTCAGGGCCTCGGACACCGCGTTCAACGACTCCTCGACCTCGGGGGTCAGCGACTCGGACTTGATCAGCGGCACGATGTTCTGCGAGAGGTAGAGGTTCTCGGGGTCGTCCAGCACCACGAAGCCGTTGACCTCGATCGAGGAGTCGGTCGAGAAGATGTTGCCGACGTCGATCGAGCCGTCCTCGAGGGCGGCGACCGTGAGCGGGCCGCCGGCGTCGAGCGGCTTGAACTCCTTGAACTTCAGGCCGTAGACCTCCTCGAGGCCGACCAGGCCCTGGAAGCGCTCACGGAACTCCGGCCCGGCTCCGACGACGAGCTCGCCGGCGACCGGCTCGAGGTCGGCGATCGTGGACAGGCCGTACTCCTCGGCCGTGTCGGAGGTCACGGTGAGCGTGTCCTTGTCCTCGGCCTCCGACTGGGGCAGCGTCTCGGAGCCCTCGGGGAGCACGTCCTGCAGCGCGGCGTAGACGTCGTCGGGGCTCGTCAGGTCGTCGGGGACGCCCTCGGAGCCGGAGAGGTAGGCCAGCAGCGCCCCGTTGTACTCGGGGAGCAGCGTGATCTCACCGGTCTCGAAGGCCTCCAGGTAGATCTCGCGGGCTCCGATGTTGGCCTTGGTCTCGACGTCGACGTCGTTGGCCTCGAGCGCCTGGGCGTACATCTCCATGAGCAGCTCGCTCTCGGGGAAGTTGGCCGAGCCGATCACGACCGAGCCCGGGTCGGCCGCCCCGCCGGTGAGGGGGTCGCCGCCCTCGCCGTCGTCGGAGCCACAGCCGGCCAGCGCGAGGGCGGCGACGACCGCGCCGGTGGCCAGGAACGAGATGCTTCGTCGGGACATCGGAGTCACCTTTCGGAGGTGGTGCAGTGGTGGTGGTGGGTCGGGGGGTGGAGATCTTTGTGCCGAATGTACTGAAGGGCCTTACTACTCTTTACCTTCCGGGGCCGGATCCAGGACGCTCTGGCCGGTGCGGGCCTCTGCGGCGGGGTCAGCCGTGACCTGACCGCGCCGGGAGCCCTTCGAGGCACGACCGTCGACCCCGGGCGAGACGACCAGCCGTTGGACGGCGCCGAGGATCAGGTCGAGCGCGATCGCCAGCAGCGCCACGAGCGACAGCGCCGGCCACCACCCGCGGGTAGTCGCGCAGGGCCAGGCCGTCGAAGAGGTAGCGGCCGAGGCCGCCGAGCCCGACGTAGGCCGCGATGGTCGCGGTCGAGACGACCTGCAGGGTCGCGTTGCGCAGCCCGCCGATCACGATCGGCAGGGCGTCGGGCACCTCGACGCTGAGCGCGCACCTGCCAGCCGCGCATGCCGACGCCCTTGGCCGCGTCGACGGTGGCGGGGTCGACGGCGTGCGATGCCGGCGTACGTCGTGGTCAGGATCGGCGGGATCGCCAGGAGCACGAGGGCGACGGTGGCCGGAAGCCAGTCCCGGGCCGGCGATCGCGACGACCAGCATCAGCACGCCGAGCGTGGGCAGCGCACGCCCGGCGTTGCCGGCGTTGATGGCCAGGAAGGAGCCGCGGCCGGTGTGGCCGATGAGCAGGCCCAGCGGGAACGCGACGACCAGCGCGATCGGCCAGCGCGATGCCGGTGTACTGCAGGTGCTCGAGCAGGCGGTGCGGGGAAGCCGTCGGGTCGCGGAAGGCCCCAGTTGGCGCCGTCGAAGAGGTAGGCGAAGGTGTCGGCGTTCACCCGACACCTCCACGAGCGCGGGTCCAGGGCGTGACGCGCGCTGGACGAGGACGATGATCAGGTCGGCCAGCACCGCCAGCACGCACGGTGAGCACCAGCCCGATCACGATCGGCGGCGCGTAGAAGCCGAGCTGGAAGCCGCGGGTGAAGAGCTGCCCGAGCCCGCCGATGCCGATCAGCGCGGCGATGCTCACCATGCTGACGTTGGCCACCGTCGCCACGCGCAGCCCGGCGAGGATCACCGGCAGGGCCAGCGGCAGCTCGACGCCGAACCATCGGCGCAGCGGCCGGTAGCCCATGGCGGTGGCGGCCGCGACGATCGTCGGGTCGACCGAGGCCAGGCCGTCGGCCGTCGTCCGCACGAGCAGGGCCACGGCGTAGATGGCCAGCGCCACGACCACGTTGGTCGGGTCGAGGATGTTGGTGCCGAGGATCCCGGGCAGCAGCAGGAGCAGGGCCAGCGACGGGATCGTGTAGAGGATGCTCGAGAGCGTTGAGCAGCGGGTGCCGCAGCCCAGCGGAACCTGACGACCATCCAGCCGAGCGGCAGCGAGACGACGAAGCGCGATCGACCACCGGCAGCAGCGCCAGCCAGACGTGCATGAGCGAGGTTGTCGAGCACGTCCTCGTGGTTGATCTCGAGGTACTCGACCGTGTCGGCGAAGAAGCCGCTGATGCCGTCCATCAGCTGTCCGGGTCGCCGAGCCGGGCGCGTTGGCGTTCGCGGACGTGTCGCATGACGGAGTCGTGCAGGACGAGCCCGTCGGCGCGACCGTCGGCGTCGACGCGGACCGCGGCCCCGACCGGCGAGAGCAGTGCCCGGTCGGTCACGGCGCGCAGGCTGTCACCGGCCGACCAGGTGCCTTCGGTCGGGAGCAGCCGGTCGGCTCCGACGACCATCCCGACGGCCGGCCCTCCTCGTCGAGGACCAGCTCGCAGCCCGTCGACCTCGATGTCGATCGGCTGGATCTCGAGCCCGTCGGAGCCGGCGAAGGAGAGGCTCCGGTAGCCGCGGTCGCGGCCCACGAACCCGGCCACGAAGTCGTCGGCAGGGGTCGCGAGCAGGTCGTCCGGCGAGGCCATCTGGGCGATCTGGCCGCCCTGGGCGAGCACGGCGACGTGGTCACCGAGCTTGATCGCCTCGTCGATGTCGTGGGTGACCAGGACGATGGTCTTGCCGAGCTCGCCCTGGAGACGGAGGAACTCCTGCTGCAGCGTGTCGCGCACGATCGGGTCGACCGCCGAGAACGGCTCGTCCATCAGCATGATCGGCGGGTCCGCCGCGAGGGCGCGCGCGACGCCCACGCGCTGCTGCTGTCCACCCGAGAGCTGCACCGGGTAGCGATCCCCCATCGCGGCGGTCGAGCCCGACCCGCTCCAGCAGCTCGTAGGCCCGCGTGCGCGCCTCCTTCTTCGTCACCCCGGTCAGCACGGGCACCGTGGCCACGTTGTCGACGACCGTGCGGTGCGGGAACAGACCGGCGTGCTGGATGACGTACCCGATCCCGCGTCGCAGCAGCGCCGGGTCGGTGCCCGTGATGTCGTCGCCGTCGATGAGGATCCGCCCGGCGGTGGGGTCGATCATCCGGTTGATCATGCGGAGCGAGGTCGTCTTGCCGCACCCGGAGGGTCCGACCAGCACCGTGATGGCGCCGTCGGGGATGGTCATGCTGAGGTGATCGACGGCGACGGTGCCGTCGGGGTAGGACTTCACGACGTCGTCGAACTCGATCACGGGCGTCCCCCTCGGGCCTGGACCTGGATGCGTCGTGGATCGCAACGACGGTGCGGCGGTCGCGTGAAGCAGGCTATCGCCTCCGTGAACCGGTTGCTCGCTGCTCGCTACCTGACGGCCCGGCCGCTCTCACCAGGCCAGCCGGAGGCCAGCAGCGTCTCGAGCCGCTCGAGGTCCTGGCCCCAGGGCCGGTCGGAGGTGCCGGCCGGCAGCACGCCGCCCAGCTGGTCGAGAGCGGCGCGCACGTCGGGCGACGTCGGAGCCAGCCGGTCGGGGGCGAGCAGCCCGGCCTGGTGCACCGCGAGGAGCTCGGCCGCGACGACCTGGCGGGCGGCGTCGACTGCGACCCGCAGCCGGTCGGCGGCCTCGAGGCCGTACGTCTGCACGTCCTCCTGCCCCAGCGACGTCTCCGTCGTACCGATGGGCGTGGCGCCCCAGCCGGACGCCGCGTGCACGGCCGCGACCGCACGCTTGTGCACCACCACGAGGCCGGCCTGAGGACCCGGCTCGGCGCTCAGCTGCGCCGGCAGACCCGACGTCCGGGGGTCGAGCAGCCGGTGCAGCCGGGCGGTGCCCACCTCGGCTGCGTGGACCACCGCGAGCCTCAGTGCGTCGGCCCCGGCGGCCAGGTCGAGGCCGTGGAAGCCCGCCGTTCCGACGAACCGATGGCCCTCCTCGGTGGCGAGGTAGGCCGGCGAGTCGGTGACCCCGCAGAGCGCGCGCTGTGCGGCCTCCTCGAGGGCCGCGGTCGCGCGCAGCAGGTGCGCCAGCACCGGCCCGACGACCCGGTACGACACCGGAGCCTGGACGTGGCGCGGCGCGGGCTCGTGACCGGCGTGGTCGCGCACGGTCGCGAGCACGGCCTCGAGCACCGAGTCACCACGCGCCGTCGCCGCGCTGTAGGGGTCGCGCGAGGCGCCCACGAGCGCGATCTCGGCCGCGGCCACCAGGCTCCACTGCCGGACCAGCGTGCGGGTCTCCGCGGTGCGCAGCGCCGCCAGCCCGGTCGCGACGGGGACGCCGGCGAGCAGCGCGATGCCCTCCTTGGGGCCGAGCCGCGGCTGCCCGGGCGTCGGGGCGCGGCGCCGGCCCGGCCCGACCGTCGGCGCCGAGCACGCGGCCGACGCCGGCCAGCTGACCCCAGGCGTGGGCCAGCGGAATGATCTCGCCGGCCCCGCCCGACCCCGTGCGCGGCACGGCCGCCACGACGCCGCCGTCGAGCTGCTCGACGAGCCAGTCGCAGAGCTCGACAGAGACACCTGCGTCGCCGGACAGGAACGTGCGCAGCCGGGCGGCCACCAGCGCCCGCACCTCCGGTGCGTCGAACCACGGCGGCCCACCGACGGCCCGTGCCAGCAGCAGGCGCTCGGAGTGAGCCTCCTGCGCGTCGTGCTCCAGCCGGTGGTCGCTCTGCGCCCCCATCCCCGTGGTGACGCCGTAGACCGTGTCGCCGGACGCGAGCACCGCCAGCACCTGCGCCCGCCGGACGGCGACCCGCTCGCGCAGGCCCTCGTCGAGACGCACCCCGGCTCCGGCGGCCACCGCGCGCACGGCGTCGAGCCCGAGGTCGTCGGGCTCGGCGACGTCCACCACGGCGCGACTCATCGAAGGCGCACCATCTGGCCGAGGTCGGCGGCCTCGGCGCGGTCGAGGATGAGCTGGCCCACGGCGACGTCGAGGATCGACAGGCCACGGTGCCAGAAGAGGATCCGCTCCTCGTCGTTCTCACGGCCGGGACGCTCCCCGGTGACGACCTGGCCCAGCTCGGCGTGCAGGTTCTCGGCGGTGAGGCCGCCCGCACGCAGGTGTGGCCGCAGCGCGCCGAACTGGCCCGACTGCGCCTCGCGCCAGTCGTCGACGACGACCTTGTCGACGACGTCGAGCAGGTCGGGTGCCAGGGCACTCACCGTGCCGTACGGAATCAGCAGCGCACCGGGGGCGACCAGGTCGGCGGTGCAGCAGCGGGGCCGGCTCCACCAGGCGCGTCGCCTCGACCGCGATATCGGCGCCGTCGAACGTCTCGGCGACCGACTCGGTGACGACGACGGGCGTGTCGACGTCCTCGCGCAGCCGCTCGGCGAAGGCCGACCTCGACTCCGGCCGGCGACTGGTCACCCGGATCTCGTCGAGGTCGAACATCGCGTCCAGCATGACGATGTTCGAGTGCGCCGTGCCGCGGGCTCCCACGTGTCCCAGCACCCGTGCGTCCGTGCGGGCGAGGTGGCGGGCACCGACGGCGGTCATGGCCCCGGTGCGCATCTCGGTGATGAGCGTGGCGTCGAGGATGGCTCGCGGCACCCCGGTCCACGGGTCGTAGAGCGTGAGCAGGGCCAGCTCGCTCGGCAGCCCTTGCTCGTAGTTGCGGACGAAGTCGCCGACGACCTTGACGCCGCTGACCCCGTGGTCGCCCAACGTCGACACGTGGCCGCGCAGGACGTTGAAGTGACCGCGCCCGTCGTTGTCCGGCACCAGGTGCGTGCGCGGCTCGAACACCGTCTCGCCGCGACCGTGCGCCGCGACGACGTCCGCCGCCGCCTCGACGACCTCGGCGGGCGTGAGGGCGAGGGCGTCGATGTCAGGACCGGAGACGAACCTCAGCCAGAGTCCGTCGCCGGTGGTGGTCGGAGGCGTGCCGGTCATGGGTGTCCTCTGCTCTCGTCGGTTGACGACCAGCATGACGCCCCGTCGACGGGCCCGGTGTCAGGGTCCTCGGACCTCGACCTCGGACCCGATGTTGGCGATCCGGGTCGCCGAGCCGGGAAGGCACGGTTCGGTGCTGGGGTTGGGCCCGTAGCCGCCGCTCATGGCGAGCCTCTCGCCGCCGTAGGCCACGGGATCACCCGCGTTGTCGAGCAGGGTGAGGTTGCGGTCGTCGTCGAGGGTCGCGGAGCACCCGGCCGGCCAGGTCGCGTAGATGCGGTTGTCGGGGCTGTCGTCGCCGCGCCGGGCCAGGTAGACGCAGTCGTCGTCGTCCACCGACAGCACTGCGACGATGAGGGCCGACCGACTTCCGTCACCACCCAGGACCCGAGCGCCCGAACCAGGCCTGTCCTGGTCGTCGACGACCCCCTGCGCGGCGTCCTCCGGTGTCCTCGGCCAGTCCTTCGCGTCCGCCGGGCTCTCAGGGCCGAGGACGTAGTGGAAGGCGCCGCTCATCTGCTCCCCTGCGTCCCAGCCCTGTACTCGTACGACGAGGTGCCCGCGGCGCGCGGTTCCATCGGCTGCTCTGCGTGGCCCACGACACGAGCGACGCCGCCCCAGCGCGAAACCGGGTGACGGGTCGCGGGACCCGTGCCAAGGTCGGTTCATGACACTCCACCACCTCGTCGAGGGCGCCGGCACGGCCGTGGTCCTCGTGCACGCGGGTGTAGCGGATCTGAGGATGTGGGACCGGCCGGCCGCGGCCCTGGTGGCTGCCGGCCACCGGGTGCTCCGCTGCGACCTGCGCGGCTACGGCTCCACCCCGCTGGAGATGGGTGCGTCGTACGGCGACGCGGAGGACGTCCTGGCACTGGTCGAGGAGGTGGGCCTGACCTCGTTCGCGCTCGTGGGCGCGTCGTACGGCGGGTACGTCGCCCAGCAGGTGGCGACCGCCCTGCCCGATCGGGTCGAGCGCCTGGTGCTGGTCTGTACGGCCGGCGACCTCGTCGAGCCCGACGCCGGCCTGCGTGCCTTCTGGCAGGAGGAGCGTGGACTGCTCGAGGCAGGTGACGTCGACGGCGCAACCGAGCTCAACGTCGCCACCTGGCTCGGCCCGGACGCCGACGGCGACGCCGAGGCTCTCGTCCGGACCATGCAGCGCGCCGCCTTCGACCACCAGATCGCCGCGGGTGACGTCGACGACCGCGACCTGCCGGTGGTCCCCGAGGCCCTCCTGATGCCGGTCACGCTGATCGTCGGCGCTCACGACTTCGACTTCTTCGGCGACACGGCCCGAGCACTCGGGGACCGGCTGCCGCGTGCCGAGCTGGTCGAGCTCGACTGGGCCGGCCACCTCCCGACCCTCGAACGCCCCGACGAGGGCGTGAGGATGCTGCTCGGCGCCCTCACCGACTGAGCAGTGTCCAGCTCGCTGTCACGGCGCGGGCGGGGTGACGACCTCGCGCAACGGCCCGTAGGCGGCCCGATAGCTCCGGGGGCCCAGGACAGGTGCACCCACGTCGCGCAGCCAGCCCGGCAGCGCGGCCAAGCGCGACATCGCGTCGGTCGCCGACTGGACGTGCTCGACCCGGGGGCGTCTGAGGCGTTCGAGCTCGGGCCCGACCCGGGCCCACCGCTCCACAGGAGTCACTGCCAGCAGCTCACCCAGGACCAGCGCGTCCTCCAGGGCCATGGCCACGCCCTGCGCCCACACCGGCCCGGTCGCGTGCGCGGCATCACCGATGAGCACGAGCCGCCCGTGGTGCCACTGCTCCAGCCGCACCTCGTCGACGCGGCCGTGGTGGAGCTCGCCGCCTTGGAGCGCGCGGGCAACGGCGGCGCCGACCGGCTCCGGGAACCCCGCGGCCGCGTGCGCCAACCACGAGCGGTCGGATCCGGCGTCCCCGCCGCGCGTGCGGGCGGCGTACCCGTAGACGAGGCCCTCCGCGACGGGGATCAGCAGGAAGGTCGCGTCCCGGCCCGACCAGGCTGTCCAGCAGCCGACCCCGGGGTTGTCGCCGACGAAGCGCCAGCTCGATCCGGTCATCGACGAGGGGTGCCTACCGTCGTCGGTGACCGCGTGCCGCATCGCCGAGTGGACGCCGTCGGCGCCGATGACGAAGTCGACGTGCCGAGACAGCCGCGTTCCCTCCAGGTCGACGTCGACGTCGACGCCGGCTGGTGTCGGCCGGGCAGCCACGGCCCATCCGTGCTCGACCGTGACCGCCTCGGGCAGGGCGAGTGCGTCCACCAGATCGCCGTGGCGCACACACACCGGCCGCCCCACGTCACGCCAGAAGTGCTCGTCGTCCACGGCGAACAGCAGCCGTCCGCGACCGTTGCGGTACTCCCGGCGTCGCACGGGCACCCCTCCGGGCAGCGCATCGTCGGACACGCCCAGCTCACCCAGCGCCCGAATCGCGTTGCCCGGCAGGTTGAGACCCATCCCGCGCCCGACGGACCCGCGTCGCTCGACGATCGTGGAACCCAGCCCGTGCCGCGCCAGGACCCGCGAGACCGCGCGCCCGGCTACCCCACCGCCGACCACCAGGATCGAACCGCTCACCCGTGATCGGCCTTCCAACCCCACCCGATGTTGACCGGGGCCGTGAGTACCGCGACGTCGTCGGCGCCGGCGCGACCGCGGATCATCAGGTCGAGTGACGTGCGCACCCGCGCATGGTCCTCCTCCGCCACCTCGCCCAGGATCAGGTCGACGATCGGGTTGCTCCCGCGCATCCAGTCCCAGGCATCCTGCCCCGAGGCGAACCGGACCCTCTCGTGCTGCGCGGTGTCCACGCGGACGTCTCGCAGCCCAGCCGCCCGGAGTCGCTCATGGAGCACGTGGGGGTCCGACACCTGGAACTCCAGGGGAGGCGGGTCCGGCAACCCCTCGAAGTCGGGTACGACGGACTGGAGGGCCGCGATGAAGAACTGCAGCGCCTCGTACCCCTGGGGCGCGCCGTAGGCCACGATCAGGACCCGGCCGCCCGGTCTCGTGACCCGCACCATCTCGCGCAGGGCCGTGGCCTGGTCCGGCACGAGCATCACGCCGAACTGGGAGCCGGTCACGTCGTACTGGTCGTCGTCGATCTCCAGTGCGTGGGCGTCCATCGTCCTCACCGTGACGTTGGAGAGCCCCTCGGCCCGGGCTCTCGCCTCGAACTGCGCCACCATCTGCGGCGCCCAGTCGGTGGCCAGGACCGTGGCGCCCAGCCGTGCGGCGGCCAGTCCCAGACCGCCGGGGCCGGCAGCCACGTCGAGGAACTCCTCTCCGCGGGCCAGCCCGACGAGTCGGAGCGCCTCGGCCGAGAGTGGCTGCTCGCCGGGCGCGACGTGCTCTGCGTAGCCCGCAGCGACGGCGTCCCAGGCCTCCACCGGCGCGTGGTCGTCGTGCTCGGCGGGGGCGGCCTGGGCCGGCGATGCCTCGCGGTCGACGGTCATGTCAGTGCACCCCCTCGGTGACCTGGTAGATCTCCTGGGCCACCAGGCCGTGCGCCTCGCGGTGCACGTCCGCTGCGACCTCGGCGGAGGGTGCGTCGACGAGGCAGAAGATCTTGCCGACGGTCTCGTCGACCCAGTAGCGCAGGTAGTGGACGCCGTGCGCTCCCTGGGTCCGCACGTCGGCGTCGTGGGCACGTGTCACGTCGCTGAGCGCGACCGGATCGTCCAGCGTGTGGACGTCGATGAACAGTGGCATGGGTTCTTCCTCTCGGGATGTGGCCCCCGACGCTAGAAGCCCGAGGTGCGATCGCGCATCGGACGGATTGCCCATCCCGGCAGGCACGGGATGGGTCGTACGAACCATGCAGGGACTCGCGGATTCCCGACGCTGCGCTCCTCCGTGGTGGCCGTCGGGCAGCCCTGAACCGGACACCACCCTCGCCGTCTGGTCGGGAGTATCGTCCGACGGGGAGGTGTCCTCGATGGGCCTGGTCGATGACCTGAGGCAGGCTCGCACCGACCACGAGCGGGGCGACTGGGCTGCCGCCCTGGACATCTGGTCCGACATCGAGCCCGACCAGATGAGCGCCGACGACCTGCACGACGCCGGGGTGGCGGCCTTCCTGCTCGGACGCCGAGACGCGTCCGTCGACTTCCACCAGCGCGGGTTCGCCCAGCACCAACAGGCAGGTACGGCGGCAGGTGCCATGCGCTGCTGTTTCCACCTCGCGATGATCTTCGGCGCCAGTGGCGAGGCGGCACTCGCGCACGGCTGGACCGCGCGAGCCGACCGGCTTCTCGACGACCTGGCCGACGACGCGGTCGAACGCGGGTACGTCTCGGTGCTGCACCTGTACCGGCACCTGGCCGCCGGCGACCTGCCCGCGGCGTCCGCGGCGGCGGCGCAGGCGACGGACGTGGGACGGGAGCACGGCGACCCGGACCTGCTCGCCCTCGGCCTGTGCTCACAGGGCAGGCTCACGATCTACGCGGGTCGGATCGCGGACGGGCTGGCGCTGCTCGACGAGGCGATGGCCGGCGTGGCGGCGGGCGAGGTCACGCCGGTCGTCTTCGGTGACGTCTACTGCGCCGCCATCGAGGGTTGTCAGGAGATCGGCGACTTCGACCGGGTCGGCCAGTGGACGTCGGCGCTGCATCGCTGGTGTCTCGACCGGCCCGGCCTGGTGGCGTACACGGGGCAGTGCTCGGTGCATCGTGGGCAGCTGATGCGCGTGCACGGTGCGTGGCCGGAGGCGCTGGAGGAGTACGCCATCGCCATCGAGCGCTACCGGCTGGCCGACTCGGTGGCCGCGGTCGGCCTCGCGGAGTGCGAGCGGGGCGACCTGCTGCGCCAGCGGGGTGAGCTCGGCGCGGCCGAGACGGCGTACGAACGATCGAGTGAGCACGGCTACGACCCGCAGCCCGGGCTGGCCCTGTTGTGGCTGGCCCGCGGCGCTGTCGACGCCGCGGTGGCCGCCGCACGACGACTGGTGGCGGAGGTCTCCGATCCGGTCGCCCGGTGCCGGTTGCTGCCGGCGGCGGTCGACGTCCTGGTGGCCGCTGGTGCCATCGACGAGGCCCGCGTCGTCGCCGCCCAGCTGCACGACGTGGCCACGCACGTGGGCACCGAGGCGCTGCAGGCTTTCGCGGCCTTCGCGTCCGGCACGGTGGCGCTCGCGGCTGGGGACGCCGCCGGTGCGCTGCCCCACCTGCGCAAGGCGCGCCAGCTCTGGGCTCACGCGCACAACCCGTACGAAGGCGCGCGGGTGCGACTCGTGACGGGCCGCGCCCTGACGGTCCTCGGCGACGTCGAGTCGGCCCGGAAGGAGGTGGAGGCCGCACGCGCCACCTTCCGCGAGCTGGGCGCAACCCCGGCCGTCGACGAGGCCGAGACGCTGCTGTGCCCCGCTCACCACCCAGCCGGGCTGACCGGACGAGAGGTCGAGGTGTTGCGCCTGGTCGCGGCGGGCAGGAGCAACACCCAGATCGCCGGCGAGCTGGTGCTGAGCGAGAAGACCGTCGCTCGCCACCTCTCGAACATCTTCGCCAAGCTCGACGTCGGCTCCCGCACGGCCGCGGCGGCGTACGCCTTCGAGCACCGCCTCATGTAGTCGAGGGGCACCGTCTGACGCCGGCGTGCAGGGTCACACCCAAACGGCTCCTGACCCGGCGTCTTCGCCGGGACGAGAGCTCAGCTCGCGCGAACTGGCTCGGCGTACCAGATGGTTCGGTGACTCCAGTCCCCTGGTCCCCGTCGTCGTCCGGAGCACACGAGGATGCCGAGTCGTGGCTTGCCGGAGGTGGAGTAGTAGCCGGGCAGGGTGCGGTGGGCGGGGACCTGGATCCGTCGGGTGACCCGGTAGCAGAGCCGTTGTCGGTTCGGGCCCTGGGCCACGATCAGGTCGCCGGGGCGCAGTCGGGTCAGGAGGCGGTTGCCGAGGGCGAGGCCGTAGGAGCCGTCGCGTGGGTAGGTGTGGGCGTTGAGTGGGACCACGCCGTGGCGGCTCCCGGGTCGGACCTTGGACTTCTGGTCCCAGGCGAACTGCCACTTGCCGCGGTTGGTCAGGGGAGGCGTGCGGGGTGCTCCGTGGCGGTCGCGGCCACGGGCCAGGACCTTGGTCCGGCCCACGATGCCGGGGATGGTGATCGAGGTGGGCCGGAAGCTGTGGTCGGGTGCCTGCCGGCATCCCGGCGTGGCCGCGACGGTGGCTGCGGCCACGCCGGGGTGGGCGGTGGGGATCGCGAGCGTGCTCGCGAGGGCGAGGAAGGCGACACAGGTCGCCATCCTCGCCCTTCGGACGGCAGGGAGGGCCACGATCACCAGAGCCGGACGGCGTACCGGTAGCCGGTCGAGGGCAGCGGCGGGACCGGGGCGACCCGGACGCCGGCGGCGTCGTTGCCGTTGCTGCGGACCGTCTCGCCTGCACCGGCGGTGACCTGGGCCCGGTTCACGACTCGGCCCACGGCTGCCCGCTTCGCCTGGGCGACCACGATCACGGGGGCCGCCTTGCGGTCGGCTCCCAGGGCTCGGGTCCGCACGCAGGTAGCGATGTCGGCCTCGGCGCGGACCGTGCAGCTCCACCCCTTGCCGCGGGCCGATCGCACATCCAGGCCGTCAGGGAGACGGTCGGTCAGCTTGATCCTGCCCAGGGCCGCGTCCGGGCCCCTGTTGGAGACCTGCAGGCGGTATCGGATCAGGTCGCCGACGGTGGCCCGAGGTCCGCTGACCGAGCTCTTGCGCAGGACGAGGTCGAACTGCGGGCGCAGCCCCGCGTCGATGGTCCGGTCCTGCTCGCCGATACCCAGGACGACCGGCGCAGTCCGGCCGTGGGCCCGCGCGGCGTCGGAGTCCGCCGCGAGACCGCCCTTCTTGCGCTGGGTGAACTGGTGGTCACCGGGTGCGTCGAACCGCACCGAGTAGGTGCCGCCGGGCAGGTGGTCGAACAAGAACGTCCCGACCCGGCCCGCGCGCTGGCTGGCGGAGCCGGCGCTGGTGCTGGTGCGCTGGGTGGCGACGACGGCGCCGGTGGCGTCGAGGAGCTGGACTCGGACACCGGGGGCTCCGGGTTCGCGGGGGTCCTGATGTCCGTCGCGGTCGTAGTCGAACCAGACCCGGTCGCCCAGCGCTGCCGAGTTGCTGTCGCTGGGGAAGGTCACCTCGTCCGTCGCCGACTCGACAGCGGTGCCGTCGAGCGTCTCACCACTGGCGCTGGCCACGTTGAGGACGGTGCCGGACGCGGCGTCGGCGGCGGTGACGACGTAGGGGTCTGCGGTGAAGACCTGCACCGCTCCGGGGGCGAGGCTGGCGACCGAGGCCGGGGCCAGGCCGGTGACCCGGTCGTCGGAGACCGCGACGTCGTACAGGGTCATGTTGCCGGTGTTGGTGACGGTGAACCCGTAGGTGACGGTCTCGCCCTCATCGGCCACGCCGTTGCCGTTGGCGTCGTCGTGGTCACCGGTCTTGTCGATCACCAGCGACGGGTCCGGCCTGGTCACCGCCGTCGAGGTCGAGTCCGGGTCGGAGGGCACCTCGTCATCGTCCGGGTCGGTGCCCGTGGCTCGCGCAGTGTTGTCGACCGAACCGGTCACCTCGTCGGCCTCGGTCACCACGTAGAGCGCATCGGCGGCACACAGGGCCGACTGGCCGGGAGCCAACGTCGTCCGGTCGCAGGTCACCGCGCCGGCCATGAGGTCGCTGACCGAGATGTCGCTGATCGGCACGTTGCCGTCGTTGGTCACGGTGAACGAGTAGGCGATGGTGTCGCCGGCGTCGGCCAACCCGTTGCCGTTGACGTCGACCGGAGCCCCAGCCTGCTTGTCGATCGTCAGAGCAGGGTTCGGCGTGGTCACGGTCGTCGTGGTCGAGTCCGGCTCGGAGGGCACCTCGTCGCCGTCCGGGTCGGTGCCCGTGGCCCGCGCGGTGTTGTCGACCGAACCAGTCACCTCGTCGGCCTCCGTCACCACGTAGAGCTCATCGGCAACGCACTCCATGTCGGTACCGGGTTCCAAGCGCTCTGCCTCGCAGGTGACGTTGCCTGCCTTGGGGTCGTCGACCGAGATGTCGCTGATCGGCACGTTGCCCGCGTTGGTCACGGTGAACGAGTAGGCGATGGTGTCGCCGGCATCGGTGATGCCCGAGCCGTTGACGTCGACCGGCGTTCCGGCCTGCTTGTCGATCACCAGGACCGCGTCGGGTGTGGTGACCGTCGTCGTGGTCGAGTCGGGGTCGGAGGGCACCTCGTCGCCGTCGGGGTCGGTGCCCGTGGCTCGCGCGGTGTTGTCGGCCGAACCAGCCGTCTCGTCGGCCTCGGTCACCACGTAGAGCTCATCGGCGGTGCACAGGGCTGACTGGCCGGGGGCCAGGGTGGTCAGGTCACAGGTCGCCGCGCCGGCCTTGGGGTCGCTGACCGAGATGTCGCTGATCGGCACGTTGCCGTCGTTGGTCACGGTGAACGAGTAGGCGATGGTGTCGCCGGCGTCGGTGATGCCCGAGCCGTTGGCGTCGACCGGGGTGCCCGCCTGCTTGTCGAAGGTCAGCTCCGGGGCGGGTGTCTGCACCTGAGTGGTCGTGCTGTCCTGGTTGGACGTCACGTCGTCGCCGTCGGGGTCGGCGGCCAGGGCCGTGGCGACGTTGACGACGTCGCCCTCGAGCTCGTCGGCCTCGGTCACGACGTAGGGCTCGTCGGCCGTGCACGTGGTGGACACGGTCGGCGCCAGGGACGTCTCGGCACACGTGACCGCTCCGGCCAACGGGTCGAGCACGGTGAGACCGGAGAGCGGCACGTTGCCGTCGTTGGTGAGCCGGAACGTGTACTGGATGGTGTCGCCCGCGTCGGTCAGCCCGGAGCTGTTGGTGTCGACCGGGGTACCCGCCTCCTTGTCGAGCGTCAGGGCGGGTGCCTGCGGGGTGACCGGCGTGTTGGTGGAGTCAGGATCGGACTCGACCTGGTCTCCGCCCGGGTCTCGCCCGACCGTGGTGGCGGTGTTGGTCACGATCTCGGCGGTCTCGTCGGCCGCGGTGATGACGTAGGGCTCGTCGGCGGAGCACGTCGTCTCCTCGTCCGGGGCGAGCGTGGTCGCCGCGCACGTCACCGGCCCGGCCAGGTCGTCCTCGACGACGATGTCGGTGATCGTGACGTTGCCGTCGTTGCGGACGGTGAAGGTGTACTGGATCGTGTCTCCGGCGTCGGTGATGCCGGAGTCGTTGACGTCGACCGGCGCGCCGGCGTCCTTCTCGAGCGTCAGCTCCGGGGCTGCCGGGGTCACGACGGTGGTGGTCGAGTCGGGGTCGGAGGTGACGTCCTCGCCGTCGGGGTCGTCGCCCGTGGCGACGGCCGTGTTGACGACGCTGCCGGCGAGCTCGTCGGCGGGTGTGATCGTGTAGGGCGGAGCCGAGCAGGTCGTGACGTCGTCAGGCGCCAGGGTGGTGTCGACGCAGCTGACGCCGCTCAGTCGGGGGTCGATGACGGTGACGCCGCTCAGGGGCACGTCTCCGCTGTTGGTGACCGTGAAGGTGTAGGCGATGGTGTCGCCCGCGTTGGTCAGACCGTCGCTGTTGACGTCGACCGGGGTGCCTGCGCTCTTCTCGACGGTGAGCTCGGGTTCCGGCACCTGGACGGGCGTGGAGGTGGAGTCGGGCAGCGACTCCACGTCGGCGCCGGCCACGGCTTCGACGCCCTGGGCGACGGCCGTGTTGTCGACCTCGCCCGCGACCTCGTCAGCCGTCGTGATCGTGTAGGTCGCGGCCGTGCAGGTCGTCTCCTCGCCGGGGGCCAGCACCAGGACCGGACAGGTGAGGGCGGCGAGCATCGGGTCAGCGATCCGCAGCTGGGAGATGGTGACGTTCCCGCGGTTCACCACGTGGAAGGTGTACTCGATGGTGTCGTTGGCGTCGGTGAGTCCTGAGCCGTTCACGTCGACCGGCGGCGCGGCGATCTTGTCGAGGACCAGGCTCGGCTGACTCGGGAGATCGGTGTGGGTGTCGTCAGGGGCCGAGAAGACATCGCCCACCGACGGGTCGACCGGATCGCCGGTGGCCGTTGCGGTGTTGTCGACCGCGCCTCGGTCCACGTCCGCCTGGCTGAGCACGTACGGCGCCGCGGTGCAGGTCTTGAACTCCCCTGGCGCGAGCGCTCCAGGGGGACAGGTCACGGTCCCGACCATCGCGTCGAGCACGGCGACCGAGCCGAGCGTCAGGTTGCCGCTGTTGGTGACCACGAACGTGTAGGTGATCGTGTCGCCCGCGTCGGTGAGCCCGTCGAGGTCGGTGTCGACCACCGGGCCGGCCTGCTTGTCGATGCTGACTGCGGGCAGCTTGGCGTCGTTGGTGAAGGTACAGACGATCGCGGCACCCTCGGAGCCGCCATCTGGCATCGCGAACGAACCGGCGGTGCCCGACCCCTGGGCGACCACCGCGCCGCCGTTGTTCTGGTCGATGCAGCGCCACGAGGTGACGTAGCTGCCCGCGTTGGTGCCGGTGCCGGTCTCCGAGATGGAGTACGTCGTCCCGGTCAGGCCGAGCACTGGCCCGGCCACCTCGCCGGGCTCGGTCTGCAGACCGGGCTCGGTGCCGGTCGTGGTACCGGTGTTGCCCTGCGTCAGTCCGCCACCGGTCACGGTCACGGTGGCCTGGTCCGAAGGAGCGACCCGACCGCTCGGGAAGTTCTTCTGCACGACGATGGTGTTCGGGGTCGCGCAGGACGCCAGGTCGACCGAACCGGTCTCCGAGAACGCGTTGCTCTCGACGACCGCGCCGGTGCTCGGGTTGATCTGGTAGATCGTGTCGGAGCTGGAGACGTAGAGGTAGCCGGTACCCGAGTAGCCGATGCCGTTGATGGCCTGGGGCGCGGGGATGTCAGCGATCTCGGTGGCCGTGATCGTGATGTCGGTCGCCGTCGTCGGGATCGGCTGGTTGACCACGGAGAAGATGCTGCTGCCAGGATTCCCGGCGACGACGTACAGGCGGCCCTGCCGGTCGAACGCGAAGTCGCCGTTGCCGCCGTTGTTGGGGACGGGGCCGTGAGCCACCCGCCCGAGGTTCGCGCCCGTCTCGGGGTCGAACCCGTAGACGTTGAGAGTCCCACTGGTGACGCCGCCGTAGTAGTAGACCCCGCTGGCAGGGTCGATGGCCCCGTGGGTGATGGGGGTGCTGTCCACACCCGATCCGAGCAACGCGGTGGTGTCGCTGGCGCGGTCGTACTGGTAGATCAGGCGCCCGTTGCCCGTGCTGGCGTTGATCACCCCGATGGCGACGCCGCCGTCAGCACTGATCCCCAAACCGTTGAGGTTCCCGGTCACCCCACTGGCGATGGTGAACTCGCTGCCCACCGAGGTCTGGGCGCCGCTGTCGACGTCCACCTCCCAGATGTTGCGCGGGGCGGCTCCCTGGAGGGAGTAGACGTTGGGGCAGGTGAAGGGTTCCAGGGCGTGCGCCTGCGGCGCAGGGCCGGCGACGCCGTACACCAGGGCCATGGAGGCCGAGACCAGCACGGTGGTGAGGAGGAGGCTCACCCCCCGGCGAAGGGAACCAGCGGACAGTCGGCGGGGGGACCGGTTGCGGCGACTCACGTCACCCTCTCTTGTTTGTTCGCACGCCCGGATGGCCCGAGGCGCAACTGTGGGAACGGGCACGCCCTGACGGCGCTCCGGTCGGTTCGCACGCAGCGGTGACAGCGGACTTGGGGGGTCGTTCTGCGTCGTCCGCGCACAGGTGCGCGCGCACCGTACGGCGACAACATGCCAGGTAAAATTTTCTCGCGAGGAAAAACAGCTCAATTGACCACAAGATGCCCACATCGCTTCTGCCGACCGGCCGAGCGGCCGAGGGTGTCATCCACGCTTCTCGTAGGAGTCCGAGCCAGGACATCCGGCACGTGTCCGGCACGGAGCAACGAGAACGGCTCCTGACTGTCGCGTTTGCGAAGATCAGGAGCCGTTTCGATGGGCGGTGGCGGAGGGATTTGAACCCTCGGTCGGCTTGCACCGACAAACGCTTTCGAGGCGTTCTCCTTAGGCCGCTCGGACACGCCACCGCCGGGAAGGTTACCGGAGCGCCTCGGGGCGGTGAAATCGGTCAGCGGACCAGGTGCAGGTCGATGAACGGGATGCTGTCGTCCCCGACGAGGTAGCGGTCGTGCTCGACGAACCCGTGCTTCAGCGCGAAGGCGAGGCCGTCGGAGTTCGACTCGAGCACGACGGTCTCGATCCGCCGGGCGCGGAGCGTGCGCGCCTCGGTGAGCTCGGCCTCCAGGTACGCCGTGCCGTGGCCCTGCCTGCGCTGCTCGGGAAGGACGCGCACGATCACCGTGGCCACCGCCTCGGGGTCGAGCGGGGGCCGCACCGTCGCGTTGCCGACCAGCTCTCCCGAGGCGTAGGCGAGGGTCAGCCGGTGGCGTCCGGCCCGGTCGGCGACGTCGTCGGCGGACAGGGGGTGGGTCGGGATGATCGCGTTGTGGATCGCTCGCCATTCGTCGAGCAGCGGACCGGCCGCGACCACGATGTCGAGAGTCACGGGCATCACGCTAGTGCCGCGCCGGCGCTCTCGTCGGGACTGTCGGTGGTCGCGTCTAACGTGCGTCGACATGACATTGACAGTGGGCATGGCCACCTGCGACACGACTGATCCGAAGGGGCTCGCCACGTGGTGGGCCGCCCAGACCGGCGGCGAGCTCGTCGACCCGTACGACGGCGCCTACGTGATGGTGGTCGGCGGCCCCGTCCGACTCGCCTTCCAGCTCGTGGAGTCGCCGACCCCGGGCAAGAACCGGCTGCACCTCGACCTGATGGCTCCCGACCTCGACGCGGAGGTCGACCGGCTGCTCTCCGCGGGCGCGACCCTGGTGGGCCGCCGCGGCGACGAGAGCTTCCGGTGGGTGACCCTCACCGACCCGGCCGGCAACGAGTTCTGCGTCGCCTCGTCCGCCGACGCCGAGTCCGACCTGGACGGGGGGTGAGCACCGGCACGGCAACGCTCCAGAACGAAGATGACCCTCGCTCAGGCGTGCCACGACGGGTCGCGGCCGGCCAGTGCGACCAGGCGGTCGAGCCCGGAGGCGTCGTCGGCGACGGGGCGCGGCGTCCCGAACGGCCCACCGTCCGCCTCGTCGGGCGGCTCGAAGCTCGCCACGAACTGCGCGCAGGTCTCGACGGCGTCCGGGTGGGGCTCGTAGGCGCGTCCGGTGGCGACGGCGAGATCCCAGCCGTGGACGACGACCTCGTTGAGGGCGACCTGGGCGGCGACCGAGCCCGGCAGGTCGACCCCGCCTGCCTGGGTCATCCCGTCATACGCGGCCGCTTCGGTCCACGCCTGCGCGAGGACATCGAGGTCGGCGGCGATCCGGTCGCGGAAGCCCGGCTCGAGCCGCGAGCCGTTTCCGCTGGCGTTGCCGTGCTCGGGCGTCTGCTTGCGCGCAGCGGCGGTGAACGCGATCGTCAGGCCGCCGATGTGGTCGACCAGGTCGGCCACGGTGTAGGCGGGGCAGGGCGTGGGCGCGCTCAGCTCGTCGTCGGTCAGGGCGAGCACGAGTTCGCTCACGGCGCGGGTGGACGGTGCGAGGTCGAGAGTCTCCATGCCCTGTCAGACCGGACGCGGGCCTGGTACTCATCGCAGGCACGCCGACGGGGTCGGCCGGGCTGAGCCCGACCGACCCCGTGGCGGGCGTCAGCGACGACTGGTCACTGCTGCGCGAGGCGGGGAGCGGCCGGGCGCGCGGGCGGGACGAAGCCCGACCCCGAGGGCACGTACAGCGCCGAGATCTCGCGTGCCGTGATGAAGCTGCCCGTGCCGAACTCGTTGCCGACCAGCGAGATGGTGTGGTTGCCGGCCGACACCGGGATCACCGCGGTGGTGGCGCCGGAGTCGCCCCTGCCGACACCCGGGTAGTCGAGCTCGTGCAGGCCGTTGCTCAGCAGCGTGCCGTCGAGCCGGAGGTTGTAGGACAGGCGGCCGTCACCGGCCAGGCTGGAGTCGTCCTCGGCCGAGATCGCGCCGGTGACGTAGAGGAGGCCCGCCTTCGGCACCGAGAAGGCCTTGGAGACCAGCGGCACGGTGGCGCCGGAGGTGAAGTTGTCGACGAACACGCCGCTGGCGTTGCCGTGGGCGGCCACGTGGCCGGGCCGGAGAAGTCCCTTGAGGCTGGCCTCGTCGACGTCGACGCCCTTGACGCTGTTGTTCTTGATGTCCTTGCCGGTGATCAGCTTGGCGGCCTCGCTGGGCGCACCGAGCGAGACGGCCAGGGCGGCGACGCCGCAGACGAGGGCGAGGCCGCTGGTGAGTCGGCGACGCGGGGCGGTGCGGGCGGGGCTGGTGGTCCTGGTGAACATGGTGTCTCCTCGGTCGGATGGCGAGCCCCCGACTGCTGCCGGGGCTCTCGCGGTGTGCCGACTAGGAGGAGGGGTCCGGCCCGGTGATACGCCGCTGACCGCGGAAGAAGTCGTCGAGCAGGGTCGTCGACTCGGCGGCGAGGACGCCGGCGACCACCTCGGGCCGATGGTTCAGGCGGCGGTCGCGGACGACGTCCCACAGCGAGCCGACGGCGCCGGCCTTGTCGTCGTACGCCGCGAAGACCACGCGCGCGACGCGGGCCAGCACCGCGGCGCCGGCGCACATGGTGCACGGCTCGAGGGTGACCACGAGGGTGCAGCCGTCGAGGCGCCACTCCCCCCGGGCGCGCGCCGCCGCGCGCAGGGCCACGACCTCGGCGTGGCCGGTCGGGTCGCCCTCGGCCTCGCGGACGTTGCGCCCGCGGCCGAGCACCGCTCCGGTCGGGTCGAGGACGACGGCACCGATCGGCACGTCGCCGGTGGCGAGGGCGGACCGCGCCTCGTCCAGGGCGACCTGCATCGGGTCGACCCAGCTCGGGCCGGCGCTCACGCGGAGGTGAGACCGACCGCGTCGTCGAAGAGCTGACCGAACCCGATCCGTCGCGCGACGTCGGAGAGCAGCTCGTCGGGGTAGAGGTCGAAGTCGTCGAGCAGCACCCCCATCTCGATCGCGGGCAGGCCCAGGTCGCCGAGGAGATCGAGGTCGCCGGCGGGGGCCTGCTCGTCGTCGTCCTCGGGGAACGGCAGCCCGAGGTGGTCGACCACCGAGGCGGCGATCTCCCACTCGTCGGCCGCGGTGATGTCGGAGAGCAGCATCCGCGTGGAGGCGCCGGCGACGCGCAGGATGACGAAGAAGTCCTCGTCGATGGCGATCAGGCCGACCGCCCCGGCGTCGCCGGGGAACCGGCGCAGGGCCTGGGTGAGCGTGTCGACGTCGGCCGGCAGGTCGTGGGCGAGCTCCTGGACCTGCCACTCGCCGTCGTCGCGGTAGGCAGCCAGGGCGAAGTCGACGGCGTCGATCAGCTCGGCCATGCGACCAGAGTGGCATGGGCGCACCGGGAGGCCAAGCCCTATTCGGCCTCCTGCATCGCCGGCACTACCAGGCCGCGTCTCCGAACTCGCGGCGGCGCCAGCGCCGCCCAGGCCGAGCCCTGACGGCACCGCAGATGCTGGAAGTACGACGAGTACGACGGCGCACCTGCGGCACCGTCATCGCACGACCTGAACGACGCTCGCATCCACCAGAGTCCGGAGACACGGCCTAAGGTTCGCAGCATGCGCACCCACGTCGTCGACCACCCGCTCGTGGACCACAAGCTCACCGTGCTGCGCGACGAGCGGACCGACTCGCCGACCTTCCGCAGCCTCACCGACGAGCTGGTGACGCTGCTGGCCTACGAGGCCACCCGCGACGTCCGCGTCGAGCCCGACGACATCGTGACGCCGGTGGCCCCGATGACCGGCGTCAAGCTGGCCACCCCCAAGCCGCTGGTCGTGCCGATCCTGCGGGCCGGACTCGGCATGCTCGACGGCATGATGCGGCTGCTGCCGACCGCCGAGGTGGGGTTCCTCGGCATGGTGCGCAACGAGGAGACGCTGGAGGCGTCGACGTACGCCGAGCGGCTGCCCGACGACCTCTCGGGCCGCCAGTGCTACGTGCTCGACCCGATGCTCGCGACCGGGGGCACCCTGGCCGCCGCCATCCGGTTCCTCACCCAGCGCGGCGCCGACCACATCACCTGCATCTGCCTGCTGGCGGCCCCCGAGGGCTGCGCCAACCTCGAGCGCGGGCTCGAGGGGGTCGACGTCCCGGTCACGATCGTGACCGCCGCGATGGACGAGCGGCTCAACGAGAAGGGCTACATCGTGCCCGGCCTCGGCGACGCCGGCGACCGGCTGTACGGCGTCGTCGGCTGAGCAGGCACGCGGTGCTCGATCGCGGGTGGACCCGCCCCGGACCGACCCCGACCCAGCAGCGCCACGACCTGCTCCTCGGCCTGGCGGCGGCGGGCGCGTCGGTGGTCTCGGTCGAGCTCTGGCACAGCGCCTACGGCACGTCGCTGGGCGCCGGTGACGTCGAGGCCTACGTCGCGTTCGCCGTCGCCGGCATCGCCCTCGCCGGGCGGCGCCGGCTGCCGCTGACCACGCTCCTCGTCGAGGCGGCTCTCTTCATCGTGATCGGGGAGCGGCTCGGGCTGCTCGCGGCGGCGTTCACCATCCAGGTGATCATGTTCGCGGCGCTGTACGCCGCCTGGGCGTGGTCGACGCGGACGCGGCTGTTGTTGGGTGCGACCGGCCTGGTCCTGCTGGCGATGTTCGGCTGGCTCCTCTGGGCGTTGCTCCAGCCCGGCGTCCTGCCGACCGGGTCGTACGGGATGCTCGAGGCCGACGTGGCCACCGTCGTCTACCAGCTGCTGGTCAACGTCGTGTACTTCGGTGGGGCGATCGCGTGGGGCCAGGCGGCGTGGGCCAGCGCACGCCGCCGGACCCTCATCGAGGAGCAGCAGGTGCAGGAGCGCCGGGCCCGCCGTCGCGAGCAGGAGCGCGCCGTCCACGACGAGCGGGTGCGGATCGCGCGCGACCTGCACGACGTGGTGGCCCACCACATCAGCGGGATCGGCGTGCAGGCCGCGGGAGCCGGCCGGGTGCTCGACCGCGACCCGGGTGCGGCCCGCGGCGCGCTGGACACGATCGAGTCGTCGTCGCGACGCGCGGTCGCCCAGATGCACCAGCTGGTCGGCCTGTTGCGTGAGCACGACGAGGGTGACGGCCGCGCCCCGGCTCCGGGCCTCGCCGAGGTGTCCGGGCTGGCCGGGGAGGGACGGCCTCCGGTGGAGCACCGGGTGGTCGGAGAGCCCTTCGACGTGCCTGCGACGGTGGGGCTCTCGCTGTACCGGATCGCCCAGGAGGCCGTCACCAACACGCGCCGGCACTCCGTGGCCCGGCACGCCACCGTCGTCGTCCGGTACGTCGCCGGCGACGCCGGCACGCGCCGGGCGGTCGAGGTGGAGGTGCTCGACGACGGCCGCGGCGCGGTGCAGCCGGCGCACACCGACACGGGCGGCTTCGGCCTCCGCGGCATCGCCGAGCGGGCGGCGCTGCACGACGGCGAGGCCGAGGTCGGGCCGCGTCCGCAGGGCGGGTGGCGCGTCCGCGTGCGGATCCCGGTGGACGCGTGAACACCCCGATGAGTGTCCGGATCGTGCTGGCCGACGACCAGGAGCTGATCCGTGCCGGGTTCCGGATGATCCTCTCCGTCGAGCCCGACCTCGAGGTCGTGGGCGAGGCCGGCGACGGCGCGGCGGCGGTGCGGCTCGTGGCCGAGCTGCGTCCGGACGTCGTCCTGATGGACGTGCAGATGCCCGGCACCGACGGCATCGCCGCGACCGAGCAGATCACCGCGGCCCACGAGGGCGTCGCCGTCCTGATCCTGACGACCTTCGACGACGACGACTACCTCTTCTCGGCGCTGCGCGCCGGCGCCGCGGGATTCCTGCTCAAGAACTGCCCGCCCGACGACCTGACCGCGGCGATCCGGCTCGTGGCACAGGGGCACGCGCTGCTCGCCCCCGAGGTGACGCAACGGGTGATCGCCCGGTCGACCTCGCGGACGCCGGCCCGCCGCGACCACCGCCTCGACGAGCTGACCGAGCGCGAGCGCGACGTCCTCGTCGCGATGGCCCGCGGCCTGAGCAACGCCGAGATCGCCGACGAGCTGGTGGTCAGCGGCACCACCGTGAAGTCGCACGTCTCGCACCTGCTCACCAAGCTCGGCGTCCGCGACCGGGTGCAGGCCGTGATCGTGGCGTTCGAGGCAGGGCTGATGGACGGGCACTAGCACCTCGGCCATCCGGACGAGAGGCGGTTCATCCTCGCGGCCGACGCGGACGGCGTCTGCTGATCCCTAGCGTG
Organism: uncultured Actinomycetota bacterium; assembly: GCA_963825985.1. Classification (GTDB taxonomy): domain Bacteria; phylum Actinomycetota; class Actinomycetes; order Propionibacteriales; family Nocardioidaceae; genus Nocardioides. Next base: position 117,315 of record CAWGVK010000001.1, on the reverse strand, counting down.
GGGGCATGCTCGAGTCACGCTCGCTCACCCGGGTCTTCGGCGACACCACCGTCGTCGACGACGTCTCGTTCTCGGTCGTGCCCGGCCGCGTCACCGGCTTCGTCGGCGCCAACGGGGCCGGCAAGACCACCATCATGCGGATGCTGATGGGGGTCCTCGGGCCGAACGGCGGCTCGGTCCACTGGAACGGCGCGCCGATCACCGCCGAGGTGCGCCGCACGTTCGGCTACATGCCGGAGGAGCGCGGGCTGTACCCGCGGATGAAGATCCACGAGCAGCTGGTGTTCTTCGCCCGTCTGCACGGCCTGTCGACCACCGACGCCCGCGAGCGCGCCGACGGGCTGCTCGGTCACTTCGGGCTCGACGAGCGCCGCGACGACCTGCTCGACGAGCTGTCGCTCGGCAACCAGCAGCGGGTGCAGATCGCGGCCGCGCTGGTGCACCAGCCCGGCCGCGCTGGTGCTCGACGAGCCTTTCAGCGGTCTCGACCCGCTCGCGGTCGACTCGATGATCGACCTGCTCCGCACCGAGGCCGGCGACCTGCCCCTGCTGTTCTCGAGCCACCAGCTCGACCTGGTCGAGCGGATCTGCGACGACCTCGTCGTCCTCTCCGCCGGGCGCCTGGTGGCGGCCGGCAGCGTCGACGAGCTGCGCAGCCGCGGCGACGAGCGCTACCGCGTCGTCCTCGACGGGCAGGACGCCGCCTGGCTGCGTGACCTGCGCGGCCTGACCGTGAACGACGTCGACGGCTCGACCGCCCTGGTCACCCTCGACACGATGCCCGCCACCGAGCTCACCTCCCGCGTCGTCGCCCACGGCCCCGTGGTCGAGGTGGCGCGAGTGCGCCAGCCCCTGTCCGACATCTTCCGGGAGGTCAGCCGATGAGCACGACGAACAGCAGCGACAGCAAGCCCACCAGCATGTGGAAGGTCGTCGCCCAGCGCGAGATCTCCACCCAGCTGCGCAGCAAGGGGTTCCTCGTCTCCGCGGGCTTCCTCGTCGTCAGCCTGATCGCGATGGTCGTCATCCTCACCCTCACCTCCGACCGCGAGAAGACCTACGACGTGGCCGTCGTCGACGCCGCCGGCAGCGCCGCGGTCGAGCGCGGCGACGACGTGGCCGGCGCGCTCGACGACAACGCGTCCCTGGACGCCAAGGAGTACGACGACGTCGAGGCCGCCGAGAAGGCCGTCCGCGACGGCGACGTCGACGCCGCACTGCTGCCCGGCGACGGCAGTGACAACGGGTACGACGTGGTCGGCGACGGCGAGGTCGAGGGGGTGGTCTCCGACGCGCTGCGGACCTCGGTCGCCCAGCTCGCCGTCGAGCGCAACGCCGCCGACCAGGACGTCGACCTCGCCGCCCTGAACGCCGGCACCGAGGTGACCGAGCGACTGCTCGACCCCGACGCCGACAACGCCGGCCTGCGCCAGGTCGCGTCGTTCGTCTTCGTGCTCCTCTTCTACGTCACCGCGCTCAGCTTCGGCATGCAGATCGCGGCCACCGTGACCCAGGAGAAGGAGAGCCGCGTGGTCGAGATCCTCGCTGCCGCCGTCCCGATCCGGGCGTTGCTGTGGGGCAAGGTGGCCGGCACCTCGGTGCTCGCGATCGGGCAGACACTCGTGCTGGCCGCGGTCGGCGTGATCGCCCTGCTGGCCACCGGCAACGGCGACGCGCTCGGGGTGCTCGGCCCGGCCATCGCCTGGTACGTCGTGTTCTTCCTGCTCGGCTTCGTGGCCCTGGCCAGCTTCTGGTCGGTCGCCGGCTCGCTCGCCAGCCGCACCCAGGACCTGAACGCCACGACCGCGCCGCTGCAGATCATCCTGTTCGCGCCGTACATCATCGCGGTCACGGCCGGTGAGGGCGTCAAGACGGTGGTGTCGATGCTGCCGATCGTCTCGACGATGCTGATGCCCTCGCGGCTCGCCGAGGGCGACGTACCCATGTGGCAGCTCGGCGTCGCGATCCTCACCACCACCGCGGCCGCCATCCTGTTCGTCCGGCTGGGCGCCAGGATCTACGAGGCCACCCTCCTGCGGACCGGACGCCGGATCAGCTACCGCGAGGCCCTGGAGAGCGGCACCAGGTCCTGAGCCGGACGGCTCCCGCGGTGGAAGGAGACGGTGCGGGCGCTCAGGATCGGCCCGGAGCGGTGCTGCGAAGGTCATGCGGCACAGCCTCGTAGAGGCGGCCCCGAGCTCGCATCGGACGCCGGTACTGATCGCGCCGACCGAAGTCGCGGCCGCCCACCGGTGAGGTGGGCGGCCGCGTCCAGTGCGTGGCGGAGGGTCAGGCGCCCTTGCCGGTCACGGTGACGGGCACGTTGCCGCGGGTGGCCTTGGAGTAGGGGCACACCTGGTGGGCGGCCTCGACGAGCTCCTGGGCCTGCGCGTCGTCGATGCCGGGGATGGTCGCGGTGATGTCGGCGGTGATGGCGTACGAGTCGCCCTCGGGGCCGAAGCCCACGGCGACGTCGACGGTCGACTTCGAGGCGTCGATGCCCTGCTTCTTGGCGACGCCGCCGAGCGCACCCTGGAAGCAGGCGCCGTACCCGACCGCGAACAGCTGCTCGGGGTTGGTGCCGGTGCCGGGGCCGCCCGTCTCCTTCGGGGCGGTCAGGTCGAGGTCGAGGACGCCGTCCTCGGAGGTCGCGTGCCCGGCCCGACCACCGGTGACGGTGGCGCGGGCGGTGTACACGATCTTGTCGGGTGTGTTGGTCATGCCGATTTCAACCGGGTGTGGCTGCCGCGTGTTCCCGCGCGACTCAGGCGTGCGCAGCGTCGTACTCGTCGCGGGCCACGAGGACGACGTCCATGTGGTCCTCGGCCCAGTCCTTGAAGCCCCGCATCAGCTCGGCGAGCGAGCGGCCGAGGTCGGTGAGCTCGTACTCGACCGTCACCGGCACGGTCGGCGTCACCGTGCGCACGAGCAGGCCGTCGCGCTCCAGGTTGCGCAGGGTCTGGGTGAGCATCTTCTGGCTGACGCCGGCGATCCGCCGTGAGAGCGCCGAGTAGCGCTGGGCACCGTCGGCGCGCAGGGTCGCGAGGGCGAGGGTCACCCACTTGTCGCTGAGACGGTCGAGCAGCGCGCGGCTCTTGCACTGCGCGAGGTAGGCGTCGTACTCCTGCTTGGCCCGGGCGCGGCGCTGGGCGGCGGTCATGGTCGGCACGGCGGTCTCCTTCACGTGGGTTACGCACTTTCAGGTGTCTACTTCCCGAAAGAGAGTACATCGCCCCAGCATGGAGCCATGACCGACACCCACGCAACCACCGTCACCGCCGCCGTCGTCCGCACCCCGGGCGACCCGGACTCCATCGAGCTCGTCGACGTCCCGACCCCCGTGGCCGGACCCGGCGAGGTCCTCATCGACGTCGCCTACGCAGGCGTCAACCCCGTCGACCTCTCCACCCGGGCCGGAGGCTTCCACGACGCGGGCCTGATCGCGGCCGACGCCGCTCAGACCGGGCTCGGGTGGGAGGTGAGCGGGACGATCGCCGGCACCGACACCCGCGTCGCCGCGCTGCTCCCCGGTCTCGACCGACCCACGGGCGGGTACGCCGCTCGCGTGGTCGTGCCCGAGGCCGACGTCGCCCTCGTGCCCGACGGCCTGTCCCTCGAGGACGCCGCGACCGTCCCGCTCAACGCGCTCACGGCGGCACAGCTGCTCGACCTGGCCGGGCCGGCCGCGGGTCGCACCCTTCTCGTCACGGGCGCCGCCGGGTCGGTCGGCTTCTACACGCTGCTGCTGGCCCGCGAGCTGGGCTTCGCCGTCACCGGCCTCGCGCGGGCCGCCGACGAGGAGCTCATCCGCTCTACGGGCGCCGACCTCGCCGTCTCACCCACCGGTGCCTTCGATGTCGTGGCCGACCCGGCGGTGCTCGGCGAGACCGCGCTCGACCTGGTGGCCGAGGGCGGCCTCTACGTCGGCGTCATTCCGGGCAACGGCCCCGCTGCCCGGGCCGGGGTCACGGTCGACATCGTGGGCGTCGTCGCCGACGGCGTCCGGCTGGCCGAGCTGCTGCGGCTCACGGAGGCGGGTGAGCTGCCGGCCCGCGTGCGGGCGGTGCTGCCGATGGGGGAGGCGGCCCAGGCGCACCGGGCCCTCGAGAAGGGTGGCGTGCGCGGCCGCTACCTGCTCCGTCCCTGAGGCCTCGGTCAGACCGCGACCAGGCACAGGTAGGCCAGGCCGAGCACGCCGCGGTAGCCCGAGAAGTACGCCGCCCGCTTGGCCGCGGCTCGGTCGCGGGCCTCCGCGGCGTCGGGGTGGTCGGGGTCGTGGCCGGCGAGCCATCGGGCGTAGCAGGCGGTGAAGCCGGCCTCGAAGGTGTCCCACTCGTCGAGGGTCGCCTCGTGCACCTGCACCGGCGCGAACCCGTGGGCGACCGCGAGCTCGAGCAGCGCGGGCAGGTCGACGAACTCGTCGGCCCGGCCGGCCAGTGGCGCGACGGCGGCGTCGGTGGGCGGGCTCGACCACACGCCCTCGCCGTAGACGAGCCGCCCGCCGCGCGGCAGCAGGGCGCGCAGCGCCGTGAGGGCGGCGGCGTAGTCGAGCGGCTGGTTGGCCTCGACCGGCGGACCCCACGTCTGGCTCGCGCCGATGCAGACGAGGGCCTCGACCGGGCCGGACGCCGTCCGGCCGTCGGCCGCGACCAGGTCGACCCGGTCGGCGAGGCCGCGCTCGCGGGCCAGGGCCTGCCCGTGGTCGATGGCGAGCTCGTTGAGGTCGAGACCGCGGCCGCGCGCGTCGGGAGCGGCGGCCAGCACCTGCAGCAGCAGCTCGGCCCAGCCGCAGCCGACGTCGAGGACGGTCGCCGGCGTCCCGTCGGCCAGGAAGGACACGAGCCGGTCGGCGCGCGACTCGGACAGCGGGGTGTTCCAGCTGAGGTCGTGGTGGAGCGGCGGCAGGTCGAGGGGCACGGTCACTCGCGCCCGGAGACGGCCAGGGTGACGCCGAGCCCGATCATCGAGACCCCGCCGGCCACCCCGATCGCCTCACCGCGCTTCGGCGTGGCGGTGAACCAGTCGCGCACGCGGCTGGCGACCACCGCCCACAACGAGTCGGACAGCAGGCCGATCACCACCGCCACCAGGCCGAGCAGGAGCAGCTGCAGCGGCACGTGGCCGGCGGCGGGCACGACGAACTGCGGCAGCAGCGCGCCGATGATCATGAACGCCTTGGGGTTCGAGACGCCGACGACGTACCCCTGACGCAGCGCCTTGAACGGCGGCACGGGACCGCCTGCGGCCGCGCGCTCGAAACCGCTGCGGTGCCGGATCGCCTGGACGCCGAGGTAGACGAGGTAGGCCGCCCCGGCCAGCTTGAGCACGGTGAAGACGACGATCGACTCCTGCACCACCACGCCCAGCCCGGCGGCGACGAGGAGCACGATCGTCAGCAGCCCGAGGGTGTTGCCGACGACGCTGGCCAGCGCCACCGACCGGCCGTACGACAGGGCGCGGCCGACGACGAAGACCACGCTGGGGCCGGGGATGGCGATCAGGATGCCCGCGGCGATGCCGAAGGTGACGATCTGCTCGAGGGTCAGCACACCTCGTAGTGGATCAGAGTGCCTTCACAGCCGCCAGCAGTTTGCCGAGAGTGTCCTTGGCGTCGCCGAAGAGGAGCGTGGTCTTGGCGTCGAAGAGCAGCTCGTTCTCGATGCCGGCGAAGCCCGGGCGCATCGACCGCTTGAGGAACACCACCTGCCGCGCCTCGTCGACGTCGAGGATCGGCATGCCGTAGATCGGCGCGCTGGGCGTGGTGCGGGCGGCCGGGTTGACGACGTCGTTGGCGCCGACGACGAGGACGACGTCGGTCTGGCGGAACTCGCCGTTGATGTCGTCCATCTCCTTGAGCTGCTCGTAGGGCACCTGCGCCTCGGCGAGCAGCACGTTCATGTGGCCGGGCATCCGGCCGGCGACCGGGTGGATGGCGTAGTCGACCGTCGTTCCGCGCTCGCCGAGCACCTCGACCAGCTCGCGCAGCGTGTGCTGTGCCTGGGCCACGGCGAGGCCGTAGCCGGGCACGACGATCACCTTCTCGGCGTACGCCAGCAGGATCGCGATGTCGGCCGGGCCGGCGCTGCGCACCGGGCGGTCGGAGGCCTCGCCGGCGCCGAGCGTCGAGCCGCCCTTGAGCGCACCGAAGAGGATGTTGGCCACCGAGCGGCCCATCGCGTTGGCCATGAGCAGGGTGAGGAACGTACCGGAGGCGCCGACGAGCGTGCCGGCGACGAGGAGCACGGTGTTCTGCAGCACGTAGCCGCCGGCGGCGACCGTGAGGCCGGTGAAGGCGTTGAGCAGCGAGATCACGATCGGGACGTCGGCGCCGCCGACCGGCAGCACCAGCAGGACGCCGAGCGCCAGGCCGACCAGGGCGAGCACGATGCCGGCCCACATCACCGGCTCGCCGACGATCAGGCCGGCGAGCACGAGCGCGCCGAGGAAGCCGCCGCCGAAGGCGATCGGCAGGCCGGGGAAGGTGACCGGCCGTGAGGTCATCAGGTCCTGCAGCTTGGCGAAGGTGACGATCGAGCCGGAGAACGACACGGCGCCGACCAGGATCGTGAAGCCGGTGGCCACGAGGTAGGCGACCTCGATCTCGAAGCCACGGTCGGCCAGGTCGGCGAAGTGCTCGAGCTCGAGCAGCGCGACCAGCGCGGCCGCGCCACCGCCGACGCCGTTGAACAGCGCGACCATCTGCGGCATCTGGGTCATCTGCACCCGCTGCGCGCCGACGGCACCGACCGCCGAACCGATCACGACCGCGACCAGGATCACCGCGACGTTGTCGAGATCGGCGTAGAAGAACGGGATCACGCACGCGATCACCGCGGCGGCGGCACCGACCAGGTTGCCCGCGCGTGCGGTCTTCGGACCCGAGAGGCCCTTCAGCGCCAGGATGAACCCGATCGCGCAGGCCAGGAAGACGAGCTCTGCCCAGGTCGGCATCAGGCGCCGCCCTCACTGGTCGAGCCGGTGGCGACCTTGGGCTTCTTGCGGACGAACATCTGCAGCATCCGGTCGGTCACCACGAACCCGCCCACCATGTTGACCGCCGCGAGCACGACGGCGACCAGCGCGACCACCAGCGCGAAGCCGTCGGCCTCACCGGCGACCAGGATCGCGCCGAGCAGGATGATCCCGTGGATGGCGTTGGCGCCCGACATCAGCGGCGTGTGCAGGGTCGAGGACACCTTCGAGATCACCTCGATCCCGACGAAGACGCTGAGGATGAAGTACGTCAGCCAGGTGACGTCGTTGCTCATGCTTTTTCGCCTTCCAGCGCGGTCCGGGTGGCCTCGTGGCGGATGACGCCGTCGTGGGTGACGCAGGCACCGATCACGATCTCGTCGTCGAAGTCGGGGTCGAGCGCGCCCTCGCGGGTCAGCAGGGTCACGATGTTGACGATGTTCTGGGCGTAGAGCTTGGACGCCGGCCCCGGCATCTGCGCGGGCACGTTGCGCCCGCCCCACACCTGGGCGTTGCCGATCCGCACGACCTCACCGGGCAGCGCGCCCTCGACGTTGCCGCCGGACTCGGCGGCGAGGTCGACCACGACCGAACCCGGTCGCATCTGCTCGACCATCTCGGCGGTCACGAGCAGCGGAGCCGTGCGGCCGGGCACGGCGGCGGTGGTGATCAGGGCGTCGGCGTTGGCGACGTACGGCGCGAGCAGCTCGCGCTGCCGGGCGGCGCGGTCGTCGGTCATCTCGCGGGCGTAGCCGCCCGAGCCCTCGAGCGTCTCGAGCTCGAGCTCGATCGCCTTGGCGCCCATCGACCGGATCTCCTCGGCGGCGGCGGCACGCACGTCGTAGGCGCGGACGACCGCGCCGAGTCGCTTGGCGGTGGCGATCGCCTGCAGGCCGGCGACGCCGGCGCCGAGCACCACGACCTCGGCCGGCTGCACGGTGCCGGCGGCGGTCATGTTGAGCGGGAAGAAGCGGCGCAGCATGCCCGCGGCGACGATCGCGCAGCGGTAGCCGCTGACCAGGCTCTGCGAGCTCAGCGCGTCCATCGACTGGGCGCGGGAGATGCGCGGCACCAGCTCCATCGCGAGGCTGGTGATGCCGCAGTCGCGCAGGTCGGCGACCAGGCCGAGCTCCTGTGCGACCGGGAGGAACGACACCGTCACGGCCCCGCGCTTCAGTCGGCGCACGGCCGTGGTGTCGAGCGGCTGCACCGACACGACGAGGTCGGCCTCGTCGAGGGCACCCGCGTCGATCACGGCCCCCGCGGCGGCGTACTCGTCGTCGGCGGCCAGCGCCCCGTGTCCGGCGCCCGGCTCGACCACCACCTCGTAGCCGAGCACGGTCAGCTTGGCGACCAGCTCGGGCACCATCGCCACCCGGGTCTCGCCGTCCCGGGTCTCCTTCGCCACTGCGATCCTCACGGGAGGAACCTAACCAGTCGCCGACTCCGGGTGTGATGTGGGTCTCGCGCGCGGCGGGATATACCCCAGCGGCAGCTCCTCGACCACCTCGTAGCGAGGACGACGGCGGGGACCCTCGCCGAGGTGGGAGGCGACCAGGGCGACGTGGTCGACGGTCCAGGTGGGGCCGGTGTAGCCGTCGAGCAGGCGGATCCAGCGGGTGGTCCCGGAGGGTCGGCCGAGGCGGGCGACGGTGAGGTGCGGGCGGAAGCGGCGGCCGTCGACGGCGACGCCGGCGTGCGCGGCCGCGGCCCGGGCCCCCGCAGCGAGCCGGTCGAGCCCGGTGCGGGCCTCGTCGGCCAGGTCGAGGTCGGCGTAGAGGACCTTGGCCTGCGCCGGGTTCGGGAAGGCGCCACCGCCGGCGATCCGCGCCTCGAACGCCGGACGACGCGACGCCGTCCGCCCCAGCCCCTCGACCAGGTCGTCGAGCACCCGGTCGGGCACCGACTCCAGGAACGCCAGCGTCACGTGCAGCTGCTCGGGCGCCGTCCACCGGAACGGGCCGTGCTCGCGACGCGGCTCGAGGAACTCGTCGAGGTGCTCGACCACCTCGTCGGGCGGCACCACCGCCACGAACATCCGCTGACCCATCAGTCCCGACCCCTCAGTCGACCCGCGCACCCAACAGCGTGCCCACGGCGTACGTCGCCGCCATCGCGAAGAGCCCGCCCGCGACGTTGCGCGCCACCGCCCGGCCCGGCGGCGCGTAGCCGAGGCGGGCGCTGCTGAATCCGGTGATCGCCAGCGCCACCGCGACCGCCGCCACCGTGACCCCCACCCGCGCCGACTCCCCCACCAACGAGATGGTGAGCAGCGGCAGCAGGGCGCCGAGCGTGAACGAGACCATCGAGGCGAGCGCCGCGTTCCACGGGCTGGTCAGGTCGTCGGGGTCGATGCCGAGCTCGACCTCGGCATGCGCCGCGAGCGCGTCCTTCGCCGACAGCTGGCGGGCGACCTCGAGGGCGAGCTCGTCGTCGAGACCGCGGTCGACGTAGAGCCCGGCGAGCTCGGCCAGCTCGTCCTCGGGGTCGTCGCGCAGCTCGCGCTTCTCCTTGCGCAACAGGGCCCGTTCGGAGTCGCGCTGGGTCGAGACCGAGACGTACTCGCCGGTCGCCATGCTCATCGCGCCGGCCACCAGGCCCGCCACGCCGGCGACCACGATCGCGCTGCGGTCGGTGGTCGCCCCGGCCACACCGACCACGATGCCCGCGGTCGAGACGATGCCGTCGTTCGCACCCAGGACGCCGGCCCGCAGCCAGTTCAGGCGCTGCGAGAGCCCGCCCTCGTGCTCCTTCGGCTCACCCTCGTGCGGGCCTGGCCGGCGATCAGACAAGGTCCGGCCTGCGTTCGTAGAAGAGGGTCGTGAGCACGTGGCCGGCCCCCACGAGCAGCAGCTCGCGCATCAGGTCGTCCGGGCGCACGCTGACCACCGAGACGGTGGCTCCGCGCTCGGCCGCCTCGCTCTCGATGGCGGTCAGGGCGTCGGCCGAGTCGAGGTCGGTCACCAGCAGCACCGAGCCGCCGGGGTCGTAGACCGGAGGCGCCGGCACCAGCCGGCCGCTCGCACCCGGGGCATCGAGCTGGACGCGGCCGCCGTCCCGGGTCACCCGGACGACGGGCAGGTCGCGGTGCCACCACGCGGTCGCGGGCACCAGCCCGACCGCCTCCGCGGCGTCGCGGCGGGCCCGCTCGAACACCGGCACCACGAACCGCACCCGACCGCCGTCGGCGAGCAGGTGCTCGAGCAGGGCGACGCCCTCCTCGGGCCAGGCGTCCTCGGCGACCACCATGTCGTCGACGACGCGACGTCGGTCGCTCGTCACCGCGACCAGGTAGCCGTGGTCGGTGCGCAGCGCGGTCGCGGACGGGTCGTCGATCAGGTGCGCCAGGTACGCCCGGTGCCGCTGCGCCGCGTCGGCCGCGGGCCTCCAGAAGCGCGGAGCGTGCGGTGCCAGCCGCTCGCGCCGCGAACGGGTGAGTCCGACGACCCAGTCGAGGTCGGCCGCGGTGAGCGGTCGGACGTCGTCGATCTCGCGCCGCATGGACCGCAGGGTAGCCCCGGGTCAGCCGCCGAGGCCCTCCAGGTCGATGACCTCGTCGTCGGGCGGCGGCTGCACGTCGAACGGGGCGTCGAAGTCGGAGAACATGAACGAGCCGTTCTCCGCGCTGCTCTCGAGCTTGAGCACGTAGTGGGGCGAGTCGACCGCGACGTACGCCGTGATCTCGTCGGCCGTGCCGGCATCCTGCACGACCTTGACGACGTCCTTGCCCTCGAGCTTCTCGACGCCCTCCTTGGTGACCACCGGGTTGGAGCCGTCGCCCTCGAGGATCTCGTCGAGGTCGCACACGTCGTCGAAGTCGGCGGCCTGGGTCTTGTCGGCCTTGACCCACTTGTCGCCGATCAGCGCGAGGTAGGCGTCGACGTCCTCGGAGCTGTCGGCGCTCGCCTCGAGGAACGCACGATCCGGTCGCAGCCACGCGGCGCCGTCGATGCGCCGCAGCATCGCGCTGCCGTCACCGACTCGCAGCTCGCCGTCGCAGTTGCCCGCGGCCGTCACGACGAGGTCGATGCCTCCGGGCTGCCCGTCCTGGTCGATGTCACCGGCGAGGCGCACCGAGTCGAGCACCTTCATGTCCTTCTCGGCCTCGGTGATGATCTCCTGGGCGGTGCCGTCGGCGAAGCCCGGGTCGGGTGTCGTGGTCGGGGTGTCGGTGGCGCCCCCGCCTCCGCCGCCGCCGTCGCCCGAGGCGAACACCAGCGCCGCCACGCCGCCGATCACGACAGCGACCGCGGCCGCGGCGATCGCGACCCACAGGGCGGTACGCCGCGGCGCGGGCGCCTGGGAGCGCGGGGCCGACGGCGCGGTGGGCGCCGTGAACGGCTGGATCCGGGCCGGGGGCGGCTTGGCCGGCTGCGCCCTCGCCGGGGTGGCGGGACGCGGCGGGGCCACCGGGCCGGACGGCGTGGGGGTGGGCGTCGGCGTCCGCCCGTCGGCGCGCGGTGGCCAGGTCTCACTGACGGCCGAGGCCAGCTGGAGGTACGTCGGGTCGTAGGTCATCCGGGCGGCCTCGCGCAGGTCGTCGCGCAGGGCCAGGGCGGTGCGGTAGCGGTGGCCGGGCTCCTTGGCCATCGCCACCCGGAGGATCCGGTTGACCGCCTCGACCAGCGACGAGCCGCCGCTCAGCTGCGGCACCGCCTTCGAGATGTGGCCGCCGACGATCTCGAACTCGCTGGTGCCGCCGTACGGCGGCTTGCCGGTGAGCGCCACCCACAGCAGGCAGCCCAGGGAGTAGATGTCGGTGGTGACGCCGGCCTGGGCGCCGCCGTGCAGCTCGGGCGCCATGTAGGACGGCGTCCCGATGACGGCGCCGCCGAGGCGGGTCATCTCGGCGTCCACCCGGCGGGCGATGCCGAAGTCGCCGAGGTAGGCCTGCACCGTGGCCGCGCCCCGGCGGCGGACCAGCACGTTGGCGGGCTTGATGTCGCGGTGCACCAGGCCCGCGGCGTGGGCGTCGGCGAGCCCGCTGGCGACCTGCTCGATCAGCTCGACGGCCTTGCCGATCGGGGCCGGTCCCCACTTGGTGAGCATCTGGCCGAGGTCGCCGTCGGGCACCAGCTGGGTCGCGATGTAGAGGTAGCCGTCCTCCTCACCGTGGGCGTAGACCTGCACGACGTTGGGCGAGTCGAGCGAGGCCAGGGCGCGGGCCTCGGAGATGAACCGGGACCGGAAGTCGGGGTCGTCGGCGAACATCGGCGAGATGACCTTGAGCGCGACCCGGCGCTCGAGGTTGACCTCGAGCGCGTCGTACACGACCCCCATGCCGCCGGCTCCGAGCTGAGCCAGGACCCGGAACCGACCGATGGAGTCGCCGGGGGAAGGAAAGGAGGGGGCCACGAGCATGTTCTACCTGACGTTGGCACCCGTTAGAAGGATCCGTCCGGTTCGTTACGTGTGCTTGGATCGATCCAAGCCGAGCGACGACCGACGTCCGCGGGTGGTGGAGGCAGCGTGAGCGAGCAGAGTGACCCGACAACGGTGGCCGTCTGGCCGGGCAAGGCGTACCCGTTGGGAGCGACCTTCGACGGCAGCGGCACCAACTTCGCCCTCTTCAGCGAGGTGGCGGAGCGGGTGGAGCTGTGCCTCTTCGACGCCGACGACCGGGAGACCCGGGTCGAGCTGACCGAGGTCGACGCGTTCGTCTGGCACTGCTACCTGCCGTCGGCCCAGCCGGGCCAGCGCTACGGCTACCGGGTGCACGGGCCGTGGGACCCCGCCCAGGGCCTGCGGTGCAACCCGTCGAAGCTGCTGCTCGACCCGTACGCCAAGGCCACCGCGGGCGAGATCGACTGGGACCAGTCGCTGTTCTCCTACACCTTCGGCGACGAGGACTCCCGCAACGACGACGACTCGGCCGGCCACATGACCTACGGGGTCGTGATCAACCCGTTCTTCGACTGGGAGGGCGACCGCCGGCTCGACTACCCGTACAACGAGACCGTCATCTACGAGGCGCACGTCAAGGGGATGACCCAGCAGCACCCCGACGTCCCCGACGAGCTGCGCGGCACCTACGCCGGCCTCGCCCACCCCGCCATCACCGACCACCTGACCCGCCTGGGCGTCACCGCGATCGAGCTGATGCCGGTGCACCAGTTCGTGCAGGACTCCACCCTGCTCGACAAGGGCCTGCGCAACTACTGGGGCTACAACACCCTCGCCTTCCTCGCCCCGCACGCCGACTACGCCGCCACGGCCCGTGGTGACCAGCCGGGCCAGCTGGGTCAGCAGGTGCAGGAGTTCAAGGCGATGGTCAAGGCCATGCACGCCGCGGGCATCGAGGTGATCCTCGACGTCGTCTACAACCACACCGCGGAGGGCAACCACCTCGGCCCGACGCTGAGCATGCGCGGCATCGACAACCAGGCCTACTACCGCGTCGTCGACGACGACCAGAAGTTCTACATGGACTACACCGGCACCGGTAACTCGCTCAACGTCGGCAACCCGCACGCCCTGCAGCTGATCATGGACTCCCTGCGCTACTGGGTCACCGAGATGCACGTCGACGGGTTCCGCTTCGACCTCGCCTCGACCCTGGCCCGCGAGTTCTACGAGGTGGACCGGCTCGCGGCGTTCTTCGAGCTCGTGCAGCAGGACCCGGTCGTGTCGCAGGTGAAGCTGATCGCCGAGCCGTGGGACATCGGCCCGGGCGGCTACCAGGTCGGCGGCTTCCCGCCGCAGTGGACCGAGTGGAACGGCGCCTACCGCGACGTCGTCCGTGACTTCTGGCGCGGCGAGCCGGCGCTGGGCGAGTTCGCCTCGAGGGTCGCCGGGTCCTCCGACCTCTACGAGCACTCCGGACGGCGTCCGGTGGCGAGCATCAACTTCGTCACCGCCCACGACGGGTTCACGATGCGCGACCTGGTCTCGTACAACGACAAGCACAACGAGGCCAACGGCGAGGACAGCCGCGACGGCGAGAGCCACAACCGGTCGTGGAACCACGGCGCCGAGGGGCCGACCGACGACCCGGAGATCCGGGCGCTACGGGCCCGCGCCCAGCGCAACCTGCTCGCGACCCTGATTCTGAGCCAGGGCGTCCCGATGATCCTGCACGGCGACGAGCTCGGGCGCACCCAGCGCGGCAACAACAACACCTACGCGCAGGACTCCGAGATCGCGTGGATGGACTGGGAGGACGTCGACAAGCCGCTGATGGACTTCACCGCGGCCGTCATCCGGCTGCGCCGCGACCACCCGACCTTCCACCGCAAGCGCTTCTTCACCGGCAACACCGTGCGCATCGGCGAGCCCGGGCACGAGCGGCTCAACGACATCGTGTGGCTGCACCTCGACGGCCGCCCGATGGACGACGACGACTGGAAGGGCGAGTCGCAGGCGATCGGCATGTACCTCAACGGCAACGGGATCGCCGGCAAGGACGCCCGCGGCGGCTCGATCACCGACGACCACTTCCTGCTCTACTTCAACGCCGACGGTCCGGCCGACATCACCCTCCCGCCGGAGGAGTACGCCGCCGCCTGGGACGTGGTCATCAACACCGGCGGCTCGGCCGACGACTCGGTGACCTGCCAGGCCGGGTCGACGTTCCACATCGAGACCCGGAGCCTGCTGGTGCTGCAGGAGCACCAGGCGCCGGAGGCCGAGCCCGACCACTCGGTGGCCGCGTCGGTCGCGGCGCAGGCCGGTCGCGGATGAGCGGCGGGGGTCGCGTGCCGACCAACACCTACCGGCTGCAGATCCGGGCGTCGTTCGACCTGGTCGCGGCCGCCGAGCGGCTGCCCTACCTGCGCGACCTGGGCGTCGACTGGGTCTACCTGTCGCCGTTGCTCGAGGCCGAGCCCGGGTCCGACCACGGCTACGACGTGGTGTCCCACGAGCGGATCGACCCGGCCCGCGGGGGGCGCGAGGGATTCGCGACGTTCGTGGCCGAGGCGCGCCGGCTCGACCTCGGCGTCCTCGTCGACATCGTGCCCAACCACGTGGGCGTCGCGACCCCGAAGGTCAACCCCTGGTGGTGGGATCTCCTGACCCACGGCCGCGGGTCGGCCTACGCCGACTTCTTCGACGTCGACTGGGACGTCGCCGGGGGCAAGGTGCGGGTCCCGGTGCTGGGAGACGACGGCGTCGGGTCCGTGCAGATCGACGTCGACGCCGGCGTGGCGCGCTACCACGACCGCGCGTTCCCGTTGGCTCCCGAGACGACCACCCTGGACGAGCAGCACTACGAGCTCGTGCACTGGACGGTGGCCGACCACGGCCTCAACTACCGCCGGTTCTTCGCCATCAACACCCTGGCGGGTCTGCGCGTCGAGGAGCGGTCGGTCTTCGACGCCTCGCACGCCGAGATCGGGCGTTGGTTCTCCGAGGGCCTCGTCGACGGGCTCCGCGTCGACCACCCCGACGGCCTGTTCGATCCGCGCGGCTACCTCGACGACCTCGCCGCCCTCACCGGGGGCGCCTACGTGCTGGTGGAGAAGATCCTCGAGCCGGGCGAGCACCTCGCCTCCAGCTGGGCGACGGCCGGCACCACGGGGTACGACGCGCTCGGCCTGGTCGACCGCGTGCTCACCGACCCGGCGTCCGAGGCGACGCTGCCCTTCGCCGAGCTCGACTGGCACGCGATGGTGCACGACTCCAAGCGCGACGTCGCCGACCTCCTGCTGGGCTCGGAGGTACGACGCATCGTGCGCGAGGTCGTCGCCTCGGGGGTCGAGGAGGTCGGTCACGACCGTCACGAGACCCTCGTCGATGCGGTGGCCGAGCTGCTGGCCTGCTTCCCGGTCTACCGCTCCTACCTGCCCGAGGGGCGTGAGCACCTCGACGAGGCGTTCGCCGCCGCCCGGGCCGAGCGGCCCGACCTGGCCGCGACCCTCGACGTCCTGCTGCCGGTGCTGGCCGACCCCGCCCAGCCGGCGGCGCAGCGCTTCCAGCAGACCAGCGGAGCAGTGATGGCCAAGGGGGTCGAGGACTGCGCCTTCTACCGCTACCCGCGGCTCACCTCGCTCACCGAGGTCGGGGGCGACCCGAGCGAGTTCTCGGTGAGCGTGCCTGCGTTCCACGAGGCGCTGGCGCGGCGGCAGTGGGACCGCCCCGACGCCATGACCACGCTGACGACGCACGACACCAAGCGCGGCGAGGACGTGCGCGCCCGGATCACCGCGCTCGCCGAGGTCCCCGAGCTGTGGGCCTCGGCCCTGCAGCGCCTGCTCGCCCTGGCACCGCTGCCCGACCCGGCCTTCGCCGACCTGCTCTGGCAGGCGGTCGTCGGCGCCTGGTGCGACGACGCCGACCTGCGCGCGCGCCTGCACGCCTACGCCGAGAAGGCCATGCGCGAGGCCGGCGACGGCACCACCTGGACGGCGCCCGTCGCCGCCTACGAGGACGCCGTGCACGCTGCCGTCGACGCCGCGTTCGACTCCCCCGACGTCCGCACGGTGCTCGACGAGGTGCTCGCAGCCGTCGTCGAGCCGGGCTGGTCGAACGCCCTGGCCGCCAAGCTGCTCTCGATCACGATGCCGGGCGTGCCCGACGTCTACCAGGGCTCCGAGCTCTGGGAGCAGTCGCTGGTCGACCCCGACAACCGGCGTCCGGTCGACTTCGACCTGCGTGCCGCCCTGCTCGACGACGCCTCGATCGAGCACGAGGCCCGCGCCAAGCTGCTCGTGACCGCGACGTCGTTGCGACTGCGCCGCGACCGACCCGAGCTGTTCACCACCTACGCCGGCGTCGAGGCGGTCGGCGACTCCGCCGACCACGTGCTCGCCTACCAGCGCGGCGGGGCGATCGCCGTCGTCACCCGGCTGCCCGTCGGCCTCGCGGCCCGTGGCGGCTGGGGCGACACGACGCTGAGCCTGCCCGAGGGCTCGTGGCGCGACCTGCTCACCGACTGGCCCACCGACGGCGCCCTCGCCGGCCTGCTGGGCACCTACCCCGTCGCCCTGCTCGTGAAGGAGGACTCCTGATGAGCCGCGGACCCTTCGACGTCTGGGCACCACGCCCCTCGCGGGTGCGACTCCTGTGCGGTGACAACGCCGGCGGCTCGGTGGTCGAGATGGCCCGGGGCGACGACGGCTGGTGGACGCCGGCCGAGCCGCTCCCCGCGGCGGCCGACCACCCGCACACCGACTACGGCTACCTGCTCGACGACTCCGACGACCCGCGGCCCGACCCGCGCTCGCGGCGTCAGCCCGGCGGCGTCCACGAGCTGTCGCGCACCTTCGACGCCTCGGCGTTCGCCTGGAGCGACCAGGCCTGGACCGGCCGCCAGCTGGCCGGCGCGGTGATCTACGAGCTGCACCTCGGCACCTTCACGCCCGAGGGCACGCTGGACGCCGCGCTCGGCCGGCTCGACCACCTGCGCTCGATCGGCGTCGACTTCGTCGAGCTGATGCCGGTCAACTCCTTCAACGGTGACCACAACTGGGGCTACGACGGCGTGGCCTGGTTCGCCGTCGACGAGACCTACGGCGGCCCGGAGGCCTACCAGCGGTTCGTCGACGGCTGCCATGCCGCCGGCCTGGGCGTCATCCAGGACGTCGTCTACAACCACCTCGGACCCTCGGGCAACTACCTGCCGGAGTTCGGCCCGTACCTCAAGCAGGGCCGCAACGCCTGGGGTGACCTGGTCAACCTGGACGGCGAGGGCTCGGCCGAGGTGCGCCGCCTGATCCTCGACAACGTGCGGATGTGGCTCGACGACTACCACGTCGACGGGCTGCGACTCGACGCCGTGCACGCGCTGCACGACGACTCGCCGACGCACCTGCTGGAGGAGATGGCGGTCGAGGTGGCAGCCCTCTCCGCCCACCAGGGCCGGCCGTTGACGCTGATCGCCGAGTCCGACCTCAACGACCCGCGCCTGGTCACGCCGCGCGAGGCCGGCGGCTACGGGCTCGACGCCCAGTGGAGCGACGACTTCCACCACGCCGTGCACGTCGCGCTGACCCGTGAGACCGACGGCTACTACGCCGACTTCGCGCCGCTCGGTGCGCTGGCCAAGGTGATCGAGCGTGGGTTCTTCCACGACGGCACGTTCAGCTCGTTCCGCGAGCGCGACCACGGAGTGCCGATCGACACCGCGGCGATGCCGACCTGGCGACTCGTGGTGTGCAGCCAGAACCACGACCAGATCGGCAACCGGGCGGTCGGCGACCGGATCACCGAGGCGCTCGACGACGACCAGCTGGCGTGCGCCGCACTGCTCACCCTCGCGGGTCCGTTCACGCCGATGCTGTTCCAGGGCGAGGAGTGGGCAGCGCGGACGCCGTTCCAGTTCTTCACCGCCCACCCGGAGCCCGAGCTGGGCAGGGCGACGGCCGAGGGCCGGCTCGCCGAGTTCGAGCAGATGGGATGGGACCCGGCCGTCGTCCCGGACCCCCAGGACCCCGCGACCTACGAGCGCTCGAAGCTCGACTGGTCGGAGCGCGACACCGAGCGGGGAGCACGGATGCTGGCCGTCTACCGCGACCTGGCGCGGCTTCGCCGCGAGGAGCCTGCCCTCACCGACCCCGCGTTCGCGACCACGTCGTGCACCGTCGACGAGGAGTCGCGCGTGCTCGTGATGGCCCGCGGCGACCTGCGCGTGGTGGTGAACTTCGGCGAACAGCCCGCTCGGGTCGAGCTCGGCGACGAGGTCGCGAACCTGCTGTTCGACACGGGGTCACCGGTCGAGCTCGACGGCCACCACGCCACCGTGCCGGGTCACGCGGGAGCGGTCGTGCGGGTCGGCGCAGTCACCTGACGGTTGGGTAGGCGGGTGTTACCTTGATCCGCCCGTCGACCGACAACGAACTCGGAAGTGACAGCGTCGTGCGAGCCAGGCTGGTGATCGGCGTGCTGCTCGTGGCCCTGCTGGCCACCGTGGCGTGCAGCCCCGACCCGGCTGACGGGCCCGGCCAGCGAGCACCCGCCCAGAAGAGGGAGCGCCCGACGCCTGCCGTCGACCTCAACGTCGTGCTGGTGATCGTCGACGACGGCAGCGACATCGCGTGTCGCGACATGCGCAGGTTCATGCCGAAGACCAGCGGCCTCCTGCGCGACCGGGGCCGCTGCTTCGAGAACGCCACCGTCACCAGCCCGGCCTGCTGCCCGTCGCGTGCGGTCCTGCAGACCTCGCAGATGGGCCACAACAGCGGTGTCGAGCGCCAGATCGACGCCGACCGGCTGCGGGTCCGCGACACCATCCAGGACGACCTGACCCGGGCCGGCTACGAAACCTACGGCACCGGCAAGTTCTTCAACGGCGTCAGCTCCTGGGACTTCGAGTCGGGCGACAAGCCCAGCGGCTTTCAGACCTCCGACTTCTGGGAGGGCTCGAAGTACTACGACTACGAGCTGTGGGACGACGAGCTCGGTGACCACCGGGTCCCCGACGACCGGGTCCACCAGACGACCCGCACCGGCAACTTCCTGCGCACCTTCATCCGCCAGCAGGCGGGGGCCGACCGCCCGTTCTACGCCTACGCCGCCTTCAAGGCGCCGCACACCGACAACTCCGCCCCCAACAAGCGCCTCCGGATGCCGATCCCGACGCCGACGAACGCGCACCGGCGCGTGCCGCCCTTCCGGTGGGACCCCGAGAAGGACCTCCGGGACAAGCTCAGCATCTACCGGGGAAGGCTCGCGACCAGGGCCTACTACCAGCGTCTCTACACCGCGCGGACGCGGGCGATGTACGACATCGACGACGAGATGGGCAAGACCTTCCAGACGCTGCGCGACGAGGGTCTGCTCGACACGACGGCGGTCATCTTCACCAGCGACAACGGCTACCACCTCGGTGAGAACGGCTGGGAGACGAAGGGCGACCCCTACCGGGCAGCGATGGACGTGCCGCTGCTCGCCTGGCTTCCCTCTGCCTTCGGCGAGCGCGTCGTCGACAGGCGACCGGTCGGCCTGATCGACATCGCGCCCACCCTCTACGACCTCCTCGACGTCAAGCCGCAGCACCGGGTCGACGGCGACTCGTTGCTCAACCGGCGCGCCCGCGCCGGCACCTACTTCGAGTACCGCAACGAGAAGTCGAAGGTGAGCCTGAAGGCGGAGGGCTACTACCCGGGACGGGTGCCCACCTGGGCGATGTACCGGATGGGCAAGCGCTCCTACATCGAGTACTACACCCAGCAGGGCAAGCGGATCCGCCGCGAGTTCTACAAGGACCTGGGCTTCGAGGAGAACCTGCTGTGGCGCGGCTTCCGCGACCGGCGTCCCTCGCGGGAGGTCCTGGCCTTCTTCCGCGCGAAGCTCCTGAAGGGCAGGACCTGCGCCGGCACCTCCCGCGCAGCGCGCAACCCCTGCCCCTGAGCGGAACGAGGCCTCCCCTCGCTCGACCTCCCGGCCGCCGGGTCAGACGCGGACGGGCGACGGTGCGGCCTCGTCCGTGGGTGCGGCCGGCGCGTCGTCCGCGCCCTCGCGGAAGCCGTGCTGCTCCCACCAGCGCCGCAGCGGCCCGGGCGCCCACCAGTTCCAGTGGCCGAGCAGCTTCATGGTGGCCGGCACCAGGAGGGCCCGGACGATGGTCGCGTCGATGAGCAGGGCGACCAGCATGCCGATACCGATCATCTTCATGAAGACGATCCCGCTGGTGCCGAAGGCCCCGATCACGACGCCGAGCAGCAGCGCCGCGCTGGTGATGATCCGGCCGGTCTTCTGCACGCCGGTGGCGACGGCGAGGTCGTTGTTGCCGGTGCGGTCCCACTGCTCGCGCACCCGTGAGAGCAGGAACACCTCGTAGTCCATCGACAGCCCGAACAGGATGGCGAGCATCAGGATCGGGTTGGTGGCGTCGAGGAAGCCCTGCGGCTCGAAGCCGAGCAGCCCGCTGAGGTGTCCGTCGCTGAAGATCCAGGTGACGACGCCGAACGACGCGGTGATCGAGAACAGGTTCATCACGACCGCCTTGATCGGCAGCACCACCGACCCGAACGCCATGAACAGCAGCACCAGCATCACCAGGACGACGATCAGCCCCATCCACGGCAGGTGCGCGCCGACGGAGTCGATCAGGTCGACGGTGTCGGCGGTGAGCCCGCCGACCAGCGCCTCGCCCTGGCCGGGCTCGACGTCGCGCAGGTCGGCCACGATCTGCTGCGACCGCTCGGTCTGGCTGTTGCCCTCCCACGACGCGCGCAGCAGGGTGACGCCGTCAGCGGCGTCGACCTCGGTGACCCCCAGCACGCCCGGGACGTCGAGGACGGCGGCCTGGTAGGCCTCCACGTCGGACGACGACGCGTCGGTCAGCAGCAGGCTCGCGGTCGAGGTCTCGGGGCCGAACTCGTCGTTGAGCAGGTCGGCCGCCTGGTGCGCGGGCGCGCTCTCGGGAAGCACCCGGTAGTCGACGCTGCCCCACTTCGCGCCCAGGAACGGCGACGCCACGGCGAGCAGCACCACCACGGTGGCCGCGATGACGAGCACCGGGCGCCGCATCACACCGTGGGCCAGGGCGGCCCACCGGCCGTGGGAGTCGTCGGTGACCACCGGTCGCCCGCGCCGCCACGGCAGCCGGCCGGCGTCGACCCTTCGTCCGAGCAGCACCAGCGTCGCGGGGAGCACGGTCAGGGCCGCGAGCATCGCGACCAGCACGGCCGCGACGCCGCCGTACCCCATGCTGCGCAGGAAGGCCTGCGGGAAGATCAGCAGGCTGGCCATCGCCGCCGCCACGGTGAGCCCGGAGAACATCACGGTGCGCCCGGCGGTCGCCATGGTGCGCCGGATCGCGACCGCCGAGGCGTCCGGGGCGTCGTCGGGCAGCCGGGCCAGCTCTTCGCGGAAGCGGTTGATCACGAACAGCGCGTAGTCGATGGCCAGGCCGATGCCGATCAGCGAGACGACGTTGACCGCGAAGACCGACACGTCGGTGAACAGCGTCAGGACCCGGACGATCGCCAGCGCCCCGAGCATGGCGACCAGCCCCACCAGGGCCGGCATCGACGCCGCGACCAGCGAGCCGAAGATCAGCAGCGCGAGCATGACCACGACAGGAAGGGAGATCAGCTCGGCCCGCTCGAGGTCCTCGGCGGTGATCTCGCCGACGTCGGCGTACACGGCGAACGAGCCGGCCACGTCGGTCTCGAGCCCCGAGCCGTCGGGCGCCTCGAGCACCGGCTCGACGACGTCGAAGTTCTCGAGGTAGTCGTCCTGGCTGTCGCCGGCCAGCGAGATCAGCACCTGCGCCGCGTGCCCGTCGCCACCGATCATCGAGGCGCCCTGCTCGCCGGGCACGGCGTAGTACGGGACGACGGAGGCGACCGCCTCGTCGGGGATCTGTGCGACGACGTCCTCGACCGCTGCGCGGAAGGCGGGGTCGGTGGCGCTCAGCTCGTCGCTGGAGTAGACCGCGACGACGTCGACGGTCTGGTTGCCGAACGTGTCGCGCTCGAGCTTCAGCTCGCGGGCGGCCTCGGAGTCGGGGTCGTCGAAGCCGCCCTCGCTCAGGGCGTCGAAGACACCGACGCCATACGCCGCGGCACCGACGGTGACGAGGATCCCGATCAGTAGCACCGCACGGGCCCGGCGGGCGACCAACGCGCCCCAACGCTCGATCATGACGCTCCCTCATTCAGGGTTGGTGACAGGTCTTCAGAAAAGTGAACGGTGTAAAGCGTAAACGGTGTAAACTTCGGGAGTCAACCCTCTTCCACCAGACACCGACGACGGAGCATCTGTGACCCAGGTCGAGGCATCGCCTCCCACGCGCCGCGAGCGCCAGCGCCAGGCGACCCACACCGAGATCGTGAACGCCGCCCGGGCGCTGCTCGCCGAGGGCGCCGAGCTGTCGCTGCGCGCCGTCGCCACCCGCATGGGGATGACCGCCCCGGCGCTCTACCGCTACGTCGCGAGCTACCAGGACCTCGTCGACCTGGTCGCCTTCGAGATCGACCGCAGCGCCGCCGGGCTGTTCGCGGCCGCGGCCGACCGCTGCGAGCCCGACGACACACCCGGCCGCCTGGTCGCCGCCACCACGGAGTTCCGGATGTGGGCCCTGGCGAACCCGCGTGAGTTCGCCCTGGTCTTCGCCAACCCCGTCGCCGAGCCCACGTTCCACCAGCGCGAGCTGCTCACCGTCGCGAGCTCGTGCCTGCTGATGACCGACATGATCTACGACATCTGGCAGCAGCGTGGGTTCGCGATCCCTGCCATCGACGACCTGCCCCCCGCCGTCCGCGAGGTGCTCGTCGAGCCGCTCATCCCCGCGGACGTCGACAAGATCGCGCCCGCCGACCGCGGCCTCGTGTGGGTCTACGAGCAGGGCTGGACCCAGCTCTACGGGGTGGTCACCCTCGAGGTGATGGGTCACATGGACCCGCGGGTGATCGAGTCCGGCGAGATGTACATCGACGTCATCCGGCGCTTCGCCCCCACGCTCGGGCTCGACGACGTCGTCGAGCGCCTGGAGGCGCTGATCCGCGCGCGTCTCGCGCAGTGACGACCCCGCCGACCCGGCGGACTTAGGTTTCCCTAAACTGGCTCCGACGAGGAGCCGGATGACGACGACCAGCGCCAGCCCGAGCAGTCCGACCCGGCCACCCAGCACCGCTTGGTCGGTGCTGCTGGGCACCCTGCGCCGGCAGCGCCGCGCGCTGCTGGGCGCCGGGCTGCTGCTGACCCTGTGGCAGGTCTGCGAGGCGGCGGTTCCGGTCCTGATCGGCGTGGTCATCGACCGCGCTGTCGCCGAGGGCGACACCGGCGAGCTGGTGCTGTGGGGCGCGGTGCTGTGCGTGCACTTCGCCGTCCTCAGCACCGCCTACCGCCTCGGCGCACGGATCGGGTTCCGCGCCGAGCAGGTGGAGAGCCACCGCCTGCGCACCGCGGTGTCGGGCCACGTGCTCGACCCCCGGGGCGCCCGCACCGGGCAGCTGCCGGGCGACCTCCTCTCGGTCGCGACGTCGGACGCCGAGATGGTGGGCGTGGTGATCCGCCAGCTCGCGCTCACCGCCGCCGCCGTGGTCGGGTTCGTGCTCACCGGCGTCGTGCTCGCCTCGATCGACCCGTTCCTGGCCGTCCTGGTGCTGGTCGGCGTCCCGGCCGTGCTCGGCATCACGCAGCTGCTGTCGCGGCCCCTCGTCGTCCGCAGCGAGGTCCGCCAGGAGGCGCTGGGGCAGGCCGTCGGCCTGGCCACCGACCTCGTGCGCGGGCTGCGGCCGCTCAAGGGCGTGCGTGGTGAGGACGCCGCCCTGGCCCGCTACCGCACCCTCAGCCGGCACGCCGCCGGGGCCAGCGTCGCCGCCGCGCGCTGGGAGGGGCTCCTGTACGGCGTCACGCAGGGGCTCAGTGGGCTCTTCCTGGCCGCCGTGGCGCTGGTCGCCGGCACCCGCGCCGTGCAGGGCGACCTCGGCATCGGCGAGCTGATCGCCGTGGTCGGCCTGGCGCAGTTCGTCGCCGAGCCGATCCGGATGGTGTCGTACCTGGTGGCCGAGCTCGCCCAGTCGCGGGCCTCGGCCGGGCGGATCGCCTCCGTGCTCTCGTCGCCGCGCCTGGTCGTCTCCGGCGAGAAGCGCGCTCAGGACGACGTGCCCGCCGACCTCGTCCTCGAGCGGGTGTCGTCGGCCGGCCTCGAGTGCCTGTCGTTCTCCGCGGCGCCTGGTGAGCTGGTAGCGCTCGTGGTCGAGCAGCCGGTCGACGCGGCGGCGCTGATGTCGCTGCTGCACGGCGAGACCGAGCCGACCCACGGCGCCGTCCTCCTGGGCGGCGTCCCGATCACCGACCTCGACCTCGGCGACGCCCGGGCGGCGCTCCTGGTCGTCGACCACCACATCGACCTCTTCGAGGGCGACCTGCGCAGCAACGTCGACGCCGCCGGCGGGCTGGACGCCGACACCCTGACCGGCGTCCTGGCGGCCTCGGCCGCCGACGACGTCGTGGACCACGCCCCGCTGGGCCTCGACGACCCGGTCACGGTCGGCGGCACGACCCTGTCGGGAGGCCAGCGCCAGCGGCTCGGCCTGGCCCGGGCCCTGGCCGCGGGCGCTCCGGCCCTCGTGCTCAACGACCCGACCACCGCCGTGGACGCCGTCACCGAGGCGCGGATCGCCGCCGGGCTGCGCGAGGTCCGGGGCGGTGACCGGCTCACCGTGGTGATCACCGGCAGCCCGGCGCTGCTGGCCGTCGCCGACCGCGTCGTGCACGTGCGCGACGGTCGCGCCGTCGCGACCGGCACCCACCGCGACCTCCTCGACGACGCCGCCTACCGGGCGGCGGTGCTGCGATGAGCGAGAGCACCCGGCTCCTCCCCGTCTCGTCGGCCCGGGAGGCGACCCGGCTCACGTGGTCGCTGGTGCGCCGGCGACGCCTGGTCCTCGCCGCCTGCGTCGCGGTGTTCGTGGTCGACGCGCTGGCCGGGCTGGTAGCACCGCTGATGCTCGGCCGGGTCGTCGACGTCGTGGCCGACTCCGGCGACACGAGCGACCTCACCGTCCCGGTCGTCGCCATCGTCGTGGCCGCCCTGACCATCACGCTCACGACCACCGTCGCGGTCGCTCTCCTGGCGCGGGTCGCGGAGCCGGCCCTGGCCGAGCTGCGCGAGCAGGTGCTCGAGCGGGTCCTGCACCTCGACACCGCCACCGTCGAGCGCGCCGGCGCCGGCGACATCCTGTCGCGGGTCGGCGACGACGTCCGCCTCGTCGCACGCTCGATCACCGACATCGTCCCGCTGATGGTGGGCTCGGTGCTCGCGATCGTGTTCACCGCCGTCGGCCTGGCCTCGCTCGACTGGCGGCTCGGCCTGGCCGGCCTCGGCGCGCTGCCCTTCTACGTGCTCGCGCTGCGCTGGTACCTCCCTCGCTCGGGGCCGTACTACCGCCGCGAGCGGGAGGCCAACGGCGTGCGGGCCGAGGCCTTCCTCACCGGCGTCCACGCCAGCCGCACCCTGCGCGCCTTCGGTCTCGCCGAGACCCATCAGCAGAAGGTCGACGCCGCCTCGTGGTCGTCGGCGCAGATCTCGATCGACGTGTTCCGGATGCTCACCCGGTTCTTCGCCCGCAACAACCGCTCCGAGCTGATCGGCCTGCTGCTGATCCTGGTCACCGGCTTCCTGCTGGTGCGCGCCGACAGCACCACGGTGGGCGCGGTCACCGCCGCCGCGCTGCTCTTCCACCGCCTGTTCAACCCGATCGGCGCCGTGATGGGGCTCTTCGACCAGGTGCAGTCGGCCGGCGCCTCCCTGGCCCGGCTGGCCGGGCTGGCCCAGCTGCCGGCGCGACCCGGGCCCGTCGACGACCGGCCGAGCAGCGGCACCATCGCGGTCGACCGGCTCCGTCACGAGTACGTCGCCGGCCGGGCCGCCGTCGACGACGTCTCGGTACGCGTCGAGCCCGGTGAGCGGGTCGCCGTCGTCGGCGGCACCGGCGCCGGCAAGTCGACCCTCGCCGCGGCGCTCGCCGGTCGCGCGGCCACCTCCGGCACGGTGCTGGTCGGCGGCGTCCCCGTGACCGACGGCGGGGTCGACCACTCCGGGCGGCCCGCGGTCGTGCTGGTCACCCAGGAGGTGCACGTCTTCGCCGGGTCGGTGCGCGACAACCTCACCCTGGCCAGCCCCGACGCCGACGACGCCGCACTCGCCGACGCGCTCGGCCGGGTCGGCGCGGCCCCCTGGGTGCGCGCGCTGGCCGACGGCGTCGACACGGTGGTCGGCGAGGGCGCGGTGCCGCTCACCCCGGCGCAGGCCCAGCAGCTGGCGCTGGCGCGGGTGCTGCTGGCCGACCCGCTGGTCGTCGTCCTCGACGAGGCCACGGCCGAGGCGGGCTCGGCCGGCGCCCGCGACCTGGAGGCGGCCGCCCTGGCCGCCGCCGCCGGACGCACTGCCGTGGTCGTCGCCCACCGCCTGGGCCAGGCAGCGACCGCCGACCGGGTGCTGGTGATGGACGGCGGCCGGATCGTCGAGGAGGGCACCCACGACGACCTGGTCGCCACCGGCGGCACCTACGCCACCCTGTGGGAGGCCTGGGCCCGGTGACTCAGGTGTCGGTCAGCAGCGCGTCGACCCACTCCGGCACCAGGGTGCCGGCCGGCCCGTGCCGGGCCTCGTCGAAGAAGTGCGTGCCCTCGCTCGGCTGCAGGTTGAGCTCGAGGGTGCGGGCGCCGTTCTTCGCGGCGTACTGCACGAACCCCGCGGCCGGGTAGACCGCGCCCGAGGTGCCGATCGAGACGAACAGGTCGGCGCGGTGCAGCTCGACCAGGATCCGGTCCATGTCGTAGGGCACCTCGCCGAACCAGACGACGTCGGGCCGCAGCTCGCTGACGCCGCAGCGCGGGCAGGGCGGGAAGTCGGCGAGGTCCCCCATCGATGCAGGCCAGGGCACCCGTTGTCGGCAGCCGCGACAGAGCGCCGAGCGCAGCTCGCCGTGCATGTGCCGCACCCGGCGCGAGCCGCCGCGCTCGTGCAGGTCGTCGATGTTCTGCGTGACGAGGAACAGGTGGTCGCCGAGTGCCGCCTCGAGTCGGCCCAGCGCGACGTGCGCCGCGTTGGGCTCGACCGTCGCGAGAGCCGCGCGGCGGGCGTCGTAGAACCGCTGGACGACGAGCGGCTGCGCCTCGTAGGCCTCGGGCGTGGCGACGTCCTCGACGTGGTGGCCCTCCCACAGCCCGTCGGCGTCGCGGAAGGTCGGCACCCCGCTCTCGGCGGAGATGCCGGCCCCGGTCAGCACGACGACCCTCACCTGCTCAGCCAACCAGACCGTGCACCGTCACCAGGTAGCCGTCCGCCGCGTCGTACGGGTCGCCGTCCCAGGTGCCGAAGCGGGCCCGCTCGACGAGCCCGGCCGACTCGGTCGCGGACTCGAAGGCCGACGGCGGCACCACCGGGCACCCGGCCGGCACGTGGTCGGCGTCGGTGCCGAAGCCGCACACGAGCAGCCCGCCCGGGGCCACGTGGGCGGCGAGCCGCGCGCAGGCCGCCGCCAGGGTGCCGGGCTCGAGGAAGGGCACCACGTTGCCCGCCAGCAGGACGACGTCGAAGCGCTGCCCCAGGTCGAGCGTTGCCAGGTCGGCGACCCGCCAGTCGAGGTCGGGCGCGTCGCGTCGGGCCACGCCGACCATCGTGGGGTCGACGTCGCAGCCGACCACGTCGTACCCGAGCTCGGCCAGGCGCACCGCGACCCGGCCGGTGCCGCAGCCCGCATCGAGCACGGTGGCCGGCGGCGTCACCAGCCCCGCCACGAAGCCGGCCTCGCCGTGCACGTCATTGCCGCGCGCGGCCAGGGTCCGGAACCGCGCGGCGTAGGTCTCGGCGTAGTCGTCGCCGGCCGACCGGCGCGCCACCCGCTCCCAGAGGGTGCTCACGGCCGCGTCGATCCGGACGGTGACGGTGACGGTGACGGCGGTGGCGAGGAGGCGCCGTCGTAGCCACCGCCGGACAGGCGGGTGGTCGGCTGCTCGTCGTCGGCGTCCCCCGTCCCGACGATGCACGAACGGTCCTCGCGGCTCTCGACGAAGACCCGCAGCTGCTGGCTCTCGTCCTCCAGGCCGGGCTCGTCGCTGGTGATGTCGACCAGGAACGACCCCGCCGCCCCGTCGTCCACGTCGCTGATCCGGTAGGTCATGTCGGGGGTCTCGGTGTCCGCGGCGTCCTGCCAGCCGGCGATCGTCGAGTCGACCGACATCCGGTAGAGGTCCATGGGCTGCTCGCACAGCAGCTGCACCCCGGCCCGGACGTCGAACAGCTCGGCGGCCTCCGCCGCGAGGTCGGCGACCTCCTGGACGGTGTCGGCCTCTCCCGGGTCCTCCGGGTCGTCGAAGAACAGGATGACGACGGCGTACGTCGCCAGCACCACCATCACGACGCCGACGACGGCCCAGGGCAGCACCCGGAGTAGTCGTCCGTCCATGGGTCATGGATACCAGGGGTGTGCGGACCGTCCAGCCCCGGCGCTGGAATCCGGAGCCGCGGCGTGGTGTTGTCGAGGCATGACACTCGAAGGCGAGTACGAGCCCAGTTCCTCCGGATGGGTCCGCGACCAGGTGGAGGCCTACGAGGCCTCCGGCGGCAAGGAGGCCAACATCCTGCGCGGCCGCCCGGAGTGGCCGATCGTGGTGATCACGTCGAAGGGCGCCAAGTCGGGCAAGCTGCGCAAGAACCCGGTGATGCGCGTGGAGAAGGACGGCGTGTACGCCGCCGTCGCGTCGTACGGCGGCGCCCCCGAGCACCCGGTCTGGTACCACAACTTCCTGGCCCACCCCGAGGTCGACCTGCAGGACGGCCCCGAGCCCCACACCTACCGCGCCCGCGTCGCCGAGGGCGAGGAGCGGGCCGAGTGGTGGGAGCGCTGCGTCGCCCAGTTCGCGCCGTACGCGGAGTACCAGCAGAAGACCGACCGGGAGATCCCGCTCTTCCTGCTCGAGCGGGTTAGTCCCTGACGGAAATCAGGCCTGGGCGACCGGAAACCCTGACTTGCGTCCGGGCCTACCCCGGACGGTAGGTCTCAGTCGCGGGCGATCGAGACGGCCAGGCTGGTGAGGTGGCCGAGGCGGGCCACCTCGGAGTCGAGGAACTCGGGGCCGCCGCGGCGGGCGACGACGACGACCTCGTTGCCGTCGATGCGGGCGCCGGCGTACAGGGTCTCGCCGTCGCCCGACTCGCCGTCGAGGTCGAGGCGGACCGGCCGGCGCTCGATGTCGACGAAGGCGAGGTCGGCGGGCGCCGCGCCGGTGGCGTGCAGGACGCCGCGCACCCGGTGCACGCGCGAGGCCCAGTCGACGCGGAACGTCGCGGGCAGCAGCTCGATCAGCCGGTCGAGCGCCGCGGCCGGCTCGGCCGTCAGCTCCTCGACGGCCTCGAGGTCGAGCACCAGCCCGCCCGAGGCGTACCGGCTGATCCACACCACGCGGACGCCGTCGAGACCGTTGCAGGCCGAGACGATCGAGTCGGGCATGATGCCGGGCTCGGTGTCGAGCAGGACGTCGTCGAGGGCCGTGCCGTCGTGCCGCTTCTCCACGATCTCGATCGCCTCGATGTCGCCGCCGGCGTGGCCGATCGCCGTCGCCAACCGCCCCAGCGAACCGGGGATGTCGGGCAGCTCGACGCGCAGCAGGTAGGGCACCACCCGACCCTATCCGCCGCGCGTTTCGCCCCCGTTGCGTTTGACGACATCAGAGACACCGTGGCGCACGCCGCGCAGCCGGTCGGCCAGGCCCGAGGCCCGCTGCGCCTGCTGGGCGACGGCCGCGCGCACCGCCGCCTCGGAGCCGACGACCCGCACGTGCTCCTGGGCGCGGGTCACCGCGGTGTAGAAGAGCTCGCGGGTGAGCAGCCGCGAGCCCTCGTCGGGGAGCAGCACCGTGACCCGCTCGGCCTGGCTGCCCTGGCTCTTGTGGATGGTCATCGCGTGCATGGTCTCGACCGCGTCGAGCCGGCCGGGTGCGTAGTCGCGCAGCCGCTCGGAGCCGGCCACCCAGGCGCGCAGCCGCCCGTCGGAGCCCAGCACGGCCGCTCCGGTCTCGCCGTTGTAGACCTCCAGCGCGTAGTCGTTGGAGGTGACCAGCAGCGGCCGGCCGACGTACCACTCGCCGTAGATCGGCTGCCCGGTCTCCTCGGTGAGCCAGCGCTCGACCTGGCGGTTCCAGTGCCGGACGCCGAAGGGACCCTCGCGGTGCGCGCACAGCAGCCGGTGCCGGTCGAGGGCGGCCAGCGCCGCCTCGGGGTCGCCGCGCTCGGACGCCGCCCGGACCGCGAGCGCGGAGCCGAGGGCGTCGTCGCGCAGCGCGGACGCCGGGTCGTCGGTCTCGACGAACTCCACCTCGGAGCCACCCCGGCGCAGCACCTCGACGACCCGGTCGGCGTCGCCGTCGCGCAGGGCGCCGGCGAGGGACTTGATGTCCTCGGTGGAGCGGAAGTTCTCGGTGAGGGAGGCCACCGGCGAGGCCGGGTCGCCGTCGAAGCCGTGCACGACGTCGGCGAGCACCGCCCCGGCGCCGACCGAGGTGAGCTGGTGCCGGTCGCCCACGAGCACCAGCCGGGCCTGGGGCCGGACCGCCTCGAGCAGCCGGCCCATCATGGTCAGCTCGACCATCGAGCACTCGTCGACGACGACGAGGTCGTACTTGAGCCGGTTGCCGCGGTCGTGCCGGAACCGGGTCGCGTTGTCGGGGCGCCACCCCAGCAGCCGGTGCAGGGTCAGCGCGTCGGGCCTGCCCACCAGGTCGCGGTCGGCCGGGTCGAGCCCGTCGAGCTCGCCCAGCACGGCCTCCTGGAGCCGGGTGGCGGCCTTGCCCGTGGGCGCGGCCAGCGCGATCGACAGTCGGTCGCCGCGAGCCCGCGCCTGGTCGGCCAGCAGCACCAGCATCCGGGCGACCGTGGTCGTCTTGCCCGTGCCCGGGCCACCGGTCAGCACCGTCGTCCACTGGCGCACGGCGCGGACGGCGGCGGCCTCCTGCTCGGCGCTGAAGTGCTCACCCCGCACCCGGGCGAGCGCGGCGGTCAGTGCGTCGTCGGCGACGGGTGGCGCCGCCGCGGCGAGGCGGCCCAGCAGGTCGTCGCACACCTGGGTCTCGAGCCGGTGGTAGCGGTCGAGGTAGAGCAGCGTGTCCTCGAGCCGGACCACGCCGGCGTCCACCAACGGCGAGGCCGACACCGCCTCGGCCCACGACCGGGCGTCGGGCCACGCCGGCCCGGCGTCGGGAGCGACGGCCGGGATCGTGGTGAGGTCGACGCACACCGACCCCGACCGCACACCGCGCACCGCCAGGGCCACGGCGAGCAGCACCCGGTCGTCGGTCTCGCCGCCGAGGTCGCCGACCCGCGCCGCCACGTGCACGTCGCTGGCCTCGAGGACGCCCGCGGCGTTGAACGCACCCAGCAGCCCCTTCGCCCCGGCGGCCAGGCGGCGGTCGTGGTCGGGCCACGACTCGATGACCGGCTGACTCATGGCGCCCTCCCGTCGAGGAGGTCGGAGACGGCCTCGAGCAGCGCCACCGGCGGACGCCACACGAACACGCCGCACGGCTCGCCGTCGACCAGCGGGGTCTCGGGGCCACACATGCCGCGCAGGTAGAGGTACAGCACGCCGCCGAGGTGGCGGGCGGGGTCGTAGCCGGGCTGTCGCCAGCGCAGGAACCGGTGCAGCACCACGGCGTACAGCAGCGCCTGCAGCGGGTAGTCGGAGTGGCCCATCGCGGCGTCGAGGGCCTCGGGTCGGTAGGCGTGCGCGGTCAGCGGCTCGTCGCGCGGGCCCAGCCAGTTGGTCTTGTAGTCGACGATCAGGTACGTCGGCTCGGCCGTCGAGCCCAGCCGGAGCACGACGTCGACCGACCCGGTGAGGTAGCCGCGCAGGCTCTGCTCTCCCAGCGCCGGGACGCCGAGGGCCTCGGCGTACCCGCGGACCGGGTCGTCGTCGGGCAGGTGCCGGCGCAGCAGCGGGGCGAGGTCGCCCAGACGGGTGCCGGCCGTCGGGCCGGCGAGATCTCCCCCGGACAGGGGCAGCTCGAAGTCGAGCTCGCGCAGTCGGTCTCGCCACGGGATCTGGCGCAGGGTGGCGCCACCGGCGGCCGGGCCGAGGGGCGAGTCGTAGACGGCGACCAGCGCGTCGACCAGCTCGCCGCGGTCGACGTCGACCGGCCACCGCACCAGCTGCTCGTCGACGTGGGCGAGCAGCGTGGCCCGCAGGTCGGGGGCTCCGGGGTCGGCGTGCTCGAGGACGCCGTGCACGAGCGACCCGAAGGTCGCGCCCACCGGCAGCCCCGCCATCGGGGACACCACGCTGGCGACCGCGTCGGCGGGCGCCGGTGGCAGCTCGGCGACCTCCTCGTCGTCCTTCGCGGTCTCCTCCGGCTCGCTGCCGAGCGCCGGGGACGCCGCCACCTCGACGTTGCTGAGGGCGGAGTACGACGTGCGGCGCCAGGTGGTGTCGACCTCACGGTCGAAGCGGCGGACGTCGAGGGCCCCGACGTCGGGTCGGACCGGGTCGTCGCCCGGGTCGGCCCACGCCGACAGCTCGGGCACCGGCCCGCCGCGGTCGCGCCAGGCGCCGAAGAGGCCCACCACCTCGTCGTCGGTCGGCACCGGCGGTGTGGCCGGGACCGTCGGTTCACCGGCGGTGCGCATCAGCAGCCGGTGCAGTGGCGAGGCGACGGCGTTCTTGGTGGGCGCCCACCAGCACACGACCTGCGACTGGGCCCGGGTGATCGCGACGTACAGCAGGCGCAGCCACTCGCCCGCCTCCTCGTCGG
The DNA here is from genome assembly GCA_963825985.1 of uncultured Actinomycetota bacterium. Lineage (GTDB taxonomy): Bacteria > Actinomycetota > Actinomycetes > Propionibacteriales > Nocardioidaceae > Nocardioides. Next base: position 84,204 of record CAWGVK010000001.1, on the reverse strand, counting down.
TCCAGCGCCGCACGTGGTCGCCCCAGTCGGCGCCGCCGCCGCCGACGTCGAGGGAGCGCCGGCGTTCGGCGTCGTGGAACAGCGGACGCTGCGGCTTCGGGACGTGCCGGTCGGCGAGGGCCGGCAGGTAGACCACGGGGTACTCGAGGCCCTTGCTCGCGTGGATCGTCACCAGCTGCACCGCGGCGGCGTCGGAGTCGAGGCGGCGGGTGCGCTCGCCGCCGCGGCCGGCCCGACCCTCGGCCACCTGGCCGCGCAGCCACGCGAGCAGCGAGACCGGGCCGAGACGCTCGGTCTGCGCGACCTCGTGCAGCGCCTCGCCGATGTGGCGCAGGTCGGTGAGTCGGCGCTCGCCGCCGACCTCGGCGAGCACGCGGGCGGGCAGTCCGGCGGCCGAGGACGCCTCGAGCACGGCGGCGACGCCGCGCCGCTCGACGACCTCGACCCAGCGCCGCAGGGTCTCGGCCACCTCGTCGGTGAGCCGGTCGCCGCCCTCGGCGAGGCCGCGGGCCGTGTGGCCGACGAAGCAGGTCAGTGCGGCGGCCCGCACCCGCGCGCTGCGGTGGGGCTGCTCGAGCGCCTCGAGCAGGGTCAACCACTCGATCGCGGCCGCGGTGGCGAACACGCTGCCCCCACCCGCGATCACGGCCGGCACACCGACGTCGAGCAGGGCGCGCTGCGACGCGGCGAGGTCGGCGTGGCGGTAGCAGATGACGGCGACGTCGCGCGGCTCGAGCGGGCGCCCCTCGAAGGTGGGCTCGGCGTTGAGGAGCCTGCGGACGTCGAGGGCGAGGTCGCGCGCGACGTGCGGCCGGACGTCGGCCACGGGCAACGAGGCCCGCTGCCCCTTGCCGAAGGTGTCGCGGCGCACGACGCGGAGCCGGAGCGCGGCCCCCACCGGCGCGCCGTCCAACCGGCTGGAGCCGTGGTGGGCGGTGACCGGGCGCACCACGATCCGGTCGTCGCCGAGCTCGGCACCGTCGAGCAGCCGCTGGACGGCGTCGAGCAGGCCGGCGTCGCTGCGCCAGTTGACCGACAGCGTCTGCTGGGTGGTCGCGGTGTCGGCGGCGGCCAGGTAGGTGGTGACGTCGCCGCCGCGGAAGGCGTAGATGGCCTGCTTCGGGTCGCCGATCAGCACCATGGTGGCGAACCCGGTGAAGGCCCGGTCGAGCACCTGCCACTGCACGGGGTCGGTGTCCTGGAACTCGTCGACCAGCACGATCTGCCAGCGCTCCCGCATCCGGGTGCGGGCCGGGGAGTCGTCGGCCTCGAGCGCGTCGGCGAGCTGGCTGAGCAGGTCGTCGTAGGACAGGATGCCGAGCCGCCGCTTGCGGGCCTCGACCTCCGCGCGCACCGCCTCGGCGAAGGCCACCCGGCGCCCGGCCGCCGTCGACCGGTCCTCGCCTGCGGGTTCGAGCCGCGCCTGCGGGTCGCCCACCGCGGCCCGGGCGATCGCCATCGCCTCGCCGTGCGTGAACGCAGGGGCGCCCTCGCCGAACGCGAACGCCCGCAGGTACAGGTCGTCGACCACCTCGCGCACGAGGTCGTCGAGGTCCTCGACGAGGCGGGCCCGCGCGTCGGTGTCGCCCGCGACCCCCAGCGAGCCGAGGACCATCGAGCAGAACTGGTGGGTGGTGGCGATCGTCGCCGCGTCGAACCCGGCCAGCGCCTCGAGCACCCTGCGGTGCCGGACCAGCCGCTCGGCGTCGTCGCAGTCGGCCAGCAGGGTGAGCAGGGCGGAGCCGTCGGCCGAGACGTCGGGGTCGCCCGAGAGCAGCCGCTCGGCCTCCACCAGCTGGGCGCGCACCCGCTCGCGCAGCTCGTGGCTGGCCGCGCGACCGAAGGTCACCACGAGCATCTCCTCGAGCAGGGCCACCCCCTCGGCGACGTACCGCGTGACCAGGGCGCCGATGGTCCACGTCTTGCCGGTGCCGGCGCTCGCCTCGAGCAGGGTGGTGCCGACGCTCGGCAGCGGGTCGGTGATGTCGAAGGGCTCCACTCGAGGGGACCCACCTTCTCGGCGCCGGTGAGCAGGGGCTCCCAGACCTGCCAGGCGTACGTCGCGAGGCCGGCGTCGAGCAGCGCCTCGAGCGGGGCGTCGTCGCCGTAGGCGCGCCGGTGGTAGGGGTCGGCGTCGTCGCCCTCGATGCCGAAGGTGTTGTAGGGGTCGGTCGTCCAGGCCTTGCGGGCGAGCCCGGCCGCCGAGACGTCCTCGCCCATCAGCTCGCGCACGTGCCCCTCGGCCCAGGCCGCGGCGGTGGCCATCGGCACCGGCAGCGGGGCCCGCAGGCCCCGGTCGCGCAGCTCGACGAGCTCGCCCAACCAGGCGGCGGCCCGGTGGTCGAGCGGCCCGGCCAGCGCCCGCCGCGGCCCGGCCCGCTCGCGACCGACCGCGTGGGCGGTGAAGCTCTCGTCGGGTCGGGCCGCGCTCAGGGCGAGCAGGTCGATCCACGACAGCAGCCGCTGGCGCGGCTTGAGCCGCGAGTAGCCGAGGGTGACCAGCTTGGAGCCGTGCACGCCGGCGACGGTCCCCGAGAGACGGCGTCCGCCCCCGAGGTCGACGTCGACGTCGATGCTGCGCACGTCGCCGGCCCGCAGGTCGGTGGTGCGTGCCATCAGCCGCTGGCACTCCTGGGTGACCTCGGTGAGGGAGTCGACGCCGAGCCGGCCGGGCGGCAGGGTGCCGCGCAGCTGCTCGGCCAGCATCACCGCCTCGGCATCCTGGCCGGCGAGCAGCTCGCGCAGGAGGTGGTCGCCGATGCCCCACTTCTCGAGGGCGTCGAGCTCGATCGGGATGGCGTCGCTGACCTCGTCGGGCGCCAGGGGTGTGGACACGTCGAGGCGCTGGCGCAGGAAGGCGCGCACCGGGTGGGCGAAGAACGCCTTGAGGTCGGCCAGCGACACGTCGACGACGGGGGCCGGGTCGAGCAGCCCGGTGAGGAGCGGCGGGGGCGGCACCCGGGCGGCGACCGCGGCGCGGGCCCCGGCCAGGGCGGCGCCGTCGAAGCTGAAGGGTCGACCCGGCTCGCCCACCACGAGCCCGCCGGGCAGCAGGTTGCGGGCGTCGTAGGCCTGGAGGGGGTGGTGGATCTCGACGTACTCGCGCACCGGCGCGGCGGTGGTGCGGTCGGCGGCGTCGAGGATCTCGCCGAGCGGGACCGCCGGTGGCCGGGCGGCGCCGGAGTGCTCGTTGGCACCCGTGTAGGTGATCACGACCCGCTCAGTGGCGGCGAGCAGCGCGTCGAGGAGCAGCTGGCGGTCCTCGCTGCGTCCGTCGCGCTCGCCGGTGAGCGGACGGCGGGCAAGCACGTCGTCGCCGTCGATCGTGGTCGTGCGTGGGAAGACGCCGTCGTCGAGGCCGACCAGGCAGACCACGCGGTGCGGCACCGACCGCATCGGCACCATCGTGCACACGGTGAGCGTGCCCGTGCGGAAGTTGGCGCGGGTGGGCCGGCCGCCGAGCCGCGAGGCGAGCATCGCGCGGACGTCGGCGAGCCGGAGCGGCACGCCCGGGGTGCCGTCGCCGGCGGCCCGGGCCAGCTCGCGCTCGAGCTGGGGCACCTGCCAGGCGTCGTCGACGTCGACGTCGGTGAGGCCGCGCACGCCCTCGGTGAGCACCCGCATCCAGTCGGCGACGTCGACCGCGCCGGTCAGGCCAGCGACGCACCGGCCGAGCCGGTCGACGAGCTCGGCCAGGCGTCCGGCGAGGTCGATGTCGGAGCTGCCGACGTCGTCGACCGGGAGTCCGCGACCGAGGTGCCGGTGGGAGTCGCCGCTCATCGCGACGCCCAGCAGCACCCGGTCGAGCCCCGACCGCCAGGTGTTGTGGGCGAACCCACTCATCGAGAACCGGGCCCGCTGCTCGACGTCGAGGCCCCACCGGATGCCGGCCTGCCCGATCCAGCGGGTGACCCGCTCGAGGTCGTCGTCGCTGAAGCCGAACCGCAGCCGGACGGCGGGCGAGCCGGCCAGGTCGAGCACGTCGGACGCCGTCACCCGGCCGCCTGCGAGCTCGACCAGGGAGGCGGCGACCGCGAGCAGCGGGTTGGTGCTGGTGAGGGCCCGGTCGGCCAGCCGCACCCTCAGGCGGTGGGCCGGGTGGCCGTCACCGTCGCGCTCGTCGAGGACGTCGGCGAGGCCGAAGCCGGCCGAGATCAACGGCGCGAAGGTCTCGATGTCGGGACACATCACCAGGATGTCGCGGGGCTGCAGCGTCGGGTCGTCGGCGAGCAGCCCGACCAGCACCTCGCGCAGCACGTCGACCTGGCGGGCGGCGCCGTGGCAGGCGTGCACCTGGAGGCTGCGGTCGGCCGGGTCGAAGGCGCGGGCGGCCCGCTCGTCGGGGGTGGGCGCCCGGTTGGCGCGCAGGTCGTGCTGGAGCCGGCCGAGCAGGGTGGCGGGCGTCGCTGGCCCTGCGGCGACCACCTGGTCGAGCACGGGGAGGTCGAGGGTGCGGCGCAGCTCGCGGGTGTCGCGTCCCAGCGAGGCCAGGAGCGGGTGGCCGACCCGCTCGGCGCTGCGGTCGTCGTCGCGGGGGAGGGTGCCGCCGACGCCCGCCGAGCGACTCCCAGAGGGCCGGTGAGGGCTGCGGCAGCCACAGGTGGACGTCGCGGCTGACCGCGAGCGCCTGCAGCAGCTCGACCTCGGTGACCGGCAGCCGGGTGTGCCCGAACAGCGAGAGCCGGCCCGGCAGGTCGAGCCCGTCGCCGCCCGCCTCGAGCAGGGCGACGGTGCGCGCGTGCCGCTGGTCGGGCGCCTCGACGCCGACCCGGTCGACCAGCCGCCGCCACAGCTCGGCCTGCCAGGTGAGGTCGTCGGCCAGCGCACCGCCGGCGCCGTCGGTGGCGCGGCCCTCGCGCCAGTCGGTGACCAGCTGCGGCCGCTGCACGGCGTACGACGCCATCAGCCCGGCCAGGCGGCGGGCCACGGAGTAGCGGCGGTCGCGGCGCAGGTCGGCGTCGTCGCCGGTCAGGCCGTGGCCGAGGTGGCGGGCCAGGGTGGCGCACCACGGCTCGTCGAGCGAGGCGTCGATGGTCGCGAGCAGCGGCCACACGAGCCGGTCGGGGCTCCACACGTCGTCGTGGTCGCGGTCGAGCAGCATCGAGACGAGCGAGCCCGGCCTCAGGAACCGGACGCCGGCGCAGACCCCGTCACCGCCTCGCGGGCCCACCCCGACCCGGTGCGAGATCCGCTGGGCCAGCCACCGCTCGATGCCCTTCTCGGGCACCACCACGACCTCCTGCGCGAACGGGTCGCTCAAGGGTGACGCGAGCAGCTCGCCGAGGGCGTCGGCGAGCTGGTCGGTGCGCGGAGCGCGGTGCAGGTGCAGGGTCATCGGTGACGACCCTAGGCGGCGACGCCGACAGGGGGGCGCGTGGCCGGCGGGCCGCATGTAACTCACCGTCCGTGCGTCCTACCCGCCGCACTAGGGGCGGGTAGGACGACCGGACGGTGAGTTACACGAGGAGGCCGGGACAGTCAGGCGTCACGCCGGCGGACGGCGACGAAGGCCAGCACCATGAGCACGAGCACCTCGATCGCGAACACCCCGAAGCCGGTCCAGGGGGCGAGCAGGTCGGGGTTGAACGAGTCGGGTGTGGCGAGGGCGCCACCGGCGTTGCTCGGCATCACCTCCTCGAGGAACTCACCCACCGCGCCGGGCACCAGCATCACCATGTTGCCGATCACCAGCAGCAGGGCGAGCACCACCGAGATGGTGCCGGCCGTGTGCCGGACCAGGAAGCCGACGGCGGCGGTCAGCAGGCCGATGCCGGCCAGGTAGAGGCCGCTGCCGAACATCGAGCGGAGCACGTCGCCCTCGAGCGCCAGGCCGATGCCCTCGCGGTCGAGGAACCAGTTGCCGCCGAAGTACCCCACGAACGCCGTGACGGTGCCGACGACGAACAGGACGCCGGCCAGCAGCACGGCCTTGGCGGCGATCACGGTGCCGCGCGAGGGGACGGCTGCGAAGGTCGAGCGGATCATGCCGGTGGCGTACTCGCTGGTGACGACGAGTGCTCCCAGCACGACCGCGCAGATCGGGGCCAGCATCATGCCCCAGGTGATGAACGAGCCGGGTGACTCGTCGGCTTCGCCGCTGGCGAGCCACTCGGCGTTGACGCCGCAGATCATGATCGTCAGGCCGGCGCCGAGTGCGAAGAGGGCGGCGATCGTCCACCAGGTGGAGCGGACGGTGCGCAGCTTGATCCACTCCGCCCTCAGCGCGGCGCCGAAGCCGACGGCGGCGACGTCGGGCGCCACCTCGGGCGCGGTCTCGGGCGGCATCAGCGTGGCGGTCATCGGGCTGCTCCTTCGAGCTCGGGGCTGGAGGCGTGGTACTCCACGGCGTCCGCGGTCAGGGTCATGAACGCGTCCTCGAGCGAGGAGCGCACCAGGGTCAGCTCGTGCAGCACCCGCCCGTCGCGGGCGGCGGCCTCGCCGACGTCGACGGTGGTGAGGCCGGTGACGTGCAGCTCGTCGTGCTCCATCACGACCTCGGCGCCCCGGCGCTGGAGCAGCCGGCCGAGGTCGGTGAGGGCGGGGCCCTTGACCCGCACGTACGACGCCGCGTGGTCGCGCATGAAGTCGGGCATCGAGCAGTCGGCGAGGATCCGGCCGCGGCCGATCACGATCAGGTGGTCGGCCATCAGCGCCATCTCCGACATCAGGTGGCTGGAGATGAAGACGGTCCGGCCCTCGTCGGCCAGCTCGCGGGCGAAGGTGCGCACCCAGCGGATGCCCTCGGGGTCGAGTCCGTTGACCGGTTCGTCGAGGACGACGACAGGCGGGTCGCCCAGCATCGCCGCGGCGATGCCGAGTCGCTGACCCATGCCGAGGCTGAACCGGCCGGCACGCTGGCCGGCCACCGACTCGAGGCCGACCAGCTCGAGCACCTCGCCGACGCGGGTGGTCGCGATGCCGTTGCTCGCGGCCAGCCAGCGCAGGTGGTCGCGGGCGCTGCGGCCGGGGTGGATCGAGCCGGCCTCGAGCAGCGCGCCGATCTCGCGCAGCGGCGCGCGGCTGGCGGAGTACCGGTGGCCGTTGACGCTGACCGTGCCCGACGTGGGGGCGTCGAGGCCGAGGGTCATCCGCATCGTCGTGGACTTGCCGGCGCCGTTCGGGCCGAGGAAGCCGGTGACCCGGCCGGGCACGACGGTGAAGTCGATGCCGTCGACGGCGGTCTTCTCGCCGAAGCGCTTGGTGAGGGAGTGGGCTCGGATCGTCATGGCTCCACCCTCGCGTCGCAGCGACCCGAGGCACATCGGGGACGGACCCTGACCCGACCCCGGGGTCTCTCCCTGAGGTGCCATCATCGGGTCCGTGGAGCCGCTCCGTCTGTCTCGCAGCGACGCGCGTCGGGTCGCGGTGCGGGCCCAGCTGCTGACCCGCGAGCGGCCCGCCGACGTCCTCGACGTGGTGCGGCACCTGACGCTCGTGCAGCTCGACCCGACCAAGGCGGTCGCGCCCAGCGCCGACCTGGTGCTGTGGAGCCGGCTCGGGTCGTCGTACGACGCCGCCGAGCTGCGCGACGCCGTCGACGAGCAGGTGCTGATCGACCACCACGGACTGGTCCGCCCGAGCGAGGACCTCGCGCTGCACCGGGCCGAGATGGCGCGCTGGCCCGGGCCCGAGCCGTGGAAGGACTGGCAGCACGGGCTGGTCGCCTGGGTCGAGGCCAACGACGCGTTCCGACGCGACGTCCTCGAAACACTGCGGGGCGACGGGCCGCTGCCGGCCAGTGCGCTCGACGACACCAGCGAGGTGCCGTGGTCGTCGAGCGGGTGGAACAACGACAAGAACGTGAAGATGATGCTCGTCCAGATGGTCGAGCGGGGCGAGGTCGCCAAGGCCGGCCGGCAGGGGCGCGAGGTGCTGTGGGACCTCGCCGAGCGGATCTATCCCGACGACCCGGTGCCCGACCCCGAGGAGGCCAAGCGGCTCCGCGACGAGAAGCGACTGCGCTCGCTCGGCATCGCCCGCGCCCGCGCCGCCGTGACACCGAGCGAGCCGAACGACGTCGGCGAGGCCGGCGTGCCCGCCGTCGTCGAGGGGGTCAAGGGCCAGTGGCGGGTCGAGCCGTCGTTGCTCGACCAGCCGTTCGCCGGCCGGGCCGCCCTGCTCTCGCCGTTCGACCGCCTGGTCGCCGACCGGCGGCGGACGACGGAGCTCTTCGAGTACGAGTACTACCTCGAGATGTTCAAGCCGGCCGCCAAGCGTCGGTGGGGCTACTACGCGCTCCCGATCCTGCACGGCGACCGCTTCGTCGGGAAGCTCGACGCCACCGCCGACCACCGCGAGGGCGTGCTCCGGGTCGACGCCGTCCACGAGGACGCGCCGTTCACGAAGGCGTGCGCCGCCGCCGTCCGGGACGAGATCGACGACCTAGCGCGCTGGCTCGGCGTCGAGGTGCACCAAGCGGACTGATCCGCCGACTTGTCCAGACAAACTGCGGCGCGGCACTCCCACGACCACCCGGCCGACCTGGTGCCGATCAGCGCTGCTTGAACTCCCGGTCGGCCTCGTCGATCTCGCCCTCGAGCTCGGCGACCGCCTCGGGCTTGCCGTGGAAGCGCCGGTAGGAGTAGACGATCAGCGCGCCGGCGATCACCGCCGACAGGATCAGCGTGACGCCGGTCCAGGGACCGCCGGCCAGCCACAGCCAGTCGGGGAGGAACCACCACTCCGGGACGGCGGGGTCGACGATCCACAGCACGCCGCACGCCACCAGGAACAGGACGCCGACGACCGACATGATGATCCGCGGCACCGTCTCGACGCTCTCGGCGGCGCCCTTCAGCGCGCGGTACTTGATCGGGTCGACACGTCGTTCGGCCCACTCGTACTGCTGGGACAGGACCGCGAGGCCACCGAAGACCATCAGCAGCCCGGGGCCGGGGAGGATCAGCGCGGCGATGCCCGCGACGAGCAGCGCCCAACCGAGCACCTCGAGACCGATCCGCTTCGCCGCCGCCTTCATGGCCTGAGCATCCCAGAGCGGGTCAAGCGGCAAACATCACGACCCCGGACCGCGCTTGCGCGGGCCGGGATCAGCCGGGAGGTGGAGGAGGCTCGGCGCACCGGCGCTAGCCGTCTCGAACATAGGTGATGACCACGAGACCGAGGGTCACCAACCCTGAGATCACCTGGCTGACCCCGGCCCACAGCCCGCCGGGCAGCCAGGTCCAGGCCGGGAGCACCCACCAGTGCGGCTGTGCCGGCCCCCACACCCAGAGCAGGCCGGATGCCGCCAGGGCCAGGCACGTCGCGATCGACGCCCAGGCCCGGGGGTGGGTGGCGACGCCGCGGCGGGCTCCGGCGAGGGCGCGCTCCTTGAGGGCGTCGACCCGGCGCTCGGCCCACTCGAACTGCTCGGCGAGCACCGCGAGGCCGGCCACCATCAGCACCAGCCCCGGACCCGGGAGCGGGAACAGCACGATGCCCACCAGGAGCAGCACCCACCCGAGCGCGGCCAGCCCCCAGCGCCGCACCCTCGCTCCCATGCCGCGAGGGTGGCTCGGTCATGCGTCGCGCCGGTGAACGGCGGTTGACGCGCGACGCCGTCAGGACAACCGGCCGGCGTACCCCGTCGCCGCCTCGTGCACGGCGGCAACGTAGGCGGCCGACCGGTTGTAGGACAGGACGGCGTCGGTCCAGCCGGCGCCCGTGGTGAGGTCGCGCCCGCCCGCGCACAGGTAGCGGGCGGCGGCGAGCGCGGCGTCGTCGAGGTCGTCGGGGTCGCTGAGGCCGTCGTGGTCGGCGTCGACCCGCCAGGCCTCCCAGGTGCTCGGCAGGAACTGCATGGGTCCGACGGCGTGGTCCCACACCGGGTCGCCGTGGAAGCGGCTCGACTCGGCCGTCGACCGGATGGCGGCGAACCCGCCCTCCCCGTCGAGTGCCGGTCCGAGGATGGGCGTCGACGGGCGGCCGTCGGCCCCGAGCCGGCGACCCCCGAGGGTGCCGTGCTGCGACTCCACCCAGCCGACGCCGGCCAGGGTGACCCAGCCGACGCCGCACGACGCCGGCGCCGCCCGCTCGGCGCGGGCGTAGGCGTCGACCGCGAAGTACGACAGGCCGGACGCCCGGGCGGTCCGGCGCACCCACCGCGGGTCGACCGCGGCGTCAGCGCCCGGCGGGACGGCGCGGGCCACGGGGGCCGCAAGCACGGTCTCGCCGTCGGGCCGCGGACGCAGGTCGGCGACGGAGGGCTCGTCGTAGAACGCCTGGCGGACCGTGTACGCCCCGACCGTCAGCGTGACCAGGGCCGCCGCCACGACGGCAGCCACGCGCAACGCCCTCGACACCGGGCCAAGTATGCGTGGTGGCCTCAGCCACGCAGGAGTGAGCCGTCGGCCAGGCCACGAAGGGTGCCCGAGGCGGCCGCGACCCAGCCGAGCAGCAGCGCCACGGTGAGCACGGCGGCCAGCGGCGCGAGCCCGAGCGCACCCGACGCGGTGACCAGCGTGCCGACCGGGAACGTGAACGACCACCAGGTGAGGCTGAACCCCGGTCGCGCCCGGACGACGAGCCCGGCCGCCACCACGAGCCAGACCAGGGCCGCCGCCAGCACCGGGAAGCCGTAGTACGGCGTCAACCCGCCGAGCCCGGAGTGCTCGCCCAGGTGGTGGACGGCGGTGACGGACTGCCCGAGCGGCCCGAGCACGATCAGCCACGCCGGCGCCGTCGCGGCCGCCCCCGGGCCGAGCCGCCGCAGCCGGGCCGCGAGCCGGCGCAGCACCCGGACGGTGCCGACGATGCTGAGCACCAACAGGGCGTAGCAGAGCGCGACGAACGCCGTGCGCACAGCGCCGGACGGCAGGTGGGGCACCAGCAGGGCGCCGGTCGTGGCGCTGACGGTGGGCGGCACCACCGGCATCAGCCACCACGCCGCGACCGACTCGAGCGGCGCGCCGACGGTGCGGCGCGGCACGAACAGGGCGGTGGCGACGCCGACGGCCGTGCCCGCCGTCCAGAGCACGGCCCCGAGCGCCACCGCGGGCGTCGTGTCGAACAGGGTCACCGCGCCGGTGCCGACCGTCATCAGGGCCATCGCGGTGGCCCCGTGGAAGTGGACCAGCACCGGGTGGTCGAGGTGCAGCCGGCCGAGCCGCACCGTCGCCGCCGAGATCGCCACCAGCGCGGTGGCGGCGAGCGCCCAGAACAGGGTCGCCACCGCCGGCACCAGCGGCGCCAGCACCAGCGCGACCATGCCCGTGCCCATCACGGAGGCGAACCAGTTGGGGCCGACGACGGCGCGGGTCACGGGGGCGGTCAGCAGCATGACTCCACGCTCGTCGCTCGACGTCGGCGCCGGTAGCCGTCGCGCGACTGTGGGGCCACAGGGCTAGCCTGTGAGTGTGCTCCCCGACCTGCCCTCGCTGCGCCTGCTCGCCGACGTCGCCCGGCTCGGCAGCATCGGCGCCGCGGGCCGCGCGGCGGGCATCTCGCAGCAGTCGGCGTCCGAGCGGCTGCGCTCGATGGAAGCGGTGACCGGCCTCGCGCTCGTGCAGCGCGCGACCACCGGCTCGACCGTCACCGCCGCCGGGCGGCTGCTGGTCGAGTGGAGCGCCGACCTCCTCGAGCGCGCCGACGAGGTCGAGGACGCCGTGCGCACGCTGCGCGACGAGCGCTCCCGCGAGCTGCACGTGCACGCCTCGATGACCGTGGCCGAGCACCTGCTCCCCCGCTGGCTGGTGGCGCTGCGCCGCGAGCGCTCGATCGCGGCGACCCTGCGCGCCACCAACTCCGAGGCCGTCGTCGCCGCCGTGGTGTCGGGCGAGGCCGACCTCGGCTTCGTCGAGGGCCCCGGCGACCTGGCCGGCCTCCCGTCGCTGGTGGTCGGCGCCGACGAGCTGTGCCTGGTGGCCGTGGCCGGCGACCCGTGGGCTCGTCGTCGCAGGCCGCTCGACCCGGCGACGGTCGCGGCTCGGGCCCTCACCAGCCGCGAGCAGGGCTCGGGCACCCGCCTCGTGTGGGAGCGGGCGCTCGCCGCCGCCGGGGTCACGCCGGTCGCTCCCGACGCCGAGCTCACGACCACTGCGGCCGTGCTCACCTCGGTCTCGGCGGGCGGGTCGCCGGCGTTCGTCAGCCGTCGGACGGCGGCCCGCGACATCGAGGCCGGGGTGCTCGTCGAGGTCGCCACCGCCGGCCTCGACCTGCGCCGGGTGTTCACCGCGGTGTGGGTCGGCGGGCGCCGTCCGCCTGCCGGACCGGTGCGCGACCTGCTGGGCATCGCGGCCCGGGGATAGGCGCGGTTAGCGGGGCCGCATCTGGTTAGGCTCCCCGACCGTGACCGGATTCCTCATCGCCGCCGCCCTCGCCGCCGCTGCCGCCGCCTTCTTCTTCTGGCAGGCGCGCCAGGCCCAGGCGAAGAAGTCGCGGCTGCTCGCCGTCGAGACCACCACCACCGGGCAGGTCAAGGTGCTGGCGCAGGCCGCGGCAGAGGCCGCCGGGCCGGGCGCCTTCACCCAGCCCGTCGAGCTCGCCGGCCACGCCGTCGCCGGCCCGGGCGGCCTGCTCACCTCCGAGCTCTCGGAGACCGCGTGCGTGTGGCACCAGCACAAGGTGACCCACAAGTACCGGGAGCGCTACACCGACAGCGAGGGCCGCCGCAAGACCCGCACCAAGGAGGAGGTCGTCACCAACAACCGCAGCGAGGTGCCGTTCCTGCTGCGCGACGCCGACGGCGAGATCACGCTGGTGCCGACCACCAACGTCCAGGGCGGCCGCAAGGTGGTCAGCCGGTTCGAGGAGGGCCGCGACGACGACGACCGCACCGAGATCAAGATCGGGAAGTTCTCCATGAACCTGGCGAGCTCGCGCGGCGACGAGACGATCGGCTACGAGTACGAGGAGTGGGTGCTGCTCCCCGACACGAAGATCTTCGTGCAGGGCGAGGCCTCCGACGACGGCGGGCAGCTCGAGGTCCGCGAGCCCCGCGGCAAGGCCACCCTGCTCATCTCGACCCGCTCCGAGGCGACCCTGCTCGACGCGGCCGAGAAGAGCATCGCCTCGAACACCCGGATCGCGGCCGGCGCCGGTGTGCTGGCCGTCGTGCTCGCGGTGGTCGGGATCGTCGTCGGGATCGTCTGAGACCCGGTCAGCCGAGGGCGGCGACCGCGGAGTCGTAGTCGGGCTCGGTGCCGATCTCGGGCACCAGCTGGGTGTGGACCACCTGGCCGTCGGCGTCGACGACGACGACCGAGCGGGCCAGCAGGCCCTCGAACTTGCCGTCGACCAGGCTGACGCCGTAGTCGGCGCCGAACGACGAGGTGAACGACGAGGCGGCGGTCACGTTGTCGATGCCCTCGGCGCCGCAGAAGCGGGCCTGGGCGAAGGGCAGGTCGGCCGAGACGTTCACGACGACGGTGTTGTCGAGTCCCGCGGCCAGCTCGTTGAACTTCTTCACGCTCGCCGCACACACGCCGGTGTCGACGCTGGGGAAGATGTTGAGCACGGTGCGGGTGCCCGCGGGCAGCGAGACCTCGCTGAAGTCGGAGCCGGTGAGGCGGAACGCCGGCGCGGGCGAACCGACCGCGGGGAGCTCACCGATGGTGTTGACAGGGGTGCCGCCGAGGGCAGTGGTAGCCATGCCCCATGTCTAGCAGCCGGCCGCGCGGCCGCGGACGGAGAGCCGTCAGTCGGACTTGCCGGCGAGGGCCTCGTCGGGCAACGGGGCCTCGGTCTCCACGACGGGCAGCTGCTCGGGCACGGTGAACTCGATCAGGCACAGGTCGTAGTTGTCGTCGGTCAGGTCGCGGGTCGTCGACGAGGCCGAGCTCCTCGACGCAGTAGACCTCAGCGTCCTCGAAGTCCATCAAGGCGAGCTGGGGCTCGGCGGGCCGGGTAGGTCGGCTCGGGCTCGGTCGGCTCGGGCTCGGTCGGCTCGGGCTCGGTCGGCTCGGGCTCGGTCGGCTCGGGCTCGGTCGGCTCCGTGGGCTGGTCGATGTCGTCGTCGCCGACGGGCGGCGTCGTACCGCCGGGCGCCGGCGCGTTCCCGTTGCCCTCGGCCGGCGGCGTGCCGGTCTCGACCGGAGCGAGGGCGTCGTCGGGCTCGTCGACCTCGACCGCGGGCTCGTCGTCGGCCTCGACGGTGGGCCGGAAGTCGTCGTTGGCCCCGTTGTCGAGCGGGGTGAGCGGCTCGGGGTCGGCGTAGCGGGCCGACACGACGGGGTCGGGGCTGGCGTCGTAGTCGCCGTCGAGGTACTTGTCCATCGTCGAGAGCACCAGGTCGACGTAGGAGCTGCTGTGGTTGTAGCGGTAGACGGCCGCGCGCAGCCCGGCGTCGGTGGTCAGGTCGTCGTCGGCCGAGCACAGGTAGACGGCGGTGCCGAGGGCGGCGTCGTCGATGTCCTGGGGGTTGCGGACGCCGTCGTTGTCGGCGTCGACGCCCACCACGGCCCACGTCGAGGGGATGAACTGCATCGGGCCGACCGCCCGGTCGAAGCGGAGGTCGCCGTCGTACTCACCGGCGTCGGTGTCGCGGATCAGGGAGGTGCCGTTGCTGCCGTCGAGCACCGGTCCGGTGATGGCGGGCATGGCGAGCCCGGAGGTGTCGACGACACTTCCGCCGAAACGGCCGTGGTCGGACTCGACCCTGCCGATCGCGGCGATCAGTTGCCAGGAGAGGCCGCAGGCGGGGTCGGCGGCGTTGATGACGGTCTCGGCGCGCTGGTAGGCAGCGAGCGCGGACGACGGGATGTCGCCGGCCGACGCGGTGCCGACGGCGCGGGTGAAGCCGTTGTCGCCGGCGGTGACGACGGTGCCGCGGGGCGAGACGCTGGCCGGCGGCCGGACCGACTCACCGGCACCCGAGAACCCGTCGGACGGGCCGGCCGGCGCGTCGGGGACGGCGGTCGCGGCGCCCGTCGGCACGGCACCGTTTCCGGCGACGTGGACGGTCCAGGCTGCGGAGACGAGCACGAGAGGGACAGCGATGACCACCCGGCGGCGACTTTGCGCCGTACGCGGCAGCCTGCTGGTCATGTCCGAGATCATCTTCCTGTGCTTGGGTACGTGTGGAGCCTGGTGACCTGGTGTCATGGTGGTGGGACCTCCCACCACATCATTCGGTTCCCAGGATGTCGAGGTTGAGGGCCAACATTCACAGATCGTTCAAATCTTCGGGAGTGCCGGTCTCCTTTTCACCCACTCCAGGGTATGCCCGTCCGCTCTTCCGAAACACCCCAGAGCCGTCCGGAAGCGGCCACGTCCTGCGCCTGCTTCGACCGCGGGACGGGTCCGGGGGCACCGCGGGTGCCGCCCAGCCGGGTCGGCCCGACGAAGCTGTCGGGCGGCAGGTCGGCGACGACCGCGTGCACCGTGGGCCGTGAGCCGAACTCCGCGCTGGTCGCGACGACCTTGTTGCCGACCCACATCAGCCGGCTCATCAACGGGTTGGCGTGGTGGCTCTGCAGGTTGGTCGCGGAGTAGCCCGGGTGGGCCGCGTGCGCGACGACCGAGGACCCGGCGGCGGTGAGACGCCGCTGCAGCTCGCTGGTGAAGAGCAGGTTGGCGAGCTTCGACTGCTGGTAGGCGCGGGTGGGCTGGTAGGCGCCGTCGAGGTCGAGGTTGTCGAAGTCGAGCTGCGGGCCGCGGTGGAGGTTCGACGACACGGTGACCACCCGGCCGGTCACGTGCGGGAGCAGCAGGTTGGTGAGCGCGAAGTGGCCGAGGTGGTTGGTGCCGAGCTGCCGCTCGAAGCCGTCGACGGTGCGGCCCTCGGACACCATCATGATCCCGGCGTTGTTGACCAGCGCCGCGATGTCGCCGTCCCACCCCGCCGCGAACGCCCGCACCGACGACAGGTCGGCGAGGTCGAGCTCGCGCACCTCGGTGCTGCCCTCGATCCTCTCGGCGGCCGCCTTCCCCTTGGCGACGTCGCGGACGGCGAGCACCACGTGCCCGCCGGCGGCGGCCAGCTTCCTCGCCGCCTCGAACCCGATGCCCGAGTTGGCGCCCGTCACCACGAAGGTGCGACCGGACTGGTCGGGGAGGTCGCTCACGCGACCCACGGTAGTGGTGGTGTGGGCGCCCCGAGGCCGAACGTCACACGACGGAGGAGAACGCCTTCGTGCCCTTGGTCAGCCGGAGTCCGCGGAGGCCGGAGTGGCGCTGGGCGAAGCGCAGCTCCTTGGCGAGGTCGCCGATCTGGTTCGAGAGCGGGGTGGGGGCGATGGCCACCGTCGAGAGGGTCCCGACGGCCTTGCCGCCGGCGGTCATGAAGCCGGAGCCGGAGTCGCCTGGGATACCCGGGGTGAGCGTGTAGAGCGGGTGCGACCAGCCCTGGTCGGCGGCGTCGTCGCCCAGGCCGGCCCCGAGCTTGGGCGACAGCTGCGTGATGCCGCCGCGCAGGCTGGAGTTGCCGTAGCTGTAGACCTGGTCGAGGGCGCGGACGCCGTTGCGGTCGATACCGGTGGGCCCGCCGAAGTAGGGCACCGACGGGTTCACCTTGCGGACGTCCTTGCGGTTGACCTTGACCAGGGCGAAGTCGTTGTAGGCGCAGACCTGCGGGTCGCGGGTGCCGAGCCTCTTCTCGGTCAGCCACGACGAGTAGGCGAGCCTGCCCGCGCCCAGCCGGGTGCCGCCGCTGGCGACGCTGCCGCCCTCGACGAACGTGACCCGGGTGCCAAGCGGGAGCGAGGCGGTCTGGCAGCCGTTGGTGTCGGTGGCCGCGCCCTTGCCGGCACAGTGGGCGGCGTACCCGACGTAGACGCCGCCGCGGCGGTCGGTGAACACGAAGTTGGCGGTGCACTGGGCGCCCTTCGTGTACATCATCACGCCGGGCGTGATGGTGGCCTGGGCGACCGACGTCCACGAGGTGACCCGCTTCGCCTTCTGCGCCTGCTGGGCAGCGTCGCCCGGGGCCGGGGCGAGGAGCAGGACGGAGGACAGGACGGCGGCCGTGACGGCGGCGAGCGTGCGCTTCATATCCGGACCAACGAGCGGGACCCGGCGGGGTGACGGCTCAGCCCAGGATCGTGTCGAGGTGGTCGTTGCCGAGGACCCGGCGCGGGTCGAGCCGGTCGCGCAGGCGACGAACTCGTCGAAGCGCGGGTACCGGGCGCGCAGGTCGTCGGCGCCGAGCGAGTGCAGCTTGCCCCAGTGGGGTCGGCCGCCGACCTCGCCGGCGATCCGCTCGAGCGCGGCGAAGTACGGCGCCCGGTCGGGGCTGCCCGGAGCGGTGTGGACGGCGACGTAGACCGTGTCGCGGCCCGACGCCGTCGAGAGCGGGATGTCGTCGGCGGCCGCCACCCGCACCTCGACCGGCAACGCGATCCGCCACCGGCTGGCCCCGACGACACGCGCCAGCTCGCGCGACGACGTCCATGCCGGCTCGCGCGGGACGGCGTACTCCATCTCCACGAAGCGCACCCGCCGCGGCGAGGTGAAGACGCGGTGCGAGACGTCGCTGAACTCGCGGGCGCCCAGGGCCGAGGCCGACGACCCGGGCCAGCGGACGCACCAGCGACGGCACCCGACGACCGGCGCCGACCACGGCGCCGAAGACCGTGTTGCTGAGCAGCTCGTCGTCCCACCACCCGCGGGCCCGTGAGAGCGGCTCCAGCCCGTCGAGGCCGACGCCGGGTGTTGTGCTTGGTGAGCACCTTCGTCGTGTGCGGGAACCAGTAGAACTCGAAGTGGTCGGTGGCGTCGGCGTCGGCATCGAACCGCTCGAGCATCTCGTCGAGCGGTGCCGCCGCCCTCCCGGGCCCGCAGCGCGAAGGCCGGCTCGGCCTGCACGTCACCGAGGTGACCACGCCGAGCGCGCCGAGCCCGACCCGGGCGGCCGCGAACACGTCGGGGTTCTCGGTGGCGAGCAGGTCAGGGTGCTGCCGTCGGCGAGCAGCAGCTCGAGGGCGCGCACCTGGGTGGCCAGGCCGCCGAAGCGGGCGCCGGTGCCGTGGGTGCCGGTCGCGATCGCGCCGGCGATCGTCTGCTCGTCGATGTCGCCGAGGTTGGTCAGCGCCAGGCCGAGCCCGTCGAGCGTCCGGTTGAGCTCACGCAGCCGGATGCCGCCCTGCACCGTCACGAGGCCGGTGGCGGCGTCCGCGTGGGCGACGCCGGTCGAGGCGGTCGAGCCGCAGCTGGACGTCGCGGGGCGACCCGATCGCGGTGAACGAGTGCCCTGCGTCCCGATCGGACGCACGCCGCGCCCGGACGCCGCCGCAGCGGCCACGACGCCGCGCCAGCTCGGTCGACGCGAGCGCGGGGTCGCGACCTCGACGTCGTCGACGCGCTGGTTGCCCGCCCAGTTGCGCCACGGCCACGTGGTCCTCGACGTTACTGGACGTCGCGTGCTCGCATGGCGGGTCGACCCAGCATGCCCGTCTCGAGCACGCGACGCAGCACCTCGACGCACCCGTCGCCGTCGTCGACCTCGACGCCTTCGACGCCAACGCCGCCGACCTCGCGCGGCGCGCCGCAGGCACCCCGATCCGCGTGGCCAGCAAGTCGGTGCGCTGCCGGGCGCTGCTCGGCCGGGCCCTGGCCCGCGACGGGTACGCCGGCGTGCTGGCCTTCACGCTCGCCGAGGCGCTGTGGCTGGCCGAGCACGGTGCGCGACGTGGTGGTCGGCTACCCCACGGCCGACCGGGCCGCGCTCGCCGACCCTGGCGGGTGACCCACGACGGGCCGCCCGGGTCACCCTGATGGTCGACGACGTGCCGAGCCTCGACCTGGTCGGGCGCCGCGCCGACGCCGCCGACCGGCCCGAGTGCGGGTGTGCCATCGACCTCGACGCCTCGCTGCGGCCCTCGGCGACCGCGTGCACCTCGGCCCCCGCCGCTCGCCGGTGCACACGCCGGCCGACGCCGTCGCGCTGGCCCGCGCGGTCGCCGACGACCCGGCGTTCCGGCTGGTCGGGCTGATGGCCTACGAGGGCCAGGTCGCCGGCGCTGGGCGACCGGCCCGCCGGGCAACCCGCTGCGCGGCGCGGCCGTGCGCCGGCGTGCAAGGCGGCCTCGGTCGCCGAGCTCACCGAGCGCCGCGGCGCCGTGGTGGCCGCGGTGCGCGAGGTCGCCGACCTCGAGTTCGTCAACGGCGGCGGCACCGGGTCGATCGAGACCACGGCGGCCGACCCGTCGGTGACCGAGGTCGCCGCCGGCTCCGGGCTGTTCGCGCCCGACCCTCTTCGACGGCTACGACGCGCTTCGAGCCCACCCCGGCCGCGCTCTTCGGGCTGGCCGTGGTCGCGCCGGCCCGGCGCCCGGCATGGTCACCGTCACCGGTGGCGGCTGGATCGCCTCCGGCCCGCCCGGCCGCGACCGGCGTGCCGATGCCCGACGTACCCCTCGGGCTGCGGCTGCTGCCGCACCGAGGGCGCCGGCGAGGTGCAGACCCCGCTGCGCGGCGACGCCGCCGACCGCCTGCGGATCGGTGACCGGGTCTGGTTCCGGCACGCCAAGGCCGGCGAGCTGTGCGAGCGGGTCGACACGCTGCACCTGGTGGCGGGCGACGAGGTCGTCGCCGTCGCGCCGACCTACCGCGGCGAAGGCCGCACCTTCGTCTAGGAGGGAAGCGGTTCACATCGGAATCCCTTGTGCAACACGGGTTGTCGCAATCGTGACGGTTCGGTGACGTCACCCCGCAAGGGGGTCGAAACTGTCGGTGGTCTCGTGTTCACTCGTAGACATGACCGCGACCCGCGAGTGCCTGGCCGATGATTGGGCCACCACGATCGTGCAGCGCTTCGACGAGGTGCGCGCACACACCGAGAGCCTGGCCGCGCCGCTCTCGCCCGAGGACCAGACGGTCCAGTCGATGCCCGACGTCTCACCCGACCAAGTGGCACCGCGCCCATGTGACCTGGTTCTTCGAGACCTTCCTGCTCGCCGACCAACGAGCCGGAGTTCACGCCCTTCCAGGACCAGCTACTGGTTCCTGTTCAACAGCTACTACGAGACGGTCGGCCCGCGGTTACTCCCGGCCCGAGCGCGGCCTGGTCACCCGGCCCGGCGCCCACGACGTCGGCGTCTACCGCGGCAACGTCGACGACCGGTGCGCGACCTGGTCGCCCGCCTCGACGACGGCGCCTCGCCAAGCTCGCGCCCACCGATCGAGCTCGGCTTCCACCACGAGCAGCAGCACCAGGAGCTGATGCTGATGGACATCAAGCACGTGCTCTCGCGCAACCCGCTGCAGCCGGCGTACGCCGGCACGCCGCCGAGCGCACCGGCGAGCCCGACGCGCTCGGCTGGGTCGACGTCGACGGGCGGCCTGGTCGAGATCGGCCACGAGCGGCGGCGGCGTTCTCGCTTCGACAACGAGCGCCCGCGCCACCAGGTCAGTGGCTCGAGCCGTACCGCCTGGCCGACCGGCTGGTCACCAACGGCGAGTGGCTGGAGTTCATGGCCGACGGCGGCTACCGGCGCCACGAGCTGTGGCTCTCCGACGGCTGGGCGCAGGTCAACGCGGAGGAGTGGACGGCGCCGTTCTACTGGACCGAGCACGACGGCGTCTGGCTCGAGCACACCCTGCACGGCACCTGGCCGGTCAACCCCGGGCTGCCGGTCGGCCACGTCAGCTTCTACGAGGCCGAGGCCTTCGCCACCTGGGCCGGCAAGCGGCTGCCGACCGAGGCCGAGTGGGAGCACGCCGTGGTGAGCCGACGGGCACAGCGGTCGACGGCAACCTCGCCGACTCGGTGACGCTCCACCCGCGCGGCCGCGGTCCGGGCACCGGGCGGCTGCGGCAGGTCTACGGCGACTGCTGGGAGTGGACGTCGTCGGCCTACCACCCCTACCCCGGCTTCCACCCGCCGGCGGGTGCGCTCGGGGAGTACAACGGCAAGTTCATGTCCAACCAGATGGTGCTGCGCGGCGGCTGTGCGCTCACCCCTCCCGGCCACGCGCGGGCGACGTACCGCAACTTCTTCCCGCACTCCGCCCGCTGGGCACTGTCCGGCGTCCGGCTCGCCGACGGCGGCGCGCCCCGGTGAGCGAGCCCAAGATCAACGTCCTGCTCGAGGCCGACTGGGCCGTCGGCTCGCTGGTCGACGACGTCCGCCGCGGGCTCGGCTCCCCGCCGCTGCGGCTGCCACCGAAGTGGCTCTACGACGATGAGGGCTCACGGCTCTTCGACGAGATCACCCGGCTCGAGGAGTACTACCCGACCGAGGCCGAGCGCACCATCCTGCGGCTGCACGCGGCCGACATCGCCGCCGCCAGCGATGCCACGACCGTGGTCGAGCTCGGCAGCGGCACCAGCGACAAGACCCGCACCCTGCTCGACGCCTTCGACCACGCCGGGCAGCTGCACCGTTTCGTGCCGGTCGACGTCTCCGAGGGCACCTTGCGCGACGCGGCGGCGATGCTCAGCGAGCGCTACCCCGACCTCGCCGTCGAGGCGATCGTCGGCGACTTCACGCTCCACCTCGGCCACCTGCCGGCCAACGAGCCCGGCGGCCACCGGCTGGTCGCCTTCCTCGGCGGCACGATCGGCAACCTGTACGTCGAGGAGCGCGCCGCGTTCCTGGGCGCGCTGGCCGACTCGCTCGAGCCGGGTGACTGGCTGCTGCTCGGCACCGACCTGGTCAAGAGCACCGACCGGCTGATCGCCGCCTACGACGACCCGGGTGGCATCACCGCAGCGTTCGTCACCAACAGCCTCGCCGTCCTCAACCGCGAGCTGGGCGCCGACTTCGACCTCGACGCGTTCGCCTACGTCCCGTTCTGGGACTCCCACCTGGAGCGGATGGACCTGCGGCTGCGGTCCGAGATGCCCCAGCGCGTCACGATCCCCGGCGCCGACCTCACCCTCGACCTGGCGAGCGGGGAGGAGATCCGGGTCGAGATCTCCACGAAGTTCCGCCCCGGCGGCATCCGCGCCGAGCTCGGCGCCGCCGGCTTCGAGGTCATCGAGGTCTTCACCGACCCCGCCGGCGACTTCGCGCTCACCCTGGCCCGACTCGGCTGACGGCTCAGCTCACCGGGCCGGTGCTGTCCTGGTTGTGCAGCACCTGCCAACGCCCGTGCTTCCAGACGAACGTGACCCCGATCGCCAGCGGGTCGGGAGTCGCCCCCGGCTCGGCGGTGAGCTCGGAGTCGAAGAGCACGAAGCCTGCCCGACACCCGTCGACCGTGGTGTGCACGACGTCGAGGGTCTGGGTCCAGGCCGGGTCGGCGAAGAAGCCCTCCACGAACTCGGCCGTCGCCTCCTTGCCGATCAGCGTGTAGCCGTTGGCGAGGACGACCACCACGTCGTCGTCGAGCAGCGCGTTGAACCCGCGGGCGTCCTTGTCGAAGGTGGTCTGGCGGTAGCGCCCCACGGCCGCGTCGAACCGCGCCTCGCACCAACGGTGCAGCCCCCCATGCCGGTCGGAGTGCCGGTCGGGGAGCCGGTCGGGTGCGGCGACGGAGCCGGTGACCGGCCCGGCGGTCACGCTGATGGCCCCGACCAGGGCCAGGGCGGCAGCGGTGGTGACGGTCCGGCGGATGCTCATGTGGTTCTCCCTCTCGACGGGGGCGTCGCTCGCCCATCCGCGGGCACCGTCGTCGGGCCCGCCGGACCGGGTCAAACGATTCGACGCTGCTCGAACGAGACGATCGACGCCCGGCGGACGTACCGTGGCCCGATGAGGGCCGTGGCCGCGGTTGCCGTCGTCGCACTGACGCTGACGTCGTGCACGGACTCGCCCGAGGCCGATCCCGTACCGGCCCCCTCGGCGCCGGTCTCCGTTCCCACCGCCGACGCGGCGCCTACTCGGGCCGAGCCCGTGTCGCTGCCGTGCGGCAAGGGCGCTGCGTCGATCGTGGTCGGGGCGCGGAAGAAGATCGAGGGGCTGGTCGCGGGCCGCCCGCTCACGTCACCCCGCTCTCGCGTGCGCAACAACAAGATCCTCTGGGTCGCCCGCCCTGCGGGCCGGGGCGATCTGCAGATCTCCGCGTCGCTGAACGGCACCGACCTGCAGGTACTCCGCCACGTCGAGGGCGGACCCGGCCCGTCGATCATCAACGTGCCCCGCGCGGGTTGCTGGACCTTCGCGATGACCTGGGCCGACCAGCACGACCTGGTGGCCGTGCGCTACCTCCACCTCGATCGTTCGCCGGCCGCATCGCCTACGGTCGGCGGATGATCGAGGTCGAGCTCGACGCCCGGAGCCTGGCCCGGGTCGCCGTCCGCGCCTCTCCGGTCGCCGAGGTGCTCGGGGTGCTCCGGGCAGCCGTGCTGGGGACGTCGCGCGGCGAGGTGCACGCCGTCGTCCGCGCGGGCCTGCGCGACGCCGACGTGGCCCTCGCCGCGCTGCTGGTGAGCGCCGGGCCCTACCAGCCCGACTTCCTGGGACCGCGCCCGCCGGCGGCCGCGGCGGGCCGGCTCGACGCGCTCGACGAGCAGCTCGCCGCGATCGCGGCGACGTCGGACGTCGACTTCTCCCGCCAGGCCCGGCTGGCGATCTCGCCCACCGACTGCGCCAGCCGCTCGGTCGCCGACCTGCTCGAGCACGGCACCGCCGAGCGGGTCGCGCGCGGGCTGCGTCGGGTCGCCGACGCGGTGCCGCAGGCCGTGTGGGACGCCGACCACGCGCTGATCGACGCCGAGATCGACCGCGTGTGCCGCCACGCCGCGCGATGGGGCATCGGGGCGGCGCTCGGCGTCGTCCACCCCGACGTCAGCTGGGACGGCCGGGTGCTCCGCCTCGACAAGCCGTACGTCGAGCGGCTCGACTTCCGCGACCAGGAGCTCGTGGTCACCCCGTCGGCGGCGGTCGGCAACCGGCTGCTCGTGCAGGTCTGCTCGGTGGTCGACGCCGGGCTGGTCTACCCCGTGCGCCGCCCGACCGGGCAACGCGCGACGCACGCTCTCGACGACCTGCTCGGCCGCACCCGCGCCGACATCCTGCGCGACCTCGCAGTGCCGCGCACGACCAGCGAGCTGGCGACCCGCCACCAGGTGGCGAAGGCGACGGTCTCGCACCACCTCGGCGTGCTCGCCCGCTCCGGGCTGGTCGCACGCGACCGCGACGGCAAGCGCACGTTCTACGTGATCAACGGGCGGGGTCGGCACCTGGTCGGATGAGCGCCAGCGCCGCGAGCAGCCGGTCGATGTCGTCGTCGCTCGTGTACGGCGACAGGCCGACCCGGACCCCACCGGCGTCGCCGAGCCCGGCGTGCCGCGACGCCTCGATCGCGTAGAAGCTGCCGGCGGGGGCGACCACGCCGTGGGCGACGAGCTGCTCGTACACCACGCCCGGTTCGTGACCCTCGACGTGCAGCAGCAGCGTCGGCGTCCGGTGTGCCGGCGTGCCGTGCACGCGCACGGCGGGCAGGTCGGCGAGCCCGGCCAGCAGCCGGTCGAGCAGAGCGTCCTCGTGCTTCTCGATCGCCGCCATGCCGCCGACGTCGTCGATGAAGGCGACCGCGGCCACCACGCCGGCCAGCTGCTCGTAGGGCAGCGTGCCGAGCTCGAACCGCTCCGGCACGGCGTCGGTCGAGGGCAGCAGCTTGTCGGGGTGCAGGGTCTCGAGCAGCGCGGGGTCGGCGGCGAGCACGCCGAGGTGCGGGCCGAAGAACTTGTACGGCGAGCAGGTCAGCAGGTCGGCGCCGAGGGCGGCGCGATCGACCGGGGCGTGGGCGGTGAGGTGGACGGCGTCGACGTGCACGAGCGCGCCCACGGAGTGCGCCGCGTCGGCGATCGCCCGCACCGGCGGTCGGGTGCCGAAGAGGTTCGAGGCGCCGGTCACGGCCACCAGCCGGGTGCGCTCGGACAGCACGGTGGCGACGTCGTCGAGCTCGGTGGTGACCGGGTCGAACTCCAGCCACCGCACCGTCGCGCCGGCCCGCTCGGCCGCGACCACCCACGGCCGGATGTCGGCGTCGTGGTCGAGCCTCGTGACCACGACCTCGTCGCCCGGGCCCCAGCCCCGGGCGAGGGTGCGCGCGAGGTCGAAGGTGATCGCGGTCATCGATCGCCCGAAGACGATGCCGCCCGGGTCGGACCCGAGCAGCCGCCCCATCGCGGCACGCGCGCCGAGGGTGGTGGCCTCGGCCTGCCGCTCCGGGGCGGTGAGGGTGCCGCGCTGGCACAGGCCGGCCGCCATCGCCGCCGTCATCGCCTCGGCGACCTCGCGCGGCACCAGCGAGCCGCCGGGGCCGTCGAAGCGGGCCAGCCCGTCGTCGAGCGCGGGGAAGGAGCGGCGGACCCGGTCGACGTCCAGCGTCGTCATCGTGCGCCCCCGACCATCTCGACCAGGTCGGCGATCGAGTCGACCACGCGGGTCGGCCGGTACGAGAAGGACTCGACCTGGTCGGGCCGGGTCGAGCCGGTGGTGACGAGCACGGTGCGCAGCCCGGCCTCGAGGCCGCTGATGATGTCGGTGTCCATCCGGTCACCCACCATCACCGTCGACTCCGAGTGGGCGTCGAGCCGGTTCAGCGCGCTGCGCATCATCAACGGGTTCGGCTTGCCGATGAAGTACGGCGAACGGCCGGTGGCCGTGCTGATCAGCGCCGCCACCGAGCCGGTCGCCGGCAGCAGCCCCTGGTGGCTCGGGCCGCTCACGTCGGGGTTGGTCGCGATGAACCGGGCGCCGCCAGCGATCAGCCGGATCGCCCGGGTGATGGCCTCGAACGAGTAGGTGCGGGTCTCGCCGAGCACCACGTAGTCGGGGTCGCGGTCGGTCATCACGTAGCCGATGTCGTGCATCGCGGTGGTCAGCCCGGCCTCGCCGACGACGTACGCCGTGCCGTGCGGGCGCTGCTCGGCGAGGAACTGGGCGGTGGCCAGCGCGGAGGTCCAGATCGCCTCCTCGGGCACGTCGATGCCGCTGTTCAGCAGGCGGGCGCGCAGGTCGCGCGGCGTGTAGATCGAGTTGTTGGTGAGCACCAGGAACGAGAGGCCCGAGGCCTTGAGCGCGTCGATGAACTCGGTGGCGCCCGGGATCGGCACCTCCTCGTGCACCAGGACGCCGTCCATGTCGGTGAGCCAGGTGTCGACGGGGCGGGTGTTCATGCCTCCAGTCTGTCGGACGCGATGAGTCGGGGGCGCGGGGCGGGTCGTCCTTCTCATGTCCTCGATCACCAGCCTCCTGCTCGCCAGCACCGACCCCGACCGGCTCCAGGCCTGGTACGTCGACACCTTCGACGTGACGCCGGACGCCGACGGGTTCCTCGCCCTCGGCCACGTCGGCGTGCTCGTCGTGCCGCGCGACGACGTCGCCGACCGCACCGCCGAGCCCGGCCGGGTGATCCTCAACCACGACGTCCCCGACATCCACGCCGCGGCCGCCCGGCTCGACGCGCGCGGCGTCACCTGGGTCGCGCCGGTCGAGCACCGCGACGCCGGCCTGTGGTTCGGCACCGTCGAGGACCCCGACGGCAACTACGTGCAGCTGATCGAGACCACCCCCGACTACTGGCGGCTCCGGCGCGAGCGGGCCGGCGCGACAGCGGGGCCCCTCGACGACGCGCAGGCCGCCGTCCGGCTGCCCGCGCTCGACCTCGAGCGCGCCCGCGCCTGGTACGCCGACAAGCTCGGCCTCCATCCCGTCGAGGAGCGCGACGGCGGGCTGAAGTACGCGTGCGGCGGCACCTCGTTCGTGGTCTTCGCCTCGGGCGGGGCGGCGTCGGGCGAGCACACCCAGATGGCGCTCCAGGTGCCCGACCTCGACCTGGTCATGACCGAGCTCGGCGAGCGCGGCGTGGAGTTCGAGCACGGCATCGTCGACGTCGAGGGTCACTACCCGTCGAGCGGCGCGAGCGGCGAGCGCGCCACCTGGTTCCGCGACAGCGAGGGCAACCTGATCGGGATCGGCGAGCTCGTCTACGAGTGATCAGGCGACGAGCTCGCGGAGCAGGCCGTCGGAGGCGAGCAGCGCGTCGCGGTCGTGCGTCGAGGTGCTGGTCATCAGCTCGTCGGCGCCGGTGCGGTCGGCCAGCCGCTCGAGTGCGCGCCGCACCGTGTCGCGGCCGCCGGCCACCGCGTGGTCGAGCGACGACTCGACCCGCCGGCGTACCTGGTCGGGCCAGCGGGCGTCGCGGATCGCCGCCACCGTCTCCAGCGGCGGGAACTCCCCGGTCTGCCGCGACCGCGCCATCGCCCAGGCCTCGGGCAGCGCCAGGTCGCGCGCCGTCGCGTCGTCGTCGGCGACGGTGACGTCGAGCGACACGGTCACCGACGCCTCGCTGCCGCGGTGCGACCGGAACTCCCGCCGGTACGCGGCGAGCGCGTCGGGCAGCTCGTCGCTGTCGAGGATCGGCCCGCCGAGCACCACGGGCAGCCCCAGCCGTGCGGCCACCTGCAGGCCTCGGCCGGTGGCCAGGAGGTGCAGCGGCACCGGCCGGACGGCGACCGGTCGGGCCGTGATCGTGCCGGCTCCCTCCAGGTAGCCGCGCAGCTCGCCGAGGTCGGCCTCGAAGGTGTCCGGCTCGTCGACATCACGCCGGAGCGCGCGCCGGACCGGTCCGGTGAAGCCCAGCGAGCGGCCGAGCCCGAGGTCGACCCGGCCCGGGTACAGGCCCTCCAGCACCAGGAACTGCTCGGCCACCACCAGCGGCTGGTGCAGTGGCAGCATCACGCCGCCCGAGCCGATCCGGATCGTCGACGTCCGCGCCCCGACGGCCGCGAGCAGCACCGCGGGCGCACCCGACGCGATGCCAGGCACCGCGTGGTGCTCGGCCACCCAGAAGCGCTCGTAGCCCGCCCGCTCGGCGTGCGCCGCGCGCTCCACCGTGTCGCGCAGCGCCTCGGCCTCGGGGCGGCCGGCGCGGGTCCGGGAGCGGTCGAGCAGGGAGAGCCTCACGTGGGGTGAACGCCGGAGCGGGCGCGTGACTTCCCCCGCGAGATGATGGCGCGGTGCCGACGCGGATCGCCGACTTCCTCGACCTGGTGACCCAGCTGCCCGACGTGGAGCGCACCGACTTCCTGCGGTACTCGAAGTTCGAGGTGGCCGCCCGCACCTTCGGCTACCTGTGGGAGCCGACGGCGACCGTCGGTCTCAAGCAGACGCTGGCCGAGCAGCTGGCACTGGTGGCGGAGCGGCCCGAGGTGTTCGAGGTGCAGTTCACGATCGGTGGCTTCGGCTGGGTGGTGGTGCTGCTCGACGGCGTCGAGCGCGACGAGCTGGCCGAGCTCACCTTCGAGGCGTGGCGCCTCTCGGCTCCGGCTCGGCTCGTGGAGGAGCGGGCGGACCGGCTGCCGAGCTGAGCGGGGGCGCCGGCAGCTTGATCAGCCGGTGGTAGATCCGGCGGACCAGCCACGACGGCACGTAGCGGTGCCGCTCCTCGCGCCAGACCCGCGCGCGTCGGTGCGGCCGGACGGTGCGCAGGGCACGCTGGACCTTCCGGCTGGGGTGGTAGAAGCCGGCCGGTTCCGAGCGGTGGAGCTCGATCCGGCACAGGTGCTTGGTGCTGACGAACCCGTACTGGTCGGGGCTGACCAGCCGCACCGGCGCACCGTGCTCGGGGGTGAGCGGCTCGCCGTCGAGACGGTCGGCGACCAGCACGTTGTCGGCGAGGGCGTCCTCGAGCGCGACGATCGAGCGGTACTCGTCGTACCCGACGAACACGAGGTAGCGGACGACCGCGCCGTCGGCGAGGGCCGGCTCGATCACCGCGCGGTACAGATCGGCGAAGGGCACGCCCTCCCACCTGAGGTCGACGGCCGACCAGCCGGCGACGCAGTGCAGGCCGGCCTCGACCTCACGCCGGGGCAGGTCGGCGAGGTCGGCCGGGCTCAGGGAGGTCCGGCGGACGTCGTCGCCCACGACGTGGATGGTCGTACCCTCCGGCACCTCGGGCGGCGGGTGGCTCAGGTCGATGCCGAACCGGGGGAAGCCACGAACCGCACGCTGGCCCGGGGGGAGCTGGGTCATGCTCTGTCCTCTCGTTCCATACGCATCCGTATCCATACGGTAAGGTACGGATCGGGTGAGCGTCAACCCGGAGGAGTGTGAGTGGCAGCACCCGTACGCACCCCACGCGAGAGCTGGGTCGAGGAGGGACTGCGCGCGCTCTCCGACGGCGGCCCGGACGCCGTCCGCGTCGAGCCGCTGGCCAAGGCCCTCGGCGTGACCAAGGGCGGCTTCTACTGGCACTTCCGCGACCGTCAGGCGCTGCTCGAGGCGATGATCGACCACTGGGAGCGCACGCTGGTCGACGAGGCCATCGAGGCAGCCGACCGGGGTGGCGGCGACGGCCGCACCCGGCTCCGTCGGCTGTTCGAGACAGCGGGCGACGCGGAGGGGATCCACGACCTCGAGCTCGCGGTGCGCGACTGGGCCCGTCGCGACCCGGCCGTGGCCGAGCGGGTGACCCGCGTCGACAACCGCCGGATGGCGTACCTGCGCCCGCTCTTCGCCGAGTTCTGCGACGACGCGGCCGACGTCGAGGGGCGCTGCCTGCTCGTGCTCACCCTCTTCGTGGGTGGCTCCCACGTGACGGCCACCCACGGGCGGCGGGCCCGGCCGTCGGTCACCGCCGCGGCCCTGCGCCACCTGCTGAGGGGTTGACGCCCGACCGGGGTAGGGCTTGGCTGGAGGTCCGTTCGGAGGGTGGACTCGGCCACTCGTCGCCGTGACCACGGCCGCCACCTCGCCTCGAGAGGTTGGAACCCGTGTCCCCACGTCCCCTGATCGGCGCGGCGGTGCTGGCCGTCGGCCTCAGCGCCCTGGCCGTACCCACGATCGCCACGTCTTCGGCAGCACCTCCGACCGCGTCGGCCGAGCGGCCCTACCAGCTGAAGAACGGCCGGACGGCGCCGATCTACAGCTACGGCGACGCCATCCGCGAGACCGTGTACGTGAGCGCCCCCGACTTCGACGGCGACGGCGCGCCCGACCGGGTCGCCGCCGACATCGTCCGGCCGTCGGAGACCGACGCGGCCGGCGTCGAGGTGCCGGTCGTGATGGACGCCAGCCCCTACTACCTGAGCATCGGCCGCGGCAACGAGGGCGAGTTCAAGACCTACGCCGACGACGGCACGCCCGAACAGTTCCCGCTGTTCTACGACAACTACTTCGTGCCGCGCGGCTACGCGTTCGTGGCGGTCGACATGGCCGGCACCGCCCGGTCGACCGGCTGCGTCGACCAGGGCGGCGTCTCCGACGTCGGCTCGGTCGAGGCCGTCGTGAAGTGGCTGAACGGCAACGCGGACGCCGTCGACGCGGCCGGCGAGCCGGTGGAGGCCGGCTGGACCAACGGCAGGACCGGCATGATCGGCAAGAGCTACGACGGCACGCTCGCCAACGGCGTGGCCGCCACCGGCGTCGAGGGGCTCGAGACGATCGTGCCGATCTCGGCGATCAGCTCGTGGTACGACTACGACCGCTCCCAGGGCCTGCCCTTCAGCTGGGACTACCCGACCGGGCTGTCGAGCCGGGTCGCGGAGGAACGCACCGAGCCGATCGACTGCACCGCGACCCTCGAGCGGCTCGCGACCGACGACGGCGACGAGACCGGCGTGTACGACGCGTTCTGGGCCGAGCGTGACCACCGCGACGGCCCGGTCACCAACGCCGAGAACGTCACCGCGAGCGTGTTCGTCTACCACGGCCTGCAGGACACCAACGTCAAGACCCGCAACTTCTCCCAGTGGTGGACGCAGCTCGGCGAGCAGGGCGTGACCCGCAAGATGTGGCTGACCCGCGTCGGGCACGTCGACCCCTTCGACACCAACCGGACGCGCTGGGTGAAGACCCTGCACCGCTGGTTCGACAGCGAGCTGATGGGCATCGACAACGGCATCCTCGACGAGCCGGCCGTCGACATCGAGACCGAGCCCAACAGCTGGGTCACGGCCGGGCGCTGGCCGACCGGGCGTCGGACGACGCTCACCCCCCGTGCCGACGGCCGGATGGTGCCCGCCGGGCCGGTCCGCCGCGGCACGGCGTCCTGGCTGAACGCGCCCAACCAGAGCGAGTCGGTCGCCCTCAGCGCCGGCGCCGAGGCCAACCGGCTGCTGTTCGCCACCGGCCCCCTCAAGTCCGCCACCCGGATCAGCGGCGAGGCCACGGCCACCCTGAGCGTGACCAGCCAGGTGCCGACCGGCCAGGTCGGCGTGCTGCTCGTCGACTACGGCCTGGGCCAGCGGGTGCTGGCCACCGGCGACGGCGCGTCGACGACCGAGGAGGAGAGCTGCCACGGCTCCTCGACCTCGTACGACGACGCCTGCTACTTCACGGTGCGCCGCAACCTCGGCACCACCCCGCTGCAGGTGCTCGGCCGCGGCTGGGCCCGGCTCGACGGCGCGGGCGCCCACGACGTGACGGTGCGGATGGACCCCGACGACACCGTGGTCGCGCGGGGCCACCGCCTCGGGCTGGTGATCGTGGGCGCCGCCCCGAGCCGGCTGCGCAACGTCGACAACAGCGCGACGTCGCGCTACACCCTCGACCTGGCGGCGACCGAGTTCAGCATCCCCGGCACGGTGGCCTTCGGGTCAGGGGCGGCGGCTCGCGGCGCCTGGCTGCCCGAGTCCGACGAGCTCACCCGCGGCACCGTGGCGCCGCCGAAGCGGGGCTTCGTGCTGCCCTACTGAGCAGGCCGACTAGGCGTCGAGCGCAGCCAGCTCGTCGGCGGTGAGCTCGAGGTCGGCCGCCGCGGCGGAGTCCTGGATCGAGGTCGGCCGCTTCGCGCCCGGGATCGGGATGACGACGGGCGACTGGGCGAGCTCCCACGCCAGGGCCACCTGCTGGGCGCTGACGCCGTGGGTCTTCGCGACCGCGGCGAACGCGGGGTGCTTCGCCTCCAGGTCCTTGGCGCTGCCCAGCCCGCCGAGCGGGCTCCACGGCAGGAAGGCCAGGCCGAGCTCGTCGCACACCTCGATCTCGGGGAGGCTGCTGCGGAAGGCTGGCGAGAACTGGTTCTGCACGCTCACCAGCGCGTCGCCGAGGACGCCGTGGGCCAGCCGGATCTGCTCCGGGTTCGCGTTGGAGAGCCCGACCCGGGCGACCTTCCCGGAGTCGTGGATCTCCTTCAGGGTGCCGACGAGGTCGGCGTAGTCGACCTTCGGGTCGGGTCGGTGGTGCTGCCAGAGCGCGATCTGCTCGACCCCCAGGCGTTCGAGGCTGGCGTCGACCGCGGAACGCAGGTGGGTCGGTGAGCTGTCGACCTCCCAGCCGCCACCGTCGGTGCGCACGTGGCCGCCCTTGGTGGCCAGGAACACCTGGTCGCGGACGCCGAGCTCGTCGAGCAGGCCGACGACGAGCCGCTCGTTCTCGCCCTGCGCGCCGGCGCCCAGCTCGTCGCCGGGCCCGTAGGCGTCGGCGGTGTCGAACAGGGTCACGCCGGCGTCGACCGCGGCGCGCACCGTGTCGGCGAGCTGCTGGCGCGGTTGGGTGCCGGACTGGTCGAAGGTCATCAGGCCCAGGCCGATCGCGCCGACCTGCACGCGTCCGACGGTGTCGTTGCCGATCTCTCGTGTCTTCACGACGTCCGGTCTACTGCATCGCGCCAAGCCGTGACATCCCCCCGGTGGACCGGGTGGTGGTGTCGTACGAGCACCGCCCACCCGGTCGGGGCGCGATGGGTCAGTCGTGCTGGGCGGTGAAGTCGTCGGGCTCGCTGTCGATCATGTAGTTGCGGTCGCCCATGATGCCCTCGACCATGCGCTGGAGCCACGCCTCGTCGGCGGTCTCGACGTCGCGCTCGGCGAGCTGCTGGCGCAGGTAGTCGACCAGGCTTGCCTCGTCGGCCTCCCCGGCGTCCTTGGCGACCGAGGTGGAGTCGACGGCGGCTTGCAGGTCGGCGTCATAGGAACCCATGCCCGGATCCTGACAGCCGCCCGCGACGGGAGCACCACCCGTCACGGTGGTCTCGACGTAGGATCCCGGTCATGAGGGCACCCGCGCACGTGCTGGTCGCAGTGCTGGCGCTGCTCGCGCCGGTGCTCGGGGCGTCCGTGCTCGACGGGCCCGTGCTCACCCTCGCGATCGTCGCGCTGGCGTGCGCCGCGCTGGTCCGGGTCGGCAGCCGCACCGGCGCTCTCGTCACCCGGACGCCGGCCCTGGCGTTCCCGGACGGCGGCGACCGGCCACCCGTCCTGGCCACCCGGGTCACCGACCCGGTGCACCACCCCCTGCGTCCCCGCGCTCCTGGACCGGCCTGACGCTCGCCCCGCGCGAGCCGACGGCCCATCCACCCCTTCCTCGATCCAGGAGCACACCCATGTCCGTTCTCGACCCGATCTCGCACGCGCTCGCCGCCATCGTCGCCGGAGCCCACTCCGGCCTGACCTCGCTCGGGGCCGATCCCGCCTCCGGCCTCACCTGGTTCCTGTGCCTCGCCGCCGTCGTGGTAACCGTCCGGGTCGCGCTGCTCCCGTTGACGATCCTCGGCGTGCGCCAGGCTCACGCCTCGGCTCGCGCACGTCCTGCGCTGAAGGCCCTGGCCGAGCGCTACCGCAACCGCAAGGACCCGGCGAGCCTGCGGGGCTTCGCCGACGAGCGGCGGCGCGTCGCCGCCGAGCACGGACTGTCGCGCCTGGGCTGCCTGCCGCTCCTGGCACAGCTGCCGATCTGGTTCGCGCTCTACCACCTGGTGACCGACCTCGCGGCCGGCGTGCCCGTGGGAGCCGTGAGCGCCGCGCTGGCGGCGTCGCTGGGCGTGGCGACCCTGCTCGGCGTCCCGCTGGCCGAACGCGGCTACCTCGGC
Organism: uncultured Actinomycetota bacterium; assembly: GCA_963825985.1. Lineage (GTDB taxonomy): Bacteria > Actinomycetota > Actinomycetes > Propionibacteriales > Nocardioidaceae > Nocardioides. Next base: position 50,623 of record CAWGVK010000001.1, on the reverse strand, counting down.
GGCGGCTGGACCCACGTGGCCGTCGTCGCCGGGCTGGCCGGCGCCGCGGCCGTGCTGTCGTACGTCACCCAGCGGTACCTGGTCGCCCCGAACACCGTCCTGGCCGACCTGCCCGACGCGATCGCGCGGACCCACCAGCTGATGCCGGCACTGTCCGCCGTCGGGCTCCTCGTCGCCGGGGGCGTCGTCCCGGTGGCGCTGCTCGTCTACTGGGTGTGCAACTCGGCGTGGACGCTCGGGCAGGCGACGGTCGTGTGGCGCTGGTTCCCCACGCCGGGGTCTCCGGCCGCCGCACGGGCCGGGCGCTGACCGCGGCGGATGCGCCACACCATCGCGACCAGGAGAGTCACCACGACGGCCACCACGACGTACACGGGGTTGTCCAGCAGCCCGGCGCCCTCGAGCAGGACGCCGGCACCCACCCACAGCGTGGCCCAGCAGGCGCTGCCCACCACGGAGGCCAGCGCGAACCTCCGGTAGGTCAGCCCCGAGACCCCGGCCACGGCGGGGGTCACCGACCGCACCACGGGGAGCATCCGGCTGACCAGGACGGCGAGCATGCCGCGGCGCTTCACCAGTGCGGTCGCGCGGTCCCACTTGTCGACGCCGAGGCGCCGGACCAGTCTCGAGGAGCCGAGCCGGGTGCCGCCCCGACGTCCGACCACGTAGCCGAGATGGTCACCCAACACCGCTCCGGCCGTCACGAAGACGACCAGCACCACGGCCTGGGGCACACCCGGGAGCCCGGAGGCGATGCCGCTGATCGCGACCTCGCCGGGGAGGAACATCCCCAGCCCCGCGGACTCGGCGAACGCCAGCAGGGTGGCCACGAGGTACATCACCCCTCCAGGGTCGCCGGCCCCGGCCCGCGGCGCATCGGCCGCAGGAACCGGATCGGGGGCACGCGCCTACACCTTTGGGAGTAGTGCCCCGCGACCACGGGACGGGGTCAGGTGCTGGTGTCGGGGTACGGCAGCGTCACGTGGTCGAGCGCGCGGGCGTAGGCGAGCTGGTACTCCAACGGCCCGTGGTCGCGCTCGAACAGCGCGATGAACAGCGTCAGCGTGAGGAACGGGTGGGCGCCCATCTCGAACAGGGCGACGTGGTCGTGGGTGGCCAGGGCCGTGCGTTCGACGTCGGTCAGGGCGAGCCACGTCGTCCGCTCGTCGGCGGTGCAGTTGAGCAGGCTGCCCGCGAGCTCGGCCTCCCACCAGGCGACCAGGCCGGCGGGGTCGTCGCGGTAGCGCTCGGTGAGCTCGGGGTCGCGGTCGACGGTGAAGAGGAACTTGTCGACGAGGTACCTGCTCATGGCGTCGCTCCCGTCGTCGGGTACCACGTGAAGTAGGCCTCCATGGTGTGGAACAGGTCGACGGTCTCGACGTGGTCGGCGCGCGCGCCGTCGCCGGCGACGCCCATCATCAGCATGAAGTCCATGAAGCCGTGGGTGGCGTTGCCCGGCAGGTGCAGGCTGTCGAGGCTCACCTCGGCGAGACAGCCCTCGACGTCGCCGCTCGCGATCCACTCGACGGCCTTGCGGTCGAAGACCGGGTCGGGCCCGGTCTCGCCGAACTGGCGCGGCCCGCCCAGCTCGAGCGAGAGGTGGCCGGTGCCGATCACGGCGACCCGCTGGTCGGAGGGCCACGACTCGACCATGGCCCGGATCGCCCGGCCCAGCTCGACGAAGCGGCGCGGCTGGGGCAAGGGCGGTGCGAAGATGTTCGTGTAGACCGGCACGATCGGCAGGTCGGCCTCGGGCCGGAGGGTGATGATCGGGCAGGTGATGCTGTGGTCGATCCGCAGCTCGTTGCTGAAGGCCAGGTCGAAGCTGCGGTCGAGGCCGTCGCGCAGCAGGTGGGCGGCGAGGTCCTCCTGGCCGGGCAGCCGCATCCGCGGGAGCCCGAACTCGCGCTCCTCGTTGTGCCAGTTGGCGTCGAACATCGGGGCCTTGCCCACCAGGAACTGCGGCATGTTGTCGAGCCACAGCTGGTGGAAGTGGTCGCTGCCCACCATCACGAGGACGTCGGGCCGGGCCCGGGTGAGCGTCTCGCGGAAGGCCTCGATCTTGGTGATCCACTCCTCCGCGAACGGCGGCCGCTCGGCCTTCGGCAGCCGGCTGGTGCGGTAGTAGAACGGGTGGTGCGTCGACGCGATCACCGCGACGAGCTCGGCCATCGGGACCTCCTCAGAGCTCGGGAGCCTGGTAGGGATCGGGGGCGACCGACCGGTTGTTCAGGTCGACCGAGAGGAAGACGTCGTTGGCCACCGGGTGCCGCAGCTCCTCGGCGAGCTGGCCGATCAGACCGGCCGTGCGCGCGAGCAGGGCGAAGCCGCGCAGCAGCTCGAGCGGCAGGCCGAGGTCGGCAAGGGCGGCGCCGCACACGCCGGCGCCGTTCAGCGGCAGCGTGCGGCCGAGCACCTGAGGGTGCACCCGGCCGATCGCGGCGAACAGGGCCAGGTGCGGGCCGAGCAGCGACTCCTCGGCGGCGATCTGCATCAGCCGCGGCGTCCGCGGGTCGCCGTCCTTGTGCACGTGGTGCCCGAGGCCCGGCACGAACGCACGTCGCTCGCGGGTGGCCGTCACGGTCTGCAGGGCGAGCGCGTCCCAGCCGGCGTCGTCACTGGGCAGGTCGCCGTCGACGCCGACGAGGACGTCGTGCAGGAACCGCCCGCAGTCCTCGGTCACCCCGAGGAAGCGGGAGCCGCCACCGAGCAGGCCGGCCGCGAGCGCACCCTGCACCGAGTCGGGCGCGGAGAGGTAGGTCAGCCTTGTCACGATCGCGGTCGGGGTGAAGCCGTGGTCGGCCAGCGCGGCCAGCACGGCCTCGAAGACCCGGGTCTCGCCCGGCGTCGGACGGCGTTGCGTGGCCAGCCAGAAGGCCAGCTCGCCGAAGCCGACCGTGCCCATGACGTCGTCGGCGAGGTCGTGGCCGAGCAGGGTGATCGCGTGCCGCGACGACGCGCCCAGCGCGGTCGGGTACTCGTGCTCACTCATCGTCGAGCCCCAGCCAGGTGCGCACCCAGGACCGGTCCTGGTCGAGGGCCGGCGGGGGCAGCCGGTACGACGCGGGCGTGCCGGAGAAGCCGATCGGGTGCCGCACCGACGGGACGGCGTCCGCGCCGACCTCGACGACCGGCTCGAGCCCGAGGCGCTCGGCGAGCTCGACCCCACCCCGGACGTCGTTGATCGGCCCGCAGGGCAGGCCCGCGGCGGTGAGCACCTCGAACCACTCCTGGGCGCTGCGCGTCGCGAGCACCTCGAGCAGCAGCGGCCGCAGCGTGTCGCGGTGCTCGTTGCGGGCACCGACGGTGGCGAACCGCTCGTCGTCGGCCAGCTCGGGGCGGCCGATCGCGCCGGCCAGCGTGCGGAACTGGCGGTCGTTGCCGGCGATCACGATCAGCTCGCCGTCGCCGGTCTGGAGCGGCTCGTACGGGAACAGGCTGAGGTGGGAGTTGCCCATCCGGGTCGGGACGACGCCACCGGCGACGTACGCCGAGGTCTGGTTGACCATGGCCGACAGCGCGCTCGAGAGCAGGTTGGTCTCGACGTGCTGACCCTCGCCCGTCTGGTCGCGGTGGTGGAGCGCCGCCAGGATGCCGACGGTCGCGTGCAGCCCGGTCATCACGTCGAACGCCGAGATGCCGGCGCGGGTGGGCGGGCCGTCGGGCTGGCCGGTCAGGTCCATCAGCCCCGACATCCCCTGGACGAGCAGGTCGTAGCCCGGCAGCGACGCGCCGCCGGTGGCGCCGAAGCCGCTGATCGAGGCGTAGATGACGGCCTCGTTGCGCGCGCGCACGGCCTCGTAGTCGAGCCCGAACCGGGCCAGGCCGCCGGGCTTGAAGTTCTGGATGAGCACGTCGGCCCGCGCCGAGAGCGCGTGCGCGGTCTCGAGGTCGGCGGGGTCCTTGAGGTCGAGGACCACCGAGCGCTTGTTGCGGTTGACGGCGAGGTAGTAGGTGCCGACGCCGTCGCGGGTGGGCGGCACCCAGGTGCGGGTGTCGTCGCCGCCGGGGCCCTCGACCTTGACCACCTCGGCGCCCATGTCGGCCAGCAGCATCGTGGCGTACGGACCGGCCAGCACCCGCGAGAAGTCGGCCACCACGATCCCCGCGAGCGGGCCCGTCGCGGCCGGCGTCGGCTCGGCCTGCTCCACGACACACCCCTCCGTCCGGCATCCACGGACAACCGTCCGTTCTCGGCGTCCGTCTGCATGCAACCGCGCCATCCCAGACCTTGTCAACGTCCTGCCCGGCGGGATAGTCCCGGCCGTTTGGGCCCCTTCGCGGGCACCTTCGGGGCCCAAACGGCCGGGACTATCCACCTCTTGACAGCCGACGACCCCCGCAGCAGGGTGGCGGACAGGTGTCCGTAGATGGTGGCAACAGGAGGCGTCGCATGACCGAACCCGCCGCTCCGGTCGTGCTGCGGCACGGCACCGTGCTGGTGATGGACGACGCGCACACGGTGCTGCCCGACGCCGACGTGCTCGTGGTCGACGGCGTGGTCGCCGCGGTCGGCCCCGACCTGGCGGTGCCCGACGGCGCCCGGGAGGTCGACGCGTCGGGCGGCATCGTGATGCCCGGCATGATCGACACCCACCGCCATCTCTGGCAGACGGCGATGCGCGGGTACGGCGCCGACTGGTCGCTGACGCAGTACTTCGTCTGGTACTACCTCGAGCACGGCAAGACCTTCCGGCCGCAGGACATCCACGCCGGCAACACCCTCGCCGCCTGGGAGGCCCTCGAGGCAGGAGTGACCACCACCGTCGACTGGTCGCACGGCCTGCAGACCGTCGACCACGCCGAGGCCGCCGCCGACGCGCTGCTGGCGGTGCCCGGCCGGTTCGTGCTCGCCTACGGCAACATCCAGGCAGCGCCGTGGGAGTGGACCACCGACCCGACCGTGCACGCGTTCCTCCAGCGGCGTCGCGACGAGGGGCGGCTCGGGCTGCAGCTGGCCTTCGACGTCACCGGCGACCCGGCGTTCCCCGAGAAGGCGGCCTTCGAAGCCGCCCGCGACCTCGGCCTCGCGGTCACCACCCACGCCGGCGTGTGGGGTGCCACCAACGACGAGGGCATCCGGCTGATGCACGACCACGGGTTCATGGGCGCCGACACCGTCTACGTGCACGCGGCCACGCTCAGCACCGACAGCTACCACCGCATCGCCGCCACCGGCGGGTCGGTGTCGGTCTCGACCGAGTCGGAGCAGAGCGCCGGCCAGGGCTATCCGCCCACCTGGCAGGTCCGCCGCCACGACATCCCGGTGTCGCTGTCGATGGACACCAGTGTGTGGTGGAGCGGCGACCTCTTCAGCGCCATGCGGACGACGCTCGGCGCCGACCGTTCGCGCGAGCACCTCGAGGCGCACGCCGCGGGCGACACGGTGACCCACGTGCACCTGCGCGCCGAGCAGGTCGTCGACTGGGCGACCCGCGGCGGCGCGCGGGCGCTGGGCCGCGACGACCTCGGCAGCCTCGAGCCGGGCAAGCGCGCCGACGTCGTCCTGATCAAGAACGACGCGTCGCCGGTGTCGTTCCCGCTGCTCAACCCCTACGGGCACGTGGCCTTCCAGGCCCAGCGCGGCGACGTCCACACCGTGCTGGTCGACGGACGGATCGTCAAGCACGAGCACCGGCTGGTCGGCGCCGACCTGCCCGCCGTCCGGCACGCCGTCGAGCAGACCGTGGAGCACCTCCGCGGCGCCATGGGCGAGGAGGTGTGGGCGGCCGGCATGAACCCCGACCTGCCCTCCGACGACGACTCCGTGCTCGACAACCCGTACCAGTACACGGAGTTCCGGTCGTCGTCCACGCGCGATGCCCGGGGATCCCTCTTCGGGGACGGGTGAGTACGTGGCGGGACGCGGCCAGGGGCCGGACTTCGTGGAGGCACTGGCCCGCGGGCTCGACATCATCGGCTGCTTCTCGGCCGAGCGGCGCACGCTCACGCTGAGCGAGGTCGCGGCCGAGACCGACCTGGCCCGACCGACCGCACGCCGGCTGCTGCTCACCCTCGAGGAGCTCGGCCTGGTGCGGGTCGACGACGGCGACTACGCCCTGACGCCGCGGGTGATGTCACTGGGCATGGCCTACGTCGGCTCGCAGGGCCTGTGGGAGATGGCCCGGCCACACCTGCAGCGCCTGGTCGCCCGCACCGGGCAGTCGTCGTCGATCTCGCAGCTCGACGGGTCCGACATCGTGTACGTCGCGCGGGTCGCCGTCCCGAAGCTGATCACGCTGCGCGTCGACATCGGCACCCGCTTCCCGGCCGAGCGCACCAGCCAGGGCAAGGTGCTGCTCGCCGCCCTCGAGATGGCCGACCTGGCGCGCACGCTGGCCGAGCCCAGCCGCTCGGGGGTGCCGGTCGCTCCGTGCGACCTCGACGAGCTCGAGGCCGAGCTGCGCGCCGTGCGCGCCCAGGGCTGGGCGCTGGCCGACGAGGAGCTCGCCCCCGGCATCCGCTCGATCGCCGTGCCCCTGCGTGACGGCGACGGCGCCGTGCGGGCCGCCATGAACGTCACCGTGCACGCCGCCGAGGTCGGCGTGCCCGAGCTCGTCGACCAGCACCTGCCCTACCTGCTGCGCACCGCTGCCGACGTCGCCGCCGACTGGGCGCTGTGGCAGTCGCGGCCTCAGGCCGACGCGTCGTCGACGGGCGACTGAGGGGCCGGAGGAGCCGGAGGGGCCGGCGGCTCGGGCGCGGGAGGCGGGGACGTCGGGGGCTGGGGCGCGGGCCCGCGACCCGGGCGGCCCTTGCCGCCGCGACGCCCCTCGGGCCGAGGCCCACGGCGTCCCTCCTTGGACGGCGGCGCGCCGGCGGCCTTCTTGGTCCCGCGGGCCGCCGGGGGCTTGCCGCCGTGCGAGCGCACCTCGGCGCCACCGCCGAAGAACAGGTCGGCCGAGCCGGTGACCAGCGGGCCGGCCAGCGCCGAGGGCGACATCCACAGCTGCACGAACGGCTCGTCCTCGGGCACGGGCACCGCGACGCGGACGTCGGTGCTGGTCACCTCGTGGTCGAACATCTCGAGCACGAACGGGTCGATCGCCCGCAGCGAGGCGACGACCTCCACGGCCGTGCGGTCCTTGGCCGCGACCAGCCGCTGGGCCAGCGCCTCGGCCGCACCCGAGGCACGGCCCTTGGGCCGGCTGCCCAGGTCGATCTGCAGCATGCTCGCCCCGACGGCGTCGAGGGCGACCTCGAAGACTTCCGACCAGCCCTCGGCGCGCAGGCCGACCTCGATGCCGGTGTCTCCTGCCCGGCGGGGCTCGTCGGCGTAACCGCGGTGTCGACGGGTGAGCGCCACCGGCACCGGCAGCCACGACCCGCCCCCCTCGCGCGGTCGGCCGCCGAGCGACACCGCCGTCGTCCGCCCGCCGGCGAGCACCAGCGCGTCGGCGCGGGCGAGGTGGCTGCGGTCGAGGCCGCTGACGTCACGGGAGTCGGGCGCGATCGCGCCGACCACGGCCGTGAGCGTCGACGACGTCCTGGCGCTCGACCAGAACTGCGAGGCGGCCCGGGTCGGCAGCCGGTCGAGGCCGAGCGCGACCATCCGCATCGGCTCGCGGCCGGTCACCCCCACGCGGCGCAGGCTCTCGCGCAGCGGGTCGGTGGCCGCCGGGACGCCGGCGTTGACCGCCTCGACCACGGCCAGCTGGAAGGCCTGGCGGGCCAGGCCGACGTGCGGTCCGAACAGGTGCGCGGCCTGGGCCAGGGTGACCTGCTCGGGGTCGGCCGGCAGCACGGACGCCGCCAGCCGCGACCGCAGCGCCTCGGCGACCACCAGCCGCACCACCTGCTGGGTCGCCCACTCGCGTGGGCTCAGGCTCCACACGTCGGCGCTGCGCTCGGCCAGGGCGGTGAGCTGCCGCTCCGACGGACGCGGCGGCACCCCCAGCCTGGTCGCGGGCAGGATCAGCTCGCGGGACAACGACTCGGCCATGCTCGACTCCGACCTCGGTTCCGGATGCGGGCCGGTGTCGCACCGGCCACCCGGAAACCGTAGACCGCGACCGTCAGCGGGCGAACACGCGGTCGAGGAACTCCGTCAGGCGCCGGTACGCCGGCCAGGTGGTCGCGCGCCTCGAGCGATCGGCCAGGCCTGCTAGTCGCTCCCGGCGATGATGCTGACCGCGAGCAGCAGGTCGATCAGCTCCTCGACCCGGCGGACGTCGCAGCCGGTGCGCTCGGCGATCCGCTCCAAGCGGTAGTACACGGTGTTGGCGTGCACGTGCAGCTCCATCGCGGTCAGCTTGGCGTTGAGGTCGCAGGCGACGTACTTGCGCAGCGTCTCGACGAAGGTGCCACCGGCGCTGAGGTCCTCCTGCACGAACGCCCGCACCTGGGGACTCACCAGCCGGCGCGCGGTGCGGTCGTGGGTCTGCACGAGGTAGTCGAGCGTCGACATCCGCGACAGCGCCTGGACGCCGGCCCGCCCGCGTAGCGAGCGGCGCGCCAGCCGGGCCTCCTCGTAGGCCTCGGGAATGTCGAGGAAGCCCGGGTGGATCGAGCTGACGCCGACGCTCGGGAAGACGCCGTGCCCGGCCAGGGCGGCGACGCTGCCGCGCACCCGGGCCAGCATCCGGTCCTCGGCGAGCGACTCGACCGGCACCAACGCCACCACCTCGTCGTGCCGCACGACGACCAGCCCGCGACCCGGGTTGTTGAGGGCCGACCGCAGCAGCCCGTAGGCCTTGCGGTCGGGGGTGCCGACCCCGCCGGGCAGGGTCAGCGTGGCGACCAGGACCACCAGCTGGGCGTCCTCCTCGATGCCGACGTCGGCGAGCGCCTCGAGCCGTGGGCGCACCGTGGGCGGCCGCCCCTCGAGCAGGTCCTCGAGCAGGTCACGGGCCAGCCTGGCCGAGTCGGCGACCTGGAACTGCTGCGCCTCGAGGTAGGCCTCGGCCGCGGCCGTGCTGCCCACCTCGATCGTGCGCATCACCTGGCCGACCATGAGCAGGGCGGCGTCCTTGGTCTCGGGATGGTGCTCGACGCCGTCGAGGACGCCGTCCCACAGTGCGATCTGGCCGATCCGGAACGCCTTCATGAAGTCGGCCAGCGCGATGCCGAGGTCGACGCGGCGCATCGCGTGCCGCCCGGTCCACGGGAAGTCGGCCCGGGTCGGTTCGCGGCGGTCGTCGAGGGAGTCGAGGAAGGCGCCGAACACCTGGCGGCAGTGGGCCTGGACCTCGGCGCGCAGGCTGCGGTCCTCGTGGACGGCGTAGGCGTCGATCTCGTCCCAGATCGAGTCGGTGGCCGCGTGCGAGAGCTCGTCGGCCCGCTCGACCACCCAGCTGGTGAGCCGGTCGACGCCCTTGGCGACGCCCGCCCCCCGGGGCGCAGGGACCTGCTGCGGCACTCGTCTTTCGCTGGCCGTGCTCATGGTGCTCCCCATTCCTCGAGCGCCGAGTCGGTCCCTTGCTCGAGGTTGCCCGCAGTCTGCCGCCAGTGACGGCTGTCACACCACCCCCGCGCCGCACTGCGTTTGTGACCGCGCCATGAGGTCCGGGGCTCGAAGTTTGTGAACGGCCCCCAAAGACACGGAACGCCCGGTGCTCGACAGTGAGACGCACGTCACCCCCATCGACGCAGTCGGACAGGAGTCACGTGCTCGCCGCTCGCAACCTCGAGGTCGTCTACAACGACACCGTGCTCGCCCTGCGCGGCGTCAGCATCGAGGTGCCCGACAAGCAGGTCGTGGCCCTGCTCGGCTCGAACGGCGCCGGCAAGTCGACGCTGCTGCGGGCGCTGACCGGGCTGCTCGGCGTGCACGACGCCGAGGTCACCAAGGGGTCGGTCAGCCTCGACGGCCAGGAGCTCAAGCGCGTCGGGCCCGAGAAGATCGTGCGCCGCGGCGTGCGCCAGGTGCTGGAGGGCCGCCGGGTCTTCGTCGAGCTCACGGTCGAGGAGAACCTCCGCGTCGGTGGCCACACCGCCCGCTCCAAGCTGGCCGACAACCTCGACCGCGTCTACGGCCTGTTCCCCGTGCTCGCCGACCGCCGGGCCCGCACTGCCGGCTACCTGTCGGGCGGCGAGCAGCAGATGCTGGCGATGGGCCGGGCGATGATGTCCGACCCGCGCTACCTGCTGCTCGACGAGCCCAGCCTCGGCCTGGCCCCGCTCATGGTCGAGGCCGTGCGCGACGTCGTCGTCGAGATCAACCAGGCCGGCACCGGCATCCTGCTCGTCGAGCAGAACGCGTCGATGGCGCTCTCGGTCGCCGACCACGGCTACGTGCTCGAGACCGGACGGGTGGTGCTCGACAAGCCCGCGGCCGCGCTGCTCGCCGACGACGACGTCCGCGAGTTCTACCTCGGCCTGCACCCGGGCGAGGACGGCGAGCGCCGCTCGTTCCGCGACACCAAGCACTACCGACGCAAGAAGCGCTGGTCGGCATGAATGCCGCCTCGCCCGTCCTCGAGCTCGACGACGTCCACCTGTCCTTCGCCGGGGTCAAGGCCGTCAAGGGCGTGAGCCTGCACGTCGCCCCCGGCGAGCTGTTCGCGATCATCGGCCCCAACGGTGCCGGCAAGACCTCGCTGTTCAACATCATCTCCGGCGTCTACCGGCCCCAGGAGGGCCGCGTGCGCTTCCTCGGCCAGGACATCCTCGGCCAGAAGCCGTACAAGATCGCCGGCCGTGGCGTGGCTCGCACCTTTCAGAACATCGCGCTCTTCGAGCACCTCAGCGTGCTCGACAACCTGATGCTCGGCCGCCACCAGCACATCCGGTACGGCGCCCTCGCGGCGATCGCGTGGCGGGGCCCGGCACGACGCCAGGAGATCGAGCACCGCCGCGCCTGCGAGGAGATCGTCGACTTCCTCGAGCTCGAGGCCTGGCGCCAGCTGCCCGTGGGGCTGCTGCCCTACGGCGTCCAGAAGCGGGTCGAGCTCGGACGGGCCCTGGCCATGGAGCCGAAGCTGCTGCTGCTCGACGAGCCGGTGGCCGGCATGAACCTCGAGGAGACCGAGGACATGGCCCGCTTCGTGCTCGACATCCGCGACGAGCTCGACGTCCCGATCATCATGGTCGAGCACGACATGGGCCTGGTGATGGACCTCGCCGACCGGGTGCTGGTCGTCGACTTCGGGACCCCGGTCACCACCGGCACGCCGGCCGAGGTGCAGCGCCACCCCGAGGTCGTGCGCGCCTACCTCGGCGGTGACCTGTCATGACGACCGACACCCGGCCGGCCACCGACACGCGAACGCCGGCACTGCGGATCCGCGAGCACGCCCAGCACCGGCCGGGCGCCGTCGCCCTGCGTGACAAGCACTTCGGCGTCTGGCGGCCGTGGACCTGGGCGCACTACTGGGACCAGGTCGAGCTCTTCGGTCACGCGCTGCTCGCCCTCGGCGTGCAGCCGGGCGACCGGGTCGGCATCCACTCCGAGAACCGGCCCGAGTGGCTGGTCGCCGACATGGGCGCCCTCGCGGTGCGCGCCGCCTCGGTCGGGCTCTACCCGACCAACCCCGCCGCCGAGGTCGGCTACCTCCTGGCCGACTCGGGGGCCGTCGTGCTGGTCGCGGAGGACCAGGAGCAGGTCGACAAGGCCCTCGAGATGATCGGCGACTGCCCCGACCTGCGCAGCATCGTCTACCTCGAGCCGCGCGGCATCCGCGGCCGCTACGACGACCCGCGGCTGCTGTCGTGGGACGACGCCCTCGCCCTCGGCGCCCGGCACCGCGACGAGCACGCCGGCGCGGTCACCGACCTGGCGTCGTCCGCGCAGCCCGACGACCTCGCGACGCTCATCTACACCTCCGGCACCACCGGCCCGCCCAAGGGCGCCATGCTCACCGTCGCCAACGTGGAGTTCGCGATCAAGGTGCTGTGCGAGGACGGGGCGTTCACCGACCCGCCGCCGGGACCCTCCGACCTGGTGCTGTCGTACCTGCCCCTGTCACACGTGGCCGAGCGCATCTTCACCACGTGGTTCAACGCCGCCGGCGCCACCCAGGTCAACTTCGCCGAGTCGATCGACACCGTGCCGCAGAACCTGCGCGAGGTGCAGCCGACCATCCTCTTCGGCGTCCCCCGCATCTGGGAGAAGCTGCTGGCCGGCGTCGAGACCCGGCTGTCGGGAGCATCGTGGGTGAAGCGGGCCGTCACCCGCTTCTGGCTCGGTCGCGCCGAGAGCATCGGCACCACGCTCGCGAGCACCGGCGGCCGGCACACGCTCGGCACCCGTCTCGTGTACGCCGCAGGCTGGCTGTTCTGCTACCGCTCCCTCACCGAGCGGATCGGCATGCGGCGGGTCCGGTACGCGACGTCCGGCGCCGCCCCGATCGCGCCCGAGGTGCTCAAGTTCTTCATGGGCATCGGCGTGCCGATGCACGAGGCCTACGGCATGACCGAGAACAGCGCGGTCGCCACGGCACACCGGCCGGGCCGGGTCCGGCTCGGCACGGTCGGCGAGGCCCACGAGGGCATCGAGGTGCGCATCGACGACGAGACCGGCGAGATCCTGACCCGTCATCCGGCGGTGTTCGCCGGCTACTGGCGCAAGCCGGAGGCGACCGCCGAGGTGCTCGACGCCGACGGCTGGCTGCACACCGGCGACGTCGGCGAGTGGGTCGAGGGCACGCACCTGAAGATCACCGACCGGATGAAGGACATCATCATCACCGCCGGCGGCAAGAACATCTCCCCCTCCCAGATCGAGAACGAGCTCAAGGCCTCGCCGTACGTCAAGGAGGCCCTGGTGATCGGCGACGGCCGCCGCTACATCACCGCACTGGTCGGCATCGAGCTCGACACCGTCGGCGAGTGGGCCCAGCGCAAGCGCCTCGGCTACAGCACCCACCGCGACCTCACCGGCAAGCAGGAGGTGATCGACCTGGTGCGCTCGGTCGTCGACGACGTCAACTCGCGCTTCGCCTCGGTCGAGCAGATCAAGGAGTTCCGGCTGCTGCCCAAGGAGCTCGACCACGAGGACGGCGAGCTCACCGCCAGCCAGAAGGTCAAGCGGTCCGCGGTGCTCGCGAGGTTCGACGACCTCGTCGAGTCGATGTACGGAGCCAAGGGTGGTGGGGACCGGTGAACCAGTTCCTGGAGTCGCTGCTGCGCGGCGTGGGCATCGGCTCGGTCTACGCGATCCTGGCGCTGGGGTTCGTGATCATCTACAAGGCGACCCGCGTCATCAGCTTCGCCCAGCCGGCCTTCATGCTCACCGGCGCGGTCGTGACGTCGTACCTCACCCCGGCGATCGGGTTCGTCCTCTTCACCGGACTGTCGTTCTTCATCTCGGTGGCCGTCGCCGCGCTCGCGACCGCCGTCCTGGCGCTGGTCGTCGAGCGGCTGGCGGTGCGGCCGATGGTGGGCCGGGCGGTGTTCGTGGTCGCGATCATCACCCTCGGCATCGACGTCGCGGTGCGCGTGGTCGCCAACGGCTACATCGGCTCCGGCGCCCGCCCCGTCGGCTTCCCCTGGGGCGTGCGCAGCATCGAGGTCCTCGGCCTGTCGGTGCAGATCCGCCACCTGGTGATGATGGGCACCCTGCTCGTGCTGGGCGCGGGCCTCTACTGGTTCTTCCAGCGGACGCCGTTCGGGCTGGCGATGCGCGCGGCGGCGTTCGACCAGGAGGCCGCGATGACGCAGGGCGTCAGCGTGGGCGCGGTCTTCGCGACGTCGTGGGGCCTGGCGGGCGCGATGGCCGCGATCGCCGGCTCGCTGCTGGCCACCAGTGCCGGCGTCGACCAGCAGCTGTGGGTGGTCGCGCTGATCGCCCTGCCGGCGATCATCCTCGGCGGCCTCGACTCGCTCGAAGGAGCGGTGCTGGGTGGGCTGACGGTCGGCGTCGTCCAGTCCCTGGTCGGCACCTACCAGTTCGAGTACGCACCCTGGCTCGGCAACAACGCGGCCGCGGTGGCGCCGTACGTCGTGATGCTCCTGGTCCTGCTCGTGCGGCCCTACGGCCTGTTCGGAACCCCGGAGGTGCGACGCGTATGAGTAGCCATCTGACGGACACCAAGCCCGCGCCTCGGGGGCGCGGCTCGCGGGTGCGGGGGCGACCAGGCTTCTTCGAGACCTACGAGCAGGAGCTGGCGCTCTTCAACACCCGGCCGAAGTGGGTCGGCGTCGCGGTGCTGCTGGCGGTCGCCCTGCTCGCGCCGTTCGTGCTGCAGGACTCGCTGCTCAACACCCTCGCGGTGGGCTTCGTGCTGGCCATCGGCGCGCTCGGTCTCAACCTGGTGACCGGGCTCTGCGGCCAGGTGTCCCTCGGGCACGCGTTCTTCGTCGGCATCGGCTGCTACGTCGCCGCGGTCATCTCCGGTGACCCCGATGGGCGGGCCACCGGGTTCGGCGTCGACGAGATGCTCGTCTGGCTTCCGGCGGCCGGCCTGGTGGCGGCGCTGTTCGGCGTGATCGTGGCGCCGCTCGCGACCCGGCTGCGGGGTCTCTACCTCGCCATCGTCACCCTGGGCCTGGTGTTCCTCGGCGAGCACGTGTTCCGGGAGTGGCGCGACCTCACCGGCGGCGCCGGGGTGGGCCGGGCGGCGGCCAAGCCGGTGCTGCTGGGCTACGACTTCGGTCAGGCGTCGGACTCCTTCAGCCGCGACCAGCAGCTGTACTTCCTGATGTTCGCGCTGCTGCTGGTCTTCGCGCTGGCGGCTCGCAACATCGGCCGGTCGCGGGTGGGCCGCGCCTTCGCCGCCGTCCGCGACCGCGACATGGCCGCGGAGATGATGGCGATCGACCTGCCGCGCACCAAGACCCTGGCGTTCGCGCTGTCGTCGTTCTATGCCGGCTGCTGCGGCGCGCTGCTCTACGCCTCCACCGGCTTCGTCGACCCCGGCTCGTTCGACCTGGTGCTGTCGGTGGAGTTCATCGCGATGGTGCTGATCGGCGGCGCCGGAACGGTCGGCGGGGTGATCGCAGGGGCGCTGTTCATCCAGGTGCTGCCGACGCTGACCCGGGAGCTGCCGGGCTTCCTGCCGTTCATCAGCAGCAAGGCCAGCGAGTTCCCCAACGTGTCCCAGGTCGAGCAGGTCCTCTACGGGCTGCTGATCGTCGTGTTCCTGCTGTTCGAGCCTCGGGGCCTGCACGGCATCTGGGTGCGCTTCCGCACCTATTGGAAGAGCTGGCCGTTCAGCTACTGACGTCCGGTCGGTCGAGTCACAAACAACAAGGAGAACTGCTGTGAAGGTGCACAAGACAGGGGTGCTGCTCGCCGTGCTCGTCGTGGCCGCGACCGGCTGCCGCGGAGGGGACGACGAAGGCGACGGGGGCGACATCTCGGCGCCCGGCGTGACGTCCGAGGCCTGCCCGGACGCCGTCAACGACGACAACGGGTGCATCTACCTCGGCACCATCTCCGACCTCACGGCGGGACCGTTCGCCCCGTTGGGCGTGCCGATCACCGCGTCGCAGGAGGCGTTCTGGAACCGGGTCAACGAGGACGGCGGCATCGGCGGCTACGACATCAACGTCACGGAGTACGTGCGAGACAACCTCTACACCCCCGAGACCCACGTCGAGGTCTACAACGAGATCCAGCCCGACGTGCTCGCGCTGGCCCAGACCCTCGGCTCGCCCACCACCTTCGCCATCCTGGAGCAGATGAAGGCCCAGGACGTGATCGGGGCGCCGGCCTCGTGGACGTCGCTGTGGGGGTTCGAGGACAGCATCCTGGAGTCGGGCCCGTCGTACTGCGTCGAGGGGATGAACATCGTCGACTACATGGTCGAGCAGAACGACGTGCAGTCCGTCATGTCGGTCGGCTTCCCCGGTGACTACGGCGGCGACGGCGCCGCGGGCGCCGAGATCGCCGCCGAGGCCAACGGGGTCGAGTTCACCAACGTCGAGACCGCGCCCGGGCAGGAGGAGCAGGCCGGAGCCATCAGCCAGATCGTCTCCGAGAAGCCGGACCTGGTGATCCTGGGCACCGGACCCACCGAGACCGGCGTGATCGTCGGCCAGGCCGCGGCCCAGGGCTTCCAGGGCCAGTTCGTCGGGCTCGCCCCGACCTGGAACCCGGCCCTGCTCGAGAGCCCGGCCGCCGAGGCGCTGCAGGCGCTCTTCATGCACTCCGGACCGTGGGGCAGCTTCGGCACCGACACCCCCGGCCACCAGGCCATGCGCGACGCCCTCGGCGACGTCGAGCCCAACGACGGGTACACGTCGGGCTGGGCCTGGAGCTACCCGCTCAAGGCGGCGCTGGAGGAGTGGATCGACGGCGACTACAGCAAGGACCGGGCCGGTCTGGTGGAAGCTGCCGGCAGCCTGGAGACGGTCGACTTCGAGGGCATGCTGCCCGAGGAGGCCGGTGACCGCACCCAGGACAACGACATCTTCCGGCAGAGCCTGCTGAGCAACGTCGACCCGGAGGCGCCCGCCGGCCTCACCACCGTCGAGGACTTCTTCGCCGGTCCGACCGCGACCGACTACGAGTTCGAAGGGGCGTGCTTCGAGGGCTGATCCCGCCGCGCTGACGGAAGTGTGAGTTTCACCGGTTAACCGGTGAAACTCGCACTTCTGTCACGAAGCTTCACGACAGAAGCCGGAGTTTCGTCAGAGCGGCCTCGTGGCGTGCCGGTGCGGGGAAGCCCACCCCTGGGGCCGACCTGCGTCTCGCGGGCAGGCGAAGTGTCGGAGGGGGAGGGGCGCGGCCCCTACGCTCGGCCGGGTGGACGCCGACTCCTTCCGCCGCGGGGTGCGGCTCGGGTTGCCGTACGGCGCGGTCGCGTTCGTGCTGTCGCTGTCGTTCGGGGTGCTCGCCGTCCAGGCGGGGTTCACGCCCCTGCAGGCGATCGTCACCTCGGCGCTGGTGTTCGCGGGGTCGGCCCAGTTCACCGCCCTGTCGATCGTGGCGGGCGGCGGCGGCATCGCCGCCGCCCTGTCGGCCGCGACCCTGATGCACTCGCGGTTCCTGGCCATGGGCGTCGCGCTGGCGCCGTCCCTCCCCGGCGGACCGCTGCGTCGCGCCGTCGAGGGGCAGGGCGTCGTCGACTCCTCGTGGGCGCTGGCCAACCGCGGCGACGGCACCTTCGACCGGGCCCTGCTGTTCGGCACCACGCTGCCGCAGTACCTGCTGTGGCTGGCCGGCACGGTCACCGGCGCCTACACCGGCGACCTGCTCGGCGACACCGAGCGGTTCGGGCTCGACGCACTGTTCCCGACGTTCTTCGTCGGCATCCTGCTCACCGAGCTGCGCCGACCGCGGGCACGCGTGGCCGCCGTCCTCGGTGCGGCGATCGCGCTGGCCCTGGTGCCGTTCACGCCGCCCGGCGTCCCGGTGCTCGCGGCGAGCATCGCGGCCCTGGTCGGGCTCGGCGTCCCGGAGCGGCGGCCATGAACCTCAGCGAGGCGCAGGTGTGGCTGCTGATCGCCGGTCTGGTCGTCATGGGCGTGGCCATGAAGGCGTTCGGTCCCGCGGTGGTCGGCGGACGCGAGCTGCCGCGCTGGGCGAACGGCGTCATCGCCGCCCTGGCACCCGCCCTCCTCACGGCCCTGGTCGTCACCGCGGTGCTGGCCGACGACCGCCGGCTGAGCGCGGGTGCCGACACGGTGGGCGTCGGCGTCGCCGCCGTCCTGCTGCTGTGCCGGGTACCCCTGATCGTGGCCAGCCTCGCCGCCGTCGCCGTCACGGCCGGCCTGCGCGCCCTGTTCTGACCAGCGACGGTCAGCGGAGGTCAGTCGCGCCGGCCCGGAGGATGCAGGGCCACGGCGAAGCCCACGGCAGCGCCGATCGCGGCCAGCGCCCGGGCGTGGTTCCACCAGAGCCACTGGGTGTACAGGTCGTCCCACCTGGCCGCCGCGCCGGCCGCACTCGGGTCGAGCTCGTCCACCGACGCGCTGACCGGGATGTTGCCGGCGCCGGTGATCACGACGACGGCGATCAGGAACGCGATCGCCGCGCCGAGCAGCCATGCGGCGGACGCGCTGCGCCCCCGCAGGGCCGCCCGCACCATCAGGACGACGCACAGCGCGGCCGTGACGTACATCAGCAGCATGAGTGGCGGAGTCACCGCGGTGTCGTTGAATGCCTGGAGCCCGGCGATCCCGTCCGCCGCCGGCAGGTCACGCAGACCCGGCATCACCACGAAGGAGAAGTCGAAGAAGACCCCACCGCTCACCGCCGCGCCGAGTGCGGCCGCGGTGGTCAGCCACCGGTCGAGACCTTGCATCCGGCCGTCCCGCTGGGTCGGCCCAGGGGTCGTTCTGCTTGTCGTCGTCATCATGGAACCAGCACACCGGCCGGGCCCGCGATCCTCCATGGCCGAGAGCCGCAGAAACATGCGGCAGCGTCTCCAACGACTAGTTTCGGCGGATGGCCACCTCCCTCAGGCACGGCTGGCGCGGCCGCTCGCGCGACCCGGTGTTCTGGAACGACGTCACGCAGCTGGTCAAGACCGTGCTGGCGGCAGTGCTCGCGTGGGTGCTGGCCACCGAGGTCTTCTCGCTACCGCAGTCGTTCCTCGCGCCGTGGGCGGCACTGCTCGTCGTGCACGCAACCGTCTACCGGACCTTCTCCCGCGGCCTGCGCCAGGTCACCGCGGCGGTCGTGGCCGTCGTCCTCGCCTGGGGCGTGGGCAACGTGCTCGGCCTCGACACCACCGCGGTGGTCGTCGTGCTGGCCCTCGGACTCGCGATCGGCGCCCTCCCCTGGTTCGGCGAGGAGGCGACGACGGTCGCCGCGACCGCCCTGATCGTGCTCACCACCGGCTTCTCGAACGAGGACTCGATGCTCCTCGGACGCCTCGCCGACACCGGCATCGGCATCGGCGTCGGACTGCTCGTCAACGCCGCCGTGTGGCCGCCGTTGCGCCGCCGGACGGCGATCACCGCGCTGGACCGCATCGACGACCGGATCGGCGCGCTGCTGTCCGACATGGGGCGGGGGGTGCTCGACGGCTGCAGCGACGACGACGTCGCCGACTGGGTCGACCGCACCCGGTCGATCGACGACGACCTCGACCACGCCTGGGCCCTGGTGCGCCAGGCACAGGAGAGCGCCCGGCTGAACCCGCGCCGTCCGGCCCGCGCGATCCGGGACCCTCGCCTGTGGCGCGACCTGATGCGCCGCATGGAGCAGGCGGTGGCGGAGTCGCGCAGCATGGCCCGCACCCTCGGGCACGTCACCACCTGTCGCGACGCGTGGCAGCCCGACTTCCGCGATTCCTGGCCGCGCCTGCTCGACGAGACCGGCCGGGCCATCGCCGACGCCGACCCGGACGCCGTCGAGGACCTCCGCGACCGGCTCAACACCCTCGTCGACGACATCGGCTCGCTCGACCCGACGCCGCTGTGGCCGGTCTACGGCGGGCTGATGATCAACCTGCGCAACATCCTCGACGCGATGCACGAGGTCGCCGCCGCCAACCCGCTCGGCCAGCCGCCCCTCCCCCTGGCCGCGTTGCGCGGTCGCGGCGCCTCCTGAGACGACGGGGAGCTCAGTCGCGCACCGGGGCCGCGTGGCAGACGTGGTCCGCGAGCGCTCGCCGCCGCTGGGTGCCGGGTGGGCAGAACGCGAGTCCGACGGCGATGGCCGAGCCGGCAATGACGAAGGTGACCGGGTAGCCGGCCCGCTCGATGAGGAGGCCGCCGACGACCGGGCCGAGGAGCGTGCCGATCGTGAGTGCGGTGTTGACCGCCGCCAGCCCGGCCGACGGGTGGCCGGCGAACACGCGCGCGCTCCAGATGCCCTGAGCCGCGATGACGCCGGCGTAGAAGCAGCCGAACAGCACCGCCGCGACCAGGGCGCTCCCCAGCTGGGCCCGGCCGGCCGCGAAGACCAGCAGGGAGATCGCCAGCAGTGCGCAGGTGGTCAGGTAGCCCCATCGCAGACCGATCCGCCCGATCACCAGGCCGCTCAACGACCCGAGCAGGCTGGCGGCGCCGCACACGGCGTAGATGACCCTGGCAGCGTTCGGTGCCATGCCGGCCTCGCGCAGGGCGTCGACGCCGAAGACCCAGAACACCGCACTCCCGAGTCCGACGGCGACGGCCGAGACCAGGAGCGGTCGGGACTTCGGGCACAGGAACCACGTCCAGCTCAGCTGCGGGCGCCGCACCGATGTGTCGGCCCGCGCCGGCGCCCACGCGTGGGCCCACGCGCCGACCAGGACGGCGATCACGACGAAGACCAGCCAGGCGGTGCGCCACCGGTCGCCGGCGACGATGGCGACCGGTCCGGCGATGACGACGCCCCACCCGGTGCCCGAGCTGATCGTCGACCACGCCGAGTCGCGCCGGCTCGCAGGCACCTGGCGCGCGACCAGGTCGGCGTACGGCGGGTAGGCGAAGCCGGACGCCGCGCCGGCGAGCAACACCCCCAGCCCGAGGACCGGCCCGCTCGAGGCGGCCGCGACCACGGCCATGCCCGCGGCCGCCGTCAGCGACGCCAGCCCGATCGCCGCGCGCGGCCCGTACCGGGTGACGACCACGACGACCAGCACGTTCGCGACGAGGTACGACGCGTACCCGGCCGACGAGATCAGCCCCGCGGCGGTGGAGGTCAGCTGCAGGTCGCGCTGCATGTCGGGCAGCAGCAGCCCGTAGCCGTACCTGGCCAGGCCGAACGAGACGCCGATCATCGCCACGCCGGGCAGCACCGTGCGCGACGTGCGCTCGACGATCACCTCACTCATCGGTCGACACCGTGTGGTCGAGCGGGCAGCCCTGGGCCCGTCTGCCGGCGCACGCGTGGCGGTCGCACATCCGGCACACACGCTCCGCCCCGGGCCGGTCGTCGGCCAGGCCGGCGACCAGGGTGGCGAGGATGCGCTCCAGGTCGGCCCGGTCGTCGGGCGGCAGCGGCTTCACGAGACCGGCGATCGCGCGGTCGCGCGACCGGAGGAGGTCGCGGACGACGGCTCGACCGGACGGTGTGAGGTCGACCCGCTTCGAGCGGGCGTCGGCGCCGGGCCGCCGGACGAGCAGGCCGGCCGACTCGAGCTCGTCGACCAGCCTCGTGGCCCCCGAGCTGGTCAGGCCGAGCAGGTCGCGCACCCACGAGACGGGTCGGCCCGGGTAGGCGTGGACACTGACCAGGACGCTCTGGGCCGACCTCGGCAGGCCGGTCGCCGCAGGGGCGAAGGCGGCGTCCGTGACCGCCAGCGCCAGGGCTCCCAGCAGGTTCTCGATGCGTGCCATCCCAGCATTCTTCCATCATTGCCTGAGTCACTCAACTGTCTGCCTCGCGGTTGACGGCGCCGATGGAGAGGTAGGAGCCGCACCTGCAGGGACTCAGGGGAGCCGGGCCCAGTGGACGCGGGTCTCCCACGGCAGCACGTACCGGGTGGCGACGAGCTGCCGCCTGATGTCGGCGAGCAGCGGCAGCCGGTCCTCGTCCGCCAGGTTGGCGACCCAGCCCATCGAGCCGAAGAACGCCACCAGTCCCGCTGCGTCGAGCGTCTGCGGGTTCGGCAGCTGAGCCGTGTGGATCTCGTCGAAGGTCGACCGTGCGAAGGGGAGCTGCCACGTCCGGGGGGTCCAGCCCCGACTCATCATGTCGAGCGGGAGCTCGAAGTCGCTCGGCCAGTGAGGCGCGAGCAGCTCCTCGACAGCCGCAACGGGCGGCACGCTCGGACCGGTCGGCACGTTCCACATGACGACGAGTGCGCCATCGGATCGCAGGACTCGTGCGATCTCGGTCAGCGCGGACTCGTTGTCGAACCAGTGGAGGGCCTGGGCGACGAAGACCGCGTCGACCGAGCCGTCGGCGAGCGGGATCCGCTCCGCGGTCCCCTCCACGGCAGCTGCCTCGGGGACTGACTGGTGGAGCAGGCGACGCATGCGGGGGTCCGGCTCGACGGCCAGCACGCGAGCGAACCTGGAGACCAGGAGGCGGGTGAGCTTGCCCGTGCCAGCGGCGAGATCCAGGACCGTTGCGGACGCCGGCAGCCCGGCGATGTCAGCGACCTCCGGCGGGTAGCCCGGGCGCCCCCGCTGGTAGTCCTCGTACCAGTGCGCAGGCATGTGGTCCCCACTCATGCCACCCACCTTGGCCGCCTGCGGCACGGACTCGCACCGGAATTGGCGGCTCCCGGCCAGACCGCGTCGAGCGCCATGTGGACGTCGCGAGGCCAGGCAGCGCACGATGCGCGCATGACTTCTCGCTCGGGTGTGGTCACCGCGGCCTTGGTGTTGGTCGCCGCGGGCTGCTCACCGGACCGTGCGGCGCAGTCTGAGGATGCCCCGTCGGCCGCGACGCCCTCGACGTCCGCAGCGTCGCCCGAGGAACCTCGCTCCTCGGGCGTCGCTCGCCGCCTGGCCGAGCTCGAGGACGAGAGCGGCGCCCGCCTCGGGGTGTACGCACTCGACACCGGCACCGGGACGGCGATCTCCCATCGCGCCGGTGAGAGGTTCGCCTACGCCTCGACGATCAAGGCCCTGGCCGCCGGTGCGGTGCTCGAGGACCTGAACGCCCGCGGGCTCGCGCGGCGGGTCCGTTTCGGAGCGGAGGAGCTCGTCGAGCACTCGCCCGTCACCGGGCTCAACGTCGAGGAGGGGATGACCGTGCGCGAGGTCATCGATGCCGCGATCACGGTCGGCGACAACACCGCGGGCAACCTCCTCTTCGACCTCGTCGGCGGCCCGGCCGCCCTTGACGCGGCCCTCGAGAAGGACGCCGGCGACGACGTGACCGAGGTGGTGCGCCTCGAGCCCGACCTCAACAGTGCCGTGCCCGGCGACGACCGTGACACCACCACGCCCGAGGCCCTGGCCACCACCCTCGGCGCCTACGTGCTCGGAGACGTGCTCCCGGGGGCCGACCGCCGCCTCCTCGAGCGCACCCTGCAGCGCTCCACCACCGGCGACACGCTGATCCGGGCCGGTGTCCCGGCAGGCTGGCGGGTCGGCGACAAGACCGGGTCCGCGGCGTACGGCACCCGCAACGACGTCGCCGTGATCCGGCCGCCCGGCAGAGCGCCGATCCTGCTCGCCGTCCTCACCACCCACGACGACGCCGGCGCCGACACCGACGACGACCTGGTCGCCGCTGCCACCAGGATCGTCGTCTCCGGGTTGCCCACCTAGCAGGGCGTAGGGTCGCGGATCTAGCCGGGAGGTCACTGCATGTGCTTCTCCCTGGAGGCCGACCTTGTCGCCGGCACGGTCCTGCTGCCGATGGCCGCGCTGTCGCTGCGCGAGGTCCGCCACATCCGCGAGCTGCCCTTCGCGTCGCTGCCGCTGTTGTTCTCCCTGCACCAGTTCGTCGAGGCCGTCGTCTGGGCCGGAACCAACGGCGACGTGGCGGCCGGTGTCGAGCAGGCCGCAGCCACGGCGTACCTGATCTTCGCGTTCCCCGTGCTCCCCCTGCTCATCCCACTGGCCGTGCTGCTCCTCGAGCCCCGCGGCTCACGCAGACGGGTTGCGCCCTTCGTGGCTCTCGGGGCCGTCGTGTCCACCTACTACGCCGTCGCCGTGCTCGACGGACCGATCAGGGTCGTCGTCGAGGCCAATGCACTCTCCTACGTCGCCCACATCGACCAGGCGGTCCTGTGGACCGGGCTCTACATCACGGCCGTCATCGGTCCCTCGTTGCTGTCGGGGTACCGCTCCATCGTGGCCTTCGGGGCCATGAACCTGGTCGGCCTGGGAGTCGTGGCGGTGGTGTACGCCGAGGCGTTCACCTCCCTGTGGTGCGTGTGGGCAGCACTCAGCTCCGTCCTGGTCACCGTGCACATGTTCAGGCGCCGGCATCTCCCGGACTCCGACCGCTTGGAAGGACGACCTCGCGCACGCGACCTCGCCGGACTCTGAGCAGGGGCGCCCCGCGCCTCGAGCCGTGACCGTCCGAGACCCGCCAGCACTCCCCGGACGCACTACCATCGCGGAGAAGGCTCTGGACGGGGAGACACGATGACCGAGACGATCGCTGTCGTCGGCGCCGGGCTGGCTGCAGCCAAGGCCGTCGAGGCGCTGCGAGAGGGCGGACACGACGGACCGATCGTGCTGTTCGGCGAGGAGCACCATCTGCCCTACGAGCGACCTCCGTTGTCGAAGGGCTACCTGCTCGGCAACGACGAGCTCGAGTCAGCGTTCGTGCACGACGCCGACTGGTACGACGCCCACGACGTCGACCTGCGCCTGGGCTCCGCGGTGACCGAGATCGACCCGGCCGCTCACGTGGTGCGGACGCGGGACGGCGAGCAGGGGTACGCCAGGCTGCTGCTCGCGACCGGCTCCTCCCCGCGCCGCCTCGCGATGGCCGACGACTCGGGGGTGCCGGTCGCCTACCTGCGCACCCTCGAGGACAGCCAGCTGCTCAAGACGTCCTTCGGCGAGGGCCGGTCGGTGGCGATCATCGGCGGCGGGTGGATCGGCCTCGAGGTCGCGGCGGCCGCGCGCGAAGCTGGGGCGTCCGTCACCGTGCTCGAGTCGCTCGACCTGCCGCTGCTGCGGGTGCTCGGCCCGGAGGTCGCGGAGATCTTCGCCGGCCTGCACCGTGAGCACGGCGTCGACCTCCACACCGGCGTCTCGGTCTCGGGGATCGACCGCGACGGCGCGCGCGCCGTCATCGGGCTCGGAGACGGAGCGAGTGTCGAGGCCGACCTGGTCGTCGTCGGCATCGGGGTCGCACCCAACGTCGCCCTGGCCGAGGCGGCAGGCCTCGACTGTGACAACGGTGTCCTCGTCGACGAGCACCTGCGCACCTCCGACCCCGACGTGTACGCCGCCGGCGACGTCGCCAACGCGCTCCACCCGGTCCTCGGCCGCCGGATCCGGGTCGAGCACTGGGACACCGCGATCGGTCAGGGCCAGACGGCGGCCCGCGCGATGCTCGGCCACGACGCGACCTACGACCGGCTTCCGTACTTCTTCACCGACCAGTACGACCTCGGCATGGAGTACGTCGGCAGCGTCGGCCCCGACGGGTACGACGACGTCGTGCTGCGCGGCGACACGTCGGGCCGCACGTTCACGGCGTTCTGGTCACGCGACGGCCGGGTCCTCGCAGGCATGCACGTCAACGTCTGGGACGCCACCGACCACATCCGGCGCATCGTCGGCCGCGACGTCGACGCAGCGCGGCTCCGCGACGAGAGTCTCTCGCTCGAGCAGCTCGCCTCAGGCGACTGACGCCCTCGCGAAACGACGTCGTGCGACGCGACAGGCGTGTGATTTCCGTCGGGCGTGATCACGTCGACTTCCACTCCGGCCCCGGCGAGGCACTCGGATGCCGTCGGCGCCTCCGCCCAGCAACCCGTCGGCGCCCGGCGATGTTCGGGGCGTCGGTTCGAGCGCCGCGGCGCCGTAGTGTCGGCGCGCGCGAAACGAGATGTGGTCGAGCCCGGGTGCGTCGAGTCGGGCTCAGGTGTGATGGGCAGTCACAACCACCTCGGTCTGCTTGTCGACGGCCAGGGCTCGCCAGCTCGCCGAGAGGCTGAGACGAGACGCGTCTGAAGTGTGCAGGTGAGCTCATGTGTTCTGATCCCGTCCTGACGGTGGGTTCGCGACTGGGCGCCGGGTCCTGCCGGGGTCGCCGACCGCTCATTGGCCGGACTCCAGCGCCCTTCGCGTCATCGTGGTGAACTGGTCGATGGCGTCATCGGCAGCCTCGCGATCGCCGGTCAGGGCCATCTCGAACAGGATTCCCCGGCCCACGGCGAGGCACAGGCGCGCGAGCTGGTCGGCGTGCACCTGGTGGGTGACCCGAGCAAACCCCCTGCTGAATCCCGACAGCCAAGCCTCGGTCAGAATGTGCCGGAGCTGCTCGGCGTAGGGCTTGGCGTACATCGCGTGCGCAGACAGCTCATAGAAGAGCGGGGCAAACGTACTGGCTGTGTCGGCGACGTGATGCCAATACACGCGACCAGCCTCGACCGGGTCCTGGGTTTGGGCGAGACACTCCTCCAGCGCCTGGCCCTCGGCCTCGCAGACCGTGCCGATGACGGCTGCCAAGAGCTGTTCGCGGGATCCGAAGTGGTAGTTCAGCATCCGATTGCTCGTACCCACGCCTGCGGCGAGGGTTCGCATGCTGGTGTCCAGTACTCCATGGGTGGCGAACCACTCCACGATCCGCTGCAGCAAGAGCTCGCGCGGCCCGTCAGGCGGCGCAGTCATCTCCCGGGGCCTGGCACCGAGAGTTGGGCGAACGTCTCCGCCTCCTGCTCCACCATGCGTCGTGCCTTTCCCCCCATCAGCAGAGCCACCAAGCCGGCCAGAGGACCGCTCCACGCAATGCCCAGGACCAGCAGCGTTCCCCCGTGCCGGGGCCGGATCTCGTGGCTGGCTGTGGTGCGCACACCCATCGAGGCGGCCACCCACGTGAACCCGACGCCTGGCTCCCACTCGGTGATCTCGTACACCGCCTTGGGAAGGCCCGGCTGGCGTACCTCGAACCTGGCGCCCACGCCGACCGGCCCTTCTCCGTCGAGCCGGGTGACCTGCTGCATCGTCGGTAGTAGGTCATCCCAGCGCTCCACATCGCCGACCAGGTTCCATACGCGGTCGACTCCGGCATCGATCTGGCGTTCCACCTGGTTCATGTATCAAATGATACATGGACATGATCGGGTCCGAGTCCTCGGGTCGCGTTGGCGATGAGTGTCTCGGTCCCGAACCATCCCCAGTAGATGCGGTGGGTCTGGATGTGCCGACCGGTCGTGCCTGGAGATGTCACGCGTACCGCCTTGTCCACAGGACACCCGCCGGCTCACCCAGCACTCGCCGGCGGCACGGTCAGCCTCCAGCTGACGCGAGTCCTCGAACGGGGAGCATGAAGGCGCACAGCGCCGTCGTGGCGCACACATAGAGAACGTTGTTCTCCACACCGCCGAACTCGACGTGCGACGCGGCGTCGGGCAGGCGGATCTTGCCCAAGAGCGTGCCCTCCGGGTCGTAGCAGTGCACGCCGTCGAGGGCGCCGATCCAGATCCGGCCGTGCTCGTCGATCGCCATGCTGTCCAGACTCGGCGTGCCGCTGTGAACAAACGTCTCCCCATCGGACGACGTGGCCCCACCCCCTCGGAACCGCTGGATGGTGCTCGTCCGGCTGTCCGCCACGTACAGCCATTCTTCGTCCGGGGCGAAGGCAATTCCCGTCGGCCGCTCGAAGCCACCGGCGACGCGGTCGACGCGCAGGTCTCTCGGATCCACCCGGTAGACGAAGCTGCCTCCCTGCTCTTCGACAGCCCGTCGCCCTTCATAGTGGCCGCTGATCCCGTAGGGAGGGTCGGTGAACCAGATCGCGCCGGCGTGGTCGACGACCACATCGTTCGGGCTGTTGAGCGGCTTCCCCGCGTAAGCATCGGCCAACACTGTGATGGATGCATTGTGTTCGGTCCGCACCACACGGCGCGCGCCCTGCTCGCA
Source organism: uncultured Actinomycetota bacterium (assembly GCA_963825985.1). Classification (GTDB taxonomy): domain Bacteria; phylum Actinomycetota; class Actinomycetes; order Propionibacteriales; family Nocardioidaceae; genus Nocardioides. The sequence continues at coordinate 23,359 of CAWGVK010000001.1, read as the reverse complement.
AGTGATCAGGCGCCCCTCGCGGTCGAATACGTTGCCGTTGGGGAACCCTGCCGGCTGCCGGAAGACCCCCACCGCGCCTGTGACATCGTCCAGTCGAAGCAGGCGGTTGTTCGGGATGTCGCTGAACACCAGCACGCGTGCGGAGGGGTTCCATGCTGGGCCCTCCAACCAGCGTCCACCTTCCCACAGCACGGTCCACCGCACGTCACCCTGGAGACTGCGGAACCGCGGGTCGTGGACCTCCCATGGATCGGCGATTTCGTCGGCGCGCACGCGTTGGGTGAATGTCTCATCAGCTGTCATGGGCCCACCGTCCTGTGCCGAGCACACCAGCGGCCGTGGCACCGACTGCAGCAACTCGGGGGGTACCTCTTGTTCTCCGATCTCGTGTCGGCGCATGGATGCCTCCTCTCCCATGACTGGGACGGCGGTGACGGCGATTGCGTCATGGTCGTTCACATCAGACCTCCTTGATCCATAGGTGCGTAGGCGGGCGGCCGGCGGCGCCGGTGGCTTCGCCGTTCATATCGGTTTGCGCAGGTCGGCAATCAGTGGCGCGACCAACTGCTCCATGCTGGCGAAACGCAGGCCCCGGTTCCTCAATGAGGCGAGTCGGGGTGAGCTGAGGAACATCAGCCGGGCGAGGCGGCGGGACTGGGTCTGGGCGGCTTCGACCCTGGTGCGTCTGCGCCGCTGGTAGAGCTGGAGCGCGTTCGGCAGGTACGCCCGATCGGTTCGGGAGAGTTCGTCGGCCAGGACTGCGGCCGACTCGAGGGCCATCGAGGCGCCGATGCCGGCAGTAGGCAAGAAGGCCGCGGCGGCGTCGCCGACGAGCGCGACTCGGCCTTGCACCCAGCGGGGTGAGCGGACGTCGCTCATCGGCCACAAGTACAGCGGATCGTCGTCTCCGGGCAGGGCAGTCAACAGCTCGGTGACCGGGGGGCCGTAGGACTGGAGCAGCGCGGAAACTCGATCGGTGCGTCCCTCAAGACAGTCGGGCTCGAGCGTCTCGATAGGTGCGCCGGCGATGACGCAGAGGGTTTCTCGGCAGGGGTAGGTACCCAAGAAGCTACCGGCACCCCACCGCTCGGTCGTCTCGCCCGCGGCTGCGAGCTGCGGGTCGGCCCACCAGACGTAACACCCCCATCCGGTGTCTCGGGGGGGAATGCGTCCCAGGAGCAGTGTGCGGACGCGGGAATGGATCCCGTCGGCGCCGACGACCAGGTCGAACGTCTCGGCCGTCCCGTCATCGAAGCCGACCTCGACGTGGTTCTGGGTCTGGCTGAGGCTGACGGTGCTGACACCGTCACGCACCTCGACCCCGTCGAGGGCGCCACGCAGCATGCCGAGGAGATCAGCACGGGGGACAATGCCGAGATGGCCGTAACTGGCGATGCTGTGGGGCAGCGGCGACCGGGTCAGTAGTTCGCCGGTGGCGCCTTCGGCCACGTAGGTCCGCATCGGCTCGCTGGCTGCGACGAACTTCTCGTGGACTCCGAGAGCGTGGAAGACCCGACTCCCGTGCGGCCACAGCGCCAGGGCGTAGCCAAGTCCCGCACCGTCCGGGCGCCGATCGATCACCACGGCGGATTGCCCTTGGCGCGCCATCAATCCGGCCAAGGTAAGGCCCGCGATCCCGGCCCCGACGATCAACGTTCGCATGGCTCTCTGCCTCTCGGCCTCTCTGGCTTGTGGGGTTCGGTCGTTCGACGCCTCAATGGCCCCGGAACGCCATCAGTTCACCCTTCCGATCCCGAGCGTGGTGATGACGAGATCGGGGTCGTTGGCGAGCTGCTCACGCAGCGGCGCGATCTCCTCCGGATGGGAGTCGGCGTTGTCGACGATCAAGAGCCCGAGCTGCCGCAACACCCGCCGCGGGTGGGGGCCACCAGTCGGCATACTCGCTCTGCTCGGCGTCGAGGACGAGCAGATCCAAGCGGCCGTCTGCCATTCCGGCGAGTGCCTGACCGCCGTCGCCGATGTGGAATGGACCTGGTCGATCAGCCCAGCGCGGTCGAGGTGCTACCGCGAAGCGCTGCGCGTCGGCGTCAATGCTGGTGCCACGTCCGTACCTGTCATGGGTGGCGTCGGCTGACGGCTCGAGAACACCCCACCGCCGCAACCGATGCGGTTCCGCGGCATCGTGGCGCGCCGCGACGGCGCAGACGTTCTCGATCACTCGGCGCACCCGTCGGCCCATTACCCAACTGTATCATTTGATACAGACGTTTTGCCCAGATCAGCACGGGTCAGTCAGCCAGTCAGTACTACGGTGCTTGGATCGCGGAAACCTTGAGGTCGAACGCGTCCCGAGCGTCGACTGAGTGTGCTGACGACTCAATTCGCGTTCCTCCGTTGGTCCTGGATGGGCGATGGCGTGTCTGATGTCGACGGCGAAGACGACTGGATGGGCGTTCCGTCCACCGACACGATGAGCATGCTGAAGTCCAGTGCCGGCGCGCTGTGCGTCACAGAGCCCACTGCGACAGCGTCGACGCCGGTTGTGGACACGGCTGAGATGTTCGCCAGGTCGATGTTCCCGGAAGCTTCCAGCTGCGTCGACGATCCACGCTCATCGCGCAGTGCGACGGCACGACGCATGTCGGCGACACTCATGTTGTCGAGCAGCAGCCAGTCGACGTCGCAGTCCAGGCCCTCCGCCACCTCGCTCAACGTGGTGACCTCGGTCTCGATCAACAGTCGCCCGGCGGCCCCGGAGGCCAGGTGGTCGCGAACAGCACGGACGGCAGCGTTGAGGCCTCCGGCAGCACGAAGGTGGTTCTCCTTGAGCAAGATCATGTCATTGAGGCCCATCCGGTGATTCGAACCTCCACCACACCGCACCGCGTACTTGTCGAGCTGTCGCAAGCCGGGCGCCGTCTTACGGGTGTCGCGCAGCAGGATCCCCGTTCCGTCGAGCTCATCGAGGAGCGCACGCGTCCGCGTGGCGATGCCTGCCGCGCGCTGGAGGAGGTTGAGCGCCGTTCGCTCGCCCGTGATCAAGGAACGGGCCCGGCCATGGATCACTGCCACGATGTCGTCGGGGCAGACGGCCTCGCCATCTCTGGCAATGGCTCGCACGCGAACTCCGGGATCGACCTGGTGGAAGACCTCCTCGACGAAGTCGATACCCGCCAGGGTCCCCTCTTGCTTGCAGATGATCCGGGCTTCAGCGTTCGACGCAGCTGAGACCGTCCACAACGTCGTGAGGTCTGTCGCGGCATGATCCTCGTCCAACGCTGCACTGACAACACGACCGAGCCCCAGAGCGAGTTCCTCCGACGTATCGGCCGATGCTTCCGGTCGGATCGAGGCAAGCGCCGCGCTCGCGGTGCCGGAGGGGTTACCGCGTGCACCCCGTACCGGTGACCACTGGGACAAGAGTTTCGGGACTTTCCCACGGATCGGCAGCGCGTCACGCCATGACGCTGCGTTCTTCTCACGTGCACGGGTCAGAGCCTTGAGCATTCAGCATCTCTCCTGGATGAGGAATCGAACGTTGTTGTCGTCTCGAGGTGCGGTGACGTTCCGAGTGGACCTCGGTCAGGCGTTGCCTTCGACGATGCGAAAGTCGCGCTCGAAGCCGTCGGGGAGTGCGGCCAGCGCCTCCTGGTAGGCCGCGCTCGCGCGCGCGGCGACCGCCTGCTCGAAGGTGTCGAACTCGATCAGGACGACGCGCTCGGCGATTCCGGCTTCGTGTGCGTCGACCCGGTTGCCGATGCTGGCGAGCACGCGCCCGTCCGCGGCCGCGACGGCGACGCCGGCCAGTTCGTTGTAGGCGTCAAGCATGTCGGGGTCTGCGATGGTGGGGTAGACGCTGACCCAGTAGCCCATGGGCATGGAACCTCCTGTGTTGGTGTGAGTGGTTGGATGAGTGCATCTGACTGACGGGTTGGTCCGTGACGCGCTTGGTCGGGCGAGGGCGAGGCTTGTCGGCGTCGTGGTCGCCATGGCGCCGAGGCCGGCCGGTTCTGGCCGCCTTCATCGGGCGATCGCCACGGGTGTCTCGGTGCGCAGGTGGCAGCCGACGCTCTCTGTCCTCGTGGCCGCGGCCTCGACGATGGCGGCGCCGACGCGACACGTTGCGTCACGGTCGGCATGAGCCGCGAGCCAAGCGTGAGCCTCGGCAAGCCCCTCGGTGGAGCGCTCGATGCCGGCGTGGGTGTCCATCAGGCCCTGGGCGGCGCGGGCCAGCCTCGGGTCGGTCGCCATCATGACCGTTGCCGTCGGCCCGGTCGGGGGCGTGGGCAGCTCGAGGGTGAGGGTGGCCGCGACCCGTGCGCCGTAGACCAGTCCCTCGAGCAGGCTGTTCGAGGCGAGCCGGTTGGCGCCGTGGACGCCGGCGTCGGCGACCTCTCCGACCGCGTACAGTCCGGGCACCGTGGTGGCGCCCCAGGCGTCGGTGGCGATACCGCCGCACAGGAAGTGCTCGGCCGGGCGCACCGGCACGAGGTCGCGGGAGGGATCGACCCCGATCGTCGAACAGGCGGCGGTCACGGTCGGGAAGCGACGGCGCACGTCGGCGACCTGGCGGCAGTCGAGCCAGGCGTGGTCGGTGTCGTCGGACTTTATGGTGCGGTGGACGGCCGCGGCGACCACATCGCGCGGCGCGAGATCGGCCATCGGGTGGACGCCGGCCATGAACGGCGTGCCGTTGCGGCCGCGGAGCACTGCGCCGGCTCCGCGCAGCGCCTCGGTCACCAGCGGCAGCTGTCCGGACCGCTCACCGGTCGCCAGGGCGGTGGGGTGGAACTGCACGAACTCCAGGCCGGTGACCGCCGCCCCGGCCAGCAGTGCCAGTGCGATCCCCTGGCCACGGACGGCTACGGGGTTGGTGGTGGTGCCGTAGACGTGGCCGACGCCGCCGGTGGCGAGCACCACCGCGCGGGCTCGGATCGTGATCGGACCGTGCGGTCCGCGCGCGACGACGCCCGTGACCGTCCCGCGGGTGACCGCGCTGTCGGTGAGCACCAGCCCGGTGACCTGCGTGTCGCGCATCCGGCGGATCCCCGCGCCTGCGGCGAAGGAGTGCAGGGCACGCCACACCTCGGCACCGGTGGTGTCACCGCCGGCGTGGACGACGCGGGGCCGGTCGTGGCCGCCCTCGCGCGATCGCAGCAGGCGGCCCGCGTCGTCGCGGTCGAGCCGCGCGCCGCGGGCGACCAGCTCGGCGACGCGCTGCGGGCCCTCTTCGACCAGGCGGCGTACGGCGTCGGGATCGCAGCGGTGCGCGCCGGCGCGCACGGTGTCGCGGACGTGTGCGCGGGGGTCGTCGTCGCGCAGTGCGACCGCGATGCCGCCCTGCGCCCAGCGGGTGGATCCGTCACCGTTCTCGACCAGGAGCACGTCGCGGGCGGCCGCGAGCCCGAGGGCGACGGTCATGCCGGCAGCGCCGCTGCCGACCACGATGACGTCGGCGCTGTGGTGGCGCACGTGCTCGGTCACTCCCCGGCCCCGGACTTGCCCAGGTCGAGCATCGCCTCGACCGCGGCCCGAGCGCGGGCAGCGAGGGCGGGCTCGACGACGACCTCGTCGCGGCCCTCACGCAGGCAGCGCAGCAGCAGCTCGGGCGTGCTCATCTTCATGGAGCGGCACCACGCCTGCTGGTTCATCGGCAGGGACGTCGTGCCCGTGTTGGCCCTACGGAGCTGGTCGGGCAAGAACAGCACCGGCCGGTCCTCCGGGATCGACGAGACGACCTCCACCGCGCTGGCCGAGGTGCAGCACAGATCAGCCTCGGCCTTCACCGCGGCCGTGGTGTTCACGTAGGCGACCACCACCGCGCCCGGGTGCCCGGCGCGCCAGCGGCGTACGTCGTCGGCGGTGATCCCGTCGGCCAGCGAGCAGCCCGCTTGCCCGGTGGGCACCAACACCGTCTTGTCGAGGTCGAGGATCTTAGCGGTCTCGGCCATGAACACCACCCCGCACAAGCCGATCGTGGCGGTGTCGGTCGCTGCCGCGTGCCGCGCGAGAGCGAGCGAGTCGCCGACGACGTCGGCGACGTCCTGGATCGGCGCCGGCATGTAGTTGTGGGCCAGCACCACGGCGTCCGGCTCGCGGGCCGGGCGGTGTACCTCGTCCTGCCAGGTCTCCAGCTGGAGTGTCTCAGTCACTGCTATCGGTCCCTCTATGTTTTCGTCTGGAAGGCGATAACTCAGTTCGGACACTAGCATGTGCCGCGTGGATCCCTTCCCGGCCTACCCCCACGAGGTCCTGGCCGTCGTGCTGTCGGTGCGTGCCGACGCCCTGAACGTGCTGCTGTGGCGGCGCGCGCAGGCGCCGCACGCCGGGCGTTGGGCCCTCCCCGGCGGCGGAGTCCGGCCCGACCAGCGGCTGGGCGAGGCCCTCTCCGCCCACCTGGCAGCGAAGGTCGACGTCCGCGACATCTCCTGGCTCGAGCAGGTCGCCACCCACAGCAAGGTCGACCGTGACCCGCGAGCCCGCGTGCTGGCCACCGGCTACCTCGCCCTGGTGCCCACGGCTGTCGAGCCCGGGCTTCCCGCCGACACCGCCTGGCACCCCGTCGCGGACCTGCCACGGCTGGCCTTCGACCACCCCGACTTCATCCACTCAGCAGTCGACCGGCTACGCGCCAAGCTCAGCTACACCAACATCGGCTTCGCCCTGGCCCCGCCCGAGTTCACCATCAACCGGCTCCGCGAGATCGTCAGCGCGGCCCTCGGGTACGACGTCGGCGCCACCAACCTGCAACGCGTCATGACCCGACGCCAGATGATCGAACCCACCGGAGACCAGAGCACCCCGGGACCCGGTGGCGGCCGCCCGGCCGCCCTCTACCGCTTCCGCCAGCGCACCCTCAACATCACCGACCCCTTCGCCGTCTTCCGCCCGCCAACAGCCTGAAGACCGCACCAACGAGACCAACGGTGGTGAGACGGGGCCGCCCCGGACGACGCTGGGCAGCGCCGACGATCGCGGTGCCTGCGTTCCGCCGGCCGAAGACAGCGACTTGTCCTCTCGCCACGGTCTGTGAGGACAGCGTCACACCGTCGGCCCTGCGCGCGGTTCCGATCGAGGGTTCAGGCCGGCGGCAACAGTTCTGCAAGCTACCGGTGCGTCCGTTCTGCGGAGCTGCAGGGATTCGACCCCAAGCCTTCTGATTCGTCCACAGAAGCCGTACCCGGCCGCCGCAGTATCGGATGACTTTCCCACGTTGCTGAAGGTCAGAGCGTCGCCATCAATGAGCACCCCGTCCTTCAGCCCAGAAACGGCCCAGAAACCTGCGTCGTAACAGAAGCGGCTCTGAGCCGCGTTTCCGCAGTTCAGAGCCGGTTCGTGCTGCGCGCCTGTAGGGATTCGAACCCCAAGCCTTCTGATCCGTAGGGATCAGATGGGGTGTCTGGTGCCGTCTCGGCGCGCCTGCAGACGCCAACCGCTTCTGTCCGAAGGCAGCAGGTCAGATGGGCTACTTGCGGAGTTGTCTACGGATGACGTCCCCAGTCGTGTCGGGTCATCCGTAAGGGATGAGTCCCAAGGTTCTGGGGCCGGTTCGGGGCCGTGTCCGAACCTGTGGGCGTTGACCGGCGCGCAGCAACCGCCTGCACCTAAACCGGCTGTGTGAATGAGTCCGAGGTCGAGGCCGCGTTCGTGTCGTAGCGCCTACTCCACTGCCCCGGCCATCACGGGGTTCTCCCCGGTGGTTCGGGACCAGCATCGCTCCCCTACCCGTCGTAACCGGCGCCGCCGGCGGGCGTCTTCAGCAGCCGCACTGGCACGCGGCTCAGGTCCAACTCTCCTCACAGCAAGTGCAACGCGTCAGTACCGCTCCGGTCGCCGGCCTACGGATCACCTCCCTAGGCAACCCGCGTGACGATGACGAAGTTCTTGTCGCCCGGGTCGAGGACCGCGCCGAGCCGGGCGAGGACGGACGCGTCGCCGCCGACCTCCAGTCCGGGGAGGCCATCGCTTCCGCGGACCCGGCGGCGAGTGCTGGCAGTGCCTGACGACAAGCACCTCCGCGCCGGAGAGCTCGGGTCTTGTGATTTGCTGAGGCGCGGTGCCGATCACCCGTCACCATGTGTCTCATGCCGAGGAGACTTCCGCTGGACCCGTCGATCGCCGTTGCCGCGGGGGCGCGGGTCGACCATCGCCTCATCCGGCGGGTCAACCTGGGGCTCGTCCTTCGTAGCCTGCGCGACCGGGGCCCGCGGTCCCGGGCGAACCTGGCGGCGGAGCTCGGGATCACGCGGTCGACGGTGTCGAGCCTGGTGAGCGATCTGTCCGACCGTGGTCTGGTTCGGATCGGGAACTTCCAACGCGGCGCGATGGGGCGGCCGGGACTCGATGTGGAGCTCGACGGTCGCTTCATCTGCGGCCTCGGTGCAGAGGTCAACGTCAACCACGTCGCCACGCTCGCCCTTGACCTGTCGGGCCGCGTGGTGGCTGAGCACAAGCTGGCCCTCGCGGCGAACGAGCTCTCTGCCGAAACTGTCATCGACCGGCTCTCCGAGTTGGTGCTGGACACCATGACGGAGCTCGACTCGCAGGGGTTCGCGTCGGTCGGCGTCACCGTGGGCATCGCGGGTCTGGTCGACCGTGTCAATGACGTGCTCACGCGCGCGCCGAACCTGGAGTGGCGCGACGTCCCGGTTGGCGAGATGGTCCGCGCCCGGCTCGGTGATCTGCGGGTCGCCGTCGACAACGAGGCCAACCTTGCTGCGCTCGCGGAGGCGACGCCCGGTGACCCAGACCGTCAGAACATTCTGGTGATCTTTGGTGAGGTCGGCGTCGGTGGCGGCATCGTCGCCGGGGGCCGGCTGCTGCGCGGGCAGCAGGGCTATGCCGGTGAGTTCGGCCACATGATCGTCGAGCCCGGAGGTGGGGTGTGCGGGTGTGGCCGCCGCGGGTGCTGGGAGGTGGTCTGCGGCCTCCGTGCGCTGCTCGACCTCGCAGCGGACGCCGGCGATCCTGTGCGGGACCCGTCGGTGGCCCTTGACGAGCGCCTCGCCGAGATCAACCGGCGGGCCGACGTCGGCGACGCCCGGACGCTCGCCGCACTGGCGGAGGTCGGCGCCTGGGTGGGGGCGGGCGCGGCGATACTCGCGAACGTCCTCAATCCGGCGGCCATCGTGCTCAGCGGCTATTTCGCGATTGTCGGCCACCACATGATCGGTGCGATCGAGGACAAAGTTGGGGCTGGCGTGCTCGCAGCGGACGCGGGCGGGACCAAGGTGGAGCTCTCCGAGCTCGGCTTCGGCGCGGCCGTGCGAGGTGGTGCGCTGACCTCGCTGGAGCGCGTTTTCGATGACCCCACGTGTGTGGAGCCGCGCGGCGCTGAGGACTGACCAGCCGCGCCGGGCAACCGGTCTCAGGTGCGGGCAGAGGGCGTTGACACTTCTCGTCCGCCCCGCCTAACGTGGCGTGCGTCACAGTTAGTTTGGGCACACAACAAACTAATCCCCCCCACGCAAGCACTTGGAGTCAGCCATGCAGCAGACCGCGCTAGTAGAGGCCGCGCCCCCGGACATCGGGCGGCAACGTTGGTGGTGGATGGGAGTCGTGGCCGCGCTATCGGTTGTCTTGTCGACACTGGGCGCCGTGCCGGCGGCGAGGGCTGCGGAGGCGTGTGCCCTGGGCCAGGTGTGCGAGGCGGAGCTCGGGACGCTCCACGACGGAGCCGGGGTCGCCACCGAGCACGCTGGCTACACCGGGACCGGATTCGTGGACCGGATGTGGGGAGCTGCGGGCGTCGTGCTCGATGTGGATGCGCCCGAGGCGGAAACCCATCGGGTGACGATGCGGTACGCGAATGCCGACCCCGGCAGCGGGTTCGCCAGCCGCCGGTTCACGCTGACGGTCAACGAGACGACCGACGTGCCGGTCCTGTTCCCGCCGACTGCCAGCTGGGCCACGTGGTCGACGGTGACCGTGGTGGTCCCCCTGGTGGCAGGCGTCAACCAGCTCGATCTGCACACCGGGCCCGAGAACAACGGACCCATCAACCTCGACCACATGGTCGTCACCTCGGCTGACCAGATCACCGAAGCGGGCGTGACGATGCGGATCTTCGACGTGGACACCGCTCTGACGGAGCTCTGCACGCTCAAGGCGGGTCAGACTCCGAACGTCGACGTCCTACGGCCGGTCGTCGACTGGTCGACGGCGGACGACTTCGGAGGCTACGACGCGAACTTCGTCGCCCAGGTGGTGGCGGACATCGAGATCGCCGAAGCGGGGGACTACACCTTCCGCCTCGAGAGCGACGACGGATCGCGGCTCACCATCGCCGGCGAGGAGGTCATCGACCACGACGGGGTCCATGCCGCCGAACCGAAGGACGGTGACGTCACCCTGGCTGCCGGCTCGCACGACCTCGAGATCGACTACTTCGAGGCAGGCGGGGACCAGGCGCTCACGCTGTCGTGGCGCCGCCCGGGCGAGACGACGTTCGAGGTCGTCCCGACCGCTGTGCTCACGACCGAAGGCGGCGGCGCACGGGTGGTCTCGCCCGGCGTCAAGGAGTGCGAGGGCTTCGGCGAGGACGCAGGCGACGGTCTTCCGCTCAGTGACGTCCACCCCAGCTTCGATCTGAGCGACCTCCGTCCCGACGACACCTTCCAGCCGGACGTGTCCGGGATGGCCTGGTACCCCGACGGCAGCCTGGCCGTCCTCACCTGGGGGAAGTCGCAGACCTCCTCGAGCGGCAAGCTCTACAAGGTCACCAACGTCCAGGGTGAGGTCGACCTCGGCCAGGTCGGCTACACCGAGATCGCGTCCGGCCTGCAGGAGCCCCAGGGCGTGCAGATCGTCGACGGCGAGATCTATGTCTCGACGAAGGCGGGCCTGGACCGCCTGGTCGACGAGGGCGACGACGGCTTCTTTGAGGGACGCGACCGTCTCGCGGCGTACCCCTATGCCGACAACTTCCACGAGTTCGCCTTCGGCCTGCCCTACCGCGACGGCCACTTCTACGTCGCGCTCTCATCGGCATTGGACCGCAGCGGCGTCTCCAGCGTCCCGCAGCCCTCGCCCGACCGCGGCACGGTGGTGAAGATCAACAAGGACACCGGCGCGATGGACTACATCGCCGGCGGACTGCGCACACCCAACGGCATCAACTGGGGACCTAACGGCAACCTGCTGGTCACCGACAATCAGGGAGGTTGGGTGCCCACGAGCAAGCTGGTCGAGATCAAGGAGGGAGCGTTCTACAACCACTACACGACCTTCGAGGACCCGGGCACCGGCGAGATGCGCGATGGCCGGTTCGATGACCAGCCGGTGACGCCCCCGGTGCTGTGGATGCCGCACGCCGAGATCTCGAACTCGCCGTCGACGCCCGTCGTCATGGAGGAGGGCGTCTTCGCGGGGCAGCTCGCGATCGGCGACGTCACCTACGGCGGGGTCCAGCGCGCCTACCTGGAAGAGGTCGACGGCCAGCTCCAGGGAGCCCTGTACCGGATGAGCCAGGGCCTCGAGGCCGGCATCAACGAGATGACCATCGGCCCCGACGGCGATCTCTACCTCGGTGGGATCGGCTACGACGGCAACTGGAACCAGCCCGGCAAGCTCCGCTACGGACTGCAGAAGCTGATCGCCAACGACACCGTGACCATGGACATTCTCACGACGGAGATCACCGAGACCGGCTACGACCTGACCTACACCAAGCCGCTCTCGGAGGAGACCCGACAGGACCTCGCGTCGAAGTACCAGGTCGAGCAGTGGCGCTACAACGCCACCGCCGGGTACGGCGGCCCGAAGCTCGGCGAGGAGACCCTCAACGTCCACGCAGCGACCGTCAGCGAGGACGGCCGGACAGTGAGTCTCACCATTCCCGGGGTGAAGCCTGGACACGTGACGTACATCCGCTCGCCACGGCCGTTCACGGCCGAGGACGGTGAGCAGCTGTGGAGCACGGAGGTCTGGTACACCGCCAACGCGGTCCCCGGCTACGTATCCCCTGCGGACCAAGGGTTCTACGAGGCCGAGGACGCCGAACTGGGAGGTAGCGTCGGCATCGCCAGCGACCACAGCAAGTACTCCGGCTCGGGCTTCGTCGGCGGGTTCGGCACCGAGGGCGCCACGTTGACCTTCCGCGCAAACGCCGCGGCGGACGGACCACAGCCGGTGCACCTGCGCTACGCCAACGGGCCGCACCCGACACCCGGAGCGACCAAGACCGTCTCGCTCTACGTCAACGGCACGGAGGTCGACCCCCTGGTGCTGGAGAGCACGGGCGAGTGGCAGGACTGGGCGTTCGTCACCCGCGAGCTCGACCTGCAGGAGGGTGAGAACACCATCTCCGTCAGGTACGAGCCGGGTGATGACGGCTTCGTCAACTTCGACGTCCTGAAGGTCGGCGAAGCCAACGACATCTGCACCCCCCAGGATGCCGGCGCCGGCTACACCACCCTGTTCGACGGGACGCTGGACAGCCTCGAGCCGTGGCAGCACGCCAGCGGCGGGTCCTTCAGCCGGCTTCACGACTGCTCGCTCAAGACGGTGGGTGACATCGGGCTGCTGTGGTACGACCAGGAGCAGTTCGACGGCTACAGCCTCAAGGCCGAGTGGAAGCTGGCCGGCGACGACAACTCCGGTGTCTTCGTCGGGTTCCCGGACCCGGGTGACGACTGGAACGTGGCGTTCACCCGGGGTCACGAGATCCAGATCGATCCCACCGACGACGCGGACTCGACGACCGGGTCGATCTACAACCACCAGGCACCCGACGCCGAGGCCCGCGACGAGGCCCTGAACCCGCCGGGGCAGTGGAACGAGTACGAGCTCCTCGTCGAGGGGCAGCGCATCCAGGTGTTCCTCAACGGCGTGAAGATCAACGACTACACCAACACTGACCCCAACCGGATGACCATCCCTGGATACATCGGGCTGCAGAACCACGGCGCCGGCGACGACGTCTACTTCCGCAACATCCGGATCAGGGATCTCGACACCGGCACGGGCGAGGCACCCACCGTCGAGGCGTCGGCCGAGCCGGCCTCGGGTGAGGCTCCGCTCAAGGTGCGGTTCTCCGCGACCGGCGTCGACCCCGAGGGCGGACCGCTGACCTATCTCTGGGAGATCGAGGACGAGGAGGTCGCCGGCCACACCGTGACGCACACCTTCGCTGGGCCGGGCGACTACACGGCCACCGTCACGGCAACCGACGAGGACGGCAACACCGCCTCGGACGAGCTGGCCGTGACCGTGACCGAGCCGGAGACGAAGGACACCCGGCGTCCGAGCGTGTCCGCGGTAGCGCCCAAGGGTCGCGTCAAGGACCGCACGCCGAAGGTGGTGGCTGTCGTCCGGGACAGCGGCTCAGGCGTCGCCCGACGTGGCCTCACCGTGAAGGTCGACGGCAAGCGGCTGCACTTCACCTACGACGAGCGTCGGGGCCGCGTGGTCGCCGTCGTCCGGAAGGCGTTGAAGCCAGGCGTGCACCGGGTGAAGGTGGTTGCCGTCGACCGGGTGGGCAACCGCGCGGTGCGGAGTTGGTCATTCAGAGTCGTCCGCAGATAGCTGGTCCACGCTGACGAATCGGTGCGGGACGCGGAGCGCGCGGCCCGCACCGATTCGTCTTGCCACAAAGTAGTGGTCATGGGTGGTTGTCTGCCGTTCCCGCCGTCAGCCGTGTCCATCAAGCGTGCGCGCCTTCCCTGGGTCGGATGACGGGTTGGGAGAGGAATTCGGCTTCAGGTGTCGCCTAGGTCCGCAGCGATCTCCGGCGGCAGAAATCGTGGGGCCGACCAGATCGCCCTCGAGTCCCCACCGTCTCCCGCTCGGGAGTTTTGGGCCGGCTTCAGGGCCGGAGACGGCTGAACCAGTTCAGCCTGGAGAAGCTCGCTGACGCCAAAGGCGCAGGTCATGTCGTGAAACCGTGCTGCGCGCCTGTAGGGATTCGAACCCCAAACCTTCTGATCCGTAGTCAGATGCTCTATCCGTTGAGCTACAGGCGCCTGCCCGCCGGGCTGGCCCGAGGACTGGTCGAGGATAGCCGACCGGCGACGGCAGGCCGAATTCGGATGCCGCGACGCCCTCTCCCGGACGCCGTACTTCTGCCGCAGAAACGGCAGAAGCCCTGCCCTGCAAGGGCATTGTGACCTGGGACACCCCACTGTGAACGATCCAATAGGAGGCCTCAACGGCGGGGGATAGCCTCAGCGGATCGCGGGGACGAGCGGTCCGATCCGACGTCTCGCGAACGACACAAAAGTCGCCAGCAACGATGCCGAGCGATCCACACACACGACTCCACGACACACCGTCGACACGCTCGGCGGCCGGCTCTCCGGACCGACGTCCGACGCCGCGAATGCGCGAGAGGGACCAGTACATGACCGCTGACACGCAGGCACGCAATGCCAGCCACGAGGGTGCGGGCCATCCCACCACCCACCAGGGCATCCTCGACTTCGTCACCGAGGTCGCGGCGATGACGCAGCCCGACCGCATCTACTGGTGCACCGGCTCCGACGAGGAGTGGACCGAGCTGACCGACGCCCTCGTCTCCACGGGCACGTTCACCCAGCTCAACCCGGCGATCAAGCCGAACTCCTACTACGCCGCCTCCGACCCGATCGATGTCGCGCGCGTCGAGGACCGCACCTACATCTGCTCGGTCGACGAGAAGGACTGCGGGCCCACCAACAACTGGATGGACCCCACCGAGATGAAGGACATCATGCGCGGGCTGTACGCCGGCTGCATGAAGGGCCGCACCATGTACGTCATCCCGTTCGTGATGGGCCACCTCGAGGCCGAGAAGCCGATGTTCGGCATCGAGCTCACCGACTCCGCCTACGTCACCGCCTCGATGCGCGTGATGGCCCGCATGGGCACCCACGTGCTCGACAAGATGACCGAGCTGAACGCCGAGTTCGTGCCCGCGCTCCACTCCGTCGGCCATCCGCTGGCCGAGGGCGAGGCCGACGTGAAGTGGCCCTGCAACGACACCAAGTACATCGTGCAGTTCCCCGAGGAGCGCGCGATCTGGTCCTACGGCTCCGGGTACGGCGGCAACGCGCTGCTCGGCAAGAAGTGCTACGCCCTGCGCATCGCCAGCGTGATGGCGCGCGACGAGGGCTGGCTGGCCGAGCACATGCTGATCCTCAAGCTCACCAGCCCCGAGGGCGTGCGCAAGTACGTCGCCGCGGCCTTCCCGAGCGCCTGCGGCAAGACCAACCTCGCGATGCTCGAGCCGACGGTGCCGGGCTGGAAGGTCGAGACCCTCGGCGACGACATCGCCTGGATGCGGATCGGCGACGACGGCCGCCTGTGGGCCGTCAACCCCGAGTACGGCTTCTTCGGCGTCGCACCGGGCACCAACGAGCACACCAACCCCAACGCCATGAAGACCATCAACAAGGGCAACTCGGTCTTCACCAACGTCGCGCTCACCGAGGACGGCGACATCTGGTGGGAGGGCCTGGAGAACACCCCGGCCAAGGCGACGTCGTGGAAGGGCGAGCCCTGGACGCCTGAGTCCGACGAGCTCAGCAGCCACCCCAACAGCCGCTACTGCACGCCGATCAAGCAGTGCGACATCCTCGCTGCCGAGTACGACGACCCGCGCGGCGTCCCGATCGACGCGATCCTCTTCGGCGGACGCCGCAAGACGACCGTCCCGCTCGTGTTCGAGGCCCGCGACTGGACCCACGGCACCTTCCTCGGTGCCACGCTCTCCTCGGAGACCACCGCCGCCGCCGTCGGCCAGGTCGGCGTCGTGCGCCGCGACCCGATGGCGATGCTGCCCTTCATCGGTTACAACGCCGGCGACTACTTCAACCACTGGATCACGGTGGGCAAGGACAACGACGCCGCCAAGCTGCCGCGGATCTTCTACGTCAACTGGTTCCGCCGCGACGATGACGGCGGCTTCCTGTGGCCCGGCTTCGGCGAGAACAGCCGGGTCCTGAAGTGGGTCGTGGAGCGGATCGACGGCCAGGCCGCCGCGGTCGAGACGCCGATCGGCTACGTCCCCACCCCCGACGCCCTCGACACCGAGGGCCTCGACCTGGCGCCGGAGGCGCTCGAGGCCGCGCTCGCGGTCGACGTCGAGGAGTGGAAGGCCGAGCTGCCGCAGATCCAGGAGTGGTTCGAGAAGTTCGGCGACGACCTGCCCGCCGTCCTCTGGACCGAGCTCGACGGCCTCAAGGCGCGCCTGGGCGGCTGACGCCGACCGACGACCGACGACGGCCCCTTCCCGGAACCTCGGGAACGGGGTCGTCGCTCTCTATAGGATCGGCACGCTCGGGGCCGACAGGGAGGTGGAGGAACGAGATGACCTACGGTCCCGACGAGCGCGCGCTCTTCGAGTCCGGCGCGACCACCCTGTACGACGAGATCGTCGCCGGCGAGGGCATCGCCGGCACCGACCCCCGCATCGTCGAGGGCGGCCCCGACCGCCGGGCGTTCGACCTCCTGGTCGAGATGGGGCTGCTGCAGCTCGACAAGGACACCGACCGCTGGCGGCCCGAGGACCCCAGCACGGTGCAGTCGCGCGTGGTCTCGCCGATGAGCCAGCAGGCGACCCAGCTGCTCGAGGAGTCGACGCAGTGGGCGCGCGCGTTCGGCTCGCTCAGCCAGTCGTGGCGTCGTTCGCCCCTGTCACAGGCGCGTGGTCCCTTCACCTACCTCCACACCGAGGCGATCGGGCCGTACCTGGGCGGTCTCGTCTCCGAGGCCGAGGAGGAGATGCTCACCGCGCAGCCCCAGTCGGGCCGCGACGCGGCGTCCCTCGCCGCTGCGGTGCTGCGCGACACCGCCATGCTCGAGCGCGGCACCAAGATGCGCACGCTCTACCAGCACAGCGCCCGCCGCAGCTCGTTCACGACCAAGTACGTCGCCGCGGTCACCAGCCGTGGCGCCGAGGTGCGCACGCTCGACGAGTTCTTCAACCGGATGATCGTGGTCGACCGACGGGTCGCGGTGATCCCGGCCAGCGACGACTACCGCAGCGCGGTCGCGGTCCGCGAACCGTCGGTGGTGGCCTACCTGGTCGACATCTTCGACCGCACGTGG
Organism: uncultured Actinomycetota bacterium; assembly: GCA_963825985.1. Taxonomy (GTDB): domain Bacteria; phylum Actinomycetota; class Actinomycetes; order Propionibacteriales; family Nocardioidaceae; genus Nocardioides. The sequence goes on along the minus strand of CAWGVK010000001.1, from coordinate 6,373 downwards.
GAGCGGGCCCGGCCGTTCACCAACCGCGAGTCGGGCACGCTCAAGGACATCGCGGCCGAACAGCGCGCGATGACCATCCGGATGCTGATCGAGGGCCACTCCGACCCGGTCAGCGCCAAACGGCTGGGCGTCAGCCCGCGCACCTACGCCGGCTACGTGGCGGACCTCAAGACCGAGCACGAGGCCGAGACCCGGTTCCAGCTCGGGTACTCGATGGGGCAGGCCGGCATCTCCGGCCAGGAGCCACCGCCGGTGGACGGGGACTGACGACCGGGTCGAGCGTCAGGGTGCGGTGCGGCAGAGACCTCCGCAGCCCCAGCTGGAGTCGTGGGCCGAGGCCGGGGCGGACATGCCCAGCAGCGTCACACCGAGAATGCCAGCGGCCGCCGTGAGGCAGAGCTTTCGGGCGAACTTCATGGTTCAACACCTTCTTGTCTCGGGCCCACGGAAAGGCCCGTCTGCCGAGTCTCGGTCACGAGCGGGAGCCCGCGTCAGGCGCTCCGCCGCTCAACTTCATGCAATGCAGATTGATGCAACCCCGAGTCGCGCACGAACGTGCACAGGCTCGACGTCCATACTGCACCGCTTCGGGCCGTCTGGCCAGGGTGACGTCCGCTTCCCGGCGGGTGTGTCCGCCTCCAGCCGGGCTGGAGGCGGACACGGGGCGGAGGCGGCGAGATTTGAACTCGCGAGAGGGTTGTAGCCCTCAACCCGCTTAGCAGGCGGGCGCCATAGACCGGACTAGGCGACGCCTCCTTGCCGCAGCGTGGCGGCGCCCACAGGTTACAAGGGTCGCGCCGGGACGGGCCAATCGGTTGGTCAGCCGGTCTCGTGGGCGCGGTCGAGGCGGGCCTTGACGTCGTCGGCGAACCGGTCGCGGTCGACGGCCAGCATCTCGACCGGGATCGACGTCGTCGCCCCGTCGTGGTGCCGCAGGACCAGGCAGGCGATGTTGCGCGGGTGCGCGGCGACCGCCTCCGCCACGTCGGCCCAGCGGCCCGACGCGACGCCGACGCCGCGCACGAACCGGACCTCGTAGCCCGCCTCGTCGAGGCGGACGACGAAGGCGCGGGTCCGCAGCCAGTGCGCCGAGGCGAACACGGCGACCAGGCCGACCACCAGGACGACGACGATCAGGTCGGGCGGCCAGCCCCACGCGAACGCCGCCGCGGCGTACCCGAAGGTCACGAACGCGAGCACGACCAGGCCGAGCCCGACCAGCCGGGCGGCGAAGGTGGGGGCCAGGCGGTAGACGGCCTCGGCGCTCACGTCGTTCACCCGTCCATTGTTGCCGACAGGCCTTGCCCTGCCGCGAGGTCGGGGTCATGCTCGTGACCACCGTCGCACCGGGAGGTGTCTCATGAGTGCCCCACGCCTCAACACCACCAGCTCCGCGATGACCGCTGCCCTGCGCGGCCTCGCGGCCGCGAACGAGCTACCTCGGCGAGAAGGTCCGTCGCTGGGCAGCTGGCGCTGGACCATGCGACAACGGATGACGGCGGTGCGCGACGCGCTCCTCGAGGAGTCCGGCGCGCACGATCCCTCCGGCGGCGACGGCTGGCTGGCCGCCCGCGGCGGGTCGGCGTTCCGCGAGCGCAACGTCCTGGTGCTGCGCTTGGGCGAGCTGAGCACGCGCGTGCTCGAGGACGCCGACGTCGCCGCCGTCCGCGCCGAGGTGGCGCGCCTGGTCGGGGAGGTCACCCGCCACGTGCAGCGGGTGCACGACCTGGCCTACGACGAGGTGGAGATGGAGCTCGGCGGCTCGGAGTAGCCGTAGAATCCGGCACGTCCCGGCCTCGGCCGGGCACGGAGGGGTGCCGGAGTGGCCGATCGGAACCGCCTTGAAAGCGGTCGCTGGCAGAGATGTCAGCCGCGGGTTCGAATCCCGCCCCCTCTGCTGGTCAGCGAAGCACGAGCAGCACGTCGCCCTCCTGGACGACGTCGCCGGGCGCGACCTTGACGGCGACGACGGTGCCGGGGTGCTCGGCGATCACCGGGATCTCCATCTTCATCGACTCCAGGAGCGCCACCTCGTCACCCGTGGCGACGGCGGCGCCGGGCTGGGCCGTGACCTCGAGGACGTTGGCGACCATCTCGGCCACGATCTCGGTGAGCTGGTCGCGGGCCATGCCAGCGACGCTAGCCGTTACCGCGGGGTACCGGGTCCTTCAGAGCAGCGGCTGGCCGCGGGCGGGCTCCGGGCGCAGCGCGCTCGCCTCCTCGTCGGCCCGGCTGCGGCGTCCGCGCGAACCGCGGGTCGACCCGGTCAGGAGCAGGTCGAGGCGGATCACGACGTACCCGAGGACCAGGCCGACGACCAGTCCGTAGGCGACCGACAGCGCGCTCTCGGAGCGCTCGATGGCGGGGTTGACCAGCGAGTTGGCGACCGCCGAGGTCGCCGCGGCGCCGAACGCGCACACCCACCAGCCCTGCCGGCGTCGGGCCCGCATGTGGCAGCCGTAGGCGAGCGCCGGGATGCCGAGCACCGACTCGATCGGCCGCGGGAAGGCGCCGAGGTTCTCGCGGCTCCAGCCGACGCCGTCGAGCAGCGACGTGACGAGCTCGGGCGAGCCGTAGCGACGCAGCAGCTCGGCGTACAGCAGCGTGCCGGCCAGGACGACACCCCCGACGATCACGATCACGACGCCGCGACGGCCGAGGCCGTGCAGGCCGGCGCCGAGGCGGTAGACGACGGCGAACGCGCTGACGAGGGCGAGCCCGAAGGTGACGTACTCGAACCGGGTCACCGTGATCGTGGGCTCGAACCCGATCGTGGCCAGCGCGCCCACCCCGGCGATGAGCACGGCCACGACGCACTCCCGCGCCGCGCGCAGGAAGGTGACCGCCGGCACGGTGGCCATCACCGCGAGCACCGCCGCGACCGTGCAGGTCATCACCGCCGCACCCGTGCTCAGCTCGTCGCGGTCGAGCACCAGCACCGCCACGCCGAGGGCGACGGCGAGGCTCCCGAACACCACCGGCCGCCCGCCGGTGCGGGCCGCCAGCGCCCACGAGTACGCCGACACGACGGCCACCGAGCCGGCACCGCCGAGCCACTCGGGCCCGGTCGGCACCATCGCGCAGACCAGCGCCGCGAGCCCGGCGCCCACGATCAGGAACCAGGTGGCGATCGGGACCCTCGACTCGGCCAGCGCCCGGGTGCGGTCGCTCCAGTCGCGGCGTGGAGTGCGCTCACGCGACTCGCGGGTGTTGCGCGGCGTCCGGGACCGCCGGGGTTCGCGCACGTCCGCGCGACGACGACCCTCGGCTCTGGACACAACGGAGCAGGTTACAGCCGCCTGTTCAGCAACGAGGGGTTGGTGCGGCGTGCCTCGTCGAGGACGTCGCGGCGTACCTCGGCCCGCAGCACGACCGGCCCGTCGGCCCCGTCGTCGGCCTCGGCGAGGACGTCGCCCATCGGGTCGACGACGAGGGAGTGCCCGCTGTAGCGGGGCCCGGGCTGAGCGGCGGCCGCGACGAAGACGGTGTTCTCGATGGCCCGGGCGCGCAGCAGGGTGCGCCAGTGGTCGACCTTGCGGGGCCCGGCCACCCAGGCCGCCGGGACGACGAGCACCTCGGCGCCCGCGTCGACCAGCAGCCGCGCCATCTCGGGGAACCGCAGGTCGTAGCAGGTCATCAGGCCCACCTGCCAGCCGCCGACGGTGACCACGACCGGAGCCGGGTCGCCGGCCACCAGGCGGTCGGACTCGCGGTAGCCGAACGAGTCGTACAGGTGCACCTTGCGGTAGGCCGCGGTGACCTCGCCGCGCACCACCAGGGTGTTGAAGGGCCGGGCCGGGTCGTGGCTGGTCTCGAACATGCCCGCCACGAGGGTCGCGCCGGACGCCGCCGCCACCCGGCCCAGCTCGGTCGCGAACGCCCCGGTGACCGGCTCGGCGTACGGGCTCACGTCGGAGCCGGCGTCGCCGAAGTCGCGCGCGAACGCCTCCGGCCAGACCACGAGGTCGGCGTCGCCGGGCGCCAGGTCGGCCAGCCGCGCGCGGTTGGCGTCGGGCTCGAGACCGGCGGCCTCCTGCACGAGGGCGATGCTCATCACGTCGTGGCTCACCCGCCCAGGGTGGCACGCTGTGCTGGTGGATCTCGACTCGTACTGTGCGGTGGTGCTCGCCGGTGGCCGGGCCACCCGGCTCGGCGGGTTCGACAAGGCCTCGGTCGAGGTCGACGGGCGCACCCTGCTGGCGCACGCTCTCGACGCGGTGATCGACGCCGCGGAGGTGGTGGTGGTCGGGGAGCAGGTGCTGACCGAGCGCCCGGTGACGTTCGTCGTCGAGGACCCGCGGTACGGCGGCCCCGTGGCCGCCCTCCTCACCGGCTGCGACGCGCTGCTGCGGCGTACCCCCACCGTCGCGGTGCTGGCCGTCGACATGCCCCGCGTCACCGCGCACACGCTGCGCCGCCTGCACCAGGCCGCGGCGGGGCACGACGGCGCGGTGCTGCTCGACCCGACCGGACGCCGCCAGCTCGCGTTCGTGCTCGACCGGGCGCGGCTCGAGGAGGTGCGACCCGACCGCGAGGGCCAGCACGGCCACGCCCTGCACCGCCTGCTGGCCCCCCTCGACCTGGCCGAGGTGTCCGGTACGGCCGACGAGCACCGCGACGTCGACACCTGGGAGGACCTGCGCGACCTCGCCGACTGATCTGACACCGGCGGGTGCCCGGGGTTGCGGACCGGAGGCGTTGGTGGTCACTGTGGACCCGTGAACCTCCACGACTGGATCGACGAGCTCTGCGACGTCCTCGATCTCGAGACCGAGGTCGACGAAGGACTCCTGAACGACCTGGCCGTGCTGGCCCACGACAACGTGGACATCGGCGCGGGCCCGGTCACGACCTACCTGCTCGGGTATGCCGCCGCCGCGACCGGCGCCGGCCCCGCCACGATCGAGCGGCTGGCCGGGAAGGCCCAGCTGCTGGCCGAGGCCTGGGACCGACCGGCCAGCGCGCCCGACCCCGACGACATCAACGACGAGATCCCCGACGACCGGAGCATCGACCACACGGTCGACCTCGAGGGCGACGACCTGGACGACGAGGACGACGAAGACGAGGGCGAGGGCGAGGAAGACGTGGCGAGCACCGGGTGAGGGCGGTCATCGCCGACGGGGCGGGCGGCCCCGAGGTCCTGTCGGTGCAGGAGGTGCCCGACGTCGAGCCGGGTCCGGGCGAGGTCGCGATCGCCACCGTCGCCACCGCTGTCAACCGCGCCGACACCCTGCAGCGCGAAGGTCACTACCCGCCACCGCCGGGTGCGAGCGACGTGATCGGGCTGGAGTGCAGCGGCACCGTGGCCGCCCTCGGCCCGGACGTCGAGGGCTGGGCGGTCGGCGACGAGGTGTGTGCGCTGCTGGCCGGTGGCGGCTACGCGTCGCGGGTGGTCGTGCCGGCCGGGCAGGTGATGCCGGTGCCCGAGGGCATCGACCTGGTCACCGCCGCCGCCCTGCCCGAGGTGGCGTGCACCGTGTGGTCGAACGTGTTCATGGTCGCCGGCCTCAAGCCCGACGAGACGTTCCTGGTGCACGGTGGCGCCGGTGGCATCGGCACGCTCGCGATCCAGCTCGCCGCCGCCCTCGGGTCGCGGGTGTTCACCACCGGCGGCACCCCGGAGAAGCTGGCGCTCTGCGCCGACCTCGGGGCGAGCGTCACGATCGACTACCACGACCAGGACTTCGTCGAGGTGGTGCGCTCCGAGACCGACGGCGCCGGCGTCGACGTCATCCTCGACAACATGGGCGCCTCCTACCTCGGCCGCAACCTCGACGCCCTGGCCACCGAGGGCCGGCTGGTCGTGATCGGCATGCAGGGCGGCGCGAAGGGTGAGCTCGACCTCGGGAAGCTGCTGCGCAAGCGCGGCGCCGTCATCGCCACCGGCCTGCGCGGTCGCCCGCCCGCCAGCAAGGCCGCGATCTGCGCCTCGGTCGTCGAGCACGTGTGGCCGCTGGTGGCCGACGGGTCGATCCGCCCGATCATCGACCGCACCCTGCCCCTCGACGACGTCGTCGCCGCGCACACCCGGATGGGCGAGGGTTCGCACACCGGCAAGATCGTGCTGACTGTCTGAGTCGCGTCGCACGAACCGCGCACTTGCGTAGATCAGGTCGCCGCCGAGGTGGGCGACCCGGGATGGGTGCGGCTGGGTACGGTGGCGACATGACCACCCCGATGAGCGAGCAGCAGGACGAGCCCGGTGACGAGCAGGAGCAGCAGGTCGTCATCATCGGCCCCGACGGCAAGGCGATCGGCGCCGTGCCGGCCTCGGCCCTGGCCGCGGCCGCCACCGACGGCGGTGGTGACGGCGAGGGGGACGACGGCGACGAGCGCAACCTCACCGACCTGGTCGAGCAGCCGGCCAAGG